>CAMKPZ010000001.1 GCA_946414805.1 uncultured Bacteroidales bacterium
AAATGATAAAATGAAAAAATGTCTTGTGGTCTTTTTCTCCCATGCCGGAGACAACTACTCGGTAGGAAACATCAAAGTGGGCAACACCAAGATCGTTGCCGATTACATCAGCGAACTCACGGGTGCTGACCAGTTTGAGATCGTCACCCATAAGTACGACGGAATGGCGTACAAACCGCTCTGTGACCTCGCGCAAGAGGAGCAGTACGCAGACGCCCGTCCGGCGTTCGAGGGTAAGCTGGAGAACCTCGACCAGTACGACATCATCTTCGTCGGCGGTCCTGTCTGGTGGGGCACTTGGCCGCAAGTGATGTTCACCTTCTTCGACACCTACGACCTGAACGGCAAGACCCTCTATCCCTTCACCACGCACGAAGGAAGCGGTCTGGGCAGTTGTGTGAGCGATCTGCGCAAGGCGTACCCCAATGCCGATGTGAAGAAAGGCTTCAGCATCTATGGCCACGAGGTGCGTAGCAACAAAGCGAAAGTAGAGAACTGGATCAAGGGTCTGGGACTCTAAAAGAGCAAAAAAATCCTGCAATACTTGCGTATGTGGGATTTTTTTTGTAATTTTGCCCCGCAAAATGTACTTAACTCTATGTTACGCAAAATTCGAATAACCCTTGCCACGGTCTGTTTTGTGCTGATCAACCTGCTGTTCCTTGGTGTCAGTTGGGGTCTGAGCCAGCACATCGCTTGGGTGGCAAAGATCCAGTTCCTTCCTGCCTTATTGGCATTGAACTACGCCGTGCTGATTGTTCTGATCGCCGGAACGCTTCTTTTCGGGCGCATCTATTGTTCGGTCATCTGCCCGCTGGGTGTGATGCAGGATATTTTCGGCTGGGCAGGCAAGAAAGCAAAGAAAAACCGCTACAGCCATTCGCCGGAGAAGAAATGGCTGCGTTACGGTGTGCTGGCGGTGTTTGTCATCTGCCTCATC
Organism: uncultured Bacteroidales bacterium; assembly: GCA_946414805.1. Lineage (GTDB taxonomy): Bacteria > Bacteroidota > Bacteroidia > Bacteroidales > Paludibacteraceae > Colicola. The sequence continues at coordinate 941 of CAMKPZ010000001.1, forward strand.
ATCGGTTTTGCACCCGTGACGACGCTTTTAGCGCCGTATTCGGCGTACGGCAGAGTGGTCAATTCGCTCTTCCGGCCGCTGTACGACCTGCTCAACAACGGTCTGGCGGCTTTCGAGAGTCATTATGATAGTTATGTTTTCTCCGAAGTGCAGCTATGGATGCGGAGCGTGACGACATTCATTGTGGCGCTGCTGACGCTCGGTGTGCTCGGTTTTCTGGCATGGCGCAACGGACGAACCTATTGCAACACCATCTGTCCGGTCGGAACAATCCTCTCTTTCTTCAGCCGCTTCTCGCTCATGCGCGTGCAGATGGACAAGTCCAAATGCAAAAACTGCTCCCTTTGCGAGAAGAACTGCAAGGCGTCGGCGATTGATTTCAAGGCAGGAACAGTGGACGCAAGCCGATGCGTGGCTTGCGGCGATTGTCTGGAGGTATGCCATTTCGATGCGCTGCATTATAAGCCTTCGGTATTCAGCCATCAGCAGTCAGCCGGGTTAGACCTGCATCAGCCGGATATGAGCAAACGTGCTTTTGTGACGGGCGCGGTGCTGGCTACAGGCGCGGCAGCGATGGCGCAAGCGAAAATCAAAGTGGATGGCGGTATGGCGGTAATTGAGGACAAACAAGTGCCCAACCGCGAGACACCTGTCACGCCTCCGGGATCTATCTCGGCGTATAACATGAACCGGCATTGCACTGCCTGCCAGTTATGCGTCAGCGCGTGTCCGAATAACGTACTGCGCCCCTCTACCGACCCGCTGCGGTTCATGCAACCGGAGATGTCTTTCGAGCGCGGTTACTGCCGTCCGGAGTGTACGCGTTGCTCTCAGGTCTGCCCGACGGGCGCCATCAAACCAATCACCAAAGAGGAGAAGACTGCTATCCATATCGGTCACGCCGTTTGGATTGAGCTGAACTGCATCCCCGTCACCAACGGCGATCACTGCGGCGCGTGTGCGCGTCACTGCCCGGCGTGGGCGATCCAGATGGTGGAGAAGGAGATCAACGGCAAGACGGTCGAAGTGCCTGTCGTTGACACCGAGAAATGTATCGGTTGCGGCAAGTGCGAGAACCTCTGCCCCGCACGGCCCTTCAGCGCCATCTATGTAGAGGGCAATAAAATGCACCAAATCAATTAAAGGACAAAGGAACAATGTACAATGTACAAAGGATTTATGGACAGAAGAGAATTTATCAAACATAGCGCAGCAGCCGTAGCGGCTACATCGGTTCTGGCAACCGCCTGCAAGAACGGCAAACCCAATGACCCAATAAATAGCCAAATGGTAAATGACCAAATGGTAAATGGTATGACTTTGCGCACCAACCCCAACACGGGCGACAAGGTGTCGATACTCGGTTTCGGTATGATGCGTCTGCCGGTTCAGGCTGGCGGTACGGCGCGCGAGAACCCCGATTCACCTATTGACCAGGAGGCGGTGAACGAGATGGTGGATTACGCCCTCGCGCATGGTGTCAATTATTTCGACACCTCGCCTGCGTACTGCCAGGGTCTTTCGGAGCAGAGCACCGGTATTGCCCTTTCGCGCCATCCGCGGAACAGCTATTTTATTGCTACCAAACTATCCAATTTCTCGCCCGACACATGGTCTGCCAAGGAGTCCAAAGCGATGTTCGAGCGTTCGCTCAACTACCTCCAGACCGACTACGTGGACTACCTCTTGCTGCACGGTATAGGCATGAGCGGAGGCGGCAGAGACGGCATGGGCGCGTTCTACGGACGGTATATGGAGAACGGCATTCTCGATTGGCTCGTGGAGCAGAAAGCGAAAGGGCGCATCCGTAATCTCGGTTTCTCGTACCACGGCGATGTGAAGGTCTTCGACACCCTCCTTCAGTGGCACGACGAAGGCAAGTACCATTGGGACTTCGTGCAGATAGAGTTGAACTACCTCGATTGGCATTACGCCAACGAGATCAACCCGCGCAACACCGATGCCGACTACCTCTATGCCGAGCTGCATAAACGCGGTATACCGGCGGTGATCATGGAGCCGCTGTTGGGTGGTCGTCTGGCGAAACAGCCGGACGCTATCACCGCCAAGATGCGCGAGAAAGACAGCCGCTATTCGCCTGCCGCGTGGGCGTTCCGCTTTGCGGGCAACCCCGAAGGCGTGCTGACCGTCCTCTCCGGTATGACCTATCTGGAGCACCTGAAAGAGAATATCACGACCTATTCGCCTTTGGTTCCCCTCACGGCGGAAGAAGAGCAATGGCTCCTGACACTCGCCAGAGATATCTACGAACTGAAAGCCATTCCTTGCACCGCCTGCAACTACTGCATGCCCTGCCCGTACGGACTGAACATACCGGGTATCTTTGCGCATTATAACAAATGTATCGCGGAGGGTACGATGCCGGCTGCGGACGGTCCGTCCAATGAGTTCCAACGCAACCGCCGTGCGTTCCTTGTAGGGTACGACCGCGCCGTGCCATCCGTCCGTCAGGCGGATCATTGTATCGGCTGTGATCATTGCGTGAGCCACTGCCCGCAACGCATTGACATCCCACGCGAGATGCAGCGCATCGACCGCTTCGTGGACCAATTGAAGCAAAGAATGTAGTTTTTTGCCCCAACCCTTGCATATGTCAGAAAAATTCCGTACCTTTGCACCCGATTTGCATACATGATATAGTGATGGCAAATGAATTAGCACTATATAACCCTACTGATGAAAGCGTTGTTGTCTATCAATCCGAAGACGGAACGCTCCAATTGGATGTACAGTTATCAGATGAAACGGTCTGGCTGACGCAACAACAGATGGCAATGCTATTTGGTGTGAAAGAGCACAATATCACTTACCATATTCAAGGGATATTTAAGACGCATGAATTAGAGCCGGAAGCAACTACTCAAAAAATTAGAGTAGTTCGATTGGAAGGCAATCGTAAGGTAGCTCGTTCTATAGATTTTTACAATTTGGACATGATTATCTCTGTGGGCTACCGTGTAAATAGTGCTAATGCCACTCAATTCCGCCGTTGGGCTACTCGTGTATTGAAAGAGTATATGCTTCGCGGCTATGCAGTCAATCAGCAATTATTACATCTCGAAGAAAGGGTGGACAAACGTTTCCGCGCCATCGAAAATGAACTCCACGACCACCAAGAAAAGATTGAATTCTTTGTCCGTACGAACCAAACACCGGTAGAGCAGGTGTTCTTTGGCGGTGAGTTCTTTGCAGCGCGCGTGGTATTGGAGAAACTGATCAAGACTGCCCAGCGCCGTGTCATCATCATTGACCGGTATGTAGATGCTTCTACTTTTGAGATGCTGGATGTGCGGCAAAAAGGCGTGACGGCGGCTATCTATAGTGAAAAGGATTTCCGCGCCTTGCGTGACGCGCACAATGCCACGGCTGGCGTGGAGCCGATAGACACGTTCGTCTGGGGCAAACCTTCGCACGACCGCTGGCTGATAATTGACGATACTTTGTACCATTGCGGTCACTCGCTCAAAGACATGGGGCAGAAACTCTCTGCTATCAGCCTGATGGGTACGCCCGCACAAGATATCATAGACCAAATAAAATAACACACCCGCCTATGGCATAAAACGAAACCAACCCGCGTAGTCGCTACGCAAGACATATAAATATAGCGTAAAAAGCCAAGACTTTATGCCCTGAAACTTCGACACTTTTAGGAATCATTAATTACTCAAGCATGGTTTTATGTACGCTCACGTTTTCAGCGTGAGTTTTCCGTGCATAAATTTGAGTAATTAAGGTAGTCGAAGACCTCAGAGCATCAAATTGAAGCAGCGAAAGCGCACGCTTTTCTTATGTTTGTATGTATTTGTTGATACGCTCGATGAAAAGTCCTTTGTACATTGTACATCGTCCCTTTGTACATTAAAGAATATACTCTCATTAAGATAGCAGGCAAGTGGACAGTCAAAGCCTTTGACCGAGCGACGAGCGGGAGACAACCGAGAGATGAACGAGACAAGAAAGAGCCTCAAAAATGTCCGATTATTAAGATTCAAACGATAAAACAACAACTATAATTAACTGCCGAACTCTGTTCCATCTCCTTGGAAGAGGGTTAGGGAGAGGTCTTAAAACCGACGAGCCGATGGGGTATAACCGGCACAAACTATCATGAAAAAACTATTTACTCTATTAGTTGCCATTACGGTAAGTACAAGTATCGTTTTGGCTTATCCTCCTCTTCTTATTGATGGGTGGGACTATGAATTAGATTGGGAGAATTATACTGCTCGATTTTTTGGATGCAGGGCTGGAGTGGGGTGTAGCAGTGAAGTTACTAGTATTGTTGTGCCATCACACATTGTTTACAAAGAAAATGAAATGGATGAAGGGACAATATTTACAGTCACAAGTATAGGATATAATGCATGTTCAAATTTTACTAATTTAACAACAGTTGGACTGCCAAGTTGTATTGAGATAATCGAAGATGGTGCGTTTGATAATTGTAATAGTTTGAAATCAATAAATATTCCTTCATCTGTAAGAAGCATTGGAAACTCTGCATTTTCTAACTGTACTAGTTTATCATCTATTAATCTTCCACCAAGTGTTAAAACAATCGGGAGATATGCATTTTCCGGGTGTACTAGTTTGCACTCTTTTACTATTCCTTATGGAATAAAGATAATAAACGATCATACATTTTGGAATTGCAGTAACTTAACATCAATAGAGTTTCCTATAACTGTTGACACTATCGGTTGGGAAGCCTTTGGAGGATGCACTAGTTTGAGTTCTATAAACTTTGGGGCTGTTACAACTATATGGTATGGTGCCTTTTCTGGCTGCACAAGTCTGCGCTCTGTGACTATTCCTTCAACAGTCACAAGTATTGGCAACAATGATAATTGTGGCATTAGTGCATTCGGAGGCTGCTCGAATCTAGAAACCGTCACTATTAATTCGGCTTCCTTGGTCGGCACTGATTATGATCATGCCTATGAATGGTATTATCATATACCAACAATGTTCGGTCCACAAGTGCGAAAATACATTATTTCCGATGGTATAGAATATATAGGGAATTCTGCATTTTCCCAAAGTGATAGTTTGGCGTCTGTTACGTTTCCAGAGACGCTTACAAGTATTGGAAATAGTGCTTTCTCCGCTTGCAACAGTTTGACCTCTGTAGAGATTCCCAACAGCGTTACAAGCATTGGAGAAGGAGCTTTTTATGGTTGCAGCAGTTTGGCCTCCATTGATATTCCTAATAGCGTCACAAGTATTGGTAATAGTGCTTTTTCTCGTTGCAATAGTCTGACCTATGCAACGATTGGCAATAGTGTCACAAGCATTGGAAATACAACTTTCGGATATTGCGGAGCTTTAACCTCTATGACGATTCCCAACAGCGTCACAAGTATTGGAGATGGGGCTTTTTATGAGTGCTTAAGTTTGACCTCAATTGAGATTCCAAATAGTGTCACCAGCATTGGGAAAGGGGCTTTCTCTCGTTGCTACAATCTAACTTCTGCAACGATCGGCAATAGCGTCACGACCATTGGAGATGAGGCTTTCTATAATTGCATCCGTTTGACCTCAATTGAGATTCCAAATAGTGTCACCAGCATTGGCAATTATGCTTTTGATGATTGCAGCAGTTTGACCACTGTGACGATTCCCAACAGCGTCACAAGCATTGGTAATTCTGCTTTCGCATGGTGCCGAGGTTTGACCTTTCTTGTCTTTGAAAGAGAAAATCCTGCGATATTGGGATCGGGAGCCTTTTACGAGACTAACGACTGCCCGCTCATTGTTCCTTGCTCGGCTGTTGATGCCTACAAAACGGCATGGCCTGACTACGCTGATAGAATAACCTGCTCAGGTTCAGGCTCCCAGGGCATCACCGTCCGTTTGGATCCGCAGAGTTGTGCGGACTGGTCGGTAGTTCGTTTGTGGGCGTGGACATCCGGCGGAAACCTGTTTGACACATGGCCGGGCATTGTAGTCAGCCAGGATGCGGACGGATGGTACTCATATACTTTTGATGAGAGTGTGGAATCGGTGAATATTATCTGGACAGACGGAACGAACCAGACGGTGAATATTGAAGGAGTGACTGCATCGACCTGTTATGCGCTTAACAGCACTTCAGGAAAGACTATAACCGCTTCGGTGGTCGATTGTGGCTCTACGGCAAGTAATTATTATACCATCCGTTTCTTGAATTGGGACGGAACGGTTTTGCAGGATAGTCAAGTCAAAGAAGGGGAACTGCCTTCTTATACAGGAACAACGCCTGTACGTCCGGCAGATGAGCAATATACCTATTCGTTCAGCAGCTGGTCGCCGGCTATTGCAACTGCTACGGCGGATGCAGATTACACTGCACAATTCACTGCAACAGAGAAAACAACCGATCCCTCTATTCCTACAGTGCAAGACCTTGCTACAGCCGGTTATGATGTAGCCAATAAAGTAGTGCTGTGTCTCTATTTTGATGACGCTCCGTGCTATGATGTCGTTATAGCCGGCACTTATATGGCAGACGAAGCAGGTAGCTGGATTACCGATCCGGAGCAGCTTGTGCACATGGCGGCGCTGGAGAGTTTCGAAGGTTGGTATGCCGCGGAAATACCCTATTCGAATAATGTACAAGGCAAGCCGATACAACTCAAGAGCAACGGTGCTTTCTCTTGGGAATACCAGAGCGGTGATGCAGACGCATGGATAAAACGCGGCGGAGAAGGCTCGCAGACGGCTGCTATCGTGGCAGGATATAATAACGAGGCAGATGTCTATTATCCCGCTCCGGGCTGCTATATTTATGAATTGGCATATTGGAAGAACCAGAACAACCCCTGTGTAATTATACCCACGCATAACTATACCATTCATCTTTATGCACCGGATGCCTGCGAGGAGATGAAGCCCGCTATCATCGGTAATTTCAATAACTGGAATACGGGTGTACCCATGTCTGAGACAACAGATGAACAGGGCAAAAAGATGTACACCATTACGATAGCCGATGAAGAAGGAAAGGCATTTAAGTTCCGCGACGCTGCGTATGACAACTGGAGCAACGAATTACAGGAATATCTGGAAGAGTATAAACTTTGGGCAACGTTCAGTAATTTTGTGTTGCCGGCAGTAACAGCAGACACAACGATTGTCTTTGATTTTTCGGACAATAGCAGATATCGTTTTAGACTATGTGAAAAAACTGAGGATGTTGTTGTTTGGTTAAAAGTACCGACTGGAGCACCGGGCTATTATAACGGAGCTATTGAAATGGTTGTATATTCTGCCGATGAACCGACTGCTATGCCTTTGCAGTACAATCAGGAAGATGAGTTATGGAGCGTAGAACTGCAAGCGAAGGGGAGCAATTATTTCTTCGTCAGGGAAGCAAACTCGGAAGGTAATTATATTCTCAATTATACGCATTATTACTATAGTGACGGCTCGGATGAATATGTCTGGTCAACATGGGGTACTACTTTCCAATATTATTGGGAAGACGGTACAGGTGATTTTACAGGTTCTAAAATAATCATGCTGGATATAAGCAATCCATCTTATTACAAATGGGATGTTCCGGCTATAGGAACAGGCATAGAAAATGTACAAAGTGACGATGTTCAATGTACAAAAGTTGTTCGTAACGGTCATATCTTCATCATCCGCGGCGACAAGGTATATACCGTGACAGGACAAGAGGTCAAGTAAAGGTATAGTAAGGGTATAGCAACCCTATACGATGAGCAAGTGGCTGAAAGGTCACTTGCTCTTGTTAGGCGGAGAAAGCGAACCGATAAATCTCAGAAAACAGCCCTCTCTCTTGCATATATCAAAAAAAATCCGTACCTTTGCAGCGTTTTTGATAAAGTACAGAACACCATTTAACCCCTCTTATTGGGCAGAGGGTGCCCTGCAAAAATCGGGATGTGCGCTAACGTAGTGCGCGCAGACCGAATAAGCGCAGGGCGAGACATTCCCTTAATAGGGCTCCCGCAGATTTTAATCTGTGGGAAGAGGAGGAAGCGCGGCAACTTTCGCGTTGCAACGTAACGCAGTCGTTGTAAGCCGCTTCCGACGAAGTCTCAGCCCAAGCAGCGTATGCATATCGGTATTACAGAAATCATCATCATCGCCCTCATCGTTTTGCTGCTCTTCGGTGGCAAGAAAATTCCTGAACTGATGAAGGGTCTCGGCAAAGGCGTCAAGTCCTTCAAGGACGGCATGAAAGAAGGCGATGAGGAAGAGAAGAAAGACGAAACTAAAACTGAAAGCTGAGGGCTGAAGGCTGATGGCTGAATCCTTTTGGGATCATCTGGACGAACTGCGCAGCGTGCTAATACGTTGCGTGGTGGCGTGGGGTATCTGCGCGGTAGCGGCGTTCTGCTTCCGCGATGCGCTCTTTGCCTTCCTCTTCGCGCCCTCCCATCCGGATTTTATCACCTATCGGTGGCTGAATTCTTTTGTCTTTGAGCGTAGCGGTCTTTCGACTTTCGACTCACAATTCATCAACACCCAATTAGCCGCCCAGTTTACCACCCATATGCAGGTGGCGGCACTCGCAGGTCTGGTGATTGCTTTTCCTTACTTGGTATGGCAACTTTACGGCTTTCTCTCGCCGGCGCTCTATACCAATGAGAAACGCGCAGCCGGACGGATCATCGGTTTCGGTACGCTGCTTTTCCTCTGCGGCGTGGCACTCAACTATCTGGTTATCTTCCCCTTTGCGTTCCGTTTTCTGGCTACGTACCAAGTGCAGCCGGAGGTGGTGAACCAGATTGCACTGGACTCCTATGTCTCTACGCTGCTCATTCTTTCCCTGCTGATGGGTATTCTCTTTGAGATGCCGCTGGTGGCGTGGGCGTTGGGCAAAGCGGGACTCCTGGAAGCCGCATGGCTCAAGCAATACCGCCGCCATGCACTCGTAGCACTCATGATCATTGCCGCCGTCATCACGCCTACGGGCGATGCTTTCACGCTCATGCTCGTCACCATTCCGCTGTATCTGCTTTACGAACTATCCATTATGGTCACACCAAAATAATTGTTCATGGAACGCTGTAAACTCCATATTATCCTTTTGACCCTCATTGCATTTCCTCTTTGGGCGACCGAGGCGCAAGACACGCTGCCACCTATTCCGTTGCAGGAGGTGGTGGCTACCGGCACACGTACAACCACCGACCCGCGTCTGCTGCCGGTGACGGTAAACGTAGTGACCGAAGATGTCTTAACCGAGAAACAGCAGCCGAATATTCTGCCGACTCTGACCGAACAGGTACCGGGACTCTTTATCACGCAACGCGGTGTGTTAGGCTACGGCGTGAGCACCGGCGGTTCGGGAGGAATCAAAGTGCGCGGCATAGGCGGGCAGCCTAATACGGATGTCTTGGTGCTCATCGACGGTCTGCCGCAATACGCAGGTCTGTACGGTCACCCGATAGCCGATAACTACCAGACCTCGATGGCGGAGCGGGTAGAGGTCATCCGCGGTCCGGCGTCCCTCTATTACGGCTCCAATGCCATGGGAGGAGTCATCAATATCGTTACCCACCAGCCCAAGACCGACACTATCCTGACGCGTATCCATGCGCAGGGAGGTTCGTTCGGTTCGGTCGATGCAGGCATCACCAACCAACTGCGTCGCGGTAAATGGAGCGAAGCGGCGGGCTTCAACTACGTGTGCACCAGCGGTCACCGAGAGAATACTGCCTTCTCGCAGTACAGCGGTTTCGCACGGCTCGGTTATGATATCAACGCCCATTGGGCGCTCCATGCCACGGGTAACATCGCCTGTTTCAATACCGCCAATCCCGGTACGGTGACCGATCCTGTCTTTGACAGCCATCAGCATATCCTCCGCGGCATGGCAACCCTCTCGGCGGAGAATCATTATGACCGTACGGAAGGTGCTATCCGCGCTTATTACTCCGGCGGCAGGCACCGCATTAACGATGGTCATAAGGCTACCGAACCGCTTCCTGCCACCGAATATAACCACACCGATCTCATGTTAGGCGTGAGCGCGTACCAGACCGTCCGGCTCTTCCACGGCAACCATACGACTTTCGGTTTCGACTACCAGCATTTCGGCGGACACGTGTGGAACCGTATTCTGGCAGATAACACTAACAAGGACATCATCCGTAAGACCCAATACGAGTTGGCAGGTTACGTGGATTTCCGGCAACAGGTGGTCTCTTGGTTCTCGTTGGATGCCGGCGTCCGCTTGGGTTGGCATTCCGTAGCAGGCTTTTACTACGCACCGCAAGCGGGTCTCTCTTTTCTATTGCCGCATGACGCCCAACTCAAAGCTGTGGTCTCCCGCGGCTTCCGCAACCCGACGATCCGCGAACTCTATATGTATGCGCCGGCGAACGACAGCCTGCAGGCGGTCAGCCTCTGGAACTATGAACTGTCGTACAAGCAATACCTCCTGGGCGGTCGCATACGCATAGGCGCGAACATCTTTTATCTGCACGCGAAGAACATGATCGAGACGCGCCCCATTGACGGACGACCGCGTAACGTGAACACCGGCGAACTGAAGAACGCCGGTGCAGAAGTGGAGTTCTCCGCCCGCGTGTGGCAGGGACTGATGCTCGGTGCCAACTACAGCTACCTCTATATGGCGAACCCCGTTCTGGCTGCGCCGGAACACAAGCTGAACATCTCCCTTGCGTACCACCATGACCGTTTCCGTATAGGCACGAACGTGCAATATATCCACGGTCTCTATACCCAAATCAGCAATCAGCCGTCAGCAGGGTCAGACCTGCATCAGCAGAACTTCTGTCTCTGGTCTGCTCATGCGGCAGGGCGTATCTGGCGCGAACTATGGGTGACCCTTACCGCCGATAATATCTTAGGTACCGAGTATGAGATCAATGCCGGTTTCCCGATGCCCAAAACAACCGTCATGGCAGGACTACAGTTTGCTTTTTAACAACCTCAAAAACATACATTTATGAAAAAAATCATCCTTAGTACTTTGTACTTAGTCACCCTGTCCCTTTTCCTCGGCTGCGCCAAGAAGGCAACAGCGGAGCCGCAGACAGCCGGTAACGACAAGCCGGTAGTGTACATGACGCAGGAGATTTCTCCGGCGGCATTGGTGCGTATCTACGAAGCCCTCGGGCGTCCTGCTGAAGGACGCGTGGCGGTGAAGATCTCTACCGGCGAAGCCGGCGGTCACAACTACCTCAAACCCGAACTCATCCGTCAGTTGGTCGATCAGGTGAACGGAACGATTGTGGAGTGCAACACCGCTTATCCGGGCAAACGCAACTCCTTCGAGGCGCACTGGCAGACAATCAAGGACCATGGCTTCCTCGACATCGCGTCCGTGGATCTTATGGACGAGGAGGGAAGCATGTGTATCCCGGTGCAGGACAGTACATGGATTCATTACGACCTTGTGGGCAAGCATTTGGCGAACTACGACTTCATGATTAACCTCGCCCATTTCAAAGGGCACGCCATGGGCGGTTTCGGCGGTGTGCTCAAGAATCAGTCTATCGGTGTGGCTTCGGCGGCAGGCAAGGCGTATATTCACTCTGCCGGCGTGACGGAGGATGTGAACGAGTGCTGGTCGCACACGGCCAACCAAGACGGTTTCCTGGAGTCCATGGCGGCTGCAGCGCAGGCGGTGCATAACTATTTCGGCGACGGCGAACGGATTCTGTATATCAATGTGGTCAACAACCTCTCTGTGGACTGCGACTGCGACAGCCATCCTGCGGCTCCTGAGATGAATGATATAGGTATTCTCGCGTCCCTTGACCCCGTGGCACTCGATCAGGCCTGCGTGGACCTTGTCTTCCATTACCCGTCCAAAGAGGGTGATGACGCAGCGGCACTCATCGAGCGTATCAACTCGCGTCATGGTATCCATATTCTGGAACATGCCGCCAAGATCGGTTTCGGTTCGCGCGAATATCAACTCGTCTCTATCGACGGCGAAGACATGTTAGAGAGACTCAATGAGCAGCATATCAGTCTGATTGTCCGCAATGCCGGACTGACAACCGAATATACCCAGCACGGCGTGAACGACCTGCTGCAACTCCTTGAGAACGAACCGCAGCGTCTGCAAGGTGCCGTAGTGGCGGACAAGATGATCGGAAAGGCGGCTGCGGCGATTATGGTAGTAGGCGGCGTGAAGCAGGTTCATACCAACCTTATCTCTACGCCGGCGCGTGAGATGCTGGAGAAAGCGGGTGTGCAGGTTTCTGCAGCAGAGGAAGTGGAGATGATTCTCAACCGTGACCAAACAGGCCAATGCCCCATGGACAAAAGCCTCAATGATACGGACGATCCGGCGGAGTGCGTAGCTATTCTTGCTGCGCCCAATGCTGAATAAAATCCAGCAGATATGCCCGCCAGTTGCGCCAGTAATGCCCTCCGCCGGTCTCGGTGTAGCAATGCTCCTTGCCGGATTGGGTGAGCCGTTGGCTGAAATGGCGGCCGTTATTGAGGAACATATCATCCGTACCCATGTAGATATAATACCGGGTGTCATGCACTTCCGGTGTCGGTACCTGCGATTTGTAAGCCACGGGCGAGAACATTCCAATAGCCTCGAAACAGTCCGGGTACTGATTGACGATATTGGCTGCGATCCGTGCTCCGGAGGAGAGACCGGCGACAGCACGTTTGTCGGACACACGATAGGTACTGTCGATCATCTGCATCAGGTCGCTCAGCCCGTGTTCCAGACTGTGATCGCGGCATAAGCGCGGGTAGTGCACTACATTATTCCATAATGTATGGTGGCTCGGGTGTCCTTCTTCGGGGCCCATGTTGCAGTCCGGCATGACGATCACAAACGGCCGGATCAAACTGTCAGCTATCAGGTTCTCTACGATCTGGATCACGCGCCCGCGTTCCGTCCAGCTGCCCTCATAGCCGTTGATCCCGTGCAGCAGATACAGCACCGGAAAACGCGTAGTATCATCCGGCTCGGCTTGCACATAGGCGGCCGGCAGATAGATGTTCACGCTGCGGGTCTGTTTCTCCTCCGAGCAGTACCAACTGGTGCGAACCACTTCTCCTTGAGCCGCCGGCGGGGTATAACGATCCGCCAACTCGCTGCCGCCTACGCTGACAATGTTCCATAAATGCAGTCGCTGCCAGGAGGTGTCGTTATTCAGCGGATCGGGTCTGCGCTTGCCGTCCACACGAAAGCAATAAGTGTAGGTCTCCGGCACCAGGGGTGGGGTGGTCACGTGAAAACAACCGTCGCTGCCTTTGCGCATCTTCAGTTTACGGCTGTGGTCATTATAGCGTGTTGAGTCCTTGCCCCGGTATTGGAAATCGCCCATTACCCTTACATGTCTGGCCGGGCCGCAATACGTGAAACTCACCGACCCGTCTTCGTTCACGATATAGGACGGTTGGTCATACGCGCTCGGCACAACCACCTTCGCCCGCTTTCCTTCCGCCGTCAGGCAGACGCACGCAGCGACGAGCAGCAAACATATAAATCGTTTCATTATCAATATTCCAACTGTATATTATCCACCCATACAATGTTACCCGGGCAACCGGTGAAAGGCAGTTGGCAACCTGAAGAGATCTGTATGATCAGATGAGTGGGTTTCATGTCTCCTCTCCATCCTATTTCTTCTACCAGCACCATTTTGCCTTTGCTGTTATGGGTTTTGAACCGGTGGTTGGAGAGATCATGCCAAGGCCGGTTGCAATCGGTGGGAGAGTCGCAATACGCTACCTCCAGTCGATGCCCGTTCACCCATCCGTCCGTGGATTGGGAGATATATTCGGTGGCTGTGCCTACACGGTAGGCGTACACATGTCCGTCCTGCTCCCAACGGTGTTGCAGGACCAGCACGATCTGCCCTTTGTCTTTTCCTTCCACTTTTTTTACCCTGGTGGAGGCGTTGGCTTGCAGGATCTGCCCGTCCACGATTTTCGCTTTGTAATCGAGCACCAGTGCTTTGGGGCGTTTGGTGAAAGGTATTCCCATGTCGATCGCCGAATTGGGATCCGAACTATGGGCGAGGGTCACGGGATCCGCCAGCACGCCCGTATAGAGGCTGCCTGTCACCAGCGCTTTGAGGTTGATTCCTACGGCTTTGACCGTGTCCAGCCGTGTCTCCATACGGCAGCAATAACCCTCTCCGCGTTTCTCGGGAACAACGCTTACCGACACCTTGTTCACACCTAACGCCTGCGCATAGGCATTTCCGCTGCTCCATGGCGAATCGCCGCGTTGGTAACGTGTGCCGCGGATGGTATCGTTCGCCGCCACCATGTAGAGCGCCTTCGTCTTGCCGCCCAGCAGCGGAGACTCTTTGATATACCGCACGGTCCAACTCTCAAAATCGCCGTATGGCACCGGTTCCAGATGTCCTTGTGCGCACACTCCGAGTGCAATAAACAGACAGGTAATAATCAATCCGGCAATCAATGCGCCGGTTAGAAATCTATTCTCGTTCATAATTTACAATTCACAATTTACAATTCTTAGAAGTAAGTTCTGAAAGTAATCATTATTGCCGAATCGCTTTTCGGCGCAGCGTATAACTCGCTGTACGGGCAGGCGGTGGGGCTGAACATGGCAAACCATCGCGGCGCCATGCCGATCACGCCGTTCACATGCGACATACTCATCCCTACATCGATCAGCAGTGTCGGCGTGATAACCGGCAGATGGATGTCAAAATACATCCGTCCTTTGCCTACTGTGCCGCCGAACAGACCTTTGTCTACTCGCACAGGACGCATGGCAAACTGCTCTGACCAATCGGGAGTCTTCCGCTCCGTGGCGTATGCCACGTTACCAAACAAAGAAAGGCAGACTAATACCGCTATGTGCAATCTCTTCATTATGTTTCTTCTCCCGCTCCTTGGCACAGTCCTCTATCTCTTCCTGTAGCATCTCTTCGAACTGCGTGACCGAGTTCTCCAGCGTATAGCGTTTGGCGGACTGATAATATAACTCGCCTATGTATTTCCGTTCGTTGGGGTGGTCGAGCCAGTAGTCGATCGCTCTTGCCAGATCCTTTGGATCTCCGGGCTTGAACAGACTCCGACCGTCTAACGCAAACTGCGGAGTGGCGGAAACGGAACTGTTGGCGATCACGGGTACCAATCCTGTTGCGAACGCCTCTATACAACTGATCGCTTCGCTCTCCATGTCGCTTGCGTGTACATACAAATCCGTCATGCCTAAATGTCGGATTAGCTCATCCCTGCTCAAATAGAGGAACATTGGCTTGTTCGGCAGTTTCTCGCCTAACGCAACGTATTCGTTGTATTTAGGTCCTTTGCCTGCAAACGCTAATTGTATCTTGTCCGCATATTTGCTGTACGGCACTGCGTTGATAAGCACGTCTTGACGCTTTTCGCCCGACAATCGGCCTACCATCGTGATCACGATCTTGCCTTCCAGCTCCGGGCTTTTCGCCGGGCGCCCGTGGTCGATAAACTGCTTTCCTGCTTCCAGAAACTCCTTCTGTATTCCGTTGCTGATAGCATGGATCTTCGCCGTGTAACCGCGTTCGGCGATCATGTCGCCCATGAATTTAGAAGGTACATGAACGTGACGCACACGGTTATAGACATTGTGACGGAATGACTTGTAAAACAACTCGTTGAACCATTCCACTTTGCCCATGTTTACCGAAGAAGTCATGTTCTCCGGCTGGATATGGAAAGCAGCCGTCACGGGTTTGCCGATTTCGTTGCAGTAATTGATTGCCTCCATCGAGATGCCGAACGGCACATAGATATGCACAATCTCCGCCCAGTCGCAGGCCTCATGAACGATATTTTTATCGTTGTGCGCAAAACTGAAATCATGCTTGTCCATCAGCGGCTGGAATACAGGCATGCGGAACTTCTCCGTCGTAAAATCCCCATCCGTCAGATTGTTCTCCTTCGTACTTGGTTCCTGGTCCTTAGTCCCTTGGTCACTTGGCGTGTCCCAGCACAGTACCCTCACCTCGTGCCCTCGTTTCCGCAGTTCTCCGGCAAATCGCTGGGCACTGATACTTGTCCCGTTGTTCGTCGTGTAGAAACTGTCTATGACAAATAAAATCTTCATGTATTATTTTGTTTTCGTGAGTAGTTTTTCAAAAACGGCTGCAAAAGTACTGCTTTTTAAGCAATTACCGTTCTTCTAATCCGTGCGAAAATTGTTCTAATTTTACTATTCTTCTTGCATATATCAGAAAATTGTTGTATCTTTGCACCAAAATTGTTCTAATCCGTACACCCGTAACCCGTAACCCCTCAAAATATGGCAAAAACAACCTCTGACCAGAACGATATAATGACCGATTACTCCGGTTTCAAGTGGATGAGTTTTATTCCGGGCAAGCACGCTCTGGACGATATTGCCGTCATGGAAATCGCTACCACGCAAGCAAACTTCAGCCGCTTTATACTCCCCGACCAATACTTCACGCCCACCTATTGCATCCAGATTGTCAAAGGAGGTTCGCTCCATATAAACATCAACAATACGAACTATGAACTGACCGCCAACCAAGGCTGCCTGGTTACGCCCGAACTGCTGATTGAGAAACCGCAGAATCTGGAAAATTATGTGGAAATGTTGGTTTTGTCTGCTTCGCGTGAGTTCATACAAGAGCTGAATCTGGAGTTCCCGCTTGCTGCAACCTCATATATCTACGTCCATCCGGTGTGGAATATCAGCCCGAAAAGGATGGAGCGATTGGAACAGTATTTCCATCTGATGCGCGAAGTGCTCAATGACAAAGACCGCAAAGCGGCTATTCACTTGGTGCGTTCGTTCTTCTATTATCTGGCGGAACCCGAACTGAACCATTTCCCCCAGCAGAATATCTCCACCATGTCGCGCAACGAAGGAATCACCGGCCGTTTCATGCAACTGGTGGACGAGCATTGCGAGCGCCACCACAACCTCGACTGGTATGCCGGACAACTCTGCCTCACCACCCGTTATGTCGCCAACACGGTCAAACAGACTGTCGGAATGACCGCAAGTGCCTGTATCGAGCATGCCCTCACCCAGCGCGCCCAAACGCTCCTTTGTACCACAACCCTCTCCATCCAGGAAATAGCCGACCAACTCGGATTCCAGAACCAGTCCCATTTCGGTACCTTCTTCAAACGCCGGACAGGCCTCTCGCCCGCCGCCTTCCGCAAGAAATCATTTTAATATAAATTATGAATTGTGAATTGAATACGTACATAGCAGCTCACAGAGAGCGTTTCATGGACGAATGGGGCAGCCTCATCCGTATCCCGAGTGTCAGTTGTCAGCCGGAGCACAAAGCGGACATGCTCCGTTGTGCCGAGCGGTGGCGTGATCTACTGCTTGCCGCAGGGTGTCAGAAAGCCGAAATCCTCCCGTCCGCCGGCAACCCCTTCGTCTTCGCCGAATACAGACTTACAGCCAAAGCACCAACGGTTCTTGTCTACGCCCATTACGATGTGATGCCGGCGGAGCCGTTGGAGGAGTGGAAGTCGGATCCGTGGGAGCCGTCTATCCGTGACGGACGACTCTATGCACGCGGAGCGGACGACGACAAAGGGCAGGCAATGATCCAAGCCAAGGCTTTCGAATACATGGTGCAGACCGGACAGATGGGATGCAACGTGAAGTTCATCTTCGAGGGGGAGGAGGAGATCGGGTCGCCGAGTCTCGAGGCTTTTCTGGAGGAACACAGAGAACTCCTGAAAGCCGATATCATTCTCGTCTCCGACACCTCCATGATCGGAAAGGACACACCCTCTATCACCACCGGATTGCGCGGACTGGCATACTGGCAGATTGAGGTGGACGGACCGAACAGAGACCTTCACTCCGGGCATTTCGGCGGTGCGGTCAAGAACCCCATCAATGCCCTCTGCGAGATGCTTGCGCGGATCATCGACAGCCGAGGACATATCACCATACCGGGGTTCTACGACGATGTGCTGCCTATTCCCGAAGAGGAACGGACGATGATCGCGCAGATACCATTCTCGCAGGAGCGCTACAACGCCGCCATCGGAATCAACGAGGTCTTCGGAGAAGAAGGCTATTCGACGCTCGAACGGAACTCCTGCCGACCCTCTTTTGACATATGCGGTATCTGGGGCGGTTACACGGGAGAAGGATCCAAAACGGTTCTGCCTTCCAAAGCCTTCGCCAAAGTGTCATGCCGGCTCGTGCCCGATCAGGACCACGGGAAGATATCGCAGGCGTTCATAGACTATCTGCAAACGATCAAACCGAGCGGAGTCCGTGTCTCCGTCACACCCATGCACGGAGGCCAGGGATATGTATGCCCGATCGATATACCCGCCTACAAAGCCGCGGAACAGGCTTTCGAGACCGCTTTCGGCAAACGACCGCTGGCGGCACGAAGAGGCGGATCGATACCTATCATCGCCGCTTTCGAACGCATACTCGGATGCAAAACCATCCTCATGGGCTTCGGTTTGGAGCAGAACGCTATCCATTCGCCTAACGAGTCCATGGATCTTGAGGTCTGGGAAAAAGGCATCGTCGCTGTCACAGAGTTCTACAAAAGACTACCGCAAATGTATTAATTTGATAAAAAATGCAGAAATATTTGCGTATATCAAAAAAAAGCAGTACCTTTGCACCCGTTTTGGACATCGCGGGTAGTAGTTCAGCCCGGTTAGAATGCCTGCTTTGGGAGCAGGAGGTCGTGAGTTCGAATCTCGCCTACCCGACAAAATGGAGTCACGCCAAGTGGCTCCGTTTTTTGTTAAATTGTAAATTGTTCAACCGTGCGTTACAAGGCTGTATTCATAGATATTGATGACACGCTTCTCGACTACGTTCCTTGTTGTCGGGAGGCTTTTGATGCCGCGATCTTTCGACTTTCGACTTTCGACTTTCGACTTTCGACTTTGAACGATAGCGGTCTCTTTGACCTCTTCTTCGAGATCTCCGGCCGCCTCTTTTCCGAAGCCAAGCACGGCAAACACACGATCGCGGAAGTGATGGATCTTTATCCGGCGGAGTTTATTGCGGCGATCGGATACCCTGAGTCGGCGGTAGAGCCCTTCAAACACGCTTTCCGTGCCGCATGGGGCGAGACGCATACCTTGGTGCCGGAAGCGAAAGAGATGCTGGACGCATTGAAAGCCAAAGGCTATCGGCTTTTCGCCGCTTCCAACAGTTTCGGTCATCTGCAGCGCCGCCGTTTGGAGAGAGCAGGTATTCTGTCGTATTTCGAAGATACTTATATCTCCATGGATATAGGCTATGACAAACCCGACATCCGCTTTTTTGAGGAAGCGCTGCGCCGCTGCGGCTTGCAGCCGAATGAAGTATTGATGATCGGAGACAGCATGACGACAGACATTCTCGGAGCACAAGCAGCCGGCATGGATGCCCTCTTCTTCGACAGACGGGGCGGTGCGTCACTCCTCGAACTTATCCAACCTCTCCTCTAAATTGTGAATTGTAAATTGTAAATTTTTTCATGAACAGATTTACTCTTGGCAAAATAATTAAATTCTTTTTGCATTGGCATTACGATGTGCGAGTTGAGGGCGAGGAACTGCTCCGCGACAAGTCCGTCCACCTCGTTCTGCCGAACCATACGGCATACATGGATCCGCTGATCCTTTTCAGCGAACTTTGGTGGCTGCCCATCAGTCCGATGGTGGACGAACTTTTCATGCGTCACTGGCTTTACGGACGCGTGCTCCGTCTGGGGGACGCGATCGAAGTGCCGGATCTCAACAAAAGCGCCATGAGCCGCGAGGAAGGCGCTGCGGCTGCTTCGCAACTCAGCCGTATTGCGATTGACAGTCTGGCAACCGGCAAGCAGATCTGTTTCTATCCTTCCGGGCATGTGAAGACGATTGACAAAGAGGTCATCGGAAACCGCCGCATGGCGTATGAAGTCTGCCGCGAACTTCCTGCGGGCGTGCGCGTGATCCTTTGTAGAATGCGCGGGCTGGAGACCAGCCGGTGGTCCAAACTCAAACCCAAGAAATGGAAATGGCGCAGGACGGTCACACTGCATTTCGAGGATCATACGGACGAACTCCATAACGCCGCACAATCCCTCACACGACGAGATTTCAACCAACTACTCGAAAACTGGTATAACGAAGAAATAAAACATTAATTATTCAATCTGGCACGCTTTTTGTCGCAATAACGGTGCGTTAGAAAATCAGTGCGATGAACATGAAAAGACATATTCTTCTTTTGGTGCTGGGGATCGGAATCGGTGTCCCGGCATCGGCAGGCGACACTCTTTACTATAGTTTGCAGCAGTGCCGCGAAATGGCATTGAACAGCGGCATGTCCGCGCAATCACAGAAGGAGACGCATCTGGCGGCCCAATATAACCGTCAGGCGGCTTTGGCTGCGATGTTTCCGCGCCTGACAGCCAATGCGGCGTATATGTGGAATAACGCGAACGTGCACCTGTTGTCGAATAGCAGCGAGTTCTCTTTCGGTACCGCAACGGTGAATCCGGACGGCACTTCGTCCTTCGTATGGAGCGGCGAGAGTGCTTTCGGACGGATCGAGAATGCGGCAAGCGGAACGGTCTTCGAAGGAGCGGTGGCGAATCTGGAGAACGAGGCGGGGCAGAAAGTGGCGGACGCCTATAAGACACTCTATGACAAATTGTCACCTGACATGCGTCAGATCCTCGTGGCACAGGTAGGCGTGTCGCAACCGATATGGGTGGGCGGACGGCTTATTCAGGCATATAAGATCGCGCAGGCGACGGAGAATATTGCCGCAATCGAGTCGGAGGCCAAGCACGATGATATTATCTATGGCGTGGATGAGGCGTATTGGCGCGTGGTGTCCGTAGCAAGGAAACGCGAGTTGGCGGAGCAGTATTACCGGCTCTTATGTCAGCTGGAAACGGATGTACAGGAGGCGGTGAACGAAGGCGTGGCTACCCAGTCGGATCTGTTGAAAGTGACGACCAAACGCGGTGAAGCGGAGGTGAAGCGGCTGCAGGCGGAGAACGGTCTGACGCTCTCCAATATGGCGCTGGCGCAGGTCTGCGGACTGCCGCTGAGCACGGCTTTCCGCCTCGATGAGAGCGGCTTGGGCGAGACTGCCCTTCCTGAGGACACCGCCAACATGCAGAATGCTGTTGATAGCCGCAAAGAGATCCGGATGCTGGAGCAGGCGGAGAAGATCGCGCATTCCAATACCATGCTGGCGGCTGCAGGACTGCAACCCAATGTCATTGCGTCGGCGGGATATATCTACACCAACCCCAATGTGGAAAACGGATTCAGCAACAGCTGGGACGGAAAAGGCTTCTTCACCGCCGGAGTCGTCGTGAATGTGCCGATCGCGCATGCGGATGACATCCTCCGCTACAAGGCCGCCAAGCATGCTGCCAAGGCGGTGGAACTCAAGCGCGAAGAGGCGCGCGAGATGCTTACTCTCCAGACCACGCAGGCGAACCAGAAACTGACGGAGGCGCAGCAGAAGATCGTTCTGGCGAGACTTACCCAGAACAACGCTGCCGAGGTGCTACGTATGGCGCAGGAGTCCTACGAGGCGGGTATGATCACCGCCTCCGAACTGATGCAGGCGCAGACGGCGTGGCTGGCCGCGGCTACCGATCTCGTGGATGCCGAGACAGAAGCAAAAACAACGGAAACACAACTTCGTAAATATTTAGGCAAACTATAACATGAAACATCAGAAAGAAGGAAGTCTGCTGTTGGGCTTGGTTGCATTGCTGACAGTAGTCGTTATTGTTGCGGTAGTAGGTATTATCGCCCTCCGTCCGGAGAAGACCCTTATTCAGGGCGAAGCGGAGGCGGCGGAGTACCGTGTATCTGGAAAAGTGCCCGGACGTATAGAGATGTATCTCTATGACGAAGGGGAACAGGTCAAGAAAGGCGACACGCTCGTTGTCATCTACTCTCCGGAGGTGGAGGCGAAGAAAGCGCAGGCTCTCGCAGCGCGTGAGATGGCGGAAGCCGTCAACCAGAAAGCCAAAAACGGAGCGCAGCGTGAGCAGATTCAAGGTGCCTATGAACTCTACCAGAAAGCCAAAGCCGGAGAAGAGATCTATCGCAAGTCGTACGAACGCGTGAAGCGCCTTTATGACAAAGGGGTCGTCTCTGCGCAGAAATACGACGAGGTCAATGCGCAGTACAAAGCGGCTGTCGCTACCGTGAAAGCCGCCAAGAGCCAGTACGAAATGGCGTTGGCTGGTGCGCGCGAAGAGGACAAAGCGGCGGCGGAAGCCCAAGTCGCCAGAGTCGATGGTATCCTTCAGGAGGTCGCGGCTGCCGAGGCGGAGCGCTATCTCCTTGCGCCATGTGACGGTGAGGTCAGCGAACTCTTCCCGAAGGTCGGCGAACTGGTGGGACAGGGATCGCCGGTGATGTCTATCGTCGATCTCAACGATGTCTGGTTCACCTTTGCTGTGCGCGAGGATATGTTGTCCCGTTTCCCGATGGGAAGTGTTGTCGAAGTGACGATCCCTGCGCTGGGGAATAATGTCAAATATCCGCTTACGGTCACCCATATCAAAGCCATGGGAACCTACGCCACATGGCGTTCCACCAAGCAGAACGGAGGCTACGATGTCCGCACGTTTGATGTCAAATGCCGTCCTACGGTGACGATCCCTAATCTTCGTCCGGGAATGACTGCTCTCGTTGCAGAATGAAAATCATTTTCCAGAACATATGGCGTGTGCTGCTCCGCGAACTGAAGATGATGTTCGCGAGGCCCTTGTACCTCTTTGCGTCCGTCGGAGTAATGCTCCTTTCTACCTTCTTCTTTCTTACGCTCATGCGCGGAGGTAGCGCGGAGAAGATGCCGGTGGCGGTGGTTGATCTGGACCGGACGACTATCTCACGCCGCCTTATCCATGAGATGCAGGCTACCCCTTCCGTGGATATTCAGCTCGTCACGAACTCCTATCCAGAAGCCCGCGAAGCCATGCAGCAGGGTAGGGTGTACGGTATCTTCGTCATCCCCTCCGACTTCTATCGCGATCTCGTGGACTTCAAACGGCCGCAGATGGATTTCTATGTCACGAACGCCTACACGGTGGGCGGTAACACGGCGTATAAGCAGATGCTCACGATGGTCAACCTCACCTCCGGTGCTTTCCAGAGGGAGGTGTTGCGCAAGAAAGGGCTGCCGGACGATGTGATCATGCACCGTATTCAGCCGCTGACCATTGAGGGACATATGGTGGCGAACCCGTGGGGCAACTACTCTGTGTATCTGGTCAGCACAATCTTGCCGGGTATCTTGGGACTGATCTGTCTCATGCTCACCATCTTCGCTATCGGCTTTGAACTCAAGGCGCGCACATCCCATGCGTGGCTTCGTGCCGCCGGAGGCAACTACACCGTGGCGATGATCGGCAAACTGATTCCGTATACCGTGATCTATCTGGTCTTGGGGATCGGCTGTTATATCATCCTCTTCCGCTTTGCAGGCTTTCCGGTCTATGGCAGCCATGCGCGCTTGCTCTTCGGTCTGGTGCTTTTTGTCTTTGCGATGGAGGCGCTCGGAATAGTCATGATAGGTCTGCTGCCTACGCTCCGTGACGCGCTGTCCATCGGCGCCCTCTATTCGATGCTCGGGTTCTCGCTGTCGGGCTTCACCTATCCCCAGATGGCGATGCTGCCGCCTGTCAAAGCGCTCTCCTATCTGGAGCCGCTCAGGCATTATTATTTGATTTATGTCAACGAGGCGCTTATGGCTGCGCCTGCGGTCAACAGCCTGCCGAACGCGCTGGCGCTCACCGCTTTTATGCTGGCTGCCCTCTGTGTCGCACCGCGTCTGCACAGGGCGTTGGTATATATGAATTATCCGCTGAAATAAGGAAGGAGAATGGAGATGAAGGTATGGAATGTGTTTGTCAATGAGTTAAGGCGGATCTTCAAGGATCCCGGAGTGACGGTTATTTTTATCGTTGCTACGCTGGCGTACCCCTTGATCTACAAGGCGGTCTATTGGAATGAACAGATAAACGATGTGCCGGTTGCGGTGGTGGACTTGAGTGACAGTCCCGAGAGCAGGGCTTTCCTCCATAAATGGAACGCTTCGCCCGATGTCCGGCTTGTCTGTTCGTGCGCTTCGATGAACGAGGCGGAGCAACTGCTGCGCGATCAGAAGGTGCATGGGATCATCTATTTCCCGCGTGATTTTGAGAACCAGCTGGCGGATCCGCTCGGCCAGGCGCATATTTCGCTTTACTGTGACATGTCTTCGTTCCTCTATATGAAAGCCGTCTATCTCTCCTGCAACCAGGTCATGCTGGAGTCCATGCGGAATATTCAGATTGACCGGTACGAGCAGATGGGTATGGATAAGGAGTTTGCTTGGGCATTGGTGCAAGATGCACCCTATTCCGAGACAGCCCTCTTCACGCCTACAGGCGGATATGGCTCTTTCCTTATTCCTGCGGTGCTGGTCCTGATCCTCCACCAGACCCTTCTTTTCGGTATCTGTATGCTGGGAGGCACAGCGCGCGAAGAGAACCTTGACCAGTATTCTTTCCGGTCGCTCATAGGGCGCGCAGGGGCTTATTTCACACTCTACTATGCGCTGGCAGTCATCCTCTTGGGCTTACTGCCGCGGCTTTTCGACATCCCGCATCTGGGGGCGTTCGACGATATTCTGCTCTTTATCGCGCCATACCTCTTGGCGGTGATCTTCTTCTCGATGTGCGTCTCCGTCTTTATACGCAACAGGGAGTCGGGACTCGTCCTGCTGATCTCTACCTCGTTGATCTTCCTTTTCATGGCGGGCATCTCATGGCCCAAAGAGATGATACCGCGCCCGTGGCTCTACATGTCTTATCTCATTCCTTATACATGGGGCGCGCACGGGTTCATTCATATCAATTCCATGGGAGCTTCCCTGATCCACACCAACGGTTTCACAGCCTCCGCTGCACCCGAATTTGTTTCACTGTGGATCCTCGCCGCCGCATATTTCCTCCTGGCGTGCCTCCTCTTCTATATCCGCAGACGCCGGAAGCCCTGTCCTTCTCCTGCCTAAACCGTCGGATCACCATAGCATTACCATAGGATCACCATAGGATGAGAAGCCCTTTTTGTACATAAAGCCCATTTTTTGTGCTTATACTGTATATATACTTTAGTATATATACACTTTTTGTGGTGTTTTATTATTTCTCAAAGCATTTGCACATGTCAAAAAAAAGCAGTAACTTTGCAGCCCGAATTATTATGCATTGTGAAAATTTGGCTCTGCCAAATAATCGTGCCCCTTTGGGGCTAAGAATTGTGCATTGTGCATTGTGAATTGTGAATTGTGCATTGTTATGACAAACGAAGAGATAGAAGCACGGGCTGTTCGCGCCGTGGATTTATTCAAACAAGGTTTCAACTGCTCTCAGGCGGTCTTTGCGTCCTGTTCGGATCTGTACGGTATTACGGACGAGTCTCTTGCGCTCCGTCTGGCAGCCTCGTTCGGTGGCGGCACAGGGCGTATGCGTATGACCTGCGGCGCCGCCAACGGTATGTTCATGCTGGCGGGACTGCATAACGGTTCGGCTACGCCGCATGATTCCGAAGGCAAGATGGCTAACTATGCTTTTGTGCAGCAGTTGGCAGGGGAATTCAAGGCAAAGTACGGATCCCTCATCTGCGCCGAACTCTTGGGTCTCGCACCGAAACCGCAAGCCCCTAAACCCGAAGAGCGCACCCAGCAGTATTACGAGAAAAGACCCTGCGTGGAGATGATCGCCGAGGCAGTGAGAATATACTTACGAAGCTTATGATATACAAGAATCTTTTGGACTTGATCGGCCATACGCCGATGCTTGAGATCCAACCGGGTCTCTTGCTCAAGCTGGAGCGTTTCAACCCGGGCGGTTCGGTCAAGGACCGTACGGCACTCGCCATGATCGAAGAGGCGGAGAAAAACGGACATCTCGCTCCCGGCGCTACGATCATCGAACCGACAAGCGGCAACACGGGGGTAGGCTTGGCATGGATAGGCAGACTCAAAGGTTACCGCGTGGTGCTCACCATGCCGGAGACCATGTCCGTGGAGCGCCGTAACTTGCTCAAGGCATATGGTGCGGAGCTGGTGCTCACGCCCGGAGCGGAAGGGATGAAAGGGGCGATAGCGAAAGCCGGGCAGCTGCGTGCAGAGACGGAAGGATCGATTATCCTGGGTCAGTTCGTCAATCCCGCCAACCCTGCTGTCCATTATGCTACGACGGGTCAGGAGATTTGGGAAGACACCGACGGACAAGTGGATGTGTTCATTGCCGGAGTAGGCACAGGAGGTACGGTCAGCGGAGTGGGGCGTGCTCTCAAAGAGAGGAACATGCTTGTTGAGATCATAGCGGTCGAACCTGCATTGTCACCCGTTCTCTCCGGAGGACAAGCGGGGCCGCATAAGATACAGGGTATAGGAGCGGGGTTTGTCCCGGAGACCTGCCAGAAAGGGTTTATCGACCGCGTCATGACGATCACCGACGAAGAGGCGTATGCCGCTGCGCGTTCTTTAGCCAAAGATCATGGTTTGCTCGTCGGTATTTCCTCAGGAGCCGCCTATGCCGCTGCGCTGCAACTGATCCGGCAACCCGAGTACAAAGGAAAAAACATCGTTGTTCTCCTGCCCGACACCGGCGAGAGATATTTGTCTGTCTTGTAAATTGTAAATTGTGAAAATTTGGCTCTGCCAAATAATCGTGCCCCTTTGGGGCTAAGAATTGTAAATTGTAAATTGTGAACACCCCTTCTATCTCTCAACTCAAACAACTTGTGCTGCATCTGCAGGGAGTTGTTTTTCCGGACTACTACCCGTTCGTGGAAGCACCGAAGGACTTATGTCTTCCGGAGGCGTTCTGGGCGCAGATACCCGAGATAGCGCGGCTCATCAACACCGATGTGGATGCGGTGCTGCATAACGACCCTGCGGTGACGGACAGAGGCGAAGTGATCCTTTCTTACCCGCTGCAATACGCCATGATCCATTACCGTGCTGCGCACGCGCTATACCAACTGGGAGTGCCGCGTATTCCGCGTATGCTGACCGAACTGGCACACAGCCGCACAGGAATAGACATCCATCCTGCGGCGCAGATAGGCGACTATTTCTGTATCGACCACGGCACGGGAGTCGTGATCGGAGAAACGGCAATCGTCGGTTCGCATGTCGTGCTGTACCAAGGTGTGACGCTGGGTGCCAAGAACTTCGAATACGACGAAGAGGGACGACCCAAAAACATTCCGCGTCACCCGATCCTCGAGGATCATGTCACGGTCTATTCCAATACCTCTATCCTCGGACGCGTACGCATCGGACATGACACCGTCATCGGCGGTAATATCTGGCTTACCCAAGATGTCCCTGCCAACTCCATCGTCCTGCAATCCACCCCGGAGATAAGAATAAAGACAAAATGACCAAATGTCCAAATGTGAAAATAAAATAATGCCCATTATGCCGGATATCATCCAGCGTGAAAATAAGTAAATGCGAAAATAAGTAAATGCGAAAATGGATAAATATTTTCTTGCTATCATAGGCGGCGGTCCTGCAGGCTACACAGCTGCAGAAATGGTCTCCAAAGCCGGAAAAGATGTCATTCTTTTTGAGCAAACCGCCCTCGGCGGTACGTGTCTCAATGTAGGTTGTATTCCTACCAAGTCGCTCCTCTACGGCGCGAAGCAGTATTACAACGCCACCCACGCGCAGAAATACGGCGTTACGGCAGAGAACGTAGTCTTTGATTTTGCTGCCATGCAGAAGCGCAAGACCATCGTCGTCCGCAAACTCGTTGCCGGCATCAAAGCCCGTCTGAACAACGGGCACTGCACGGTCGTTAACGGCGCTGCCCGGGTTCTCGATAGTATCCGCCAAGCTTGGCGGATTGAATGCAACGGCGAGACCTATGAAGCAGAGAACCTCATGATCTGCACCGGCTCTACCAACTTCGTTCCGCCTATTCCGGGAATCAAGGATAATCCTGCGGTTTGGGATTCGACCGACGCGCTGGCAGCGACCGAATTGCCTAAATCGATTATCATTGTGGGTGGCGGTGTGATAGGCATGGAGTTTGCGACGCTCTATCATGAATTAGGCGTACCTGTGACGGTCATCGAAGCCATGCCTACTATCCTCCCGAACCTCGACCAGGAGGTCGTGCAAGTCCTCCTTGATAAATACCGCAAAGCCGGCATTAACATCCTCACCTCCACCAAGGTAGAGTCCATCGAAGGCAACACTGTTTCCATTTCTAGTTCTCCTAGTTTTCCTAGTTCTCCTAGTTTGACTAGTGACAAGATCCTCGTCTCCGTAGGCCGTCGCGCGAACCTGCAAGGCCTCGAAGCTCTCTCTGACCTCGAACTCAACCGCGGGGCGATCGTCATTGATGACTTCTGCCGAACCAACCTGCCGAATGTCTATGCCTGCGGCGATGTCACGGGTAAGATCATGCTGGCGCATGTCGCTTCTCGCCAAGCCGAAGTGGCAGTGTCCAAAATGCTAAATGACCAAATAGTAAATGCCCAAATGGTAAATTATCGTGCTATTCCTTCGGTCGTTTATACCAATCCGGAGATTGCCTCTGTCGGTCTCACGGAGCAACAGGCGGCGGATATGAACATAGAAACAGAAGTCCGCAAACTGCCGATGACTTTCTCCGGACGGTTCATGGCGGAGAACGAAGGCGAGACAGGCCTCTGCAAACTGATCATTGACCGCCGTAACCAAACCATCCTCGGCGTGCATTGTATCGGCAACCCCTGCTCCGAGTTCATTGCAACTGCCTCCTGCGCCGTACGCAACGGCTATACGATGGACGACTTCCGCCAAGTGGTCTTCCCGCACCCCACCGTCAGCGAGATCCTGCACGAGGCACTGCATTAATCACCAATGTAACTCTTTAATGTTTGCACAGCAAACCATTTTAACTCTCTAACTCTTTAACGCTTAATAATATGAAAAAACACATTCTTTCTTTCCTTGCGCTCCTTTGTGCTGCGCAAATGGCATGGGCAACAGTCGCTCCGACCGTTACCCTCACTACCTATTATGCTTCCGCGGATGGCAAGTCCGGCGAAACGCTCCGTACGGCTTTGAGCGCGAAAATACATCCTCACACCACCGTCTCGTACGACGCATTGAAGTACCTTTTCAAATGGACGGACACCTACAACAATGCCGGCACGACGATTGATGACATCTATTCTTTCTGTGATCCGGCTTATACGGAGTCTTGGTGTTCCGGTACGTGCGGTTACAACCGCGAACACTCGGTACCTAAATCGTGGTTTGGCGAGGCTTCGCCCCTTTATAGCGATGCGTTCCATCTCTATCCCACCAACTGCTATGTCAACAGTTATCGCGGAAACGAACCTTTCGGAGAGTGCGCGAACGGAACCAAATGTACGACAAACGGAGTGCAGGCTAAAGGCCGTAAGGGTGCCAGCACGTTCCCCGGTTATACGGTCTCCGGAGTGGTGTACGAACCCGACGATGAGTTCAAAGGCGATCTCGCGCGTACCTATTTCTATATGGTCACCTGTTATATGTCCTCTAATTTCACGCAGGCGGAAGGCGGACGTACGATGTTCACTTATGCGAATGGCACGGCGCAGCTGTCGAACTATTCAGTGGATCTGCTGCTCAAATGGCACCGCCAGGATCCGGTATCGGAGCGTGAACTGGCGCGTAATGAAGTGATCTACGGAAACGAGACACTCAATAAATGTTCGTATAAACAGGGCAACCGTAACCCCTTCATCGACTATCCCGAACTGGCAGAATATATCTGGGGTAACAAGAAAGGACAGTCCCTTTCCCTTTCCTCTCTCGTCTCTCCCTATGATGGCGGCACGCCGGTTACGCCTCCGCAACCCGGTACTACCAAGCATGGTGTTACTTGGTCTGTCAACGGAGAAACCCTCCGAACAGACTCCGTAGTCGAGAATGAGAAACTAACGGCGCTGCCTGCCGAACCCACCTCTTGTTCTTCCGAGAGCTCCGTCTTTATGGGCTGGACGATCGCCGCTATCGCCGGTACGCAGAACGAAGCGCCCGAGACGCTGTATAAGCAGATCGCTGACTTCCCGGAGGTGACAGAGGATATCACGTACTATGCTGTCTTTGCGCAAGCGACTGAAGAAGCAGGTGCTGCTCCGGCTACCTATATCTTCAACGCCGAGAACCAGACAGGATGGACCAACACTGCCGGAAATAGCGGATCATACTGGTTACTGGTAGCCGGTAAATATATCGAATCGCCGGCTATCGATCTCTCGGGATTGAACTCGATCACAATGAATATCCGTACCTACGGCGGCTCGTCGAATCCGACCGTATCTATCTCTGCGGCAGGTTCTGTGATTGCTTCGTTGACCGCTTCGAATAATAAACTCAACGACTATACATGGACGAACTCCGGTTCCCTGTCCGGTCTCTCTCCGCTGCGCTTTGCGGCAGAGGCACATACTACCCAAGGTGTAGGTTTTGCTTCCATCACCATCAACGCCACCGGTGCAGGAGTCTCCTACAGCAATTATCTCACCTCTTGCGGAGACCACACGGACATCGGAAATGAGCGGATTTCCGTTCCAACGCACAAAATTATGCGCGATGGACAACTTCTTATCGTCATCGGAGACCAAATCTACAATGTAATGGGACAGAAAGTCCAATAAACCCTCTCCGAGCGACTAAAAATCTTTGATTAAGCCCATAAAAAGGCAAGCGCGGGACTAATAGTCTCGCGCTTGTTGTTAGAAAAGAAGTTGATAGAATGTTCTTTCAGAAATTAGTCATCCTGTTGACGGAGTTAAGCCCATGCTTGCTTCCGGCGACATAGGATGTCGGTGGCTGGTCTGCATGGCATAGGTTGTCCAGATACATCGGTTGCCCGATGAGGAAAGCGGCAGTCTCGAAGGTGTCCCCGACTTGCAGTTTGGCGTGATCGGCTTCAACGACTGTAAAATGCGCTTCGCCCTCATAGCGGAAGACGCACCGTCTGTTGGGCAGCCATGTCACTTCTATGCAATCGCCTTTTTGCAGGTCGTTGATAGAAATACCTTCTCCCTCAAAGGCTGCACTCTCAATGTCCGTGCGTGTGGCGAGTGAAGCCAGATACGCCTCCCAGTCTGCAAAACCGAGAAATTGCGCAAGTAGGCAGAGGGTCGTGCGACGCGTTGTATCGGCGCCCTCAATATACCCCCAGAGGCGTTTGAGGGTGGTAGGTGAGATATTCTCGTGCAGTCTTTCCCAAATAACACCCGACAGAAACTCAAAATCATAGGGTGTGCGGATTTTGCGTTTCACGGACTGCTCGATATCCAGACGCAGTGAGGCTATTTCGGGAGAATACTTATTCATATCGGGTGCAAGGATACAAGAAAAAGGCGGTCAGTATTTGTATTTGCCGATTAGTTGCGGCGCAAGTTCTTTATGTATATCCTCATATAGATGCGTCCACCTCTGCCAGAACTGTTCGCGCAGAGGATCGGTTTCATCGAACAAATTCGTTAATGAATCCCGTTGCATATTATAAGATTCCATTATATCTATCCAATCGTCCCAAGCCTTTGAGTAGGCGGTGTTTTCCTCCGGATTGTTGTAATCATAGGACTTGCGACGGTTAACAATCTCCATAATCTGCGCGCGTTCTTGCGCGAGAATGGAATCCATTTGGGCGCACATAGCTTCATAGCGTTTCTGCTTCTCCAATTGCGCACGGTCTCGTTCGGCATAAGCGGCTATTTGCGCGTTCAGTTCATCAATCCGCTGCTGCTCGGACTGGCGTTCTTGCCAGGAAATATAGAGAAGCGCGGCAGCTGCTCCCAACAGAAGAGCGGACAGGAGTACGGGCAAGAGGAACATGAGTCTGTTGCGGCGGTTGAGGACTTTGCGCAAGGCGGATATGTTGGCAAACTGTCCTTTGGGACAGATGTCCGGGAAGAGGCGTTGCAGGGCTTCAATGTCTTTGCGCGGGTCGTTCGGAACGGGTGTGATGGTTGCGTCCGTCGCCGACAAGCCGAAATCGATCAGTTTGAGGTTCGCGCCATTTCGGGTGATAAGGATGTTATCGGGCTTGAGATCATGGTGGACGAGTTGCAGGCTATGGATGTATTCGAGCGCATCCATGAGTTGCGAGAACACCCGTTTCCGTGCGGCTTTGGACGGTTTGGTGCGTAGCCACTCGCCGAGCGTCACGCCGTCTATCCATTCCTGCACGATGCACATTCCCACACCGGGCACTTCTTCCAAGGAATACGTAGCAGCAACATTAGGATGATTCAGCGAAACGCCTAATTGAAACTCTTTCTGCTGCTGTAGTTGGTAGTCGGTGAGCCGCTTGGCTTCTGGTGTCAGCGATTTGAGCAAAAACCGCCTGCCGTAGCGAGTAGCGACATACAGCATTGTATGCGAGCGGCTTTGCAGCAATTCTATATTGCGCCATTTGGAGGAAAACTCCATCGGTGCGACAAACTCAGAAGAAGATGTTTCTGTCTGTAAACTCATGGTCTGTATCCTTTTGCGCGGCAAAGGTACAACTTTTTTGCGATATATGCAAGTCTAACTGAAGATATTGTGCTTAGTTTTGGAGGTTTTATTGTAGTTCATGAGCAAGTCTTTGATGCGCTTGCAATCAGACTTGTCGAGGCATTTGGCGGTTAGTTTACCGCCGACGGCTTGGATAGTAATGTCCGCTCCGATAAGATGTTGGTCAATCACTACCCTACGGATAAACCGGAAAGCCAGCGTGTCCTCGTCAGTACCGATGAGGATGCGGTTTCGCTTACTGACCGTAATCGTCTGCTCGTCGGTGTCGATTTCTATTTGCCACGGTGTGAGAACATCTGCTGCATGTCCGTTAGCCACTAATGAGGCTTCAGATGAAGAGAATTTGTAGGTCATAGTTTATTGGGAAGTTTTTTTGATAATTCGTCAAGTTTACGATTCACCTCATCCAGTTTGCGTTCCATTTCATCGTTATTATCGCTGACCATCGCATCCACAAACACGGAATTGATAAATGACATTCCGATAATACCACCCATTATTAGCAATATACAGAAATAGAATCGGACGACCGACGCCAACCATGTGGATGCTCCATAGTATTCGGCTACGGTGTTGGGAATATCATACCAACCTTCTATCGTGCATATCTGAAATACCGAATAAATAGAGCGAAGCGGTGTACTGAAGTGATCCGGATCGGCATCGTGAAACAAACTGCAATTCAGCATACCGAAGATTACAATGATTACGGTATAACTGAGCAATATACCCCACGAATCACGCATTGCCAACTTGAATCCTGATACTATTTTAGAAAAATTAGGGAAGAAATGCATCACACGGAAGAAACGCAGTACACGGAGTAGTCGCAATATGAGGAGGAACGACATATTTCCTAATACAGACGGCGCGAAGAATGCCCAAATGGACGGTAGAGACAAGATGACCAGTGTTCCATCAAGACGATTCCAACCGTCCGACCAATATCCGTGCAATCCGTACTCCGAATGTTTTACTACCATTTCTATAGCAAAAATCAGAGTGCATACAAAATCCAATGCGGTCAGCCATCGATATTCTACACCATAGGATTGCGTGAAAATAACCGCAGCATTGACAATAATCACAGCGAGAATGAACTTCTCGTTGAGAAAAAGTTGTTTCAGTTTATTCATCGAAATCTTATTTTTTACGTGTCACGGTTCGAGTTACTCGGGTTGTTTTACCGCCGGAAATAGTTCGTGTCGTTTTAGTAGTTTTTTTTCCGCTTTTGCGGATAGTGGTTATTTTGCGTGTTACAGTTGCCATAATAGATGTCCTTTTTATAAGTTATTTCCACTCGCCTTTCTTGCAACCATTTTTCTCGCACTCAGCATTGAAGGAAGCAAGTGTTTTCTCATCGCTTGAACCGCCTGTATAGTAGCGATGACCATCTTTCTCTGTATAGCAGACTTGCACATACAGACCGAATACAGTGTCAAACTCTTTCTCGAGGCTCTTAATCTTCTTGTTACCACTAATAGAAATGTCTCCTCCAGAGTCAGCACGGCGAACGGAAGCCAGCGTCTTATTTACATCAATACCCGATATACTTTCTCCTTTCGCAACGGCCTGGCGTGCATAACTATAACATATCTTCAAACGAAGATATGGGAACTTCTTGTTAAATTCCTTCATCAGCGTACCTATCTTCTTATTTCCTGTTACGGATAATTCGGTAGATACTGTTTTAGCAGGAGCCGCTTTTTTAGGGGTAGCCTTAGCTACTACTTTTTTTACTGCCGGCTTTGCAGCAGTTTTTTTCGATGCTGCTTTGACCGTTGTTTTCTTCGCTGCAGGTTTAGCAGCCGGTTTCTTTGCCGCTGGTTTCTTAGCAGCGGGCTTTTTAACTGTTGCCATAATTACATAAATTTAGGAGTTAATCTATTTTTCTTTTGCTCATTAAAGTTTCACGCCATTCATTGTTAATGGCAGGATTACCTTCTACATTTAGCGGATATTTGCCTATAGCGATACAAAGGCTTTCAAGGCACTCTACCAGTTCTTCTTCATCTTTAAACGAATACCATTCAAAATAGCACTCGTCTAATATCGCACTAACTTCTTTCTCTTTTGTTTTATTATATTTATCGCTGATACACAAGCCATATATCGTATGACGAATCGTTGATGTATGAACATTGCCGGTAGTATGTTGAATAAAGCGCCTATAACCTTTGTTGCTTTTTCCGAAATATAAAGCGAGATATGTTTTCCTCTCTATTTCTCTTGTTTCCACCTCAATTAACAGGTTTATTAATTCCTTATTCTTTTGAGCGTGTGCACGAAGTGTGTTTACAACTACTGAATCATTCGGGAACCACCACCGGTATAAAATAGGTTCTTTGGGAATGGTTGCGGGTTTTATTTTACTCACCTTTCTCAAACTTGGTTGCATTCCATCCAATACTATTTGGACTATTTCTGTGCAATGTTTCTTTAATAAGTTCTTGAATTTCATAGTTGTTTTTTTGTAAGCAGAGGAGCGATCAAACTCCTCTACCTTGTGTGGAATTACTTACCTGCTGCAACGAGTGTTACATCATTGGCTGCCAATTTGCTGTCATCTGCATTAGCTACCTGCACACCGATGCCGTACATTTCAGCAATCTTCTTTTCGAAGTTACCTACCTGCATGTTACCAACGATCTTCAGTTCGCCACCGGCTTTACCCTCTGCGCGGATAGATGCCAGCGTAGCATCGTCATCAGCAAATGCGCCCTTGCAGGTTACGCTTTTGTAAACGCGGAGAGATGCTCCAAATGCTTTCTTGAAATCAGCCTTGAGGGTCTTAACCTTCATGTTACCCTTTAATGCAATTTCTGCCATAATTGATTGAATTTTAAGTTAATAAATGATCATTTATTGCCCACAACATTAAGGACTGCAGGCTTGTCCTGTATTATTTCCAAACACCTTTCTTGCAGCCGTTTTTCTTTGTTATCGCCATAATAGTATGAATCTAATTTTTTTTGGGGGGGAGGGGAGAAATGAATACTATATCATTCTTAATTTACAAGTAATATTTTTATTTATATTCTATTTCTATATCATAGCAGTTTTCGGGATACGGCTTGCGCATTGCGCTTTTATTTAAAGATTATTCGTTTTTACACTTATGTGAGTTAAAATTGATTTTAATTATTTTCAGGGGCATTTAGACTAAATCCATACATATCTATCAGTTTAGCAAGTTTGTAATGGTAGTCTGTAGAGTGCCCGTTAAAATCAACTACTTTGATTTCTTCTTGCAATTTCTCCAACAACTCTTTATTGTTAATATAGAATATGTGAATATTTTTCAACTCTTTCTCTTTACATACACCAAAGCCACCAAACATACTATGGAATGTTTGTATGAAATAGGTGTCAAATGCAGGGATATTGCCATACACACCCAACATTATTTTGGTAATTAATGTTATAGATGGATATGTTTTATCTTTTTCATCTGATATAATTTTTTCAAGAATGTCTCCGATAGCATTGTACTCATTTATGAGATTTTGAATAGTGGCATCATTGTATTTATCCACATCCAATTCCCATAATTTTGGGTTCGCTTTTGCCGTTTCATCAAAATGCGTTATAAGCTCTTTAAGTGCTGCCGGACTATGCAAACGAAGTTTACTACTGCCTCGTAGCATACCCCAACTGGCCAAGTAACTCCATAGATGCATACAACTATTTTCCATATTCTCTGCTAAATGTCCCTTGTGTTCCTGAAAATACAAGTAGCAAAAATCATATGAAGCATATCGAAATGTCTCCTTTCTTTCTTGACGGAAAAGCAGTATGGTTTCTTTTATTTTGCTTGAATCTAATCTTGTTGCCATAATAGTATGATTTTTAATGGATTAATGATTCTTTGTGCCCCATCCGCTGATCAAGGCGGATGAGGTGAGATGTATTATTCTAATACGATAAACTCTGTGCGGCGGTTCTCAGGAGCCATCGGGTCTTCGGTGTTTTTCAGTTCAGACGAGCCTTTACCAACAGCCTCCAGACGGGAAGCGTCAATACCTTCATGCTCTACCATAAAATCCACGGCTGCCTGTGCACGAGCTTCAGAGAGTTTCTGATTGAAAGCAGCATCACCTTCTGCAGAAGTGTGTCCTTCCAGACGCAGACGGAGTTCCGGATTCTTCTGCATAATTTTAGCAAGGTCATGGAGTACAAACTTGGCACTCTCGCTCAGGTCGGCTTTGCCTTTGACGAACTCAGCGGCGTTGAAGTTCTTCTCAATCTCCTCTATCTGCTGGATATAAAGCGTGTCATGAACGACTACTACTTTCTCCACCTCTACAATCTGCGGCTCAGCTGGTTTCTGGCAGCCTTTCGCTAATAGCAAGCACAGTATTATGGCAATGATTGCAAGTGCAGCCAAGCAAATCCACAACCATTTATTGGATTTCTTTGCGGGAACCGGCGGAACATAGCCATTTAAGTATTCCAGACGGAAACCGCCTTTTTCTCCTCGTTGGCCTTTCTCAAACTCAGCAACTTCGATATCATATAATTTAGCGTGCTTGACCACGCGGTCAAAACTTGCTTTAGTCCACATTGTGCAGACAGCTACTTTAGAACCATCTTGCAGAACCAGCACTTCGTCGTCTTTCTCGAAATACCATTCTGCCCACTCTTTGTAATGTGGCTCAGATTCATGCTGGAAGATTTCATCGACACCAGAGTCGGGATTGATGTCTGCTCTTGGAAATGCTTTTCTCAGATCCTCTACGGTCGCTTGAGGATACATTACTAAATAGGCATGCATAATGCCCAATGCTGTACGGTTTTGCGCCTTACCGTAAACGCGAACTTTACTTGGCATAATTGTAGATTTTAGAGGTTATTTTTTATTTACTTTCGCCGCGTGCTGCTTGACCGATGGTCAGTTTGTTATCCACACATTCTTTGCCCGAAGGATCCTTGATTTGTACGGTCAAACCAAACATCTGGTCGAAGAGTTTCTCTGCCTCGCCCACCTTCATGGACGCTTTGATTTTCAACTCGGCGTAACTCTTTGTCTTGACATCTTTGCTAGTACGCTTGTTTAGTTCGGCAAGCGTCATTTCCGGGTCGGCTAACTGTGCGCCTTTGTAGATAGCCAGAGTTACCCCAAAAGCTTTTTTGAAGTCTGCGCAAACGGTCTTAACTTTCTTGTTCGGTGCCACGGTGAACTCTGCGTTCGTGAAGTGGTCTTTAATGTTGTTTAGAAGTCCCATAATGGTTTGATTTAATTGGTTTGTAAATGGTTATTTATATATTCTTCTTTTCTCGCTGCAAAATTACTACTTTTTTGCGATATATTCGTAGTCCTTGTTGGTCCTTTTCGCTCGCGCGTTTGCACGTTTAGTGGAATTGTCGTACCTTTGCAGCACTTTTTGAGCAAGCGTCATTGCAAACACAAAAAGCACGAACGGTTCTTGTTCATGCTCTGTGGTCCTAGGAAAACCAGTAAATACCAACAAGAAACGCCCGTGCAACGCAAGGACGCTTGCTCAATTTGTTCTTTGGTATTTACACGTTTTGAAATTTCCTAGGTTTCAGAGCCGTGCGAACAAAAAGCAAACGCTTATATTCAATATGTCTTTGCGCAACGCTTTGCGCTTTCTCTGTTTAACGTCCGAGAAAGGACGATTATTACTCCTTATTCCCGACCATTTGCTCGGGCAGGTTTATAATGTTTTTATGGAAAGTGTTAACTACTTCATCATAGTAAGGATTGTCCTTGCACATGATAAGACCTGCATAGTAGTTAACAGACTCAAACCTCAATAAAAACAGGTCTATCCATAATTCGCCTAGTTTATTTTTCGCTGCAAAGTTAGTACATTTTTTTGAATTGTGCAAACATTTATCCGTATTTTTGTACTAATTTGCACTAAAATGCGGTTAGAAACACCATTTATCCGCACTTTTGTACTAAATTGCACTAAATTACGGACAAGTTCAAACTCTCATCCTCCGCTGTGCCAACCAAATATTAAAAATGGCTGTCTGTAACGAAAAAAGGAAGATTTGTACGATTTGAGAGTCGAATTGTACGATTTGCGGAAAGAGGAGTGTGAGAAGATTTTGAATAACGCCACCGCCGGAGTGCTGTCCGTCCTTGGCGACGGCGGCTATCCGTACATCGTGCCCATCAGTTATGTCTATGCCGAAGGCAAACTGTATTTTCATTCGGCGGTAAGGGGCACAAGTTGGATGCCATCGCCCTTGTTCGCAGCTTTAGACCCATCCCGATTGATGAATTTGACGCCATCGCCCAACCCTGATTCTATAGCAAACTATTATTTCTTGATTGTATCTATTTGTGCCGGTCTCTGAATTGTTTCGGGGTGATACCCGTCAAACGTTTGAAATACTTGCAGAAAAAACTATCATTCGGAAAACCAAGGTCATACGTGATTTCGCTAACAGGTTTGTCGGTGTAGTGCAACATGACTTTTGCTTCCAATAAAACGGCTTGCTCAATCCACTCTTTGGCTGTTGTACCGCTGTAACTGCTGACGATGCGGCTAAGGTAATCTTGCGTCATGGCTAATCGATTGGCATAAAACGCCAAATGCCGTTCTTCCTTACAATTCTGCTTGACTAATCTCAAGAAACGGATAAACACTTCCTGCTCTCTGCTTGATCCTATTTCCCGGAGGTTGGCTGATTGCGAAAGGAAATACACCGGCATAGCCAATAATGCATCCCACAACAACTCGTTGCGAGGGGTGAAATGAGCATGTGTGAGCAGTACATCCAACAAGGCAGAAAACGAACGGCGTTGCTGTTCATCGGGATGCGTTAGCAACACAAAAGGCGTTTCTTGCATGTATGCCGGCAAACCGTCATGGAAGATGCGTGCCAAGGTCTGCCACGAGATGACCAGTGTGGTCGCGGAAATATCTTCGGAGTACCGCTCTATCTGATAGATATTGGTTGGTCCTATCACTAACATCATACCTGTTTCCAAGTGAACATGTTCCAGATTGAGCATTACATCCATTTCTCCCGACAGCATATATAGGAAGTGCAGGTTTTCCATCAGTATCGGTACCGTGACATCCGTCTTTGCAGCCATGAACATGCGGTTGTTGCGTACCAATAGAAAATCATCGCAACTATATCGGTCAGTCAGATTGTTATCTACGTATTGTTGCAAATCCGGCAGGGATACCACTTGAGAATAGTTCGGTTTCATTTCACTATAAATTTTGTGCAAAGATAATATAATTTTATGAGTAAAACAAGGAAAAACTGCATTTTTCCGCAAAAAGGACATTTTTGGACATGAAAAGGTAATGGATATATAAAGAAAAAGCAGTAATTTTGCACCGAAAATCAGAACCACTGGCGACGAGAAACCCTCATTCCTGCAACGCACCGTGATGAAGGCCGCCGCAAAACTGAAAGGAATCAATTAAATAAATAATAAATAAAAAATTTAAAACACACAACAAGTTATGGAAAACAGAACAAATGCAAAAGTGCTTCGCGCACGACTGATGGATCAACCTGAAGATTTCAAACGCCTTGGCATCAACCCCGAAAAGGTGGAGACCTGGGAAGACGGACGCCGCACGCACACCGAGGAGGTGGGCAGCGAGGTGTGGTACTTCGACGGCACCATGGACGACGGCACCAAGTTTATGGTCGGCTACCGTCCCAAATCGATGAACGGCATGACCAAGACCGTTGATTCGCCCCACGTGAACATCTACATCAAGAGTCCTGATGGCAAGGAGTTCCGCGACGACATCGTATATCCCGCCAACGAGGGCAGCTTCAGCCGCGAACAATGCGACACCAAGGTAGGTCCCCACTGGTGCCGCGGCGACTTCAAACACTACGATCTGCACTTCGAACCCGTCCACGGCGTGGGTCTCGACCTGCACTACGATGCGCTCACCGAGCCTTTCCGCCAGGGCACTTCGCTGCTGGCCTTCGGTGACAACGACGAATTCTACCACACCGATCTCGCCGTGCCCAAAAACCAGGTCAGCGGACGCCTCTTCTACGACGGCGAGTGGCATGAGGTGAATGGTCTCGGCTACCATGACCACCAATGGATGAACACGATGCACTTCACCCTCTACCACCATTGGTTCTGGGGGCGTATGTACACCGACCTCTACACCATCTATATCTACGACTTCGTCGCTGCCCGCCAGTACGGCTACAAACAGCTGCCCATGTTCGGCCTGATGGACAACAAGACCGGCAAGGTGGTCTTCATGACCGACGGCCACTTCAATCTCAAGACCCGTCTGGAACCCGAAGCGCACAAAGGCCGCGAGTTCCCCAAGGAGAGCCACTACGTCTTCACCAACGCCGACGGCTCGCGCGCCGAGTTCGACGTTGAGTGGGAGGACCAACTGGAGTTCTGGGACATGTACGAGATGGCTGGCGAGGAACTGAAGCGCCGATACGACGCCCTCGGCATGCGCATGCAATACTGCCGCTACTACGCCAAAGGCGGCGTCCGCTTCACCCCCGCCGGCGGCGAGACCCGCGAAGCCAAAGGCGACATGATCTACGAGTACGCCTACATGGGCATGCCCGACCCCGCCGCACATGTTTAACAAATAAAAGATAACAATCATAGAAGCAAACAAAATTCAAGGGGAGGCCAAGAGCCTGCATCAGATTGTACTCAGGTGGCATATTCAGCGAGGCATAGCTATCTTCCCCATGAGCGGCTCACAGCGATGTGAGTCGCTTTTTTTTCTACTTTCGGGGGAAAAGCAAAGTTTTTGGGGATGTTTATGCGGAAAAACTTGCACATATCGAAAAATTGTCGTAACTTTGCACTCAGTTTTAGCATAGTATATTAGGCTTTTATTAGGTTATTATTAGGATATTACTTTGTTTTTAATCTGTTACTAACCCGAGAAGAGCCTGACGATAACGAGAAAAAGACATGGCAGAAGTTATTTATCAAGACCCCGTCCTTGAAATTCGCGGCACACTGACCAAGGACGGAACCATCCATCGCCGCAAGTATTACCGTGACGCAAACGGCAAAATCATCGGAGCCTCCAAGCCCGAAGCGTACCAGATTCTCTATCCCCGCAACTGGAAGAAGAATCCCGCGAAAGGCAAGGAACTGGAGCATCAGCTTCGGTTCAAAGCCGCGTGTGCCGAGACCAAGCGTATTCTCATGGCTGCCAAATACCTCAAATCGCAAGCCTCCCAATCGACCAACCCTGCGCTTCCGTCGGACTACACGCCTACGCCCGAAGACCTTGCTACGCTCCAATACTGGCAGGACCGCTTCAAAGCCCAACTTCAAAAGCCCGAACCCGAAGCGCCCATCGACCCCGACACCGGCCGTCATAAGACCTATTTCCGCTTCGATGCCTTCATCCGCACCTGCCTTTTGCGGGAGATGCCATAACGTATGCCTAATTTTACCGAACTATAATTAGCCGGCATAAAATTGCCGGAAACAGACGAAGAATTGTGCTTAGAGATATATTGGGAGAGGTTTGGAGAGGGATTTGCGCTATTATAGGACTTGGTTTTGAGGATTCAGAGAGAGATTTCAGACGAAAAAGTGCTCGGAATGCTGCGAAATAGGATAAAAATGCAAAAAGTCAAACGTTTTTTGCTATTTTTCTTGCATATATGCGAAAGTTGTTGTAACTTTGTGCGTTTTTTGAGATCCTACAGTCGCAGGCGGTCTTACAGGCAAAGCCGGTCCTACAGCATAGCGGTCTTACAGTGAGTGAAACGAACGATCAATTTATTAACAATAAATTTAATTAGCATGGCAGAAAACAAAGTAAACATGTTGGCGGATTTTGCGCCGGTCTCCACTGAGACATGGAAAGCAAAAATCATCGCTGACCTGAAAGGTGCCGACTTCGACAAGAAGCTGGTATGGCGCACGCCGGAAGGATTCAACGTGCAGCCGTTCTACCGCCGTGAGGACCTGAAAGGGCTCAAGACCACCGTCTCCGCCCCCGGTCAGTTCCCCTACGTCCGCGGTACGCGTACTAACAACGACTGGGCTATCCGTCAGAACATCTGCGCCTGCAAGAACGCACGCAAGGCGAACGAGAAAGCCCTCGAGGTGCTCAACAAGGGTATCAACTCCCTCGGTTTTTGTCTTGACAAAGAGAAGTTGACCTACCATTTCATCAAGACGCTGCTCAACGGCATCGCCGCTGACTGCATCGCCATCAACTTCTCCATCTGCGCCTGCGCTGCGCCGAAGCTCGCGAACATCCTCGTTCGTTACTACGGCCGCATGGGTTACGATGTGAAGCACATGGTAGGTTCCATCAACGTGGACCCGATCAAGAACATGCTCGTCAAGGGCAAACCGCTGACCCGTGAGCAGGTATCGGCTAAGATCGCCGAGGTGGTGAAAGCCGCCAAAGCGCTGCCGGGTTACCGCGTAGTGGGTGTCAACAGCGTTGTGCTCAACAATTCCGGCGCATATGCTACGCAGGAACTGGCTTACGCCCTCGCTTGGGGTGCCGAGTACATGACGATGCTGACCGAGGCAGGCATTCCGAACTATCGCGCAGCCAATGCGATCCGTTTCAACATGGGTATCGGCGGCAACTATTTCATGGAGTTGGCTAAGTTCCGTGCGGCGCGTCTGCTCTGGGCAAAGATCGTAGAGGCATACAAAGCGCCGATCTTCACCACCGCTCTCCGCAATGCCGCTAAGATGAATGTCAGTGCCGAGACCAGCCGTTTCAACATGACCATCTTCGACGCGTATGTGAACCTCCTCCGCACGCAGACCGAGACGATGTCTGCAGCCCTTGCCGGCGTGGACGAGATCACCGTCACGCCTTTCGATATCACCTACGAGCGTCCGACGGATTTCTCCGAGCGTATAGCCCGCAACCAGCAGTTGCTCCTCAAAGAGGAGGCGCACTTCGATAAGATCGTGGACCCGGCTGCCGGTTCGTATTATCTGGAGAACCTGACCGCCTCCATCGCTGCCGAGGCTTGGAAGCAGTTCCTCGCTATTCAGGAGC
Organism: uncultured Bacteroidales bacterium; assembly: GCA_946414805.1. Taxonomy (GTDB): domain Bacteria; phylum Bacteroidota; class Bacteroidia; order Bacteroidales; family Paludibacteraceae; genus Colicola. The sequence continues at coordinate 44,426 of CAMKPZ010000001.1, forward strand.
AGGGCGGTATGTACCAGATGGTTTCCGAGGGCAAGGTACAAGAGCACATGGCATCAAACCTCAAAGCGCGTCTTAACGACGTAGCCAAACGCAAAGAGGTGCTGCTCGGTTCCAACCAGTTCCCGAACTTCACCGAGAAAGCCGGCAAGAAGATCAAAGCCGACGCCGGTGCTTGCAGTTCGATTTGCACGTGCAAGACGGATAAGAAACAGGCTGCTTGCGGTTGCGGTAGTTCTTGCGAGAACGCGCTCCCGACGCTCCCTGTCGCTCGTGCTGCCGAGGAGTTCGAACAGCTCCGTTTGGAGACCGAGGGCGCCAAGAAACAACCCGTTGCTTTCATGCTGACCATCGGTAACCTCGCTATGCGTATTGCGCGTGCGCAGTTCAGTTGTAACTTCCTCGCGTGCGCAGGATACAAGGTCATCGACAACAACGGTTTTGCTACCATCGCCGAAGGTATCAAGGCAGCCCGCAAGGCGAAAGCGGACATCATCGTCCTCTGTTCGTCCGACGACGAGTACGCAACTCTCGCGCCGAAGGCATGGAAGAAGCTCCAGAACGCCAAAGAGATCTTCATCGTTGCCGGTGCTCCGGCATGTATGGAGGACCTCCAGAAGCTCGGCATCTCCAACTTCATCCACGTCCGTTGCAATGTCCTCGACACGTTAAAACAACTGAATAGCCAACTATTAAACAAATAACTAACAAGTCAACAATATTATAGTTTTTTAGTCAACAATTATCAACAATTACCAACAATTAAAAAAATGACTCGAATTGTCTTTAATTGTCTTTAATTGTTGACCACATATAAAAACTAAAAAAGAACAATTAATTTATGACCGAATTAGAACAAATAGCATACGCGAACCTGATATACGCCATTATTGGCGCAGCACATGAGGTTCATCGGGAGTTACATTATGGTCTCTCGGAAGCTATTTATGAGGAATGTCTTTGCTTGGAACTCAAAGCGCTCGGTCTGCGAGCAGAGAACCAAGTGGAACTTCCTGTGTTCTACAAAGGTCAGTTGTTGGAGAAGCACTATCGTTTGGATATTGTTGTAGAGGAAGATATTATCATTGAACTGAAAGCCGTAGAGGAAGTTATTCCTGAGCACAGGGCGCAGTTATTCAACTACCTTAGGATTACTCAAAAGCCGATAGGTCTGTTGATTAACTTTGGCAGAAGTGTTTATGTGGAGAAGTATTTTTATGATGCAGAAACCAATGATGTTTCATTCTTTAGATACAAGATTCCAGATAATATTAAATTGTCCGACATTCGTCAACTCATCGCCGAGATGAGAAGATAAAAATTGTTTTCAATTGTCCTTAATTGTTGACCACAAAAGATAAGTCAACAATTATCCACAATTACCAACAATTATCAAAATTGTCTTAAATTGTTTTTAATTGTTGACCTAAAAGAAAAACTAATATTATTGACTCAAAATTGAAAAGTTATGAAGCCGAATTTTAAAGATATTGATATTACACAGGTTTCGGCCAGCAAAGTAGTTGGCCCGAACACCGCCGATTGGCAGACGCCGGAGCTCATCGACGTCAAGCCTATTTATACCAAAGAGGACCTCAAAGGCATGGAGCACCTCGACTACGTGTCCGGTATTCCTCCGTTCCTCCGTGGCCCGTATAGCGCCATGTATCCTCTCCGTCCTTGGACCATCCGTCAGTATGCCGGATTCTCCACCGCAGAGGAGTCTAACGCTTTCTACCGCCGTAACCTCGCGTCCGGTCAGAAAGGTCTGTCCGTAGCCTTCGACCTCCCGACCCACCGTGGCTACAACGCCGATAACATGCGCGTGGTAGGTGATGTCGGAAAAGCCGGCGTGTCTATCTGCTCGCTGGAGGACATGAAAGTCCTCTTCGCAGGTATTCCTCTGAACAAGATGTCCGTCTCCATGACCATGAACGGCGCCGTGCTGCCGATCCTCGCGTTCTATATCAACGCCGGACTCGAGCAGGGTGCCAAACTCGAGGAGATGGCAGGTACCATCCAGAACGATATCCTCAAGGAGTTCATGGTGCGTAACACCTATATCTACCCGCCTAAGTTCTCCATGAAGATCATCGCCGACATCTTCGAATATACCTCGCAGAACATGCCTAAGTTCAACTCCATCTCCATCTCCGGTTACCACATGCAGGAGGCCGGTGCTACGGCAGATATCGAGTTGGCTTACACGCTTGCCGACGGTATGGAGTACCTCCGCGCAGGTGTCAACGCCGGCATGGATGTGGATACGTTCGCGCCGCGTCTGTCCTTCTTCTGGGCGATCGGTATGAACCATTTCATGGAGATTGCCAAGATGCGTGCAGGCCGTATGTTGTGGGCGAAGATCGTCAAGTCTTTCGGCGCCAAGAACCCGAAATCCATGGCACTCCGTACGCACAGCCAGACCTCCGGTTGGTCGCTCACCGAGCAGGACCCGTTCAACAACGTCGGTCGTACCTGTATCGAAGCTATGGGAGCTGCACTCGGTCACACCCAGTCGCTCCACACCAACGCACTCGACGAGGCTATCGCGCTGCCGACGGACTTCTCCGCGCGTATCGCACGTAACACCCAGATCTACATCCAGGAAGAGACCAAGGTCTGCAAGGAGATCGACCCGTGGGGCGGTTCCTACTACGTAGAGACCCTCACGCAGGAACTCATGGAGAAAGCCTGGGCTCATATCCAGGAGATCGAGAAACTCGGCGGTATGGCAGCAGCTATCGAGACCGGTATTCCTAAGATGCGTATCGAGGAAGCCGCTGCGCGTACACAGGCGCGTATCGACTCCGGCAAACAGAAGATCATCGGTATCAACGAGTATCGTCTGGAGCACGAAGACCCGATCGACATCCTCGAGATTGATAACACAGCCGTTCGTGAGCAGCAGGTAGCTCGCCTCAACGAACTCCGTGCTAACCGTGACGAGAAAGCCGTGCAGGCTGCCCTCGCTGAGATCACCGAGTCCGTACAGAAATGGGCTGACGGCGGTAAGGGTGAGAACCTCCTCGCACTCGCTGTCAAAGCCGCCGGTCTCCGCGCTTCGCTCGGCGAGATCTCCGATGCCTGCGAGAAAGTCGTAGGACGTTATAAAGCAACCATCAGAACTATTTCAGGCGTGTACGCTTCAGGTACTAAGAACGACGATAACTTCCAGGAAGCTTGTCGTCTCACGGCAGAGTTTGCCAAGAAAGAAGGTCGTCAACCCCGTATCATGATTGCCAAGATGGGACAGGACGGCCATGATCGTGGCGCCAAAGTGGTAGCCACCGGTTATGCCGACTGCGGCTTCGATGTCGATATGGGTCCGCTCTTCCAGACCCCGGCAGAGGCAGCCAAGCAGGCGGTGGAGAACGATGTCCATGTACTGGGTGTCTCCAGCCTCGCGGCAGGTCACAAGACCCTCATCCCGCAGGTCATCGAGGAGCTCAAGAAACTCGGCCGTCCGGATATCATGGTCACCGCCGGTGGTGTCATCCCCGCGCAGGACTACGACTTCCTCTACAAAGCCGGCGTTGCCGCCATCTTCGGTCCCGGCACCCCCGTTGCTTATTCAGCAAAGGTTGTGATGCAGCTTTTGATGCAAGAATAATGCACTCTCTCTGACGACAAAAGGCAGGTCACAATTTGGTGACTTGCCTTTTAGTTTATACCCACCTCGGCCATAAAATGAGCATCCTTTCACGACTTTCTTTCTCGCGTTTCACTTATTTTTCTCTGCTCCGTTTCACTCCGCAAAATTAAAAGGGGAAAAGCTCTTTTTCTTCTAATTACTATCGGTCGGATGTAGCGTTTTTCTTTGCCTATTAGCCCGAACACGAAAAAAGGAGTGACATCGCTGCCACTCCTCTCTCTCATCAGTCATGCGGATGTTGAGCGTCATACTCCTGACCGCAGATGTACCAGTAATAAGCCTTCATCGTTTTCTTGCCGCCTGGGTTGTTGCGTTGTGCGAGGAAGTTCATCTGATCCTGCGTGATCTTCGATAGGTCACGACTGCGTTGATGAACCATCGCTGCAACAGACGCAAAACGCGTGCGAGCCCATAACTCATCCGTAGTCACCGCTGTGCTACGACTAATTTCGTCTCGCATATAAATGCGATTGCAATTAGGGTTTGTGGTAGCGGCTCTGCGATGGGTCGCAAGCAACATCTTTTCGTGTGTGTGCTAACCTTTCTTGCCGCACTTGCATAATGCGCCGGAAACGTATTCTATTCCGGCTGTCCATACTACTTTTGCCATTGTTTTTAAGGTTTTAATTGGTTGTTAATCATTTATCTTCTCATACTCTTTCGCAAATATAAAGCCTCGCAGGGTCTTATATTCATTTTGCTTTCTAAAATCGGCTTCGTAAGCCGTTTTTTGCTCTTCGGTCAAGGCTCCAATTGCCTGTTGCACTTGTTTGAACTTGTTACGTTGGGCTATCTGTAATGCGCTTGGCTCACCTTTATAAGGATTACAGATTTTGCCGGTGTAATGAGTGCCCTTGCGATTTGCAAAATAGACATCGGAGTGACCGCAGATTTTCCCGCTTAGGGATAGCAATAAGTCCATCGGAACGTACTTTGCCATTGGTTGGTGACAAACTTTTTTTACCCGCTTTGTCTTCTCGGGTGTTAAGGATAATAGGTTTATTTTTTACTTTCATCTTTGAGTGAAACGGTCTTTCGACTCTAGTCTCGTATCTTCTTTATATGCGCATATGTATCTTGATTTGTTTACTTTCTTCTTACAAGGTTGAGGAATAGACATAGTTTCCCCCTGACGAGTTGCGTACATTTGTGACCCGCCCGACCGATTCTACGGTCTTCCCGATTTCCCTCTCGGGCTGTACAAGGCGGTGCCATTTCGTTATAACCTGTTATTACCGCTGGACGATCAATCCCGAAGGATGACGAGCTAAAAGTGGTTTCCCCATAACGCGCAACCACTGACGGCATATCCTGTCGTTATAACTCGCAGACGCAGCGCACCGGCATGTTTTTATAGGTGCATGGCTTCTTAGTATTCGGGGTCTCCGATTATTGTCGAAGGGACATCGGCTCTTTAAGTTCAGTTGTTTCCTCAACTCTTTGTCGCGTAATCCGGCTGCATCGCTGCTCATAATGAGCGTTTTATGTGCGTATCTTGAAATTTTTTGCAAAGTTACTGCTTTTTCCAAAATAAAAAAACCTTCATCCGAAAATACCTTAACTTAATGTTTAAAGTCCACTTTAATCCAGTTCCTGCTCTCTCCGTGTACATCAAACACCCATAAACAAAAAAAACTGCGGTTACCATTTCTGATAACCGCAGTCGTGTTGTATTATGCTTCCTATCTGGAAGGCGATTTAACTAAACAACCTTTTCATAAACTTTACCCTTTTCTACCTCTCTTATACAGCCCAACTTCTTCCATGCGGAAATATTTTGTTTTGGGTTGCTATTTGAGTTTCCATTCTTTATTTGCAAAGCACTTACTTCGTCTCGTGTAAACCTATGTGGTAATTGGAGAAGTATGTAAGGTATTGCATGTCCGTTGATTGTTTTAGCTTTCTCCGCTTGGGAGTCCATTTGTTCCCCAAACATAGCCATGTGATTGCAAAATACGTATTCTGCCACCCATGTTGCAAATTTTGCGATGTCCTCGTTGCTTAGCGTGGATCGCTCTTGTTCAAGCAGGTAACATAACATTCCTGCCCGAAAACCAATAACGGCAGAGCGTTTCCGATAAGTATCTATCGCTTTAGAGCCGGTGGATAGTGCTAACTTACGTTTCTCCTCCAACCACTTGTCTATAGCTGATAAGACTGCTGGACATTCTATGGTCTCAGACTGCTCCATCAACCACATCGCAATACATCCTATCTCATATAGTTCCTTTTCGGTTATTGCTTTCACGCTTCTGCGAGGCTTCGCAAATCGGTTTGGCATCTGAACAAATGCGAAACGGTTCTGTAAGCCGTCTTCAATCGCCCCTGAATGGAAAAACTCGCGACATTTGTCAGGAGTTCCGGTAGCGAGTAGATTGTAAAATACTTTCACCTCACCACTCCATGTCCCTCGGGAAATAAAACGTTGCCTAAATATGTCGTTGTCAAAACTCATACAGAGCAGTTGGTCTAAATTAGCCCAAGCCCCACGTCGCTTTTGACTTAACAACACTCCTAATTCGGGATAAAAGGCAAATACATGTTTACCATTTGCACTATCTAACATATCTAATAGTGCCGTTATGGATGTTACATGGGGAGCCAACCGATCTTCCTCATCCATATAAGGTGTTGTCAAAAGATCTACATATCTCTTTACAAACGATTTACCACCGGATGTGTCTCCTACTATACAAGCCAGAAAACTAAAGGAATGCGCTGGTTCACCAGCATCATACATAAACCGCACGCTGGTGGCCAACGACCCTAAAACTGGTAGCATAGCCATTACAAGCGGAGCCTTGAACTCTGGTTCTTCCTCATGGTCTGTCAATAGTTGCAACAAATAAGGAAGACGAGGCAAAGGCAACGCACTCGCATCGTAAATAATTTCGCCGGAATCGGGAGTGAGTTTAGCTTCTTCAACCGGCTCTTTTGTTGTGATACCTTCAATCAGTATTTCAGATTGCGCCCTAAGCAATGGAGCTGGCCAAGTAGTGTTGTGTTCTCTACTTAACTCATCTTTTATAATTGCTTTCCGAACAACTTCTGATACCCCGAAATCCGGTATCACTTGATACATAACCTCTGCGTCATAATTACACGCATAAACCATGTACTGCGCCATCGTACCATAACAATACTCTGCGCCTTTTTGGCTGGGATCTAGTCCCAAAATTCCTTGCAATTTACATGCAAGAGAAAATAAATTCGAATAGATCATTTTTTAAAATGTTTGAGAAATTATACAAAATGGTCCTTTCGTCTAATTCCTCAGTCAAAAAATGTGAACGAATCTGATCCTGAGACTACCACCTCCACTGATAGTAACTGCCGTAATGTGGAGGACTTACGGCTTTTCTTCGTGCAGATGCCAATATGTCAAGGATCGCCTTCCTTTGGTCGGGTCGGTCGGGTCGGAAGACCCTATACACACAGACCATTGAAAACATAATACATCTTTTATTCCCACAATTTTTATGCCAAACACATCATCTGTCACTTTGTCAATATCACCTTTCCGACCTTCCGACTTTCCGACCTGAACATAAACAGAACCTACCAAACGGATACCGAAACGATAAGCAAACCATACAAAAATTCGATAATTTAATGCAAAACAGGCTAATCTGCCGTCAAATTGCAAATTTTATTTGCACACGTCAGATTTTTTTTGTAATTTTGCAGCCGTAATGATTCACGCTGGGGTAATGTGGGCGGGATAGTCCTGCTTCCAAAGCCTCAAAACGGGACATTACATGACATAAAAGGCGTTTATTGACGCTTGTTTTGGTATCGCGGAATCCTGCAAAATTTCAGCCCCGAAACAAGATTGCAATAAGCGTCCATTGGATGTGTATATATCAACGTCCCATGTGGCGTATTATACATATCAGCGTGGACGTTATTGTTTATTCTTGGCTGAAGGGTCTTGCAGGAACCTCGTGATAGAGAATAAGCGTGAATAATGTTCGCGCTTTTCTTGCATTATGCAATTTAATAAACATTGATACGATGAAAAAAATTATTTTATTGAGCATTTGTCTCACGGTATCGCTGATTGTTTCAGCAGTAGAAGTAACAACCACATTTAGTGCACAATCTTCTGATGGCAAAATGTATTTGCTTGATAGCGTGAAGATCGAAAACCTAACTCGTAATTGGAGTAAAACGATTGATTGTTCTGTTGAAGAGTCAATCTCGTATGAGGTAAACGAGACTCTTCCTACCGGAATTGACAACATCTGGACCTCTTCGAAAGAAGGAGGGCTTATCTCAGATTATAAAAACCTTATCTACGGTCATAGTTTCTCTATTAATGTAAGCCAACCGGGACAAGTTTCATTGAACGTCTATGACATGTTAGGTCGTAGTATGGTAAGTAGTACCGAATACTGCTCTGAGGGAAGTCATCAATATACCTTGTCTTTATCGCAAACTCAGCCCTTTATCTTATCTGTCCGCACGGCAAATGAGTCAGCTGCTATTATGCTAATAAATATGACTAATTCCAGCAGTAACTCTATCACAAATGAAAACACCTTACCTGTGTTACGTGCTCCGCTACGCACTCATGATGAAGAAACGGTATATGTAGGAGATCAAATGAATTATATCGGCTATAGCCATAGACAAGGGGCTGTCTTAACAAGCCAAACTATTACTATTACCCAAGGTCTTTCTGACGAAACAATTACATTTATATTTGAATCAGCATCTTATAGTTCAGAAGGTGCATATGTGGGAATTATTGGATTCAATAGTCAGATATATGCTTATCCGATAGGAATACTAAATAATAGTAATATCGCTAATTATAATTCCTTTGTCAACAATCTCACTACCGCTAATGGTACTATTTTATGTCATGCAGTTTATAGCGCTTTGGATAGTATTGACAAGGCTCCTATTCCAGAAAAACTCACCAATGTTAATATAGTAACTTTCACAGATGGATTGGATGTCGGTTCATGGAGATTGAATCCTAAATATACTTCATCTGCTCTTTATCTACAAGCCATTAATGAACGTATCCATCGTACATATATAGATGGAATGCCACTATCTGCATATTCTATAGGAATAAAAGGAAACGATGTTTCAGATGTAGCACGCTTTGAACATGATTTACAACAACTGGCAAGTGATCCGGAGAATGTTCATAATGTATCAAACATAAGTGAAGTAAATGCGCGTTTCAGAGAAATCGCTGCTAAAATATATAACACAAGCGTAAGCAACTTACTTACTATTAAATTACCGGCTCCTGATCCGGGTAGCTTAATTCGCTTTACATTTGATGATATTGACAATGCTCAAAACTCTCTGTATTATATTGATGGCACATATAACTATAATTTTGAAGAAGGCTGTGGCATCATGACCGATTTATCGTTCTGGGGAGTTAGATGTGCAAACGATTCTATACTACGTTCTACACCTGATGGCATATTTGATATATTTGTCATTAATGACTTAACCACAGTTTTAGGAGAGCACCTATCTATTTCCGACATGCAACAATGGACATATATTCCGTCTTCGAATAGTTGGCAAGTAAATAGTGAGTTTGATCCTTTGTCCTATGTAACTATAACGGAAGATCATTCAAGTGCACTTACAATGTTAGTATTAGACTGTTCTTCGTCCTTAGGCAGTGATTTTGCAAGCATACAATCTTCTGCTAACACTTTCTTGAATATATTAGCAGGAAATGAAGTTGTGGAAAAACCGAAAGTATCAGCAGCTACTTATGAGTATGGTGATTTGCAAGTCACACTACATGCAGAGATTATTCAAACTGGAAATCTGAGCGTTCAAGATAAGGGCTTCTGCGTAAGTGAATATCCGAACATGGAGAATGCTACTTTCTATAGTTGTGGAAAAGGCGAGGATAATTTCGAGCATATAGTAACTAATCTTATCGAAGGTAAAACATATTATTGCCGTCCATACGTGAGAAACCAAGTAGGCGTTTCCTATGGTGACATAACTTCTTTTGTCGGAACTGTAGCTGTTTTGCCCTCTGTCTCTCTATTATCTGCAACTGTAATATCTACAAATAGTATCAGTTGCGCTGGTACAATAACCTTTGATGGCTATGCTCCTATTACAGAATGCGGATTTTGTTGGAGTGCTAATCCGAACCCTACTATAGATGATTATTATTTATCTGTCAATCTAAATGAGGCTGATTTTAATGGAGATCTCACCAATTTGAAATCAGATACAACATACTATGTAAGAGCATATGCAAAGAACTACAAGGGGATTAGTTATAGTGAAAACACAATAGCAAAATTCATATGTACCATGCATTATACAGCCGGTGAAAAATTAGCCGAAACGACTAATGCTTCATCCAGTGGTATTCATATAAATGCATTTGATGTACCTATGGTCTATCATGATTTTCAAGAGGGGAATGGAACACTTGTGTTTGACGGTCAAATTAAAGTGATCGGGGAAGATGCTTTTAGAGGTTGTATGGGCATGACTTCAATAATTATTCCTGATAGCATTACAGGTATTGGACTCTCGGCATTTCGCGGTTGTAGTGGATTAACCACCTTGAGTATTCCTAATGGAATTACACGGATAGAAAGATGTACTTTCTACGATTGTAATGGCATGGCGTCAATTTCGTTACCGGAAAGCATTACGAGTATAGGTGGTTATGCATTTTATAACTGTACGTCTTTATCTTCTATAACCATTCCTAATAATGTGAGCACTATAGAGGAACACGCATTTGATGAGTGTACTAATATGGTTAATATTAGTATTCCGAATAGCGTCGCAAGTATTGACGGATATGCTTTTAGAAATTGTACGAATTTGGCTGGCGTTGTTTTACCGGACAGTGTTACAACTATTGTTGATGGTGTATTCTACGGGTGTAGTAGTTTAGCATCGGTTGTGTTCTCTGATAGTACAACATATATAGGATATTTGGCTTTTTCCGGTTGCACAAGTTTAAGTTCCGTTGACATCCCAGAAAGTGTAACAACTATCAAAAATAATGCATTTAAAGATTGTTCCAATTTGTTTACTATTACGTTACGTTCTGAAGAGTTCGTCAGCAAGGATTACACATATAGCACAACACTCAGTACAATGTTCGGAGAACAAGTCCATGAATATATAATACCAGAGGGAACAGTACGTATAGGTAAATACGCTTTCTATAAATGTACAAGTTTGACAACACTTACAATCCCGAATAGTGTAACTGAAATTAGTGAATACGCATTCAGTAATTGTAGTAGCTGGAACTCTGTTGTATATCCTAATAGTGTAACAAGTATAGGATATAGAGCTTTCTATAGTTGTACTGGGCTGACTTCGATAAATATCCCAAACAACATAATAGATGTAGCAGAAGGTGCTTTCGCTGGGTGTAGTAATTTATTATCTATAGAACTTAATTCTGATTCGATTGTAAGTAAAACTTATGCATCTTCATCGCATAACATAAAAGCACTATTTGGGAATCAGGTAGAGGAGTATATAATTGGTGATAGTGTAACGAGCATTGGTGAATACGCTTTCGCTGGTTCAAATATAGTCTCTATTATCTTAAGTGACAGTGTAAAATCCATCAAAGATCATGCATTTAACGGCTGTAAATTGACTACTATACAGATGGGTATAGGTGTTAACTATATCGGACGATATGCTTTCTATAATTGCACAAATCTGCCTTCTATCACGATTCCCGATAATGTTTTGGATTTAGGCGAATATGCATTTAATAGTTGCACTAATTTGGAAACTCTTGTAATTGGAGAAGGTATTACAACTATTGGAAAGAATGTATTTAGAAGTTGCAGCAAGTTAAAAAATGTAACTTTAGGTAGTAATGTATCTAATATAACTAATTATGCCTTTGCTGAATGTGGCATAAAAATTATGACTTGTTTGGCAACTACTCCTCCGTTCTGTGAGACGCAAGCATTTTTAGGAACAGATACTTCTCATGCTGCCTTGTATGTTCCCGCGTCATCTGTATACACATATTCGCATACGGATCCCTGGGCATATTTTGCTGTCATTTACGCAATAACCGAATAATGCTATGTTGCAAAACGATAAAGGTGTCAATCATTCCTTGAATATCGCGCTTAGAAACTTAGCGCAAAGCTATAATTACGAAGCGGGGAATTGGCGTAGTAGTTCTTATCAACTGGATAATGTTGCTCGAATTATTAAGGCAGGAGAATGGTCTTCACAAATAAAAGCAGAAGTAACTCATTCAATCCAGCGTAGGATAAATAGACGCTATCCTACTACGTCTGTCCTTCAGAATAGTGGTCATTGCACACAATATATTGCAGAAAATGCTGTAAAAATGATAGAGTATCGTTTGCGACATGATAAATCATCAATTCTACAACATTTTATAGACATAAATAATTATTTATAACTTGGGTTTTATGAAATAATAGATGAAAAATTCATCAAATATATGGAAGCGTTCTCTTATAACTGTATTTCGTTATTATGCAGTGGTGATGGCTATAGGAACTATCGTATTTGATATTCTTCTCATTTGTAATATTACACATAAGTGGCTGAATCTAATAATAGGTTGTTCGCTGTTTAGTTGCGTGCTAAACTATATTGTTGTAAGGGCCTTTGGATTTTGTTATTTACAACGACATTTGATTTGGACGACAGCTTACAATGTGTTGTACAATTCGATTATTATGCCTATTGAATGGGAATGGAATAATCGGCTAGAACTTGTATTTGTAATTTTGCTTTCAATAATTCTTCTAAGCCTTATGATAATGTACATTTCAAATAGAAACCATAATAGCAAGACCTATACTCTCCAAGGTCAAGAGGTAAAGTAATATCGTCTAACCTTATATAAACATAAACGCGAGACCAACAAGTCCCGCGTTTATTATAATAATCCTTTCTCTGCCTTACATTCTTTTCTTTTGAGCTTTTTCCTCATAAGGTGCTCGTTTCACTCGCGATCTTTGACTTATTGAGCTTTTCCCCCTTTAATAAGGTGCTCTCTTCGTTCGCGGCTTGTTGGTGCGGTAAACCGCGAGAAAGAAAGTCGTTTCGGGAGTGTTCCTTTTCTGGCCGATGTGGGTATAAACTCAGTATGCCTATTTTATAGCCATCCTTTTTGTCGTCAGAGAGAGTGTGCATTATTCTTTTGCATCCTTTCCATTACCCACTTTCGCCGAATAAGCAACCTTGTGTGCCCTGTGCCCGAAGATGTCTGCGGCGACGCCGCCTTTGCTGAAGTCTGTAGTCCTTGCGCGCGGGGCTGCCTCCACCGTGACCCTGCTATCCGTACGGACGCCCGAGTTTCTTTTGTGCTCCTTCTATGCCCTTGCGCGGTCTGAGTCTCTTTTGTGACCTGTCCCCACGCATACCCCCGTCCATGTCCATCGTTCCGCCTGTTTTGTGCTGCCTCTGCTCGAAGTCTGTACCATTCCCATATACCTCTAAGCCTTTTTATTAAAGCCGCCAAACAAGTTGTCGGCATGACGGCTTAGAGACCCTGCTACGCTCGGCATAGGATATATACAAGTGCATATCCTCTGCCCTCGCTTAAACGCAGCGTTTGACGATCGATATGGGACCGTTGTTCCAGACTCCGGCAGAGGCAGCTAAACAGGCGGTGGAGAACGATGTCCATGTACTGGGTGTCTCCAGCCTCGCGGCAGGTCACAAGACCCTCATCCCGCAGGTCATCGAGGAGCTCAAGAAACTCGGCCGTCCGGATATCATGGTCACCGCCGGTGGTGTCATCCCCGCGCAGGACTATGACTTCCTCTACAAAGCCGGTGTTGCCGCCATCTTCGGCCCCGGCACCCCGGTAGCCTACTCCGCGAAAGTGGTGATGCAACTCCTGATGCAAGAGTAATGAAGAGTTAGCAAGGGCGTGGTGTAATCTATGCCCTTGCTACTGCTTCGTATTGCGCCGAAACGGCAGTTTTACGCATGACTATGATGTTGTGTACGGACCTGTAGCGAATGACCGTGTTTATACATGCTTCGCATTGTATGAAGGTGGAGTATTGAGTAAAACGAATCTCATTGCTGAATTGAAAACCTATAAATTGGTTGACCAATATCTGTTTCATACGGCGCAGGCTCTCAAGGCGTTAACGTTTGTTAACGCAAAAGAAATACTATGGGCGAAATAACACAAGATAATCTGTATCTGTTGCTGCCTTCCAAAGTTAGTTGGTTGGCGGACATGTTGTGTGCGGATGAACATATCAGCACGATAGAGGCTATCCGTCGCATCTATTCTTCTGCGATGTACAAAGAGTTGGAGCAAGAGAGCACCAAACGCTGGCACGAAGGCCCGGTGTCTTTGTATCAAACGATATAATCTTCGTTCGCCGGTTTAAGAAGGCAGGGTGGAACCAAAACGGTTCCGCCCCTTCTTTTTTTATATCAAAATCAGGAAACTGACAAAACTGACAAAACTGACAGAATAAAAAACAGATTACAAACAGTAAAGAATTATGAAAATTTGCAAAATATAGCAGTTCGCTTGCATATGTCTGAAAAAAGTAGTATCTTTGCACGCAGATTTGCGTGCAGAAAGAAAATGAAGGCAACATCAGACATATTTTATTGCTGTTATGATGCGTTTGCATAACACCAACTTGCAAGCGGAGATAGAAGCCTTTGTGGCAAGCCAAGAGGCAGGTGTCCCTCAAGGTGTCCTTCAAGAAGTCGCAGATGATTTAACTGATAGACAGCGAGTTATATTGGAGACTATAAAGAATGTCGCAGTAAATGTCGCAGTAAACACAAAATATCTTTCCGAAAGGTTAGGAGTAAATAGAAAAACCATCCAACGGGATGTAGTAGCCCTACAAGAAAAACACCTAATTCAATGGGTCGGCTCTGACAAAACGGGTCATTGGGGGATAATCGAAAAATAGAATAGCTTGTCTCCGCCGAGCGATGAGCGGGCGAAGAGCGAGACACAAAATCGAAAAGAATAGCGAAGAAAGAAAATTTATGATAGGAAATAATCCTGAAAGAAATAAAGCGATTAGGCAACTTTTGCGTCAAGGAGCAAAGAATGAGAGGATGGTATTATGGGTATTATCCTTTTCGGTGATATATGCCTTGGTATCCAATCTTCTTACTCACTGCCCACCTCTTCCCTTGTCAGCGAACATTTTGGATATAATTGCCTCTATTGACGAGACCATAAGGAATTGCTGCTATGGTATTATTGCTGGTATATCGTTTTATCTCTTAAATGATTTCTACAAAAACGCATACAAAAAAGTTGATATTTATAATGATATGTACCCTAACCTATATAACTTATGGTTAAAGACATATCAGTTGGTACTTGCATTAAACAATCATGAATTAGACGAATCGCAAAGTAATGAAGAGCTCCATTCGTCCATCATTAACCGTCTTTGCGGACAATCTGAGGAAGAGGCAAAAAACACAAATCTATCAACAACCCACGAGATATTTTCCGGAGACATCCATCTGTTACTCGTTATGTGGCATGATATTGCTCAAGATAAAAGAAAATTTCTTGATACTTATGGTCATATTATAGAAAGAGAAGAATATTCAAAATTGAATGATAAAGAGCTCGATATAATGGAAGAAAGATTAAATGCTTATGCTCCCAATGATGATCAGATAAGAGAAGGTAAGCCAATTACAATAAGGGATTATGACATCCAACGCGCTCTTTATCTTATATTGAACTTCAAAACAGATATGGCCAAGATGGTTAACAAATATTCCATTTTCTATTACGGAAGTCAAAGGGGCGTGCGAAAAGAGGCTTTTTGAATCCAAAGAGAATGACATATTGAAAGAAAAAACATACGATAATGACATCAGAACAAGAGAAAAAGTATTTGCTTCGCATTCATGACTTGGAAAAACAAGTTAGCCGATTGCAAACAGAATTGAAGAAGAACAGCGAGACCGATTACGGTTTGCGCTGGATGAATGTACCGGAAGCTTTCGAAGAAGCAAGCGAGAATGCTATCCCCACATTAGAGGAAGTAAAAGAGAAAGCTATCTCCAACGATGATGGTAAACCGACGCATATACTCATTGAGGGTGACAACTATCATGTGCTTACTTGTCTTAATTACACTCATAAAGGCAAAATTGATGTTATTTATATAGATCCGCCATATAATACTGGTTCGGATGGATTTATGTATAGGGATAAACGTTTTTTGAAGGAGTTTCCAGATGGGTCTCCTGTGCCGAAAGATCATCCGTTACGACATAGTTACTGGTTGTCCTTTATGGAAAAACGTTTGCGTCTTGCAGAAAACTTACTTTCTAAAGGTGGTGTTATTTTTATTTCTATTGATGATAACGAACAAGCAAATCTTAAACTGCTTTGCGACCAAATATTTGGAGAAAAGAATTTTGTTACAGATGTTATATGGCGTTCTGCCGATTCTTCAAATAACGATTCCAAACAGTTTTCTATAGATTATAATCATACTTTAGTGTATTCGCAAAATCCAATTTGGCAACCACTTAAGATTGCAAGAACGGAAGATAATAATGCTCATTATAAGAATCCCGACAATGACCCAAACGGACCATGGTTTGCTAGCAATGTGTCTTCTCCAAACCCTCGTGCGAATCTAATGTTTGATATTATATCTCCACAAGGATATGTAATTCATCCCCCTAAAAATGGATGGCGTTGGAGTAAAGAAAAAATGCAAGAATTTATTGATGAAGGAGCCATTATTTTTCCAGATAATGGAAAACGCTTATTAAAAAAGACATATCTCAAGGATCAAGAAGGTATCGTTCCTTCAAATATATGGTGGGATATAGAAATAACAGGACACAATCGAAATGCTAAATATGAATTAATAAAATTATTCCCCGAGTTAAAAACTTCTGAAATATTCGGTACACCTAAGCCAACAAAATTAATAAAAAGAATATTAGAATTAACAACTAAAAACAGTTCTGTAATTCTTGATTTCTTTGCAGGAAGCGGAACTACGATGCACGCGACAATGCAACTCAATCAAGAAGACAATGGACATCGCCAATGTATTCTTGTGCAACAGAATGAAAATAATATATGCGAGGGTGTAACCTATGAGCGTAATCGCCGTGTAATGCAAGGATATAAAAATGCAAAAGGAGAGCAAGTCGCAGGGATTGGCAACTCAATGAAATACTATCGTACAGCTTTTGTTGGTGAGCATGTTCCGTCAGAGGCTAGCGATCAAGATAAGACTATTTTAGCACAAAAGGCCGGTTGTCTATTGGCGCTTAGCGAAAATACATTAGAGGAAATACGTGCCACGCAGGCATATCAGATTTTTGCTTTACGAGACGGAGACAAACCGACTAACAATTGTCTCTATACGGCTGTTTATTTCTCGGGCAACTATGCCAATTTCGGAGAGCTACGTCAAGAAATTGAGAAATTACAGACTGAACATAATCACCCCAAGATTGCAATATATGTTTTCTGTTGGGGTGATCCATCAGTATTTGAGTATGAGTTTGACGATTTGCAAGGCTTAGTCATCAAAGATATTCCACAACCAATTTTAGATATATACAATAAAATCAACGCATAATATCATGGCTCAATTTAATCTTAAAACATTCCAGCGTAAGGCAGTAGAGGAACTAGCTGCACAATTCAAGGCTTTATGGCTCAATAACAGTCATGGTCATGAATTAGTGTTCAAATCGCCTACCGGTAGTGGAAAGACCGTAATGGTGAGCAATTTCATTAACTCGCTGAATGGCTGTGCTGATTGGAGTGATGACGTAGCATTTGTATGGATTACTTTTTCGGATGACTTGGCCATGCAGAGTAAAGAGAAGTTCGCTGAATATTTCTTCCCAAATATATCCAATGCCCTTTTGACGGTACAAGATTTTAAGCAAGGCATATTAGAGAGGAACGATATTTTGTTCCTTAACTGGCAGAAATTAGTGTCGCGCAAGGCTTCCGACCGTGTTTTGCGTCGTCCTGAAGATGACCGATTGTTAAAAGAGCAAGGCTATTATTTTGAGGATGTAGTGGAGAATACACACGCAGCCGGACGCGAGATAGTAATGATTATTGATGAGAGCCATAAGAATGTAACCGAAGCATCTATGCGTGACGTTATTGGTCCTCTTGAGCCGAAAATCATATTGAAAGTGTCCGCCACTCCGGAGCGTATTCCAGACGCTAGCGAAATAAGAAACAATAGAGCCGGATATGTAGAAGTCGATAGGCAGGATGTCATAGATGCCGGACTTATCAAAGAAGAAATTATTTCACAAACGGAAGAAGATCTCAATGTGTTCGATAATGTGGATAATGATATTCTGCTGTTGGATTTGGCAATGGAGAAACGCGAGATTCTTAAAGAGGAATGGCAACGAATAGGGCAGAATATAAATCCTTTAGTGCTTATCCAGTTACCGGATGACGAAAAGAAACTTTTGGAGACTGGAGTAAAAACAAAAGAGCAGATAGTAAGTGATTATCTTGCGAAGAAAGGCGTTAATCCGCGCCATATAGCAAAATGGTTTGACAACAAGAAAGAAAACTTGGAGAATATTACTGCATTGGACAGCCCTGTAGAATTCATGCTATTCAAATATGCTGCCGGA
Source organism: uncultured Bacteroidales bacterium (assembly GCA_946414805.1). GTDB lineage: Bacteria > Bacteroidota > Bacteroidia > Bacteroidales > Paludibacteraceae > Colicola. The sequence continues at coordinate 62,706 of CAMKPZ010000001.1, forward strand.
ACAGGATGGGATTGCCCGCGTGCACAGATATTAGTGATGTATCGTGAGATACAATCTGACACATTCCGCACTCAGACTTTGGGACGTATTCTGCGTAATCCTGTGCCCGATGTGGATTTGTCTAATTATCCTACATTGCGTATAGGTTACCTTTATACGAACTATCGTCGCAATGAGGTGCAAAATCCTCATACACAAGGAGAGAATAAACCGAAAACGGAAGTCTCCAAATTGAGAACGCCGCAATTACTCCAGTTTGCGACAGTTCAGTTTGTTGAAGATGTGGCAACTACAATTCAGCACACCATCGGCTTTGAACAAGAAAATACCACTAAAGTTCAAGAGGTTCTAAAACAAGTTCTTCCAGAGGCACAGACTAAATCGGCGGAAATAGCACAAATTGCAAGAACGGAAACCGATTATCATAAACGCAAGGAAGCTATAGAAAACAAATCCAATGAATTGAAGAAGAAAGTGCAAGAGAGTTTGGGAGATTTGTTTTCCGGATATGGAGATGTAGTCGGAACAGGTCAGGCAACCGAAGAAATCATGTCATTTGTTCAGCAACTGACAGCAACTGCGGCGGGATATAGAGATACGGACATGGTTATAGACCCTGTGTTGAAAAGTGATTTCCAATCTCGTGGTGACTATGGAGATGTAGGCCGTGTAAGCGATTTCCAGACGAGTTTTCTAAATTCAATGAACCGCTATTTTGGCGTAGATCCGCAAGTTATTCTTTCTATAGACCAACAAAAGGACTTACTCCGAAAAAATGGTATAGACCCAAATCCTTATTTAGAACGGGATGTGCTTGTTAATGCTCGATTTATCAATTATGACAACGACGTTGATAATGATAGCGGAAACACGGTCAAACAGGAAGTGTCAGACAATGATGCAGAAAAAGAATTTGCATGGAAATGTTATGTAACTTTAGGTGAACAGACAGAAGATAATGCAAAGATAGGTAATATCGCACGTTCCTGGGGACCATTCAAAGAGGCAATGCGCCAATGGTTCAAAATAGCTCTGCCTTCATATACTGATGTGCAACGCTATAAAATTTTCCTTCGTGACTTGAACAAAGGTGGAAATAGCGTTTTCAAACGTGCCATTACACAGGCCCTTATAGATTATTTACCGTTGCGCGACAAGACTATAGAAGCAAAGATGAGAAAATTGGCCGAGCAAGCTGCTACCACTTTTGTTATCAAATCGCAGTATGCCTTTACGGATGACATGAAAGAGTTTAGCCCTTCTGCATTAAGTATTGTGCAACCATTCCGTTTGCTTGAGAAATACAGAGGTCGCGAAAATGAAGTGGACTTCATAACGTATCTTGAGCGTAACGCGAATAAAATTGAATGGTGGTTTAAAAACGGAACAGGAAAAGAAGCCTTAGGGTTCAAATATACCGATTCTACAAATGGTAAAGACCGTATATTTTATCCGGATTGGCTTGTCAAATTCCGTAATTATGAAAACGGGAAAGGGCTACTTGGCATTTTCGATACTAAAGAAGGTATTACTGCAACCATCAATGAGACAAAAGATAAGGCAGAGTCATTACAATGCAAGTTGCATGAACTGAACGAGAAATCTAAGTTATTCCGGTATGTAGGCGGTATAGTTGAAAAATGGGATGGCTTGTGGTATATTAATCAGAAAGATATTTATATACCAATAGAGAAGAACCGTTCAGATTGGACGGATTTTGCAGAGTTGCTGAAATGAACTAATAATGATACCATCCAAGAAAATAGAACAAACGGCAATAAATGCTATAGAGGATTTAATAACGGATATTTGTCCGCTATTAATAGCCAATATGGCATCAAATGACAAAACTTATTTCTAATCAAATAAGAGTGTAGATTATTAGCCTTAGTCGCTATTTGGACAATCTGTTAATCACAACATATATATGTACACACCGCCATTTACAGTAACAGATGAGATTTTGCATCTGGTCTCTGAGATCTCAGAGCAGATAGGCACATTGAATGCGCTCCTTGGAGAGCGTATGCCATCACCTATGCTCCGGAAAGAGAACCAAATAAAGACCATCCATTCCTCTTTGGCAATTGAGCACAATAGTCTGTCGCTGCAACAAGTGACGGACGTCATCGACGGCAAGCATGTATTAGGTGCTCCCGATGAGATACAAGAGGTTAAGAATGCGCTGCAAGCATACCAATTGATGCTGCAATTAGACGCGTATTCTGAATCCGATTTGCTCCGTGCGCATGGCTTGATGATGACTGATCTGGTGGAGAATGCCGGGCATTACCGTAAAGGCAGTGTCGGCGTTTTTGATGGCGACAAGTGTATTCATGTTGCACCATCTGCTGACCGCGTGCCTACATTGATGGCAGATCTCTTTGCTTGGATCAAACAAACAAAAACTCACCCGCTTGTAAGCAGTTGTGTGTTTCATTATGAGTTTGAGTTTATCCATCCGTTCATGGACGGTAATGGCCGCATGGGACGCTACTGGCAGACACTACTGCTGAGCCGATGGAAAGGTATCTTTGCTTGGCTTCCGGTAGAGACAATAGTAAAAAAGCATCAGCAGGAATATTACCAAGCAATCGCCCAATCGGACGCAAAGGGAGACAGCACAGACTTTATCGTCTTTATGCTCAAGTGCATTCTCCAAACGATACAAGAGCAGCAAAGAGTGACTGACAATGTCGGTATATATGTCGGTATAAATGTCGGTATAAACGAGCAACGGGTATTAGACGCCTTGCGTGCCGACGCTTCGCTTTCCGCAGTCAAAATAGGTCAGTTGTTAGGTATTACTACACGACAAGCCGAGCGGCTACTTGCTTCGTTGCGTGAGAAAAATCTTATCCGCCGTATAGGAGCAAACAAAAACGGTCATTGGGAAATAGTCCAATGTTGACCTTTGGGTAAAAAGGAAAAAAGAATCCATTTGCCGAACGCGAAGGTGATGGTGGTTCTTCTGGCGGAGGAGCATCCTATCATCTATATCGCGGATAACGGCTTTGGCGATTATTACAAGCCGAGTGACGGCTTGTTCGATATTGTCGCCGCTGGGCGTGTGCTGATTCTCAGCCCGTGGGAATACGATCCTACCAAGCGTCATGTGACGCGCGCGGTTAGCGGATGAAGTGCATGGGTTGCCATTCTTCGCGTGCAGGAAGAGCAGGGGCGTTTTCGCCTCTCAGACCACGGAGCATCCACGCCAAGTTATGCGCAAGAGTACGCATAGTCTGCATTCCTTCGGTATCCTGTTCCGCCTGACCGGGTTCACGGCCGTATGCGATATTCCAATACTGGGAAGTGGCAACCGGCATGTTCATCATCTGGAGAGGCATCTGGAGGGCTTCGAACGCAGCAGTGGCACCTCCGCGACGGCAGATAGTGACGACCGCAGCGGGTTTGTTTTGGACATTGGCTCCATTACTGAAGAATGCACGCTGCATGATCGCGAGTAGGGCACCGTTGGGTTGGCCGTAATAGACCGGCGAACCGAAGACAAAACCGTCTGCCTCGGCGAACTTGGCAGAGATGGCGTTGCATACATCGTCGTCGAAGACGCAGCGTCCGTCGGCTTTCGATTTGCAGGTGCCGCAAGCGACACAGCCGCGGACAGGCTTATTTCCGATCCATACGATCTCGGAGTCGATACCATCCGCCTGCAGAGTCCGGGCGATCTGCGAGAGGGCGGAGAATGTGTTGCCGCTTTTACGGGGGCTGCCGTTGATCAGAAGAACTTTCATATATGCGTGTTTTTACGGGTGCAAAGATAGTGTTTTTTTGCGACATACGCAAATCTTGCAAACAAAAAAAGCGATTTGCTTGCTTGAGTAAACTCAGACAGACAAATCGTTTCTTTTGTTTGCGGAGAAAGGGGGATTCGAACCCCCGGTACCCTTACGAGTACGACAGTTTAGCAAACTGTTGGTTTCAGCCACTCACCCATCTCTCCTTCATGTCTCAGACACGAAAAAATGGCGTGCTTGCCAAATTGCGGGTGCAAAGGTACTGCTTTTTTTTGATATACGCAAATTTTTTTGCATTTTTTAGAAAAAAAAGTAAAAAAAAGCAAAAGAAGGTGAATACAAAAGGTACAAAAAAAGAAGGTTGTCTCACGACAACCCAACCTTTTCATTTAACCTTAAATCTAATACCATGAAAAACACGGTGCAAAAGTACTGCTTTTTGACGAATTGACCAAATATTTTTCAAAAAAAGTGTCAAAAAACTAAAAATTGTAAAACAGACTTAGCAAAATGTCAGTCACAGAGCGAGAATAGATCTTCGCGGGGATTGACGAGCATGACAGGAACCAAGGCTCGTTGGATCGCTTTTCGCTCTGGCGGACCGAAGAGAATATCGTCTAATCCGTAATCGCGGCTGGCGGTAAGGATGAGCAGGTCGTGCTGAAAATCCCTTTGGCGTTCCGAAGCTTCCTGCATGAGCGAGAAAGAGTCCTTGCGTGCCTGCGCAATCTCATAGGAGATGGGGATGCCTGTTTTATCGCTGATGGCGCGTATATGGGTGACGAAGCGGTTGACATTCTGACGGGCATGGGAGCCGTAGTCGTTCGCCTGCAGGAGGATGATATGGGCGCCGGTTTTTCGGGCGAGATAGGTGCATATCTCCGCCTTGTAGGTCTCTTCTTCCAGCATCGACACAGGAACCAGCAGTCTCCGCAGCGGTTTGACGGTCATGGTAGAAGTGATGAACACATAGGGGCGTCTCTCCTCGCGGCAGTCGGAGAGATGGCGCTGGATGACGCGCGGTTTATTCTCGCACTCGATGAGGCGGATATCCGGGGAATTTAGAATCTGTTCATTTACCATCTGTTCATTTTTTTTACCAATGAATCGTATCCATCGTATGGCGGTACTGCATGGCGGCGGCGGCATGTGAGCTATACGAGGAGGAGAAGATATGGGTGCCGTCCAGCGCCGGATTGGCGCACATGAAGAGGTAATCGGTTTGAGGCGCATTGAGCACAAAATCAATCGATTGCGGTGCGGCGCAGCGGATCGGTCCGGGGGGGAGACCGGGGTTCTTATAGGTGTTATAGGGCGAATCGACCTGAAGATGGCGATAGAGAATACGCTTGAGTTTGAAATCTCCGAGTGCGTATTTGATCGTCGGGCAGGCCTGGAGCGGCATTCCTTTCCTCACGCGGTTGAGATAGAGGCTGGCGATGATCGGCAGTTCTTTTTTGTTCCGGCTCTCACCTTCGATGATGGATGCGATGATGTCCACCTCAATAGGCGTGAGACCGAGCCGCTCCGCTTTGGCTTTCCGTTCGTCATTCCAGAATGCCTCGTATTCTGTTCCCATTCGCTCGAAGAGTTGTTCGGGCGTGATGGTCCAATAGACCTCATAGGTGTTGGGGATGAAGAGGCACCGGCTGGTTTCCTTATTGAGACCGTACCGGGCGAGGAACTCCTCATTCTCGAGATAGGCGAGGAGGGTAGTGCTATCCATCATGAGATTGGAGGTGACTTTGCCCGCCAGTTGCTCACGGGTGAAAACAGAGTTGTTCCATGTGATCTTCACGGGTGTCTGGTGACCCAGACGCAGGCGGTTGATCACCTCGCGGTTACCGAGGGTGGGCTCGAAGGTGTAATGTCCGGTCTCGGGATAATTGAAACGCATGAGGCGCGAATGGAGCATGAAGTCCTGACGGCTGCCAATATCGTAATCCGCCTCCATCATCGTCAGTACCTCGTCAATCGTGGTGCCGGGATAGATATTATAGGAATGCTCCAGACCGTCATAGGAACTGAAGTTATTGATCTTGAGATGGTAGTAATGCTTGGCGGCAATGACGCCTACGGCTACCATCGTGATACAGATCAGGATCAGGATCGCACGAAGGATATATCGTTTCTTAAGTCTCATAGTTATTTTTCTCCTACAAGTCGTTTGATTTCCGATAGTTTGTTAAGTGCCTCGAGAGGCGTGAGATTATTGATGTCGAGCGATTGCAGTTCGTCCCGGATCTGCTCCAGAACGGGGTCGTCGAGTTGGAAGAACGAGAGTTGCATTCCTTCGCGTGTCTCTCCTATATGCTCGATCGGTTTTGCCAGATCGCCGGCTTTCGCTGCCTGCTCAAGGTCGGCAAGAATATGATTGGCTCGTTCGACGATCGAAGCCGGCATGCCGGCGAGTGCCGCCACGTGGATACCGAAACTGTGTTCGCTGCCTCCCCGGACGAGTTTGCGCAGGAAGATGACCTTGCCGTTCACCTCCTTGACCGACACATTATAATTGCGGATGCGATCGAAGGTCTTCTCCATCTCATTGAGCTCATGGTAATGGGTGGCGAAGAGGGTCTTGGCATGGCATTTGTTCTCATGGATATACTCAACGATCGCCCAAGCGATAGAGATTCCGTCATATGTGCTGGTGCCTCGTCCCAGTTCGTCGAAGAGCACCAGGGAACGCTCGGAGAGGTTATTGAGGATCGCTGCCGCTTCGTTCATCTCCACCATGAAGGTAGATTCGCCCATCGAGATGTTGTCGGATGCACCTACGCGTGTGAATATCTTATCGACAATACCGATCGATGCGCTCTCGGCGGGCACGAACGAACCCATCTGCGCCATGAGGACGATGAGTGCCGTCTGGCGCAGGAGAGCGGATTTACCCGCCATGTTCGGACCGGTGATGATGATGATCTGCTGGCCGTTGTTATCGAGCAGCACATCATTGGCGATATACTGTTCTCCGGGAGGGAGCTGCTGCTCGATGACGGGGTGGCGTCCCTGGCGGATATCGATGACAAGAGAGTCGTTGATATCGGGGCACACATAGCGGTTCTCGGACGCTACGGTAGCGAACGAGAGCAAGCAGTCGATCTGGGCGAGAACATTCGCATCGAGTTGCATCCGGGGCACCCACTCGCTGAGGGCGAGCATGAGTTCCTGATAGAGGCGGTTCTCGATGATCTGGATCTTCTCCTCGGCGGTTGTGATCTTCTCCTCATAGGCCTTGAGTTCGTCCGTGATATAGCGTTCGGCGGATACAAGGGTCTGCTTGCGGATCCACTCCGGCGGCACTTGGTCGCGATAGGTGTTCCGCACCTCCAGATAATAGCCGAAGACATTGTTATAGCCGATCTTGAGGCTCTGGATACCGGTTCGTTCGATCTCGCGCTGCTGGATCTGGAGGAGGTAGTTCTTGCCGTCCGTCTGGATTGCGCGCAGTTCGTCGAGTTCGGTATCCACGCCGCGTGCGATGATATTTGGTCGCCCTTGCGCCAACGGCGGGTCGGGCACTATCTCATGCTCGATACGGGTGCGCATCTCGGTACAGGGATCGAGTTGTTCGCCCATAAGGGATAGATAGGGGTTGTCGGTCGCTTGGGTGCAGACCTCTTTGATCGGCGCAACGGCGCGCAGGGAGCGGCTGAGCTGCACCATTTCGCGCGGACCGATGCGGCCGGTAGAGATCTTGCTGACGATACGCTCCATATCCTGAACTTGGCTGAGCGCCTCCCGGATCGTGTCACGCGCTTCGGGATGGCGGAAGAGATATTCGACCACTGTCTGGCGGTTACGGATCGCGCGCACCTCTTTGAGCGGGAACGCCATCCACCGGTGGAGCAGACGGCCGCCCATAGGCGTGATCGTGCGATCCATGATATCGAAGAGGGTGCGGCTCTCCTCTGTCTGACCGCCTAACAGCTCCAGATTACGGATCGTGAAGCGGTCGAGCCATACATATTTGTCCTCCTCTATACGGCTCAGATGCTGGATATGGCCGGTCTGCAGATGCTGGGTCATATCCAGATACATGAGTATGCCTCCTGCGGCGGTCACGCCTGCCGGCATCTTATCCAGTCCGAAACCTTTGAGCGATGATACGCCCCATAGTTTCTGCAGACGCTCACGGGCTGTGGACTCCACAAGCATCCAGTCTTCGAGTTCGAAAGTGAAGAATTTGGAGCCGAATAGGTTCTCTATCTCCGCCTTGCGTCCGCGCAGGTAGAGTACCTCTTTTGGCGCGAAGTTCGTAAGGAGTTTGTCGATGTAATCACTGGTGCCTTGACCGGCAACGAACTCTCCCGTAGAGATATCGAGAAAGGCTACTCCGATCGTGTGCTGCTTGTCGAAATGGAGACATGCCACCCAGTTGTTCTCTTTCTGGGTGAGGGTGGTATCGGAATAGCTGACGCCCGGGGTGACCAGTTCGGTCACACCGCGTTTCACCAGTTTCTTGGCGAGTTTGGGATCCTCGAGTTGGTCGCATATCGCTACGCGCAGACCTGCCCGCACCAGTTTGGGCAGATAGGTGTCGAGGGCGTGGAAAGGAAATCCCGCCATCTCGAGTGCCGGCGCAACTGTGCTGCCGCCGTTGGAACGATGGGTGAGCGTGATATTGAGAATCTTACTCGCTTTCACCGCATCCTCGGCGTAGGTCTCATAGAAATCGCCGCATCGGAAAAGCAGCATCGCATCCGGATACTGGGTCTTGATGTCGCGAAACTGCTTCATCATCGGGGTTAGTTCGTTTGTCATTGGATCTTTTGCCATTGGTTCGGTTATCTTAGATCGACTGTTATCTTGAGGTTATAGCGTCTGCCGGTGAGGTAGTTCGGGCTTGCCCATTGTGCGCCATAGGCGTCTGCCACCCAGAAATACGAGTTGACATTACGCCATCCCACGAGGTTGAACACCTCAAACTGGATCGCCCATTGCTTGACATGTTTGGCGGACGGCGCGCGCATGAATTTTGCCGTCTGGGCGTTGAAGACATAGGTGGCGCCTATATCGATGCGTTTATAGGTCGGCATGCGTCCCCAGGCCTCGTTATTCCGCGGTGCATAATAGGGCTGTCCCTCCGAGAACTGCATCTTGAGGTGGAATTTGAGTTGGGGAAGCTGGGGTATGTAATCCTGGAAGAGCATGGAGAAATTGAACCGCTGCTCTTGCGGACTGGGGATCCATATGTTGGAGCCGAGGAACCGTTGCCGCGCCATCATCGTGGAGAACGATATCCAGCTGTCTGCACCCGGCACCAGTTCGCCGTAGAGCTTGAGATCCAGGCCCGTTGCGAAACCCTCCGAGTCATTCCGGCCGGAATAGCGCACACGCACATTGTCCACCGTATAGCTCTCCATCCGGTCGATATACTTGTAATAGCCTTCCGCCGTGAATTTGAACGGCCGTCCCCAAGCGCGGAAATAATAATCGCCTCCGAGCACGACATGCACGGACCGCTGTGCTTTGAGATCGCGGTTGAGCCGGATGCGGGTGACGCCCAGATCATCGGTGAGCGTGTCGCGCAGCTCCTTGTAGAACGGCGCCTGGTAATACAGACCGGTAGCGAGACGCAGACACAGATCGCGTTTGGAGCCCGGGATCCATTCGACGGACGCACGGGGCGAAGGGAGTACTTCGTTATTCCAGCTCCACCACTGGAGTCTGCCGCCCACGGTAAGGATCCACTGGCCCGAACCGGTGTTCCATTTATGCATATTTAATAGGTACGCCTGTACGCGCGCGGAGTGCATGGAACTGTCGCCGCGCATGGCGTAATAGAGTTCCATCGACTGGCCGTCGTTCGGCAGCGAATAGCCGGCGGAGTCCCGCCATTCGAACTCGCTGATGTGGTCGCGGAAAAGCTCCGCCTGACCGCTCACGCCCCATTGGAGGGTGTTGGCTCCGTGTTTCCATGAGCCGTGGTGCGCCAGATTGATCACGCCGGCGGAGAGGGTGTTACGTGCGTGCTGATGGAAGATACCGGTGCCCAAAGCCTCTTTGATGTCCTCCGAGGGTTTGTTGGACAGCACATACTCGCCCGTGATATCGAAGTTCTCGCGCTCGTCGGTGTAGAAACCGCTGGCGTCAAAACCGATTTCTATTTCTGACGGCTGACCGCTGATGGCTGAAAGCTCATACCTCCCTTTGGCGCTCAGCGCTGCAAAAGCCGTGAGGAAACGGTCTTTCTCCTGTCCCTCATAATAGATACTGAGGTTCTTGGCGTTCTGACCTCCGAACGACTCGGAGAGGCTGTCGGGCGTGAAGCGGTAGTCGTTCTGGCTCACGTTGCCCAGGAATGACATCTCCCATGGCTGACTTCTGACGGCTGACTTCTGACGGCTTCCCACTTTCCAGGTGATATAGGTCTGGTAGTCAACATAAGTCGGCTGGTAGTTACCGGTGGTGGCGAGTCCGCCAAGCATGTATTTGGAGGTCTTGTACCTCAGACCGTGCATCTGGCTGTAGGTGCTGTCGCCATGACCCACATAGACCTGTGCGCCTAAGAGACTGGCGCTGATGCTTGCTTCAAACGCCGTAGGACGCTTATACGTTATATCCAGCACGGATGACATCTTGTCGCCGTACTGCGCACCGTAGCCGCCGGCGGAGAACCGCACATTGTCCACCATCTCGGGATTGACGAAGGAAAGTCCTTCCTGCTGCCCGGAGCGGATGAGCAGGGGGCGGTGGATCTCAATGCCGTTGACATAAACCGAGTTCTCGTCAAACGAACCGCCGCGGACATTATACTGGCTGCTGAGCTCGTTGGTCTGACTCACGCCTGCGAAGGTGATCAGGAGGCTCTCTATCGATCCGCCTGTAGCGTCCGGCATCACGCGCGTTGCCGAGGCGTCGATATAATCCATTGTGCCCTGCGTATGCCGGATGCCGCGCACCTCTACTTCACTCAGCATCTGCTCGTCGGTAAGGAGTTGCACATTGATGTTAAGCACTTCTCGCAGGTCGAAGATCCGCTGCTGGACGGCGGTATAACCTACCATCGAGAAGGAGAGGACAACCGTGTCGGTCTGGTCCAGAAGAAGTTCGTAATAGCCGTTCTTGTTCGTCGCCGTGCCTACAGGACGATCCGTGTTGAGTACCGCTACGTTCGCCAGCTCGATACCTACGTTGTCCTGATCCACGACATAGCCGTAGATCCGCGCCGTCCGTGCATAGCTGTAGAGGCTGCATGCGCACAGCAGACAAAAGTTTACTATTTTTAAGATTTTACCCATTATATGGCGAGTGCTGTTAATGTCGTGGTCATGTCGAGGGCAAGTCGTGGTAAAGCCGTATGCAAAAAATGTACGATTTTTAAGATTGCACGCTTTGGTTCAGTTCCTCAATATATGCCGTCAGCTCCTCTCCGCCGAGGCCTGTCTCGGAGGAAGTGACGAATACCGGCGGCAGCTCTTCCCATTCTTCCAGCAGCCGTTTCCTGTACGCCTCTATGTTCTCCTGCAACCGCACGCGGCCTAACTTGTCGCCCTTCGTGAACACGATCGCAAAAGGCACGCCGTTCTCGCCTAACCATGCCATGAACTCCAGATCGATCTTCTGCGCCTCGTGACGGCAGTCGATGAGCACAAAGAGACACACTAACTGCTCACGCATAAGGCAGTAACGCTCGATCATACGCTTGAGCGCGTCGCGTTGCTTCTGTCCTGCCTGCGCATACCCGTAACCCGGCAGATCCACCAAATGCCATTCCTGTCTTTGAGCAGCTTCGCTGCGGTCTTTCGACTTTTGACTTTCGACTGAAAAATGGTTGATCAGCAGCGTCTTACCCGGCTTCTGACTCGTCTTGGCGAGCTTCGGATTATGGCAAATCATATTGATCAGACTTGATTTGCCGACATTGCTGCGTCCGATAAACGCATACTCCGGTAGCCCGCTTTGCGGACAATCCTTCACATCAGGAGAGGAGATAATATATTTCGCTTCCTTAATCACTTTACCCGTTTGTCTTTCTGCTTTGAGCGGCTCTGCCGCGGTCTTTTTACTTTCTATGCTTTCTTGCCCAGCCGATAAATCCGGACAGACAGCCGATGGTTACTAATCCGGCAACGGCATAACCGATCCACCGCAGCTCCGGCGCGATATTCAGACCCTCTTTTGCAATGACGATATAACTTGTGCATACCATTGTCATAAACAGCGCCGGCACCAGCGCGATCAGATAACCGAAACGGTAAGATGACTGACGGCTGATGGCTGACGGCTGATGGCTCTTCCTGTACAGCCAGATCGTGCCTGCCCATAGCGTGAACACGGCGAGGGTCTGGTTGGTCCATGCGAAATAACGCCATACGACCTCAAAATCCACAAACACCATGCCGAACACGCACAGGAAAAGAGGGAAGGCGATGACAAGACGCTTCGGGATCGGGCGCTGGTCGAGATGGAAATAATCGGCTACGATCAGTCGTGCGGAACGAAGTGCCGTGTCGCCGCTTGTGATAGGAGCTGCAATAACACCGATGATCGCAAGGATTCCTCCTATAGTACCTAACCAGCTGCGGCTCACCAGATCAATCATCAGCGCTGCGATGTTCTCGCCCTTGTGCGCTGCCGCAAACTCCTGCAGACCCGCGATACCGTCATAGCCGTTCTCCGGCGATGCGAAGAACGTACCGGCTGCGGCTGCCCATATCAGCGCCAAGATACCTTCGGCTACCATTGCTCCATAGAAGATCCAGCGGCCCTGACGTTCATTGGTCACGCAGCGCGCCATGATCGGACTCTGTGTCCCGTGGAAACCCGAGATAGCACCGCACGCAATGCTGACAAACATCATCGGGAAGAGAGGTAAACCGTTCGTCTGACGGTTCTGCAAGCCGTCAAACACCTCCGGCATCTCACTTCCATGCCAGCCGAGCATCACTACCATGATACCTAAACCCATGAAAAGCAGAATACCGCCGAAGATCGGATAGAAACGGCCGATCAGTTTGTCTACCGGAAGTACTGTTGCCAAAGCATAATAGGCAAAGATGATCAGCACCCATACGATAGGAATGAGATGACCGTGAAAATCCAGCGTTCCTAATCCCGCCAAGCCTTGCAGCAGGGAGGCAGGACCGCTCAGGAATGTAGTTGTCAGCAGGATCAGCAGCACCAGACTCAGAACACGCAGAAACGCTTTTGTGCCTTTGCCCAATTCGTCTCCTACGATATCCGGCAGCGAGACACCCCCCTTGCGGATGGAGATCATGCCGCTCAGATAATCATGCACTCCGCCGGCAAAGATCGTTCCGAACACGATCCAGAGGAAAGCGGCAGGGCCGAAGAAGATACCCATGATCGCTCCGAAGATCGGACCCAGACCGGCGATATTAAGAAACTGTACCAGGAAGATACGCCAGGGCGACATAGGCACGAAATCCACTCCGTCTGTCTTGGTCAAGGCAGGGGTCTTACGCTCCGGCTCTACACCGAAGATCTTCTCTACCAGTACTCCATAGGTGAAAAATCCTATGACGAGAGTAACTAATGCAATAATAAATGTAATCATATAGGTTATAAAGCGTTTAATCGATTTGGTTCTGCAGCCACTCTAAAAGGCCGGTCATGTTCGGGAATACCTTGTCGGCTCCTTCTTCAAGCAGGGCGGAGTCGGGTAGAGGGCCTGTGTTGACGGCGATTGTGAAGAGTCCTGCGGCTTTTCCGGCGCGTACGCCTAACGGCGCATTCTCCACCACGGCACATTCGCTTTTGCTGAAACCGCTGTCTTGCCATGCCTTGAGGTACGGCTCCGGATCGGGTTTGCCGTGCTTCACATCGAAAGCGGTGACAAAGCCGCTGAAGATCCCCGGAAAGGTCGTATTGAGGTTGTCAAGCAGCGATCGCTGACCCGAACCCGTCACTACACGGCATTGCACGCCTTTCGCATGCAGGAAAGAGAGTACCTCTCGGATGCCGGGGATGAGAGACGGTAACTTGCCACCCGTGAATTGATTGAAATAATCGGATTTGGCGGTATAGATCTTCTCTATCAGCTCCTGCGGCGCAGGTGTACCATATACCAACCGGTGCGCTTCGTCGATGACGGATGCACCGGTACGCCCTTCGTTGCGGTAGGTCTGTTCGGCTGTGAACGGCAGACCGTTCTCTTTCATTGCTATCTCCCATGACCGCGCATGGATAGGCATAGAGTCGAAGAGCACGCCGTCTTGGTCAAAAAACACTGCGCGTATCGTTGGGACCTGTGGAACAGAGACCTCCGGCTTCCGGTAATCCCTCTCGCCGAAGATAGACGAACCGATGCGTACCATCGTTGCGCCGCATTCGATCGCGATCCGGTAGTCATCGCTCATACCCATGGAGAGAATGATCCCGCCGGTATCGCTGATACCGGATTTGCAGGTTAGGCCGTTCGCTAGGCCTGCCGTTAGAAGGAAACACCGCCGTATTTCGGCTTCATCGTCAGTATTGGTAGCCATCGTCATCAGACCGCGGATACGCACATTCGGGTACGGCTGACAGCTGGTTTCTGATTTCTGACAGCTGACGGCTGACAGCTCTTCAGGCGTGAAACCGGATTTGGTCTCCTCGCGCGCTACGTGTACCTCTAATAATATATCTTGAATGACTCCGAGTTTGGCGGCTTCGTCATTGATCGCTTCCAGCAGTCGGATTGAGTCCACCGAATGGATAAGGTACGGCCTCAGTTTCAGCAGATCACGCACTTTGTTGGTTTGCAGATGACCGATGAAATGCCAATGGATATCAGCCGGCAGAGCTGCTGCTTTCTGCTTGAGTTCCTGCACTCTGCTTTCGCCGAAATGCCGTTCGCCGGCACCGTATGCTGCCTCGATCGCTTCAAGAGGCTGGTATTTGCTGACACACACCAGCGTCACCGTCTCGGGAATAGTGGAACGGATCTGCGCCAGGGCTTCGGTAATATGTGCGGATGAATAACTCATTGCTGCGTCTCCAGCCATTTGATATACGGTGTGATATAGCGTTCTTTCTTCTCCGGATAAACAGTCTCCAAATCCACCATGATACCTGTCTCATACACATTCGCCAGTTCGTCATTGACGGCATTGCCGAAGAACTGGAGATCATTGGTAAGATTGAGATACGCCGAGAACATAGGCGGAACCACCGTTCCCTGTTCACGCACTGCGCGTTGGAGAATATGATAGTTCTCTTGCGGATCAGTCCCTTTGAAGGGGTAGCCTTTCTCTCCCTCGGAATGCAACGGCTGCGACACGAATGGATGATAGGGCGCAAACAGCCCTTCTTCGCCTGTGTGATAGCGGCGCAGGTACTCGTAGATCAGTTCGCGTGCCGTCTCGTTATAGTCCGGATAGATCGTTACCTTGCCGATCATCCATCTCAACTCGGGATGGTTATGGAATAATGCTCCGATGCCGTCCCAGATGTTATCGAGTGCAAAGAGCGCTTTCATACCCATCTCGCGTTTCTGGTACATCGGTTGTACGAATGCGCGGCCGAACTCGATCGTGTGTGGCAGATACTCACGGATGAACCGCTCCGAGTAATGGAAGAGGTGCGCCGATGTGATAAACGGTTGCCCGTTGCGTATCTCGGCTTCTGATCCGAAGAGATAGCGGTAGCCACCGATGATCTGTTTGTTATCGGGATCCCATACGATGAGTTGGTGGTACGGCTTGGCCATCGTGTCCATCTCATCGATATCCATCTCATTGCCGGTTGCGCCGCCGCCGTCACGGTAACTGATCTCACGCAGACGCGCGACTTCGCGCATTACGTTCGGGCACTCATGGGAGGTGATATCATAGATGAGATTGTCCGCCTTGTTGGACGGACGGAGCAGATGACCTTCTAACTCGCTGAGGAGCAATGAGGTCTCAACAGGAGGTATGATTGGTTTCATATACAATTGATTTTACGTAATTAGCCCATTCTTTGGGAGAACGGGAGGCATCGAATGTGGAATATGGGATAGGCGGCAGCACATGCACGCGGAAATGCTTGCCGTACGCGCCGTACATCTCATCCACGAGGTATAGCATCTCTATATTGAGTTTGATCTTCAGCAGTTTGCGGATATACGCTAAGGCGTAGAAGAACCGGCTGTTGCGTCCCTCGAAATAGATGGGCACTACATCGCGTCGGTATTCCTTTGCGCGCTGGACGAAATTCTTCTGCCATTCCAGATCCTGTATCTGCCATTTATGGTTGATCCGCTGCAGACGGCTGCATGCGCCGGCGGGGAAAGTGAGCACATCGGTCTCCGATTCCCACATCTGTTGCTGCTCGGCGGCTTGCTCTTTGGTGAAACGGCCGAGTTTGCTCACAGGAGCCCATAGCTCCGCAAGCGGCTCCATATGCATCAGCAGATCATTGACGATCACGCGAAGCGTTCGATGACTCTCCGCACGGCTGGAATGGATCAGTTCGGCGATGATCATTCCGTCCAATCCGCCCAATGGGTGATTGGAGACAAAGATCACAGGTCTGCCGTCCGTAGGAATATTCTCCGTGCCGCTGATCGTAGCGGTACAATGAAGCTCCTCGCTGAGCACCAGACGGATGAACTCATAGTTGCGCTTGTCCGGATATTTGCGCAGGAAGGCGTTCATCTGCTTCACATGCGTAATATGCTCCAGATATCGCACAACGAAAGAGGGCACCTTGGCTTTCGGTGCAGCCTTCCGGATGATCGCCCGTATGTCAAACTGAAGCGGCATTATTGTACGGCGTGGAGGATATCAACGATAGCGGTCTTGGCGATGGAGATCATCTCGCAATCATAGGATGTGACTGCTTGCTTGAGGGCGAAGACAGCGTCGTCCAGCGTGTTGGCTTGAACCAGCACCGCTACGTTCTTACGTGTCTCTTTCTCGCCGTCGATCGTAATCATCTCTACGCGTGCTTTATACCAGTACGCTCCGCTTTCGTTCGGGAAAACCTCGAAATACTGGGAACGCTTGCAGGTCTGTACCTCGCAGTCGCCGAAGACAAAAGGCTTGATCTCCTCCATGAGGCAGTTCTCCGCATCTGCAAAACTGACAGCGCCGTCGATCAGATAGATCTCTTTTACCTTACCGGGGTTGTCTTCGCCTGTCTGGCGCTCATAATTAACTTTAATCTCGTGAAATACCATAATGTTATTTAGTGTTTTATATTGTGTCTGTTTGTGTATGGTCTGTTTGTTCGGACCCGTTCTTAGAACAATAGGTCGGCTACATCGGTGGCGTCCGGTTGTCCCTGCGGCATAGAGCGTAAAGTGCCGCTCCATAGCAGTAGGGGAGAGGAGGGGTTCTCATCGATAACGTGGTCGATAGTAGTATTCTCATCCTGCATGAGGCGCCAGCCGGGTTGGAGCAGATAGAGCACATCGCCTGTGCTCCGTTTGCTCTGGGAATGTCTCAGAAGCGGATCATAGATTGCTTCATGGCTTGGCATCGCGATCTGCACACCCTCAAAATCCATTAGGAAGTTCGCTACCTGGCGTTGGATCGTCTCGAGGTTCAGCCGTTTCTGCTCAATGAGCGAACGGTTGAGAAAGATCGAGTTGCCGTATACGCCGTCCACCCATCGCTCATGACCGTAGAGTGCCATCAGATACGTGCCGGTGAGGGCTGCGGCGCGGTCGGCATTGAAATGGCGGATCGGCATATGGATGTTATTCATCGTCTCTGCATCGGTGCCTAAAACCGGCCGTCCAACCACAAGGATCTGGTAGTTCGTTCGTCCTATACGGCGGTCAAGCTGCTCCATCAGGAATCCCAGATCTTGGTTCAGCCGCAGGTATATATCCTCTTGCTCGGCGCTGGCAATGCGGTCGGATGTGGCTTTCGGACTGATGGTATTGAGATGCATCATGATCAGGTCTGGCGTGATATCCACTCCCATTTGTTCGCTCTCTTGGATGGCTAATGCCAGTTCGATCACCAGCGTGTTGGCTTCCGGCGAATGGGTAAGAACATCTTTCACCTCATAACTGAAGCCTTTCTTCTGCTCCTGCGGGGTAGCAGCGGTGTATGCCGGTATATCC
This sequence comes from uncultured Bacteroidales bacterium, assembly GCA_946414805.1. Classification (GTDB taxonomy): domain Bacteria; phylum Bacteroidota; class Bacteroidia; order Bacteroidales; family Paludibacteraceae; genus Colicola. The sequence goes on from CAMKPZ010000001.1 coordinate 80,463, forward strand.
ATCCGCGGTGTCCATTGGCGCATCGCCAAAGCAGCAATGCGCTCACTGCGGTTCTGATCAAAGGCGGCATTCGCCATACCTTCTTCATAGGCGGCGGTAGCAGCCCATTTCAGACTCTCGCTGTCGATCCAGCAGCAAGCGTTGGCTGCGTGACCGGCTAACAGAACGGTTGTCTGAGGTTGGATACCGACCGCGTAGATCTTTGCCGCCGGATAACGCATCCGTAGCCGGTCGGTGATGGTCTGCGAGAGCAGTGCCTGCGAGGATATATGCAGCGGACTGCCGATCCCTCGTACGCTCTCGTCCTCCAGCATCGGATGAATCTGACGGTCACGGCGCGAGAAATAAGCATCCATGGCATATCCATGCCGGTCCGGCGTAGTGCCGGAGACCAGCGTGGCGGTCGTCTCGTTACCGCCATACACCAGATGAGGATAGGTGATTGTCGTCTGGAAAGCCTCTTCGCTCAGGGTGCGTAAGCCCCCTTTCTGCCAGAACGGACGAAGCGTCGTCAGGTTTTCTTCCGTCAGTCCGTCCACAACAGCCACGATCGTTAGCCGCGGCGCCGCATAGAGACTGATCGTGCCTGCCAATAAACCGGTCACCAACGAATAATATATACTAATCTTGCGCATAAGTGTGTCAAAGGAATAATAAACAGTCTCCACCCAAAACCTACCAAAGGATGGCAGGAAAAGAATGTAAGAAATGTTACAATCAATAGTAATACAAGGTAGGGAATACCTGCGGCAAGCTCCACCCACCAACTCCATTTTCCGCGAATCCGGTCTATTATACTCATTGCCAACACAGCAAGGAAATATAGCACCAGACCGAGTTCCCAAGTGGCATACCACGGCGTGTGGATAACCTTGAAGGGACCAATGTCACTATGTTTTATCAAGCGGATGCCGTCCAAAGAGTGAGCATACTGAATATAATACATTAGTTCTTCGGGGAGGAAAAGCCGCTGTCCGTTTGTCATAGGCCGGTCGGCTTTGGGACCAAACAACAGGTTGATTCCTGCATTTGCCCATGTGTGTTGTCCTGTATAGTGACTAATAAAATCACGGTATGTCTGACAGGTATAGCCGTCATAATCCGAGACGATAGAATCTCCTAATACACTTATTATAAGTTGGTATGGGCGTGTAGCGCAGTTGTCGAAAACGAAATTATACAGATACTTGCGGTTCTCCGGACGATAGTTCTCCACGAGCTTGTCCCACAAGAGATTCTGTTGTTCCGGGGTGAGATTCAATATTTGTTCATATACGGGGCGTTTATCCCGCTTGTATTCGTACATAAACCAATCGTAAGGCGTCGCGCCTAACTCATACCAGGTCTCGCCGCGAACGAACTTCCAATAGAAATGGTCGGTGTTGAAATCAAAGATACCATAGTTGAACACGATATCTATGTCGTTCGGTTCGTCCAGCACACGGATGGCGGTATGTCCGTAGCGCGCGTACAACTCTTTCCCGGGCGCACAGGTCAGCAGCGAGATCTGCGCTTCCGGACTCAGTGTCTGCGCTTGGATACCCGGACTCAGAACCAAGCAAAAGAATAGTATATATGTCCGAAAATTATGCCGCATAAGTCATGATACAATAAGGGACACAAGTACATGCCGTACCCAAGAGCCAGCCTGCGGCCACTTGTGCGCCCGTGTGTGCATTCAGGCGCAGACGCGCGTACATTACAACAAGGCTACCGGTCATCCATACGCCGATAGTGCTCCACGAAGGCACCATACCGATGCTGATATAGTAACTCACCCATCCGCCGATCAGTCCGCCGATACCGGTCATGTGGGCGCTGATCTTCCACCACCGGTTGATGATCATCACGATTCCGATAGCTGCTGTAGCGCCGATGCTCACCATCTTGATCGGCAGCGGAGCCTGCAGGATAGCGATCACCAGATAACTCCAGAAGCCGAAACCTACTGTAGCGTATAAGTACGGTGCTGTGCGTTCTCGTGCATTCTCGATCTGAATGTCTTTCACCTTCCCTTTGAGCATCAGAATACCGATGGCGGAGAGGGGGAGTATGCAGGTCAGCACGAGTGTACCTGTGGTCGCAACGATCGTCCATACCATGGGGAGGGCATGCACCTGCACCGAATAGGCGTAGCAGAAAAGCGCCATCCCGTATGTGGGGATGAAGAGCGGATAACAGACGATGCTGATGATTCGGGCGATTATGTCAAGTGCTTGTTTCATAAGGTCTTACGCATCCGCGCAACGGGGATGCCTAACAGGTCACGGTATTTGGCGATAGTGCGGCGGGCGATGGGGTAGCCATGTCTCCCTAACACCTCCATCAGTTGCTCGTCCGTCAGCGGGTTACGTTTATCCTCTGCCGCGATGCACTCCTGCAGAATCTTCTTGATCTCTCTGGTGGATACCTCGTCTCCTTCGGCATTGGTCATTGCTTCGGAGAAGAAGTATTTGAGCGGATAGATGCCGAAGCGGGTCTGCACATACTTGCTGTTGCTTACCCGCGAAATGGTTGATACATCGTATCCGGTGCGGTCGGCGATGTCCTGCAGCACCATCGGTTTGAGACTCGTCTCCTCGCCGTCCAGGAAGAAATCGTATTGGAATCGCAGGATAGCCGTCATCGTCTTCATCAGAGTCTCATTGCGCTGCTTGATAGCATCGATAAACCACCGCGCGGCATCGATCTTCTGCTTGATGAACGAGGTGGCTTTGCGCACCTCTTTGTCCTGCGGCATCGCGCTGTATTCGGCAAGCATCTCTGTGTACTCGCGGCTCACATGCAACTCCGGTATATCGCCGGTGTTGAGCACTACGAAGAGTTCGTCGTCCCGTTCCTCAATGCTGAAATCAGGAATGATCGTCTCGCGCTGCGTCTCATAGACAGAACCGGTGAAAGCGTTCGCAGGTTTCTGATTAAGATGCATGATCTCCTGCACCGCCTCTTGGAAAGCTTCATTGGTACAGCCGATACGCTGGATGATCTTGTCGAAATGGTGCTTGGAGAATGCATCAAAATACTGGCTGAGGATCGTCTTGGCTAATGCAACGGCCGGTGTCTCGGGTTTAACCTCCAACTGCTTGAGCAGACACTCCTGCAGGTTGGCACTGGCGATGCCGGGAGGGTCGAACTCCTTGATCTGACGAACGATGTCCTCCATCTCTTCGTCCGTGACGGTGAGCTGCTCCTGGAACATGATATCATCCACAAGCTGCTCCGTCGTGCGTCGCAGATAGCCGTCGTCATCGATGTTACCCAGCACCCATTTGGCGATGTGACGCTGCGGTTTGGTCATCTTTGTGAGGTATATCTGCGCTTTGAGTTCCTCGATCAGACTGCTGCCTCCGATGATAGGTACTTCGCGGCGGTCTTCATCCGAAGGGTTATAGGCTTGCTGGGTCATGTAACTCGGTGTCTCGTCGTCGGATACGTACTGCTCGTAGTTGAAGTCCTCGTTCTGCAGCGGGTCGCGTTGGCGACCGTCGTCATACCCGTCGTCCGGCATATAACCTTCGTCGAACGCATCCAGTTCCTCTGTCTCGTTCGCAGCCGGTTCGTCCAGCCCCTCCTCCAAGGCAGGGTTCTCTTGCAACTCCTCGTTGATGCGTTGGCCTAACTCAATCGAAGGCACTTCGATCATACGGATGACTTGGATCTGGGCAGGCGTCAGCTTGGTCGTCTGCGTCAGGTTTTGTTGTAGTCCGACTTTCTGCATAACGGCTTAACAGTTTAACGGTTTAACAGTTTAACGGATTGCCTCCAATACGTTAGAAGTGATATACGCAAGTTGTTCCTCGTCCAGTTCCGTATGCATCGGCAGCGACAGCACGCAGCTTGCCAGACGCTCTGCTACGGGGAAATCGCCGTCTTTGTATCTGGGGTCGAGGTAAGCCTTTTGCTGGTGCAGCGGCACGGGATAATAGATCATTGCCGGCACACCGCGTTCTGCTAATCTCTCGCGGAGCTGGTCGCGGTCGGCACCCGCTACGCGCAGCGTGTATTGGTGATACACATGGGTGGAGTGGGCTTCATGTCCCGGGATCAGCAGCCGGTCGCATCCGCGGAATGCTTCGTCGTAATACGCGGCGGCTTTCTGGCGCGCAGCGATATACTCATCCAGATGGGGCAGCTTGGCGTCCAATACTGCCGCTTGGATGCTGTCCAGACGGCTGTTGACGCCTATCTCGTCATGATGGTACCGTACGCGGCACCCGTGATTGGCGATCGCCTGGATACGATCCGCCAGAGCATCGTCGTTGGTGAAGAGCGCACCGCCGTCGCCGTAGCAGCCTAAGTTCTTCGAGGGGAAGAAAGAGGTGCAACCGATCGTACCGATCGTGCCTGCCTGCTTGGTCTCGCCGTTAGCGAAAGTGTATTTGGCGCCAATTGCCTGACATGCGTCCTCCACGATATAGAGATCATGCTCACGGGCGATCTGCATCAGTGCTTCCATGTTCGCGCACTGGCCGAAGAGATGCACCGGTACGATCGCTTTGGTACGCGGAGTGATGGCGCGACGAACGGACTCGATATCCATATTCATCGTTTCCCACTCCACATCCACTACTACCGGTGTCAATCCCAAAAGGGCTACCACCTCCGCCGTAGCGATGAAGGTGAAGGTAGGGGTGATCACCTCGTCGCCGGGTTTGAGTCCCAGCGCCATGAGCGCTATCTGCAGGGCGTCTGTACCGTTTCCCACAGGGATCACGTGTTTGGCACCGGTGTAGGCCTCCAGATGAGTCTGGAAATCCTTCACTTTCTGTCCTTTGATAAATGCGGCCGAATCAATCACCTCTTGGATGCCGGCGTCTATATCCTGTTTGATCCGCAGATACTGGGTCTGCAGGTCCACCATTTGAATCTTTTTCATTGTTCAATAATAAATTCCACCACTCCCGGATAAACCCATGCGGAAGTGATATAAGGATTGGTATACTTCAATTCTACAGCCATCTGGTCCGTGCGGTTGGACGAATAGGTGCAACTCACGCGGATATCCGAGGCGTTCACTTGTGCAAAATGGTTCACACCCATGCGTACGTTCACCTCCGCTTCGCCGGGGAAGAGCCGGACATGCATTCCTTCGGGCACTCCCTTCACTTGGATAGGCAGAACGAACTTCTTCTCGGTGAACCGCTCGGCGATCACCTCCATTGTGAGGCTGTCGTATTCCGCACGGATACCTTTGGGTACTGCGATCGGAAGGATCGTGCGCAGAGTGTCGCTGATGTCCTTGATTGTGACCGGCATTGTGTAAACCGTATCGATCGTGCGGAGATTCTTCTCGTCGCCAAAGATACGTATCCGGGTATGGCTTAGCGCCGCCGGACCTGCGAACTGATAACCGTTGGCTGGGGTGATCTCTCCGGCGAAAACGACTGACACACTCTTCTCCTGCTCCGTGAAATACGGGCAACTGATCTCTTCCGGATGGGTCTCTATCAGCCGGCTCGTACCCTGCAGAATATTCGTGATCTTACGCCGCAGGGCGTCCGAAGGAATAAGGATGGTGCCTTTGTCCGAATGAATGTATTCGCGCAGATCAATCGTCAGTTGCAGCGGGTCGCGATGATAGGTGTTGAGCCGTGCTCCGGCGTCGCGCACCTCGATCATTACCTCCTGTGGCAGTCCGTCGCCGCCTAATCCGATCGCACTCGGTTTGCCTGTATACTGGATCGCTACCGGCACGCGGGTGTTGCGCACGGATTGCATGGCGTGGCCGTACCACATTGCTGTGGCCAGCAGAACGAAGAGCGTGAAGGTGGCTACGCTCTGCCAACTGATCCGTTTGAATAACTGCTTCATTGTTTCGCCTGAAGGGTCGTATTATTTCTTCTCTTGCTGCGCTGCGGCCTGCGTAGCGTCCGCTACATCGGCATAGACGCTCTCTTTGCTGACTTTCAGCGTAACATCTTTCGACACGGTGATAATGAAGGCGTTCTCCTGAACCTCCTTGATCTCGCCGTAAATACCGCCGGCGGTAACTACCTTGTCGCCTTTCTTCATAGCTTCGCGTTGCTTCTGGATCTCTTTCTGCTTCTTCGTCTGCGGACGGATCATGAAGAAATAGAATACCACGAAGATCAGCAGCATCATGATGATCATTGACCATCCGCCGCCTTGTTGACCACTTGCAGCTCCTGCTGCGTCTGCTGCAGCACTCGTTGCTACAGCGTCCTGTAAGAAAATTAAATTCAACATACTATTATAAATTATAAATTCTCAATTCTCAATTCTCAATTCTCAATTCTAAATCATCTCACGGTCTCCGCCTTGAAGAGCCGTCCCTGGTGTTTCATATCACGCAGGATCTCGGTGATGATACCGTTGACGAAGAGGTAACTCTTGTCGCCCGAATAGGTCTTGGTGAGCTCGATATACTCGTTGAGTGATATGGTGAGGGCTATCTGTTCGAACCCGATGATCTCCGCCAGAGCGGTCTCTACGATCACGCGGTCCATATATGCGATACGGTCTGCATCCCAGCCCTTCAGATGGCTGTTGATCAGTCCCTCGTATTCCTCATGGCCGGTTAATGCCTTGTCTAACAGGCCCATCGCAAACTGCAACTCCTCCTCGCTGTCGAACATCTCCAGCAGCGGTGTCTCGGGTGTGCTGTCCTCTTTGAACCGCTTGATCGTCTTCACCACATAACTCAGAATAATATCAGCATCCACGGTCCAGTTCGATTTGTCGAGCACCAGTTCCATTTCGTCCAGCGCATCCTCCAGAGCGTCGCTGTTCATCAGCAGCCGCTGGTAGATATGCCGCCAAAGGGTCTTGTCGTCCTCGTACGAACAGGTATCCGCCGACATATACTCGCGGTAGAAATCGCTCTCTACGAGACGCCTGTAGGTATCGCTCACTGCCGGCATGCCGCTGTCCCAACTCAGGTTCTGCTCCTGTATGCGTGCGCGTAAAGCACGGTTGTCAAAGAGTTGCTGGGCCAGTTTGTTCTGCACAAACCGCCGGTTCGCTTTCCAACTCGAGTGTGTGGCACGCGCCCTCGCTATTTGCTCCTCCAACTGCTGCTGGGCATAACTCGTCAACTCGCTTGCGAAAGCAAGCAGCATAAAATACAAATCATAGGTATCCGCGAAACTCTTGCGAAGCTCCTTTCGCGCCTTGCCGGGCGTCGCATCCGGATCCTTGTAGTAGGCGAACAGCGTCTGGATCACACGCGTTCTTACCATCGTTCTGTTTATCATTATTCTTTTTATTTATATGTTCGCGTATGTACGCGCAGCGTGCGTACTCATAAAAAATCGCGCAAAGTTACAAAAAAATTTGCACATGTGCAAAAAAAAGTGTAATTTTGCCGCAGTTTTTTACTTAAATAGTTCAAAATCATAGTTTATGGAGAAACCACAAGAAGAAAGACGTGAGCAGGAGATCGTCTACAGCCGTTCCGTCAAAGCCGGTAAACGTATTTATTATTTGGATGTACGCAAGGCGCGTAACAACGACCTTTATCTCTGTATTACGGAGAGTAAGCGCCGTCAGGGAGAGGGCGAAGAAGCACCCTCCTTCGAGAAGCACAAGGTATTCCTGTACAAGGAGGATTTTGCGCACTTCACCGAGGGACTGGAGGATGTAATCGCTTATGTGAAATCGCAGTTGGGCGAGATTGAGGAGCGTCCGGAATGGACTCCCGAACCGGCGCAGGCTGATGACGCATCGGAGGAAGCTCCGGAGAAGAAAAAAGGCCTCTTCGGCCTCTTTAAATAAATAATTCCTCGATTATTGCTTCCGCGACAGCGGATTTGCTCTGCAGCGGGATCTCTACGGATCGGCCGTCTGCAAGGAAGAGGGTGACGCGATTGGTATCCACGCCAAATCCGGCGCCTTCCTCGCGCAGCGAATTGAGGACAATCGCATCCAGATGTTTGCGCTCCATTTTGCGGAGCGCATTTTCTTTTTCGTTGTGAGTCTCCAGCGCAAAACCGATGAGGCGCTGGTGCGGCTCCTTGCGTTCGCCTATCGTACGGGCTATGTCAGGGGTGGTGGAGAGCGTGAGCGTCAGCTCCGTCTGGCCTTCCTGTTTCTTGATCTTCTCCGGGACGCACGCTCCGGGGGTGAAATCCGCTACGGCGGCGCATAGGATTCCGTAATCGGCTTTCGGCCATTCGGCTATGCAGGCTTCGTACATGGCTTGTGCGCTGAGGGCATCGACGCGCCGGATTGCGCCGAAGGGATTACGGATCGGAGCCGTCATTGCGCCGCATATGAGTGTCACTTCGGCTCCTCTGCGTGCGCAGGATTGCGCCAACGCTACGCCCATCTTGCCGGTAGAACTGTTCCCGATAAACCGCACAGGGTCAATCGGTTCGTGGGTGCCGCCCGCGGTGACCAACACGTGTCTGCCTGTCATCGTCTGCGGGGTGAGCGCATACTCGACCGCTTCGTGCAGTTCCTCCGGTTCCGGCATCCGTCCTTTGCCGCTCGTGCCGCAGGCCAAGAGGCCTTCGGCGGGTTCGACGATCCGGATGTTTTTCCATTTGCGAAGGGTGGCGATGGCTTGCTGAACGGCGGGATTCTCCCACATCTTGTCGTTCATTGCGGGAGCAAGGATGACCGGTTTGCGTGCGGCGCAGGAGCATAGGGTAGTGGTCAGTGCGTCGTCGGCGATGCCGGCTGCCATCTTTGCGAGTACGTTCGCCGTTGCCGGCGCCACGATCATGGCGTCGCACCATTCCGGCAGCGAGATATGTTCCGTAGCATGGGCGTTGACGGAGGCGAAGACATCCGAATAGACGCTGTGACCCGAGACGGTCTGAAGCGTCAGCGGTGTCACAAACTCCAAGGCATTACGGGTGGTAGCCACCCGCACCTCTGCGCCCGCCTTGACGAGCGAACGGATGAGTTCAGGAGTCTTATAGGCCGCTATGCCGCCGCTGATTCCTACTAATATGTGCTTCCCTTCGAGCACCGGTCACCTGTCGCCAATAACCAATCACTTCAGCGCTTCGTCGCGGTTGCCTGTGCGGTACACCAGATCGCCGTCGATAAACTCCTGGGTAGCCATCAGTGTCGGTTTCGGCAGACGCTCGTACTGGCGGCTGATCTCGATCTGCTCACGGTTCTCAAAAGTCTCTTCGAGGTTGTCCTGAGGAATCGAGAAATCCTGCAGTTTGGCATCCAGCTCGCGTTTTATACCTACGCTGATCTGGTTGGCGCGTTTTGCAATAATGGCTACGGTCTCGTATACGTTGCCGACCGGTTCGGTTAACTGATTGATGTCGCGTGTCACCGTGTTGCGCGGTGCTTTAGAACTTTTGTAATCCATATTCTTATTCTTTCGTTATTTTACGGATCTGTATGAGCATCCGGTCTGCATCCTTGCGGTGCTTGGAGTCCGGGTACTCGGTGATAAAATTATAGTATTCGTCCTGCGCTTCGCGGGCGCGTTCGAGTTTCTTCTCCTCAAAAGAGTTGACCATCTGCTGGTATTTGGATTGCAGAATGAGCCAGCTGAATCGCTCCTGGTAACGGTTGCTGGGGTAGTTCTTGAGCGCATTCTTGCAAACGATCTCGCAACTCAGATAGTTGTTTCCCAAATAGGTTCCGAGGTTGTAATAGAGCTCTGCGCTCCGCAGTTCTTTCAGCGCCAGACGGTCGTACAGTTCGCTCATCTCCTTGTATGCCTGCGTGGCGTACGGACTCTCGGGATAGAGCTCCACAAACCTGCCGAAAGCCTCTATGGCATGTTCCGTCGTCGTCTGGTCCAGCCGTGCATCCGGCGCGTCAAGATAGAGACAGTGACCTACCTGGAAATATGCCTCGGTCGCATATTTGCCCTTCGGGTAATTGCGGATATAGGCTTGGTAATAATCGGTGGCGGATTCATAACTCTTCTGCCCCATGTAGCACCGTGCCAGATAGGCTAAGATGTCCTCTGATCGCTCCGTACCCTTGTAGTACGCCGTCACATCGTCCAGCAGGGTCTGGGATTTCACGTACTGCTTGTCATTGAAATAGCGCAGCGCCGCCTGGTATTTCTCCTCGGGGTCACGCGATTTCAATACTTTCTGGTACTCTCCGCACGAGGTGAGCACCACTGTTAGAAGTAATATGAATAAACCTTTTTTGCGCATTTCGCCAAATTAGCCTGCAAAGGTACTGCTTTTTTTTCGAATATGCAAGAAAAATAATCGTTTTTTAGTCTTTTTTGACCATTTTTGTCCAATTCGGGGAGGTGATAACGGTCAAACTGTCTCCTTCGGCTACGATCAGATAGCAGGCGGCGTCCTGTGCGCGTGCGATGAGATCGAGTGCTTCCTTCTCGCCGGTCACCATGCAGGCGGTAGCGAGGGCGTCGGCGCGCATACAGGAACTGCTGACCACTGTCGCAGAGAGCAGCGAGTGCTGCACGGGATAACCGGTCCGGGGATCGATCGTGTGGCTCCGTCTCGTTGCGCCGTCGTAGTAATAATTGCGGTAATTGCCGCTGGTGGCCATACTGCCGTCGCGGAGGGCGAGGATCTCCTGCAACCCGTCCTGCGCTCCTTCGTTATTGAGATTGGGTTTGGTGATCCCGATATGCCATGGTTCGCCTTTGTCGTTAACACCTTTGCATACCACTTCGCCGCCTATGTCCACAAGGTAGTTCTCTGCGCCGTGGCTGTGCAGCACCGCGGCAATGACATCGCAGGCCTGACCTTTGGCTACGGCGCCGCCGTCTATCTGCACACGCGGATCACTCTTCACAATCCGGTGATCGATGAGTTGCACTTTGTCAAAACCGACGAACTGACGGATACTGTCTATCGTCTGGGGGCTGATAGCTGACAGCTGATCGCTTTTGCGACCAAAGCCGAATGCTTTCACCAACGGGGCTACGGTGATGTCGAACGCGCCTCCTGAGAGATCATAGACCGCTTGCGCCTCCGTCCACATGGCCTCCAGATACGTATCTGTCGTGGTGTCGCGGTTGGCGTTGACGGCGGAGAGGGTGGAGCGGGGATTGAACATGCTCAGACTGTTGTCGAACGCCTGCAGGGCGGCTCGGATGCTGTCATGCAAGTCCGACGAAGCCTCGTAACGTATATTGTAATAGGTGCCGAAGACCTTGCCTTCATTGCGGTAATAAACCTCTGACGGCTGACGGCTGATAGCTGACGGCTGACGGCTGATGGCTGATGGCTTGCTGTCCCATCCCCATATCAGCAGCACTGCCAGGCCCATACCCAGCAGTGCACTGATCATATGTCGCTTCTCAATTCTCAATTGTCAATTCTCAATTCTCAATTCTCAGAACCAGATGCCGAGACCGATAGTGCCGTTCAGCTTCTGGTTGCATAGTTTCTCGTCGCCGGAAGCCTTGATGAACACATTGTCTTTGTTCAGTCCGTCGGTGTTAAGCGAACCCTGGGCAAAGAGATCGAGCGTCACGTGATCGAACTCCCATTCTTTGTTGATCTTGAGGCTGATATTGTTCACCGCGAATTTCGAGTTGCCGTAGATCGGGCTCTCCCACGGAGACATACCTACAACGGCGCCGAGTGTCACACCGGCGTTCTCGAATGTGTAGTCATAGCCGATCTCGAAATACGAACTCCATGCGCGTTTGGCGTCGCCGTTCTCGTCGTAGCGCAGATCCTGACCTGCTACCGTGGTGTACCAGTTGAAATAGAGACCGGCTTTGGTCAGATCGCCGAAGTTATAACCTGCCCATACCTCGGTGGTGCTGGTGTTGTTGCTGCCGTCCAGATCCGCTACGCTCTGCCACGAGAAGAAGTTCGATCCGTCGCAGTAGTAGTAATGGTTCACACCCAGACTCAGACCATAGGTGCTGAAAGAGAGCACTACATCCAGTTCGGGAACAAAACGGGTGTTCGGATCGATCTCTGTACCCTCCGCGTCAATATAGGTCGCCAGACCCTTGCGGAAACCCCAGTCGGATGCTCCGAGGTTGGCCCATACGCCGGCGCGGAAAGAGCTGTGTTCGCCGTCGTAACCGATCTCTACATCCGGCTGAAAACTCAGACCGCCGTTGTACTGGCCGCGCCAGATATAACTGCTCACTGCCTCAAATCCGGCGTCGTAAGCGAACTCTACTTCTGCTTTCGCAGACATTACCACAGCCACTATTGCGGCTGCCAATACCAATACCTTTTTCATTTTCTTTAAATTATTAATTATCAATTCTCAATTATCAATTCTCAATTATTTCAGGTACACTCCGAAGGCGATATTGGCGTTGATGGCCTGCCAATAAGGCTCTTTGGGGTGCCATTCGGCGGTTTTCTTGTCGGCGGCAAGCGCTGAGGGGTTGACCGCGAACCGGCCTTGCAGCATGATACCGCATCGTTCCGAGACCGCCCAGTCTTTCCGGAGGCTCACCTCAATGTTCTGAACCGCAAAATCCCGTTCATAGTAGGTGTAGCAGCTCCGCCAGGGGGTGATGCCGAAAGCGCCGTGGAGACTCAGCCCGTAGGGCAGGGCCTGGGTGTAGCTGATCTCGGCGTAAGACGAGTAGGCGCGTACCGTGTCGCCCGTCGCGTTCAGATAACCGTCCGAAGCGCCTATGCGGCTTGCCCATAGGATCGTCAGCGGGATCTTCGGGCTCAGCGTATAGCTCACATCGAGTTCTAACCGGTTGCCTATGTCCGGGTAATTGCGGAAATCGAAGAGCCCGCAGTTGAAATTATGGATGTAGAGCACGAACAGGTTAAGGCCCCACCGCTTGAAACCGATACTGAAATCCACCTCGGGCTCGAAGGTGTCAAACGCCCAGTCCAACGAACCTATATTCCACCATAGATCGGCGTACAAACCGCCGTAACCCACATTGGCGCTGGCTTGGATATTCGGTCCTCCGGCGTATATGCCCCGCCATAGATAGGTCGTCTGGATCCTTGCCTGCGCGCCGTATGTCAGACCTACCGGCTTCTTGTACTCGTCCCATAAATAACTGACGGCAGACGGCTGATGGCTGACGGCTTCCTCCGCGTGCGCGCTCACGTTAATTACAATAGGTATTGCTCCAATGCATAGCACCAGAGCAATCACCTTTCTGAAATTCTCAATTCTCAATTGTCAATTCTCAATTATAAAGCGTTCTGAGCCTCCCATGCACGACGCAGGGCAACCTCCAGAATACGGGTGCTCGTGAAATCAACGATCCCGCCGTCAAAGCCCGGCTCCAAATGATAGTCTGCGGTGCCTTCGCCGTTGAAATAAGCGCGAACCTCTTCGCCGGTCAAACCCAGTTCGGCAGCGATAGCGTCCATACTACCATGAGGAAGGCTGTCCTTAACAGCGCGAAGACGATTGAATGTTGTACGCATAAGTGTTTCGTTTTTTATTGTTGAATAATGTTAATTGTCAAAATCCGCTGCAAAGATACTGCTTTTTTTTGGAATGTGCAAGTTTTTGAGCAAAAAAAAATACTATACCCTTACTATACCCTTGCTATACCCTTGCTATACCCTTACTATACCCCAATGACCAATTCGGAAATCGCGCAAAAAAATCGCCTCCCTCTTGCGTATTCCGCAAAAAAGCAGTACCTTTGCAGCCGATTCGTTAATTACCCGATGAGACATCTCTCGTTCATAGGACTGTGGTTTTGTTCCTGCTTGGTGCTTGGCATGTTCGCCTCGTGTTCTCTGAAAACCGGTTCGGAGGAACAATTATTGCGGGAACTGGATCTTTGCATAGAGATCCGGTCGTCTTACCATGCCGCCCGTGAACATAGGATCGATTCGCTCCATCACCGTCTGGCTCTTTGTCAGACGGATAGCGCTTGTTTCGAAGAGTGTGGCAGGCTCATCGAGGAATACAGGTCCTACGATCTGGACAGCCAGCTCTATTATGCGGAGGAACGGCTGCGTATCGCCTCCACTCCTTTTGAGAAACAGGTGTCGCTCCTCAACTATTCGGAGGTTATGATGCGCAATGGTATGTACCATGAGTCATTGGAGTACATGGACTCGGCGTTGTCAGATCCTCTCAATGGGGTGCTATATCCATATTATTTTCACCTGCGCCGTACACTCTATGGTTCAATGAGGGATTTTGCTGTCTCCGCTCAAGAGCGGGATATATATTCCCGATTAACCCAGCAATACCGCGACTCCATGATGCATATCCATCCTGCCGGTTCGTTCCTGCATGAGTTGGTGCGGGCGGACTATCTCTATGAGGAGCATCGCTATGACAGTGCGTTGCATGTGCTGGAGGCGTATGAGCGGGCTAACCACGTGGAGGGAGAGGGCGAAGAAGCCGTCTTTGCCGTCACCCGTGCGCAGATTTACCGCGCCTTGGGGGACACGCAAAGAGAGAAGTATTATCTGACCGTCTCGTCTCTGGCGGATCTTCGGGGGGCTGTGCGGGAGTATATCTCTCTCCGCGATTTGGCCCTCATGCTCTATAAGGAAGGAGACATAGACCGCGCTTTCAGATATATGGAGTGCGCGGTGCAGGATGCTTCTGACGGCAGTGCCCGCGTTCGATCAATAGAAGTCGGCACAACGTATCCGGTTGTAGTAGAAGCCTACCGTCGCCAGGTTATACGCCGCCAGATTACGCTGGTCGCATTGTTGGTAAATATCATGATGATTGTATTGTTGCTGATTGTGATGATGGCCTATATCACCCGCCAGAGGCGGCGTTTAGCCGAACTGAGCGCCCGTTCGACGGTATATGTAGGACGGTATATGGAGATGTCCTCGCTGCTTATCGACCGCTTTGATGCGTGGCGTAAGGATCTGAAGACACTCGCTCACGATCGCCAATTCGACAAAATCACCGCTGCGCTGAACTCGCAGCGTTTCACCCAGGAGCAATTAGCCTCTTTCTACGGTAATTTCGATGAAGCCTTTCTGGAACTCTTCCCGGATTTCGTTTCGGATGTGCAGGCCTTGTTGGTTCCGGAGGCGGAACTGCGTATCAAAGAGGGGGAGCGTCTGAATACCGACCTGCGCGTCTTGGCACTTATCCGTTTGGGGATTACGGACAGCAAACAGATAGCCGGTTTCCTGCGCTATTCACTCTCCACTATCTATAACAGCCGTACCCGTATGCGCAATCTTTACAAAGGCGACAGAGAGCTCTTTGAAGCAAAAATAGCAACATTGTAACCGCCTTTTCTTACTACTTTTTATAACTAACTTTGAATTTGCAAACAGCTGATTATCTGCTGTTTGTGTTTTTAATAGTGCTATTTTGTACTACTTTTTCATGCTTGCATGTTGCGTGTTTGGGCAATTTGTAGTATCTTTGCATCGCAAAAGTTTGAATGAACTGAGTATTAACCCTTTTAATTTTACTATGAAATCGTACACGCGCATATGTGCTTGGCTGACAGGACTATTATTTCCTGTTTGCTGTCTCGCGCAGACTTCCATTAACGGTACTGTAACCGATGTGTCGGGAGAGCCGGTTATCGGCGCCACTGTATTGCAGCAAGGCACATCCAATGGCACAATCACCGATTTCGACGGTAACTTTGTTCTGACTGTGCCGGATGGTGCTATGCTGGAAATCAGTTATGTGGGCTATGCCTCGCAGACTGTAGCCGCATCCGCCGGCATGAATGCCGTTCTCAAAGAGGACACAGAGGTGCTGGAGGAAGTGGTCGTAGTCGGCTATGGTGTCCAGAAAAAGAGCGACCTTACCGGTTCGATTGCCCAAGTGAATGACAAGGACCTCCAGAAAATGCCGGCACCCTCCCTCGGGGCTGCGCTGGAGGGACGTGCTGCCGGTCTTCAGGTCACCGGTTCCGGCGCACCGGGTAGTAACGTGAGTCTGAATATCCGGGGTATCGGTAGTATCAATAACTCCCAACCGCTCATCGTCATTGACGGAGTGCCGACCGATGTACCGCTGAATATGATCAATATGGATGATGTCGCGAGTATCGATGTGCTCAAGGATGCTTCCGCTACTGCTATATATGGATCGCGCGGCGCGTACGGAGTGGTGATCATCACCACCAAGAAAGGCGAGAACGAGCAGGGACATATCTCCCTCAAGGGCTCATTCGGCTTTGATCAGATCCAACGTACTCTTCCCTTGCTCAACGCCTCCCAGTTCGCTTCTCTCCATAATGAGATGATGGCGGCTGCCGGACAACCCCAATACACCGCATATGCAGACCCTACCGCATTGGGTGTAGGCACCGACTGGATGTCGCAAATATGGCAGTTCGCGCCAACCCAGAACTACTCCCTCAGTTATTCGGGTGGTACCCAGAAATCCAATTTCTATGTCTCCGGTGCCTATTACGACCAGCGCGGTATCGTCAAAACGACGGATTATAAACGTATCACCCTTCAGTTCAACCACGACACCCAGCTCTTCAAATGGCTGCGGTTCGGCCATAAACTGAGCCTTAATCATGATATCAAATCGTCCGGCGAGTATAATCTCCAGAACACCATGCGCGCCCTGCCTACTCAGGCTGTCTATAATCCCGACGGCACATGGGCGGGACCGGTCGGACTGGCGATGTACGTGGGTGATATCACGAACCCCATCGGTAAGATGAGCGAGAACAGCTCTACTACCAAGGGCTATAACCTCTTGGGTAATATCTATGCCGAGATAAAACCGCTGGACTGGCTCATCTTCAAGACTACCTTTGGCATGCAGGTCATGTATTGGGATTCGGAGGGTTGGTCACCCGCGTACGATTGGAAACCTATTGCCCAACCGGAGAGCCAGGTAACCCGCCAGTTTGACAAATCTGTCACGTGGCTCTGGGATAATACGCTCACATTCATTAAGACCTTTAACCAAAAACACTCGTTCTCCGCGATGATTGGTTCGTCTATGCAGGCGAATAACTACGAGTACATGAGCGGGGCGGTGCAGGGCTTTATCTCCGCGGAGGCACGTCAGCTCAGTAACGGACTTCTGGAACCGACCCTCAGCGGTAATAAATCCGATTGGGCTCTGCTCTCTTTCATGGGGCGTGTCACCTACGGCTACGACAACCGCTATCTCCTTACCGCTACTTTCCGTGCCGACGGCTCCAGCCGCTTCGCCAGAAAGAACAGATGGGGCTATTTCCCCTCCGTTGCTATTGCTTGGCGCATGAGCGAGGAGCATTGGTTTGAGAAGACCTTCGCCCTCTCGGATCTCAAACTCCGTGCCGGATACGGTCTGACCGGTAACCAAGCCTCGGTAGGAAACTACGCGTATGCTTCCCAGCTACAGACCGTGCAGTATCTCTTTGGCGGCACGCAGGTCGCCGGACTTGCTCCCTGGGTGCTGCCTAACCCCAATGTGCGGTGGGAGACGGTGGAGCAGTATAACGTGGGTATCGACCTCGCGCTTCTGGACCAGCGCTTCCATGCTACCATTGACGGCTATATCAAGAACACCAACGATATGCTGGTGCCGATGTCCGTACCTATCAGCAGCGGCTATTCCGACGAGGCGGTGCCCTCTATCAATGCCGGCAGGATGCGCAACATGGGTATAGAGCTCAGCCTCAATAGTATGAATATCAAGAAGACCAATTTCACCTGGACCACCACCGTCAATGTGGCTTATAACCACAACCGTATCCTCTCCCTGAACGATGATGTTCCGATGTATTTCGACTGTAATATCCATAAAGTCGGCTATCCCGTGGCTGCTTTCTACGGCTATGTCACGGATGGTATCTTCCAGACGCAGGAGGAGATAGACGCCCATGCTGTCCAGACCATCGGCTCGGATCCCTATACCTCTACCCAACCGGGAGATATCCGCTTCAAGGATCTCAATAACGACGGTGTTATCAATGAGGACGACCGTACCATCCTCGGTACGCCGAGCCCCTCTTGGACTTTCTCTATGAACAACCGCTTTGAGTTCTACGGGGTGGATATAGAGATTTACCTCCAGGGTGCTGCCGGCAATAAGATCTATAACGGCAACCGCGCGACGCTCGAAGCCATGTCCGTCGCGCAGAACCAGATGACCACCGTCTTGGACCGCTGGAGACCGGAGTATCACTCCGCCACTATGCCCCGTGCCGTCTTCTCGGATCCCAATAAGAACAACCGCACTTCCGACCGGTTCTTGGAATCGGGGGACTACCTCCGTCTCAAGAATATCACGATCGGTTATACCATGCCCAAGCATCTGACCAAGAAAGCGCTGATGGAGGAGGTGCGTTTCTCCCTCTCCGCCCAGAACCTCTACACGCTAACCCGTTATACCGGTTTGGATCCCGAGGTCGGCGGCTCCGGTATCGATAGCAATGTCTATCCTATCACGCGTAATTTTACTTTTGGAATAAATATTATGTTCTAACGCTATGAATACAAAACGACTATACCAATATATTGTACTTTGTACGTTGTCCCTTTGTACATTGGCTTGTAATTTTCTGGATCGCAAGCCCTGGGACTCGGTGGATACAACCAACGGATTTCAGACCGAGGCGGATGCCATAGCTGCGGTGAACGCGTGCTATCAGCCTCTGCAGTGGCCTAAGTTATACAATATGCGTATCTGGACGCTGGATATCATTGCCGGCGAGAGTGTGGTAGGTGCCGGTGGCGGCACCGATGGCTTGGAGACGGTGGAGATGGCTAACTTCATAGCCACCTCGGATAATTTCGCGGCGCTGGATCTGTGGAGGGGGCCTTCTCCCGGTATCCTGCGATGCAATTTCGTGCTGGCCAATGTGCCGCAGATGGATATAGATAATGATCTCAAGGCGCGTCTGTTAGGGGAAGCGCATTTCCTGCGCGCGCATTACTATTTTATATTAGTGCGTCTTTTCGGCGGCGTGCCGATGCCTACCGAGCCTCTTACCGCCGATAGCGAACTGAAGATGCCCAGAGCCTCCGAGGACGAGGTGTACGCCCTTGTCATAGAGGATCTCAAGCAGGCTATTGCGCTTCTGCCTACCCGTAGCAAGTATGGCAGTAAAGATATAGGCAGGGCCACGAAGGAGGCGGCAATGGCGGAGTTGGCGCGCGTCTATCTGACCTACCACCCCGGTACGGACAACTACAACGAAGTAGTGCGCCTCTGTAACGAGATCGGCGACTTGGGCTACCAGCTGGCTCCGAACTATGCCGATAACTACAATCCTGCCAAGCAGAATGGGGTGGAGTCGATCTTCGAAGTGCAGTATTACGGCAAGACCAATAAGGATTTCTGGTCCAACGAGAACCAGGCTTCTTGGATAAGCACCTATCAGGGACCCCGCAACTCAGGCATGGCGGCGGGATGCTACGGCTGGAACCAGCCTACGCCGGAGTTCGTCAGCCAATACGAACCCGGGGACCTCAGAAAGGATATCACCGTCTTCTATACCGGTTGTCCTACCTTTGACGGCTACACCTATTCCGGCACATGGTCCACTACGGGCTATAATGTCCGTAAGTTCCTGCTGACCAAAGCCCAGTCGCCGGATTATAACACCTCCAACCAGAACTGGATCATCACCCGTTACGCCGATGTGCTGCTCATGAAGGCGGAGGCGCTCAATGAACTTGGCCGTACCACCGAGGCGGAGGAACCGCTCTATCAGGTTCGCAAGCGCGCCGGACTGACCAGCCGCGCACAGATAGAAGGACTCTCGCAAGCACAGATGAGGGAGAAAATCATCCATGAGCGCCGGGTGGAACTGGCGTTTGAGGGACACCGATGGTTCGATATGCTCCGCTACCCGAATAACTACGCCCTCACGTTTCTGCACTCTATCGGTAAGACGGCGGCTACATCCAAACATCTGCTTTTCCCGATCCCTATGCAGGAGCGCGAAGCCAATAATCTGTTAACCCAAAACCCCGGTTGGTAATATGAAAAAGAATCTTTTGTTTTATAGCGCTCAGCGCAGTCTTACAGGCATAGCCGGTCTTACAGCAAAGCGGTCTTACAGGCTATTTATAGCCGGTCTTATAGCGTTAGCGGTCAGCGCGTTCGCGTTTCCTTCCTGTGAGAAACCTGCAGAGCCGGTAGAGGAGAAAGAACTGGCGCTCACGCTCTCTACGGACTCCGTTCTCTGTCTGCCTGTATACAAAGACTTGGCGGCATTGGAGTTGTCCTGGACCCCGGGAACCAACCATGGCACGGGTTCGGCTATCGCCTATACGGTAGAGATGGACAGAGCCGGTAATGACTTCGCCGACGGTCTGCGATGGGAGATCGGTCGTACCGCTGACAGGACGATGGTGTTCAGCCATCAGCAGTTGGCGGATACGCTCTATCTGACTTATCCGGAGATCAAGGAAGGCGAATATGTGGACTTTGAGTACCGTGTTCGGGCGCGAGTGGTGCAGACCGGAGAGGAGCAGATCTCGCCGGTGGTCAAGGTGGCGATAGCATGGCGCGCTACGATGATGACGGATCTCTACCTCGTCGGAGACGCTACGCCGCACGGATGGGATCTCAACCGCGCTACGGCAATGATCATGGATATGACCTCCTTCACCTCCTTCTCATGGACCGGCACCATGCACAAAGGCGAGTTCAAACTCATGCCCGCTACCGACGACTGGATCCCCTGTTTTGTCAGGGACTCGACGGATGAGGGTAAGATGGTCTATCGTGACAGTGAGGAGCGTTATCCGGATCTCAAATGGCTGATCGCCAGGACCGGCTCCTATCGGATCACCGCCGATGTGGAAGCACTGACCATAGACATCGCTTACCTTGGCGGCGAGACCTACAGCCATATCTATATGATCGGCGACGCAGCCCCGGGCGGCTGGAGCTGGGATAACCTCACCGAGATGCAGCACCCCGAGAGCGGCGTCTTCACCTATGAGGGGCATCTGAACACAGGCCAGATCAAGTTCCCCACGGAGATCCGCTCCGACTGGTCGGGCGAGATGCTGTATGCTCCCACGCCGGACTGCGCGCCTGCAGTAAACGGCTCCTTTGACGCACACGCCGGCGATCCCGATAACAAATGGCTCATCCCCGAGAGCGGCGACTGGTCCATACGAATCAACATCAATGACACCACTATTTCCTTTGTACGGCTATGAAACAGATTATCCGAAATATCCTTTGTACATTGTACATTGTGGCTTTGTCCCTTTTCCTGTCTTCCTGCAATATCATCGAGCCGGAGCATGACCCCGTCACGTATGGCGAGAGTTATATCCCGCATCTGTTGCGAACCGACAAAGCCGCCTATCAGCCCGGCGAGAAGGTCACCCTCTCTATCAACTCGTTGCCGGAGGCGCCAGTCACAGTGCGTTATTCCTGTCTGGGCGAACTGATCAAGGAGGAACCACTCACCGCCAAGTCATGGACATGGCAACCCCCTGCGGACGATTTCCGCGGATACATGGCGTCCCTGCATATGGCCGCAGAAGGGCGTGACTCCGTGATCGCATCCATCGGTATAGATGTCTCGTCCGAACCGAGCCGCTTCCCGCGCAACGGTTTCCTGTCTTTCTACGGCAGTATATCGGACAGCGAGATAAAGACTGTTCTGGAGGATCTCAACCGCTATCATATCAACTATCTCCAGTTCCAGGACTGGCATTGGAAACACCACCACCCGCTGGCGGGATCGGCTACCCAGCCTATGGACAGCTGGACCGATATCATCTCCCGTAACTGCTACCGCACCACCGTACAATCCTATATCGACGGTGCGCACGACCGCGGGATGATGACCCTCTTCTATAACCTGGGCTACGGCTGTCTGGAGGATTATGCTACGGATGGTGTCAGCCGCGAGTGGCTGCTCTATACCGACCGTAACCACACCAAGATCGACAACCACCCTCTGGGCTCGCCCTTCAAGAGCGCTATCTATCTGGCTGACATGCACAAGGAGGGTTGGCGCGACTACCTCCGTGCACGAAACGACGAGGTCTATGCTATCTTTGATTTCGACGGATGGCAGATAGACCAACTCGGTGCCCGTCCGACCACCGTCTATGACTATGAAGGCAAGGAGGTCGATGTGCAAGACGCCTTCGGCGCTTTCATCGTCAATGAGAAAACCGCCCGACCGGACAAACGCATCGTCATGAATGCCGTCGGCCAGTACGGCCAGCAGGGGCAGATAGCTTCCGCGCCGGTCGATTTCTGCTATACCGAGGTATGGGAACACTCCAACACCGACGGCTATGCTATCTTCTCGGATATCATCACCAATAACGCCGCTTGGTCCAAGGGCAAACAGACTGTCCTCGCGGCGTACCTCAACTACGATTATGGCCAGAAAGGTCGCGGCTATTTCAATACGCCCGGTATCATCATGGCTACCGCTGCCGCCTCCGCTTGGGGAGGCACGATCCTCCAGATGGGCGAACATATGCTCTGCCATGAGTATTTCCCGGATGATAACCTGACGATGACCGGCGAACTCAAACGCGCCATGATACGCTACTATGATTTCGCCGTGGCGTACGAGAACCTGCTGCGCCCGGATGCGCCTGCGGCAGGCATCAACAGCGACTGGTTCGGTATCGATATCACCTCTGCCCACGACAGTTGCGTCTTCAACCAATGGGGACCGCAACTCAATCAGATCGCTACGGTAGGCCGGCATGTCGGCTCCCGCGATGTCATTCATCTGCTCTCCTACCGTAACGCCACCCATCTTGACTGGTGCGACTCCGACGGAGATCAGGCGCCCCAATCGCTTCTCCGGAATATACCCCTCACCTTCGCGGCGGACAAGCAGCCGGCGCGCATATGGGTTGCTACGCCGGACTATAACCACGGCATTTCGCAAGAGGTTGGTTTTGAGTACGCGGCGGGACAAGTGTCCATGACCCTTCCGGCTCTCCAATACTGGACCATGATAGTGATAGAGTATTAAAAATTTGATTAGGTTTATGAATAACACATCTTACAGCGCTCTGCGCGGTCTTACAGCAAAGCGGTCTTACAGGCTCTTAGCCGGTCTTATAGCACTATGTGCGGTCATGGCGCCATGTTCCATGGCAGCCATAGAAAAAGTAGAGTCTCCCTCACGGAACCTGACAGCTTATTTCGATGTGCAGGACGGACGCCCTGTCTATTGGTTGCTCCACAAAGGCGATACCGTCATCCGTCCCTCACATCTGGGCTTGACCATACGGGGCGAGAAAGGGCGTACCGATTTCAATAATTTTGAAAATGATAAAATGGTAAATGACCAAATGGTAAATGGCTTGTTGAACGGCTTCGTTATGACCGGCTCCGAGCGCTTCATCCACGACGACTGGTGGACACCGGTCTGGGGAGAGGAACGGCGTATTCATAATAGTTATCATGAGATGCTCATTACCCTCAAGCAACCCGCCAAGGACCGGTTTATCCAGATTCAGTTCCGCCTCTACGATGACGGACTCGGTTTCCGATATATCTTCCCGCAGCAGAAGAACCTCAACTATTTTGTGATTGAGGAGGAGCAGACCGAGTTCGCCCTTCCGGGTGACATCACTGCCTATTGGATTCCGGGCGATTACGACACCCAGGAGTACGAATATACGCGCTCCAGACTGAGCGAGATACGCGCTATCCAGGAGAAAACCAACAAGGCGAACCTCTCTACCACCACTTTCTCCACTACCGGTGTGCAGACCCCCGTCCTGTTTAAGGTACAAGGAGACAAGGTACAAAGTACCAAGGATCACACCCTCTGGCTCAACATCCATGAGGCGGCATTGGTGAACTACTCGTGTATGCACCTCAATCTGGATGACAAGTCATATATCTTCCGTTCCCACCTCACGCCGGACATAGACGGTACGAAAGGGCATATCCAGACCGACGCCGTCAGCCCGTGGCGCGTGATCATGGTGGGCGAGACGGCAAAAGATATCCTCGCCTCCCGCATCGTGCTCAACCTCAACGAGCCTTGTAAGATAGAGGACACCTCGTGGATCAAACCCATGAAGTACGTAGGCGTCTGGTGGGAGATGATCGCCGGCATGCGCGATTGGTCCTACACCTGGGATTTCCCCTCTATCCATATCGGCAAAACGGACTACTCCAAAGCCAAACCGCACGGACGCCATGGCGCTACGACAGAGAACGTGAAGCGGTACATTGATTTTGCAGCCAAATACGGCTTTGACGGTGTGCTCGTCGAGGGCTGGAATATAGGATGGGAAGACTGGTTCGGAAACGAGAAAGACTTCGTCTATGATTTCGTGACACCTTACCCCGATTTTGATGTGGAGGGTATTCATGACTATGCGCGCGCCAAAGGCGTCTCCATGATCATGCACCATGAGACCTCCGGCGCTATCCGTAACTACGAGCGATGGCTCGATACCGCCTATCAGTTCATGAACAAATACGACTACCCCGCGGTCAAATCCGGCTATGTGGGCAATCTGTTGCCCAAAGGCGAACGCCATTACTCCCAATGGATGAACAACCACTACCAGTACTGCGTGGAGAAAGCCGCCAAATACCATATCATGGTCAACGCCCATGAGGCGGTCCGTCCCACCGGTCTGTGCCGCACTTGGCCGAACCTCATCGGCAACGAGTCCGCGCAGGGCACGGAGTACCAGGCGTTCGGCGGATCGGCACCCAACCATACCACCATGCTGCCTTTCACGCGTCTCATCGGCGGACCGATGGATTATACGCCGGGTATCTTTGAGAACGACATACACAAACTCAACCCCAACTCCAATTCCTGGTGCAACACGACCCTCTGCAACCAGCTCTCGCTCTATGTCACCCTCTACAGCCCGCTACAGATGGCGGCCGATCTGCCCGAGAACTACGAGCGCTTCCTTGATGCCTTCCAATTCATCGTCGATGTGCCGGTAGAGTGGGATACCGTCTGGTACCTCGAGGCGGAGCCGTACGAGTATGTCACTATCGCACGCAAGCAGAAAGATACCGACGCCTGGTTCGTCGGCTCCACCAACGGTTATGACCCGCGTACCTCTCTCCTCGACCTCTCCTTCCTGCCCGCAGGCAAATATACGGCTACTATCTACCGCGATGACAAGTCCGCACACTACAAAACCAACCCGCAGGCGTATGTCATCGAGTCTAAGACAGTCACCAACAAGTCCAAACTCAAACTCTTCACCGCTGCCGGTGGCGGCTATGCACTCAAAATAGTACCGAAACGCTAAAACCACAATCAACCCTTATAATTAACCTTTAAAACCATTGTATTATGAGAAAAATTCTCTCTTTATTCGTCGCAGTAATGGCGGTAAGCAGCCTCTCTGCGAAAACGATCTATCTGCAGGCCAATGACGATTGGAAATCCTTTGGCGCTGTGTTCTTTGTTCATTCATGGGGAGCCACAGACGCGGATGCCAAGTTAGTTGCCGTAGAAGGCGAAGAATACCTCTTCTTCGTGGACATCCCCGACGACAACAACAACCTGCTTTTTGTCCGTGCACAGGGCGAGAGCGAGTCTATCCCTTGGGATACCGAAAACCTCTGGACTAAGACCGGAGATCTTGTGATTCCTGACGGAAAAGACTGCTATTATCTGGTCGGTTGGACGGACGGCGCATGGCTGACCCACGGCGAAAGACCTGCCGTTTCCATCGTCGGTAATTTCGCAGGTGACGAATCATGGGGATCCGGCGCACACCCGATGACGGTAGCTGCTGACAATGCAAGCGCCAGCGTGACTTTCGCGCTGGAGGCAGGCACTTATGAGATGAAGGTATGGCTCGAAGGATTCTTCCTCAGCCTGAACGGCGAAGGTGAAACTCTATACCAGATTCACCGCGACTGGGATCATGCCGATAATGTCAATATCGTGAACGAAGGGCGTAACTTCGAACTCGTTGCCGACCAAGCCGGTGATTACACTTTCACTTG
The DNA here is from genome assembly GCA_946414805.1 of uncultured Bacteroidales bacterium. GTDB lineage: Bacteria > Bacteroidota > Bacteroidia > Bacteroidales > Paludibacteraceae > Colicola. Next base: position 106,179 of record CAMKPZ010000001.1, read on the forward strand.
GACCTTCGCCAGCCAGAACCTCGCTGTCACCTTCCCGGAGATTCCTTCGGCTGTGGATAATATTCAGGCAGAAGGCAAGTCCGTCAAACGCATTGTTGATGGTCAGCTGATCATCACCCGCGACGGCAAGACCTTCAATGCCCTGGGCGCAGAGGTAAAGTAAATGCTTAGGGCTTTTGCCCTATACCGGCCTTGCGGCGTTGGTTCGCCGCAGGGTTACTAACGAGATCTTTGACATATTGGATTTACCGAAAAAAGTCGAAAGTCGAAAGAAAAAAGACCAAACCCTTGCATATTTGCAAAAAAAGCAGTACCTTTGCACCGAAATTTGATGCAAGGAGGTTATTATGAACGCTTTACAACTGAACGCGGAGTTATTTACCAATCTCGGAATCATTGCCGAAGACGAGACTATGATGGCGAAAGCAGCCAAGTATGTGCGCAAACTGGCGAAACAACTCACCGATGATCCTACCCGTATGACCAAAGAGGAATATTTCGCCATGCTGGATCGTTCCGAAGCGCAATATGCGCGCGGAGAATATACAACGCAGTTGCCCGGAGAGTCTGTAACGGATATGTTAAGAAGAAACGGCTATGATATTTGAATTAAGATATACCGAGGAAGCCCAAGAGGGATTGGCTAAACTATCTAAAAGTGAGCCTAAGGCATTTCAAAAAGCCCTTTCTTTTATAGATGAACTGCGCTACCATCCTAAGACTGGTACAGGTCATCCTGAACCTTTAAAAGGCAAACCCGAGGGGCGATGGAGTCGTCAAATAACGAAGAAACACCGGTTAGTATATCGTATTTATGATACAGAAGTGGTAGTGCTGATATTAGCTGCCTACGGTCACTACGACGATAAATAACATATTTCAGCCTTAGGGCAAATCAAAAGCGGTAAATCCAATATGCGGATTTACCGCTTTTTGTTATTCATAACAGTAAACACTTAAACATTAAATAGAATGAAAACATTGTTTGACATGCTTAACCGAACCGCGAATGCCGCCAAAATCTCAGGGGGGGGTAATTCGCGCACGACGAAACACCTGTTTGCCATCATCGCGCTCCTCCTTACTTTCGGAGTAGGAAATACATGGGCTTCAAATGCACACCATTGTCTCATAGGAGAACCTATCACTACGTGGAAGACTACTGATAATTGGAGTAAAAGTTATGAGGAGTTTGCATTAACCTCACCGGCAAATACCAGTTGGGACGAGTTTTGTATATACATGTGGGTGGAGACAAATCAGACATTTGCATTCAACAACCATTTTTTCAATGCCGGAGAAGCAAAACAAGTCGGACCAAGCAGTGACCAAGCTACACTTAATAATGATGGCGGAACAGGCAAAGGTGTAGCGACGGATGGTACAACCAATGCATGGAAATATACTGGTGCTACAGGCTTGGTTAAAATATGTGCAGCGCAATCATCCGGTGCTAATAGTCAGGGCGAATGGAAACCCTACGTATGGGTTGAGGAAGCCAAGGAAATAGAAATTCTTAAAGGGAATAAGATCATGTTCTATTTCGGTATGACAACCGATTGGAATGAAAATTGGAATGTATTACGCACATCCAATACAACAGAAAAAACAGCAGACCAACAGTATCACCGGTTGCCGGAGAGTAAATGTTCTTCTTGGATTTCCGTGGCTTATGTCAGTCCTGCGCAATATTATGTTGGAAAAACGGAATGGGCAGGAGTGCAAATGGAATCAACTGCGGAAGCGGGGTGCTTATATTCTGTCTATAAAGACGGTAGCGATAAGATATACAAGAATGTGGCTGCTGGGGCTATACCTCATTTTTCAACAGCAACGGTCAATAAAACGGTCGGTACAACAGATTCCGAAATAGCAGCGACCGTGACTAATTCCATCTATGGAAATGAGCAGGTTCTTTTCTATTACTATACTACGGACGGAGGAACGACATTCACGAAATTTGATCCTTCGGACATCAGTTCTCTTGCTGTGGGCGTTTATACCGTATATGCCCTCGGATGGGACGGACATATCTTGGTTAGGAGCGATAATAGCGTAACGCTTAATGTAGGTGTAACCATCACCTTGAACGCCAACGGAGGCACGGACGGCGATGTTACATCCGTATTCGCTACTTCCGGAGTCGCTGCAAGCACCGGAAATATAGCTTCCGCATCCCTTCCTACCAAAACCGGCTATACCTTTAACGGCTTTTGGACATCGGGAGGCATAGAGGTGATAGATGAAAACGGCGAGTGGATAGTTGATGTATCCGGATATACAGACGATAGCGGTAATTGGACATGCTCGGCGGCTTCAACTCTCTATGCTCATTGGACTCCCAAACCCTATACTATTCGCTTAGAGGGAATGGAAGCTGATGGAGGAAATGTCCCTATTGATGTTGATGTAACATATGATGGCGTACTGTCTCAAGTAACTCCACACACCAAAACAAACTACACCTTTGACGGCTATTGGGTTAGAAATGAAAGCACTCTTGCTTTAGAAACTCAACTCATCGACGCCAACGGCAACTGGATAGCGGATGTGGAAGGCTATACCGGCAACGATGGCGCAGACAACCCCACATGGGTGCATGATTATGCGATATCGCTGTACGCCAAATGGACAGAGACTATACGAACCGTCAATATAACTGTGGAAGGCGAAGGCTCTGTACAGATTAACTCCGAGAACATAACGTCATTCAATGCCGGATATGTAACGCCGTCTGCTGCACTCACTGCCGTTCCTGCTAATGCTGCTTGGGTCTTCAAGGAGTGGCGATTTACCAAAGTAGGAGAAGATTTTCAGGTATATGTAACAAATCCGGAAACATATAATTCTACCTCTAATCCTGTTATGGTAAATGCTATTGCAAATACGACCCTCACTGCTGTCTTTGAACCGCGCTACGGCTTGATAGGATCCTTAAACGAAGACGGCGATCCGGCCGGCGGTATGCCTAACAAAAATGGGGAGACTTGGGGAACCGAGCGCTCGGCTGATTATGAGGCGGATTTTGAAGTTGTCGGCTTTACCGCTTTGGGGACAGGTGATGGAACAGGCGTGGATCTGCAATGCACGCGTTCCCTATTGGCGAACAAACAATATAAATTTCAAGTTGTCGATCGTAGTACCATCGGACGTGACCGTTTCTGCCTTGAAGAAAATGGAAGTGCCGTTTTGGAGGAAGGGAATAGTGTTACACTCACCTATAAAGAAAAAGGCAATGCCAACGTGCTGATCAACACTGGTGGAGAGGGCAATTATACGTTTAAAATCACGAATATTTCTAACGATGGCAATTATTACCCCACGCTTATCGTTATCCGCCCCCAACAAGTCAATTTCGGGCAGAAATACCAAGATGTTGATGGTGTATTGCACGAAGGTACTATAGGCGGTTCAGTGGCTGTAGCCAAGACTGCCGGAGGTGCACTTTCTTCCGGCGACTGGGTAACATATAATACCTCCGTCACGCATACAGCCACGGCTACCTCACCGGGATATACGTTTGCCGGTTGGTGGAATTCCGATGCCTTTACAGGTAAAAACTATAGTACTACCAACCCTATGACGCATGCAGTCATTGAATGCGACAACGCCTATGCCCAATTTACTGAAATCCCGACTACCGTCACCCTTGCCAACGATGGACACGGAAAAATTCAGATAGGTGGAGTAGATAAGACAAACACCACCGTCGGTGTCACTACGACACGCGAACTGACCGCTGTGCCGAATGAAGGTTATATATTTAGCAGTTGGAATAAATCCGGTGATGATATCGAAATCACTAATACAAGCACCAACCCGACCACCCTTACAGGTAATGGAGCCGGAGAAACTGTTGGGCAGGAGGTACGAGCCAACTTCACCTACCGCTATTCAATCAAAGGAACAATGAATGGCGAGAATTGGGGTCCCGACCATTTAATCGCCAATATAGGTACAAATGCCGGTAGTAAAGATACAGGATATGTCGAAATAACACTGCCTGCTAATACCACGTACGAGTTTGCCATATATGATAAAAAAACCGGAGTTGCAAATCCGTGGCTCAAGAATGGCACCGACAAGGTATATAACATGACTTATACCAACCACACCAATTGGCCGTTTGGTGAGGACAAGTCACACAACTGCGGTATAACAACTGCCGGTAAAGGAACTTATAAGTTCATTTTTAACATCACGGATAAGACGGTTACTGTTGTTTATCCGACATCCTATCAGGTTAACTATGGTGCTTCTATGGGTGGTAGTGTTACGAGTGTCAAGGATGATGACAATAACACCGTGCCTAATGGTGGCTATGTCCGTAGCGGTGGTTCAGTCACTTACACAGCCGCTGCGGCTAACGGGAATTACACCTTTGTCGGGTGGTGTAATAATGATACGTATGGAGATCCTTTCAATACCGAATTGTCATGGAAGAATAGCAATGTAACTGAAACACAGAACTCCTTTGCCAAGTTCAAATCTACCAACTTCGTTATCTATCGTACCGGCGATATGGCAGAGGATGATCGGGCTGCGCTTGATGACACCGAGTCCTATGCCGGAGGAACGATCTCCGAGGCGATTGAGTACCGTATGAAAGTGCACACCCTCGACCAGTGGACGACCCTCTGTCTGCCGTTTACCGTCAATGCCGTCAAGGTGTGGGATGATGAGGACAACAACTATTATGACATTGAGCCGTATTATCGTACAGCCGTAGGTGAACCCCTGCAAGGCGGCTACTATATCATCCGTACGCCTTCTTCTACAACCGATTTCCCTATTGCCAACTTTGACGACTGGCGCGATCCGACAAGCCCCACCGGCTATGTGCCCACCAAGAACACACCCTACATCATCCAGTGGCACATGTCTTATTTCTCGGGTAAGTATATATCCTTCTTCGGAGCAACAGGGCAGGAAATAGATGATGAATTCACCGCCGGCACTGCTCCTTCCGCCGACAATGTGGTCAATATCTATGGCAATAACGCTATGGTTAGCGGTTCGGTAACCGGCGCATATATGCTCGAACCCGACTATGGTTCGGATGGCGCTTGGCTGAGGCTGGAAGATGCTTCGGCATCCCGCACTGTGCTGCCCTTCGAGTGCTATATCCTTGCCAGCGGTCCTACCCGCACCCGATACCGCGTCATACGCCCCGGCATGCCGACGGATGACACGCCTACGGGATGGGACGATGTGGTCAATACGGAACCCAGGACCGATATCATGGTCTATACCATCACCGGTTTCCCTGTCGCACGCTACTCCGACTGCTCATTTGCCGAGGCGGCACGACGGCTCAAGACCGGGCACGGAGAAGGCATTTATATCCTTCGTTCCGGGAACGAGAGTGTTAAACTAATGGTAGGAGGTAAATAATATGAAACGCATCTTGGCAATTATTACGAGTACCCTCTGCTTGTCGCTTTATGCAGTGGAGTATACTCCTCTCACCCCGCCTATGGGGAGCCCTTCAAATACAATGCAGTCGGTCAATAACGGGGCATATATGTCCTCCGGCAGCGCCTATAGCACTACGGTTTATGAGGTGGGATCTTATAGCCCTTCCGCACAAGCACCGGCTGTGACACCCCGTAGAGGAGGGCTTCCTGGAAAAGACGACACCAACTACGACCCCAATAACCCGCAGTTCGCGCCTCTTCCCGATGCGCTGCTCCCCTTGCTTCTCTTTGCGTTGGGATACGGGCTGTTTTTCCTGCCTAAAAAAAGCCGTCAGACAACTAAAAAAAAGATATAATCTAAACTCGATAGTTTAGTTTTCATGTACAATCCAGGGCCTCTGCCGCGCGTGAGCGTAGCGGGGCTTTTTTTATGCCTCTCCCCCGTCCCCCCTCCACAGTGCTTCTTCTGTTGTGCCGACTGCCATTCGGCTTTCTTTCTTTTTTCATCCGACTGCCTCCGGCATGCTTCTTTCGTTCTTTGTCCCGCATGGTATGCGGGTGTAACCAAAATCAGCCAACCTCGCGCTAATCGTATAGGGCTGCTATACCCTTACGCCTCTCTGCGTATGTTTGTTACAGGACGATTATATCGTCCGCTCTTTCTTTCTTTCTTTCTTTGTATCGGATACTATCCGAATTTTTTTGATACCAAGAGCTGCGTGTTTAAAATCGTTCGCGGAACTCGGAGGGAGTACAGCCTTTGGACTCCCGGAAGAGACGGTTAAAATGGCTGAGTGTGTTGAAACCGCAGGAGAAACCAATCTCGGAAACAGGGTGCTGTGTCGTCAGTAACAACCGTGCTGCTATACCCAACCGGTAATCAATGAGATAACGGTTGGGGGTGCGGCCGGTCTTGTTTCGGAAGAAACGCGAGAAAGATTCCGGTGCCATGCATGACAAATCTGCCATTTCTTTCAACCCTATATCGTTCATGTAATTTTTTGCGATAAACTCTTTTACCTGCCTTACCCGTTCGTCCTCATTCTCTTCTTTGGAATCTACAAAAGAGGAGGAGGATAGTTCGTGTGCATCTTCCACTAATGACAACCGGTACAGCAGATTGAACAGCCGGATGACAGAGGCAAAACTGTCATTGCTTTGAGCCAGATTGATAATATCCTCGCGCAATAAACGGATGGCGGGTTCCGGAAAGGCAAGCCCTCTTTGGGCGCGCTCTATCATACGCCGGATGGACGCTAACGCGCGCTTGTCCATTAAGGTGCCCCGGAAAATATCCGGGTCTATGTGGATCGTGATTTCATGTATGTCCTGCTCCGGGCATGTGCCCTGCTCCCAAATGTGCACCAACTTACTGCCGGTGATAAGCACCAGATCCAAATCTCCGATCTGCTCGTGACTGTCACCTATGGTGCGTACCACACCGGCGGCGTTCTCTACGAAATTCAGTTCAAACACCTCATGGCAGTGCGCCGGGTATTCAAAGTAAGTCTTGTGACGGTCGCCTACATAAAAAATGTCTAATGGCTCCAAATGAGTGATTTCGTTGAAAATTTCTTTCATCGGTGTGAGTTGTGTCAAAATTTGCTGCAAAATTACAATAAAAAAATGAATTTTGCAAACTGAATTTGGCATTTTGACAGAAAACGCAAAGTATCAGTCGGTTTTGAGTTAGTCTGTTTGCGAAAAAAGCAGTAATTTTGCACCGTCTTTCAAAATTGACAAATGAACAAATGGTAAATGATAAAATGGTAAATAATGTTTACGGATATTTTGACGATGAGCATCGTGAGTATGTGATCACGACTCCGCAAACACCTTTCCCTTGGATCAATTATTTGGGAAACGAGGATTTCTTCGGTCTGATCAGTAACACCGGAGGCGGCTATGATTTTTATAAGGATGCCAAGTTCCGCCGTATAACCCGTTATCGCTATAACAGCGTGCCGATGGATAGTGTAGGGCGTTATTTCTATATCAAGGATGGGGATACTATTTGGAACCCGGGCTGGAAACCCTGCAAAACGCCTTTGGACTCCTATGAGTGTCGTCATGGTCTGAGCTACACGCGCATCACGGGCGTGAATAATAAGGTACGCGCGAGCGTCCTGTGTTTCGTCCCGATCGGCGTAAAGGCGGAGATACAGAGGCTCACCCTCACCAACCTCTCCGACGAAACCAAGTCCATTAAACTATTCTCGTATGCCGAGTGGTGTCTGTGGAATGCCGCTACCGACAATGAGAATTTCCAGCGTAACCTCTCTACCGGCGAGGTGGAGATTGAGCAGGCGCCGGATTTCACGGCATTGTATCACAAGACCGAATACAAGGAGCGACGCAATCATTATGCCTACTATGCGGTCAATCAGCTCGTGCAGGGCTTTGATACCGACCGAGAAGCTTTCGTCGGACTGTATAACGAATTAAGCGAACCGCAGGCGGTATTGAATGGCCGGTCTGCTGATAGCGTGGCACATGGATGGAGTCCGGTCGCTTCGCACTACATAGAAATGACCCTCGCTCCCGGTGAGACCCGCGACTTGGTCTTTATACTCGGTTATGAGGAGAATCCTGAGCAAGAGAAGTTTGCAGCCCCCGATGGAGAGATAACCTCGCTCAGTACACGCGATTTTCACATTATTAACAAGGTACGCGCGCACGAAGTTATCCGCCGGTTTGCTACCATAGAGGCGGTCGAAGATGCTTTTGCTCAACTCAATGCCTTGTGGGACGAATTGCTCGGTAAGTTCCAAATACAAAGCCCGGATGAGCGGCTCAACCGGATGGTGAATATATGGAACCAATACCAGTGTATGGTCACCTTCTGCATGAGCCGGTCCGCTTCCTTCTTCGAGAGCGGTATAGGCCGCGGAATGGGTTTCCGGGACTCTAACCAAGACCTCATTGGCTTTGTACACCAGATCCCTTCGCGCGCACGGCAACGTATCCTCGACATCGCCGCAACCCAGTTCCCCGATGGAGGTTGCTACCACCAGTACCAGCCTCTCACCAAACGCGGCAATAATGATATAGGAGGAGGATTTAACGATGACCCTATGTGGCTCATCTTCGGTACTACTGCCTATATCCGTGAGACCGGAGACTTCTCCATCTTGGACGAACCCGTACCATGGGAGAATGTGTCCGGAACAGAAGTGCCGCTTATGGAGCACCTTCGTATCAGTTTTAACCATGTCATTAACAACCTCGGACCGCACGGGCTGCCGCTTATCGGACGAGCCGATTGGAATGATTGCCTCAACCTCAACTGTTTCTCTTCCGATCCTAACGAGTCCTTCCAGACTACGGAAAACAGAGTCATCGGCTCTCAGGCGGAGAGTCTTATGATTGCAGGACTGTTCGTCTATTGCGGACGCCAATACGCCGAACTATGCCGTACGCTCCATCTCGACGAGGAAGCGCTACGGGCGGATGAACATGTCTCTGCCATGTGTCAAGCCGTGGAGAAACACGGATGGGACGGAGAGTGGTATCTGCGCGCTTATGACTACTACGGTCGGAAGATAGGCACCCACGAGAACGAGGAGGGGAAAATCTTTATCGAGTCCCAGGGATGGTGCGCCATGGCGCGGATTGGAGCGGAGAAAGGCTTGCCCGAGAAAGCCTTGGATAGCGCAGCCAAACTCCTCGATAGCCCCTTCGGAATGGTACTCAACTATCCGGCGTACACCACCTATCATATCGAACTCGGAGAGCAGTCCACCTATCCCGCCGGTTACAAAGAGAACGGAGGTATCTTTTGCCATAACAACCCATGGGTCATCATCGCCCAAACCGAAGCCGGACGCGGCAATGACGCATGGGAGTTATACCGCAAGATCTCGCCGGCGTGGATAGAGGACCAATCACTCCACCGCGTCGAACCCTATGTCTATTGCCAGATGGTCGCAGGCAAAGAGGCGGCACGCCCCGGAGAGGGGAAAAACAGCTGGCTTACCGGTACTGCCGCGTGGAACTGGCTCACCGTCTCCCAGCATATACTCGGTATTCGGCCTACCTTCCGGGGGCTTATGGTAAACCCCTGCATACCTGCCGACCTCAAGGAATATACCGTCACCCGCAAATGGCGCAACGCTGAATATGTAATCACCGTCAGAAACCCGAACGGCAAGCAGTGCCCCGAATACCCGACAATACTTCCCTATGAGCAGGGAAAACACGAGGTGGAGATAGTACTATAACACAATCAAAAACAAACTCTGATAACATGAAAAAGTTAACAATCTTATTAGCTGCCCTTATGGTTGGTTGTACCGCCTGTGAGGCGCAGGAGAAAAAACAACGCCCGATGGATAATGATGCCGTTCAGTTTGCTATGTCTATGGGCATTGGTTGGAACCTTGGTAACCAGATGGACGCTCACTATGGCGGTTGTTCGTACGAAGAGGGATGGGGCAACAAAGCAGCCACCCAGCAGACCTTCAACGGTGTGGCTAACGCGGGCTTCAAATCGGTTCGTATTCCTGTGACATGGATGGGGCATATCGGACCGGCTCCTACTTATACGATTGAGAAAGCATGGCTGGACCGAGTGGCGGAATTGGTGGATATGGCTCATAAGGCAGGACTCAAAGCGATTATTAACATTCACCATGATGGATTTGGCGCATCCGACACGCCGAGCAAAGGTTACCACTGGATAGACCTGCCCGGTGCTGTGAAGAGCGAAGAAACAAACCAGCGTATCAAACAGCAACTCACGATGGTGTGGCTTCAGATAGGACAGCGTTTTGCCAACTACGGGGATTTCCTCATTTTTGAAACCCTTAACGAGATTCAAGACGGCGGTTGGGGAGGTGGCGCTAATCGTACGGACGGCGGTGCGCAATACCGCGTGCTGAACGAGTGGAACCAAGTGTGTGTCAATGCAATCCGCGCAGCAGGAGGCATGAACGAAACTCGTTATATCGGAGTGCCGGGCTATGTGACAAATCCCGACTTGACAGTTGAGAACCTCGTCCTGCCGGAAGATGTGGTGGAGAACAGGTTGATGGTTGCTGTGCATAGCTATGACCCGTGGGATTTTGCAGGCTCTGCACAATATCAGGAATGGGGGCATACCGGCAAGGATGTTGTGCCCGGTGCAGACGAGAATGCATACGTAGGGATGCTCAACCGGCTTTATAACATGTACGTCCGCCGAGGCATTCCCGTCTATTTCGGCGAGTTTGGTGCCGTGCGTCGCGCGTCGGCGGCAGATGAGCCTTTCCGTCTCTATTATTTCCGGTATATATGCAAGGCGATGCGTGACCGTCGCATACCTGCGCTCTATTGGGACAATGGAAACAGCAAAGGAGGCAATGACGGATTCGGCGTAATCAACCACCAGACAGGTAAATATATAGGCAACGGAGAACAAGCCGTACGCGCTATGGTTGATTCATGGGAGAACAACGACCCCGCATACACGCTACAGAGCGTTTATGACTCCGCACCGCAGAGCCTACGCACCCAAAAAGAAAACAAACAAAACACTAATAACAATCATTATTAACCATTTAAAATCAATTCAATTATGAAAAAGTTTTATTCTTTTATCATCGCTGCCATGACAGCTGTCACTATGTGTGCTGAAACTGTTCAGCAGGACATCGCCCTCACTCCCGACGACTGGGGATGGGGATATAACTGCTCCGTTACAGCCGTAGAAGGAGGCTTGCAGGCTCAACTGACCGGCGACTGGGGCGCGCTCTCTACCGGCTGGGACCCCGAAATTGACCTCTCGGGATGGGACAAGATCATCATCCTTGTGGACCGTATGGACGGCTGCGTAGGCGAATGGTTCCAACTCAAAGCATATCTGCGTGACCACGCTGATAACGAAGGCTGCCAGATGGAAGGTCTGCTCGGCAATGACGCTGATGGCTCCCAGCAACAGTACCTCGTCATTGATCTCAAACAGGAGAAAACCGGCTTTGATCTCACAAAAGCGCGCGTACTGGCTATCCAGTGTCAACCGAATGGTGCCAAGTTCCTTGTCAGCCGCGTTTATCTGGAGAAAGAAGAAGAGGCTACCGCCATCGAGCAAGTTACTCTCCGCAGCAACGGTATCCGTTACAACCTCCTCGGACAACCCGTCGGAGAGGACTACAAAGGGATCGTCATTCTCAATGGACATAAAATGATTGTACGTTAAACTTAAAATCCTTAGTACCATGAAAGCCTATTTCAGGTATATGCTTAGCCTTGTAGTTCTCCTCGTGGGAACTACAGGCTTGGCGTTCTCGCAAAACATCGTTACGGGTACGGTCGAAGATGCGGACGGTCCGCTCATCGGCGCCAGTGTGCTCGTCAAAGGAACCACCGTTGGTACCATTACCGACATGGATGGCCAGTTCTCTATCGAAGCCAAGGTGGGCGACGAACTGGAATTCTCCTACATGGGCTACACCTCCCAGACCCACAAAGTGACCGGCAAGACACTCAATGTGACAATGTCGGAAAACACCGAGGTCCTCTCCGAGGTAGTCGTCACCGCCATGGGTATCAAACGCGACCGCAAAGCCCTTGGTTACGAAGTGGGCGAGGTCAAGGGTGAGGAACTCACCAAAGCCAAAGAGACCAATGTGGCTAACTCGCTTGCCGGGCGTGTTGCCGGTCTGGTCGTACAAGGTACTGCCGCCGGTGCCTCCGGTTCAACGCGCGTCATGCTGCGTGGTACCACGGAGATGACCGGTAACAACCAGCCCCTCTATGTCATTGACGGTGTGCCTATGGATAACACCGCTTTCGGCTCTGCTGGAACAGAAGGCGGGTATGATCTGGGAGACGGAATATCCGCCATTAATCCCGATGACATCGAGTCTATGTCGGTTCTCAAAGGACCGGCTGCAGCGGCTCTCTATGGTAGCCGGGCCAGCCATGGCGTCATCCTTATTACTACCAAGAAAGCCAATACCGGAGATGCCAAATGGGGAGTGGAGTATAACGGTACCCTCACTTTTGACACCCAAGCCAGCCAGTGGGACAACGTGCAGCAGGTCTATGGTATGGGTTCCGATGGTATGTATAACATCGATGCCGTCAGCAACACCAACAAGTCCTGGGGACCGAAAGCCGACGGAGGACTCGTACTCCGCTATTTCGACGGACAGGAAAGACCTTTCCTGATTATCCCGAATAACACCGCCAATTTCTTCCAACTCGGTTTGACGGCGACCAACACAGCGGTTGTTTCCATGAACACCGGAAAGACAGGCATACGTTTCTCCTATACCGACATGCGCAACCGCGATATATTGCCGAACTCCAACATGAGCCGTAATACGCTCAACCTCCGCGCTAACACATCCTTGGGACCCGTCGATCTCGATTTCACGGCTAACTACACCCATGAGGATGTAAAGAACCGTCCCGCCCTCGGCGACGATAAATCCAATGTCGGCAAGAACCTCATGACCCTCTCTACTACCTATGACCAGGCATGGCTCAAAAACTATCAGACCGAGGCGGGAGAGTACCAGAACTGGAACGGTATGGACCCCTACAATGTCAATCCCTATTGGGACATCAACAAGAACAAAAACCAGTCCTACAAAGACCTCTTCCGTATGAACGGAAAGATCGTCTATAATATCATTCCGCAACTCAAGATCCAGGCTACCGTAGGTGCTGAACTCAACCGCTTTGAGTTCTCCGATTTCAAATACCCCACTACGCCGGGCTTTGAGGCTGGACGTCTGCAGAATAGTTATTTCAATAACCGTATGTTCAATGCCGAACTCCTCGGTATCTATACCGATACATGGGGCGATTTCGACTTCACCGCCACGGCCGGTGCCAATATCTATAATGTGCATAACAAGACGGTGATCAATACCGGTACCGATATGGGTATCCGCGAGGTTGTGGCAATGTCCAGCTTCGAGGATCAGTCGGTGGAGGAGAATACCTACAACAAACGTATCGTTTCGGTCTTTGCCTCTGCTAACCTGGGATGGCGTCACATGCTTTATCTGGACGCCACTGTCCGCGGGGACAAGTCCTCCACGCTCGCTGCTGGCAAGAACCTCTATGTCTATCCCTCTGTCAGCGGCTCGTTCGTCTTCTCCGAACTGATCAAGTCCAACCGCAAAGTGCTGCCGTATGGCAAGTTACGACTCAGCTGGGCGGAGGTGGGTAGCGATACAGACCCGTACCAGCTCTCGCTGCGGTATGGCAAGTCGCAGTTCGGCTATTCCGGTTATACCATCGGCTCTATCTACGGGAATGTCATCCCTAACGCAGACCTCAAACCGACACGTACACGCTCTTGGGAAACAGGTTTTGAGACCAAGTGGCTCAACCATCGTATCAGCCTTGACTTCACGTTCTACCACCAGGTTTCCCGTGACCAGATCATCGGTATGGCTACCTCGCCTACCTCCGGCTATGACTATCGCATGATCAACGCCGGCGAGATCCTCAACCAGGGTTTTGAGATTACCTTCGGTGCGCGTCTGGTGCAAGTAAAGGATTTCTCCTGGGATCTGAATATCAACTGGTCTAAGAATAATAACAAGGTGCTCTCGCTTACACCCGGTACTACCGAACTGGAGTTGACCAAAGCTACATGGTGCAATGTCTATGTTTCCGCTCGAGAGGGAGAACAGTATGGCGCCATCTGCGGCCCGGCACTCGCCCGGAATGCCGACGGACGCGTCATCGTTGATGCTACTACCGGTCTGCCTACCTTCACCACCGAGAATAAAGTGCTCGGTAATGCACAGTGGAAATGGACCGGCGGTCTGAGTACCACCCTCCGTTATAAGATGGTCACCCTCTCTGCACTCTTTGATGTGAAAGTCGGAGCTGACATCTTCTCGATGTCCGAGCGTTCCGCTTTCGAGACCGGTAAGGCGAAAGAGACCCTTGTCGGACGTGCTGAGTGGTATGCCTCCGAGGAAGCAAGGAAGGCTGCAGGGGTCACCTCCGGATGGGTCGCAACAGGCGGCTATCTCGTGGACGGCGTGATTGATAACGGAGACGGTACATACCGCGAGAACGATATCTATATCAATCCCGAGGACTATTGGTATGAGGTGTCCCGCAAATCGCCGGAGCTCTTTATCTATGATAACTCCTATATCAAGTGCCGCGAACTCACCCTCAGCCTGGATTTCCCGAAGAACTGGCTGGATAAGAAAGGTGTGCTCAAGCATGTGGGGATCTCTTTCGTCGCGCGTAACCCCTTCATCGTCTGGAAGAATATCAAAGATATCGACCCCGACGCACAATACAACACCTCCGGCCTTGGTCTGGAATACGGTTCGCTTCCCAGCAGACGCAGCTATGGTCTGAATGTAAATCTCAAATTCTAACCTTGTAAATCTCAATCAAAATGAAAAAGATAACTTTAGTACTTTGTACATTGTCACTTTGTACATTCTTCGTTGCTTGTTCGGACAAGGTTTACGAGGAGATCAATACCGATCCGACCAAAGCCGCACATATCAACCCTGCTTCCCAGTTAACGTATGCCGAACTGCAGATGTTCGGAGATATGAACTATGTGGATGTGCATCGTCTCTATACCTATGCTTTCACCCAGCAACTCATGGGCTGTTGGAATACCACTAACTATGGCGGGCAGCACCGTATGGATGATAATGAGATGTCACGTCCGTGGGCGAACCTCTATCCCGGGGCAATCCGTAATCTCACCGATGCCATCGAGCAAACGAAATCGGATCCGGCGCAGGCGAACATTCATGCCGCGCTCCGTGTCTTCCGGGTTTATGTAGGCGGACTGCTTACGGACTACTACGGCGATGTGCCGTTTACCCAAGCAGGGCTGGGATATATAGCCGGCAATACGCAACCTAAGTATGACAAGCAAGACGACCTCTATGCCTATTTCTTTGCAGAACTGAAAGCCGCCGCAGCATTGTTTGATATCAACGCCAATGCCATCTCCAGCGACCCGATGTTCAACGGCAACATTGATGCATGGAAACGCTTTGCCAACTCGCTCCGCTTGCGGTACGCAATGCGTCTGTCCGAGGTCGCGCCGGAAATGGCGAAGACAGAGTTTAATGCGGCCCTGACGGACGGCGTTATGAATTCGGCTGCGGACAATGCATGCGTCAAGCACCTCAATGTATCCTATAGCTTCGGTCAGGAGTCGTTCAAGGACTTCCGAGGCAATGCCATGGCAAAGTATTTCTATGGCAACGACCCGGCTAATAACCCCTCCTATGTATGTCAGACGCTTTGGAAACAACTCTACGACAACAATGACCCGCGCACCTCGCGTCTCTGCCGGTTCTATATTGATGACTTCATGTCCATCTCTACCGGAGACGGACGAATTGATATGACGGACGCGGTGCTGGCTACCCAGAAAGCCAACCCCGGTACGCAGATCATCTACGAGATAGCTCCGGGTGAGTTCTCGTGGGATAACTGGCCTTCCTATACCGATCTGCCCGGCAGCCCGCTGGCGGAGCAGGTGGCGCAGGTGCAGGCTGCTCATCCTGACTATAAGCCGACATCCAACCCAAGATGGTTGGTGCCCAAACTGGCGAACAACTTCCTGCGCTCGGATAACCCCGGGGTGCTTATGACATACGCCGAAGTATGTTTCCTCAAGGCGGAAGCAGCGGTGCTTGGATGGATTTCCGATGATGCCAAATCATGTTATGAAACCGGTATCCGCGAGGCGATGAATATGCTCTCCGATGCTTACGGATGTAGCGGTATCACCGATGCAGAGTATGCGGCTTATATCGCACAACCGGCTATCGCCTTCGCGGCTTCTGCAGATGAACAGAAATGCCAGATCAATACACAGGCTTGGATCCTCCATTTTCATAACCCCGCCGAGTGCTGGGCTAATGTGCGACGCTCGGATTACCCGCAACTCAAAGCGCCTTCCACCAAGAACCCGCTTATCGACGGCACCGAGATACCCGTCCGGCTCTGCTATCCGCTCAAAGAAGAGACTTATAGCAAGGACGCTTATCAGGAGGCTATCGGACATGTGCCCGCGTATTCATGGCACGCACGCCTTTGGTGGGACGTCAAGTAATGAATAATGAAATAAATCGTGCCCTTGTGGCTAAGAATAATGATTAGTTTTATGAATGCACTAAATAAAATTGTACTTGGTACTTTGTTCCTTTGTACCTTGTCTATGGTGTCGTGCGAGAAAAAAGCTCCGTTTGACACCCAGTCACCCGATGATGCGCCGCTCATCTTGAAGCCTTACAACGAGTCTGGAACGGGGTCTTTTACCTACACCCTTGCCAATGACTCCACGCCGCTCATTGACTCCGTAGTGGTAACTCCCTCACGCTACACGACGGTTAACTGGTATGTGGACGACTCCCTCGTGCATACCGGCACGAAAATCAATATGTGTTTCGCCGCGGGTAAGCATACGCTTCTTATCGAGGCGGTCACTACCGTGGGCAAACAGACTACCAGAACCGGTACTATCACCGTCCTCGGTGGTGCACCGGATCCCTCTGAGAACATCCTTTGGACCGGACCGGTCACACTGGACTGGGATGCCGAACTGGTCAAAGTGACGGCAGCCGAACTGGCTGCTGTGCCGGTCGGAACCACTATCTCGGTGCATTTTACGGTGGTTGAGGCGGAGTACCACGCCATGCGTATCACTACCCCTTGGTGGGGAGACACACCGGCGGATGACGACCTCGTGCCGCAGGTGGATGGTATGGACTCCAGAACCAGCCCCTTCACCTTCGTCTATGACGACCATTGCAAGGCGCTCGTGGACGAACGCGGGGCGATGTCCGTAGTAGGGTTCGGTCTCCAAATAGACAAAATCACCTATTAAATCGTACTTCGTACATCGTAAATGACCAAATCGTAAATTATTATGGTTCCTCTCCGAGAAAAAATCGGTTATGCTCTGGGTGATGCCGCTTCCGGCGGCATCACCTGGAAGATTATGTCCATAGCCTTCCCTTTATTCTTTACCCATGTGTTTGGACTGAGTTTTGCCGATGCTGCGGCACTCATGCTGGTGGCGCGTATGTTCGATGTGGTCACCGATCCCCTCATGGGCTCCATTGCCGACCGCACCCGGTCTCGATGGGGCACTTACCGGCCGTGGCTCATCTTCGGGTCCATTCCTTTCGGGATTATCTTTGCCCTTCTGTTGTTCACACCCGATCTGGGACCTGTGGGCAAACGTATATGGGCATATTCCTTTTACCTGCTGATGATGGCGTGCTATACGATGGTTAACGTGCCATACGGGTCGCTACTCGATGTCATGACTACTGACGATAACGAGAAAAACGAGTTCTCCGCTTTCCGTATGGTCGGGGCATATGCCATGGGCTTTGTCACCCTCCTCTCCTTCCCCTATCTGCAACGGTGGATAGGAGGCACGGAGCAGCACCAATACGCCGTACTTGGTGCCGCCTTCGGACTCCTTGCCGCACTCATGACCTTGGCGTGCGGACTGCTCACGCGCGAAAGGCATCAACCCGTCAGAGCCGAGCATTTCTCCTTTAGGCAGTACGCCGATCTATTCCGTAACAAACCATGGATATATATGACCCTGGTAGCCATCTGTACCAACTTCTTCAACGGCTTCCGGTATGCGGCGGCAGGCTATATGATTACCTATTGCCTCGGAGGCGATGTCACGATTGGGAGGTTCATCATCAATTATACCGTCTTTATGGCGTTCAGTGAGGTCACCTGTATGATCTTCGGAGCCCTGTCACCCGCCTTCACGCGCCGTATCGGCTCCAAACGGATGGCGTTCGTCTGGGCGGCTGGCATTTGTTGCGTCTTCTCCTTCCTCTATTTCTTCATCCCGATGGATGCCGCATATATATGGCTGATGATAGCGGTCTCGGTACTCACGTCCGTCGGCGCAGGACTCTATTCGCCGCTTTTGTGGTCCATGTACGCCGATGTCGCGGATTATGCCACGGAGAAAAACGGTACCTCCTCCACAGGACTCATCTTCTCTTCCGGAACGATGGCGCAAAAACTCGGCGGGGCTGTATCCGGTAGTCTTATCGCCATGCTATTGGGCATCGCGGGACTCGTCTCACACACCGATATGATCACCGGCGAGACGATTGTTGTCATTACCGATGAGGACTCCGTTCGTACTATGGTATGGGCGCTATTCTCACTCTTCCCTGCCGTGATTGCCGCACTCATGGCACTATTGGCGTATAAATTCCCTCTCAAAAAATAAAACTATGAAAAATCCCTCGTACATCGTACTTCTGTCCTCCATACTTCTCGTGGCAGGCTGCGTGCATTACAATCCTGACAACGGCCCCGTTCGTCTCAACCAAGTCGGCTTCGCCCCGGAGCAGGAGAAAACCGCCACCATCAATGTCTCCTCCTTGGATGAGGCTCCTTGTTGCGTGTTTATCCTTGATGCTGCCGGCGATACCGTCTGGAGCGGCACCGCCTCGCCCGCAATGCCCAATCCCGTATCCGGCAAACCGCGGCAGATAGTGGATTTCTCCTCTCTCACCGCCAAAGGCAAATATACGCTCTGCGTGCTCAATTCTCAAAATTCTCAAATTCTCCAATCTTCTAATCTTCAAATCACAATCTGTGACCGTCCTTACAAGGAACTCACAAGAAAGGCGCTCCGCGCGTTCTATCACCAGCGGGCCTCGATGCCTATCGGGGAACCCTTTGCCGAGGGCTATGCACGGCCTGCCGGACATCCCGATGACCATGTGCTCGTCCATCCCTCTGCGGCTACGGACGAACGACCCGCAGGAACCGTCATCTCTTCGCCCGGAGGATGGTACGATGCAGGCGATTATAACAAGTATATCGTTAACTCCGGCTTCACTATGGGAGTATGGCTCATGGCATACGAACTCAACAAAGCCTATTTTGACACCCTCCGTTTGAATATACCCGGATCGTCCATCGCCTATCTCCCCGATATGCTCACGGAAGCCATGTATAATCTCCGATGGATGCTCACCATGCAGGATACGGACGGAGGCGTGTATCATAAACTGACCGAACCGGATTTTGAGAGCTTCATTGCACCCGACCAATGCCGCAAACCCCGTTATGTAGTAATGAAAACGACCGCTGCTACCCTTGATTTCGCGGCGTCTATGGCGATGGCGGCAAGGGTCTATGCTCCCTTTGACTCCGCCTTCACGCAACAAGCTACAGAGGCTGCCAAACGTGCATACGCATGGGCATTGGAACATCCCGATGTCTATTACGACCAGGACGCTATGAACGCGCAGTTCAAACCCGAGATCACTACCGGTGCCTACCCCGACACTTGTGTCGCCGATGAGTTCTATTGGGCAAAAACAGAATTATATCTGCTCACCAAAGAACCGGAATATAACGAAAATCCTCACCCGACCTTCGTCTATAAGCCCGCTGCCTGGGGTAATGTGGCGGAACTGGCGGATATAGAGTGGATGATGCATCCGGACGAAGGTGGACATTTCTCTATCGTGCGAGAAGCGCAGTTGCTGACGTACTTGAAAAAAGATCTGAAGGAAGCCGAGACCATCTCCGTCCATCGCTGCCCCTACGGCAACTGCGAGAACGATTTCTTCTGGGGATGCAACTCCGAGGGATGCTGCTGGCGTGGGGTAGAGTGCCTCTATGCCTACCGACTCACCGGAGACGAACAATACCGCATCAATGCCGAGCGGTGCCTCAATTATATCCTCGGGCAGAACGCGACAGGCTATTGTTATGTCACCGGCTTTGGTTCCCGTCCTACTTCTCACCCCCACCACCGGCTCTCATACACCAACCCACACGGCACCATCCCCGGTTTCCTTGCCGGAGGACCCAACCCTGCCCAGCAGGATCGGATTACCGATGGCGTAAAATACCCCAAGAACGTGCCTGCCGATGAATCCTATTTGGACTACAGACCTTCCTATGCCTCCAATGAGGTCACTATCAACTGGAATGTAACCCTCTTTGCCCTCACTGCCGGAATCGATGCGCTGGAATAAACTCCTGCTGACATAACTATCGACATTCTGGCTAATTTTTATGAGGCGGAGCACTTTAATGGTGCTTCGCCTCTTTCTTTGTGTCCTTTTGTGCGTGCAAGGGCTCCGCCAATGATGCAGTAGATATTTCTTTGTCTATTGCGTCCGCATTTGATGCGGACATGGATATGTTTTCTTCGTTCATTTCAGGTCGATAGTATCGACCGCTCAAAAAATAATTATTATGAAATACAAAGCTATGTCCTATTCGGAGTTGGCAGAGCATGCCGGTATTAACCGCCGGACACTCTACCGCTGGCTTCAAGATCCTATGCACCGGCGCAAACTGCGTACTTTGGGTGTTGTGCCTAAAGCCAAAGCCCTTCCGCCTGCTGCTGTCAAATATATCTGCCAATCATTTGAGATTGATATAGAATGATACCTATTTCAATATATATACGCGCGCCACCATAATTAGGTGTTCCATATGACTTTTTTGTTCTCCGCCCTGTTTGTACAATCGGGACGGAGTGGGACTTATTGTGTATAATCGGGACTTAGTGGGACGCAGTGGGACACTGCAATTCCCCCGCATCGTATCTTTGCACTCGATTTCAAAATAACCCATTTATTAACATCAAACACCAACATTATTATGTCTCAAGTAAAACCTATGGGACTCATCGAGTCCATGTCCGGCAAAGTATGCGGTCACTCCGACATGTATTTCTTCCGTAAGAACGGCAAAGTCTTCTCCGGCAAGATCTGTAATCCTTCCACCAAGGAACCATCAGAAAACCAACTCGCCGCGCAAGCCAAGTTCAAGACCGCACGCACCAATGCCAAGGCTGCCCTTGCGGACCCCGAGCAGAAAGCTACGCTGGAAGCAGCCTTCAAAGCGCAGAAGAAGTACTATTCCCTTTACGGTTATGTCTTTGCGCAGGAGTACGCCAAACTCGGAGCTTAACCCTATGAAGCGTCTCCAACTCCTTGCGGCAATCGCAATGTGCATCTTTGGGTGCGCATTGCTCTCCGCCGCCTTTGCTCTCCCTCCCGTCGGCACCATCGACTCCTCCGTCCTCGTTGCCTTCGGCGAAATCCTCACCTTCGTCGGCTCTCTCGTAGGTATCGACTATCGCTATCGCTACAAAGAATAGCAATGTCCATTTCAGGCGAATAGGATTCGCCGCTCTATGGACTAGAATGTTTTTTTTCTAAAATAATCAACACCATGTTACTATCATTAATCCGCACCAACACCACGCCCTCCGAAACAACGGGCATCCTTCTTATCGGTGGCAAGCCTTTTTGTGGTACGCTTGAACCACCCACAGTCTCCAACGCTTCCCATCCCAAAGGAGCTATCCCTCTCGGGTGGTACAAACTGACGCTGACCAAATCCCCGCATTTCGGTCGCGTGCTCCCGCTTGTGAACTATGTGCCCGGCTTCGAGGGCATCCGTATCCATGCCGGCAACACGGTCAAAGACACCGCCGGTTGCATCCTTGTCGGGCAACTTTCCGGCACAACGCTCTTCCGCTCACGGACGTTCGAACAGGACTTGATTGCCAAACTTCAAAAACACCCGGAAGATGAACACTATATTGAGATTACTACTCCGGACCGTTTCTATACCGAGCATTGCAGCACTGCTCATGCTCTTGCCTGCCTGTTCGGTGGAGCGCAGCTTGACCTCGACTGACAACCGTCAGCAACTCTTCACCCATTTCCTCCGCGACAGCGTCTATCTCCATGATAGTACGGCGGTTATGTATAAACTTGGAGGATCAAACAATGTGCTTGCACATGGTCAAACAGGCAAAGCCGCCCCAACTATCACACTGTGCAGGGTCGATACCCTGCTGGTGCATGAGTGGCACACCCGTTGGCGAGAGAAAGAGGTCATCCGCACCGACACCGTCCTTTTGGAAACAACCCGCACAGAAACCGTCCCTGTCCGTTATGTGCCGCCCTTTTACAAGTACTGTACAGCCTTTGCAATCCTTGCCCTCTTGGCTCTTCTGCTCCGGCTGGCACTATCTCTGAAACGCAAACTAACAATTTAACACTTTAACCCTTTTCCCCCTCACGGCGTAGGGACTGACGGCTGAAAGCTGATAGCTGACGGCTGTTCGCAAACGCCGAATACATATGGCTAAAGTAACTTATTCCGCCGGCATAGACTCCATCTCCGGCGCTCTGTCCAAACCCGGCAAAGGACAACACTCCTGCAAGAAAATGCTCCTCTGTACCCACCGCGTTGCGGAGACCACCAGCAGGACATGTAATAACATCTATCTCCGTGATATGGTGGAGCGTTCGACCGCACCGACGGAGAACGAGATCGCACAGCGTCTGAAGTTCGGCACGATCGCCAAGGCGGTCAGCGCCCGCATGAAAGACCTCTCCAAGATCACCGCCGATCAGGAGGCCTACGCCGCCCAGACCCGGTACACCACCATGAAGTCGTACCTCTGGTCGCTGGAGAAAGCGGAGTACGAGAAGAACCACTGATGAGAAAAAAGTGCCCACGCGGCACTTTTTTCTTGTCTTTTATTTGCGTAGTTCAAAAAAAAGCAGTACCTTTGCAACGTGAAAATGTTGTATCTATGCGAAACACAATTATCAGTTTCTTGGGATTAGTGGTTCTGCTAACGGCCTGCAGTCCCCGTCAACCGCAGTACAAGATCGGTGTGAGCCAGTGTCTGGACGACGCCTGGCGGCAGAAGATGAACTATGAGATGGAGCGGGAACTGCTGCTGCACCCCGATATGGCGATCTCCCGCCGTATCGCTTATGGCAGCAATGAACTCCAGTGCGCGCAGATCGACAGCTTCATCGCCGAGCGGGTGGATCTGCTGATCGTCAGTCCGAACGAGGCGGAGCAGGTGAAGCCGGCGGTGACGAGGGCGTACAGAGCCGGTATTCCTGTGATCGTGGCAGACCGCCGTGTCACGGGCGACGAATGGACCGCTTTTATCGGAGGCGACAACTACAAGGTAGGGACACTCATGGCGGAGTGGGTGAAGGAGGAATTACGAATTAAAAATTACGAATTAAAAATTACGGATTTTACGGTCCTGGAGGTAGCGGGACTGCCGGGATCAACGCCCGCCACCGCTGCGCCATAAAGGCATGACGGACAATCTGCCCGAAGGAGTAACGGTGCATTCGGTGATGGGCAGTTGGTATCGGGAGGACGCCCGCGAGGTGGTGAGCGCATACCTGCGTGAGCATGCTTTGCCGGATGTTATCGTGGCGCATAATGATCTTATGGCGATCGGTGCCGCCGAAGCAGCGGGGGGTGTCCCCATCATGGGCGTGGATGGTATCGAGCCCGGCCTGCAGGCGATTGTGGAAGGGAAGATCAACTGCTCCGCCACTTATTCCTCTCGGGGCGACATGGTGATCGCTACGGCGGCGCAGATCCTTCACGGCGAACCTTTTGTGCGTGACACGGTGCTGGAGACTACTATGATCGATGCGGCGGCAGCGTACCCGATGCTGCAGCAAAATAAAGCGATTATGCAGGACTTGGAGACCCTGCATATAGTCAAAACCCAAACGGAAAGCAAATGGCAACAGATGCAGTTTGACAGGATTGTATTGTCTGTTTTCGTTACTGTTTTCTTCGGACTGTTTATATTGACGCTCGGCTATGTGCTCTTCTGGCAAGACAGGATGCAACGGGAGATCAGACATGACATCCTTCCGCAGTTGGAAGACATGCAAGAAGCGATCCAGCTTAGCCGTAAGGATGAAGCTTTCGCAAATCGTCTGCATCAGGTGGTAGAGGATCACCTGACGGATCCGGATCTCAATGTGGAATACCTGGGCTCGATGCTCCATCTGAGCCGTACCCAGCTCTTCCGCCGCGTGAAGGCAGTAGCCGGCAAAGGTCCGCTCGATTATATCCGGGAATGCAGACTTATCCGTGCCGACCAGCTCCTGCGAACCACGGACATGACCGTCCAGCAGGTGGCACTGGAACTTTGTTTCTCCTCTCCCGGCTATTTCACCAAATGCTATAAGGAACACTTCGGCCATCTACCTTCCGAGCGGTAGGATGCAACATATACAAATGGTAAAAATGTTGTGAAAAATAAGCAATTTGTTGCAGCGAAACATATTTGATATATAATGCAACATAATTATTTGCGCATGTGACAAAATGCGCGTACTTTTGCAGCGGAATTTGGAAACTCCAAGTTCTGCTGTATTGTTTAATTCATAAATCTCATGAAAAACAAAAGACTTCTTTTGACATCCTTCTTCGCGGTGTTGCTGTCTATTGCTTTTGCTCACGCGCAGGTGACTGCGACGGGTGTGATCGTGGATGAGGCAACGGGTGAACCGGTGATCGGCGCGTCTGTGCTGGAGGAAGGAACAACGAATGGTACCATCACGGATTTCGATGGTAATTTCCAACTGAATGTGGCTTCGGGAGCGAAACTGGTGATCTCCTATGTCGGCTACAAATCTCAAAACGTGGCAGCTGCTGCTAATTTGCGCATCTCGTTGGCGGAAGACAGCGAGGTGCTGGATGAAGTGGTAGTGACCGGTTATACCACCCAGCGCAAGGCGGACTTGACGGGTGCCGTCAGTGCCGTGAGCGCCAAGGATCTGGAGAAACAGCAGGAGAACAACCCGATGAAAGCGCTGCAGGGTAAAATCCCTGGCATGAACATCTCCGCCGACGGTAACCCTTCGGGTGCGGCAACGGTTCGTATCCGTGGTATCGGTACGCTCAACGACAACGACCCGCTTTACATCATTGACGGTGTGCCTACCAAATCCGGCATGCACGAGTTGAACCCCAATGATATCGAGTCGATCCAAGTGCTGAAGGATGCCGCTTCGGCTTCTATCTACGGTAGCCGTGCCGCCAACGGTGTGATCATTATCACCACCAAGAAAGGCGCAGAGGGTAAGATCCGCGTTGATCTGGACGCCAGCGTAGCCGTTCAGCAGTACACCAATCGCATGAGCGTCCTGAACGCCAAACAGTTTGGTCAGGTCATGTGGCAGGCTTATGTCAACGATAACATGGATCCGAATAGTAATGGTTTGGGCTATCGCTATAACTGGGGCTATGATGCCTCCGGACGCCCAACTTTGTATACTATCTCCATGAACCGCTATCTGGACGAAGCAGGGACGACTCCCTCTTCCAATACTGATTGGTATAGGGAAACCACCCGGCCGGGTATCATCCAGTCCTATAACGCCGCGGTTTCCCACGGAGGACAGAAGGGTAGTTCTTTCTTCTCCCTCGGCTACTACAAGAACGAGGGTATAATCAAGAATACTGATTTCGACCGTTTCTCAGCGCGTATCAATAGTGATTATAAGATCATAGGCGACTATGTCACGATAGGAGAGAACTTTACCATGAGTCGCACTACCGAGGTAGATGCACCGGGTGGTTTCCTCCAAAATGTGCTCCAGTTCAACCCTTCATTACCTGTCTATACAACCGATGGCGGGTACGCCGGACCTGTAGGCGGTTACCCGGACAGACAAAACCCAGTTGCCGTGCTTGAGCGCAACAAAGACAACCGCTATGTGTATTGGCGTGTGTTTGGAAACGCCTATATCAATATCAATCCTGTTAAGGGACTCAATATCCGAACGACGGCAGGTATAGACTATGCCCAGAAGAAACAACGCATCTTTACATATCCAGTCACAGAAGGCACCATGGCGAACTCTACCAATGCAGTAGAGACGAAGCAAGAGCATTGGCTCCGATGGATGTGGAATGCTATTATTACCTATAATCTTGAGATCGGCAAACACCGCGCGGACTTCATGGTCGGTACGGAGTTAAATAGGGAAACAAGTGACTATTTCTCCGGCTATAAAGAGGATTTCATCGTTCTTAATCCGAATTATATGTGGCCTGATGCAGGTGTGGGTGACGCGCAGGCTTATGGGTCTGGGGGAGGCTATTCGCTCATCTCTTTCTTCGGTAAAGCGAACTATAGTTACGATAACCGTTACCTTGTCTCTTTCACTCTCCGTCACGACGGTTCAAGCCGATTCGGTAAGAACAACCGTTTCGCTACTTTCCCCTCTGTCTCTGCCGGTTGGCGTATCAGTCAGGAGAAATTTATGCGAGGAGCGTCCTCTTGGCTTGATGATCTGAAGATACGCGCTTCTTGGGGTCAGACCGGTAACCAAGATATAGCTACCAATGCGCGCTATACGCTATATGTATCTAATTATGGTGTGAACGAATCCGGCGGTCAAAGTTATGGTACATCCTATGACATCACCGGTTCCAACGGAGGAAGTACCCTTCCGTCCGGATTCAAACGCAACCAGCTCGGAAACGAAAATATCAAATGGGAAACAACCTCTCAGGTCAATGCCGGCTTGGATTTCTCCTTTCTCAAGCAATCGCTTTACGGCTCTTTCGACTGGTATTATAAGCGGACAACAGACATCCTTATTGCCATGCAAGGTATTGCAGCCATGGGCGAAGGTACCTCGCAATGGGTCAATGCCGGCGCGATGGACAATATGGGTGTGGAGTTCAATATCGGTTACCGCAACCAAACCAAAGGAGGATTCAAATACGATATCAATGCCAATATAGGATCCTATCGCAATACTATTACCCAACTGCCCGATGTAGTGGCTGCCAACGGTACTTTCGGCGGCAACGGCGTTAAATCAGTAGTAGGCCACGCGATGGGGTCACAAGTAGGCTATATAGCCGACGGTATCTTCAAGAGCCAAGAAGAGGTGGATAACCATGCTGAGCAGGAAGGCGCAGCGGTGGGACGTATCCGGTATCTGGATCTTAATGAAGACGGCAAAATCACCGAAGCGGATCAGGACTGGATATATTCGCCTGTTCCGGCTGTATCATTCGGAGCTAATTTCTATTTCGAATACAAGGGTTTTGACCTCACCCTCTTCTTCCAAGGTGTAGGCGGTGTACAGATCATTAGCGATCTTAAGCGTGAGACGGATATCTGGGCGGGACTTAATATCGGCTTCCTCAACAAAGGAACGCGCCTCTTGGACGCTTGGAGTCCCTCCAACCCGGACAGCAATATTCCTGCGCTCTCCCTTTCGGATAATAACAACGAGAAGCGTGTCAGCTCATACTGGGTAGAAGAAGGTTCGTTCCTTAAACTCCGCAATGTGCAGTTGGGATATAATTTGCCTAAGACCGCATGTGAGAAGATGAAGATGCAAAATTGGCGCTTCTTCATCTCTGCGCAGAATGTTTTCACGATTCATTCCAAGAGTTTCACAGGCGTTGATCCTGAGAACCCCAATTACGGATATCCAATTCCTCTGACCATGACATTAGGAACGAAAGTGACTTTCTAATTAATAATTAATAATGAATATTTCGTTATGAAAACACTAAATAAAATAGTACTTGGTACGTTGTTCATTTGGTCCTTGATCTTCACATCTTGCGATGCTTTTCTTGGTGAGCAAGAACCGCAGGCAGTGCTAGACGACGAGCAGGTTGCCAATCCCGCCTATGTGGACAATCTGGTCATATCTGCGTATGCAATTTTTATTTCGGCGGAAGATATCAACTCTTCTTTCTCGATGTGGAATTTTGATGTTCGTTCCGACGATGCCTACAAGGGCGGAAACGGAACCTCCGATGGAGATGTGTTCCACCAACTGGAGATTAGCCAGGGAATTCTGACTACCAACTGGAATATCAGTGATATGTGGCAGCGTCTGTATAACTGTATCTCACGTGTAAACACTGCCATCGCAGCCATTGAGCAAACGGACGAGACATATAAACTCAAATCAACGCGTTTGGGAGAGATGTACTTCCTGCGCGCATACGGTCATTTCCTGCTCAAACGCCTCTATAAGAACATTCCGTTCGTAGTGGATCCGAATCTGACGACCGAACAATATAATGCGCTGTCCAATACCGAATATACCAATGATGAAGGTTGGGCGGTGATAGCAAATGATCTGGAGAATGCCTTTTCGCTCCTTCCCGATAAACAGCCGGAGGTGGGAAGACCAAATAAATCCGCTGCCGCTGCTCTGCTCGCGAAAGTGTATCTCTACAAAGCTTACCGTCAGGACGACCCCGCTACGCATGAGGTGACAGAGATCAACCGCAATGATTTGCAGAAAGTGGTGGATTATACCGATCCTGCTCTCTATGCCGGCTATGGACTAGACGTAGATTTTCACAATAATTTCCGTCCCGAGCCAGAGTATGAGAACGGAGTGGAAAGTATATGGGCGATGCAGTATTCGATGAATGATGGTACAAAGAACGGAAACCTCAATTGGTCGTATGGTCTGATCGTCCCCAATATCCCCGGCGTGACGGACGGAGGTTGCGATTTCTACAAGCCCAGCCAGAATCTCGTCAATGCCTTCCGTACGGATGCGCAAGGTCTGCCTTTGATTGATACGTACAACCAACATAACTATGACAAGATGACGGAAACGGCAGACCCGAGGCTCTTCATGACGGTAGGCATGCCAGGTTTTCCTTATATGTTTAATCCTCATTTCATGATGGCATATACGCCTACATGGAGTCGCTCTAATGGATTGTATGGCTACAACGTGAGTCTAAAGCATAATGTGGACCCCGAGAGCCCTTATCTGATCAAGGGAGCATGGTGGGGAAGCCCGATGAACCGCATCGTGTTGCGATATGCTGATATTATGCTTTGCCGCGCCGAAGCGTTGGCGCAACTCGGCTCCAACGATGCCGAAGCGCTCCGTATAGTCAATGATATACGTCAGAGAGCCGCAATGTCCACATCGGCGATCAGCAATTACGAAGCGGATTATAATTGTAAAATCAAAGTATCGCAATATACGGGCGCATATAGCGGTGCCGAACTTCTGAAGATCGTCAAAATGGAGCGTCGTCTGGAACTTGCTCTTGAGTCAGAACGATTCTTCGACCTCGTTCGATGGGGAGAGGCGGAAGAGACAATCAATCGCTATTATGCAGAAGAAGCGGATAATTGCGCGATCTATCAGTCTGCTCATTTTACCCGTAATAAGAACGAATATCTGCCCATCCCATTTGCACAGATAGCAGCTTCTAACGGACATTATACACAAAATATAGGAGGATGGTAATATGAAAACAATCAATAAATTAGCCTTGGTACTTGGCACTTTGTCCCTATGTACCTTATTCCTTGCTTCTTGCGAGAAGAAATCCGACGACCTTATTCTCTCAGGAGACTGCGCCGTGGTGGCGCTGCGATTGGATACGATCAATGGTGTGATAGACAATACCACCAAGTCGGTCTCCTTCATCTTGCCCAAGAACTATGATCCGTCAGCCATGACGGTTACTCGACTTGCTGTCTCTGATGGTGCTACATGCGATATCAGTGAAGGAATGGTGCTCAATATGCGCTCGGCGCGTACAATCCGCGTGACACATAATGACGCGGTGCAGTTATGGAAGATGCGTGCGGAGTTCGTTGTAGAGAGGGTTGATAACCCCAAAGCGGTATATATGGGGATAGCGCCTTCTTTCTCGCAACTCAATATAGAAGAGCAGACAGCTTGCCAATGGCTCCTTGAAAACGTAGAGGGGAGCACGTATGCTTCTATAGCCGATATTGCCAACGGACAAATAAATCTCTCTGAGTGTAAGGTTATATGGTGGCATCTGCATAAGGATGGAGGTATTGACGGACGAACGGCGTTTGAAAGCCATGCCGCGGATATACCCAATGCAGTAGCGCGCCTCAAAGGATACTACCGCGCAGGAGGGGCTTTCTTCCTTACCCGATATGCTAGCTATCTGCCTGCATACTTAGGCGAAGCAGAGTGTTTCCCTAATAACTGCTGGGGAGGGGTAGAGCAGAATGCTGAACTGATCAATGACCCATGGTCGTTCTTCGCTACCGGGCATACGGATCATCCGCTATGGCAGAACCTGGTGATGAATGAAGGAGAAGACGACCGTATATATACCTGCGATGCCGGCTACCGTATTACCAACTCTACTGCGCAATACCATATCGGTACCGACTGGGGTGGCTACGCCGACTATGACGCATGGCGATCCGCTACCGGTGCCATTGATATTGCCTATGGCGGCGATGGCGCGATTGTTGCTTGGGAGTATCCCGCCAATGCGGAGCATGGAGCAATCCTTTGTATCGGTTCGGGATGTTATGATTGGTACTCTACGGCTTCCGCTGCGGAACACTATCATGCGAATATTGCTACTATTACATCTAATGCAATCAATTATTTAATGGAGAAATAAATTATGAAAAAGAATATGGTTATATTGGCTGTTATGATGGCTGCTGCAGCTTTTTTGTTCATTTCTTGCGACAGCCCTGTCCGCGGGGATGAGCCCCGGGATTGGCAAGCAGAAGGAGCATTCTTCAATTCGTCGGACGAACAGATCACTACCACTTATTACAAGCCTTATACCGGCTATGTAGGAGATCCGATGCCGTTCTACGATCCGCAAAGCAAAACCTTTAAGGTGCCCTATCTTTTGGAATACCGCCCTAATCCCACCGGTACTTATCACCCTATTTGGGGGGTGGAAACCACCGATGGCGCGAACTATACATCGCTCAATGAGGTCATTCCCTGCGGCGGACTCAATGAGCAGGATGCTGCGCTCGGAACAGGATCGATGGTCTTCGATGAGGAGACCAAAACCTATTATTTCTTCTATACTGGGCATCGCCACTTGCCACAGGCAGGAGAGGCAACAGAGGCTGTATTATATGCAACCTCTACGGATTGCAAATCATGGACCAAATGCCGTTCTTTCTTACTCTTGGGTGCGGATTATGGCTATAGCGCGCAGAATTTCAGAGATCCCTTCGTACTCAAGATGGACGATGGTAAATGGCATATGTTGGTTTCTACTCATCAGGCAGGAAAAGGCGTCCTGGCGGAGTTTGTCAGCGAAAACCTCACCGACTGGACATCCAATGGTGTGTTTATGACTATGATGTGGGATCGCTTTTATGAGTGTCCGGATCTCTTCAAAATGGGTGATTGGTGGTATCTCGTATATAGTGAGCAGCATAGCGCTATCCGCCGTGTGCAGTATTTCAAAGGCAAGACGATTGCTGACCTCAAGGCTTGTACGGCAGGAGATGCCGGACTCTGGCCCGACGGACACGAGGGATTCCTGAATAGTCGTGCATTCTATGCCGGCAAAACAGCTTCTGACGGTATAAACCGCTATATATGGGGGTGGGTGCCTACACGTGATGGAAACAGCAATACGGCTACTGCGCCCGCTCCTGCGGAACCTAACTGGGGTGGCACGTTGGTGGCACACCGGGTGATGCAGCACGAAGACGGAACTCTGACGCTGACGGAGATACCTGCTTTAGCAGACAAATATGCACAGAGTTCAGAAATCAAAGTAATGGAGCAGTCGGAGCAAGGCGTGACGAAAATGAGCGAAGGTTATTCGCTGGAGAACAATAGTTATATTATCTTCTCTCGATTAGGCTATCATAGCCGCATACAAATGACCGTTACCACGGCTACAACTGCTGACAAATTCGGAGTATCGCTTTGCCGCGGTACTGACAGCAAGAAATATTACACGATGGTCTTTAATCCAGAGAGTGACACCAAACGCAAAATCAATTTCGAAGAAGAAGGACCGAGTGGAACGGGATTTATTCCTGCGATTGATAGTTATGTGTTTGATACGCCGGCAGACAATACATACCATATTACAATCGTAACGGACAATTCAGTCGTGACGATGTATGTGAATGACCTCCTCTGCTATTCCAACCGCATCTACCGCCAGCAACGCAACTGCTGGAGTATTAATAGTTACAATGGAACTATGCAAATATCAAATTTAAAAATAACCCAATATTAATCCTTTAATTTTATACTTATTATGAAAAAGATTTCTCTTGTTGCGCTCTTCGCAGCGCTGGTAATGAATGTTAATGCTACAGACATTTACACCGAGTCGAAACATGTATCATGGGATGACGGAGGTATTCAGATCCCAAAAGAAGCTTTTGCGGAAGCTCAACCCGGTCAGAAGATCGTTGTTAACTACACCGGAGCTTCCGACGGCATTGAGTTCAAAGTGATGAACGCAAATTTCGACCATTTGGCAGGTAGCCGCGAAGCGGCATGGATCAACGGCGACGGTGCTTTCGAGCAGTTCCTTACTCAGTCCGCCGTGGATAGCCTTAAGGCGCATGGATTGGAAATCATAGGAGCGAACTTTACCTGCAGCAAAGTAGAATTATTGGACGGTAGAACACTCAAAGATGGTTTCACAGTCTGGACCGGTTTCTTCTGGGCGGACGAATGGAGCACCCTCGAACTCTACTGGAACGGCTATGCCGGTGTCGATTGGAGCAAAGCAACCGCACTCCGTATCTATTCGGAGGCAAACCGTTCGGATTTTGTTATCAATGTAATCCTCAATGCATGGCCGGATAATGGTGGCGAGAATGTAGCCAACCATGAGGCCATGACAGCAGGTGAGGGCTACATGGAACTGCCTCTGACTGATGAGTTGCGTACCAAATTGGCTGAAGCTTCCAAGTGGATGATTCAGTTTAACAAAGAGGCGGGCGCGGCCTTCAACGTAACTGATATTGTCCTTGTGATGCAAGAGAATCAAGGCACAGGTATCGACAATACCAACGCCCAAGCCAATGCTGTTAAATTCTTCGAGAACGGACAACTCATCATTCTCAAGAATGGTGTACGTTACAACGCCCTTGGCGCACAGCTCTAATCCTTCTTTTTTACGGTATAGGCGGCTGACTACCGCCTATGCTGACTGTTTATGAAACATCCTTTACTCATATCGGCCCTTTTCTGGTGCGTTCTCTCGGTTGGAGCACAGAACGGCTATTACTACCAACCTGCAGAAGGTTGGTGCGGTGACCCGATGCCTTTTTACGATGCGGCTTCGGGAGAGTTCCGCATATATTATCTGCAGGAATATCGCCCCAACGATAGGGCTACTTATCATCCCGTCCACATGATTTTCACAACGGATTTCGTCAACTACGGCGAGAGCGGCGAGGTGCTGCCTACCGGCGACCGTTGGGCACAGGATGCTGCCATCGGTACCGGATCGGTCATAAAGGCGCATACGGGTACCTATTATTTCTACTACACCGGCAATAAGTTTCAACCCTCAGAATCAGAATGTCGTCAAGTGATCATGTGCGCCACTTCTACCGATGGCATCAACTGGACCAAGACCTCATTACGTCTCGCCCCGGATACATGGTATTTTTACCATGACGATTTCCGAGACCCTGAGGTCTTCCGTACCGAGGATGGTGTCTATCACATGCTCATTGCTACCGGCAAAGACGGCAGGAATGTGCTGGCGGAGTTCACTTCTGCCGATTGTCGGAACTGGACGCATAAAGGCGTGTTCATGACTACTCTTTGGGATCGTGTCTACGAGTGTCCCAATGTGTTCAAGATGGGCGACTGGTGGTATCTGGTCTATAGCGAGTTACACAAAGAGATCCGCCGCGTACAATATTTCAAAGCGCGCACATTTGAAGGCTTGGCGGCTTGTACGAAGAATGACAACCCTGTCTGGCCCGATAACCATGAGGGCTATCTGGACTCCCGCGGTTTCTATGCCGGCAAGACGGCTTCGGACGGCTCTGACCGCTATATATGGGGGTGGTGTCCTACGCGGAGAGACAATAACAACACCGCCGTCAACAATGACACCGGCGAACCGGATTGGGCAGGTACTTTGGTGGCGCATCGTCTTATCCAGCATGACGACGGATCGCTCACCTTGGGAGAGATAGAGACTGTGCGTAATTGGTTTAACGACGAGGTATCGGTATCGACTACCGCTACATCCATAGCAGCAGGAGGCTCTATCGAACTACCAGCACTCAGCGATAAAACACATCTCTCCTTCACCGTCACGGCTTCCTCCGCACAGACCAAGTTCGGCGTGTCGTTGGCGAAAGAGAGCTGGTCGGGACGCTATTATTCGCTTGTCGTTAATCCGGAAGCGAATAACATGGCGAAAATCAATTTCGAGCAGGAGGGGCCCGATGCCATGGGATTTATACCATACATAGACGGCTATCTCTTCTCGCAGCCCTCCGATCGGGTCTATCAGGTAGATATTTATATCGACCGCTCGGTTCTCGTGCTCTATATAAACGATCAGGTCTGCTATACCAACCGCATCTACGGTATGTCCGGTAAATCATGGAGCATCAAATGTTATGACGGCTCTATCCAGATAACAGATATCCGCCAGATGGTGAATCATCCGGAAAAACCGACCACTGCGGATCTGGTGGTGCATGCGGGTGAGAAGAACTATAAACAGATACGGAACGGTCAGATGGTTATTTGCCGAGAGGGAAAAATGTTTTCCGTGACCGGACAACAAATAGAATACTAACACTTAAAAACAAATACAATTATGAAAACAAAATTTTATTTAGTAATGGCTGCCCTCTTGATGGCAAGCACGGTAAACGTCATGGCGGATGATGATGTTAAAACTACAGATCTCTATACATCTGGCGGAGAAGAACTAAGTGTGGAAGCGGGAGTACGAGATTTTTTTATTAGCAAAGATAATGAATATATTGCAGGTCTCCAAGTCGGTAACCGAATCGAAATTAACGGTTTTGATGAGAGTGGAGATTGTCATGCATATATTGGAGATTATAATCCGGATGTCCATTTTCCTGGAAGCGATTATCGTGCGACAAGTAGTTTACCGATATCCTTCTATCTGACAGAAGATTTTATTGCAAGTATCAAGGCACATGATTTTCGACTGCATGGCAATGGGGCTAAAATTAATTATATTACGCTTTATCGCGGGAAATATAATGTTCCGGGCGCAATAAAATTCGGAAAGACTATTTGGACCGGCTATTTCTGGATAGATACTCATGAGGGAAAGACATTAGAGGTGTATAAAGAGGCATTGGACGGCATCAATCTGGATGATTATTATTCTATCCGTTTCTACCATGAAGCCAATCGTCCTATATCTATCAATATACTCGATACATGGGCGGAAGGTGGCGAAATTGCGGACGAGACAACGATGAATATGACCAATGAGTATGCAGAATTAATATTGACGGATGAGATCAAAACCAAATTGCGCAACTTGACTTTGGATTTAAAGATTCAATGCTTTACCGAAGATGACACCGAGGAAAAGAAATTCAACTTCACCGATGTAGTCCTCATGCCAAAGAGTCCAGAAGGGTGTGACAACTGCTTCTATGTGTATTAACGTAGTTCTCGACGAGGTTTAGTCAGTTATGTTCCACGCCGTGGTCATGTCGAGGTCAAGTCGAGGGCAACCCGTGGTCAACCCGTGCCGTGGAACATCTTTTTCTCAAATCCGCTGCAAAGATACATCAAAAATGAACAATGTGTTCCTTTGAAGGTGATTTTTTTATAAAAAAAGTTCACCTTGTCCACTAATTGCCTATTTCGTACCACTCAAGATACCATTTTCTTTATCTTCGTTGTTGATTCGCTTGCCGGAGTCGCGGCGCTGCGTACCGAAATCGAGGTTGCAATGAAAGTTGAGAATGAGCATCTGACGGAAATCCCGCATCTCGGCGTGCTGTGTGTTCGGAGCAAGGGCGGAGAGGTCTTTTGTCTCGATGCTGTAGCCCTTGACAGAGAAGGGATTCATCAGCATCGCACGGAAGCCCCATTTGTCGGCATTGTAACCAAGACCGATATGATGGTAGAACTCGCCGTACTCCAGCGTCTCGCCCCAGAGGTTATTGTAGCGCGTGGTCACTTCGCCGAAGAACTGCCAACCCTTGTACATGCCCATGATACTTGCGCGAACGCCCGGATTGAAATGCTTGTGCGTGTAGGAATTGCCAAGGCTCACATAATAATTGGCGAACGGCGCAACCGTGAAGATCAGTTTGTTTTGCAGCAAGCGCACTTGCACACTCGGAGCCACTTGCAGACGATGAAAACCGCGGTGGTTGGCGTATGTGCGGACGGCGTATGATTGACCGTCAATCAGCTGCTCAAAGGTCTCATCCATAATAGGTTTGTGGTCGTAACTGTAGTTCGCCCAAAGGTTCAGATTGACGTATTTGGACTGCCAGGAAAGTTGCATCTCATTGGCAACGAACATAACGGGTTTGAGGTTCGGATTTCCTTGCCGAATCTGGTATTTGTCAATCTGTTGCGCCACGTCCGACATAGCAGACAGCGAGGGTTGGTAGCCGGAGACATAACCTTTGTATTTCCAGAACACACCTTTTCCGAAGTCATAACTCATGGTCAACTGCGGACGGGCAATCCAGTTTGATTGTTTCTGTTCGGCTTGCTCGATATACGTGTGCATAGCACCGATACCCACCGCGTACGAAAACTGCTTAACGCGATGCTGCACTTCCGCAAAAGCGTAGGTCTCTGCGGTGGTCATATTGACCGTGGCATCGGCACTGCCGAGATACGTATTCTCGACCCATTGCTGATTGTGGCGCACACCGACCGTCAAACCGATGTTCTCCCAGTCTTTCTCGTAGATGGCTTCACCGATGAGCGAGTATTTGTTGCCTCTGACGCGAGATAAAACATCCGTCGTGTCGGCAACCGTCTCGCCGAGCGGCAACTGCTCAAAACGGCGGTCGTTGCTGCTATTGATATACGTGCCCACCACGTCGAAATACAGATGGTTGTCGTCGGGCAGGTTGTGCTCGTAATAGATGTCCAATGACGGCGAAATGGATTGGGTGCTCTCGTGGTCGTGAATGGCAAAACTGTCCGTGCCCTGATACAGATACGAATCGCGGTTGGTCTTGGAATGCGGCGTAAACTTCATGAAATCGCGCAAGGCTATCTGGACCCTATTTTTCTCGCCGTTCGTCCAGTTATAAGTCAAACCGATATTAACAGGATTCATCTTGAAACGTGTCGGTTCGCCCACTTCGCGGTTCTCAATCGTGCCTGTTGAAAAGTTGTACGTCTCCGCGTTCGTGCGAGTCCAATAAACGTCACGCGGCGAGTAGTGCGTCATAAGGCTGAACGATGATTTGCCGAAGTTCACTTTGCCCGCCAGATGGTACTCGCCCCAACCGGGCATGGTCACGCCGTTGGAAGCGTTGAGCATCAGATTGCCGCCCGTGTCACGGTGTTTGACGATGTAGTTGATGACAGCCGCCGCGCCGTTATAACGCACGCCCGGCTGGTCGTGGTACTCGATGCGGATGACATCCTTCGGGTTGATTGCCATGACCTCTGAATTGCTTGCTTCGATGCCGTTGATACGCAACTGCACTTCTTGGTTCGCGAGGGTCTTGACGGTGTTGTCCGCAGGGTTCACCACAATACGCGGAATCTGCAAGTTCTGCAGCAGCGACATACCATCCGAAGAAGCACCCAACTGCTCTTTGTTCGGCAGAAGAATCTGGCGATCTACTTTCTGAATCACCGCGTCACCTTCCACGACCACTTCGCCCAGTTCAGTCGAAGCCTCGTTCATCTCAATCGTGCCGAGATTAGTGTTACCGCTTATCGTCAAACTCATGCCAATAGGCTCATAGCCGATGTACGAACATTCCAACACAAACTCACCCGTTTCGGTTTCCAAACTGAACTTTCCGTGCGCGTCCGTAACCGTGCCGGACACTACATTGCGAGTGCTTTCGCCTTTTGACTTTTGACTTTCGACTAATGTCACATTGACACCGACGAGCGCACTCTTGTCCGCTGCGTCCTTGATAACTCCGCTAACCTTGTTGTTAGCTGCCATTGACACGGCGTAAACCATCGCCGCTGCCAATACGAAATACTTTGTTTGCATATTATTATATATTATAAGGTGATACATTACCGTTCGCTGCCGAAGACACCATGCGGAAAGATATCCCTCAGCATCATCAGATCATTGTCATTGACCCATTCTGCTTTGCCGTCGTAACTGCAATCAACGATGCTGTCGCAATGCTCGGTCATCAGCAGATGAAGGATGCGTTGGTCGAGATTGCCATTCGCCTTGCGGAAAGTGTACTTAACCGCCACATACTTACACATTTGCCCCTGCCATTCACGCAAGCACTTGCGCTGAATACCATTGACAAAAATCAGTTTCTCACCTTCTTGCAGTCCACCGCCTTTGATGTAGCAATGCGCTGCAATACGGATGTTCCATTGTTCACTTCCGGGCATACACCCGCTCATCGAAAGTACTGCTGCGAGTACCAATCCGATAATAAAAATTTTCTTTGTCATAATTGTGTTTTTTTTGAGTTGTTAAACGTTTCTTTTTATGGGGCCCCCGATGTGTGCATCGCACGCAGTGGGGAGAGCGTAGTGCAAGGCGAAAATTCATATGAGCGACGGAATTATCGAGGCTGTTAACCTGCCGAGACAATTGCCTTTTGGCACGTCGCGAGTCGTATTGAGCCTTAGCTTAAGCGACTGCAAAGTTACTACAAAAACCCATTTATATCCAAATTCTGCGATTTATATTTGCATATTGTAGATTACTGAAATATAGATAGATGTAGAAAGAAAAGTTTATATGTTGGATTACGGGGTTTATATGAAGTGATAAAGTTGGGACGTTTTGTGGAATTATTGACATAATGTGGGCGAAAATCCAATCAATTCTATAAAAATCTAATAATTTTACCTAAAATCGTAGAAAAATTACAAAAATCACATAAAAATATTTGCATATATAAAAAATAAGTAGTAATTTTGTAGCGATTTTTCAAAATTACGACATTATGATTAGAGAATTTTGGGTAAAAAACTTTTTATCAATAAAAGATAAGCAAGAACTAAATTTTGTAGCTAAGTCTGCCGAATCGGAATTGGTAACGAAAATGCCAGATGGTACATTATTGTATAAATTAGGCGTGTTCTATGGATCGAATGCCTCTGGTAAATCTAATATGCTTACAGCTTTGAATGCAGTCTTTAGTATGTTAGTTAATCCTTTGTATGATGCGAGTGAGTCGATTATGGACTTTCATCCATTCAAACTCACAAAGGACGCACCAACAGAAATGTATGTATCATTCTATGCTAATGATGTGCGTTATGACTATTATCTCCGCTATAATGCAAACTATATTTTGCGTGAAGAGTTAAATTATTACCCAAAGGGGACAAAAGTATTATTCTATCAAAGGGACTTCGTAGAAAAAAATATTCAAGCGGATATAAAATTTGGTGCCAGCCTTCATCTTTTACCCAAAACACAAGAAAGTATCCGTGAGAATACACTCAATAATCATAGTGTGCTTTCTATTTGTCTAAAATACAGTTTCAAAGAGGATATTCTTCCTTTCAAAAATCTGCATGAATGGATTATGGAAATGTATCACGAAGTAGATGGTGACGAAAATGAAATACGTGGTATTGTAGATATACTAAAGGAGGCTACACTCAATCCAAAGAAACATCTTTTCTATACAAAGATGCTTCAAAAAGCAGACTTGAATATTGTTGATTTTCGAATTGTTAAAGAAAGTAGACTTATTTCGCAGGATTATAAGGAACGCATTGAAAAAGAAAATATTTCAGAATCTATTAAAAATCAACTTTTGAACCCTTTTACAGAGTCTGTTGTATTTGAAAATCAATCAAGTTCTGGAAACTTTGAAATCTCATTAAATAACCAATCGAAAGGTACTATCAAGTATATTCAAATATTAGAAACCTTGTATGACTTAATTACAGGACCTCATGTATATTATTTGGATGAATTGGGAGAAGATTTACATTATGATTTGTTGTTCTATTATTTAAATGTATTCCTGTATAATTCCGACAAATCTCAATTATTGATTACAAGTCAAGAAACTTCGTTATTAGCTCAAGATATAATAAATGAAAATAGAGGCGTTGTGTGGTTTGTCGAGAAAAACCGAGAAACGGCATCTTCAGAATACAATAGAGGAGACTCTTTCGGTTTGCATAAGAACCTCTCTCTCTACAATTCATACCGAATCGGACGTTTGGGCGCGAAACCGGAATTAGGATCTATTTTTGTAGATATGGAGGATTGATTATGGCGAAGCAACGAAACACAATCCTTGTGTTAGGAGAAGGACCAACCGAGTTTTATTATCTCAAGTCCTTAAGCGATGTGTACAAAGGACTGACCATTAAGCCGGATTATCCCAAGCACACGAATTTGCAAGAATTGGAAGCAAAGATAGTTGAAGGTGTTCAGTTGGGATATAGGTACATTTTCTGCGTGATAGATATGGACAATAAAGGAAAAGATCCCACACGTAGTCAATACCTAAAACTCAAAAGAAAATATACGAAGCCGGTTAATAAACCCAGACTCGGAATATATAGCGAGGTGTTTTTCTTTGAGACACACTTATGTACAGAACTTTTCTTCTTGTATTATTTTGATTACAAATCGCGTCCATATGATAAACAGAAAGACTTGCTTGAGGACTTGAATGTTTTTTGTGAGTACGTTAAGACGGAAGATTTCTTTAAGAAATGTAAAGGTTTGCATCCCTACTTTGAAAAGTGTGGAGGTAAATTAATACAAGCAATTAAAAATTCAAATCATTCTTTAAAAGAAAAGGAGAAAGATAATCGTAATTATACATACTCAGAGTTAGGAATAATGTTTGAGATGTTTGAAAAGATTGAAAAATAAATATCTATTATTTTAAATGAAAACTACATTAACATTATATGATAAATATTAGTAAATTTACAGATAGTGAATTCTTGTCATTTTTGTATGCAGAACGAGATAGAGAGTTATCTAATAAGACATATCCCGGGTGGAGTAATTGGGCTTTAGTAGGAACTATATTAGCGATCATTTTTTATGGATATGAGTTATTAGGAGAACATAGAGCAGAAATTAATTATTCTTATGCAATACTCGACTTAAACATCTTTTCGGCTTTGCTTCTTAGTGCTACTCCTACAATATGGTACATTATATCATGTTTCAAGCGAAAAAGAATGGTTGACTCCAATCGTGTTCGCTCTTTGTCAGAAGTGTTTCCTATTATATTTTTTATTATTGCAACACTTTTGGCTGTAGGAATAGTTATATTAGATTTTTATGCGAATATAAGTCCAATAATTATCTATCTATGGGGAGGTTATATTTTGGTATTGTTAGCAATATGTATTTATACTATTATATTTCGAAATAAGTTGGTAATTGATTGGAGGCATTTCAACGCTTTCTCCAATGATGTTTTAGAGTTTTGCTATATAATTGTAGTGACTGTCCTACTGACAATTATTGATTTTTTTGCCATAAGGGGAATGGGTAAATTGGATTTTTTTAGCATTGAATTAAAATTGGCAATATGTAGTTTATCCCTTGTGGTTGTAATATACATGCTCTTGCAAATTAATCTAAAGAAAACAGATATAACAACTAGAATTGATCTTCTGATCGATGTGTATTTACACACTAATGAATCTAAAGAAAACATCTATAAGAATCTGGAGATTTTGAGGTTTGGTCAGAATAGTGCGCAGGCTTTAGAATTAGAAATACAAAATATTAAAAAGAGTATAAAGCAATTTAAAGAAGGAATCCCAACGTTAAACAAATATTATGAGGATTTAATGAACACAAAGATTACAGCATTTCAAGAGTTACGAACAGTTCCTGATGAAATTACTATAACGTTGCAACAAGGACAGAATCTCCTTGATCAAATGGAAAAACTATTGTCAAAATGCCAAGAGATATTAAATCTTAAAATTTGTATAATAGACATAGAGCAAGTTCAAAATACACTAAATGAAGCTAAAGAAGAGTTGCAAGCAGGTTTGTTGGAAGTAGAGAACTTGCAAAAAATGGCATTTGAGTATGTTGAACAATATGCATGTTATAGCGAGGGACGATTATGTTGTATGCAAGATTGTTCGAGGAGATATAATAAAAACTCATTAATAAATAAGATAAAATCTCTATTTCGCAATAAAAAATGCAAAAAATAACATGCTGAATTGCATATGTCAAATAAAAGTTGTATCTTTGCAGCAGATTTTAAGATAGATTATAATCTTGTCCCTCTCCGAGACATAAAAGATGGAGAACGACAAGCGCAAAGCGTTGCGCTAATTAAATAAAAACAAAGCATTACTATTATTTCGCGTTTACCGAAAGCGTAGGAAACTTTTACGGATATAAAACGAAGAAATAATTAGAGTGTTCCGGAATAGGGATGCTCATATCATCGTATAAGGTAATGCCATGCACTTTTAGCATGGACTTCTTATTGATGATATAGGCTTCTATTCCTACGCTGCCTTGGTAAACGCATAAGAAGTTCATGCTTTTTATGTGTTTGCGGATTGATAGTTATGCACTAATTTAATTATCAATCATGTTACAAAAAATCAAATCTTTCCTGTCAAAAGGCAATCGTGCACAATGGTGTGTATTCTTCCTTTTTGCATTTATCTTATTTGTTAAGTGTATCTTGTTTCATTGGGATGCATTCCACTCCATATTGATAAGTTCTGCATGGCGAGATCCTCTCTCGTTTTACAAATTTTATATGGCTAAACTGCTTATGCCATTATTTATAGCATCTTTTGTGTTTATAACTAAGCACTACTGGTGGACAATAGTTGTGTCTCTGCTTGTAGATATTTGGAGCATTGCGAACCTGATATATTTTAAAACATACGATGCTTTCTTATCTGTTAATGATATGCTGTTAGTTGGAAATATGGATGGTGCGTGGACTTCTATAACTGCATATTTTGATGTTAGCATGATTTTTATGTTATTGTTAACCATAATATGGGGTATCTTTGTTTTTATGCCCCTAAATATTACAGGAAAAAGAAAGTGGGCAATATTTATTTCCATATTATGCATTCTATTTGGATTAGCATATTTGAATAACTACTTTATTCATAACCTTAAATTCTGGCCAGGTAAGTCTAAAAGAGAAGCTGCACAATTAGAGGAAGAACAAGAGGAATGGATATCTTTCGTAAATGAACATGGAGGGCATGAACTGAGATATAGTACTCTTTTTGCATATATTCCATTCTTCCAGATATATAGTGAGACCACAAATGGTATTGCCACTATCAATGCCAATTTCATGGAACAATATATAAGACAACAATCCATTTTATCTGATTTTATTGCCGTCAATATATATCATATGTTTAATCACAATGTAGCTGGAAATATTATTTCTTTATCTGAAAACGATATCAGATCCATCCAACAATATATCAGTCCTACTATGGCAAATCCATCTCCTCAAAACAATCTTATTGTAATTTTAGTTGAGAGTCTAGAGGATTGGCCTTTACACCATGCAATAGAAAATCAAGAGATAGCCCCATACTTAAATAAACTAAAACAGCAAGAACATGTATTGTACTGCGATAAAATCAGGTGCCAAACATTAGGCGGTAATTCAGGAGACGGTCAAATGATTGTTAATTCAGGCTTACTACCAATACAAAATGGAGTGGCATGTATGCACTATGGAGATAACAAATATCCTAATTTCGCGCATTTTTATTCAAACTCCATTCTGGTGAATCCATGGCCTAAGATTTGGAATCAAGATACAATGTCTGTCCGCTATTCATATACACAAAAGGTAGAACCGGAGTCTGGAGAATGGGAGGATGCCCAAGTTTTAGCAACTTCATTAAATTATCTTAGAAACGCGGACACACCAACCTGTCTAATGGCGATAACTGTCTCAACTCATTCACCCTTTAATCGCGTTAGAAATAACAAGGTACAAACAAAAGCTCCTGCTATTCTTAACCGCTACATGCAATGCTTGAATTATACAGATTCCTGCATTGCTGACTTTATGGAGCATGTTTTAGCAGATTCTTTATTATCTCAATCTACGATAGTAATAACAGGCGATCATACTATATTTAAGCCTGCTATGTTGGGCGATTTTACCGATTATGCAAAAGAACAAAACTTGTCCATCGCTTCGGGTGAGAATTATTGCCCACTAATCATCTATTCCCCGCGAATATCAGAAAACATACACGTGGCGGATACTTGTTATCAAATGGACATATTCCCAACCATACTTCATCTAATTGGTTGTGAGGATT
This sequence comes from uncultured Bacteroidales bacterium, assembly GCA_946414805.1. Taxonomy (GTDB): domain Bacteria; phylum Bacteroidota; class Bacteroidia; order Bacteroidales; family Paludibacteraceae; genus Colicola. The sequence continues at coordinate 150,616 of CAMKPZ010000001.1, forward strand.
ATTATTGGAAAGGATTCGGCGTAAATCTTTTGGATTCAATTGCCAGACATAACCGCCCCATAACAGAACAAGAAGCCTATGAACTATCCGACAAATTAATCCGCAGTAATTATTTTACCACTATAGATAAATAGAGGGGCTTGTATACTCTTTTGCTTAGATAAATCTTAACATCCGACCTTTCTTGTGCCATGTGTGATAGTGGCGTGAGAGTAGCGCGAGAGTGGCTGATTGACGGCTTCGTCGGAAGCGGCGATCAATGACTTCGATACATCCGTTCTCGTATAGTTGTCGTGCTTCCTCCTCTCAAAAACACAAACACTTCGTTGGTTTATGTTTTTGTTTGTGATAGAGTATGCAAGTTGCTCGTACGCCTAAATCTTAATAATCGGAAACTTTTGAGGGACGAAAAGAGGCGATTTTCGGAGTGCTATCGTCCCGTAGGTGTCTCTTATGTGAGTCGTACGTGGCAGGTACGCCTGTCGTGCGGGGCGGAATCTTAATAATCGGAAACTTTATATTTGCTATTCCTAAAGCATTGAAATACAGCACACTTGCGAAGGAAAAGTTTATAAACGGGCGTTTTGCTTTGCATAATTCGTAAAAAAGCAGTATCTTTGCAGAAAATTTCAAGAATGATGATGAAAAGCAAGTTCTTAATAGGATTGATAGGAGCGATGGCTCTCTGCCTCATGGTGAGCTGCAGTGTGCGGAGGGATAGGGAACGGATTGATACTGCGGAAGAGTTATTATATAGCAGCAGGGATACCGCAGAGTTGCTGATACGACAAGTCGAGCGTCTTGAACGGTTGGACGATGAGCATTTGGCTAAGTATTGGTTCGTTATTTGCGACCTACATGCCAATTCCATGCAATCGCTGTCCGAGGATTCCATGATTTGTTGGGCGTCTGAGTATTATCGCACGCAATGGGAAGAAGAGCACGGAGATGCACGCCATATGATATTGTCCGGATTGGATGAGGCGATGTATTTCTGGTGGAACGGTGACAAAGCGCGGACACAGGAAGTGCTGCAACGGCAAAAGAAATATGCCGACGAGGTAGCGGAACAATCAGGAGAACATCTATGGCAAGTGATCGTACTGCGCGTGTCGGCGGAGATAGCCATGCGCGATTATGATTACGAACATGTGCGCGAATACACGGAGACGCTCATCGGTCTGGATAACGGTAAGGCGATTCATCTGGACGAAGTGGAGCGCGTGTATAATGCGTTGGCGATTGTCTATTTCTCGCTCGGCGAATATGACAAGATGGAGAAGTGCTTTGAGAAAGCGATTGCACAAGCTGCGGACTCAGCGTTTATTGTCAATGTGGTTCGCCGCAATTATGCCGACCTGTTGGGCGAAATCGGACAAACCGACCGTGCAATAAAGATGCTGGAAGATCTGACGGAAGAATACCGCCAAGCGGACAGTTGGTTGCAGGTGGAGAGCCTCTATTCGCTCTCGCGCTTGTGGCTGAACAAAGGCAACAAACAGCGTGCGGAGCGGTATATGCGCGAGGTGGAAGAGTTGTTTGCCAAATACAAAGAGAGCGCGGAGTTTGACCCGGCAGCCGAAGCGGCTTTTCTTGCGCACAGACAAGTGCTGGAATATGCCAAGAAGGGTTCGTACCATTGTTTCCCGTTGGTACAATACAATAACCATTGGTCGGAGGCGGACTACGTGCGTTACCGCGTAGCGGAAGCCAAAGAGCGTTCTATCCGTGACTTGCGTGAACGTAATCTGTACCTGACCATCAGCCGCCAACGGCAGATGATTGTGATAATTATGCTGTTCTTTGTAACTTTGGGCGGAATCCTACTGTTCGTCTATCTGTACCGCCGCCGTCAACGGCTGCTTTTGGAGAAAGAGGAAGAAATTGAGACCCTGAGGGGAATCATAAATAAGGGACAAAGTGACAAAGTACCAAGTGGGCCAGGTGGGCAGTACCAAAGTACGAAGGAGGCGGATGTGCGCAAACTGATGTTGCAGCAATTGGGTGTCATCAAAACGATTGCCGGAACACCCACCGAAGCCAACCAACAACTGCTTGCGCGTCTCATGGCATTGAACGAGGATACCGCCAATGCCCTCATCGACTGGCCAAGCATTTACCAAACCATTGATTTGGTCTATGACGGCTTCTACACCCGTCTTAGGGACAAATACAAAGATGTGTTGAACGAAAAGGAGCTGCAGCTTTGTTGTTTGCTCAAAGCGGATTTCTCCACCAAGGAGATCAACATGCTCACTCGTCAAAGTCTCCAAACCATCTACCAGCGCAAGACCCAAGTCCGTCAGAAACTCAATCTCCCCGAAGCCGAAGACATCACAATGGCTATATTATAAGAAGAACAACGCTCACAAAGGGCGTTGTTCTTGTATATCTCTTTCGCTCACGCATCTCAACCACACAAAGATACAATATTTTCTTTCAAGATGTCGAGGGTGTTTTTTTGTTGTTAAAAATGGCGTTTGTGTTGCGATGCAACATGAGTGGCATACTTTACAACATTATTATTTGCGCATGTGCCAAAAAAAGTGTACTTTTGCCGCAAAATTCATTTAATCCAATTTGTATCGATGAAAAAAGCAGTTAGATTTATTTCCCTTTGTATGGCAGTGAGCCTCGCCGCCTGCACGGCGACTACCACTACCCACCAGCACCGTTGTACTCAAGTGTCCGTTATGCGCGCCAATGGAGCGGACGGCGTGCTCTGGCTTCCCGTTCAGGAGTCCATGGGCGAGAGTAATATCCGTATCCTTGCGGACAACCAACAGCTTGAGTTGGTCCGTGTCCGTCTCGCCAAGGACAGCATTGATTATTATGTGCCCTATGAACTGAACCGTTGGGGCGACCGTGATCTGGTACTCGAGATCCGCACGTGGCTGCCTGACACCGCCCGGAGAGAAGCGATGGTTTGCTGGGACGCTATCACAACGAATAGCACCCTCGCCGGACAGTTCAACGCACGGAGAGCGGCGGAGACCGACCGTTACCGTCTGCGCTACCACCATTCGCCGGCTTTCGGATGGATGAACGATCCGAACGGTATGTTCTACGACGAGGCGACAGGGGTTTGGCACCTCTATTACCAGCATAACCCGTACGGAGCGATGTGGGGTAACATGCACTGGGCGCACTCCACGAGCCGTGACCTCCTCCACTGGGAGCACCAGCCGATAGCAATCCGTCCGACGGCGTTAGGCACGATCTTCTCGGGTTCGGCGGTCATCGACCGCAATAACACCTCCGGCTTCGGCGAGAACGCCCTTGTGGCGATCTTCACCGTAGAAGGCGAGAGCCAGAAACAGGCGATCGGCTACAGCTTGGACGGCGGTCTGAGTTTCACCCAGTATGCCGGCAATCCGGTTCTCAGCGACACGATCGCCGATTTCCGCGATCCGAAAGTGTTCTGGGATGAGCAAACACAGCGGTGGGTGATGGTACTGGCATGCCAGCAGGAAATGCGTTTCTACGCCTCCGATAACCTCAAGGACTGGACTTATCTGAGCCGTTTCGGCGAAGGCTACGGCTGCCACGACGGCGTATGGGAGTGCCCGGACCTGATTAAGGTACAAGGGGACAATTCGCAATTCGCAATTCACGATTCACAATGTACAAAGGAAAGCAAATGGGTACTGCTCTGCAATATCAACCCGGGCGGACCATTCGGAGGTTCGGCTACCCAGTATTTTGTCGGCGACTGGAACGGGAAAGAATTCACAATTCACAATGCACAATGCACAAATAGCAAATGGCTGGATTACGGCATGGACCATTACGCCACCGTCACTTATCATAACGCGCCGGAAGACAGAGTGGTCGCCCAAGGCTGGATGTCCAACTGGCTCTACGCGAATGATCTGCCGACGGGTCTCTACCGTTCGCAGAACACGATCACGCGTGACTTGAGTCTCTATATCGACGACAAGGGCGAGTACCGTGTAGCGGTCAAACCCTCGCCGGAGAACGATGCCTTGTGCGGAGAGACCGTAGAGCAGCCCACCGAAGCGTGTGTCATTGATGTACAAATGGACAATGGACAAAGGACAAAGGACAATGGTCAAATGCTTATCACTCTCTCCAACGACAAAGGCGAGAAAGTAGTCATGACTTTGGATGTCCGCAAGAAGACATTCTCGATGGACCGCCGTCACTCCGGCGACTGCTCTTTCTCCAAGCATTTCGCCGCCGTGACCACTACGCCGCTCTTTGTAGAGCGTCCTTCGTACAAAGTACGCCTCTTCATCGACCGCTGCTCTATCGAAGCCTTCGACAGCGAAGGAGCATGGGCGATGACCAATCTGGTCTTCCCTTCGGAGCCGTACAATCATCTGGAGGTACAGGGCGGTACGGCAACCATCTATAATTCGAAGATTTGAGGATACTAATCATAACACATTATATTTTATCATGAAAAATTCCAAATTTGCGCTGGTGGTAGTGATGCTTGCGTTCTTCACGATGGGTTTCGTGGATCTCGTAGGCGCAGCCAGCAACCATGTACAAGCGGATCTGGCGCTTACCGAAGCGCAGACGTATTTCATTCCCAGTCTGGTCTTCTTCTGGTTTCTGATTTTCTCGGTGCCCACCTCGGCACTGATGAACCGGATCGGTCGCAAGAACACCGTGCTGGTGTCGTTGGTGATCACCCTTCTCTCGTTAGCCTTGCCGCTTTTCGGCAAGAGTTACTATCTGATGCTGATCGCCTTCTCGTTACTCGGTATCGGTAATGCAGTCATGCAGACTTCCCTTAACCCACTGGTGACCAATCTTATCAGCGGCGACAAGTTGGCCTCTACCCTTACTTTCGGCCAGTTTGTGAAAGCGATCGCATCGTTCATGGCTCCGATCATCATGACTTGGGGCGCAGTGGCGGCAATCCCTACTTTGGGTCTCGACTGGCGGATCATCTTCGTCATCTACGGTCTGATTGGAGTGGTGGCAACCATATGCCTCTACTTCACCCATATTGAGGAGAAACCTATCGAAGGCAAGCCCTCCGGTTTCATTGACTGCTTCAAACTCTTAGGACACCCGATCGTACTGCTCTGTTTCCTAGGGATCATGTGCCATGTAGGAATCGATGTAGGCACGAACACGACGGCTCCGAAGCTTCTCATGGAGCGTCTGGGTTGGACGCTGCACCGTGCAGCATTCGCCACCTCGCTCTATTTTATCTTCCGTACCATCGGCTGTTTCAGCGGCAGTTTTATTCTCCGCTATGTATCGAGCAAGGTTTTCTTCGCAATCTCGGCAGCAATGATCGTAGCAGCAATGGTGCTGATGGCTACCGGTCAATCCCAGGCAATGCTCTACACCGGTATTGCACTCGTGGGATTCGGAAACAGTAATATCTTCTCTATCGTCTTTGCCGAAGCGCTCAAGGCTGAGCCGGCGAAACAAAACGAGGTGTCGGGACTGATGATCATGGGCCTTTTCGGCGGAACGATCTTCCCGCTCTTCATGGGGTTTGCCTCGCAGGCTATCGGTACGGTAGGCGCAGTAGGTGTCATGGCCGTAGGAGCATTGTATCTCGCATGTTTTACCCTTAAAATCAAAAAACAATGAATTACGTAGTTGGAATAGGTGAGGCGCTTTTTGACTGCCTGCCGGAGGGACGCAAACTCGGTGGCGCCCCTGCTAATTTCGCTTATCATGTCTCACAGTTCGGACTGAACGGATGTGCCATCTCCGCTATCGGCGATGACGAGTTAGGAAACGAGATCATCGACACCTTTGAGAAGGTGCATCTCCCATACGTACTGCCGGTGGTGGAGCAACCTACCGGAACGGTCAAAGTCACCCTTGATGAGAAAGGCGTGCCGCAATATGAGATCTGCCTCGGCGTGGCATGGGATAACATCCCGCTGACCAACGAGATGCTCTCTATCGCCCACCGCTCCCAAGCCATCTGCTTCGGATCGCTGGCGCAACGATCGGAGACCTCACGGGAGACGATTCAGGCGTTTCTGGACGCCGCTCCGGCTGACGCACTCAAGGTCTTCGATATCAATCTCCGTCAGTCATGGTACACCGCCGAGGTGATTGCCGAGTCGCTGCAGCGTGCCAATATCCTCAAAATCAATGACGAGGAACTCGATGTAGTGGCAACCATGCTGCTGGGCGAACCCACCATACCGGGTGCCCTAATCGCCGAGGATCCCGAGAAGACACGCCGTATCTGCCGCGAACTGATTGCGCGTTACGACCTCAAGATGCTCATCCTCACCTGCGGAGCCATCGGATCGTATGTCTTCACCGCCAACGAGGAATCCTATGTAGCCACCCCGAAAGTTCTGGTAGCCGACACCGTCGGAGCCGGTGACTCTTTCACCGCTACTTTCGTGGCGCAGATCCTACTGGGCAGAACCATCCGTGAGGCGCATGAGCGTGCAGTCAAGGTCTCCGCCTTCGTCTGCACACAGCATGGCGCCATGCCTGTTCTTCCGGCTGAGTTGAAGCAATAGTTTATTCGACCGTAACCGACTTGGCGAGGTTGCGGGGTTGGTCCACATCGCATCCTTTGACCACGGCGATATGATAGGCGAGGAGTTGGAGAGGAATGACGGTCAGAAGCGGCGTGAGACATTCCTCGGTAGCCGGTATCTCGATGGTGTAATCGGCAATGCGGCTGACGAGTTGGTCTCCCTCCGTAACGATGGCAATGACTTTGCCCTGACGGGCTTTGATCTCCTGAATGTTCGACACCACTTTCTCGTACGTGCCGCAGTGCGGAGCGACTACCACCACCGGCATCTCCTGGGAGATGAGGGCGATAGGACCGTGTTTCATCTCGGCGGCAGGGTAGCCTTCGGCGTGGATATAAGAGATCTCCTTCAGTTTGAGTGCCCCTTCCATCGCCACGGGATAGTTGTACCCGCGGCCGAGATAGATGAAGTTTTGGGCGTAGGTAAAGGTCTTGGCGAAATCTCCGATGCGTTTGTTGCTGTTCAAAACACGCTCGATCTTATCGGGGATCTGCCCTAATTCCCGCACGATAGTCAGGTATTTGTCTTCGGAGATCGTCTTTTTCTCTCGGCCGATACAGAGAGCAAGCATGGTGAGGGCTACCACTTGCGCTGTAAAGGCTTTGGTGGACGCCACGCCGATCTCAGGGCCTACATGGGTGTAGCAGCCGCTGTCGGACAGACGCGGGATAGAGGCTCCTACCACATTGCAGATAGAGAAGATAAACGCACCTTTGGATTTGGCGAGTTGGATTGCCGCAAGGGTGTCTGCCGTCTCTCCGGATTGTGAGATCGCGATGACAACATCGTCCTTGTGGATCACGGGCTTGCGGTAACGGAACTCCGAGGAGTATTCCACCTCAACGGGTATCTGGGCGAACTCTTCGATAGCATACATGGCTATCAGACCGGCATGCCAGGAGGTGCCGCATGCAGTGATGATGATGCGGCTGGCATTCAGGAACCGCTCTTTGTTGTCTATAAATCCGGAGAGGGCGATGTTGTCCTGCCGCACATTGACGCGTCCGCGCATCGAGTCCGCCAGCGTTCGCGGCTGCTCGAAGATCTCCTTGAGCATGAAATGCGGATAACCGCCTTTCTCCAACTGGCTCAGAGAGAGCTCCAACCGCTTGATCTCCGGCGTCTTGACAACATTGTTGATGGTGGTAATCTCAATATCTGACGGCTGATGACTGACGGCTGACGGCTTCAAAACAACAACTTCTTCGTCTTCAATATAGATCACCTGGTCCGTGTATTCGACGATCGGCGTTGCGTCGGAGGCGACGAAATACTCGTTCTCGCCTATTCCCACAACGAGCGGACTTCCTTTCCGCGCTGCAATAAGCGTATTCGGATGATCCTTGTCCAGTATAGCGATGGCGTAGGCTCCTACCACTTGCTGAAGCGCTAACTGCACTGCTGTCTTGAGATCCACATGCTTGTTGAGCTGGGTATATTCGATGAGCTGGACCAGCACCTCGGTGTCGGTCTCGGAACGGAAGGTATAACCTTCCTGCATGAGGCCGGCTTTGAGAACGGCGTAGTTCTCTATAATACCGTTATGGATGATCGCCAACCGCTCCGACTCGGAGTAATGGGGATGGGCATTGACGGTGTTGGGCTCGCCGTGCGTCGCCCAACGCGTATGGGCAATACCGATCGTTCCGCCTGTGTCCTTGTCCGCTGCAAACGCCTCTAATTGGGAGACTTTGCCTTTGGCTTTATAGATATTGAGTTGTCCCTGCTCGTTGATGAGTGCTACGCCGGCGGAGTCATATCCGCGGTACTCTAGACGATGCAAGCCTTTGATCAAAATCGGATACGCCTTGCGTTTACCGATATATCCTACTATTCCGCACATAAAACTATTTACAATTTAACGATTTATTATTTACGATTTAGTGAAGCGTCACCGTTTTTTTATATCTTTTCTTTCATTCTGACGAGAGCGGCAATGCAGTCTTCCCGTTTCGAGAAGGCGGAGAACCGCACAAATCCCTCTCCGCATCTGCCGAAACCGATGCCGGGAGTGCAGACCACTTGACATTGCTGCAACAGGTGGTCGAAGAATGTCCATGAGTCCCATCCATGCGGGGCACGGCAGAATATATACGGTGCGTTCGCTCCTCCGTACACTTCGTACCCCATATGTCTCAGACCGTCCATAATAACAGAGGCTGTCTCTTTGTAATAGTGCAGATTGTCCTCTATGCCTTTTTGTCCTTCCGGCGTAAAAGTGGCTTCTGCTGCACGTTGGGCTATGTAGGCTGTGCCGTTGTATTTGGTGCATTGCCGCCGCATCCACATCGCCTGCAATCCTGTCTCGTACGGTACTACGGTATAGCCGCAGCGCACAGCCGTAAAACCGGCACTCTTGCTGAAGCTGTGCACTTCTATTGCCACCTCCTTGGCGCCTTCTATCTCATAGATGCTATGCGGAATGCCCGGTTCAGAGATAAAGGCTTCGTAGGCGGCGTCGAATATAATGATACTCTTGTGTTCACGGGCATACTCCACCCACAAGCGCAGCTGGTCATGCGTAAGTACGGCTCCTGTGGGGTTGTTGGGGAAGCAGAGATAGATGATATCCACTTGTTTCTTAGGCAGTTCCGGCACAAAAGCATTCTCTTTCAGACACGGCACGAAGACTATCTCTCTGCCCGCCATGATATTCGCATCCGCGTATGCCGGATATGTCGGGTTAGGAATCGCCACTGTGTTCTTTTGGTCAAACAGTTCGCTGAGGTTGCCTAAATCGCTGCCTGCGCCCTCGCCGATAAACACCTCGTCGGGTTCAAAACAAATCCCGCGAGGGCAGTAAAAAGAGTCGATGATACGCTGCTGCAACCATTGGTAACCGTTTTCGGGACAATAACCACGGAATGTCTCGGCGTGAGCCAACTCTTCTGCAGCGGTGTGCATGGCATCCACGATGACACGGGGCAGCGGACGCGTCACATCGCCCACGCCCATACGTAGCAACCTCTCATCCGGATGATGTGCCTGATAAGCACTCACCCGCAGTTCGATGTCACGAAACAGATAATTAGCCGGTAATTCGGCATAATAGGGATTGATTTGCATGATTATTCCTCCCAGCTATAGGTACCCCGGAACACTTCTGTTGCCGGACCTGTCATGGTAATTCTGTTTTCCAACGGGTCATAATGAATCAATAACTCGCCTCCCTTGAGATGCACGATGATCTCCTCTCCTGTCTCACCCATCCGGTACGCCGCCACGGCTGCTGCGCAGGCTCCTGTGCCGCATGCCATAGTCTCACCGCTCCCGCGTTCCCATACGCGTACATCTAATTCACGCGCATTGCGCACATGAGCGAACTCCACATTGGTGCCTTTCGGGAAATGCGGGTGCGTACCTATTCGTTCGCCCAAGTCTGCCATTTCCGCATCGGAGATTACCCAGCTGCGGAAAAACACGGCGTGCGGATTACCCATATTGACGGAGGTGAAACCCAAGAGGTCACGACCTTTCAAGACAAGCGAATCAGTGGCTGTCTTCGGGGTGCCCATATCTACTGTCACTTCGTGTACCAAACCGTTTTGGACATGAAGACATAGCTCCCGGATACCCGCAATCGTCTTGATTCTCATCTTTGGCTGTGTACATAAACCGCTTTCGTACAGATATTTGCCTACGCAACGGATGGCATTGCCGCACATCTCCGCCTCCGAACCATCGGCATTGAAGATACGCATCGACGCTTCGGCTTCTTTGCACGGAAGAATCAGCACTAACCCGTCTGAACCTATTCCGAAATGGCGGTCGCTGACAGCACGCGCCAAGGCGGATAAATCCGTACTTGCTATTATGGCGGCTGCGGTTGCAGGGAAACAGTCTATATACACATAGTCATTCCCTAAGCCGTGCATCTTGACAAATTTCAGTTCTTTTCTCATTTTCTCGCCTTTTCTTTCCGGGGTGCCCGTTCATCTTGCGACCCGTTTGACAGATTTTTTTTTCGAACGATGTGTTCAAAAATTCAACGTTAGTTGTTCTTGTATATTCTTAGTGATATTTAGTCATTCAAGAGAGTGTTACCTGACTAAAAGGGAGCCGTCGGCATACCAACCTTATACTGTCAATGTACAAAGAGCAGTTCCCTGTATTTGGGCAGCGTCCACATCTCGTCATCCACAATCATCTCCAGTTCGTCGGCGTGGGTACGGATTTCCGCCATCAGCGGCAGGATGGTATCATGGTACGCCACGGCTTTGGATCGTTCGTCGGGCTGGCGGTTGGCTTTGTGCCGTGCCTCGGTCATCTCCTCCACGCCTTTGAGGATGGCGCCGGAGTGGTTCTCAATGCGTCGGATGATGTCGTAGTCGCGTTCGTTGAGCGAAGCCGTCTCGTCGGCGGAGAACACCTGCTTGACGGCAAGCACGTTCTGCAGAAGCATCGTCTGGTAGCGCTTGGCGGCGGGAAGTACATGATTCAAAACGAGGTCTCCTAATACACGGCTCTCGATCTGGATTTTCTTGGAATAAGTCTCCCATTTGACTTCGCACCGGCTGTGCAGTTCGGCTTCGCTGAGTACCCCCGTGCGGTCGAACATCCGAACGACCTCCGGACGAAGATACTGATCAAAGATCAGCGGAACGGATGTCTCGCAGTCCAGTCCGCGCTGTGCCGCCTCGGTTTTCCATTCGTCCGAATAGCCGTTACCGTCAAAACGGATCGACTTGCAGGCAATGATATTGTCTTTGATCACCTCGAAGAGCGCTTTCTCTTTCGGTTCGCCGGCCTCGATACGGGCGTCCACATCCTTCTTGAAGAGGATGAGTTGCTCTGCCACTGCAGCATTGAGCGCAAGCATAGCCGCTCCGCAGTTAGCCGAAGAGCCGACGGCGCGGAACTCAAACCGGTTGCCCGTGAAAGCGAACGGCGAGGTGCGGTTGCGATCGGTGTTGTCTAACAGGATCTCAGGGATATTGGCTACCCCTAATTTCATCTCTTTTTTTGCATTGATGATGATCGCTTCGTCGGCTGAGGCATGCTCCAGTTTGTCTAATACGGCGGAAATCTGTTTGCCGAGGAAGACAGAGATGATCGCCGGTGGCGCTTCGTTGGCGCCCAGACGATGCTCGTTGGTAGCCGAAGCGATAGAGGCCTTGAGCAAACCGTTGTATTTATATACCGCCATCAGTACATTCACAAGGAAGGTGATGAACTGCAGGTTCTGATAGGGGTTTTTCCCGGGTGCCAGAAGATTGATCCCGGTATTGGTAGAGAGCGACCAGTTACAGTGTTTGCCGCTGCCGTTGACACCGGCATACGGTTTCTCATGCAACAGCACGCGGAAATGATGGCGCTGCGCTACACGATCCATGATGGACATCACAAGCAGGTTATGATCATTCGCCAGATTGACATTCTCATAGACCGGTGCCATCTCAAACTGGTTAGGCGCCACCTCATTATGACGCGTACGCACGGGTATTCCTGCGCGCAAAGCCTCTTTTTCCAGATCGCGCATGAAAGCCAATACACGGGCAGGGATCGCTCCGAAATAATGATCCTCCAGCTGCTGGTTCTTGGCGCTGTTATGCCCCATGAGCGTTCTTCCCGTCAGCATCAGATCCGGACGCGCGTTATAGAGCGCTTCGTCCACAAGGAAATACTCTTGCTCCCAGCCTAAGTTAGCATGCACATGCTTCACCTGTTTGTCAAAATAACCGCAAACCTCCCTCGCTGCATGGCAGAGAGAAGCCGTAGACCGGAGAAGCGGCGTTTTGTAATCCAACGCCTCGCCGGTATAAGCGACAAAGACGGTAGGGATACAGAGCGTGTCGCCGATGAGGAAGACAGGGGAGGAGGGATCCCAAGCCGAATAACCGCGCGCTTCAAAAGTATTTCGGATGCCGCCGGAAGGGAACGAAGAAGCATCCGGCTCCTGCTGATAGAGCGCGTTGCCGCTGAACTCCTCGATCAGACTACCGTCCTTGATGGTAAAGAACGCATCGTGCTTCTCTGCCGTACCGCCTGTGAGCGGTTGGAACCAATGGGTGAAATGGGTCGCCCCGTGATCCATCGCCCATTTGCGCATACCGATAGCTACGATGCCTGCTATATCGCGATGGATGGTGCGCCCGCTGTCCACATCGTCGAAGAGCTGCTCCAGCACCTCCTCTGAGATATATTCCTTCATCCGCTCCCGCGTGAAGACATCCTGCGCAAAATAATCCTTCACTCTGGATTCCCTTGTATTGGGCACTTCGTCCCTTTGTTCATTCACTCGGTGCTCCGTACTTTTCTTAATTGCTTCAAATCTGATATTACTCATGGCTTTAATCCGATTGAAATTTGTTTTGTATGTCAAAATGATGTTTGTTTTGTGTTTTGATCCGATTAAAATTCAAAATCGGCGGCAAAGTTATATCTTTTTTTTGATATGTGCAAGAGTTGGCGCAATTTTATTTTTGTAAAAAATCAAAAAAAGTATGTGCGCGCTTGTGTATTTCAAATAATTGTTGTAAATTTGCAGCGTTTTTTAAAATGGAGTAGAATGGCTAAATCAAAACCCTATATAGATCAGGACGGTCGTGCGCTGCCGTATCCATGGTTGATCAATGTCATGCTGATGCTGGTGGGCGGATCACAGACAATCCGATTGCGGCGATGGAGCCGCAGACCGCGGCACGCAGCAGAGAAGACGCTACGGGACATCCTGACTATCTCCCGCGATACCATGTATGGCAAGGAGCATCATTTTGACCGCATCCTGAGTGCCACTTCTACGGAGGATTTTTTTCGGTTATACCGGTTGTATGTGCCGGTGAATAACTCCTTCGAGACACTGAGACCCTATGTGGAGCGGCATAAGAACGGCGAAGAGAACGTGCTTTTCCCGGGCAAACCGGTTATGTATGCCACGACCTCGGGAACGACAAGCGAACCCAAATGGATCCCGATGACCCATAAATACCTGAAGGATGTGTACGGCAAGATGAGCCATATCTGGACCTGGAACTTCGTAAAGCACCGCAGTCGTATCTTCGGCGGACATATCTTCACCACAGTAGGTAAAGAATGTGAGGGGTACGCGCCGGATGGTACGCTCTACGGGTCGGTGAGCGGCGTGCTGGTACGGGATATTCCGCCGATCATCAAGAAACATTATACGGGGCCGGCTGCAGTGATGTCGATCCCCGATTACGCGGCACGTAACTACACGCTCATGCGGCTGGCGCTCCAGCACCGGGATGTGACGCTCTGGGCAACCGCTAACCCCTCGACGATATTGGAACTGCTGCGCGCACTCAACGAGAACACAGAGGAGATGATCTCCGATATCGAAAAAGGAACGATCTGCGAGGATTTTGAGATCCCGTATGAGATCCGGTCTGAACTGGACCAATATATATCCCCCAAGCCGGAGCGCGCAGCCGAACTGCGTAAAATACTCACAGAGAAAGGGCATCTCTATCCCCGCGATTTCTGGCCGTGGCTGCAATACCTGAGTACATGGAAATGCGGCAACACGAAGATATACATGGATAAATACATGGATCAGTTTGACTGGGACAAGACCTTTTATCAGGAGTTGGGCTATATCGCTACGGAGTGCCGGTTCGGTTTCCCGCTGGACGAGACGAACGAGAGTGTGCTCTTCCCGCAATTCCATTACTACGAGTTTGTGGAGGAGAGCGAGTTGGATAGCCCGCGCAAACATTTCCTGCAGATCGACGAACTGGAGGTGGGGAAACGGTACTGCGCGTACGTGACGACCTATTCCGGACTCTTCCGGTATAATATGAACGATCTGGTGGAGGTAGGCGGAAAATACTACAACACGCCTACTGTACACATGGTATCGAAAGTAAACGGTATTGTGTCTATGACCGGCGAGAAGTTATACGAACCCCAATTCATGGACGCGGTACACCAAGCCGAGGATGAAACAGGAATAAAGACCACGTTTTTTGTGGGCTTCGCGGATGTGGAGGAATCAAAATACCATTTCTACTACGAGTTTGTGGATCCCAAGATCAAGCAGGAAGAGGCGGAGGAGTTTACCAAAGTGGTGGATGTGAAACTGCAGCAGATCAACGTGGAATACGAGTCAAAACGCCAGTCCTTCCGTCTGCACGAACCGGAGACCCATATCCTGCTCTCCAATGCCTACGCACGATTCAAGGCGGCGTGCCTGAAGGACGGGTTCAGAGACGGACAATTCAAATTTAACCTCCTGATGCAGGATGAGAAACGACGAACGAAATTTAATATGCTCCAACGTCTGGAGAATAGTTTCGAACGGATGAGCGAGGGAGTAATCAACAGAGCAAATAAGATAGATGACAGACGCAAAGAACGTGCTAAACGGCGTGCAGAACGTCGTACTCGATCTTGATGGCACAATATACGATAAACGCGGTATCGCGGGGCGGATGGTGAAAAAACTATGGTGGTGTCTGCCGGTGCTGGCTGCCGAACGGCTGGCGCGGCGGAATGCCCATTATGTGCAATTTGAGACAGAGGAAGAGTTTTTCACGTATTTTTTCCGGACGATGGCGCGCGGTCACTGGTGGACGGCGGCGATGGCGGAGCAATGGTATCGCCATGTGTATCTGTCGGCGATGGTGAGGATCATCGCGCGATACCATCAGCCCCGGCCGGAAGTGATGGCGCTGATAGAGGAATGCAGGAGACGCGGTATCCCGATGGCTGTCTATTCCGATTATGGATCGGTGGACAGCAAGTTGGAAGCATTAGGCGTGGATCCGGAGTTGTTTGTGCTACGGGTGTCAGCGCCGGAGTTAGGTGCGCTCAAGCCTTCGGCCGCATGCGCAGAGAAAGTATTGGAGATGCTGGGTGCCAAAGGTGAGACGACTCTTTTTGTTGGCGACCGCGAGGAGAAAGACGGCGAATCCGCAAAGGCGGTGGGCGCGAGGTTCTTGTTAATAGAGAATTGAGAATTGTGCATTGTGAATTGTGCATTGTGAATTGTGAATTGCGAATGAATAAGCGATACGAAGATATGAAAGTAACGGCAGGGACATATGTGCCGCCGGTGGTGACGGATTTTCCGGAGGATGATCCGTATGTGGGGTTATATAAACCGGTTTATGACCGTGATTTCCCGGCAGTAGATGCCACGTATCCGTATGTGGATGACAGCTGGCGCAACCGGCTGCGGATAGCTTTTGGCTACCACTTTGTGCTACGGTTATTAGGATGGGTGCTGCGGCTACGATACGGTTTGCGATGGCGGGTGGAAGGAGAGAAAGGCTGGCATCGCAGTTCGTGTAGCATCAGAAGATGGCTTAAACAGTTTGATCTGGGGCACGGCGCGATAACGGTAGCCAATCACTGCTATCGGCATGACTGCGCATCGGTACTGACCACCTTCCATGCCTCGCCCAATACCCGTATTCCGATGTTCGCGCCTAACTTCCGGACTAAGGATCAGTTTTATCTGCAGATAGTAGGCGGCATACCTATACCGGAGGCGGAAGCGGGATTAAGCGGAATGAAAGCCTTTAACGCCGCCTTCGATGAGTTCAACCGCCGCGGGTATTGGTTCCATATCTTCCCCGAAGCCAGACGATGGGATTGGTACAAGCCTTTGCGTCCCTTCCGGAAAGGTGCCTTCACGATGGCGTATAAATACAATAAACCGATCATTCCCTTTGCCGTGACCTATAGACCGCGAACTGGTATCTGGCGGCTATTAGGCCCCCAAAACGAACCGTTGACGCAAGTGGTAATAGGCGCCCCCATCTATCCGGATACTACGCAACCGCGCGCCGCAGAGACACAGCGATTATTGGAAGAAACACACCAAACGATATGCAGATTAGCAGGAATAGAACACAACTCTTGGCCGTCATCGCTTTAGTAACGGCGATGGTGATATGGTCGTTGAGCGGAATCGCAATCAAACAAGCGATGGCGGTTTTCCCTCCGCTGACGATGATCATCCTACGGTTTA
Source organism: uncultured Bacteroidales bacterium (assembly GCA_946414805.1). GTDB lineage: Bacteria > Bacteroidota > Bacteroidia > Bacteroidales > Paludibacteraceae > Colicola. The sequence goes on from CAMKPZ010000001.1 coordinate 167,050, forward strand.
CGCCATCGGTCTTTCTGATGGTATTGATTGGTCTGATCTGCCGCAAGAGCGAACTCTTCCGGCTGCAAAGGGTGGAGAAGAAAGATCTGCCGCTATTCATCATTGCGGGTTTCTGTCAGCCTTTTCTCTATTATCTGCTGGAGACATTCAGCTATGACGCGCTTAGCAGTCCAACTGTTGCAGAGGCACTGCTATCGACGAGTCCGCTGATTGCGCCGGTCTTTGCCGCCTTATGGCTACGCGAACGGCTGACACGCAATAATATTATCGGTATCGTGGTGTCGTCGATTGGTATGTTTATGCTGGTGTTGGTAGGCAGCCGGAACTTTTCGATCGGCAGTTACTGGGGAATACCGTTGGCTTTTGCTGCTGTGTCTGCCGCAGTAGTGGACTCCGTGATGATGCGGAAGATACCGGATAAATACAGTCCGCTGACGATCATATGCTATGCCCAGATGGTGAGTCTGGCCTTCTTCTATCCGATCTGGTTCTGGCGCGAAGGAGTAGGGGCGCTCACCTCTATTGACTGGAGCATGCTCGTAGATATATCAAGTTCGCTCTCCATTGCTGTGATGAGCATACGATTCCTGACGATCTTTTCCTCCGTCATCGCATTTATCCTCTTTTGCTTCGCGCTGCGGATAGTGGGTGTATCGCAGGCCAATGCGTTTAATAACATCCGTCCGGCTTTCACCGCTGTCTGGATGCTGCTTTTCTTTGGTGAGCAGTTACCCATAGGCAAATGGATAGGAATGATTTTAATTATTTTAGGTCTATTTGTATGCCAAAGGCAAGAAAAAGTTTCCTAATATTAAGATTTTTTTGCATATACGAAATTTATTTCGTACCTTTGCGCTGTTTTGTATAAATACAAACGCCTGATTTGAAAAATATAACAAACAACGAATATGGAATTTTTAAATGACTCTTTTGGCGACCTGATTTTTATCATGTTTCTGGTAGGATTGGTCGTATTTGTATCGCTTTATTTCGTGGACGCCGGTTATGGCAAGATGCGCTCGGAGAAATGGGGGCCGGCAATGAATAACAAAGCAGGTTGGCTGCTGATGGAATGCCCGGTATTCTTCGTAATGTTATATGAGTATTTCAAGGCTTACGGGGATCCGGATTTGGCTCCGGTGGTGCAGCAGGCACCGTATTGGATTTTCTTCCTGATCTTCGAATTTCATTATTTTCAGCGGTCGTTTATCTTCCCCTTCCTACTGAAAGGCAAGAGCAAGATGCCGTTTGCGATCATGCTTCTTTCGGTGGTTTGGAATCTGATCAACGGGTATATCCAGGGCTATTTCCTCTTCCATATCGCTCCGGTAGATCCGTATTACTCGCAGTTGTACAGCGCAAGTTGGTTAACCGATCCGCGGTTCATCATCGGTACGGTCATCTTCATCACAGGATGGATTATTAACATGCATTCGGATCATGTGATCCGTCATCTGCGTAAGCCGGGCGATACCAATCACTATCTGCCGAAAAAAGGCATGTACAGATTCGTGACGAGCGCGAACTACTTGGGCGAGATTACCGAATGGCTCGGATTTGCGATCCTCACATGGTCGTTAGCGGGTCTGCTGTTCTTCTGGTTCAGCTGCTGCAACCTCGTGCCGCGTAGCAATGCGATCTATAAGAAATACGAAGAGGAGTTTCCTGATGAGTTCGATCGTAAGAAACTCAAACGCATTATACCATTTATTTACTAATCAATAATGAAAGACAAACTCTTTAGCCCCTATCAGTTGGGACCTATAACGCTGCGGAACCGAATCATCCGCAGCGCTGCTTTTGAGAATATGGCTCACGCCAATGCTCCTACTCGGGAGTTGCAGGACTATCATGTGTCCGTAGCCCGAGGAGGGGTAGGGATGACCACCGTGGCTTACTGCGCTGTAGATCTGAGCGGAGTGTCGTTTGACGGTCAGCTCTATGTACGCGACGAGATCATCCCCGCAATGAAGCAGATGACTGATGCTATTCACGCCGAAGGTGCAAAAGCCAGTATCCAGTTGGGACACTGCGGCAACATGACCCATTTCTATACCTGCCATTGTATGCCGGTGAGTGCTTCGAACGGATTCAACCTCTATAGCCCGACGATCCATCGCCGTCTCAAGGTAGCGGAGATCAAGCGGCTGGTGGAGAAATTCGGCGAGGCGGTGGATTTTGCACGTGCATGCGGATTCGACTGCGTGGAGATCCATGCAGGGCACGCGTATCTGATCTCGCAGTTTCTGGCTAAACGCACCAACCGCCGTCATGATGCCTATGGCGGTTCGCTGGAGAACCGGATGCGGTTCATGAACGAGGTACTGGACGCTGTGATGACGCATGCCAAGGACGATATGGCGGTGGTAGTAAAGACCAATATGTGGGACGACTGCTGGCGCGGCGTAAGCATTGAGGAAGGAATCACGATCGCCAAAGAGATCGCGAAGCACAAGGTGCACGGTATCATCCTTTCCGGCGGCACGGTAAGCCGTTCGCCGATGACGATCCTCTCGGGCGCAATGCCCCATAAGACGCTGGCGCATTATATGCCGATGAAGTCCTTCTGGTGGCTTAAGGCGGCACTGAATATTCCGGGTGTAGCTCCCATTATGATGCCTGCTTCACCCTTCAAAGAACTCTATTTCATGGAGAAAGCCAAACTCTTCCAAGCGGCGCTCAAGGATATCAACGTGCCGCTGATCTATGTGGGAGGTGTGCAGAGTGGCGATAACTGCTATCAGATCATGGAGGAGGGTTTTGAACTCTTCCAGATTGCCCATGTGCTGATCAAGGATCCGGATTTCGTGAAGCATGTAGAGGCGGATCCGCATTACCATGCGGGTTGCGGCCGGTCGAACTACTGCGTAGGACGAATGTACACGCTGGATATGAAGTGCCATCACTGCGTAGAGCGAGACGGCGAGGTGATCCCGCAACGGCTGCAGAAAGAGATTTCCAAACTGGAGAAAAAAGCGGAGGAGTCATGCTTGCGTTAGTCACAGGAGCCTCGTCCGGCATAGGACTGCAGTACGCCACTGCGCTGGCGCGCGACTATCAATGTGATCTGCTGCTGGTGAGCAATCAGGAGAAAGAACTGGGCGAAGTGGCGGCTGATTTGGCTTCACAATACGGCGTGAAGACGATCGCGCGGTATGCCGATCTTTCGCTACCCGATGCAGCGGAGACGCTGCATGACTGGTGCGTGGCACAAGGTTATGTCATTGATATTCTCATCAATAATGCCGGTGTATTCTTCTTCAATCCCTACTGCGAGACCTCAATGAAACGCATTGAACTCATGCTGCAACTGCATGTGATGACGGTAGCCAAACTGACTCGTCTCTTTGCGGCAGACATGTGCCGCCGCGAACTGACAGAAGAGGAGGCGGATACGCGCATATGCGGACATAAGCGGATGCGTGGGTATATATTAAATATGAGTAGTATGTCAGCATGGATGGCGATGCCCGGAATCCAGACCTATAACGCCTCCAAAGCGTTTATCTATAATTTCTCCAAATCACTGTGGTATGAACTCAAACCGCAGGGAGTAGGGATTACAGTAATGGCCCCGGGGGCGGTAGATACGGCACTCTTCGGGCTTGCACCCAAGTTACGCAAGTTAGCGGTGAACCTGACGGTAAGTATTCCTCCCGAGAAATTGGTGAAACGGGCGTTAAAGAAGATGTTCCGTAACAAGAAAGCGGACACACCGGGATTCTTGAACTGGCTGGCAACGCCTCTGCTGAAGCATACGCCAGACTGGGTTCTTTTCCTGACGATGAAATACATAGGCAAATACCAGAAGTGACAAATAAAACAATTGTGAAAAAGTACGATTATTAAGATTTACAATCAAAATAATTGTACTTTTTTGTTAATATTCGATGTTCTTTTATTACGGTGCTTAATTTTTGCACATTTTTTCTTATATTTAGGTATCGTCCATATAAAAAAAAAGCAGTAATTTTGCGAAGTTTTTTTGATATTATAAAAATAATGAAGAAAATTTACACTTTATTGGTATTAGTTTCTGTGTCAAAGATGCTTTTGGCAGATACTTTGTCAGGCGTGATTACGGACGCATTTACGCGTGAGCCGCTGATCGGCGTGACAATCTTGAATACGGATAACAACACGGGAACAGTGACGGATATTGACGGCACCTACTCGCTGGAAGTGACCTCATTGCCCGCCCATATCCAATTTTCGTATGTAGGGTATCAGACGGAGGACAAGGTATTCAAGACCATTCCTTCCGTTTATAATCTGGTGCTGCAAGGCGATAACGAGGTGTTGGACGAAGTGGTGGTGACAGCTGGTCGGTTTGAGCAGCGAATGACGGATGTCACGGTGTCGATCGAGGTAGTGAAGCCCCAAGCGCTACGCAGTCAGGCTCCTACTGATCTCTCTGCTACGCTGCAGACCCTTCCGGGCGTGGAGGTGATCGACAAGCAACCTTCTATCCGCGGCGGTGGCGGATGGACCTATAGTGTGGGTTCGCGATGCCAGGTGCTGATGGACGGAATGACGATCCTGAATCCTAAAACCGGTGAGATCAATTGGAATAATGTACCGCTGGAGAATGTGGCGCAGGTGGAGGTGGTGAAAGGAGCCTCCTCTGTCTTGTACGGATCATCCGCCCTTAACGGCGTGATCAATGTTCGTACCCAGCGTCCGGGACTTGAACCGGAGACAAAGATATCCGGCTATGTAGGCGTGTATGACAACTACAACAATTATGCCTATACGGGTGCACGTCTGCCGCTCTACTACGGTGCAGAGGCTTCTCATTCGCGTAGAGTAGGCAATTTCGATATATCCGGTGCTATTAGCGGCTTCAAGGATGAGGGCTTCCGCCAGCAGAGTTTCAATGACCGTGCCCGCCTGGGGGGGAACATGACCTACCATAAACCCATGCCGGAAGGTAAATACATGAATATGGGCTTTAACCTCAATTATGTGGCGAACCAATATGGCGATTTCTTTATATGGCGCAGTCCCAAAGACCCGCTTCATCCGTCGCCTCTGACCAACATGGGTCGCAAAGAGCATAATTTCAATATCGACCCGTTCTTGAATTATGACGATGTAGATAAAGGTATCTCGCACAAGGTACGTGCGCGATTCTATGTTACTGCCGATAATATCACCACGCCTTCGGCTACGATTTCCACCGAGGATCTGATTAAATGGGGTGTGCAGTCTTTTGATCTGGACAAGGTCAAAGGATATTACGACCAGATAAAAGGATACACTGACGGAGGAATGACGGTAGAGGATGCTTTGCTGGTAACTTTCCAAGATGTAGCTATTCCTGTAATGAACGAGCAATGGCTGGATGCGGTAGTGAACGGTATCGATTTGGTGAAGAACGGATTGGGCTATACCGGTACGGTGGCCCAGATGCAGGATGCCGTGGCGTACGCGATGAACCTGATGACCGATCATACTCCTACGCGACCGGAGTTGACTTACAATGGCTATCTCGATTACCAATTTGCTAAACAATGGAACTCCGGCGTGCGTCTGACGACCGGTATCAATTGGAATCACATCACCAATACAGCCAATATCACCGGTACACACCAGACGGATAATTTGGCGGCATACCTACAATATGACCACCGTATAGCAAACCGTCTCTCGCTCTCTGCAGGTGTGCGATTTGAGTACTACCGCATGGATAATGACCTCAAAGAAGCCAATATCCAGATAGGCAAATGGCTTTGTCCTGTCCGTCCGGTCTTCCGTGCCGGTTTGAACTGGGAGATATACAAAGCCGGTTTCCTCCGTGCTTCGTTCGGTCAGGGCTACCGTAACCCTTCTATCACTGAGAAATTTGCCCGCAAGGATATCGGTGGAGTGGGGGTCTACCCGAATCATAATATTAAACCGGAGTCCGGCTTCAATGCTGAGATCGGCTATAAGCAACTCTATAAATTCGGTCCTATATCCGGTACATTGGATGTAGCTGCATTCTACACCGAATATCAGAATATGATCGAGTACCAGTTCGGCCTCTTCCGAAATTCGGACTTTACGATGATCAATTCGATCTACGATGTGATTGATGAGCTGCAGAACGTAATGGATGATATTGCGACCACCAAGTCGCTCAGCAAAGCCGGTATTGGTATCGGAGCCCAGTTCGTGAATGTAAACCATGCACGCATCTATGGCGCTGAAGTCAGCACCGCCGGAAAAGTGGATATCCAGAAAGACATGAACTTGCGCTATTCGATCGGCTATACCTTCACCGAGCCGGAGGATCTGGATAACGACAAACGCATTGAGGAGGAAAAAACCTATACCGACCCGCTGCAGATGAAAAATAAATCCAATGACACCAAGTATCTCAAATACCGTAACAAGCACTCATTCAAAACGACGATAGATTATACCTATAAATGGCTATCGCTCGGCGTGAATATGTCCTATCGCAGCAAGATACTGGCTGTGGATTACATCATGGTGGATGAGCGGTTGAAGGAACAAAAAGACCTGATGGATTATGCCCGTATGTTTATCTTCGGTTATGAGGACGGACTTTCGCTGCATGACTATTGGATGAACCATAACACCGGTATCTTCACGATGGATCTGCGTGCAGCTGTCCGTTTCAAAGAGCATGTGGAACTGCAATTCATGGTGAACAACCTGCTCAATACCGAGTACAGCTATCGTCCGATGGCACTGGCTGCTCCGCGTACCTTCGTTTGCAGAATGAATATTACGTTCTAATCAGACATTTGATATTAGTAATTTGATATTTATGAAAAAGATTTTTACTACAGTTATAATCGCTTGTGTATCAGCTGTTACCGCATTGGCGGTGACGGTGAATGATGTTGCCGGTACGTTCCAAGGTACGCTTACTATCGGAGGTAAAAACTATCCGAATAAAGAGGTCTATATCCTGCCGGGTACGACCAACAATGCCGTTACGCTTGTGTTTCCGGATGTTTCCTTCAGTAGCAAGAATGCGGATCTCGTCTTGATGAACATGACCCTGAATAGTAATGGTACGTTGTCCGTCGGTCACGCAGATACATACGTGAAGCAGATCAGCGCGTCCTCAGTCTCGGGGACATCGATGTCTTTTACGTTCAGTATCACCACTCCGGCTTTGACACAACCTGCTACAGCAAGCTTTAACGGAAGTAAGGTTTCCGATGAGAACTATGCTGTCACCAATGGTGGTTTCGAGGGAGCATGGAGCAATAACGAAGCTAAGGGGTGGCACTCGTTCCATACGGCAACAGGTTCATATGCCGGTACTGCAGATAACACCACGCAGTTTACGCAAGCTACAGATGTGCGCCCGGGGTCATCAGGATCTCATAGCGCCCTCATACAATCCAAATATATGGTTGTAGCAAAAGCCAACGGCAACTGTACCAATGGGCAGATTAATGCCGGCTCTATGAGTGCCGGTGATGCATCGGGTAACTATAATTTTTCCGATCCGTCCAACAACGGCTATAATACACCGTTTGTTGGCAATCCGGACTCCATTATCTTCTGGGCAAAATATATGCCCGCTGATAATGACCCGTCGAATAGTGTAAACATAGCGCGCATGCACACGGTCATCACCACTAACGCACGCTATCAGGACCCGGAAGCAAGCAACTATTCTTCTGTGAAGGTTGCAGAAGCGACCATCAACTATTCCGCTACATCTTCCATGGGTTGGCAACGTCTGTCGGTACCCTTCATTTACTCTTCGCTTGATCCTACAAATGCGGCATTTATGTTGGTCACTTTTACTACCAACCAGACGCCGGGTGCCGGAACAACGAGCAGAGGCAAGGTGGATAAAGTTTATCTGGATGATGTAGAGATGGTTTATAACCATAGTCTGACTTCGCTGAAGATGAACGGTTCGACTATCTCTTTCCAGAACGGCAAGGCTAATTCCACTTCGTTTTTCAGCGACAGCGATTATACTTTTGCCGCTACAACCAATGGTAAGGGAGCCAAGACATTTGTGGGTTATGACGAGGCGAACAACCAAGTGCATTTCTACGTAGTAGGCCACAACTACTCGCAGGCGGGCGCGAGCGCGTATTCCTTATATACATTGCAGATGGTAGAACCTATCCGTGACACCTATTACGAGTATGCGGCATCGACCTGCGACAACGAACCGTATTCGGATGAACTGTTTTCGAATTTGACAGAGGCGGACACGTATCACACAACCATCAAGAATGCAGCGGGTTATGACTCCATCGTGACTTTGACGCTGAGTGTGTTGCCGACCTATACGCTGCCGGAAACGGCTACCATCAATATGGATGAGTCTTACACATGGCGTGGTAAGGAGTACAAAAACCTTATTCCGGGTGTATATAACTACACAGACTCGCTGCAGACCAAGGCCGGTTGTGACTCCGTCTATACATTAGAACTGACTGTCAAACCGATTGGTTATCTGATAGATGAGGAAATGACGACCTGTCAGAACGAGAATGTAGAATGGCACGGTAAGAAGCTCTCTACCGCTGCTGCCGGGACAATTATTGCCTATGACTCGCTCCGGTCGGTGTATGGTACGGACTCTGTAGTACGAATGACGCTAAGCGTGCTGCCGACCTATGCGCTGCCTGCTACGGCTACCATCCGGATGGACGAGTCTTACACATGGCGCGATAAAGACTATAAGGATCTCGTACCGGGCGAATATACCTATTTCGACTCGTTGCAGACCCAAGCCGGTTGTGACTCTGTCTATGTATTGACGCTGACAGTAATGCCTATTGCATATTCGTTCAATGAAACGATGACAACCTGCCAGAACGAAGAGACCTCCTGGCATGGCAAGACATTGGTCACCGGTGCTCCGGGAACCTATATGGTGTATGACTCTCTGAAATCAGTATATGGCATGGACTCCGTGTATGCTCTCGCGCTGACGGTGCTGCCTACCTGGATTTCCAAGCCGGAGACTCACTACTCCAATACTGGGGAGATCACTTGGCGCGGAAAGACGATAGAGGGTTTGGCTTATGCCAACGAACCGTATTACTTCTATGACACGCTGACCGCTGCCAATGGTTGTGACTCGATTTATGTGCTGTGTCTGTATGTGTCAGATCTGCCTATCACGCGCGGCGAATACAAGGCTGCTTTCTGCGAGGGCGAGTCGGTCACTTTTGAAGGCGTCACTTATACGGAACCCTTCGAGGGCGACATCCGTCTGGAGCAGAAGAATAGCTATGGAGGCGACTCTATTGTGCATCTGACCGTGACGGTTTACCCCAACTATGTAGTTGATCAATATCTGACTATGCTGAAGGGTGATAACCAGACTTGGGAGGGATGGGACCTGAGTACCATGCCTCTGGGAGAGATGACGCTTAATGCGTACTATTACAGCGATTATGACTGTGACTCCACGATTGTGCTGCACCTGTCTGTAAAGACGGCAGAGGAGATAGCTACGGGTATTCCGGATATGCCTGATGCTCATGCACGTTATACCCGTAAGGTATTCCAAAACGGACACCTCTATATCATCCGTGAGGATGAATCCATATATGATATATTAGGTAAAAAAATTAAATAATTATTAACACAAAAAACAATGAAAAAGATTTTTACTACTCTTTTTGCCGGGCTGTTGATCTCGGCGCAAGTAATGGCAGTCTCCGTAAAGGATGTCTGCGGTCAGTTTAAAGGACTCTTACAGATCGGATGGGAGCCTTATCCGGAAAGGACAATCTACCTGCTTCCCGGAACGGTTGAGAACACCGTTACCTTTGTCCTGCCTGATTTCTCTTTTGGAGCACAGAATCTTGGTAATATCGTATTGCCTAATATCACTTTAACTGAGGATGGGAAGCTTTCATTAGATCCCACAACCATGTACATGGATTCACTTCCCGAACCGCTGAGAGCCGGTATAACTCTGTTGGATTCTTATTTCGATGACTATGACGGCACAACGTATTATTCTGTTTTGTCTCAGGAAAGAGCACAAGTGACCTTATCTATTGACGCTAATCTTGAAGAGGGGGATATTATTGTAACGTTTGACGGAGCGGCTGATAGAAACAAGAACTTCGCTCTGGTCAATGGCGGATTTGAAGGGGCTTGGACGAATAACGAGCCTGAAGGTTGGCACTCTTTCTATTCTGCTACAGGTATCTTAGCAAATCTTATTAAAGGTACTGAACAATTCAAGCAGTCTGCGGTTGTACGCCCGGGAACAACCGGTAAGAATAGTGCCTTGATTTCTACCAAAATGGCAGCGGGTACGGTTCCTGCTAATGGTAACTGCACGAACGGTAGAATTAATGCCGGCTCAATGAAAGCTACTGATGCAGCAGCAAACTACAACTTCTCTGACCCAGACAGCGTAGGTTATAACACTCCGTTCCAAGGTCGTCCGGACTCTATTGTCTTCTGGGCTAAATACCAACCTGCTGACAAGAACCCTAATAATGAGGAAAACAAAGCACGTGTAAGCGCATTCATTACTACCGATGCTCGTTATCAGGATCCGGAGGACGCCGACAAATACGGCGATGTGAAGATTGCAGCTGCAGTGAAGAACTACTCTGCTACGGCTGATCTGGGATGGCAGCGTATCTCTGTGCCGTTTGTGTACTATCCGAATAACTTAGATAAACAGCCGGCATATATCCTCACTACTTTCACTACTAACCCGACTCCTGGTGGAGGATCTTCTGCAAGAGGAAAAATGGATTCAGTGTATCTGGACGATGTAGAGTTGATTTACAATAAGACCTTGAATTCCTTCTCGATTGATGCTAACAAGTTGCAGTTCAATCAGCACGTAGCATCTGTTAATGAGAACTACTGCGATAGTTGCGCTGATTATGTTGCTGCCGCAGAAGGTAGGACAGCTCAGACCTTTATTGGTTTTGATGCAACCCACAAGTGTATCTTCGTCTATGTGATTGCTGACGACTATGCGCAGAGCGGCAAATATAACCTCTACCGTGTGGACTTCACCGACAGTAAAACAGAGGATATTCTTCCGTTCAATCCGTCCGAAGGTGTAGAGAATATCTTCTCCGACAAAGCACGTGCAGAGAAGGTACTCATTAACGGTCAGCTCCTGATCCGCCGCGGCGATGTTTGGTACAACGTATCGGGCATGAGAGTTAAATAACAAAATAGTATTCCTGTTTCAAAGAGAAACTTCCGAGAAGAAGTTTCTCTTTTTTTTATAATACGTAAAAAAACAACCAAATAGGGGGTGAAAACATGCTCTTTTTTAAGAATCGGATATGTCCTATTATTAAACGCGCGCGCGAGTGTAATTAAATTTGCACAAATCAAAGATTTGTAGTAACTTTGCGCCTGTTTCTGAGATTTAAATACAAAAAAGAGATGGAAAAACTAACAACATTTTACAAGTATTTCATGGCTCTCATTCTCTTTGCAGGAATGAGCACCAATTTATGGGCGCAAGAGCACCTGCCAATTAGTAACGTGTCTTATACCATCGGTAAAAAAAATGCGACTACCGATTGGTCCGATAGATACGAGACTCTCTCGTTCCAAGGTGTACCGGACAAATTATCGTTCAATTATGCTTATATTTATCAAGTGCAATTGAATATCGGTAACCCGACATTAAGTTACGACCAACTGAGTAGTGTTGCGCAATGGTTCTTAGGTTCAGTTGATGATTCGAAAAGAGGGCATGGTAACACCCATATGCTCTATATTGAGGAAAGTGCGGATGGTAACACATGGACGACTATCTGGACGGATGACGATGCAACAAATATGGATACCCATTCGTCCGGAGATATCCAACTCTCCAAGGCTACACGGCATATCCGTTTCCATCACTCCTGTAACTTCTCTAACTCTTATACCAATATTAAGATTACGGAGCTTAAGTACGTGGAGGATCCGGAACCTGCATCGGTAGATTTTGGTTCAGCGGTGATTAACTCCGGAGAGGTGACCAAAACCTCACTCATCAACTGGTGCAATATTGCGCCGCTGAGCGTCACATGCAACAACCCGCGTTTCACGGTAACTCCGGCTTCGTTCGGCGGTATAGATACGTACGGTTCGCAGACCCTGACCATCAGTTATACCCATACCAATGAGACGGGTGTTAACGAGGGTGATATCACCATTACCAATGGTACAAATACCAAGACGATTCATGTCAAAGCGACTACCACCAAGCGTCCGCAGACCATTGAATGGAATGCTGATTTGGCTGCTACCGGCTTTGCGATGAATACCGAGGAGCAATACCCTGATGCAACGATTGCTGCAGTAGCTACGGCTACCAACGGAGAGCGTGTCACTTTCACTTCTGCTGACCCTTCCATCATTGAGGTCATTGCAGATACCGCCCTCTTGGCCAAGGCGGTTGGAACGGTGAATATCACAGCGCACCAAGCCGGCGATACGGAGTATAACGAGGTGAGTGATACCAAATTGTTTACCGTAACCGAGTTGCTTAAGCAATCCATCGTCTGGGACCAGTCTTTCTTAGGCCTGCTGACTACCAGTGGATCGGTTGAACTCACGGCTACCGCTACCAGTGGAGGCCCTGTTACCTATACTTCTGCCGATAACAATGTAGTCTCTGTCTCGGGCAATGTGCTTACGGTGGTAGGCGAAGGAGAGACCTATATCACGGCTACGCAAGCCGGCGGCGAGATAGAAGGCCATGAATATCTGTCGGTTTCGCAGAATAACTATGTCATTGTGCGTAACCCTGCTTCCCAGTGTAACGGTATGGCGCTTGTGCAATCCTCCTTGACTCTGAACGGCAGTAAAAAACAGCAGGATTATAATTTCTTCGGCATCCCTGCCGTGCTGACCTTTACTGCTCGTCACGGAGAGAAAAGTACCAGTACATGGGGTGGCACTTCGTATTCTGCTCTTATTGTTGAACAATATATGTATGAGAACGGTCTATGGGACTGGCACGAGGTATATAATCAGGTGGTAGGAACGAGCGATACGCAATCCGGCAATATTACGTTAGATGAATCTGCTACCAAACTGCGTATCCGCACCCTAGAGACAGGTACGGATCATACCATCACCAATATCCGCGTCACCAACGCTAAATTTCTTCGCGCGAACTATACGGAGATTGATGATAATGCAGAGTTCAACACCACGTGGACGAAGAAGATCACTGTTTCTCACTCCAATATTGATCTGATGAGCCTCTCAACTACGCAAGGTGTATTTGCACTCAGCCAGAATACTATAGGCGAGGGTTGTAATGATTTTGGCGATGATGAGTTTACTATTAGTTTCACGCCGCGTGAGAAGAATGTGGACTTCAATGATACGATTGTCATTACCGATAATAAGGAGAACCCTTCTACGCTTCGTATACCGGTACATATCACTTCTACCGGTCTTCACCAGACCATCAACGGTTTCGCCTTACCTGCAGAGGCGCTTACGACGGATGAGATTCCTGCTTTTGCGGCTACCGCTACCAGCGGACTGGAGGTGGTATACATCAGTTCGGATAGCACGATTGCTTATGTAGAGAGCAACCGATTGGTGGTGCTCTCCGCCGGAACGGTTTCTATCACGGCTTATCAAGCAGGCGATGATCGTTACGAGTCTGCATCGGACACGAAGACGATCACCCTCTCCCTCACGCCGGTAGAGATTATCGAGGCTCCTACGGCTTCAGTGCTGGTGGTAGGCGAGAGCCTTGCACAGTCGATACTGGCAGGCGGCAAGGCTTCGGCAGAAGGTACTTTCGCTTGGCAGGATGAGACGATCATTCCGGAGGAAGGAGAGCAAACTTATACAGTGCTCTTCACACCGGCTAACATGGCTATTTATGCCACAGCCACTGTGAATGTAACGGTACAGACAACTTTAACCAAGCACGACCAGTCGATTGTCTGGAACGACGAGATCCCGGAGATGTATCCGAATCGCACGTTCGACATCACTGCTTATTCTACGGCCGGTCTGGATGTATCGTTCGTCAGCTCGGACAGTGCGATCGCATATGTGGAGAATAACCAACTGCGCACGCTGGCGGTAGGCGAAGTTACCATCACAGCGGTACAGGAAGGTAATAAGTTCTACAATGCTGCGGAGACGGTAGCCAAGACCGTGAAGGTCGTTCGTATTCCTGACGCTTATGGCGACTACACGATTGCCATATGCGAGGGTGACTCGGCTGAGTTCAGGGGCGTATGGTACAAAGAGGCAGGGGTGACCAACGTGCTCTTGGAGGAGAAAAACCTCCTTGGCGGCGACTCGATCGTTCGTCTGACGGTTAGTTTCTATCCAGTCTATAAGACAGATGAGACGATGGAAATCTATGCCGGCACCGATACGACCTGGCATGGTCATGACCTGTCTGCAGTCTTCCCTGTGGCTGATAGCACGATCATAGCGGAGTACAAGTCTCTCAACGGTTGTGACTCGACCTACACTCTCCATCTGACAGTTTTAGCACCGACGCGTTATGGCGTATATGATGCTGCTCTTTGCGAGGGAGACTCGTTAGAGTACGAGGGAAAATGGTATTACGGCGCAGCGCAGGAAGAGGTTACGCTGGCTCAGAAGAACTATTACGGCGGTGACTCTATCGTGATACTGACCGTGGCCGTTCATCCGGTATATGCCTTCAGCGAAGAGATGACGATGTACGCCGGAGCAGACTCTATCTGGCATGAGAAAGACCTCTCCGGACTTCCGGTAGGCGATACGACGATTGTAGCAGAGTACATGACCATCCATGGTTGCGACTCGACCTACACGCTCCACCTGCATGTTCAGACACCGCCTACTCATTACGGCGAACTGAATGTCAGCCTCTGTTCCGGAGAGAGATTCGAGTTTGAAGGTAAGACCTATCGCCGTCCGACTCATGAGCTTGTTACGCTTGCGCAGAAGAACATGTATGGCGGTGACTCTATCGTGGAGTTGACGGTGAATATCTATCCGAAGATGCTTATGGAGTCTTCCATGACGATTATCATGGGCGCGGACACGACTTGGGAGGGTATTGACCTTTCTGTTCTGCCGTTGGGTGACACCACCTTGATAGCCGCATATAAATCCGTCCATGGCTGTGACTCTACCTACACCCTTAATCTGACTGTTACTCCGATACCGGCAGCTTATGGCGAGTACGAGGCATCGTTCTGCGAGGGAGACTCAGTGGAATATGCCGGTACGTGGTACTACGAAGCTACGGAGACGGAGATCCTGCTGGAGGAGAAGAACATCCTTGGCGGCGACTCGATTGTCCGCCTGACGGTGACCGTTCACCCTGTAGAGGCAGTTGAGGAGACGCGTCAGATAGTACTCGGCACCGAGGAGATGTGGAACGAGATAGATTTTTCGGCTCTGCCTCTGGGCGACACTACGCTGGTAGTGAAAGGTACTACAACATATGGTTGCGACTCCACCTACACGCTTTACCTGACGGTAGTGGAGAATACCACTACTGCGATAGACCAAACGCAAACAGAACTCATGCCAGCTACGGCGAAAGAGCTCCGTAACGGAATGATCTACATCCGCAGGGGCGATGATCTCTACGATGTCTGCGGACGCAAGATAGAGACCAAGCGTCTCTAACCTGAAAGGGAGAATGCAAAAAATAGCGACACGCAAGTGCCGCTATTTTTTTGCTGACAGCTGTTTATAGCTTTAACTTATAGCTTTAACTTATAATTTATAACTACTTATAACTACTTATAACAACTTATCGCTGCTTATCGCTTCGACTTATTTCTTCAGTTCCTGCAAGGCGCGTTTGAATTCTTTGTCGGAGCGTAAGAGGTAAGCCGCTTGGCCTTTCTGGTAATAATAGCGCATAACGATATCAGAGCCTAAGAACTGCTTCACTTCCTCCTTGTTGCGTGCGATCGCTTTGCGGAAATCGGGCGTCAGAACGGGTTCGAGTGCTTCGAGTCGGCGCAGGACCGTTGAATCGATATCTTCATGCTTTGCCATCTTAATGACATCGGAGAAGTATTTAGCGGTCTCGGTCTCATATTTGAATCCACGCTCGTCCAAGAAGGAACAGAAATCCTCTATCTCCTCATCGGTGAGATCGAACTCCTGCGGCGAGGCAATGGATTCATGGAGGCGGTGGTAACGCGTGGCATAATCGAAGAAATAATGATTGACATAGAGCGAATAGGTGATATCCAGTTTGGTAGAATCATCCATCACGATATCCGGCAGAATGCCACCTGCCGAGTCTTTCTTGAGTTCATGTCCTTTCTGGCGCTCACTATAGTCAATCGCCTGAATGCACCTTCCCGAAGGGAGATAATACTTGCTGGTAGTGACCTTGATATGTCCTCCCAAAGCCACAGGGCGTACGTTCTGCACAAGGCCTTTCCCGAAGGTGCGCTGGCCGATGAGCGTTGCGCGTCCGAGATCCTGCAGAGCGCCTGCCACGATCTCGCTGGCAGAGGCTGAGTTCTTGTTGACGAGGATCACCAGCGGCAGATCTTTGTACCGCGGGTTATTACGGGTCCGGTAGGTACGATTGGAAGCAGATGTTTTTCCTTTTGTTTCCACGATCGTTACATCGGACGGCACGAAGAGATTGACAATCTGCAGCGCTTCGTCCACTATACCTCCTCCGTTATCACGCAGATCTATGATGAGGGAGCGTGCTCCGCGCGTGTAATAGAGTTCGTCGAGTGCGTTGGAGAACGCCTGTGCCGAACCCTCCGTGAACTCGTTGAAAGCGATATAACCTACAGGGGCAGAGAGCGAGTCCGCCTCAATGGCGGTATAATAACTGACGGGATCAAGATGAATGTCTTCCCGTGTGATCTCTACCTTGAAGGGTTTTTCCACACCCTCACGCATGAGTTCAAGCACTACGACCGTACCGGGTACACCCCGCAGGTTATTGCTGACCTCGCTGACAGTCTGTCCTGCGGTCTTGATACCATCGACACTCAGGATCCGATCGCCGGCTTGCACTCCTGCGCGCTGCGCCGGTTTGCCTTCGTATGGATTGACGGCATAGGTCCAGAGCGAGTCTTTGGATATCTGGCGTTTAGAAGTCTGTGAGCGGTTAGCCGGCCGCTGCTGGATAATACTGCCTATACCGCCGTATTTGCCGGTGGTAAGCATGCGCAGGTCGTTATCCTGTTTCTTGGGATAATAAACGGTGTAGGGATCGATCTTCCGCAACATAGCGTTGATAGCGGTCTCGGTGAGGTCCTCATAATTGAGGGTGTCCACGTAATTGACATCCACCTGGCGCAACACATCATTGAAGATCGTAATGCTTTCGTCCGCCCGTACGGAAGCCGTCCGCTCTCGGGCAGAGAGGAAAGAACCCGTTCCGAACCCTCCCCACAAAGGGAGGGCTACAAGCATCAGTGCCAAAATCTTATGCTGATTATTCATACTTCATTTTCCTCCCTTGAGAGGGAGGTCAGGTGTGTTTCTTATCTCAGTTTATTCGGAACAAAAGCACTGACATCTTTTCCGTAGGAATAGAGGTCACGGACAAGAGTAGAGGATATATGCGCATATTCGGGACGGGTGTAAAGGATGATGGTCTCTACGCCTCCGAGTTGCTTATTGGCTTCCGCCATATTCCGCTCGTACTCGAAATCCTCCACACACCGGATGCCGCGGAGAATAAACTGCGCCTCGTTCTCTTTCGCGAAATCGACCGTGAGGGAGTCATATATCGCTACTTTCACGCGCGGTTCATCCGCAAAGATCTTACGGATCGCCTCTTCGCGTTCGCGGATAGGGAAGGTCTCTTTCTTGGTGCTATTACGACCGATACCGATGATGATCTCATCGAAAATCTCCAAGCCACGCTTCACAATATCGAAGTGGCCTACAGTAAACGGATCAAAGGATCCGGGGAATATTGCTCTTTTCATAGTCCTAAACTTTTCCGGTAGTTGATCACCGGGTTATTATACATTTCAAACAGTTTTTCACGTAAGAAGGCCTCGTCTTTTGCGGGAATATCAATCTTCGCAATGCGGCTTTCGATATATGCGTCAAAATCCGTGCCACGCTCGAAGATCTCGTAGCCCCGGTGAATATGCCTGTCGATGAGATCGCAGATATGCTGCAGCTGCTCACTATGCGGTTCCTCGCGGTATTCGGGGTGGGCAGCAAGCATGGTGTCTATCTCGGGGTTGATGCTCGGCGTGAGGCGGTAGACGACGCGTCCTTTATATCCGTTGATACCTGTGCTCATGGACTCCACATCATCGCGTTTGGACTTCCGCCAATGCGGGTTGTCGCGTTTGAGCTGCATCTCCCGTGCCTTGAGGTAATCGCAGGGATCGTACTCATATGTGATGCTCACAGGACAGATATTAAGATCCTTGACCGCCTCGAAGAGATCGGGTACGTCCATTGTGAGCATATGGAGTACCGAGCTCTGGGTGAGATCATTGCTATCTTTGGCGCGTCCTTCCCGCTGCGCAAGCCAGATCGATTTGCCGCGGCTGCGCAGATGCCGTATATAAGCGGACAGGTGCCGCATGTTCTCGAGTTGGGCATGTGCTCCTGCTCCGCGTTTGACGACGAAGCAACGCTCATAACGCATCAGCACTTCGATCCATTTCCTGGCGAAGAGGTTATTCCCTACGCCCATGTACGGGCGTATGAAATAGCGCTTTCTCAGGAGCCAAGACAGCCATGCAGCATCCATCACTATATCGCGGTGGTTGGTCATAAAAAAGGCTCCGTGCCTAATATCTTCCTCTATCTGTTTGCGGTCTCCGAGGTAATCCAGCCGCAGGCTGTCCGTCGTCTTACGCTTGAGATAGCGCAGATAGGGAAAGACAGTACACCAGTCGGTGAGCGCCAAAAGCCATCCTACGCGATAAGCCCTGATATCTTTGAAATCTTCCTTCATGAACAGTATTAATTGAGTATAGCGGCAGCATCCAGAGCCGCTTTGCTTGCTTCCCTGTAAGCGACCATCAGTCCTCCGGTGCCAAGGAGGGTGCCACCGAAATAACGCACAACGACCACCAGAATATTATCCAGTCCGCGCGCATCAATGGACCGTAGGATCGGTGCTCCGGCAGTGCCGTGCGGTTCGCCGTCGTCCTTTGTCCGCCAGAGGTTTTCGCCCAGACGGTAAGCATAGCAGACATGGCGCGCATCGTGGTATTTCTTCTTATACCACGCGATACGTGCTTTCGCTTGCTCTTCGTCCACTATGGGTTCAGCGAAGGCGAGGAACTTACTCCCGCGATCCTTATAGATTCCGGTACTGAGTGCGCTGACGGTAGCCATGATCAGAGTTTGAGTTTCTTCTTGATATCCTTGGGGATCGCATTCTTATGCACGAGGATATCGTTGGTCTTATATTTCATGAACGCCTCGCTGACATACCAGATGCCTTTGTAATCCGAACGTGCGGTACCCCAGCTGTTTTTGACCATATAGTATTTCTTGCCGTTCTGGTCATGTGCGATACCGAAGATCTGCATACCGTGGTCATCTGTGTTCTCCCAGTTGTCGAAAGCATCCTGCCGCATCTGCTGGGTGATTTCCTTCTCGGGCAGCGGTTTCTTGGTCAGTTCCTCTTTCTTCTTATCGGCAGAGAGTCCGAGCCAATGCGCCATGTCCGATCCCGTGAGATCCGCTCCTTTGTCGGCGTCGGGCACTACACCTACGCCCTTGCGTGTGAAGCCGATCTCGCTGACATCCGCGCCCCATGCGAGGGTGTATCCTTTTGCGAGAGCCTCATCAATGATGCGCATCATTTCGTCCATGGGCACATTGTACATCTGGTCCATGCGCCAGTTATCGGGGACCTCCAGCGCGAAGCGCCCGTAGAAAGGATGATGGGTATAGGAAGTGACGGAGACATAGTCCTCCGCCTTCAGTCCCAGCGCCTCCACGAAGCTCTTCGGGGTGTACCGTTTGCCTTCGTATTCGAACTCCTCGGGGCATTTGCCCAGATAGGTGTCGTAGATAGCCTGCAAGCCCTCCCGCCAAACCGGAGAGAGTTTCTTGAGCCCTGTCAGCCCTTTGAGGTAACCTCCAGCCACGCGGTCCAGTTCGTTATGCACAGGCAGTGTGTCCGCTTCCGTCCAAGCATACCGGATACCGGGCATAGCGTCCTGCGGCACAAGTCCGTAATGCTCCATGCAGTAGATTACATCGTAGGCGCTACCTCCGGGCGCGAAACGCGGTTCGTTATAGAGCCGTACGCAATAAGCGGCGCGATCCATCATGGTCTTGCTGACGACGAACATCTCACTCAGATCAATCTCCTTGCCTTTGATACGCAGCACCTCGGACTCCAGAAATCCGATCGTAGAGAACGACCAGCAGGTCGAACTGCGGTTCTGATCCTTCACGGGTGTGATGGCAACTGAATCAACGGTGGTGAAGCGGAAACCTTCAACGGTATCGGCTTTGGCTTTTGCGGTGTCAGCGGCAACAGTGGTGTCCGTCTGTGCGAAGGCTGCTACACCGGAAGCGACAGCAATGAACAAAAATACTTTTTTCAACATTTTAACAGAAGTTTTATAAAATCACAGGATATATATTATATATAATATATATAGGGTGGGGTAGGATACGGGATTGACTCGGGATTGACTCGGGATTGACCTTATTCACCCCCGGGTTACGTTAGTCCGGGAACTCCATCAGATAGGCTTTGATGAAGTCATCGATGTCTCCGTCCATGACGGCATTGACATTGGAGGTCTGGTAGTTGGTGCGGTGATCCTTGACACGGCGGTCATCGAAGACATAAGAACGGATCTGCGAACCCCATTCGATCTTCTTCTTGCCGGCTTCGACTTTCGCCTGCGCCTGCCGGCGTTTCTCGAGCTCGAGTTCGTAGAGTTGCGAACGGAGATGGCGCAGGGCGTTCTCGCGGTTTTTAGGCTGATCGCGTGTCTCGGTGTTCTCGATGACGATCTCGTCCGGCTGGTTTGTGAGCGGGTTGACGAACTTATAATGGAGCCGCACTCCGGACTCCACCTTATTGACATTCTGTCCTCCGGCACCGGACGAACGGAAGGTGTCCCAACTGATACCGGCAGGGTTGACCTCCACCTCAATGGTGTCGTCGATCAAGGGCACAACGAAGACCGAAGCAAACGAGGTCATGCGTTTTCCCTGGGCGTTATAGGGGCTCACCCGCACCAGACGATGCACTCCGTTCTCGGATTTGAGATAGCCGTACGCCATCTCGCCCTCGATATTGAAGGTGACGGTTTTGATACCCGCCTCGTCTCCCTCCTGAAGGTTGGCGATCGTCACTTTGTAGTCATGCTTCTCGCAGTAGCGCTGGTACATACGCATGAGCTGCTCCGCCCAGTCCTGCGCCTCTGTTCCTCCGGCACCGGAGACGATCTTGAGGACCGCAGGCATCTGGTCCTCCTCGTGGCTCAGCATGTTCTTCATCTCAAGATCCTCCACCTCTTTGAGCGCGTGTGCGTACGCGGCATCGACCTCTTCCTCCGTGACGAGTTCTTCCTTGTAGTAATCGAAAGCAAGCGCCAGTTCCTCGACGGCAGCGCGGACGCCTTCGTACCCCTCGATCCAACGCTTGATCCCTTTGACCTTCCTCATCTGCATCTCAGCGGCCTTGGCGTCATCCCAGAATCCGGGCGCCTGGGTATGCAGTTCCTCCTCCTCCAACTGGATACGTTTCTCATCAATCTGCAGGTACGATTTCAACTTGTCCGCACGCTGCTGAACATCTTTCAATTGCTCTATCGTAATCATGTGTGTATAATTTGCCAAATTAAAAAGTGCGCAAAGGTACAAAAAAAAAATGAGATATACAAATTTTATTTGAATATCCCGAACGATTTCATGCATTTTATGTGTTTTAGCCCATCGCCAGACAGGTCAGGCCGAGCATAACACCGATCATGCAAAGCACTTTTTTCCAAGGATCATTCTCCTTGAGGAAAAGCAGTCCGTAAGCAAACCCAATGACTGTACCTCCGCGGCGGATTGTGCTGACAACAGCTATCAGCGCTTCCGGATCATTGAGCGCCAACATATACACGTTGTCGCTGATAATGAGGAAGATAGAGATCATCGTAATAGGGATCAGTACGCGCCATCCTTTCTCGTCAAGATGGAGGGTAGGCCGTGTGTTATGCCGCTTATGATGGATCAAACAGAAGCCGGTCATGAGCACCGCCTGATAGAGGGTGTAACAGACCTGCACGGAGTTGTGGTCATATCGGTGCATGAGGTATTTGTCGTAGAGTCCGGAGCAAGCCCCGATGATGATAGCAAGCGCCAGACAGACATAATAACGCGTTTCGGGAGTCTTGGTAAATCCGGCTTTTCCGATGATGCCGTTCTTCCTGTCAGAGAGGGAGAAGACGAAGATACTACCGATGGCGAGTGTGACACCTGTCCACTGCCAGCTGTTGAGCCGTTCGCCGAAGATGACGAGTGCTCCTATCAGCGTCCACATGGGCCTTGTCGCCTGCCAAGGGCTGACGAGCGAGATAGGCAGATGCTTGAGCGCCACGTACGCACAGATCCAGCTGCTGAGCACGATCACGGATTTGAGCAAGGTGAGTGCGTGCGCCTGCGCATCCATACGCGGTACGTAGAAAGGAGTGGAGCACATTGTCTCCGGCGCCAAACGCGATAACAGCAAGGGAATCAGCAGAATAGCCGACGAGATCAGTATGTTCGCCGTGAGAACATCGACCACGGAGTTGTCACGCAGCGCGACCTTCTTGCTGATATCATAGAAGCCGAGACAGAGCGCGGATATAAAAGCCAGCAGAACCCACATTTACTTGTACAGGAATCGCTTGATAGATTTCTTCGGCGTTTTCTCAAAGGGTTTCTCCTGCACCTCGATATTCGACACCTTGCTGTAAGAAGGAATGAGGTGGTTGAGTTTCTCGAGGTTCGCCTTCATGATCTGCTGCACTTCCTCCAGAGTCATCCTCTTGGTGAGCGTCTCATCCGGGAAGACGAGCGCAACCAGTTTGCCTTCCCGCTCGACGATCAGCGATTCGCCTACCGCCTCCTGGTTGTTGAGTTTGTCCTCGATCTCCTCGGGGTAGATATTCTGGCCGGAAGCACCGAGGAACATGGTTTTGCAGCGACCTTTGATATAGATGTTTTTCTTCCTGTCCAGGCGTCCCAGATCGCCCGTACGGAGCCATCCGTCTTCCGTGAAAGCGGCATTGGTAGCCTCGGGATTCTTGTAATAACCGAGCATTACGTTCTCGCCCTTCACAAGGATCTCGCCGATCCCTGCCTCGTTGGGATTGTCGATCCTAACCTCCATGTTCATCACCGGCACACCACCAGTGCGCGCCTTGAAGTACTTAGGCGGATTGCCGCCGATGAGCGGTCCGCACTCCGTCATTCCATAGCCGATAGACAGCGGGAAATGGATATCCATGAGGCATTGTTCCACCACAGGGTTCATCGCTGCGCCCCCGCAGATGAAATAGCGTAACTTGCCTCCGAACGCATTCTTGAGCGCCGAACGCACGCGTTTATGGAGCAGTGTTCCGATGCCCGGCACATGCCAGAACGTGCGGATCGCCCATTTGCTGAGCGTCGGGTCAAGGTTTTTCTTATAGATCTTCTCGATCACGAGCGGCACTGTCACCACCAGATAGGGCTGCACATCCTTCATTGCCTTGAGCAGGATTGAGGGCGTGGGGCTCTTGGTGAGGAAGAAGATATGCGTGCCGGAGCAGAGCGGGTAGAGCAACTCGCATATCTGGCCGAACATATGTGCCAGCGGCAGCATGGATACCAACCGCTGTCCCGGATCCACCGGCAGCATTTTCATGCCAACCTCCACATTATTGCTCAGTGACCGTCCGTTGAGCATTACGCCTTTGGGACTACCGGTCGAACCGCTGGTGTAGTTGATCAGAGAGAGCGCTTCGGGATCGGCGGAGAACCAGATATCCTCCGGCTGAATGGATCCATGCGGACATTTAGCCTGAAAAGCAGCGTCCCATTCCTCTTTGGAAGGCACATGCTCCTTCCCGTAGAGCGGGCGCCAGTCCTCCAGCGAAAGAGCCGCTTTCAACCGCTCCGGCATCTTCTCGTTCTGCAGATCCTTCCAGACATAAGGTCCGACAAAGAGCAACTCGCTATCCGAGTGATCCACCAGATGGGCTATATCGCCCGCCGTGAAATCCTGCAGGATACTCACGCACACGCCTTCGTACGCAGCGATCGCGAGATAGGCTACCGCCCAGTTGGCGCAGTTACGCCCCGCAATAGCGATCTTATCGCCCCGTTTGATGCCCAACTGCTCGAAAAGGACCTGCAGGCGCAGCATCTCAATAGCCAGTTCGCCGAAGGTGTATTCGTGATCCTCGTTGTAATCCGATAACGCCGTGTCATTCCACTGATGGCCCATTACCTCTGTCAGGTACTGTAAGTAATGCTTCGTCATGATCAATCTATTTTGCGTGCAAAATTACAACTTTTTTTCGATATATGCAAGAAAAAAGGGAAAAAAGAAAAAAACAAGCGCATAGCTTCCCAGTTACGCGCCTGCTTTGATTCCCCATAAAAGAGGAATCCCATCTACTTACTCACTTTACGTTATTTGTACAAATAACGCTTTATCGAGCGCTTCGGTGTCTTCTCGAATTCCGAAGCGACTAATTCTATCGAACTGATCTGGCTGTATTGCGGCAGATCTTTATTCACATTCTTGCGGTTCTCCTCCATGAGCTGCGTGAGGGTCCTGGTGCCCAGCAGTTTCTTGCCCTCCGCCGAAGTGTCCGGGAAGACGAGACCAACCAGTTTGCCCTCGCGCTCCAGCACGATCGACTCCACTACGCATGGCATGGAGTTCAGTTTGTCCTCCAGCTCTTCGGGGTAGATATTCTGTCCGCTCGGACCCAGAATCATATTCTTGGAGCGGCCGTGGATATAGATATTTCCCTCTTTGTCCAGCACGCCCAGATCACCGGTACGCATCCAACCGTCCTCGGTGAAGACGGCGCTGGTGGCCTCTTCGTTCTTGTAATATCCCTTCATTACGTTAATACCCTTCACCTGGATCTCTCCGTCCTTATTGCACGGATCCTCGGAATCGATACGAACGTGGCATTGCGGCAGATCTTTACCGCAGCTATGGAACTTGTATGCCCACCAGTCCTCGTAGCTGATCAGCGGAGCGCACTCCGTCATACCATATCCGACGCAGTACTGGTAGTTGATATCATGCAGCACTTGCTCCACCTCTCCGTTGAGGGCGGCGCCGCCGATGATGAGGTAACGCAACTCGCCTCCGAAAGTCTTATCCAAACCGGCTTTCACTTTGCCACGGATAATACGGTTGAGTCCCGGAGTCTTCCAGAGCAGTCTGGCAATCGGGCTGCTGATCTTCGGCAGCACACCTTTCTTGATAATTTTCTCCACAACCAACGGCACCGTCAGGATCATGAACGGTTTCACTTGTGCAAAGGCCTTCATCAGCACGGTAGGCGTAGGAGCCTGCGTCAGGAAATAGGTCTCAGCGCCGTCGCATACCTGATAGAGGAACTCGAACATCAGTCCGAACATGTGCGCGATAGGGAGCATAGACAGCACCTTGTCGCCCGGTTTATGCGGAATACGCTGGCATGCGAACTCTACGTTACCGCTCAGGTTCAGGTGGGTCAGCATGACGCCTTTGGGGTTACCGGTCGAACCGCTGGTGTAGTTGATCACCGCGAGTTCGTCGAGGTTGTCTGCCGGCAGTTGGATATCCGTGATCTTGACGCCCTTCGGATAGGCTTTCCCGAACGCAGCCTCAACACCGGCATATGCTTTCTCCGTCTTCGCATCAGCAGACACGAGCGTGAAATCATCCATGAAGACCGTAGCCTTCAGACCTTTCATTTGGGTTGTGTCGATCTTCTTCTTTACGTTCGGACCCACATACAGAAGCACTGCCTCCGAGTGGTCCACCAGACTGTAGATACCTTCCGCCGTGAAATCCGGCAGAATACTTACCACCACAGCCTTGTAACTCTCCACTGCCAGAAACAGCAGACCCCAGTTAGCGCAGTTACGGCCGCAGAGCGCAATCTTGTCGCCCTCTTTGATGCCCAACTCTTTCCAAGTAACGTGCAGTTTCTTGATTGCAGCAGCCAAATCGGCGTACGTATATGTATTCGCGCCGTCCAAATCCGACAAAGCCAGTTTGTCCCAGCGGCGTGCCATGGTCTCCTGAAGATACGAGAAGTAATGTTTTGTTGCCATTTTTTATGCCTTTTAGTTAAACCGACTGCAAAAGTACTGCTTTTATTTCGAATAATCGTTCGAAAAGTGATTTTTTTCTGTAATTAGTAGCAGTTTGTGAAATTCGGAATATGTTTTCTGTAATAAAGAAAAGTCCATCTGGGTTTGTCCCAGTCCGCTGTCATAGCTGTCTTTGATATGGGTGAACATCAAAGCGATCTGCTCACGGTCAATGTCCCTGCGCACCAATCCTGCCCGCTGGTCGTGATAGATCGCCTTGCGCCATAACTCCAGTTCTTTGAGCGCCAGACGCTGCGCCTTGCGGTGCAGGGCGGGAAACTTGCTATAGGCGGTGAACATCAGATTATTGACATTACTGGTGTTGATGGATTTGACATCGAAGGTCAGCAGCGCTTCCTCCAGGCTCTTGAGATACGTGAGCATCGCCCGGATCATGATATCGATGCTCACTTCCTCCGGCACAGCGTTGAGCGCATGCTGTTTGGGCTCCAGAAAATAACGCTCCATACAGGCGTAGAAGAGTTCGTCCTGGTCCTTAAAATAATAATATAAGGTGCCTCGCCCGATATCGAGCGCGAACTGCAGATCGGTGATGCTCACGTTGGAGAACCCCTTCAGGGCATAGACCTCCATCGCCTTGCGGAGTATGTATTCTCTGCGGTCTTTCAATGCGTTTGTTCGTATTGGTCCAAGGCGGCATTCATGATTGTCCGTCCTTGTCCGATGATCTCTTCGGCCTTGTCAAAATCGAAGGTGTTATAGGCGTACTGCCGCATTACGGCGTGTATATCGGGTGGGGTGATTTGCAGCGCCATGAGGGTAGTCTGCTGGATCTGCATGTCATTCATTCGGTTGAGCATAGACACGAAATTGACGGTTCGTCCCAGATCCTTGGCGCGGTTGGCACGGGCTTCGTTGATACGATGGCCGAGCATAGTCAGTTGCTCGGCGAACTGTTTGGGAACGGTCCATCCTTTGGCTTCCACTTCCGCCAGCCTGCTCTCTACATCGATCGGTTTGGGCGCAGCCTCCTGCGGCATGCTGTCCTTGCCGCTTATGTCCATGGCTACGAGAATATCGCCCCGTTTGCGTTTCACGGCGTGCAGCGGCAGCGGGTTGAGCGTACCGCCGTCGATGAGCAGACGGTCACCCATCTGCACGGGACGGAAGAAAAGCGGAATGCTGATAGAGGCACGCACGGCTTCAAACAGACTGCCCTCGCGGAAGATCACCTCGTCGGTATGGATCATGTCGGCGGCTACGATGGCGCACGGGATATTCAGATCCTCAATCCGTCTGTCCGGCACCACTTTCTCCAGCTCCTGAATGATCTTCTCGCCTTTGACAAGCGAGTTGCCGCTGAAGAGGTTCAGATCCATCATCCTCAGAATCAACTGCTTGTCAACCTGCAAGAACCATTCTTTGGCTTCCTTGAGTTGTCCGGCAGCGTACATACCTGCGATGACCGAGCCCATCGAGCAGCCTGCGATACTCGTGATCGTGTATCCGCGGGCCTCGATGGCTTCGATGGCGCCGATGTGCGCAAGTCCGCGCGCACCGCCCGAACCCAGAACCAATGCTACCTTCTTTCCTTTCATCTGTTCAGTGTTAGGGGCTTATACGATCTTGGCAGGCTGCAGTTTCTCGCGGATACGGATATAGATAACCGTCTCTTTCTTGGCGAAAGGTGTCTGTACGTACCCCATACCGATGCCTGTTTTCGTATTCGGCAGCATGATACCGGAGGTCACGTGCCCGATAGTGTTGCCCGCTTCGTCGCATATCTCATAGCCGTTGCGCGGGATAGCACGGTCGAGGCACTCGAAATGCACCAGTTTGCGCTTCACGCCTTCGGCTTTCTGCTGTTTGAGGTAATCGCGGTCGATGAAGTCTTTGGCGTCTAATTTCGTGATCCACCCTAATCCTGCCTCCAGAGGAGAAGTGGTGTCGTCTATGTCGTGTCCGTAGAGACAGTACCATTTCTCCAGACGCAGGCTGTCGCGTGCGCCGAGACCGATAGGAGCCAGACCGAACGGTTTGCCCACTTCGAAGAGTGCGTCCCAGATCTGCTTGCCTTTTTCGGCAGGGAAATAAAGCTCGAATCCTCCGGCGCCGGTATAACCGGTGTTCGAGAGGATCACGCCCTGCACTCCGGCAAAACTCCACTCGCGGAAAGCGTAGTAGTCGATTGATTTGAGATCCGCATCGGTCAGCAGTTGCAGCAGTTCGGTTGCTTTGGGACCCTGTACCGCCAACTGACCATAACGCTCACTCGCGTTCTCTAAAGAAACATCTTCCCAATTATTAATTTTTAATTTTTCATTTTTAATTTTGTTGATCCATGCCCAGTCTTTGTCTATGTTGCCGGCGTTGACAACTAACAGATATTTGGTGGTCGAGTACTTGTAGATGATCAGGTCGTCTACGATACCGCCTTTGCCGTTCGGCATGCAGGTGTACTGCGCCTTGCCGGCTGCGATCACAGAGAGGTCGTTGGTGGTGATATATTGCAGGAAATCCAGGGCTTTCTCGCCTTTTACCCAGAATTCACCCATGTGGCTCACATCGAAGACACCTACGCCTTCGCGTACGATCATGTGCTCCCGGTTGATACCCGTAGGGTACTGGATCGGCATATTGAAGCCTGCGAACTCTGCCATCTTTGCGCCCAGCGCAATGTGGATGTCTGTAAACGGTGTTGTTTTTAACATAATATGGTTGTTGTTTTTCGTTTATTTCACTCTTTTGACGATCTCGAGTATGACCTCGCATGCTTTTTCCAGAGACGGAACAGGCAGATACTCGTAGCGGCTGTGGAAATTCTCGCCTCCGGCGAAGATATTCGGGCACGGCAGTCCTTCGAAACTCAGTCTTGCGCCGTCCGTTCCTCCCCGGATCGGTTTGATCACCGGCGTCACGCCCACCGCTTTCATTGCCTCTTCGGCTAAATCCACAATGTGCATCACCGGTTCGATCTTCTCGCGCATGTTGTAGTACTGGTCGCGTATCTCTATCTCCGCCGTTCCTTCGCCGTATTCGGTGTTGATCTTGCGGACAAGGTGCTCCAGTTCGCGCTTGCGGTATTCAAAGAGCGTGCGGTCGTGGTCGCGGATGATATAACTGAGCGTTGTCTCTTCCACGGTACCGTTCATGCCGACCAGATGGTAGAAACCCTCGTAGCCCTGAGTGTGTTCCGGCGTCTGGAACCGCGGAAGCATTACGGCTATCTGGTAGGCGATACGCATGGAGTTACGCATCTTATGGTATGCCGTACCGGGGTGTACGTTGAGACCGTGTACACGGATCTTGCAGGAGGCGGCGTTGAAGTTCTCGAACTCCAGTTCGCCGATCGCTCCGCCGTCCATCGTATAGGCGAAATCCGCTCCGAAAGCCTTCACGTCGAAGTGATCCGCGCCCTGACCGATCTCTTCGTCCGGCGTGAAACCGATGCGTATCTTGCCGTGCTTGATTTCCGGGTGTTGGATCAGGTACTCCATCGCCGTCACGATCTCCGCTATTCCCGCTTTGTCGTCAGCGCCGAGCAGCGTAGTGGTGTCCGTCACGATAATGTCCTGACCGGCGTACCGGGGATCGATATAATCGCGCTCTTCCGCCTTGACGACAGATGCTTTCACGTGCTTGCCGCTTGCGTCCGGCGAGGTGTCCATATGGGCGATAAAACCGATCACGGGGATCTGACAGCCGACTGCTGGAGACTGATTGCTCTCCAGCGTCGCCATGATATAGCCGTTCCGGTCCAGCGTCACTTCCTGCAGTCCGATCCGGCGTAACTCGTCCGCCAGATAACGGGCAAACTCCATCTGCCCGGGGGTGGAGGGAGTCATGCCGGTGTTCTCGTCGCTCGTGGTGCAGAACGACACGTATTTCAGAAAACGATTGACTATTTCCATCTTATTTTCCGCTGAATGCGCCAAGCAAAGAACTCAGTGCGCCTGCATACTGCGCTGCGGTGTTGGCATAACCGGCAGCGGTGGAAGCGGTGCTCTGTGCCTGCGTCTGGGCGTTCTGCACGGCCTCGCTGTTCTTCACCATATCTACCAGACTGTTGGTGACGGTCTGTACGTTGTTCTGCGTCACCAGACCCAGGGACGAAGCGATCATGCCCTTGCCGAACTCTTTCAGGTAGGTCTTGTCTTTGTAGTTCTCTTTCAGTCCTTCGCAGCTGGACACCAGCGACATGGTGTTCATGATGTTTTGCATGTTCTTGTAGTTGAACTTGTTGCCGTCGGCTTTGTACTGGGCATAGAGAGCCTGAAGGGCTGTTCCCGCTCCCTGTCCTGCGCTTACGGCGGTGTTAGCCGTCTGCGTGGCCGTTGCCGTCGTCTGACTGCTGACGGCTGAACTCTGATTGTTACTGGTACTGTTCTTCATAAATCCGCAGCCGGTCATCATCAGCACCGCTGCTGTCATCAAAATCACTTTTTTCATATTACCCAAATTTTTAATTTTTAATTTTTAATTCTTAATTTTTAATTCGTAATTTTTAATTTTTAATTCACAAAACAACATTCATTCCCTGAAGGTCGTTTTGTATGAATGCAAGGATATTCCCGCAAACATTCTCGCACATGGCTATCCGTCCTTCCCGGGTGCCGGTGCCGGTGTGCGGAGAGAGCACCACGTTCTCCAGTCGCAGCAGTTCCTTGCTGATCTGCGGCTCGTGCTCGTATACATCCATAGCCGCTCCGGCGATGATGCCGCTTTGGAGCGCTTCCACCAACGCAGCCTCGTCCACGTGCGCGCCGCGCGCGGTGTTAATAAGGTATGCGCTGCGTTTCATCATCCCTAACTCCGGCTTGCTGATTATATGATGCACCTCCGGCGTGTAGGGCAGGTTCAGAGACACGAAATCGGAGTCCTGCAGCAGCCTCTGGAAATCCGCATATTCCGCCTGACGGATCACTTCCGTCCGCCAGTCCGAGGGCGGAAGGCCGGCGGCTGAAAGCTTTCTCCTGTTATGATAGATCACTTTCATTCCGCTTGCTATCGCCCGGCGTGCCAGCGCCTGACCGATCCGCCCCATTCCGATGATACCCAAGGTCTTGCCGTACAGCGAGTGGCTCAGGTTGCGCATCACACCGAATCCCTCAAAGGAACTGACTTCTGAAAGCTGGCTTCTGACGGCACGGTCAAACTCGCTCACTCTCCGTGCGATGTCGGTCATCAGCGCAAAAGCCAACTCCGCCGTGGGTTCCACTACCGGCTCCGGCGTGTTCGTCACCCGTATCCCGTGTGCGCGGCAGGCGTCCAGATCAATGTTATTGTAGCCGGCGCCGAAATTGGCGATCAGACGCAACCGCGGCATCGCTTCGATCATCTCACGCGGCACGCGGCAGTCAAACGTGCTTACCAGCACCTCCGCCTCCTGCCAGTCACCGCTCTCCGATGACCCGTCACCGTTCACCGATACCCAGTCCTCCATGCCGCGCTCGGCAAGGAGCCTGAATCCTTCTCTCGGTAACTCTGTGGTAAAAGCGATCTTCATGTTCTTACGGCTCAAAACCCTTTGCGACTGCAAAGGTAGTACTTTTTTTGCACATACGCAAGTTTTTGGCGAGATTTTTAAAAAATAGAATAATTTATTTGCACATTCGGAATTATTGTAGTACCTTTGCACCCGCGTTCGGCTACCAATACGCAAGCGTTTACAGCAGTTATGCAACCGATAGAAACAGCGGACATATTATCCTCGGACCTTCAACTCGGGCATACGGGTTACCTGACGCACGCCTTGTGTCTGCAAGGCACGGCAACGCTTCTTTTCAACGGCGCGGCGCACCCTCTTCAGCCGGGCGATTGCGTCATCATACAGCGCAGCGAGTCTGCCCGGATCGCCGGTGCAAGTCCCGATTTCCGGACTCTCACCGTCTATGTCACGCCGGAGTTTGTCCAGATGGCTATGCCGCTCTCTAACTACGGCACGCGGGGACACATGATGCTCTTCAACGATCCGGTCATGCACCTCAACCCGCGGCAGCAGGAGCGCTGCAGAGAGAATATGCTCTACGTGCGTACGCGATGCGCGGAGGTGAACCACCGTTTTTATCTGGATCTCACCCTCAATGCCGTCCAGGGCATGATCATCGATTTCTTTGATTTCCATGCCGGGATCTACGACGGGAAGAACGATCTGACCCATCCGAACGCCCGCCTCATGAACCGTTTCATAGATATGTTGGAGCGCGGAGACTACCGCACGCACAGGGATATAACCTACTATGCCGCCAACCTCTGCGTCACTCCCAAATATCTCTCCGAGACCTGCAAGTCCGTCAGCGGCTGCGGAGCGGCCTACTGGATCAACCGCTACGCATCGGTGGAGATCTCACGCCTTCTGCGTGACCGCTCCCTGACTCTTGCCGACATCGCTTTCCGTTTCGATTTCTCTTCCACCGCCTATCTCAGCCGTTATATCCGCCAGAACCTCGGCGTCTCCGCCTCCGAAATCAGAGGCGGAGAGAAATAAAAGCAGATAGAAAAGGGCAAACAGAACAAAAGATATACGATTATTAAGATTTGCCTGATCACGACTTAACCACGACTTGCCCTCGACTTAACCACGACTCGCACCCGACTCTAATTCGGGCTGTTTTTGGGCAAAAAAGTATACGATTATTAAGATTCTCTATATTTTTCACGAAAAGGAAAGACGGCTGCAATCGCAAAAAATCATGCAAATTCTTGCATATATGAAAAAAAAGCAGTAATTTTGCAGGCAAAATTGAGCAATGAAGACGATTTGTGCCATTAGTACGCCGTACGGCTCGGGCGGCATAGCCGTCCTGCGTGTCTCGGGAGAGGAGAGTATCCGTATCACGGATACGCTCTTCCGCAGCCGTGCACCTCTGGCGGAAGCCAAAGGCGGAACGGTGCATTACGGACGGATAGCGAGAGACGGCGAGGTGCTGGACGAGGTGCTGTGCTCGGTGTTCCGTGCACCCCGTTCGTTCACGGGCGAAGACACGGTAGAGATAGCCTGTCACGGCAGTCTCTATATCCAGCAGACCCTGCTCCAGTGGCTCATTGACGCCGGCTGCCGCGCCGCCGAACCCGGAGAGTTCACACGGCGGGCGTTTATGAACGGGAAGATGGATCTGGCTCAGGCGGAGGCCGTCGCGGATCTGATCGCCTCGCAGAGCAAGGCGGAGAAAGATCTGGCGCTGAGCCAACTGCGCGGAGCGGTGTCCGGCGAACTGAACACACTGCGCGAACGGCTGCTGCATTTCACTTCGCTCGTGGAACTGGAGCTTGATTTTGCCGACCATGAGGACTTGGTGTTCGCCGACCGCAGCGAACTGACCGCTCTGGCTGACGGGATCGAGACCAAGCTGCAGGCGCTGACCGACTCTTTCCGGACGGGTAACGCGATCCGGAACGGCATCTCCGTAGCGATCATCGGCGCACCCAACACAGGCAAATCGACGCTGCTCAACGCCCTCCTGGGGGAGCAGCGCGCGATCGTGAGCGATATTCAGGGCACTACGCGTGACACGATAGAAGACACACTCGTGATGGACGGGATACTCTTCCGTCTGACCGATACCGCCGGCATCCGCGAGACGGACGACCGTCTGGAGCAGATGGGCGTCGAACGCAGCCGTAAAGCCGCCGGAAAGGCGCAGATCGTCGTGCAAGTGGACGAGCCGTCAGCGATAGGCAAGCCGTCAGACTTCAGCCATCAGCAAGGTCAGACCTGCTTCAGCCCACAGCAAGCGGTGATCCACGTGATCAACAAGGCGGATCTGTACCCTGCCGGCGAACGGAGTGAGCGGTCTGAATTCTGCCGGCGCAGCGGTCTTATCCTCATCTCCGCCAAAAACGGCGAGACGGAACCGCTGCGGCGCGAACTGGTGCGGGTGGCGAAAGAAGGAATGAACCCCTCCGCCGTCATGCTCTCCAATGCACGCCATTACGAAGCGGTGTGCAGGGCGCACGAAGCGATAGAAAGGGTGCAGCAAGGGCTGCAGGACGGCTTGTCCGGCGAACTGCTCTCCATGGATCTGCAGGACTGCCTCGCCGCTCTGGGCGAAGTGACAGGACAGATCACCAACACCGAAGTACTCAACAATATTTTCAGCAAATTCTGTATAGGCAAATGATATTATCCATGACCGGTTATGGCAGATCCGAAAGCCAGTTCCGCGGACGCAAACTGATTTGCGAGATCCGCTCCCTGAATTCCAAATCCGTAGATATGAGCGTCCGTCTGAGCGGCGCGCTGCGCAGCCGTGAACTCGACCTGCGCAACCAAGTGACCCGCAGGGTGGAGCGCGGCAAGATAGATCTGGCGGTCTGTGAGCCGTCAGCCTTCAGCCTTCAGCCGTCAGCCTTCAGTCCTATCAACTGGGCGGCGGCCAAAGAGTACGCCCGTCAGTACGGTGAGCAGTTCGGTCTGCCCGTTCCGGACGAAGTGATGGCGGCTATACTCCGGCTGCCGGAAGTGACGAAGGCGCAGGAAGACACCTCGGATCTGACGGAAGACGAATGGACGGAGGTGCAGGAACTGGTGGAGCGTGCGCTGGACGGCTTCGTCGCTTTCCGCACGCAGGAAGGCGCTGCCCTGCAAGCCATGTTCACCGAGAAACTGGACGGCATCGCTTCGCTCCTTGCACAGGTGGAACCGTTTGAGAAAGGACGCGTGGCGAAGATACGCGAACGGCTGGAGCAGAACCTCGCCCAACTCTCCGCGGAGACACAGGCGCAGACCGACCGTAACCGGCTGGAGCAGGAGATGATCTATTATCTCGAGAAACTCGATATAACCGAGGAGAAAGTGCGTCTCACCAATCATATCAAGTATTTCCGCGAGACGATGGCAGGGGACAACACTCTGCCCTCAGCCGGAGTAGGGAAGAAACTCGGATTCATCGCCCAGGAGATGGGACGCGAGATCAACACACTCGGCTCCAAATCCAACCAATCGGAGATGCAGATCATTGTGGTGAAGATGAAAGACATTCTCGAACAGATCAAAGAACAAGTTCTCAACGTGCTATGATATATATCTTCTGTGCGCCGTCCGGAAGCGGCAAATCGACCATGGTGAAGCACCTGCTCACCGAACATCCGGATCTCTTCGAACTCTCCGTGTCGTGTACCACCCGTCCTCCCAGAGGGCAGGAAGTACACGGGCGCGAGTATTATTTCATCTCCGTAGAGGAGTTCCGGAAACGGATCGAGAACAACGATTTCGTAGAGTACCAGCAGGTCTATGAAGGCCTTTATTACGGCACGCTCAAGAAGGAGATCGACCGCATAGAGGCGGCAGGAAAGCAGGTGCTCTTCGATGTCGATGTGAAGGGCGGAATCAACCTCAAGAAGATCCTGGGCGACAAAGCGGTATCCGTCTTCATCTGTCCGCCTTCGGTTGACGAGTTGCGCAAACGGCTTGTCGGACGCGGAGACACCAGCGCGGAGATGATCGAGAAACGGCTTGCCAAGGCGGAGGAGGAACTGTCCTACAAGCCTTGTTTCGACCGCGTGGTGGTCAATGACGATCTCCGCCACGCCTTCGAGCAGTTGGATGCGATCATTGATGAAACCAAATAACAGTTTGACTCTTTAACTCTTTAACTCTTTAACGGCGATGCGGCGCATCGGCATATACGGCGGCAGTTTCAATCCCGTGCATTTCGGTCACGTAGGGTTGGCGCGATGGGTGGTGGAGCACACCGACCTGGACGAGTTATGGCTGCTGGTGACGCCTAACAACCCGCTCAAGCCTGCCGGAATGCTTGCGCCGGAGCAGGAGCGGCTGGCGGCAGTACGCGAAGCAATACGCGGTATACCGCACCTCAAGGCCTCGGATTTCGAGTTCTCGCTGCCCCGTCCGTCCTACACGGCGAACACCCTGCGCGAGTTGCGGAAGGCCTATCCGGAGGACACGTTCACCCTCGTGATAGGAGAGGATAATCTGGATATCTTCAGCCGCTGGCGCGAATACGGGTATATTCTGGCGAACTACCGCATTTTCGTCTATCCGCGCCACGCTGGTCACACCGCCTCCCAATCATGCGGAGCAAGCGGTCTCACAGGCTGTACGCTGCCGGTCAAGGAAATGGTCTTCCTCTCCGACGCTCCGTATTTCGATATATCGTCCACACGGATACGTGCACAACAAAACGAATCCAAATAATCTACTAACCCTAAAAAACAACCGTAGTATGAAAAAAGCAATTTCTTTTCGCGGATTACTGACGGCCGGAATGGTTGTCGTTGCCGCCCTGTTGAGTTCCTGCTCCCGATCGGCTTACAAGAAGGCGATCCCCGCTGACGCACCCATCGTGGTGGAGTTGGATATAAAGAAAGCAGGACTGAAATCCGATTTCCTTTCCCAGAAAGACGAGATCGCCGATCTGATCCTTGCTTCGAGTCCCGACGACCGCACGGCCCGGAAGATCGCTGACGCGGTCCGTGATCCGCAGAGCATGGGTCTGGATCTGCTCAGCCCGATGTATGTCTTCGTCTCCCCGGATGTAGAGGACGCCTATTTCCTGGCATCGGTGCGCAAGCCGGAGGACCTGATAAAGAAACTGCGCTCCTTCTCTGACGGGATCGAGATCTCGGAGTCCGGCAAGATCAACTGGCTCACAGTCAACGGCCAGATCGCCGGTGCTGTCACGGAGAAAGCCCTCCTGATCGGTTCGGCGAACAACAAGACCGCTTTCCGTGATCTGCTGGAGAACAACAAGGCGTTCTTCTCCACCGATGCCGGTAAGTATTTCGCCAAGCACACCGGAGATCTCTCCGCTACAGTCAACATGGAAGCGCTCTCCCGTCAGGCTCGGAATGAGATCCGCCGGGAGGTGGGGCGCGAACTGCGTGACCTGCGTCCCTATCTCACCGACGATGTATGGGAGCAGATCTTCGAGCAGCAATGGGTGGCTAACCTTGATTTCAAATCCGGAGAGTGCGCCCTCAATCTCTTTATCGAAGGAGTGGAGAAGGACGATGCGAAAGTGCTCTCCAGAAAGGTGTCCAAAGACGCCCTCCGGCAGATCCCCGAGCGTAACCTGGTCGGTCTGGTGGCTGCAGGTATCGAGGGGCAGAAATATATTGAGGCGGCAGACGAGGCGATCGAGGAGTCCGGGAGCCGTCTCGCAGGCGAAGAGAAAATGATCTACAATCTTGTCAAGCAGATCTTGCGCAAGACGGACGGAACGATGGCTGCGGCTGTCTTGGGCAAGAACTTCAGCGAGGATCCCGATCTGCTCTTCCTCGTGCCTACGCCCTACGAGGAGATCGAACCGGTGCTGGAGATCATTGGCGACGAGATGCCGAAAGATCTCTTTGTCGACGGCGACAAGAAATCCGTCTCGGTCACAAACATCCGCAATTACCGGCACGGAGAGGTGCAGCAGCCGTTTGCGAAAGCGTCCGATGCCGCTTCCTCTTATCTCTATGCTTATCTGGATGCCGAGCCGGTGGTTGATCTCTGCTTCCGGGATCTTGAGCGTCATGCCGGCCATGACGAGGCGCGTCTCTATAGCGCTTTCCGTAACCTCTGCAACCTCGCAGACTGCGCCGAGCTGTTGGTGGAGAAGAAAGATGCCGCCACGCTGCGTCTGGAACTCAACGACGACTCCCGCAACTCGCTTGCTCTCATCCTCGCGCATGCGATCAGGATCGGCAATGCCTACATCGATTACGGGCAGGCAAGGCGCGAACGTTATGACGCAGGTTATAACTACTATGATTACGACGATTGACATTTCTATCCATACTCCGATACGCTTCGACCGCAGTAAATCCTACTGCGTCGAGGCGGCTTCAGGTATCGGCAAATCATCTCTCCTTCATTTTATTGGCGGCTTCCGCAATGATTACGAAGGGCTTGTCGCCCTTGACGGACGGGATATCCGTTCGTTCTCTGCGGCGGAGCGAAGCAGACTTTATCGGTCCGAACTGGCGTATGTGTTCCAGGACCTGCGTCTTTTTCCGTCCCTGACGGCATATGAGAATGTGGAGATCCTCAACCGCCAGACCCGTTTCCGTTCGCGTGAGGCCGTCCGTGATTTCTTCGGGCGGCTCGGTATCGCTGATAAATGGTCTCAGCCGGTTCAACTGCTCTCGTTCGGCCAGCAGCAGCGGGTGGCTTTCATCCGCGCACTCTGCCAGCCCTGTTCGTTCCTGCTGATGGACGAACCGGTCAGCCACCTCGACGACGCGAACGCCGCGATCATGGCGGAGATAGTCTCTGCGGAACAAAAAGAACGCGGGTTCGGGATTGTCGTCACTTCGTTAGGCAAGACGCTTCCTATTCATTACGACCAAAAGATACTGCTATGAGATTGATCTGGAAAGTGCTGCGCCGTCATATGAGTGCAGGTCAGTTGGCGGGTTTTGTGATCGCGAATATCATCGGCCTGACGATCATCGTGCTGGGTCTCCAGCTCTATATGGATATCCGTCCGCTGATGACCGGCAAAGGCGGTTTCATGGCGCCCGATGATTTAGTTCTCTCCAAACGTGTCTCGGCTGTGGATGCTCTCTCCGGCTCCAAACCCGCTTTCACGGAAGAGGAGATCGGGTTGGTCGCCTCGCAGCCGTTCGTAGCGGAGATCGGGCGTTTCACGGCAGCGCAGTACAGAATATGGGGACGGCTCTCTATTCCGTCCTACGATGTAGACATCGCTACGGATCTCTTCTTCGAGTCCGTGCCGGATCAGTTCATCGATGTGGAGTCCGAGGAATGGGAGTTCAGCCCTTCCTCTTCCCTCATCCCGATCATTCTGCCGCGTACGTATCTCAATCTCTATAATTTCGGCTATGCGCCTACTTCGGATTTTCCGGCGGTGTCGGAAGGAATGATCAGCAAACTGACGCTGGATATCACCCTCTGGGGCAACGGCGACAGCCGGACGCTGAAAGGGCGTGTGATAGGCTTCTCCTCGCGCCTGAATACAATCCTTGTACCGCAGAGTTTTATCGACTGGTCGAACGCACGCTTTGCGTCCGGCAACCGTTCCGGCTCCTGTTCGCGTCTGATCATCAGGGTCACTAATCCTTCGGACGAGCGGATCGCCGCTTTCTGTGATGCGCATGAGTTGTCCGTGGAGGGCGATCATCTCAATGCCTCCCGCGCGGCATGGCTGATGCGTATTCTGGTTGCGGTAGTGCTCCTCATCGGTCTGATCATCTGCCTGCTGGCAGGATATATACTGATCCTCTCGATCTTCCTTCTCCTGCAACGCAACCGGGAGGAGATCCGTAATCTCAAGGCGATCGGTTATGCTCCGCGAACGCTGGCGTTGCCGTACCAACTGGTGGTGCTCTTCACGAACCTCCTTTCGCTTGCGGCTTCAATGGGTCTGCTGATGCTTGCCCGGACGCTCTATACGCCGTTCCTCCGTGAGCTTGCGCCGGATATCCGTATGTCTTCGACCTCTTGGGCATGGATCGTTGCCGGCTCTTTTGCGCTTCTCATGACGATCATTCATTCCCTCATCATCCGCCGTAAATTGTGAATTGAGAATTGAGAATTGTGAAAATTTGGCTCTGCCAAATAATCGTGCCCCTTTGGGGCTAAGAATTGAGAATTGTGAATTGTGAAAATTTGGCTCTGCCAAATAATCGTGCCCCTTTGGGGCTAAGAATTGAGAATTGTGAATTGTGAAAATTTGGCTCTGCCAAATAATCGTGCCCCTTTGGGGCTAAGAATTGAGAATTGTAAATTTTGAATTTTGAATTGAGAATTGTGAATTGTAAATTGTGAATTGCCCATGCTGCCCCTCTCGAAAGAAGAACAAGCCAATACCTTCACCCATCTTGCAGCGCTGACCGCTACGCTTCTTATCGGCTGGCCGCTGCTGCGCCTGGCGTGGGTGTCTCAGGCAGCCGCTTTCCGCTACCAGCTCTTCGCTACGGGGCTCTTCTATGCCGGAATGGTACTGATGTACGGCGCTTCCACGGTCTATCACGCCGCTACGGACGAGACGCTCAAACGCCGTCTGCGCGTAGTCGATCATATTGCTATCTATGTGATGATCGCCGGTTCGTATTCGACGGTCTGCCTCTGCGGCTTAGGCGGATGGATAGGCTGGTCGCTCTTCGGATTCCTCTGGGCGTGCGTCATTGCCGGTATCGTCGGCAAAGTCATTGCGATAGGACGGTATCCCAATCTGTCGCTGGCGCTTTATCTGGCAATGGGGTGGGCGGCTCTGCTGATCATCGTGCCTATGTGGCAGACGCTCTCTCATGCCGCTTTCTTCTGGATCGTCGGCGAAGGGGTGGCTTATTCCGCCGGCGCCTGTTTCTTCCG
This sequence comes from uncultured Bacteroidales bacterium, assembly GCA_946414805.1. Lineage (GTDB taxonomy): Bacteria > Bacteroidota > Bacteroidia > Bacteroidales > Paludibacteraceae > Colicola. The sequence continues at coordinate 207,521 of CAMKPZ010000001.1, forward strand.
CTACGACGAGCAGTACCCGTATTTCCATGCGGTCTGGCATCTCTTTATCATGCTCGGCTCCGTCTGCCACACGATCGCTACGGTTCTAATCCTTCTCCCTCGGTAAAACGCCCTTTCACAAAGAAAAACATGAAAAATGGCACTTTTATTTGCATGTGTCATTTTTTTTGTGTACCTTTGCAGCCGTAAAATCGTTAATACAAGCAATTATGCCGGAAATCAGCCGTTTTTATGGGATAATAATTTGTCTTTATTGGAAAGACCATAACCCACCTCATGTACATTTTACATATGGAGACTATGAATGTAGCATAAGCGTATTAGATCGAATAGTAGACGGTCAGGCTCCTGCAAAAGTAATTAGCAAAGTGAATCAATGGATTGATTTGCATGAGCAAGAAATCCTTTCATTATGGGAAAGCGCACAGGAAGGAAAGCAAATAGGACGTATAGAACCACTAAAATAATATAGTTATGTTACGCGTTAAAGATGTTGATTATCAAGGCAACTACAAATTGGCTCTCACTTTTAGTGACGGAGTACATAAAGTAGTGGATCTAGAACCGCACTTAAAGGGTGAGGTTTTTGGTCCTTTGCGTGACAAAGAGCAGTTTATACAATACGCGCTCACTCCTGTTACTATCGAGTGGGCTAATGGCGCAGATTTCGCTCCGGAATACCTATACGAAATTGGTACTCCGGTATAACCCCGTCACTCACTGACATTAAACAGGAGTGCTGGCACCGGCAGCGTAAAAAAGCGGTGACATAATAGGCGTTTATTGACGCTTGTTTTGGTACCATTGGAATCCTGCAAAATTCTAAACCCCAAAGCAAGATAGTGCAATAAGCGTTCTCGTGGGTATGTTAATATCCGTTCGCGCCCCTCATAGGGCGGGAGGGTTAAGCATATCGGGCGTGGATGTTATTGTTTATTCTTGTGTGTAGGGTCATTTCCGGAACCTCGTGATAGAGAATAAGCGTGAATAATGTTCGCGCTTTTGTTTTGTATATATGCGCCCAGGCTCCTAATATAAAGACAGAAAGACCTAGTACATATAGAATTGTTAGATTAGCGTAGAGGTCTGGTTTTTCAGGATTTTCTGGTAAAAATCACCCTAACCCTTGCATATATCAAAAAAATGTTGTACCTTTGCAGCGCAAAACGTAAGTTTTGCCGTATAGAGCCCGCGCTGAGGGAATATGTCTTTCGGGCGGGTGAAGTACGGACATATTGAAAAAGGCGTCTTACGCGCTTTGTTTTGGCTTCTCAGAATCTAGCAAATTCAAACTAACAACCAAAACACTGCGACACAAGATGCCCATTGGTATGTATATAAATAATGTACGCGTATAGCGTACGCACATATACATACGGCGTGGGCTTCAGTGTTGTTTGTTCGGATGTTAGGGCAATGCTAGAGCCTTGAGAAGCGGAACAGCAATAATGCAGTCCCGCTTTTTTATATGTGTAACATATCAACCATTATAAATCAATAGATTATGGAAACATTTGAAATTATTACAACTGCTATTAATGTAGTAATGATGCTACTTGCAGTAATTACTTTTGTTGTGTCTGCTTGTCAATACAGGCATCAACAGAAGCTGTCTTTCTTTGAGAAATATACTGCCCGTTACCAGTATCTTATGGAGCACATGCCCGAAGAGTTCTTTTCTGCTTATGATAAAGAGTTGCAGGAAGAAACAAAAAAAGAGATTAGTCATTTCATCCGCTTGTACTTGGATCTCTGTAGTGAGGAGTACTATCTATATACTGATGGTCGTATAGATCAGACGGTTTGGGAAGAGTGGAAAGAAGGCATTGCATATTCTTTCAAGAACCCTTATTTGTCCCAATATTGGAATGAAAGAATCAAAGAGAATAAAGAGTCTTATTCTACTTTCTTTGCATTCGTGAATGACGAAATACTAAAACCATCTAATAAATAACAATATTATGAAAATGCTTCGAAGTTTACTATTGGCTTTAGGTGTGCTATTTGCGTCCTTCGGAATACATGCGCAAACAGCTAAAAAGCCTATTATCATGATTGTACCTAGTGACAACTGGTGTACTCAACGTTATTTTACACAAACATTTAAAGATCAAGGGCGCACTGTCCGAGTGTCTGATTATGGTCTCGCTTTTCAAGAAGATACAGAATTGGGAGGAGTAATAAGCAAAGTAGGAGAGGTTCTTACTGAACTCGGTTATGAATTGAAAGACTGCGAACAAGAACTGAAGAATATTGCCATCCGGTCTGGAGAGGATAATGTAACTATGAGTAAATCGGGGGCAATGCTTTCTGAAAATCCTATTGATGTATTAAAAAGGCGTGCTAAAGCAGATATTATTCTTCAAGTAGGGTGGCAAGAAGTCCGTGAGCAAGAAGGAAAGTCCATATCTTTTACACTTGAGGCTTTCGACGCTTACACAAGTAAACGTATCGCATCTTCTTCTGGATTAAGTGAGCCGTCTACAGAATCAGTTCCACGTATTCTGCAGAAATGCATTAAAGATCGCATAGATGTATTTGACCGTCAAATGCTTAATTATTATTGTAATCTTCAAACGAACGGTAGAGAGATAATCCTGACCGTTAGAGTTTGGGATAATTGGGATAATGACTTGGAAACTGAGTATAATGGAGAAGAATTATTGGATTGTATTCAATCATGGCTCCATGATAATACTGTAAACAATGCATTTAACTTATTGGATGCAACGGAGATGATCGCGCAGTTTGAACAAGTGCGCATTCCATTCTTTGACGAGAAAGGAAGAGCTTTGGATGCAAGAGCCTTTGCTACTAAATTGCGTAAACACCTGAATACAGTCTATGGTATTGAAGCGAAAGTAATGACTCGCGGATTAGGAGAAGCGATTGTTGTATTAGGAGAAAAATAGAAGTCTTATGAAAAAGGTAATAACTATTATTTGTGCATTTGTATTCACAGGCTTATTATTTGCCCAAAGTGAAGATTACGGTAAAATATGTATTGCTGTTTGCGTTCCTGACAACAGCAATATTCCGGCTGACGCAAAAGGATATATAGAATCAAAATTAGAGGACATTGTTTCTAATAATGGTATGGCAGACCGCATAACAGATCGATTTGTTATTACAACAAAGGTTAATGTTGTGCGTAAAGATGTAATGCCGACTAATCCTGTTCGTGTTTCAGAGGAGTACGAAGTTAAGTTTGTAATTGGAGATGTCGTCGAAAACAAAATTTATGCCACTACAACCGTCCATGCGGTAGGAATTGGTGTTACGGAAGCGAAGGCATATATTCAAGCTTTCAGAAGCATTAAAGCTTCTAATCCGGCTATCCAGTCCATGATTGACGATGCTAAACGGGGAATTATAGAATATTATACGAATAATTGTCCTGCAATACAAATGGAAGCAGAGCGCATGTCTTCTTCACAAAATTATGAGCAGGCGATTGCAACACTTGTGGCAGTTCCTAATGTTTGTGAAGAATGCTTTATGCAATCACAAAAGAAAGCTATTGAAATATTCAATACCATGATAAACAAAGAAGGATTGGAACTAATTCACAAGGCACAAAGTGCGTGGTACGTAAAAGAAGATTATGCTTGTGCTGAAAAGGCTCTCGATTATTTAATGCAAGTGAATCCATTGGCAGAATGTCGTAAGGAAGCAGATATATTGGCTAAAAAAATTGATAGAAAACTTCGTGCTGATGAAACTGCCGCTGCAAGAGCTGCTGCCGAAAAAGAAAAACGCGAATGGGAGTTTAAAATGCGGCAATATGAAGACCGAGTTTCCCTCGAATGGGCAAGAATGGGATTAGAATCTCAGCAAATTCGTGCAATAGAGAATATCGGCGTTACTTACGCACGGCATCAACCTCAACAAGAAACAAACATTTTAATCGTTAAATAGGATGAAACGTATTATAGTTATTTTGTGTTGCATTTGTTCGCTAATATGTGCAAATGCTCAAGGATACAATCATGAGAAGGTCGCACTTACAAACTTTCTCACCAGAATGTACCGTAATGCTCCATTTGAAGGAGTAAGAGTAGTGTCTGATTATGACCATAGTTATTTGCTTTCTGCTCTTACATTAGACCCCAAAAAGTATGATGATGAAAGTAAAATGAATCGAACTGCCTCCGTAAAAGCTATGTCGCAGGCAAACCGTTTCTTCAATGGTTCTGTCATAACAGATGACATGGTTCTAAAAGTTGTTTCGGAACCTCAACAAGACACAAAAGAAGTCATAGAGCTTATTAATGACAATTCCTTGGGATATGTTAAAGCGTTAGAATTGCTTACTACATTTCCCGACGACAATGACCGGCTGGTCTTCATGTTTTACAAACTAATAAAATAAATCTATATGAAAAGGTGTATTATCTCATTATTTTTTCTCTGCTTCTTATGCTCTATTTGTTATGGACAGGATATCAAATTGACCGTTTCTGGGCAAGGTTCAACTGAACAGCAGGCTATAGATAATGCGTTGAGGAATGCTATTGAGCAAACATTTGGCTCTTTCGTTTCTGCCAATACCACCATCTTAGATGACGAGTTGGTAAAAGATGAGATTGTTAGCGTCACCAAGGGCAATATTAAATCTTATAAAAAGATAGGTTCTATTGAAAAGAATGGGCAATTCGATGTCTCGTTGGAAGCAATTGTGGTTGTTGGAAATCTTGTAGAATATGCGAAAAGCAGAGGCTCAGAATGTGAGTTGAGTGGTAATGCTTTTACTGCTGAAATTCGTAGAGTAAAATTGAACCAAAGTAATACGATTAGTGCATTACAGCATTTAACAACACAGTTGGCGGCAATTGCTGATAGAGGTTTGTTTGATTATACCTTAGAAGCCAATCCCTATGCGGACGGCTCGGTGGATATTAAAGTCAATGTTATCCCCAATGACAATTATAAGCATTTTAATGAACTAATTTCTTCTACTCTATTGTCGCTTTCATTAACAAATGAGCAAGTCCAAAACATGGATAAGAAAGGAATAAAATGTAGCACAATAACATATAATACAGGTTCTATATATCGTCCCCAAAAAACGGAATATAAATTATACAACTATGATTTACAGATAGGTGATTCTATTAACGAGATTCTTGCAAATGCCTTTATGAATTGTTACATAAAGGACAATCTGGGTAACGTATTTTTTGTGAGTGATGGCAACAGACGCCATATTGTACCTCTTGCGTCGTATGATGACAAATGGGGTATCTTATATGCTTTTCGCGAATCGTCAGATGTTTATACTGAGTACTATACAAAATTATTGCGCAGGTATAGCTCATATAAATTAGAGAAGAATCCTGATCTCGAAGAATATGGCTTTAAGAACACCCCACGCTCTTTACAAACAGATCCTTCTAAAATAATTAAGTGGAACGAGGCTGAATATAGGGAAATTCCTAAAGGATCATTCACCTGCAAAATTCAATATTCGCTTGAGGATTTAGAGAAAATAACAGGTCTAACTATTGAGAACGTGAAAGAAGATGAATTATATTATGTTCTAAAACAAAAAGTAATGAACACGCCACTTTCTTTGCAGACGGATGCTGATATAAAGACCGTTGTAGAAATGCTTGCGACACTGCGGTTCTATAGATATTATAACTTAACGGACTTCGTTCTTAAAAAATTCATTTCTGAAGTGCCTTATATACGAAAAGGAGATTGTTATACTGTAAATGAGCAGATCGGTTTATGTGTGGATCCATTTAAACGAGGTAAAAAATTAGATGCCTTTGGAAATTTAGTTAATGCCTTTTACTATATAGATAAAGTAACTTTATTGCCGGAGATTGTAAAATGTGAGAATAGAGCACTAAAAATTACAGATGTAGAACAAAAGCAGCGAAATCATGAACGACTTTTGGACGAAGCTACAGCAAATTGGACAAGTGAAACACTTGAGGAACGGCAAATGCTCCGTTAGACTTTTAGGACTTCTTTTCTCATGCTTAGTTTCCTGCAACTCAAGCAAGAGCCTGCCGTCCTCCTCGAACACGGTAGGTTCTACTATTCCGTCTTCACATAAGCAATTGGAAGTAATTAATGAGACGCCAACTTCTGTTACCGTCAAAGTTTCAGAAAACGAAACTGCTGCATCTTATGGAACAAGGAATTATGATAAAAGCAAAGAAGTACAGCTAAAAGACTTTACAGCCGAAAATTTCTCAAAATTTGATAGTACTGGTCATATCCCCATATTTACACCTACTGATGCACCTAACATCTTCACAGAAAGGCACGGCGTTTACCGCGTGCTTGTCACAGACAAAGGCATAACAAAAATCATAGTAAATATGGTTGGTCTGTATCCTGCCGACAATAATCCCACAAAGAGATACATAAGATTTCGACTGAATAAATATCTTGATATTGAACATCGAGAAGAAGCATTACGGTTTCCAAAACAAGGCGGAGAAGTTGAATTTGAGTTCATCATTGACAATGCCGGATTAAGCCACTATTTCGAAGGTGATTTTACCAACTTGGGAATAGATTACGATTTTGTTGCCGATGGAGAATTTGTTGGTATTCGTTCCTTTACGGATGTTGCAGCAAGTGGTCTATACTCGGTCAAATATAAGATAGTTATTCCACCTACTCGCATAGCTCGTACTCGTAAGGTATTTGCTTGTCATTGGAACTGTAGTTTTGGAACGTGCTTTTATGGGTATTTCAATTTGGTTGTAGTCCAAGATGGCTCTTCAGATGAAAAGCAGGTTATCTATGTAGGATAGAGTTAATAGTTTTTGATTATTTTCCTAAGTTATTAGACAATCATCCTAAATTCGTTGACAGCCGGAATATAATTTTTTGTTTTGTCAGTTTTGTCAGTTTTGTCAGTTTCCATTGTATTTTGGTCAATTTGTTTGAGTTGCAAGCAGATCAATTAACCTCTAAACTGACAAAACTGACAAAACTGACATGCCTATTTTTATATTGCATTTTGCCATTTATGCCACTTTTGCCATTTCTGCCATGTCAAAATTCTTTCTTCTTTTACCCAGAATCGGATTCGGGGGTTCTTTAAATCGTTATATATTCTTGTATATTCTTAGTGATTAGTTATCCATTACCGAACCAATTACCTTCCATTCTCGTTTGCATCGTGAACATCACTGTACCATGCAAATGTTATATTTAAAACGACCGCCTCAGTAGGGGCGGTCGTTTGTGTATAGCAGCTATGCTGCGTTGATAGGGACTTTGTCCGGTTTATTCCATCGTGTCCTCCATGGAGTTGCCGACGATCTTGCGGTAGAGCTCTTTCGGATCGGTCGCTTTGCGGATGATCTCATGCAGATCCTCGATCTTCACGCGGTCCTGGGTCATCGTGTCGCGGTAACGGACAGTGACGCAGCCGTCTTTCGGTGTGTCGTGATCGACGGTGATACAGAACGGTGTACCGACAGCGTCCTGACGGCGGTAACGCTTACCGATAGAGTCTTTCTCGTCGTATGCCACCTTGAAATCGAACTTGAGCTCATTCATGATCTCGCGCGCCTTCTCGGGCAGACCGTCTTTCTTTACCAACGGCATGATACAAGCCTTGACCGGAGCGAGTACGGGCGGCAGGTGGAGTACCACACGTGTGTCTCCGCCTTCGAGAGCCTGCTCCTCGTACGCCGAGCACATGACGGAGAGGAACATACGGTCCACACCGATAGAGGTCTCGATGACATACGGCGTATAGGACTGGTTCAGCTCCGGATCGAAATACTCGATCTTCTTACCGGAGTATTTGGCGTGCTGCGAGAGGTCGAAATTCGTGCGGCTGTGGATACCCTCCACCTCCTTGAAGCCGAACGGCATGAGGAACTCGATGTCCGTAGCGGCGTTGGCGTAGTGCGCCAGTTTGTCGTGATCATGGAAACGGTATTTCTCGTCGCCCAGTCCAAGCGCTTTGTGCCATTTGAGGCGGAACTGCTTCCAGTGCTCAAACCATTTGAGTTCCTCACCCGGGCGGACGAAGAACTGCATCTCCATCTGCTCGAACTCGCGCATACGGAAGATGAACTGGCGTGCTACGATCTCGTTTCGGAAGGCCTTACCGATCTGCGCGATACCGAAGGGGATCTTCATGCGGCCGGTCTTCTGCACGTTGAGGAAATTGACGAAGATGCCCTGTGCCGTCTCCGGACGGAGGTAGATCTTCATTGCACCGTCGGCAGTAGAACCCATTTCCGTGGAGAACATGAGGTTGAACTGGCGTACGTCGGTCCAGTTGCGGGTGCCGGAGATCGGGCAGACGATCTCTTCGTCGAGGATAATCTGCTTGAGTTCGGCAAGGTTGTTGTCGTTCATCGCCTTGGCATAACGTGCGTGCAGTGCTTCGCGTTTGGCGATATGCTCTTTCACGCGTTCGTTGGTAGCCTTGAACATCTCCTCATCAAAACTCTCGCCGAAACGCTTGCGGGCCTTCTCTACCTCCTTGGCGATCTTCTCGTCGTATTTGGCAATCTGGTCCTCGATGAGGACATCGGCGCGGTACCGCTTCTTGGAGTCGCGGTTGTCGATCAGAGGATCGTTGAAAGCGTCCACGTGTCCCGATGCCTTCCACGTGGTGGGGTGCATGAAGATAGCGGCGTCGATACCCACGATATTCTCATGCAGGAGGGTCATCGAGTCCCACCAGTAACGCTTGATATTGTTCTTCAACTCCACGCCGTTCTGACCATAGTCATACACGGCTCCCAGACCGTCGTAGATCTCACTGGACGGGAATACAAATCCGTACTCCTTGCAGTGCGCTACGATCTTCTTAAATGTTTCTTCTTGTGTTGCCATACTATATATCAATTATCGATTATTCAATTCTCAATTCATCCGTTCCAGCGCGCGATAAGAGACGGCTTCCAGCAGGTGTTTCTTCTGAATATCCGTCGCGCCGTCGATGTCGGCGATGGTCCGCGCCACCTTCAATATACGGTCGTATGCGCGTGCGGAGAGCCCCATCTTCGTCATGGAGAGTTCCAACAGGCGGTCGCTCTCCTCGTCGAGGCGGCAGTATTCGCGTACCATTCTGGCGTTCATCATCGCGTTGCAGTGCACGATGCGGCTGTGCTTGAAACGCTCGTTCTGTATCGCTCTGGCGCGCAGGACACGTTCGCGTATCGCAGCCGAAGTCTCGCCGGGCTGCGTGTCCCGCAGTTGTTCATACGGCACCGCTTCGATCTCGCACTGGATGTCAATCCGGTCCAACAACGGGCCGCTTATCCTGCCCAGATACCGGTGGATCTGTCCGGGCGTGCAGGTGCAGGGATGAGCAGGGTTGTTCTCGCCGTAATGTCCGCAGGGACAGGGGTTCATCGCCGCCACCAGCATGAAAGAGGCAGGGTAGTCCACGGTCTCTCTGGTGCGCGCCACCGTGATATGGCGGTCCTCCAGCGGCTGGCGCATGACCTCCAAGGCCGAGCGTTTGTATTCCGGCAGCTCGTCCAGAAACAAGACGCCGTTATGCGCGAGGCTGATCTCGCCCGGATGCGGGTTGGCACCTCCGCCGACGAGCGCTATATCCGTGATCGTATGATGCGGGCTGCGGAAAGGTCTCTCGACGATGAGCGAAGAGCCTGACGCTCCTTTGCGTTTGCCGGTGAGACCCGCAATGGAATGGATCTTCGTGGTCTCCAGCGCCTCTTCGAGCGTCAGCGGCGGCAGGATGGTAGGAATACGCTTGGCGATCATGCTCTTGCCGGCTCCCGGAGGCCCGACCATCAGCATGTTATGTCCGCCCGCAGCGGCAATCTCCACCGCCCGGCGTACCTTATACTGGCCCCGCACATCCGCGAAATCTATATCGGTAGGGAACGCCAGTTCGTCGAAGAGCGCCTGTGTGTCCACGTGCGTCGGCACGAACTTGTCGTCCGGATCCAACTCGTTTTTCACCTCGCCGTTCAGGAAGCGTATGACCTCCATCAGATCCTTCATGCCATAGACCTCAAGTCCCTCCACGACAGCCGCCTCTTCGGCATTGGCTTCCGGCAGGATGAGTCCTTTGAAGCCCTCCTTGCGTGCACATAAAGCGATGGGCAGTGCGCCGCGAATGGGTTGCAGCGATCCGTCCAGCGACAATTCGCCCATGATCATGTATCGCGCCAACAGGGCGGTCCGGACTTTCTCCGCTCCGGCTAACATGCCGACAGCCAGCGGCAGATCGAACGCCGAACCTTCTTTCTTCAGATCCGCCGGAGCCATGTTGATGGTGAAACTCCGCTGCAGGTTTTCCATCCCGTTCACGGTCAGCGCGGCGTTGATACGCTCGTGCGATTCCTTCACCGAAGCATCCGGCAGACCCACCAGCACAAAATCAAAACCGGGGACGGCGTGTACCTCAACCGTCACCTCAGCAGCATTGATCCCAACCGGCGCAGCACTAAAAATCTTAACAAGCATATCTCATTCCTGAAAATTCGTGCAAAGGTACTACAAATTTTTGAAACATGCAAGATTTTTATTATTTTTTTTCTCCTTTCCCTTGCTCATCTCGCAAAAAAGCAGTACCTTTGTACCGCCAAACAGAACAGCCCATTGATCCACCGTCTCAACGACATAGATATCGAGGTAGAGCGCAAGTTCATCCGCAGCATGCGTCTCTCCATCCTTCCGCCCGACGCGCGAGTACACCTCAGCGTCCCATTCTTCGTCTCCTCCGAGGCCGTGCAGTCGTTCTTGCTCAGCCGGTGGGAGTGGATATGCCGCAACCGCGAGAAGGTGCTCAACCGTCCCCGTCCGCAGCTGCCGGAGTATGTCTCCGGCGAACAGCATTACCTCTTCGGACGGCCGTACACGCTGCAACCGGAGTCTGTTACCTCAGGGGCGAATGCTGTTGTTCTTGAGGGGGAGACCATCATCATGCGCTGCCGTCCCAATAGTACCGTGGCGAACCGCAGAGCGCTTCTCCATGAGTGGTATCGTCCGCTCTTGCGCGCCCGGCTCACCGCCTTGGTCAGCCTATGGCTTGCGCGTCTGGGCGAAGCGCCTGTCGAATGGACGATCCGTCATATGCGGCGGGAATGGGGCAGTTGTGCGGCACGGAAACGGCGACTGGTCTTCAATCTGGATCTGGCGCGCGTGCCGGACGAGTGTATCGAATATGTGGTGGTGCATGAACTGACGCATCTGGCGGTTCAGAACCACGGTCCGGCTTTCCAGACGCTTATGACGCAGCGTCTGCCGAACTGGAAGAATTTACGCAAACAATTAAATAACAGTAGTTTATGGAATACAAGATCCAAACAATCGGAGTGCTGACCTCAGGCGGTGACGCTCCGGGAATGAATGCAGCTGTGCGCGCCGTGACGCGTGCGGCGATTGCCAGTAACATTCGCGTGAAGGCTATCTTCCGCGGCTATAAAGGTCTGATGGACGGCGAAGTGCAGGAGTTCACCACGCAGGATGTGAGCGGAATCATCCAGCGCGGAGGAACGATCCTCAAGTCCGCCCGCAGCGAAGAGTTCAAGACACCGGAAGGGCGCAAACGTGCCTACGAGACCATGCAGCGGGAGCTGATAGACGCGCTTGTCGTCATCGGAGGCGACGGCACTTTCACCGGCGCAAGGCTCTTTGCGCAGGAGTATAATATCCCCGTGGTAGGCGTTCCCGGAACGATTGACAACGACCTCTGGGGCACCGATTCGACCATCGGTTACGACACGGCGCTGAACACCATCACGGAGTGTGTGGACAAGTTACGCGACACCGGAACAAGCCATGAGCGGCTGTTTCTGGTAGAGGTCATGGGTCGTGACGCCGGTTTCCTGACACTCAATGCAGCTATCGCTGCCGGAGCAGAGGCGGCAATCATACCCGAGCGTGCTACGCTGGAGGAGCAGCTGGAGGCGGCTATCGGTCAAGGCAGACGCAAGCACAAGAACAGCGGAATAGTGCTGGTTCAGGAACATGCCATCCCCGGCGGAGCGCAGGCTGTAGCGAAAGTGATCGAACAGTATCATCCCGAGTACGGCACGCGTGTGACGATCCTCGGTCACCTGCAGCGCGGCGGTTCGCCTACGGCGTTTGACCGCATCCTCGCTTCGCGGCTTGGCTGCGCCGCTGTGCAAGCTCTGCTGGACGAGCAGCGGTCGATCATGGTGGGGCTCCAGAACGGCGACGTCGTTTATGTGCCGCTCACCAAGGCTATCAAGGAGAAGAAAGATATCAAGGACGACAAATGGCAGGCTCTCCAGGTGCTGAGTCTGTAGTCCGGGAGTAAGATCAAAATAAAGAACGCGCACACGCGTGCGCGTTCTTCCCTAAATAGCCAGCCCAACAACCTACTGATTAGTACAAAAATCACCACATGAAACATCATTTATTTTTTAGCCTACGGGCACGATTACTGCTTCTTGCGCTGATAGTAAGCGCAACAACTCTGTATGCCGAAACCGTCAAGTTGAACGGTCTGTATTATTCGTTGGGTACGACTACGGCACAAGTGGTTAAAGACCAGAGTTCGGACAAGTCCGTCTATAAAGACTACACGACTGTTACTATCCCTGCGTCCGTGACATACAACGGCTATACGTATCCTGTAACGAGTATCGGGACAAGTGCGTTTGAGGCATTGACGAATCTGCAATCCGTTACTCTGCCGACATCTGTCATCACTATCGGAACGGATGCTTTCTACGGCTGCACGAAATTAGGCTCCGTGAACTTGGAAGAAGGTCTGACGACCATCAACCTGCGTGCGTTCTATAACTGCCACCTGACGGAGATCACTGTTCCGAGTACGGTTACCTCTATCGGCAATGCCGCTTTCAAGGGCAATCCGACGACAACGATCGTCTGGAAACCGGCAGACTGCTCAATCGGTTCGGACAGCGAGGCACCGTTCTATAGCACCAATTCGCAAGTGACCTCGTTTACTTTTGCGGACGGCGTAGAGGTAGTGCCTTCGTATATATGCAAAAACATGAACAAGATAGATACGATTGTGCTTCCGGCTTCGGTCAGCAGACTGGGTCAGTATGCTTTCATGAATTGCACGAACCTCAAATCCATTAACTTGCCTGCAACGCAAAAGACACTGCCTGTCAGTTTCTTGGAGGGCTGTACGGCGTTGGAGTCCATTGAATTACCGGCGACTTTGACCACTATTAGCGCAGATGCTTTCTACGGCTGCATGAAATTGGCGAACGTGCATCTGCATGAAGGATTGACAAGCATCGGTCTGCGTGCGTTCTATAACTGCCACCTAACGGAGATCACTATTCCGAGTACGGTTGCATCGATAGGCAATTCCGCTTTCAAGGGCAACCCGACGACTACTATTGTCTGGAAACCGGCAGACTGCTCTATCGGCTCGGACAGCGAGGCACCGTTCTATAGCACCAATTCGCAAGTGACATCGTTCACTTTTGCGGACGGCGTAGAGGTTGTGCCGGCATACATCTGCAAGAACATGAGCCTGTTGGATACAATTGTACTTCCGGCTTCGGTCAACAGACTTGGTCAATGTGCTTTCATGTATTGCACGAACCTCAAATCCATTAACTTGCCTGCAACGCAAAAGACACTGCCTGTCAGTTTCTTTGAGGGCTGTACCTCGTTGGAGTCCATTGAATTACCGGCAACCTTGACCACTATTAGCTCAGACGCTTTCTATAACTGCTCTGCTTTGAAGGCTATTCGGAACTATGCCATTACGCCACAAACGATCACCGAACGCACGGTGTATAACGTCAACAAACAGACCTGTATTCTATATGTGCCGATGGACTATATTGACCTCTATCAAGCCAAGGCGGTCTGGTGCGATTTCGCGAATATAATAGGTGTGGCAACCGACCTGCAGTTTGAGGAACAGACGGTGCAGGTAAGTTATCTGAAACAAGACGAATCGCTCCATTATATGGAGGCGCAGAAATGGCAAGTGCCGCACGCTCCGCGTATTGAGGGCTTCACGTTCCTCAAATGGCAAGTGCTGCCCGGTGATCTGGCGGAGGGTATTGTGCTGCAAGCCGTCTATGAAGCCAACAACCCGACGGAGGCTCCGGCTGTTTATACGAATCCCGCCAACCACGCGCAGAAACTAATCAAGAACGGCAATGTGTATATTCTGAACGGCGACAAAACGTACACCGTTACAGGCCAAGAGGTAAAATAAATCACCAAGAGACTAAGAACAAAGTAAGCAGGCGGGCAATGCCCGTCTGCTTGCGTTATAAAGGGGAACTTAGATTCTTACGAATGTCTGATAGTATCGCGAGAGTGGCTGATTGGCTGCTACAATATCGCAGATCTGCACCCAGCGGGAAAGTGCTAAAAAAGTCTCTAAGGTCTTTTATTGTCATTAAGCTCCCTAAACCCGTTAAAGTCCTTAATGACCTTATAGCCTTAGGGGTGTAAATTATAATAAGGTACGCACGCGTATGCGCACGTACCTTATTGTAAATCGGATCATCCTCCGAAGTTATCGAAGCGGATATCTGCGTCATCGACGCCCAGCGAGTGGAGCAGGTCGAGGACGGTCTTTGCCATCATAGGAGGACCGCAGAGGTAGTACTCGACATCCTCGGGAGCGTCATGCTGCTTGAGGTAGGTGTCGCCCATCACAGGAGCGATGAAGCCCGGGGTGTACTTGATACCGAGTTGGTCTGCCTTCGGGTCCGGACGGTCCAGCGCCAAGTGGAAATGGAAGTTCGGGAACTCCTTCTCCAGAGCGAGGAAATCGTCGAGGAAGAAGACTTCGTCGATAGCACGTGCGCCGTAGAAATAGTGCATCTCACGGTCACGGCAGTTGCGGGTCTTCAACATGTGCATGATCTGCGCACGCAGCGGCGCCATACCGGCTCCACCACCAACCCAGATCATCTCCTTCTTACTGTCATAAACAGGACGGAACTCACCGTAAGGACCGCTCATGCGCACCTTGTCGCCCGGTTTGAGCGAGAAGATATACGTGGAAGCGATACCGCAGGGCACGTCCATGAACTCCGGTCCGTTGGGGCACTGCTCTTTCGGTTTGAAAGGCGGGGTAGCGATACGGACGGTAAGGGTGATGATGTCGCCCTCGTCGGGGTAGTTAGCCATCGAATAAGCACGTACGGTAGCCTGGGTGTTCTTCTGTTTGAGTTTGAAGAGCCCGAACTTCTGCCAAGCCGGCAGATAGAGGTCACCGATGAGCGATTTATCGAAGTCGCGGTCGTAGTCGATGTCGTACTCAGGGATGATGATCTGTGCGTACGAACCCGGCTCGAAGTGCATGTGCTCACCCGGAGGCAGCTGTACCTTGAACTCCTTGATAAAGGTAGCGACGTTCTTATTGGAGATGACTTCGCATTCCCATTCTTTGACACCCAGAACAGCCTCATCGACCTTCATCTGAATATCTTCTTTCACTTTAACCTGGCAACCCAGACGCCATCCTTCTTTCTGCTGCTTGCGGGAGAAATGGACGGTCTCGGTAGGCAGAATCTCGCCGCCACCGGAGAGGACTTGGCACTTGCACTGGCCGCAAGAGCCCTTACCGCCGCAGGCAGAAGGCAGGTGAACGCCGGCTTCGCCGAGTTGGTTCAGGAGGCTTCCCCCCGCGGCAACATCGTACACTTTATCTCCGTTAATTGTAACTTTTACATTACCCGAAGACACCAAGTATTTCTTAGCCACCAAGAGGATAGCCACGAGCAGGAGGATCACAATGAGGAACACTCCTACAGCATATAAAATTGCAGTCATATTCATAGTGTTGTCCTCCTATTAGATTTCCAGTCCGCTGAAGCACATGAACGCCATCGCCATGAGTCCCACGGTGATGAACGTGATACCCAGTCCCTGCAGCGGTTTGGGAACATCGTTATACTCCATTTTCTCACGAATACCTGCGAGGCAGACGATAGCTAAGAACCATCCCAGACCCGAACCGAAGGCGTACATGAACGCATCGCCGAGAGAGGTGATAGCCTTAGGATCCACTGCGGGCAGGCCGATACGCTGCTGCATGAAGAGCGAACCACCCATGATAGCGCAGTTCACCGCAATCAGCGGCAGGAAGATACCGAGGCTCGCATAGAGCGACGGGCTGTATTTCTCCACAACCATCTCCACCAGTTGCACGATAGCGGCAATGACGGCGATGAAGAGGATGAAACTGAGGTACTCCAGATGCAGCGGCTCCAGAACGAGCGTCTGCAAGAGGTAGTTAACCGGCAGGGTAACGACGAGCACGAAAGTAACGGCTACACCCAGACCGGCTGAGGTCTTCACGTTCTTTGAAACGGCGAGGTAAGAGCACATTCCCAAGAAGTACGCGAAGATCATGTTATCCGCAAAAATCGAGCGGACAAATAAACTTAAAGCGTGTTCCATTACTTAGCCTCCTTATCGTTAATTGAGCGATGCGCCCAGATTACACAACCTACCAAGATAAGCGCCATGGCGGGCATGAGCATCATACCGCAGTTCTCGTAGCCGTGGTCATAGCACCACTGCGGGATCACTTGGAAACCAAGCAGTTGACCCGAGCCGAGGAGCTCGCGCACGAAGGCTACGATGACGAGGATGATGGCATAACCCAGACCGTTGCCCAGACCGTCCAACAGGGAATCCCATGCGTTGTTGGTCATGGCGAACGCCTCGAGGCGACCCATCAGAATACAGTTGGTGATGATCAGACCGAGATAGACGCTCAGCTGCATCGCTACGTCGTACGCGAACGCTTTGAGCACCTCGCTGACGAGGGTTACCAGCGCAGCCACTACCACGAGCTGCACGATGATACGCACACGCATCGGGATGGTGTTACGCAGAAGCGACACGATGACATTCGACATAGCGACGATGATCGTCACAGCAATACCCATCACGAGGGCAGGCTTGAGCTGCACCGTTACGGCAAGCGCCGAACAGATACCCAGAATCTGCACTACGACAGGGTTATTCGCGTTAAGAGGACCAAGCAATGTGTCCTTAGTTTTCTGACTCAACATGGTCTTCCTCCTTTCCTTCATTAGATTCTACTTTCAAAAACTCCTCGTACTCTGCGAGATTCACTTCGAGCATGGTGCTGACGCCGGAGGAGGTGATGGTCGCGCCGGAGATGGCATCTACCTGCTCCTGTCCGTCGGCATGTTTGCCGGATTTGAGGACCGCTACAGACACCACTTCGCCTGCGGCATTGCGGATATGTTTGCCCTCAAACTGCTTGCGGAACGGCAGTTCCACAATCTTGGCACCCAGACCCGGAGTCTCGGACTCATGGTTGAAGTTGACGCCATAGACGGTGTTCTTGTCCGCATCGAGTGCGAGGTAACCGCCGATGCCGCCCCAAAGACCCTTACCGGAAAGCGGCAGGATATATTTGGTCTCGCCGTTGAGGTTCGCTACATAGACTTCTTTGTCGCCGTAGGTCAGCGTGTCGTTGACAAGCACCATGTAAATCTCTGCGGGGTTACCGGCGGAGTAGTCCACCTTGAGCGCACCGAGGATCTGTTTCTGCTTGTCGAGCAGGATATTCGCCTGCTGCTTCGGAGCGAGTGCCTGGCTGACAACCGCCAAGAGCACAGCTACGATGATTACCATCACCGCTGAATAGATGAAGGTATAAAGATTACTGTTTGTATTCAGTTTCATAGTAGCCCTCCTTATTTAGCAACGCGTTTTGCGCGACGGTTAATATTTGCTTGAACAACACACCAGTCGATGAGCGGCGCAAAGGCGTTCATGAGCAGGATTGCGAGCATCATTCCCTCGGGATAACCCGGGTTGAGGACGCGCACGAGTACTGCTACAAGACCGATGAGGAAACCGTAGATCCACTTACCGCACTCGGTACGAGCGCTGGTCACAGGATCGGTAGCCATGAAGACAGCACCGAAAGCGAAACCGCCGCTAACGAGATGCATGTACCACGGGTACTGCGCTGCGAGGTTAGCCTCCGAACCGAACATGTTAAAGAGCCATGCGGTGAGACCGCCGCCTACGAATACAGACAGCATCGTCTTCCATGAAGCCACGCCTGTAGCCAGCAGCAGACAAGCACCGAGCAGGATTGCCCAGCAGCAGGTCTCGCCCACCGAACCCGGGATAAGACCGTTGAAGAGGTCCCAGAAACCCAGTTCTACGGCAGAGCCGGTGCTCATCTGGGTCAACGGAGTAGCGCCGGAGAAACCATCTACGAGCGCGTGACCGCCGTCCCAGCCCCATGTGCCGCCGGTGCGCACGAACGGTTCGTCACCGGTCATGTGGCTCGGATAAGCAAAGAAGAGGAACGCACGCGTGATCAGCGCCACGTTGAAGATGTTATAACCCGTTCCGCCGAACACCTCTTTGGCGAAGATGACCGCGAAAGCCGTTGCTATCGCTACCTGCCACAGCGGCGTGTTAATCGGCACGATGAGCGGAATGATGAATCCCGTAACGAGGAAACCCTCGGCTACCTCTTCGTGCTTGATCTGCGCCACAGTGAACTCGATACCCAGACCAACGATGTAACTTACCAAGATATACGGCAGTACGGCCAGGAAGCCGAAGCCGAACGCTTTCCACCAGAGAGCGGCGGTCATGCCGGTTGCCAATTGGCCCGTAGCCAGCAGGTGCTGGTAACCTACGTTGAACATACCGAAGAGCAGCGCCGGAACCAGAGCCAGCACGACAATAATCATCGTACGCTTGGAGTCCGAACCGTCATGGATATGTGTGCCAAGACGCTTGGCGGTAGTCTGAGGCGTGAAGAGGAAGGTATCGAAAGCGTCGTAGAACGAACTGAGCCAGTTCAGCTTGCCGCCTTCCTCGAAGTTCTTGCCGAACTTCTTCCAATTTCTATATAACCATTCCATCACTCAATCTCCTTTTTTAAATTGTCCAACGCTTCGCGAACGATCGCCTGCAGCGGCATTTTGGAGGTGCAGACATACTCGCAGAGCGCAAAATCTTCGGGAGCCACCTCATACGCGCCGAGGGCTTCCATCTTGTCGATGTTGCCGGCAATCATGGCTTTGATGAGGTACTCGGGGTAGATATCCATCGGGAAGACCTTGTCGTACTCGCCGGAGACGATGATCGCACGGCGACCACCTTTCAGGCGCGCATCCCACTGGTAGTGCTTCTTGCCGAAGAGCCAGCGTGTGAAACAGTTGTCAAGCATGGAAGCGGGGTCGGTCTTGCCGAAATGGAACGACGAGAAGCGCGGCAGCATCCATCCCATGAACTCATGGTTCTCGGAGCCTTCGTCCAGCACCGTGAACTGGTTGTCATAGACAGAGATGATGTCGTCGAGGCTGATCTGACGTCCGGAGAGCACGTTGCCTGCTACATAACGGCAGGGGCACTCGGTGTGTACGTTGCTCGTGAGGATAGCCGATACAGGCATACCCGGCAGGACGTTGTAATACTGCTTGCCGTACGCCAACGGACCGGTCAGCGCTACTTTCTTCTGGTAATCGACGATACCTTTCTGGAAGAGACGGCCGATGATAGCGAGGTCCTGGATGTTGACGGTGAAGACCGTCTCACCCTTCGCCAGCGGCGCGAGGTTGTTGAGCTGTACGCCTACGTTGCCGGCAGGGTGGGGACCGAAGACCTCATAGAGGGTGCAGTCCTTGAGTTCGCGGAACTCGGTTGCTTTGGCGCCACCCTTGATGCCGACGAACACCGGAGCCAGTTGGCTCAGCGCACTTACGGCAGCCTGCAGGGTAGGCAGCTGGCCTTTGAGCACCCACTCGTAGTTCGGAGCCACGGGAGCCGTGTCGAACGTAGAGATAAAGATAGCACGAGGAGTCTTGTTCGGCAGCGCGATGCAGTCGTACGGACGCTGTTTGAGCAATGCCCACAAGCCACTCTTCAGGAGCAGAGCTTTCACACAGTCCTTAGGGTCTTTAAAGTCCTTAGAGTCCCTAAGGTCCTTAAAGTCCTCATACTCGATGGTCGCGTCCGCAAGGATGTCGATGGACATGACCTTGCGTCGATCGCCGCGTACAATCTCTTGCACGGTACCCGAGACGGGCGAAGTGAACTGCATCTGCTCAAACGCTTTGTCGTGGAAGAGCGGGCTACCCGCCTTCACACGGTCGCCGACCTTGACGTCCAGCTTGGGCGTAATACCGGCGAAATGGTCGGGCACAATATGAAAGACCTCCGGACGGCGCACGCTACCGAGCGTTTCTGCCGCAGGTCCCTCAAAAGGAATGTCCAAACCACGTTTCAGTTTGATTTGTTGCATGTTAATAAGAAATTTAGAATATTTTATCTGTATTTTGTAAAAATCACAGGATATATATTATTTATAATATATATAGGGTGTGGTAGGATACGGGATTGACCCGACATACGCCCGATGCGTCCCTTGCCTGAGCCTTGTGCGTGCGGGGTCGTATGGTGTGCGTGATCCTGTATAATCCACAAAAAGCGGGCGCAAAGTTACTGCTTTTTTTTGACATACACAATAGTGTATGCTACTTTTCTGCGAAAATATATATTTTTGTAGAATGGAGTTGGCAAAAAGGAAGCGAAATTTGCATATGTGGAATAATTGTAGTACCTTTGCAGCGGCAAAGGTGATTGCACATATATATGAGACGAGTAATCGGTATAGTTTGTTTCGCGCTATGCGCTGTTTTTGCGTGTGCGCAGATCCACGGAGTGGTGCTGGATGACAAGGGTTTGCCTTTAGCAGGGGCGAATGTCTATTGGGCCGGCACTACTGTTGGCGTGGCTACCGATTTCGAAGGGCAGTTCACTATTATGCCGGTGAGTCAAAAGTCGAAAGTAGAAAGTCGAAAGTCGAAAGACGAAAGTAGAAAGTCGAAAGAAGAAAGCGGAAAGTCGAAAGACGAAAGCCGGAAGCTGCTGGTGACTTCTTTTGTGGGGTATCATAACGACACAACAGAGGTGGTGGACAGAAGGGAACTGACGATCGTATTAGTGGAAGAAGCGATCCTGGACGAGGTGACGATCACGGAGCGCAAGCAAGGCGTGATCAAGAGCCGCACTTCGGCATTCGACACCCAGACGATCGGAACGGAAGAGTTATGCCGTGCGGCGTGCTGCAACCTGAGCGAGGCTTTTGAGACCAACGCGTCAGTGGATGTAGCGTACGCGGATGCTGCGACGGGTGCGAAACAGATCCGTCTGTTAGGACTGAGCGGTACGTATGTGCAGCTGCTGCAAGAGAACACACCGGCGGTACGAGGTCTGGCGCAGCCGTACGGGCTGGAGTATATACCCGGTCCGTGGATGGGGAGTATCCAAGTGAGCAAAGGCACCTCCTCCGTGATCAACGGCTATGAGGCTACCTCGGGTCAGATCAACGTGGAGTTGCTCAAACCGCAGACCCAGAACCCCTTGTCTATCAACCTGATGCTCAATTCGGAACTGCATGCGGAAGCCAATATCATGGGCGGCTGGCAGTTAATGAGAGACAGTCTGCGGAACCGGTCGCTCTACACCGGTGTGCTGGCGCATTACCAGCACGGGTTCATGGCGATGGATGACAACAAAGACAGTTTCGCAGATATGCCGAAATCGCAGAACGCGAACCTCGTGAACCGGTGGTTCTACAAGCAAGGCGATTACACTTTCCAGGCTTTGGTACGCGGTCTGTACGACCGCCGCAGAGGCGGACAACTGAATGTACAAAGGGACAATGTACAAAGTACAACGGGCAATCCACCATACCTTATCAATCTGGATACATGGCGTGTGGAGGGCTTCCTGAAAAACGGCTATGTCTTCGACGACGAGAGCGGTTCGTCCGTAGCCGTGATTGCGGCGGCGAGTTACCATAACCTGCACAACACGTACGGTGTGCGCGACTGGAAAGCGTCGCAACTCAATGTTTATGTGAATGCGATCTGCCAGCTCAATTTCGAAGGCGGCGGACTGATTGACAACGACCACAGGCTGAGTACGGGTCTGTCGGTCAATTATGACCGTTACGGCGAGTCGCTGTCCGTGCTGCCGGAGAAGCTGGACCGTCAGGAAGTGACGCCCGGAGTCTTTGCGGAATACAGTTTCAAATACGCGGAGACGCTGTCGCTGGTGGCGGGGGTTCGCGCCGACTGGTCAAGCCGTTACGGGTTCTTCTTCACGCCCCGTGCGAACGTACGGTACAGTCCTTTCGAGTGGTGGACGCTCCGCGGAAGCGTAGGAATGGGTTACCGGTCTCCGAATGCGATTGCGGACAATGCCTTTGTGCTGCCGTCGTCGCGCGCGCTGAGTCTGGCGGATATCCGTCAGGAACGCGCCGCCAACGCAGGACTGAGCACCACCTTTTATATTCCCGTGGGTGCGCGCGAGTTGCAGCTGTCGGCGGAGTATTACTACACGCATTTCCTGAACTCCGTGATCGTGGATCTGGACCAGGATCCGCATGAGGTGCATATCTACAACCAGACGGACATCAACGGCCGCTCTTTTGCGCACAGCGCGCAGGTGGAGGCAAGCATGGAGGTGCTTCGCGGCTGGACATGGACGGCTGCTTTCCGGTGGACGGATGTAGAGCAGACGACGATTGATGCGAACGGCATGGCACGGCTGCGGATCAAACCGCTCACCAACCGCTTCAAGGGCGTGATAACCACCTCTTACCAGACACCGCTGCGCAAATGGCAATTCGATGTCACTGCGCAGTTCAACGGCATCAGCCGTATGCCGGACGGGTTTACGGCGATGGGTGACCTGAACGGCGGAACAGCGAACCCCAAACCGCTGACCTGGTATCCGCAACTGATGGCACAGGTGACCAAATATTTCCGAACCTGCAGCCTCTATCTCGGAGCGGAGAACATGACCAATTTCAAACAGTACGGACCTGTGATCGACAGTTTTCATCCGTACGGACCGGATTTCGACGCCTCGATGGCTTGGGGTCCGATCACGGGCTGGAAGGTCTATCTGGGCTTCCGCTACGACCTGGAGCGGCCTGAGTAAACAGAAAACCAAACGAAACGGATGAATAGAATCAATCAAGTATTAGTCTGGGTCCTGCTGATGATAGCAGTGCCTCTGGCAGCCCAGTACGACGCCCATCTGACGGGCCACGTGCTGGATGAAGCGACAGGCGAACACCTGCCGTTTGTGAATGTGCAGATCAAGGGCACCACGATCGGTACCGTCACCGATGAGACGGGTCACTATTTGCTCAAAGACCTACCTGTGGGACGGCAAACGGTGATCTTCAGTTATGTGGGTTACGAGACCTTGGAACTGCCTGTAAACATTATCGAAGACAAGACGGTAGAGCTGAAAGCCGCCATTCGCGAACAATCAAAGATGCTGGATAATGTGGTGGTGACGGCAAACCGGTACGCCACCAAACGCCAGGAAACATCGACCATCGTCAATGTGCTCTCTCCGAAATTATTCGAGACGGCGGCAGTGTGCTGCGTGGCGGATGCACTCAATTACCAACCGGGTCTGCGGGTGGAGAACACCTGTACCAACTGCGGCAAGACGGAGTTGCGTATCAACGGTCTGCAAGGCCAGTACAGCCAGATCTTGATGGACTCGCGTCCTGTGTTCTCGTCGCTGGCATCGGTGTACGGACTGGAGCAAGTGCCGTCGGCGATGATTGACCGAATAGAGGTGATCCGCGGCGGCGGTTCGGCACTCTTCGGCGCAAACGCGATAGCCGGAGTGGTGAATATCATCACAAAAGAACCGGTGCGCAATTTTGTCAATATAGCGAACACCTCCGCCTTTACGGAGAAAGGGACATACGATATCAACACGGATCTGAACGCCTCTGTGATGAGCGAGAACCATAAGATCGGTGCGTACCTCTTTGCCTCCCACCGTACACGCAGCCCTTATGACCGCGATGACGACGGGTTCAGCGATCTGCCGCTGCTGCGGTCGACGACCGCCGGAGCACGGCTGTTTTTCAAGACCAGCGCGTACAGCAAGATCACGGCGGAGTACCACCATACGACCGATTACCGGAGAGGAGGCAATAATTTCGATCAGGAGCCGCACGAAGCGGACATCGCCGAGCAACTGCGCCACAATATCGATGCAGGGTCGGTGGCTTTCGACTGGTTCTCGGAAGACAACCGCCATTTCGTATCGGCTTATTCGGCGCTGCAGCATGTCGGCAGAGAGAGCTATTTCGGCGCAGGGAAAGATCCGAACGCGTATGGCCGGAGCCGTGATATCACTTCTACCACGGGTCTGCAATACCGCTTCTCGTACCCCTGCGGGCTCATGAACGGCGACCTGACGGTAGGAGCCGAATATACGTATAACGGGTTGCAGGACAAGATGACCGGTTATAACCGCGACATGAACCAGCATATCCACCTCGTGGGCGCGTATGCGCAGAACGAATGGAAAAACGAGTACTGGAGCGTGCTGATCGGTGCGCGGCTGGAGAAACATAATATGCTGACGAAGCCTGTCTGCACGCCCCGTGCGCAGGTGCGTTACACACCGCTCAAGGGGCTGGTGCTACGTGCCGGGTACAGCAGCGGTTACCGTCCGCCGCAGGCGTATGACGAGGATCTGCATGTGGCGGCTGTGGGCGGCGGCGTGTCGCTGATCACGCTGGACAAGAACCTCAAGCCAGAGACTTCCCATTCCGCTACGGCGAGTGTAGATTACTACCACGCTTTCGGCAAATGGGAGACGAACCTGACGGTAGAAGGTTTTTATACGTATCTGAAGGATGTCTTTTTCCTGCGCGAGGACAGTACGGATGCGGCTGGTAACCTGCATTTCACGCGTACCAACGTAGCCGGCGCGTGGGTTGGGGGACTGAACGCAGAAGCGAAGGTGAACTACACATCCATGTTCTCACTGCAAGTCGGTTATACCTGGCAGCAGAGCCGCTATACCGAAGCGCAGCGATGGAGCCAGACGGTTGCGCCGCAGAAGAAAATGCTGCGTACGCCGGATCACTATGCGTTTATGCTGATCGATGTGGAGCCGGTGAAAGACTTCACGATCTCGATGAACGGCAAGTTGACCGGATCGATGATCGTGCCGCATCTGGCAGGGTATATCGCCGAGGACACCGAAGTGAAGACGCCTGTTTTCTTCGAGATGGGAATCCGTCTGGCGTATGATATTCACCTCTACAAGCATTATTGTCTGGAGGTCAGTGCAGGCGTGAAGAACCTGCTGGACGCCTACCAGCGCGATCTGGACAAGGGCCCGGACCGCGATGCGGATTACATCTACGGACCTTCCCAACCAAGAACCTATTTCGCCGGACTGAGGCTGAAGTTATAGGCGATACCGATTGCATGCTGAAAACTTGTCTCTTCGGTCAGGAATAGCTTTTGGCTGTTGGCCTTGACAGTTACATCGCGGTCGTAGCCGTAATTGAAGCGGTAATAGAAATCGAGCGAGTTGCTAGCATTGAGTTTCCAAACCACTCCCAACGATGTTCGTACACGGCGTATATATTGATGCCCGGTGTTGGACGGGTCGTTGTCCTTGTATTTCTGTTGCAGCGGGTTAGCGTTGAGCGTGTTTACCAGTTCGCACCAGATATACGGTTTGAGGGGTTTGCTCATGGCATGGTATGCCACCTCGAATTTGCTTCTCAGATACCAATCGGCGCGGTTGTGCTCGTAATATCCGGTAGCCAGATGCCGGTCTATCTCTCCCATACGTATCTCCGTCAGAAACCGTTCGCGCAGGCTGAACGACCATTGTTCGTAGCGGTAACTGCCGGTCAGCCCGAAGAAGACTCTATGGCGCATCCATTTATTCACATCCGCCCAATCTTTCGTTCCCATAATTTTGAGTGTGTATCCGGCATCGGCCTTCAGATATTTTAAATGCGGGTTCTTGTAACTAATAGAGAGGGTGGTGTAGCTCTTATTGAAGTTGGCGCCGGCATTCACCCCGTCCGTGAAACCGAAGAGGTCGAACCGCAGGTCCTCGCCGATATGCAAGCCTATACCATTGCGGAATTTTTTGCTGAAGTCCGCACCCACACGCATCTGCATACTATGGGTAGTAGTGGCAGTAGGCGTGTCCGACCAATCCCATGCGTAAAGGACGAAGGGACAAAGAACAAGGAATAGAGTGATGTAATACTTTCTCATTTGAATTTCGTTATTTGGTCAATACTGTTGGTCACTTTGCCTTTCTCCAACGGATAGGTCACTTTGATATACGCCACATCGCGCAGAAAATCAATGTGTCCGATCTCTATATCCAGCACTTTGAGTCCGGTGCGTTCCTCCAGATCGGCGATCAGTTCGTTGCGACGGTCGGGTTTGATATTCTCGATCTTCTCATAGAGAATGATCTTGGTGGAGACGCGTTTGCGCGCCTGCCAAGCCTCGAAGCCGAACGCCATAATGACGATCAGTATATTTGCGATCACGAGGAGATACCATGCCAGTCCGTCCGCCTTGAGACTCAGCGAGTTAATGACGGAGACGGCGATGACGAGGAACATATAATTCATTTCGCGGATAGGTACAGTCTCCGTGCGGTAGCGGATCATGCCGAAGATAGCGAACAGACCGAGCACGAAGCCTGTCTGGATATCCAGAATCTGCATCAGCCAGAGTAGCAGGAACATTCCGGACGAGAAGAGCATAAACTGGACATAATAGTCGCGGCGGCGACTGTAGCGGTAATAGACCCCGTAGATCAGGATCCACGACACCAGCAGGTTGAAGAGGAACATCAGCGGCATGGTGATGATATTCTCGCTCACGCCGAGCCAATCAGCAATGTTGTGCATGACATACGAAATACTGTCGCTTGTGCCGAAACGTGCCGCGATCGACGGATCGCTCTCCAAAAACTCCAACGTAGGGTTGGCTAAATCTACTTGAAGCATTTTCATATTTTCACATTTTTATATTTTCTCATTTAGCATTTTCTCAATGCTGCGGATTTTCTTCTTGAACCGGTTGCGTTTGAGTCCGGGCGTGGTCAGCGCCGTACCGATGCAGTACTTGCTGATTTTGAACGGATGAATGCGGCGGGCAAGCATGATATCCGTCATCCGGCTATGCACATTGCCGTCCCGTTTGAGTTCGACGATGACGAGGCCCTTGTAGGTCTTCACCTCATGGCTGATTACATTGTCCCACACTAGATCCATGTCTATGGTCAGACGCTCGGTCTTGGCTTTGTTGACCAGCGTAATGCGGTGAAACTTGGTCCACAGATGCGGTGTGATAGCCTCCCATGTATAGCGGCTCTTGAGGTTGATAAACTGCTCTACGGTCAGCGGCTCGTCCTCTTTCTTTTTGTGTTTGAGCACGCTCTGTGTGTCGGCAGTGAGGTCAAAACCGGGGACTATGATACGTTTCTTGTTGGTGCGACCCTTGTTGTTCTTGCGCTTGATTTCCAAGAATGTCAGGTGGCTGTCCACGTACTGCCGCACGCGGATTTTCTGACGCACCAGCTGCCGGTCGTGGTGACGGATGTACATGTCCATGTCTGCGGTGTCATAATACATCGTGTCGTATGTAGCAATCCGCTTGCCGTCAATCTCCTGCGCGTAATAGTCTTCCTTCGCCATCTCTAAGATGGACGGCAGCACAGAGAGCGGTACCGCATATTTGGTGTCTATGCGGTTCATCAGTTTCACGCTCTCCATCTCGCTCAGCGAGATTGGCTCGAACTCATTTATCAGAGAAGATATATTCAAAGACTTTGACACTGTAAAGTTTTCCGTTAGGCAGATAATTGTACTGTTTTGCCTTGGTGCCGTCGGCGTTCCATTCGTATTTGCGGATACGGTAAGGGCGGTTGCGGTCGTTGTATTCCACTTCTTCCACTACCTTGCCCGTCATGTCGTCATATGTACTCGTCACGCGCCATTTCTGACCGTAAGTGGCATACTCGATTTCCTCAACGCATCGTCCTTGGTCGTCATAGACCTTAATGCGGTCGAGCCAACGGGTTTTCGTCTTGTCGTCGGTGTTCCACTCTTTGACTGTGAGGTTCTTTTTCCTCTCTCGCTTAGCCAACTGCTCGGGTGTCAGCAGGCTCTGCGCCATGGCCGTTCCTGCCATAAGAAGGCAGCAGAACAAATAGAAGTATTTTTTCATAATTTTAATAGAAATTTCATACCAAACAGTTTTTATATCATTGTGACAAATCTATATTCAGTAGGACGTTTGCCTGTTCTTTTTTTGAAAAAATAGCAGAAAGTGGCGTTTTCCGTAAATCCCAATTCGTATGCCACCTGCTGTACCGTCAAATCCTGCCGTCCGATAAGCAGTCGTTTTGCCTGTTCCGTCAGCATTGTTGCGATCCACTCGTTAGGCGTCTTACCGGTTGCTTTATCGATGCTGAGGGAGAGATATTTAGGCGTGAGGTGGAGTTGTTCGGCATACCAAATGACGGTGTGTTGCGTCTTGTAATTAGCCAGCAGAAGATCATAGAATTGGCTGAAGAGTTGTTCTCCGCGCGTATTGGAACTCCTTTCTATATGCTCTTCCCCTCTATATCGTGTGAGCGCGTAAAACAAAATATCTAACAGGCTCTCCTGCATCTCAGTCCGCTTGGGATGATCAGAGGTGGCCGTAAAGCGAATGACCTGAACGATGTCGTTCACTCTGCCGAACTGCTCTTCCGTCAGCGTGAACGCCGGACGCTGGTGGTATTTCTGATAATCAATAAATGATTCGCGTGAAATAAGTTTCTTATACAGTGCCGGCGAGATAATGATGATCGTTGCGCGGTAGTCCGGAGACACAGATGTGTAACTGAAAATATGGTTCGGCAGCGTCACTCCTACATCCCGCGGCTGGAAACGGCGGGGCTGAAGATCATACATAAAGGATGCCGAACCTTCCATACAGATACCTATCACCAGATTGTCTGACTGAAAAGGCCGTTCACCGTAAGGAAGCGAACGTACTTCGGCTACCACCACTCCCTGACGGTCGATGGTGTCCTGAAAAAAAATAGGATGGCTATTGGATGCTTCAGCAGACATAACAGATACGTAAAAAAGCGTATTTCTTATAACAAATCGGCGGCAAAGATACTACTTTTATTTGGTATATGCAAGTATTATGCGACTTTTTCTTAATAAATAAGTAGAATAACATAATTCTTGAATGCAAAAAAAACAGTACCTTTGCACCCGATTTTAGTTGAATCTATAAAATCTACGAATAATGAAACGAAGTCTGTTTGTTATCGCGGCGATGCTATGCGCCTTTTTTGCGCAGGCTGCCGATTACCCGTACTTGGTGTTCACCAACACTGCGGGAACCACTACCGTAATGAGTGTCTCGTCTCTGACGATGACCGTCAGCGGCACTTCATTGCAAGTGACCAACACCGATGGCACTACCTCTTTTACGCTGACCGGTCTGGCGAATATGCAGTTCTCCAAGGACGGTAGTACGGTATCTGCCATTGAGAACGTGATTGATGCCGGCGCGGCGGTGGAGGTGTTCTCCATGACGGGCATAAGCCTCGGACATTATAACACCCTCCTTGAGGCGGTGTCCGCTACGGGCACGGGCGCGTACGTAGTGAAACAAGGTGCTAACACACAAACCATGGTCATAAAATGAAACGTGTAACACTTTTTATTGCAATCCTTTGTACTTTGTCCTTTGTCCCTTTGTCCCTTTCAGCCCAGGTCTCCTATACCTCTGACACAACAAGCTATGTCAAAGTGACCTATAGCGGCTCTTCGGCGGCAGTAGTGGTTAGTAATGACATCAAGAATTATATCACTGCCTCCATCAGCGGCGGTGATGTGACCGTCATTTCAACGGCGAGTGCGGCTGTCAATGAGATTACCTACGGCCTCTATGGCTCCACCACGGACGGCTCGTTCACTTTCAACGGCACCTACAAGGCGACGGTGGAGCTCTTCGGCGTCTCTATCACCAACCCGACCGGTCCGGCGATAGACATTCAGAACGGCAAGCGCATTGAGATTAGCGCCAAAAACGGCACGACGAGCACCCTCAAAGACGGCACTTCGACCGCTGTCGATGCATGGAAGGGTGCGCTGTACTGCAAAGGGCACATCCAGTTCAAGGGCTACGGAACGCTCAATGTCTATGGCAACTACGCCCACGCCATCAAAGCCGGCGAGTACATAGAGATGAAGAACTGTACCATTAACGTCTGTTCGGCGGTCAAGGATGCCGTCAACTGCAACCAGTATTTCTCTATGGAGAGCGGTGTGCTCAATATCAGCGGCTATGGGGACGAGGGTATCCAGGTCGATCTGAAGACCGACGACACATCTGTAGAGAACACCGGCAACTTCACCATGACCGGCGGTACCATTAACATCAACACCTACGGCTCAACCGGCGAGGCGGTCAAGGTGGCTGGCACGCAATCCGTGGCGGCTACGGCATCGCTCAATGTGTCTGAGACACAAGACATCGGGAATGTACAAGGGGACAATGTACAATGTACAAAGGTCCTCCGGAACGGCGTACTCCTGATTGATCGCAACGGCAAAACCTATTCAATAACAGGTAAAAAAATACAGCAATGAAAAGAATATCAATACGAACCTTTGTACTTTGTACATTGTCCCTTTGTCCTTTATTTGTCCCTTTGTCCCTTTCCCAGACTCTCAACGTGCAGGTGGGTAATGTGACCTACCTCTTCCCGGCTTCGCAGGCGGGTGTGATGCCTTTCTCGGACGGCACTACGCTCACGGCGATGGGCAAGTCCTTCACGCTCAGCGAAGTGGATAACATGTGGGTGGACGAGACCGCTGTAACGGACTCCACCGTTACTATCGCCTATAACGCTTCCTCTGCGGCGGTCACCGTGGCGGGAAACATCGCTAAATATGTCACCGTCTCCCTCAGCGGCGCGCATGTCTCTATTGCGCAGAGCAGTGACTTGGCAACGGAAATCACCTACGCCCTCAGCGGCACTTCCGCCAACGGTTCGCTTACCCTCGCCGGCTCGTACAAATGTACGGTCTCGCTGGCAGGTGTGACACTGACCAACCCTAACGGAGCGGCGATTAACATTACCAACTCCAAGCGTATCCAACTCTCCGCCAAATCCGGCACGACGAACACCCTTACCGACTGTGCTTCGGGTTCGCAGAAAGCCTGCATCTACAGCAAGGGTCAGCTCCAACTGCAAGGAAACGGCACACTCAATGTCACCGGCAACACCAAGCACGGCATCAAGTCCGCGTCGTATATCTCCGTCAAGAACCTGACGCTGAACATCACTTCGACGGTGGGCGACGGTATCAACTGCGAGGAGTATATGGAGATCAAGAGCGGTACGCTCACCCTCTCCGGCATTGGTGACGACGGCATCCAGTGTGACCTCGGCGGCACTACTTCCACGGGTATCACAACGGACCATGAGGACGAAGACACGGGTAATATCTACCTCTCCGGCGGTACGGTAAAAGTGACCGTCTCGGCGGCGGCTGCCAAAGGCATCAAGAGTGCCGGAGATATGTACATCACCGGCGGAACCGTCACGGCTACCACCTCCGGCGGAGGCGCATGGGACAGCGACGAGTCGAAGACTAAAGCCTGCGCAGGACTCAGTGCCGATGGCAATATGGTTATCAGTGGCGGAACGCTCACCCTCACCAGCACCGGTGCAGGAGGAAAGGGTATCAGTGCTGACGGTACGCTGACGGTCTCTGACGCCGCGGCAATCACCGTCTCCACCAGCGGACAAGCCGTCGTGGCTTCATCAAGCGGAACCATCTCTACGGTCTCCAACTCCAGCTCTCTGGATCGCTATTCCACCAACTACAAGTCCTCGCCCAAGGGCATCAAAGTGGACGGTGCCATCACTATCTCCGGCGGTAAGATTTATGTCACTACAAGCGGCGCAGGAGGCGAAGGTATCGAGTCCAAATCGACGCTGGACATCACTGGCGGCGAGATAGCAGTCAATGCGTATGACGACGCCATTAACTCCGCCTCGACTCTCACCGTCAGCGGCGGAATGGTCTATGCCCGGGCAACCAACAACGACGGTATTGATGCCAACGGCAACTGTTATATCAAGGGCGGTCTGGTCTATGCTGTCTCTGCTTCTTCACCCGAAGTGGGTATTGATGCGAACACCGAAGGCGGCTATAAACTCTATGTGCAGGGCGGCACGATAGTAGCTATCGGAGGTCTGGAAAGCGGCGCCAGCCTCTCGCAGTCCTGCTATTCCACAGGCTCCTCTTCCTCCGGCGGCGGAGGTCGTCCTGGCGGAGGTGGAGGAAGCAGTAGCGGTTCCTGGTCTGCTAACACCTGGTATGCCCTCACGGTCGGCAGTACCACCTTTGCCTTCAAGACACCAAGCAGCGGAGGAAGCGGAATGGTCGTTTCTGGCGCATCAACACCGACACTCAAATCCGGTGTCACGCCTTCCGGAACAAGCGTCTTTGACGGTGTGGGCTATTACCCGGCTACTGCTTCCGGCGGTTCGTCCGTCACGCTCTCTTCCTATTCAGGAGGTAACTCCGGAGGCGGTCCCGGTGGCGGAATGGGTTGGTAAAAAAAGTGTGCATATTGATATACAAAAATGATAAAGAGTGATGTTTAATGTCACTCTTTTTTTATGTTCTAATTACCTTCCGAAAGGGGGTGATTAGGGTGTGATTAGGGGGTGATTAGAGGGTGATTAGGGTGTCGTTAGTATAGCATCACAGGGACGAGGAAGGGAGAATTCGCATCCGCAGTACTGCTGGTTGTAAAACTGATATTCTTTCAGCAACTCGTTCCGCCGGTCCTGCAAACCGTCCTTCCGCCAGTTCTGCGCCCAGAAAGCCACGGGCTGTTTCTCCGGCGAGAGGCGGTTGACAGTCTCTGCTGCCTTCTCTCCTGCGGCATTGACCTGATCAAGGTTCTTCCAGCGCGAGGAGGCAAGGGTGGTTGCGAAAAACGCAATCCCTGACTCCTGCGCCTTACGCGCCGTAGCCAGCAGGCGGTGATAGAAACAGGCCTCGCACCGTCTGCCTCGCTCCGGCTCGTTCTCCAGCCCCGTCACAGCGCACCGCCATGCCGCATGCGACCGCTCATAAGCACCCTCTCCTTGAGACAGGTCGTCATCGATCCATTGGATACCCAAGCTCTCTGCGTGGCGCTTGCTCTCGTTCTTGCGGATCTCGTATTCCTCCGAAGGATAGATATTCGGATTGTAATAATAGATCACGGGCGTGATCGCATGCGCTAAAAGCCATTCGACGATAGCGCTTGAGCACGGCGCACAGCAGGCATGCAGGAGCACGCGCGTACACCCTTCGGGTACTATAATTGCCGGTTGTTTGGCCATCTTCAAGAGTTTTTCTGTTCAAATTGGGTACAAAGGTACTATTTTTTTTGCACATATCAAAATTTTTTTGTAATTTTGCACCCGCAAAATAAATAAATGGTAAATGACTAAATAGTTAATGTCTTTATGTTTGATAATTTAAGCGAACGGTTAGAACGGAGTTTCAAGATCCTCAAGGGCGAGGGCCGAATCACCGAAATCAATATTGCGGAGACGGTCAAGGACATCCGCAAGGCCCTTCTGGAGGCGGATGTGAACTATAAGACGGCGAAGCAGTTCACCGATCAGGTGAAGGAGAAAGCGCTGGGTCAGAACGTGATCACGGCGGTGCGTCCGGGTCAGTTGATGGTGAAGATCACCCACGACGAACTGGCTGCTCTCATGGGAGGCGAGGCGCAGGAGATCAATCTCAAGGGTTCGCCGGCGGTCATTCTCATGGCGGGTCTGCAGGGTAGCGGTAAGACTACTTTTGCATCCAAACTCGCCAACTATCTCCAGACCAAGAAGAACAAACGTGTGATGCTTGTTGCCTGCGATGTCTATCGTCCGGCGGCTATCGAGCAGCTCCGTGTGTTAGGAGAGCAGATCAAGGCGAAGGTCTATACCGGAGAAGGGGAGTCGAACCCTGTCAAGAAAGCACAGGACGCCATCGCCGAGGCAAAGCGTTTCGGCTATGATGTCGTGATCGTCGATACCGCAGGCCGTCTGGCTGTGGACGAGCAGATGATGCAGGAGATAGCGGCGATCAAAGAGGCTATCACGCCTTCGGAGACGCTCTTCGTTGTGGATGCCATGACCGGTCAGGACGCAGTCAATACCGCCAAGGAGTTCAACGACCGTCTGGATTTCGACGGCGTGGTTCTCACCAAACTCGATGGCGATGCACGTGGCGGTGCCGCGCTCTCAATCCGCTCTGTCGTCAACAAACCGATCAAGTTCATCGGTACCGGCGAGAAGATGGAGGCGCTCGATGTCTTCCATCCCTCGCGTATGGCGGACCGGATCTTGGGAATGGGTGATGTCGTTTCCCTTGTGGAGCGCGCCCAGGAGCAGTACGACGAGGCTGAGGCACGGCGTATCAGCAAGAAGATCGCGAAGAACCAGTTCGATTTCAATGACTTCATCGGTCAGCTCAACCAGATCAAGAAGATGGGTTCGATGAAGGACCTCATGGGAATGATCCCGGGCATGGACAAAGCGCTCAAGGGCGTGGAGGTCAGCGACGATGCCTTCAAACCCATCGAAGCGATGATCAGTTCCATGACGCCGGAGGAGCGTGCCAACCCCGCGCTGCTCAACGGCAGCCGTAAGAACCGTATCGCAAAGGGATCCGGCGTGACGATCGTGGAACTCAACCGTTTCCTCAAGCAGTTTGAGCAAACCTCGAAGATGATGCGTAAAGTGCAGCAGATGAATGGCAGACGGAGATAAGACATACCAACCCGGTTGGGGCGAGAAGAAACACCACCATCACCACCATCATTACACCTCGGACAGACGCAACAGCGGGTTCGGAGGCGCACTTCGTATGAAGGACAAGCAGGCTTACGCAGGCTTGGTCATCGTGGTTGCCGTGGTTGCCTCTATAGCGCTCTATATGCTCATCTCTTATGTCGTCCGGGAGGTGCGTGCAATGCCGCTGGATGATCCGCGGACGGAGATGAAGGTGGATGAACTGCGGATCCATAAGGTGGACGAACACGACGCGCTGCTGGCCGGAGACAGTCTGGCGCAGGCATACGAGTTGGACTCTTCCATGATACACCGTGTGCAGATTGAGACCACTCCGGTTTTCCGGCAGCCGCGGAAAAACAAAGAATGGTATATCACCATCCGTGAGTGGAAGGATATCAAGCAGAATATGAAACGATGGAAGAAATCGGAGGAAAAGGAATGATACTGGACGGTAAAAAAGTAGCACAGGAGATCCGTTCCAAACTGCGCGAAAGCGTGGCTAATTATACGGGCAACGGTCTGCGTGCTCCCAAACTGGCAATCGTACTGGTGGGGCATAACCCTGCCTCGGAGATCTATGTGGCGAACAAGATCAAAGCCTGTCAGGAGGTGGGCATAGAGGCAGAGAAGATTTCGCTGGAGGAAGATATCAAGGAAAGCCGTCTCCTCGCAGAGGTGCGCCGTCTCAACCGCGACAAGTCGGTTGACGGGTTCATCGTTCAGCTGCCCCTGCCGGAGCATATCAGCGAAGCAAAAGTGCTGACGGCTATCGATTACCGCAAGGATGTGGACGGACTCACGCCGATGAGTATGGGGCGCGCGATACAAGGTCTGCCTGCGTTCCGCAGCGCTACGCCGGACGGCATACAGACCCTCCTTGAGTACTATAATATCCCTACGGCTGGCAAACACGTAGTGGTGATCGGACGGTCGAATATCGTAGGTAAACCGATGGCAATGATGCTGATGCAGCGGCCGTACCTCAGTCTGCCCAACATGAGCGCCTCGGCAATGGGCGACGCCACCGTGACGGTTTGTCACAGCAAGACCCAGAATCTCGCGGCCATCTGCCGCACGGCGGATATCATCATCGTGGCGGCAGGCTCTCCCAAACTGCTTACAGCCGACATGGTCAAACCCGGTGCAACGGTGATCGATGTGGGAATCAACAGAGTGGAAATCACCGATAGCCGGTCACAAACGACCGATACCAAGCGCTACCGGCTGGTCGGCGATGTGGATTTTGAGCATGTAGCACCTGTCGCCGGAGCGATCACGCCTGTTCCGGGAGGAGTGGGGCCCATGACCATCGCAATGCTCCTGCGTCATACCGCGATAGCCTATGGCGGCAAGATCTTAGGCCTGAAAATGTAATTATGGATATCTTATCGAAAATAGAAGGCCTGGAGGCTAAGTTTCACGAAGTGAGTCTGCTTATCACCGATCCGTCGGTGATTGCCGATCAGGCGCGCTACGTGCGTCTCAACCGCGAGTACCACGATCTGGAGCGCGTGCTCGAGTGCGCACACCGCTATCAGAAAGCCGTTAATGACCTTAAAGACGCTAAAGACCTTTTCTTCAATGAGACCGATGCTGATCTCCGTGAGATGGCGAAAGCCGAGATAGAGGAACTGGAACCGCAGATACCCCGTCTGGAGGAGGAACTCAAACTCCAGCTCCTGCCGCAGGATCCCGAGGACGGAAAGAATGTCGTCATGGAGATCCGCGGAGGTACGGGGGGAGACGAGGCGGCTTTGTTTGCCGGAGACCTCTTCCGGATGTACACCAAGTATTTCGAACTCAAAGGATTCAAATATACTGTCTCTTCTTTCACCGAAGGTGCTTCCGGCGGCTACAAGGAGATCATCTTCAATGTAACCGGCCAGAATGTGTACGGCACGCTCAAATACGAGAGCGGAGTGCACCGTGTGCAACGCGTGCCGGTCACGGAAACCCAAGGACGCGTACACACCTCGGCTGCTACGGTAGCGGTACTGCCGGAGGCGGACGAGTTTGAGGTGCATATCAACGAAGGCGATATCAAATGGGAGACATTCCGGTCCGGTGGAGCCGGAGGACAGAATGTCAACAAGGTGGAGTCGGGTGTCCGGCTGCGGTATATGTGGAAGAACCCGAATACAGGCGAGGTGCAGGAGATCCTGATCGAGTGTACCGAGACACGGGACCAACCTAAAAATAAGGAACGCGCGCTCTCGCGCCTGCGCACGCAGATCTACGACAAAGAGCACCAGAAATATATCGACGACATCGCAGCGCGTCGCAAGACGATGGTCTCCACGGGTGACCGGAGCGCGAAGATCCGTACCTATAACTATCCGCAGGGACGCATCACCGATCACCGCATCGGTTACACCGTATATAACCTCGCAGCCTTCATGGACGGCGATATCCAGGGTGTCATCGATGCCCTGCAGGTAGCCGAGAACGCCGAACGGCTGAAGGAGTCGGAGCTGTAACTCCGATTCGTTAAACCGTTAAACCGTCAAACCGTTAATTCGTTAAACCGTTAAGATGTATCTCTTCTACAGTCCGGATATAGAAACGACGCTTACGCTCTCCGAGGAAGAGAGTGCGCATTGTGTGCAGGTGCTGCGGCAGACGGCAGGCGACCCTGTGCTCGTCACCGACGGAGCAGGGCATCTGTTCCATTGCACAATCATGAATCCGCACCGCAAGCATTGCGAACTGCGGATCGACTCCGTGGAGAGACCCGAACCGCTGCACACGGGCTATATACATATCGCCCTTGCTCCGACCAAGAATATCGACCGCACCGAATGGGCGATCGAGAAATGCGTGGAGATGGGCGTGGATGAGATCACCCTGCTGCTATGCGACCGCTCGGAGCGGAAGACCGTCAATCCCGAACGCCTGCAGAAGATCGTGATCGCTGCGGCAAAGCAGTCGCTCAAGACTACTTTCCCTGTTCTGCGCCCCCTCACCAAACTAACGGATCTGCATGCCGGAGGAGACTGTTTCATAGCCCATTGCATGACGGACGAAGAGGCTCCGTCGCTGCAGACGCCTTACCGTTCCTCGGACAGCAAACATGCGCTGCGGAGCGAACTCGTCCGCGGCAACAGGACGACGGTTCTCATCGGACCCGAAGGCGATTTCTCGCCTGCGGAGGTGGAGTGGGCGCTCAGCAACGGCTACAAGCCCGTCAGCCTCGGTGCTGCACGCCTCCGGACGGAGACAGCCGCTGTCGTTGCATGCCATACTGCAGTACTGATCAACGAGTAAACCACCAACCGCAAAACCAAGCCGGCTTTGAATCTCGACACTTCGATATTATTCTGGATCAACGGCCATCACACGCCCTGGCTGGATTCACTCATGTGGATCATCAGCGCGCCGCGTACATGGCTTCCGCTGTATGTGCTCCTGCTGGGCTTGATCGTCTATAAATACCGTTCATGGCGTGCGGTGCTGCTGGTTCTCTGCGGTTTTGCCGTGGCGGTGGGGCTGAGTGATTTCCTCTGCTCCGGCGTGATCAAACCGCTTGTATGCCGTCTGCGGCCTACTCATGAACCCGCTATTCCGCCCTTGCATCTGGTGAACCGTTATGCAGGAGGGCTGTACGGCTTTTGCAGTTCGCACGCCGCGAACACGATGGCTTGTGCGTTGCTCTTCTCGCTGCTCTATAGAAACAGAACAGCAACCCTCTGTCTCATGACTTGGGTAGCCGCTAACTGTTATAGCCGGATATACCTCGGGGTGCATTACCCTTCGGATATCATGGTTGGGCTTCTGGTTGGGACTCTCTGGGCGGTGCCGGTTTGGCTTGTTTTAGTACGTTGGCTCCGTGTGGACGGCGGGGCTGTTCCGCCGGGTGGTTCATAAAACGCTCAAACTCCTGCGGAGTCAGGAGATGCCTCAGTTCGGCGTAGATAGCCTGCATACGCTCCATGTTCTCGGCGCGCGTCAGGCCTTTCTGACGGAAACGGGCATACTTGAGATGCATCTTGTAGATCGTGTCGATCCGGATAGAGTCCTTGATCTGCAACTCACGCACCAACCGCCGCGTCTGCGTCAACGCCTCCTCCTCGGGGGTACGCTGAGGACGATTGTCTGTCACAGGCTCCTGAGCCCACATAACACCGGCGATCATCGCCGCGAAAAGAATAGATAGTAATTGTTTAATCATAAATACGAGCCACCGGTTCCGTTAGTTATTGATCACACCACAAAAATCATGCCGAATATACCCGAAATAGCGATAGCAACGCGACTTTATTTCTCTTCCGGAAAAAACAGCCGTACTTCACGCCCTGCGGTGCGGGTGGCGCTTGCCGGAATGGTGGTCGGCGTGATGGTGATGATCCTCACGATCTGCATCGTCGTGGGGTTCAAGCAGACCGTCACGCAGAAGGTAGCTGGTTTCGGGGCGCATATACAAGTGGTCTCTTTTGACAACAACAAT
Organism: uncultured Bacteroidales bacterium; assembly: GCA_946414805.1. GTDB lineage: Bacteria > Bacteroidota > Bacteroidia > Bacteroidales > Paludibacteraceae > Colicola. The sequence continues at coordinate 246,606 of CAMKPZ010000001.1, forward strand.
ACGTATGATCTCCGGCCGATTGAGGTGTCTGATTCGCTGATGGAGGTTCTCTCTTCCTTCCCGCACGTGACATCAGCTGCGCCGTTTATCACCAAACCCGGAATGCTCAAGACGGACAGCGATTTTGCAGGCGTGGTGCTGAAGGGAACCGATTACTGGCCTTTCTTCGAGTCCAACCTGAAGGAAGGTGCCCTTCCTCAAAAGCCGGACGAGATCTTGCTCTCCGCCTCCGTGGCAAACCGTCTGCAGCTTCATCCGGGCGATCCGGTGATCACCTATTTTGTGGACGAATCGGATGTCCGCGCGCGGAGGTTCACTATCTCCGGTATCTATGAAACAGGCTTTGCGCAGTTTGATGACCTCTTTATCGTTACGCCGCTCGAAACGGCGCGGAGATTGCAGTCGTGGGGGAATAACACTTATTCGGGTGTGGAGATCCTCGTGGATGATCTGCGGGAACTGGAGTCCGTAGCCGATGATATCTATTTTGCACTGGTCTATGAGATGGACGAGAACGGCTATCGCGCGTACTATGTGCAGACCCTTCAGCAGCAGAACCCTGCTATCTTTGCGTGGCTGGATCTGCTGGATATGAATGTGGTGGTGATCATTGTGCTGATGCTTCTGGTTGCCGGTTTCAACATGGTGTCCGGGCTGATCATCCTGATCCTTGACGGCGTGCAGCTCATCGGTACGCTCAAGGCGCTGGGAGCCGATAACCGGTTCGTGCGCCGGATCTTCCTCACACAAGCCTCCATGCTGATTGTCAAAGGAGTGCTATGGGGTAACGCTGTCGGTCTGTCGCTGGCGGCGGTCCAGTATTTCACGCACATTGTGCCCCTTGAGGCGGCTACCTATTATGTCAGCTATGTGCCGGTTGCGTTTGCCTGGGGATGGATCATCGCCCTGAATGTGGTCACGGTCGTGCTCTCTATGCTTATCCTCCTCCTGCCCTCGATGATCATTGCGAAGATCAGTCCGGCAAAAGTGATGCACTTTGAGTAATTGAGAATTGAGAATTGAGAATTGTGAATTGTGAATTGTGAATTGTGAATTGTGAATTGTGGTGAAACTCCAAACAGAGATAGAGATCAAGCCTTCCGCATGGAAGATCGGTTATGAGGACAAGATCCTCATGCTGGGTTCGTGTTTCTCCGACGAGATCGGTGAGCAGATGCAGCAGCGGAACATGCAGGTCACCTGCAATCCCTTCGGCACGCTCTATAACCCGCTCTCCATCGCACAGGCGATCGATTACAATTCACAATGCACAATTCACAATTCACAGTTGATTGAGTATGACGGTCTCTGGCACTCCATGGCGCACCACGGTTCGTTCTCGCGGCCGACGAAAGAGGAAGCGGAAGCGGCGGTGGCGCAATCCGTTGCAGAGATGCAGAAGGCCTTGCGTGAAGCTACCGTGGTGATCGTCACGTTCGGCACCGCCTGGGTCTATGAAATGGTAAATGCAAAATCGGTCTGTCAGTCCGAAGGACGATCTATCAGTGAAACGGTCTGTCAGCAAGGCGGTCTGTCAGGCAAAGCCGGTCTTGTTGTCGCCAACTGCCACAAGATGCCGGAGTCGTGGTTCACGCGCCGCCGGCTGACGGTGGACGAGATCGTCTCGGCGTGGCAACCGGTCATAGAACGCTATCCCGATAAGCATTGGATCTTCACCGTCTCGCCTATACGGCATATCCGGGACGGACTGCATGAGAACCAACTCTCCAAGGCCACGCTTCTCATGGCTGTGAATGAAATGGTGAACCAGTCTTACAAGCGAAGCGTTCAGTATTTCGCATCCTACGAGATCCTCCTTGACGAACTGCGCGACTACCGTTTCTATGCCGATGATCTGGTGCATCCGTCGCCGCTTGCTGTGCGGTATATATGGGAGCGTTTCGCCGACACCTTCTGCACGCCGCAGACCCGCAACCAAATGCAGATCGAGCTCAAGCGCTGGAAGCAATCGCAGCACCGCCCCTTGCATTAAATCGAAAATGCGGCGGTTCGGCTCCGAAGAGCCTGTACGCGGCTATGGTTCGTCAGCCCGATGAGCAAGCTCCTCGTTCAGCCGCCCCAAGCCCCGTTCCGTCCGGCACTCAATGGTGCCGTACTACCGCCTTACAAAAATATCCCTTCGGGATGGAAAATGAGAAAAATACCATGCGGATCCATTGTGAATAGTCCATTGTGCATTGTGAATTGTGAATTGTGAATTGTGAATTGTGAATTGTGAATTGTCCATCGCTTCGCGCTGCATAGATTTTTCTTATTTTTATTATTTTTGTAAGGCAGACGGACGACTTATTGAAGTCGGGCGGAATGGGTATTGGTTTTTGAACTCTGGGAGCTTGCTCACAAGAGGGCAAAAGCCGGTGCCCATTAGGCTACATCCGTAGCCGTCCTGCCGCATTTTCGTTTTCTACTTTGAGCGGCTTGCCGCGGTCTTTCGACTTTCTATTTCCTCTCCGGCTTGCCGCGGTCTTCTTCATTGTTCCACGCCGTGGTCATGTCGGGGTCATGTCGAGGGCAACCCGTGGTCAACCCGTGTCGTGGAACATCTTTTTCTCAAATCGAGTGCAAAGATAGTTCAAAAGTGAACAATGTGTTCCTTGGCAGGTGGGAATTTTATCAAAAAACTGTATTTTCCCCTTCTTTCGGGCGACTACCTTTTTTAGTTTTTTACGTAGATTTTTTTTTGTTGTTCGGGGAGATAGTGCCGTTTCCAGCCGTCGCATTCCTCCGTCGTGCCGTAACGGGTGTAATAGTCGGCGTATGAGAGGGTTTGGGGCTGACGGCGGACAGCGGCTCGGGCTTGCTGCGTTTCGTCTTCCTGCGCTGCATCATCGAGTGCAAAACAAGGATTGGGATGAATGAACCCGCCCTTTTGCCGCTTGGCAGCTATCTGCTCATAGATGCGTGTCCTTTTGGCAGGATCCCACCGGTTCCAGCGTGCAAAACAACTCTCGAAACGACCTCTTGTATCGAATGTCTCAGAAGGCTGCAGCAGCTGCCATAGATCATTAAAGATAATTGTTTCCATATTCTTCAAAAATTGCAGCAGCAGCCATCCCGCTATACTATGCTATAACAAAGATAACGTTACAGCTGCTGCCTTTTTCTTTTTTAATTCTTTTTTGGTTCTTTTTTCTTATTGGTTTTCTTTTTCGCTAGGAGGCCTAGGAGACCTAGGGCGCTTCGTGCTTGCTACCGGCGCAGCGAAAAAAGTGCCGGTTTGATGTTGTTTGAATGGTTGGTTGAATGGTTGGTTGTCATAATGTGTAAAAGTTTTGTGCGTGGGCTGTATGCGAGTGGCCACTCAATGCACGTGCGGACACACAAACCTTTCGCGGGTTAATAATGTTTTTTATTGGTCAACAATTAAAAACAATTGAAGACAATTTCTTTTCATTGCTGGCTTGTCTTTAAGACAATTTTGATAATTGTTGGTAATTGTGGATAATTGTTGACTTATCTTTTGTGGTCTACAATTAAAGACAATTGAAGACAATTTTTTGGAAATCCGCTGCAAAGGTATAACAAAAAAAGCAGCCACGGAAATTGTGACTGCCATTCTATACTATTATAGACTATTATCTACTAAATCTATACTGAAATCGACTGAGTATATATACTAAAATCTACTAATCTCTGCGGTATTTGGCAAAGTTCTGGTATCTGTATCTGAGCCCGAAATGATCGTTCAACGCGTCATAAAGAGCCTGCGAACTCATGTTCTTGGTGTCGAGATAACCGAGTGCTTCGTTGGTTCGGATGGCCGCGACTAACTTTGCCGCCGAACCGTTGGCAGCGCTTCTCAGTTCGTCTTCCACGGCTTGCGCTTTGCCCTCCTTGCGGCATTGGTCCGTGAGCAGGCGGAACGATGTATCCACCGGTTCTACATCCTCGGTGGCGGGTTCGGGACGGACGGGTGCGGCAGCAGGAGTGGTCTCCGTCTTGCCGTTGATGACCGTGACATTACAGCCGGAATAGATCGGGCCGTTGTTGGTGTTAATGAAGAGTGACATTGGAATTGATGTTAATAGGTCCGTAGTTCTGTTGTATATAGACATTCACCACCTGTTGAGCGATCAGTCATAGTTGGTGTCAGGTCGGAAAGTGGCTGCAAAGGTACTGCTTTTTATCGAATTTACAAAACATTCTGCATCTTTTTTTGCACTTTCTCTGTAACGGTTTGACTATCAGCTGCAACCCGAAAAAAAATGACCATTCCTTGCATATGTCAAAAAAAAGCAGTACCTTTGCGGCAGAATTGGCGGTGTAAAACAGCAAATGGCGGTATAAAATCAGCCATTTGGCGGTATAAAACATAGATATTATGGCGTCTGAGTTACAAAAGAAATTAGCTCAATGTGAGCGACAGCAACAACAGTTATGGGCATTCAGGCCCTTGAGCAATGAAACGCTGCAATCGCTGCGCGAGTATTACCGTGTCGGTTTGACCTATACGAGCAATGCGCTGGAAGGAAACAGTCTGACCGAATCGGAAACGAAGATTGTAATAGAAGACGGTTTGACTATTGAAGGCAAGCCGTTACGCGATGTGTATGAGGCTGTAGGGCATGCCAAAGCATATGATTACCTCTACGAACTGAGCCATGATGCGCCAATTACGGAAGATACAATACGTACGCTTCATAAACTATTCTATCAGCAAGTGGACGCAGAGAAAGCCGGTGAGTACAGGAAAGTGCCTGTTTTTATCAGCGGCAGCCAATATCCGGTTGCACCGGTAACGGAGATCAGCAAACGAATGCAACAGTTGGTACAATGGTACATGAATCATGAAGGAAAGATGCACCCCGTTTTGCTGGCGGCGGAAATACACAAACGGTTTGTATATATCCATCCGTTTATAGACGGCAACGGCCGTGTAGCACGGTTGCTTATGAATCTGGCATTGCTGCGCAACGATTATAATATCGCTATCATTCCTGCAGTTACCCGCTCGGAATATGTTGCAGCCTTGGAAACGGGACATAAAGACGCAGCTGTTTTCAACAGTTTTATAGCCGACCGGGTGATCATGACCCAATTGGACATTCTGCGATTGTTCCGGGCAAATGAGCCGGCTCCGAAAGCGGAGGATTTCGCGCAACGGTTATTGGAAACGATTACAAACAATCCGGGACTGAATGCACCTCTTTTGTCTGTCCGTTTAGGTCGCAGCCTTCGTACCACCCAGCGCTATCTCAAAGAGCTGACCGCCAAGAAACAAATCTCCTTCCGCGGCGTTGCTAAAAAAGGCGGCTATTATCCGGAAATTTAATGGTAAGCAGTAGCTTTGCGGAGAGTGAGGGATTCGAACCCCCGATACGTGTAATACATATACCGCATTTCGAGTGCGGCTCTTTCGACCACTCAGACAACTCTCCTCAGAAAACGGGTGCAAAAGTACTGCTTTTTTTGACAGAAGGGCATAAAAAAGAGTCTGAGGCTACGTAAAGTACAAAGGAAATGTGAAAAATAACGACCGCCTGTTCTGGCGGTCGTTATTGGGAAAGAGCAAGTGCCTGTCCTTATCGGGAAAGGGCATGGCTGATCGTCAGCCCTTTAACGCTTTGATGGCTTCTTCGAGTTTTTGCTGTACTAGCGCAGGTGTCCGGATACCTGTGCGCTTGATGGCCTCCGGATTGAGGTATGATTTACTGCATTAAAGGATAATTCGTCTTATCCATATAACTCATTGGCAATTTGAGATTCGCTTTTCACTTCAAGATTATTTGAGTTAAATGAGAGCAAATCCATATGGAGATGCCGGGTAACAAAAGGTATAATCCATGAATTAGTCGGGATAGGAGCAGTGAAAGCCAAGCCTAGTCTGCGAGGCATTGTTGCCTGCAACATATAATCATATTGTTTTACTTGACCTATAGCAGATCTTAATCTGTCTACAAAATTATTGGGAGTGATACTCTTTACCTCAACTATAAAATCGTTTCCTTTGTACTTTGCATACAAATCTATCGTGTTGGAATCATAGTATACCTCAGCTCCCTTATCTACACATCTTTTAGCTATAATATTCACCATCTCGTCATGCAACTTTCTTCCTTCTCTTGACTTCTTGAAATCGTAAATGGAAACAACTTGCCTACTGCCTGACTCTTGAGGTAAACTAATGGGTGTGTAAGCCTGAAACGAAACCTCTCTTGCTTCACCGTTACCTATATGACCTGAATATGTGTGATGTTGGGATGGTGATGTAGCCGCAGTATTGGGCGCAATAGCAGTTTCCTCATGTGGAATTAGATTAATATTAAGATCAAATTCGCCATAGAACCCGAACCAATCATGTTTGTAATCTCTGGATCCCGAATAATACCAGAAACTTTCAGGTAAAGAAAGTTGTTCACAAATTTCAAGAATATCTTGAAAATGCTCTATAGAATATGAGGAAAGGGAAATACATTGCCCGTTTTGGCTTAGTTCGAATAAAGGTGTGATGTTTAACAACTTTAACCAGTCTTGCATATTTCGCCGTGCTCTTGGCAACGGGTCTAACCCTGATATACCATTATGTCTATAATCTGTAATAGTTTGGGCACAAAGCGCCGCATCTTCATTTCTGAGACAACGAACCACATATGTCTGCATTTCATCCAATGTTATTTTGTTTTCCTCTCCATTGGATATTAAGTGATATAGTACTAACCATACTACAACCGCGGGCCTTACCAGGATACCATTAGCCGTTTGAAATTCTGTAAAAGATTCGTATGGGAAAGAATCAAACTCCGCTTTCAGAGATGGACTAAGTTGCGACTTGTGTCCATTGGGATATTGATATTTCAATATCTGCAATGTCATTAATTCTTGATAGGAAATATCTCCATCTGCGTAGGCTAATGCAAGAGGGGTTAATAGTATTTCTTGGCTTACACGCGTAGAATAGATAATCCCGAATTCGCTCAGAATCTGTTGGTAATCACGCCATGCATCGACTTGACCTGAATCTGCGCGAAAATTAGATGTCAATAAATTATGGGAAACTATGTACTCGTTAATCACTTGGCTATCTGCTGCTTCACCTCTACATAACATACATGCATTAATAAGACCGCGAATGATGGATTCGGAAATAACGCCCGAATGTTGAGTTATAGGCCAAGAAAGCCCCTTATATGGGATATTTGGGTACATAGTTGTGAAATAATTAGATATTTTGCATTTCTAATACTTTACGCACATTGATTAATATTTCATATGCCATGAGTACAGGCACTGCGTTGCCTACTTGTCTGTATTGTTCCGTGGTTGAACCATAAAATTGATACCAGTCAGGAAAACTCTGCAGTCTGGCAGCTTCACGTACCGTAATAACACGCGGTTCGTAGGGGTGGATATGTGGTCTTCCACCGCCAGCCGAAGAACCTACAAGAACGGTTCCTGAAGGCACATCTGGCTTAATGCGGTCTGTGTGGTCCGTCCGATCCCGTTCGCCCGGTTTGATCTTATTATAGCGTTCGCGGACACGCTCCCCATGTATTCTAATCAAATGATTTGGAAGTCCGTCTACATCTTCCAAAGCCCACATGCTCGGGACTGCCTTAGGAAGAGATGTAGCCATATACCCACTAGGACCATCGGGGTATACAAAATCTTCACAATTTATGTCTGGCCTGAATCCTACGATAATTATTCTTTCTCGGGATTGTGGAATTCCATAATCCTTTGCGTTGCATTTTTGACAAAAAAGATTATATCCCGTTGTGTCTTGCATAAATTGCCACAATTCTTTGAAATCTTTTCCTCCATTCACTGTCATGAGACCGGGCACATTTTCGAAAATGAAAGCTTTGGGGCGTACTCCTGCAACCAATTCTATATATTTGGGGGTTAATTGACCACGTGGATCATTAAGTGATTGCCTTCTTCCTAAAATACTAAAGGCTTGGCACGGCGGACCTGCTATCATTAGATCCAAATCACCCGCTTGCAATCCGGATAATTCACGCAAGGACTGAGGGGTTAACAGCATTGCATCTTCAGTGTATATTTTAACACCCTCCAAGTTGTTTTTGATTGTTGAAATATATGCCGGTATTATATCACTTGCCATTAAAGTGTTGAATCCGGCGAGATAGGCACCCAGATCAAGCCCTCCGCCTCCACTAAAAAGACTTATGCACGATAGGTTGGATACATTTGTCCTTTTTTGTTTAAAATGAGATAATCTTTTTAAATATGGATTCATATATAATCAATAATTTCTTTATTACTTTTTTCGGCAGTAAGTTCGGCAGTTCGCTTTATAACTTCTATTCGAAACAAATTTGCGTGCAAATTTACTACAAAAAAATGACATGTACAAGAAAAAGGAACGTTTTTTTGACAGAAGGGCATAAAAAAGAGCAACAGGCACGCTTGCTTATTTAGAGTAAAGTACAAAGGAAATGTGAAAAATAACGACCGCCTGTTCTGGCGGTCGTTATTGGTTAGTTCAAATGCCATTCGTTATCGGGAAAGAGCAAGTGCCTGTCCTTATCGGGAAAGGGCATGGCTGATCGTCAGCCCTTTAACGCTTTGATGGCCTCTTCGAGGGAGGCGATGCGGGACTCGGCATCGGCTTTCTTCTTCTGCTCAAGAGCCACGATCTCGGGTTTGGCGTTCTGTACAAAACGCTCGTTGGAGAGTTTTGCCATGACGCCGCGGAGGAATCCCTGCTGGTGGGCAAGATCCGCCTCCAGTTTCTTGAGTTCTTCCTCCACGTTGATGAAGGCATCCATCGGGACCGCATATTCCGTCGTGCCGACGATGAAGGTAGCTGTATGACCGCTTGCGCTGCAAGACAGTTCTACATTGGCGAGTTTCTGCAGCAAAGCGGCGTACTCGTAGGTGTCCGCTCCGTCGAAACAGAGGGTCAGAGTCTCTTTCTGCGGAATGTTCTTCGACGCACGGATATTACGTACGCCGGCAACTATTTGCTTGAGGTTTTCAACCTCGGCAAGGACTGCTTCGCTATTGGACCGCTTTGCAGTAAGACCGCTTCGCTGTAAGACCGCTTCGCTGTATGTAGTCATGATACTCTCGCCCTCTTTGCGTGTGTAGAGTTCGTGCCATAGTTCTTCGGTGATGAAGGGCATGAAGGGGTGGAGCAGACGGAGCAGACGCTCGAAGAACGCGAGTGTCGCTTCGTAGGTCTCGCGGTCAATCGGTTGCTGGTAAGCGGGTTTGATCATCTCCAGATACCAGCCGCTGAACTCATCCGTATAGAGCTTGTATATCGCCATGAGGGCTTCGGAGAGACGGTATTTGGAGAAGAGGTCTGCCACTTCGGCTTCGGTCTCGCCTAACTTGGCGTCGAACCATGCGATGGCTTGGGCATTGCCTGTTTTCTCATTTTCACATTTTCCTATTTCCTCATTTACTTCCCATCCTTTGACGAGACGGAAGCAGTTCCAGATCTTGTTGCAGAAGTTACGCCCTTGTTCGCAGAGGGCGTCATCATAAAGGATGTCGTTTCCGGCAGGTGCGCTCAACAGGATACCCATACGCACACCGTCGGCACCGAAACGCTCGATCAGATCCAGCGGATCAGGACTGTTGCCGAGAGACTTGGACATCTTGCGGCCTAACTTGTCGCGCACGATACCTGTGAAATAGACATGCTTGAACGGCATCTTGCCCATGTATTCATAGCCTGCCATGATCATACGTGCCACCCAGAAGAAGATGATATCCGGACCCGTTACCAGATCGGCGGTGGGGTAGTAATACTGAATCTCCTTGTTGTCGGGTTTCTCAATGCCGTCAAAGAGACTGATCGGCCAGAGCCAGGAGCTGAACCACGTGTCCAGAGCGCCTTCGTCCTGAACCCATTTCACCTTTGTACCTTGTACATTGTCCCCTTGTACATTCGGGTCTCCTTCGCAGACAAGGATCTTGTCGTCCGGGTAGTTCTCGAGCCCCGTCTGTGCAAGAAGTTCCGCGTCATACCAAGCCGGAATGCGGTGACCCCACCAGAGCTGGCGGCTGATACACCAGTCTTTGATGTTCTCGAGCCAGTTGCGGTAGGTGTTCTTGTATTTGGTAGGGTAGAAGACGATCTCGTCGTTCATTACCGGCGGCAGGGCGATGTCGGCAAAATGCTGCATCTTGACAAACCACTGGAGACTCAACCGCGGCTCGATAGGCACGTTGGTGCGCTCGGAATAACCGACCTTGTTGTCGTAGTCCTCCACTTTCTCCACGAGATCAAGCGCTTTGAGATCCTCAACGATCTGCTTGCGGCAGTCGAAGCGGTCCATGCCGTGATACTTGCGTACGTTGGGCTGCAACTCTTCCTCTACCGCGTCCATGTTCAGATGGGCGTCCGGCGTGAAGATGTCAATAGTCTTGAGGTCGTATTTCTGTCCTAAGGCATAGTCGTTCACATCGTGCGCCGGCGTCACTTTGAGGCAACCGGTACCGAAACCGATCTCCACGTAGCGGTCCTCGATGATGGGGATAACACGGCCTACACCCGGCACGATCACGTGTTTGCCCTTCAGCCACTGGTTCTTCTCCTCCTTGGGGTTGATGCAGACGGCTATATCGCCGAAGATGGTCTCCGGACGGGTGGTAGCCACTACTGCGTAGTCTGCTCCGGTCTCGGGGTTGGTGACACCCGGCTCCGCCACTTTGTAGCGCAGGTAGTAGAACTTGCTGTGCTCCTCGTGATAGATCACCTCCTCGTCAGAGAGGGCGGTCTGACGCTCCGGATCCCAGTTGACCATACGCAGTCCGCGGTAGATGAGGCCTTTCTTATAGAGGTCGCAGAAGACTTTGATCACGGCTTTCGAACGGGTCTCGTCCATCGTGAAAGAGGTGCGGTCCCAGTCGCAGGAACAGCCCAGTTTGCGGAGCTGCTTGAGGATGATGCCTCCGTGCTCGTCGGTCCAGTCCCAAGCGTGCTTGAGGAACTGCTCACGGGTGAGGTCGGATTTGTTGATACCTTGTTCCTTGAGGCGCTTGATCACCTTCGCTTCGGTAGCAATCGACGCATGATCCGTTCCCGGCACCCAGCAGGCATTCTTGCCTTCGAGGCGCGCACGACGGACGAGGATATCCTGAATCGTCTCGTTCAGCACGTGACCCATATGCAGCACGCCCGTTACGTTGGGCGGCGGAATGACGATGGTATAAGGCTCACGGCCGTCCGGCTCGGAGTGAAACAACTTATTGTCCAGCCAGTATTGGTACCAGCGGGCTTCAATGTCTGTCGGATTGTATTTACTCTCCATAATAGCTATTTTTGAAAACGGCTGCAAAGGTAGTATATTTTTTTGACATATGCAAGAGGAAAGGCGATTTTCAACAAAAAATGCAGTGGAAACACTTTTTATTTGCACATGTCAGAAAAAAACATTACCTTTGCAGCCGCAAAGGTGAAAACACTATGAAAGTATATCGCGGAAATATTCTTTATACGCCGACTCCGGGAGAGTTGGTGATCGTGCCACACGGCTATATAACCGTGCGCAGTAACGGAATCGTTGAAGGCGTTTATGCCAAGAAGCCGTCGAAGACCGACTGGCGGCAGGTGGCGGATTTCGGGGACAAGCTGATTATTCCGGCATTCAACGACCTGCATGTCCATGCGCCGCAATACCGCAACCTCGGTCTGGCGCTTGATCTGGAGTTGCTGCCATGGCTGAACACCTATACCTTCCCGGAAGAAGCGAAATATAAGGATAGCGCGTACGCAGCGCGTATGTACCGCCGTTTCGTACACGAGCTATGGATGCAGGGCACGATGCGCAGCGCGGTGTTCGGGACGATCCATCCGGAGGCGACCCGTATCTTGGCCGATCTCTTTGTGCAGGCAGGAATGGGTGCTTATGTAGGTCTGGTGGGCATGAACAGGAACAGCCCCGAGAACCTGAGCAACACGACGGACGAGGTGATAGCCGGCATGACGATGCTCAAGAAGCATCTGGAGAAACACGGCAACAACGGTCTGGTGAAGCCGATCGTCACGCCACGGTTCGTACCGTCCTGTTCGGACAAGATGCTCCGCGCGTTAGGTGCATACGCTGCCGAGACGGGTTTGCCGGTGCAGAGCCATCTGTCGGAGAACCGTTCGGAGATCGACTGGGTGAAAGAACTGGAGCCGGACACAACCTGTTACGGCGGCGCTTACGATAAATACGGCCTCTTCGGCCAGACGCCTACGCTGATGGCGCACTGCTGTTACACGGACGGCGAAGAGATGGAACTCATGCGCAAGAACGGCGTGTATGTGGTGCATTGCCCGACCTCGAACAGCAATCTCAGCAGCGGGATGGCACCTATTCGCAAGTTCCTTGATGCAGGAATTCATGTGGCGCTTGGAACCGATGTGTCGGCAGGACACCACATGTCCATGCTGAGGGTAATGCAGTACGCGATCCAGGTATCGAAACTGAACTACGCCCAGACGCGCGGAGAGATGTCTTTCCTGAGCCTGAGCGAGGTATTCTATCTCGCTACCAAAGGCGGCGGTTCGTTCTTCGGCAAAGTGGGTTCGTTCGAGAAAGGCTACGAGTTCGACGCGCTGGTGGTGGACGACAGTTATCTGAATCACGATAACTACACCCTTCCGCAACGGCTGGAGCGTTATATCTATTTAGGCGACGACCGCGATATCAAACGCCGGTTCTGCCGCGGCGCAGAGTTGCCCGAACCGGTGTGCTGTTAAGAATTGTGAATTGAGAATTGAGAATTGAGAATTGATCGGGTCATAGAAGGTTTGGCGCTGGAGGAGTACTTGGCTCGGGAGGCGGAGATGGTGAAGACGGTGGAGCATGAGACGCTCTTCACGTGGATCGTCGATCCGACAGTGATCTACGGCCGCCATCAGATCCGTGAGCAGGAGGTGAACGAAGCTTACTGCTCCTCGCACGGCATACGCGTGGTGCAACGGCAGAGCGGAGGAGGATGCGTCTATGCCGACCGAGGTAATCTGATGGTCTCTTTTATCTCTCCGAGCATCCATTCCCAGACGGTGTTTGAGCGGTTTCTGCACCTCCTTGCGGATGGTTTGCACGCTTTGGGATACGAAGCCGTCACGACGGCGCATAACGACATTATGGTAGGCGACAGGAAGGTCGCCGGCACCGCCTGCTATACCACGGCTACAGGAACGGTGGTTCACGCATCAATGCTGTATGATGTCAATCTGGACGCCTTGGAGCAAGCGATCACGCCCTCCGCAGCCAAGTTGCAGAAACATGCCGTCGCCTCCGTCCGTCAGCGGGTGCGTAACCTGCGTGAGATACAGGATTTAGGCGGCATGGAAGCCTTCCGGACTGCGCTGGAGAAAAGATTTGAAGATTAAAAATTACGAAATACAAGATGGAAATTTCATTACGGGCGCAATCAATGCCGGAGAGCCCGATCCGTAAATTAGCCAAATACGCCGATGCCGCCAAGTTAGCCGGCGTACATGTGTATCATCTGAATATCGGTCAGCCGGATATCCAGACGCCTCCGCAGGCACTTGAGGCGGTGAAGAACTTCCGTCAGGATATACTCAGTTATTCCCCTTCACAGGGCCTCAAATCGCTGCGAACGAAGATGGTTAGCTACTATGCCGACTACGGGATCGACCTCTCGCCGGATGAGATCATCATCACAGCAGGCGGTTCGGAAGCGATCATGTTCGCCTATATGAGTTGTCTCAACCCGGGCGACGAGATCATCGTGACCGATCCCTCTTACGCCAACTACATGGCTTTCGCTATCTCAGCCGGCGCCGTGGTCAAATCGGTGAAGACGGATATCAAGAACGGCTTCAAACTGCCTCCGGTGGAGGAGTTTGAGAAGCAGATCACGCCTAAGACCCGTGCGATCCTGATATGCAACCCCAATAACCCGACAGGCTACCTCTATACCAAGCAAGAGATGCGCCAGATACGCGACTTGGTGAAGAAATACAACCTCTATCTGATCTCGGACGAGGTGTACCGCGAGTTTATCTATACCAAATCGCCGTATATCTCCGCCTGCCACCTCGAGGGAATAGAAGAGAACGTGATCCTCGTAGACTCCGTCTCGAAGCGTTATAGCGAGTGTGGTATCCGCATCGGTGCGCTGATCACCAAGAACAAAGCCGTGCGCGAGGCGGTGATGAAATTCTGCCAGGCACGTCTGTCGCCCCCTCTTTTCGGTCAGGTGGTAGCCGAGGCATCGCTTTCCACACCGGAGGAATACATGCAGGAGGTGTATGACGAGTATTTGGGCCGCCGTAATTTCCTGATCGACCAACTCAATCAGATTCCGGGCGTGTTCGCTCCTGCGCCCACAGGGGCTTTCTATGTGATGGTGGAGCTGCCGGTGGACGATGTGGAGAAATTCTGCAAATGGTGCCTCACGGATTTCAGTTACGAAGGTGCAACCGTGATGATGGCGCCCGGCACGGGATTCTACACCAATCCGGAAGAAGGCCGCCATCAGGTGCGTATGGCATACGTGCTCAATAAAGAGGATCTGGGCAAAGCAATGATCGTCCTCCGCAAGGCACTTGAAGCCTACAATGAGCGATAAATATTCCCTAAAATAAGGGATTGCGTAATCCCCCAAAATGTAGTACCTTTGCATTACGAAACAAGAAGTATTGCAAAGGTATTATGAAATTAAGACAATATCAAGAGGCGATAAGGCGTATATGCCTTGTTAACATATTGATTATGTGCGCATTGTGTATGCGTGCAAATGATTCTATTACGGTGAGTGCGGCTGATCTGCAGAACCTGCTCCAACGCGTAGAACGATTGGAGAAACAGGTTTCGGAGGCTCCGAAAAGCCAAGAGCCTGCACGCGACAGTGTATCCCCAAAAATAGGGACTGAGGAGCGTTCGCACCGCTTTATTATCGGCGGTTATGGCGAGATCACAGCCAAACACTGCTTCTATTCCAACAACTATCTCCGTTACGGTCAGAACCCGCAGCGGTTCGCCGGCGACCATTACGGCGAGTTCGATCTGCCCCATGTGGTGATTTATATGGGGTATGATTTCGGCAGAGGCTGGAGCGTAGGTACGGAGATCGAGTTCGAGCACGGCGGCACGGAGAGCGCCATCGAGATCGAGGAAGAAGAAGGCGGCGAATACGAGAGCGAGATCGAGCGCGGCGGCGAGGTGGCATTAGAGCAGTTCTGGCTCCAGAAGCGTTTTAACCGGTATGCGATCCTCCGCGCCGGTATGCAGGTGATTCCGGTAGGCGGACTGAATGCCCACCATGAATCGACCGAGTATTTCGGCGTCTATCGTCCCGAAGGCGAGTTCTCGATCATTCCCAGCACATGGCATGAGGTGGCATTGACTTTTATGGGCTCCACCAAGAACGGATGGCATTATCAGGCGATGTTCCTTCCGGGACTCGACAGCGACCGGTTTAACCGCAAGAACTGGATCAAACCCGGTGCAGGCAGCCCTTATGAATTCAAATTGGCGAATGTGTTTGCCGGCGCGGCAAGAGTGGACTATACGGGAGTGAAAGGGCTTCGTCTGTCCCTCTCGGGCTACTGCGGCAACTCCTTCCGTAACACGCTCAGCAAGAGCAATGTGGAGTTAGACGCAAGTGCCTACAAGGATGTGAAAGGCACGGTGACCATCGGTTCGTTCGATTTCGCGTATAACGACTACGGTGTGGTTGTGCGCGGAAGCGCTACGTACGGTCATCTGAGCGATGCCGCGAAAATCACCCAGTATAATATTGCCATGCGCAAAGGCTCTGTGTCAAGCAAGCAATGGGTGGCTTCGGATGCTTTCGCCGCCGGTATAGAAGCCGGTTATGATTTCTTCTCGCTGAACCGCAAACTGGTGGAGAAGCAGCAGAAATTCTATCTTTTTGCCCGCTACGAGTACTACGACTCAATGTTCCGCTACGACGGTAAGGCAACCGATATGTATCCCTGGTGCGGACGCCATAGAGCGGCTGTAGGTATCAACTATTTTCCGATCAAGCAGATCGGCGTGAAGGCGGAGTTCTCTTATGGTATATTAAAGGATGGTGTGCGCGCGGACGGTACGCGCGGAAAACTCTACAACGACGAACCCCAGATAGCAGTAGGTATCGTCTATGCAGGGTTCTATAAACTGAATTAAACGACGAAGAGTATATAGTAACAATTTAATTATTTTATCATCTCAATGAGAAAGATTTTCAAATTTGCACTATGTGCTGCATGCGTAGCCGGTTTGGCCGCATGCAATCAGAACGGTAACACGGGTGTTACTTCTGACAAAGAGGCAGCTTTGGAGAAAGCCATGGCGCCTTATGTTAACAACACGGTAATTGCTACCTACAGCGCAATGGCAGACGAAGGTCTGGTGCTCCTGGACAAATGCGAACAGATCCTGAAGGCTCAGGAAGCCGAAGAGGATTATTCAACACTGATGGCGGAGGCCGGTACGGCTTGGCGCGCCATGCGTAAGCACTGGGAGCAGAGCGAGGCATTCCTCTACGGTCCTGCTGCCGGTCACACTATTGATCCGCACATCGATTCATGGCCATTGGATTTCAACGCCATGAATGCGCTGCTCAACAACCCCGACCAGATGGCTCAGATCGAGGAAGAGGGTGGTGCATACGTAGGCGACAAACTGGGCTATGCCCTCAAGGGTTTTCACGCTGCTGAGTACCTGCTCTTTGAGTCAGAGATCGTAGACGGCCGCGCTATTGGAACCGGCAAGACCCACGCTGCTAACCTCACGCATGCAGAAGCCGTTTATCTGGTGGGTATCGTAGAGGATCTGGCGCAACAGGCAATCCTGCTTGAGGATAGCTGGTCGGGCGGCAAACTCAGCGAAGCTAAAGAGGCACTCATCACCGACGAAGAAGGCGAATCGATGAGTTACGGCGAAAACTACGGCTCTTATATGATCAATGCCGGCAAACCGGGTTCGATCTATGTGTCCTATCAGGCAGCCGCAGAGGAGATCATCTCCGGTGCGGTAGATATCGCCGGTGAGGTAGCAGACCTGAAGATGGGCAACCCCTACACGGCTGCTGATCCGGATTACCTGGAGAGCCCGTACAGCTGCACCTCTACGATCGATTTTGCGGATAACATCCGTTCGATAGAGCACGCATATCAGGGCGCACAAGCCGGTGACGCTTCGATCTCCGATTATGTAAAATCGAAAAACGCAGAACTGGATACCAAGGTACGCAAAGCCATTGCGGACGCGATCGAAGCCATCGGTCTGATCGAAGATTTCGAGCATAACGCTACGGACGCCAAAGTAGGCGAAGCGATCGAGAAGGTGAAAGCGCTGGAGGAAGTGCTGGACGATGAGGTACTGGCGCTACTCGCAGAATAAGACGACATGTCGACCAATCAAACAAAACAAAATATCTTATGAAAAAACAACTATTTTTAATGGCTTTTGCAGCAGTTGCTCTCGTGGGTTGTAAGCCGGATCCGGGAACGACCCCTACCACTGACATGCCGGACTGGTACTACACCGGCGGTAAGGAGGGTACGACGAAGAACAACTCTTCGATGGCGTTCCGTCAACCGACTCCCGCTACCGACCAAGCGGGGTTAGGAACGGCTTTCGCTAACGGAGATAACATCGCTGAGAAAGATTTCGTGACCAACGCTACGGGGCGTCAGCATGGATTAGGACCGGTGTATGTCCGTTCGTCGTGCCAGCACTGCCACCCGAACTACAGCCACGGCACCTCTGTGCCGGAAGGTACGTATGACGCAGCGCACCAGGGAAATGGAACACTGCTCGTAGTGATCAATCCGGCTACGCAGGCGTATGTGCCCTGGCTCGCCGGCATGCCGCAACTCTTCGGCGCCAAGCCTTTCCCTGCTCCGCTGGATCCAGACATGATCACAGTGACCTGGAAGACCGCTACCGATGAGCATGGTAACAAGTTCGCTGACGGCGAGACCTACGAACTTCGCTATCCGGAGGTGAAGATGCCGAAAGAGGCGGTGTATGTGTACAATCAGGGTTACCGCGATCCGGACGGACTGCTGGAAAGCGAAGGATATGAGGTGCTGTTGGAGAATACGATCGGGGTCTATGGTACCGGTCTGCTTGACGCCATCACCGATGAGGATATCATTGCGCAGTACGCCAAAGAGGAAGCCGACGGCAAACTCAAGAACGGTCTGAACCCCGCTATTTACAAAGGCGGAATGGTAGAGAGCGGTTATTACAAGAACGATGCCCAATGGGGACCGAAGCGTTTCACATATGCACTGAGCCGTGGTCCTCTGCAGGATGCAGCAGGAGCTAACGCGATCTGGAATATCACCAATGTAACCCGTTCCGACCGTCAGTACCATTATCTGGATCTCAACGGTAAGATCTATGCGGAGTACGCATCCAAAGACCCTGCTGTACAGGCGGGATTTGCGGAGTATATCGCGCAGATCGATCCGAAGAAAGAACATTCGGAGTGGTACACCGATGACGCAGAAGCGAACATCTATGCCTTCCTGACCAGCAAAACGCTGCCCGCAGAGATGAGCGATGAAGAGTTTACTCAGGTAATGGTTTGGCATCGCGGTCTGGCCGTTCCGGCTGCGCGTAACGTGACGGACGAGAAAGTGCTGCGCGGCAAAGAACTCTTCACCCAGATCGGTTGCGATTACTGTCATCGTCCTACATGGACTACCGGTCCGGATGAGATCCGTGACCCGAACGGCTTCTTTACTGCAGGAGACGGCAAACTGCCTCGCCACCCGAACCAGAAGATCTGGCCGTACACTGATATGGTGCAGCATAAACTCCACATGGAGAATGATATCCGTACCGGATGGTGCCGTACGACGCCGCTCTGGGGACGCGGTCTGCACCGGCAGGCCACAGGCGATGTATACGAGGCACGTATGCATGATACCCGTGCGCGTAATGTCATAGAAGCAATCATGTGGCACGGTTACAGCGAGGAGAGTGATGCGTATTACCCGACCCAGCAGTTCTACAATCTTCCGAAAGAAGACCGTGACGCTGTTGTCGCCTTTATCAATGCTATCTAATGCAACGTTTTCTTCGTCCGTTTAGTTTCTCCCTGATGGGAGTAATCCTTTTGTTGCTGATAGCAGGCAGTGTCGTAGAGCATATCTACGGCACTGCGTTTGCTGCGCACTATATCTATACTGCGCCATGGACAATCGCATTATGGGCTGCGGCAGCAATCAGCGGAATGGTGTATATCTGTACGACGCCCATGTGGCGGACCCAGATTATCACCTTCTTGCTTCATTTCTCCTTTGTAGTGATCCTTGCCGGTTCGCTGATTACCCATCTATGGGGTGTTCAGGGCGAAGTGCATCTGCGCAATGATCAGGCAGTGCCGGTCACAGCACACGGTGCGTCGGTGAGTCTCTTCTTATGGGATTTTCAGATTGTGTATGGCGAGGACGGTCAGGCACCGGCGGATTATATAACGGAACTGCGGATGCTTGACCGCAGCCGTCAACCGCTCTCTATTGATGAGGGTACGATCCGTATGAATAAGCCGCTCAAGTACCACGGTTTCCGGTTCTGCCAAGCCGACTATGACAGCGACGGGAAGGGCGTAGTGCTGACCTATAGTTATGATCGTTGGGGCACCGGCGTGACATATGCCGGCTATGGCTTGTTATTGCTGAGCATCATCGCTTTCTTCTTCCAGCGTGGCACACGATTCCGTTCCTTGCTGCAGAAGCAGCATAAGATTGTGCTTTATATTCTGCCGGTGGTGATCCTTGCTTTAGCTTGCGTCATGACGCGCGTGGTGACGCCCAAACCGCCTCTGCAACCGGTGCTGCAGACGCCGCTGTTAGGTATTCACGTGGCGGTGATCATGGTCGCCTATACCTTATTTGGCCTGATTATGGTGAACGGTATTATCGGTCTCTGTGCCTCCTCTCTGCGTGAGAAGATACAGACCCTATCGCAGGTGCTGCTCTATCCGGCGATCTTCTGCCTGACGATCGGTATCTTTATCGGTGCCATTTGGGCAAACTTGTCATGGGGCAGGTACTGGGGCTGGGATCCGAAAGAAGTATGGGCGCTTGTGACCCTGCTTGTCTATGCGGGTATGCTCCATTGGAAACCGAAAGCAACCCAGACGGTTGCTTTCCATGTATGCTGCATTCTGGCATTCCTCTTCGTGCTGTTTACCTATTTTGGCGTAAACGCGATCCTCGGAGGACTGCATGCTTATAAATAAAGCGAATTGATATCCACGAGCTTGTTGACTATGGCGTAGATCGTCAGTCCGGCTGTGGAATGGATATCGAGTTTGCGGGTGATATTCTTGCGATGGGAGATCACGGTGTGGGTAGAGATACAGAGCACATCGGCGATCTCCTTATTGCTTAATCCCTTGACCACTTGGATCAGCACATCGCGCTCACGATCGCTCAGTTCCTCCGTCTCCGGCAATGCCTGATGGCGGCTCTTGCGGGGTGTCTGGGCCTGTGCTAATGCCGGACGGAGAATGTCATCTTCGATTGCGCAATGGTCCGCAAAATCCTGTTCCGTATGCCACAAATCGCTCATGACGCTGATCAGCGTATTGGTGATCGTGCCGCCTTGTGTAACGGAATCAGAAGGGTAGTATTTGATAATCAGATTTTTGATCTCCGTCAACTTATCCGTTATCCGTTGGTCGTCATGCTCATGCTCGTCATAACGGCCTTCGTTCTCATGCTCAATATGGGTGCGGATCTCCTCCACGAACTCGTCATAGCACCGAAGAATCAAGGTAGGGATCTTTGTACTTGGGTCTGCAGGGATGATCGCCTCAATCAGCGAACGACGCAGCCTTGGCAGCCGAAAATCCAGAAAATATGTATGCGCATTCCTCAGGTACTGCTGGAGCGTGCGGATATCAATATCCGCCGGCAGTGCGCGCTGGTGAAAGACCTTGTAATTGACTACCGCAAGAAACGTAGGCGTATGCACATTGTGAGCGTCGCATGCCTGCGCGATGGTCATCTCACCTACACCTATACCTAAACCAAAACGACTGATAATCCGGATGGCATCTTCCTCATGTGCCATCAGATCGCAAATTTTATCTGAAGCCTTATACATTCTTTTTGTACTAAAAACGCTGCAAAATTACAAAAAAATTTTGATATATGCAAATATTTTTGTACCTTTGCGGCGTATTTTTTTGAGCGTATGAGCTTATTGCTGATTTTATTATCGATGATGACTTGGACTGTGGAGAGCAAGAATGCCGTCACAGGCGAAGGATGTCCCCCGGGTATGGGTGCGCAATACAGTTGTACCTACCAGAAAGGAACAGTCCGTGCTGGCGACGAGGCAGTGCTTGCGCTGACGCACATGCAGGATATGACAGTTGATCGGGTGGAGGTGTATATGCGATCCAATAAGAGCTCCGGTGCCGGTGTTATCACCATTACGATTAACGGAGAAGAGAGGGCATACAAAGAGGGTACCTTCCGTGACTGGACGGGTGCATACGATAATAGCGACTATCATTCGATCGCCGTGCTGGAGGAACGCTTCGAAGGAGTGCAAGAACTTACAATCTCCGTGAAAGGGACAACAAACTCGCTGTATATTGAGAAATACGTGATTTCTTATACGCCCGCGCAAGCGAAAACGGTGACGCTGATGGCGGGAAATAATATATACGGTTCTCTCTCGGAGACGCAAGGCGGAGCGGGAGTTATTCTGCCGGCAGCGCCGGACACGGCGCAGTGGATCTTTATGGGATGGTCGGAGACCGAGTTCGGGGAAATACATGAGACACCCGTATTACTTGCCTCTGGATCACTCTTCAGGCCGAGTGAGGACTGCACGCTATGGGCGGTATATGGCGGGAAAGAGGAGAACGAAGCACAGGTGGTGACTGAACTTGTTAATGGCAAATATCGGTACGTAAATCGTGATTCAAGGAAGACGCTCACGGGGCTTCCTGAGAACGGAAAAATGCAGGCAGGGACGCTTAATCCTTCCGATAAGGATCAGGAATACACCTTTACTTTCACTGATAATAATACCGCCTATATCACCCATACGAGAACCGGTCAGCCAATCGGTCGGCAGGGAACGGGCATGGCGATTCAGGCCTCGGAATGGAGCGTATATCATGAGGGTGAGGAAACGCTCTTTTATACTACGATCGGCGGCAAGAATTATGTTCTTTGGCTGAATATTTACGTTGCGAAGGATCAACCGACTTACGCTGGATTGTTACAAACAGATCCAATGACATCTCCCATGGTACTTATGATCGCGCAGCCGGAGACGGAACCCGTTTACACCTGCCATCCCGAGCACCCGCAAGGAATGGAAACGATTCGGACTGATGGACATGAGTATCGATTCCCGTTCGGACCTTACGAGTTGGTCATTAAGAACGGACAAAAACAATTAAGACGATGATAAATATCCTAACTATACTTTCTATCCTGCCTGCTGTTCTGGCGGGTGAATACAACGCGAAGACGCTTTCTGCGGCTGCGCAAGACAGTATTCTGAATGCGCAAACGGTTGTTTCTCAAGACGAGACGGTTTCTACGCGATACACGATCGAGAGCGAAAACGAAGAGATTCTTTTCCGTCGCTCGAGGGTTGCCGACTGGTATGTGGTGGACACCCGGAAGAACAAACGCAAAAAACTGGGTGAGGGATTTCAACTCGGCAAGGTGCGCGACGCGGTCATGAGTCCGAACGGACGGTACGTAGCGTTTGCGAAGGATAATAACCTTTATGTCCATAAACTTGATTTCGGCACCGAGGTTGCGGTTACCAAGGAGACGGATACGGAGATTATCAGCGGTATTGCCGATTGGTTATACGAGGAGGAGTTCGGCACAACGGCTCTCTTCGCCTGGTCTCCGGATAGCAAGCAGTTGGCTTTCGTCCGCCTGGATGAGACGGAGGTGCCTTCTTTCGCATGGCAGACCTATCTGGACGATAGCACTGGTTATCCCCAGTACCCTTCGGCAGATACCCTGCGTTACCCCAAAGCCGGTTGCTCCAATGCGCGCGCTTCCGTATGCGTCTATGATATCGCTACCAAAGCAATCCAGACGATCAAGGACCTGAAGAGCCATCCGGAAGAGGATGTCTATTTCCCTCGTCTGCGATGGACGGCGGATGCGTTGATTGTGCTGAAAGTCAACCGTGATCAGACGAAGATGGAGGTCTTCTCCTGCAATCCCCGTTCTACTGTCTCGCACCGTTTGTACGAAGAACAGAGCGATTCCTATTTCGTGGACTACTCGCTTTTCGACGAGTGGCAGTGGTTGACGGACGGACGGATCGTAGTGCTCAGTGAGCAGGACGGCTGGCGCAAGGCGTATCTGTACAGCCGTCAGGGAATACAGCAGAAAGTGCTCACGCCGGACGGTATTGATCTGACGGCAATTTACGGTGTGGATGAGAAGAACCAGATCCTCTATTATCAGGCTGCTCCTACACCCGCTACGCGGCAGATATATGCCCTCTCGCTTAAGAATGGTCAGATCTCTCCGCTGACCTCCGGCGAAGGAACCCACACGGCGCGTTTCTCTGCGGATTACAAAAAGATGATCGATTGCTACCAGTCTTTCGAAACCCCGAATACTTATCGTCTCTGTATTATCTCGAGATCAAGTGCTAAGCAAGTCGAGGTCATTCTTGACAATTCGGATGTCCAAAAAGAATGGCAGGCTGCGGGTATTCCCGAGCCGACGCTCATGCGTATTCCGAACGGTAACGGCCAGGAGTTGGAGGCAATGCTTATGTTGCCCCAAAATCACCCGTCATCAATGACCAGTCACCAATTTCCCTTGATAGTCATGCACTATTCGGGTCCGCAGAGCCAGCGTGTGCTCAATCGTTGGCGCAAGCGGTTTGAATATGCGCT
This sequence comes from uncultured Bacteroidales bacterium, assembly GCA_946414805.1. GTDB lineage: Bacteria > Bacteroidota > Bacteroidia > Bacteroidales > Paludibacteraceae > Colicola. The sequence goes on from CAMKPZ010000001.1 coordinate 270,435, forward strand.
GGTTGAGCAGGGCTACGCGGTGCTGATCGTGGATAGCCGCGGAGGCGACTGCCGCGGACGGGAATGGCGCAATGAGACCTATATGAATCTCGGTATTAAAGAGGCGCAGGATCTGATAGCAGCGGCTGAATTTATCGGTCGCCGCGAAGATATTGACGCTTCGCGTATGGCGGTCATGGGTTGGAGTTACGGCGGCTACGAGACGCTGATGACTATGAGTACGGTCGGTCATCCCTTCAAGGCAGGCGTGGCGATCGCGCCTGTGACGGACTGGCGGCTATATGACTCTGCTTATACGGAGCGGTATATGCGTCGCCCGCAGGTGAACAGCCGCGGTTATCGTAATGCCTCGTTGATGACCCATGCGCAGGATCTGAAGGGATCCGTGCTGATCATCCATGGTACGGGGGACGACAATGTGCATGTGCAGCAGACAATGCAGTATATCGATGCGCTGGTGCAGGCGGGTAAGCAGTTTGAGATGCAACTCTATCCGGACGACAATCATTTTCTCAAGAAAGGAAACAACTACACCCATATGCACGAGCGGGTGTTGAACTTTCTGGAGAAGAATCTGTAATTCGTATATCTTAATTTTTCATTCTTTAAATAAAATACTATGAGTACAAACAAAAACAATTCATTAACAATCATTACGATCATCGCAATGATGTTTCTCTATGCGATGATTTCATTTGTAACCAATCTGGCAGCACCGGTTGGTAAGATCTGGGGTGAATGGTTTCCTGAAGCCCAGGAAGAGACTATGGGAATGCTCGGAAACATGGCGAATTTCCTTGCATACCTGTGTATGGGAATTCCGGCTGGAAACATTCTCGCCAAGTACGGCTACAAGAAGACAGCCTTAGCCGCCGTGTTATGCGGTCTTATCGGCGTCTTTGTGCAGTATTTGTCCGGTGTTGGAGAAGCTTCAATAGGTATGTTCTGGGTATATATCTTGGGCGCTTTCATCTCCGGAATCTGCGTGTGTATGTTGAATACGGTCGTAAATCCGATGCTGAACTTGCTTGGGGGTGGCGGTAATAAGGGTAACCAGTTGAATCTAACGGGCGGAACGATCAACAGTCTGTCCGGAACACTCACTCCGATGCTTGTAGGTTCTATTTTAGGTGCAGGTGTGGATCTTGAGCAAGCGGCAATATCCGATGTCAATGTGTTGCTATACATGGCGATGGGCGTATTTGCGCTGATCTTTCTTATCCTGCTCGTCACTCCTATTGCCGAGCCGGGCAGAACGGGTGACAGTACGGTGTATGAGCGCAGCCCGTGGGCATTCAGACATCTCACTTTAGGCGTGATAGCTATCTTCTTCTATGTAGGAGTTGAGGTCGGTGTACCCGCTACGCTTATCTCCTATTTGAAAGTGACGGGTGAAACGGGTAGTTTTGCGGGATTAGACTTTTCCTCTGCCTCTTTTATTGCGGGATTCTATTGGCTGTTAATGTTGGTGGGAAGAACGATTGGTTCGTTTGTCGGCGGAAAAGTAAGCTCGAAAACCATGGTCAGTGTTGTTTCCTCTTTGGCAATCATATTGATGTTGTTGGCTATGATTCTGTGCGATACAGTACGAATCAATCTGCCTGCAAACTGGTCGTTTGATATGGTTGAGATGCCTATTGCCACGCTCTTCATTGTTCTTGTAGGTTTGTGTACCTCAGTTATGTGGGGATCTATCTTCAATATGGCAACAGAGGGTCTCGGCAAGTATACTGCAAAGGCATCCGGAATCTTTATGATGATGGTAGTAGGCGGTGGCATTGTTCCGCTCATCCAAAGCTCGATAGCCAAACATGCCGGATATATGGTTTCATATATAGTACCGATCCTGGCGGTGGCTTATATCCTTTATTACGCCCTTTGGGGAAGCAAGAATGTTAACAAAGATATCAAAATAGACTAACCATGAAAAAGTATGCTTTAGGAATTGACTTGGGCGGTACTGGCACCAAGTTCGGTTTGGTTAACGAAGACGGTCAGGTTCTTCGCAGTAGTAGTATTCCCACGCCGCAATACCCGGATATCAACGAGTACTGCGATGTCCTTTGTGAGCGGATGCGCCAGCTTGTGGCGGATGAAGGAATCCAGCTCAGCGATGTAGTGGGTGTAGGCTGCGGTGCGCCGAACGCCAATTACTATTCGGGCTGCATTGAGCAGGCACCTAACTTGCCGTGGAAAGGCGTAGTGCCTCTGGCTAAACTCATCAGTGAGCGCATGGGTGTCAAGTGTACGATCACCAACGACGCCAATGCGGCTGCGCAGGGAGAGATGATATACGGTTCGGCTCGAGGCATGAAGAATTTCATTGTGATCACCCTCGGTACCGGAGTAGGATCGGGAATCGTGATCGACGGCAAACTGCTGTACGGTCATGACGGATTTGCCGGTGAGTTGGGCCACTGCAAGGTGGATCATTCCGGTAACGGACGCCTTTGCGGTTGCGGTCAGAAGGGTTGTATCGAGGCGTATGCCTCGGCTACCGGCGTGGCGCGTACGGCGAAGGAGATTATCATTTCTACCACCCAGCCGACGATCCTGCGCCAACTCGATGATATCGATCATATCACCTCCAAGGATGTCTATGACGCTGCGGAGAAAGGCGATCTGGTAGCGAAGCAGATCTTTGATTACACCGGTCGTCTGCTCGGCGAGAAACTGGCGGACTACGTGCATTTCTCTTCTCCGGAAGCGATCATTCTTTTCGGCGGTCTCACCAAGGCGGGTCACTGGATCATGGATCCGATCCGCGAGGCCATGGAAGCGAACCTCATGCCGATCTGGAAGGGTAAGATCCCAGTCTCTGTATCGAATCTGAAGGACAGCGACGCTGCTATCCTTGGTGCTTCGTCTCTCGCATGGTAAACGCCTTGCGACATATTTGTCAGCGCTTGTACCCGTACGGTGTGTTCCGTACGGGTAAAGCGGTTTATTTGACCTTTGATGACGGACCTATCCCGGAGGTTACGCCTGCGGTGTTGGAGATCCTTGACCGCTATCAGGTGAAGGCTACCTTCTTCATGGTAGGTGAGAACATAGACAAACATCCGGATATCTTTGATCAGGTGCTGAAAGCCGGTCACACGATCGGCAATCACACCTATAACCATATGAAGGGAATCCGTCATTCCTGCTCGGCATATCTGGCGAATGTGACGAAATGCCAGAACACGATCGATCACCGTCTGTCCGTCAATCGTTCCTTGACCACTCGGCGCAGCTGTCTGATGCGCCCTCCGTACGGCAAGGCGTGGTTCTGGCAGCGGCGTACATTGGTCCGTCGCGGCTATCGGCTCATCTATTGGGATGTACTCACGCGCGACTATGACGCCGCCCAAACGCCCGAAGCCATGCTTGCGCTGATCAAAAGCCGCACATCTGCCGGGTCAATCATTAATTTTCACGATTCCCTCAAATCCAACGGGCGTATGCTTGCTGTCCTGCCGCAGGCTATCGAATGGCTGCTTGAGCAGGGGTATGAACTCCGATCACTCTAACCCCCTTTGATATATACTCCATGAGAAGATATCTGTTCATCGTTATGACGGCTCTGGCACTCATTGGCTGTGCGAACAGAGGCATTGGCCCGCAAGGCGGACCGAAAGACTCTATTCCCCCTGTGCCGCTTCATTCGGAGCCGGAGATAGGCGCGCTGGAGTTCAAAGGCAAGCGCATAGAGGTCTCTTTCAATGAATATATCCAGCTCGATAATCTGCCTGCGAACCTGTTAATGTCTCCTCCCCAGCAGAATCCGCCTGAGGTAAAGGCACGGGGTAAGAAACTGCTGATTCATTTCCAGGACTCGTTGCGGGATAACACCACCTATACCATTGATTTCGGATCTGCTGTGTGCGATTTCCGAGAGAAGGTACCGCTTCACGGCTTCTCGTTTTATTTCTCCACAGGTCCGGAGATCGATACGCTGGAGACCACCGGTTATGTCTATGACGCCCAGACGCTTAATCCTATGCAGGGGATCACGGTCGGTATTCATGATGATCTGTCTGATTCGGTGCTCTCCAAAGTTCCTTTCCTGCGTATCGCCAAGACGGACTCTGCGGGCTTCTTCCGGATAGGGAATGTGCATCCGGGTGTGTACCGCCTGTATGCGGTCGATGATATCAGCCGTGATTACCGTCTCACGATCGGCGAGGCGATGGCTTTTGCCGACGAACCGGTCTCGGTGCAACACAGGGACACTACCGACACGCTTGCAGAGACATCTGCACAACTTGCTACGCTCTTTCTCTTCAAGGAGGAGCAGCAGCGCCTTTATCTCCAGCGTACGCTGCGTGAGGAGCAGCATCTGGTCCGTCTGCTCTTCTCCTCTTCGCCGGATTCTCTGCCGCTTCTGAGGCCGCTTGCGGATAGTCTGAACTACCATATTCAGTATTCGTCCAAGGGCGATACCGTCACGGTGTGGCTGTTGGATAGCAGTTCGATCGCCATGGATTCGTTATTCATCGAGGCGCGCTACCGGCGTACCGATTCTCTGAACAGGCTGGAGTGGTGTACCGATACGCTGCGTGCTGTCTGGCGTGCACCGAGGATGAACGCGAAGGCGAAAGAGACGCAGGATCGCAAGAACCGGAACCGCCGCCTGTCGCTCAAATCCAATGCACGGAAGGGATTTGAACTCTTCGATACGCTGCGTCTGGAGTGTACTACGCCTCTGGCGGCTGTCGATACGGCGGCAATCCATATCGTGGAGCGCAAAGATTCGGTTTCGCGGTTCGTACCGTTCGAACTTGCGCCGACGGACTCGCTGCCGTTGATACTGACTTTTGTTGCGCCTCTCGAGGCAGGAAAGAGTTATGAACTGCGGCTGGACAGCGCGGCGCTGACGGATATATACGGGGTCACCCATATTGCCGCTAACTATGCCCTGCAGGTCAAGAATATCTCGGATTACTCTACGTTGCGCGTGAAGATCTCGCCGTTCAATCCGCAGGCACGAATCCAGTTGCTCAACACAAAGGACAAGGTAGTCCGTGAACTGCCGGCTGTGGAGGAAGGGGCATTCTTCGAGTACCTCAAGCCCGATACGTATTACATGCGTCTTTTCATCGATGCCGACGGAGACGGACGATGGACTACGGGCGAGTGGAGTACGCACCGCCAGCCGGAAGAGGTATATTATTTCCCGCAGAAGGTTCAGACGAAATCCAATTGGGATTTTGAGGAAGAGTGGGATTATACCGCTACTCCGCGGATGAAGGCGAAGCCGCAGGAACTGATTAAAGCCTCTTCTACGAAAAAGAAATGATCAACAGACAGCGCATATTCGATTGGACCTTTATCTCGGTCGGTCTTCTGGTACAGGCGGTTACATTCTGGATCGAAGATCAGTCTTGGCTGTCTCTCCTGAGCGGGTGCTTGGGGATTTGCTCCGTGTGCATGGCATCGCAGGGAAGGATCCTCACATATCTCTTTGGCTTCGGCCAGGTTATCACGTATATGTGCATCGTCATCTCCCAGCATTTCTATGCCCAGATTGCGCTCAATGCCTTCTATTTTGTAACGATGATCTACGGGGTGTATGTATGGCGTTCGCGCACGCAGAGCGATGCGAAGACAATCTCGCCGCGATCTATCCGTCCCGTCGCATGGATTCCACTGCTTGTCGGTATGGCTGCAGCCTCCGTGCTTACGGGGTGGGGATTAAGCGTCTGGACGGAGCATTCCCAGCCATATCTGGACGCCTTCACAACCATACCTGCGTTGGTGGCGCAGGTACTGATGATTCTTGCTTACCGCGATCATTGGTTTATATGGCTGGCGGTGGATGTATTGAATGTAGTGCTGTGGGTGCGTGCCGGCGATTACTGTATGGCGGCGCAATATTCTTTCTGGTGCGCTAACTGTCTCTATGGTCTCCGCCGCTGGAGCACCCTCTCCAGTCACCAATGACCAATCATCAATCACCAATTACCAATTTCCAATCCTCAATCACCTCTTGTCCGGAGTCTTGAGCGTGTAGAGGATGGCTTCTATCTGGCGCAGCGCATTGCGTTTCTTCTGACCCGCTGCATACAGGAATGCTTCGGCGGTTACTACGCGTCCGTTCACGGGATCCAGACGGGTCAGGCTCACGAACGGACCGCCCATCGCTTCACCGTTGTATATCTTCCATAGTCCGCGGGTCTCCATGGCATAGAAGCCTCCGAGCGAATCGCGGAGAGCCGGTACGGAGCGTGTCACCGGAGGGAAATGCTTGTATTCGGTTCCCATATAACTGCCTTCCACCTGAGCACTTACCATCTGCCCCATTACTCCGTTGCGCATGGCTATGATGGAGCCGTTGCTGAATTGCTCCTGAGCGGTGTAGGGATAACTATAGACGATGATATCTTTGCGCATCGGTCCTTTGTTGTTGCAGCACCAGAGAACATGTACCATTTGGTCATTTACCATTTGGTCATTTATTTTGATCGTGGTGTCCTGCAGCAGCATGAAATCTTCGGGGATGAGCATGTCGCACCCTTGTTTCTGCAGTTTCGCACGCGCGGTCTTGTTTGTGTTTGCGCGATAGAAACGGTTCTGGCGGTATAGTTCCTCGCGTACGAACCATTCCCGTACCGCTCCGCCCTGTTCGCGCCAATAGGCGGTAAAATGCTCTTCGTCCGGCGCCTGAATACGGATATAGGCTTGCGGTTTCGCCCATTTGTCATGCGATTTGAGCACCTTCACCTGGGTGTATTTCTGCGGGTTGATATCGATATACAGGATATTACGCGTCGATTTCAGCAGGTCGTCGAACAGGCTTGGCGCTACGTGCGAGACCGTGAAATAAGGTTCCATCTGCGGCAGGCCGTACATATCTGCGCCCATCGTGTCGCACACTGCGGATTGAACACTCTTTTCGCTGACGACCAGACATTCATAGATGCTGCCTGTGGCGGAGGTCAGAAAACGCTCGTTGGAACCGCCGCAACTGATCATCGTGCAGGCGATAATAATAAAGAACAGACTTCTTCTCATAAATGCAAATGTTTAATTTCGTGCAAAATTACAAAAAAAGATTGAATTTTGCAAAAAAGTATGTAAAAATTTGTGTATTTCAAAAAAATATTGTACTTTTGCCGCCAAATCACACGAATAGTATGACTTTATCTACTGAATTTGTATTCCTCACAACCGATGTGGAGGGATTCCGCGTTTGCCGCGAGACCCGTTCGCTTACGGGTATGACAGTTATCTTGTGCAAAGCCGGTCACATAGATGTGTATTATCATGGTGAAATGCTGCGCATTGGTCCGAACGATCTGTTTGTGCGTATTCCTTCGCGGGATATTCATCTGGGTCCCTACGAGTATTCGGATGACTATGAGTTCCGCCAGATCACGATGGATGCCCAGATCTTCGAGCAGATCATGTTTGATCATCTGCGCATAGAGCCGAACTGGTATGCAAAGCAGGAGTATATAAAGTATCATCCGATTTTCCATCTCAACGAGCCGAGCATTGATTTCTTCGAGACCTATTTCCATCTCATAGAGTTGCAGCTCAAGGATCGTCCTTCCGAGTACCGCAACCAGATCATGCGTACCGTTGCCAAGGCGGCTACGATGGAGATGCTCAATTATATTGACAAACTGGCTGTGATCACTCCTTCGGAGCTGTCCCGTATGTCCGTCAATCAGAGCGACTATACTTTCCGCGAGTTCATGCATCTGCTCCAGAAGTACCCCCATCAGCGCGAGGTGCAGTGGTACGCCAAGGAGTTGTCGATCACGCCTAAGTATCTCTCGGAGATCAGCAAGGAACGCAGCGGCAAGTCGGCAAGCGAATGGATAGCCGAGGTCACGGTGGCGGAGATCCGCCATATGCTCCGTGACACAACGCTTCCTATCCGTGAGATAGCGCAGCAGATGGAGTTCCCGAACGCGAGTTTCTTCTGCCAGTATACCAAGAAGCATACCGGCATGACTCCTAACCGCTTTAGAAAATCACCACGCGTATAGCGGGTATTGGTTCATCTCTCTATTCACCTCCTCGCGAACCGTCCTGATCACCTGTTGGTCGGGGCTGACGGCAGACGGCTGATTGCTGACGGCCGATAGCACTTTGTCGATCAGTTCGACGATCCATCCCATCTTGTCTTCTTTCAAGCCGCGTGTGGTGATAGCGGGCGTACCGAACCGCAGACCCGAGGTCTGGAACGCGGAGCGGCTGTCGAAAGGAACCATGTTCTTATTCGTGGTTATATCGGCGGCTACCAGTGCCTGCTCGGCGATCTTACCCGTGAGATCCGGATATTTGGTCCGCAGGTCAATCAGCATGGAGTGGTTGTCCGTGCCGCCGGAGATCACTTTGTAGCCCTTTTCGATGAAAGCCTGTGCCATGACGGCGGCGTTGGTCTTCACTTGCCGCTGATAGGTCTTGAAATCTTCCGTCAGCGCTTCGCCGAAAGCAACCGCCTTGGCTGCGATCACGTGCTCCAACGGTCCGCCCTGTGTACCAGGGAAGACGGCGGAGTCGAGCAGGGCGGACATCTTCCTGATCTCGCCTTTCGGGGTGGTCTTGCCCCACGGGTTATCAAAATCCTTACCCATCAGGATGATTCCTCCGCGCGGCCCGCGCAGGGTCTTATGCGTCGTGCTCGTCACAATATGCGCATATTTGAGCGGGTTGTCCAGCAGTCCGGCTGCGATCAGACCTGCCGGATGCGCCATATCCACCATGAAGATCGCGCCGATCTCGTCCGCCACACGGCGGATGCGGGCGTAATCCCATTCACGGCTGTACGCACTTGCGCCGGCGATGATCAGTTTGGGCTTGTGGGTGCGTGCTTTCAGCTCCAGATCGTCGTAATCGACACGGCCTGTCTCTTCCTTGAGGTCATAACCGACGGCGTTGAACATCAGTCCGCTGAAGTTCACAGCCGAACCGTGGCTGAGGTGTCCGCCGTGGCTCAGGTTCAGGCCCATGAAGGTGTCACCGGCTTTCAGGCATGCCATGAAAACCGCCATGTTCGCCTGCGCACCGCTGTGGGGCTGCACGTTCACATACTCGGCGTTGTAGAGTTTTTTCAGCCGTTCGCGTGCGATGTTCTCCGCGATATCCACTACCTCGCATCCGCCGTAATAGCGGTGGCCGGGGTAGCCCTCGGCGTATTTGTTGGTCAGCACGCTGCCCATCGCTTCCATTACCTGGTCGCTCACGAAGTTCTCGCTGGCAATCAACTCGATTCCTTTCATCTGACGCTCACGCTCCCGGCGGATGACATCAAAGATCTCTGTGTCTCTATTCATAGTATTTTTTATTTGCGGCTACAAAGGTACAACAAATTTTTGATATATGCAAATTTTGCAGACATTTTTCTCTCAGAGATCGTTCTTGCTTCCTTTTTGTACACCTGCCCAAAAAGTTTACGATTTTTAAGATTTGTTCTGACCACGGCTTAACCACGACTTGCCCTCGACTTAACCACGACATTAACCCGACTCGATTTGGGGCTGTTTCGGGGCGAAAAAGTATACGATTATTAAGATTTAGTGAATTTGCACCTTTTTATTTGTGTTATAAAGATTGTCCCATTCGGCGGCATTCTTGCCGCCGGATCCGCCGGTGTTACTCTGCCGTGGCTATCATCCCTGCTATAACATTCATCGCAACAAACCGATACCGTTGGCTTTCGTGCGGTATTTTACCCACTTTCGCGGTTACCGCTTCAACAATATCCGCCCGTTCGAGCACCTCTTTGTCCGGCTGCACCAACAGCAGTTTTCCCGCCGCACAAGCCTCGAAATATACTCCCTGCGGCTTGTAGTATTTATAGTGCGGACTATCGGGAGCAGGAAATCCTTCTGTCAACAGAATAATCAGCGGATAGCCGGCTTCTCTCAATGCGCGGCAAATCTGTTTCTCGCCTTCGGAAATAGCTCCGCCGATAAACACAGTTCCGCGAACTGCCTCTTTCATACACTCCTCACGTTTAGCATCTATCTCAGATTGATTCATCCGCCGTGAGCATTGGAGCACCGCGCGTTGTGGATAATCGGCGAGGAACATATTACCCAGCGAGGTACAAGGCACCCCGCCGAGTATCGTCTGTTGATGGATACGGAACAAATCCGGATTAGCGCGTTTGAGTGCCAAGCGGCGGGGATTGTCCTTCACATAGCGGATCATCGCATCCAACTGCCCGCGTCCACGGAGCAACCGCTCATGATAGCCAGCGGGATTATGCTCCCAGATAGAACCACTGCCCGCAAAAATGCGGGCAAAGCCAACAATCCGATTGTCCCATTCGTGATTGTCCCTTTCGGTGGTATTATTGCCGCCGGATCCGCTGGTGCTCCTATCTGTGTAGTCTTTCTTGTAAATAGCGGTGCCTGTGCTTTTGAGGCTTCTGATGATCTCTCCGACGCTCTTTTCCATCGGCTTCACCACCTGTAGCACAAAATGCAAATGGTCCGGCATCACTTGCACCGCCAGTATTTTCAGGGCTGTTCCTTTGTCAGCATAGAAAGTGGGTAGATTGCGTATGAGTTGGTCTAACTGTTTGCCTAATGGGTTGAGTACTATCCGGGCCATTTCAGGCATTTCGTTGCTGTCCAACTCTCCCAAAAGCGGATACCGCTCCGCCGTAGCTATCGTAACCAAGTACACACCTTTCCCGCGATAATCCCACTGATTATCACGATGATGACATTTGTTGTCTGTTGTTAACCGCCATCCTTGCTCTGTGTACTCTAATTCGGACATGCTATTATCTTTTGTGTTCCTTACTGCGATTATCCCTTCGGTGATCCCCTGCGCCTGCCAATGCCATATGTCATTTTAACTTATAGGATTTCAGTTCAAACTTAACCTTGTATTTGCGGTCCTCATTACCCAGCATAGGTTTGCTCTTATAATATGCGTAACTCTCTTGATGACCATAACCCTTCAAGGAAATACTTTTAACCATGTTCGGCTCGATAGTAACAGATTTTGTGAAATCTTGATAGTCGAGCATGTTGCCGCTCATATCGTAATAAATCATGCGTCCGGAAATAGAAGTAACCGTCTGCGCAATATTATTCTTGAAAGCAACTGTAGCTTCTGACTTTACCCAGTCATGAGAGTACTTGGCAAGTGTAATGTCGTTTTGCGTAACCTGTACGGCAGTAGTTGTGGAAGCAGGTTTCGCGTTAGTTGCCTGCGTAGTTTGCAGTGCCGGTTTGTAGGTAGGTGACGATTGGCGCGGTGCGGTAGTGGCTTTTTCTGCATCGGCTTTCAATTGGTTCACCTCCCTACGGAGTTGACGAACCTCACTTTGGAGAGCATTCCAGTCGGATTCAGATACAACGAAATCGCCTTGCACGGGGGCAATAACCAACTCCGGCTCCTCTTGCTCCGTCTCTTTGGGAGTGCTTTCCCATCGAATAAAACCTGTAGCCCATAAAATGGCTACGATAATAGCAACTACTGCAAGAAATAGCAGTACCTTAATAAAACCTCCTTGACTCTCTGTTCTTTCGTCATCCATAACATTCATATATTTATAGTACTAATTCCTTTCCATCCATCTTTTTACTTGCTCAATGCACCATGGCATTTGGTCACGAACTTGTTGCACCCAAAAACGCATTACATCCCAGCCTTCACGCATCAGTGCTTGATTACGCAGTTGGTCTTTGTAACTGAGTTCTCCCGTCCATGCCTGATGATACATTGCTCCATCTACTTCAATATCGAGTTTTTTACCATTATGGAAAAGTGCCAAGTCAAGATAATATTTGTCCACATGATATTGTGCAGTGACCGGAATTCCTGCATCAGACAGGGCATTTTGCAAAATATGTTCCCATTCTGACTTTTCTACAGGAGCATCTTCTCCACTACTATATTCGGCAAAATGTTCCAAATAACTTACACCGCAATGTTTACAATATTGCTTGTCTCCCACCGTAACAAGAAGTGCCCGAGCGCGTGTAATGGCAACATTGAATAAGTTTCCCGTAGATTTTAGGAACATGAGGCTTTGTGACTTAGTTCCTTCTGATACAACAGGAGAGAATATTATTACGTCTCTTTCGTCCCCTTGGAATTTATGTACTGTATCTATTAGTATTTGATTATGCAGTTCCAAATGGTTTCGTAATTCCGCATCTCTTTCCAACGCTTTGGTAATCATTTCTGCTTGTAAATGGAAGGGAGTAGTTACTCCTATGCTTCCTTCAAACTCAAGTTCTACCGCTAATCGTCGGAGAATTCTTATTACACTTTCCGCTTCTTTAAGATTGTATGCACCACCAGATTCCGGACGAACGGTTTTACCTTTGACATCCATCCATCGCATACCAAGAATAGGTCCTTTCCCGTCGTTAGGAGATTGCAAACGACTGTAATCTGTTGCTATACGGAGTGTGTTGTCATAAAATTCCTGATTAGAGAACTGGATAATATCAAGAAAACTCCGGTGGTGGTCACGTAGTTGGATGATATTTTCCGACTCTGTCATACTTTCCGCCAAATCATATATCGAACTGCTGCGATAAGACCACCGGGCTTCAATATCATTGCTGAGAATAAGAGACAAATCTGTCTGCTTGCTCAGTAAACAAATGTGATTTAACTGCTGCTTGTCACCAATTACCGCCACTCGCTTAGCGCGCATAAGCAACGGAATCATAGATGCAATATCACATTGACTTGCCTCATCTATAATGAGCAAATCATAAACCGCTTCTTTGAAAGGCAGTCTTCTGCGTGCGCTGAGGGATGTAATAGCGCTCACAGGCATCATGGATTTCAATGCTGGTGTGTACGAATCTACGTGGTCATGTTCAAGCAAACTTAAATAATTGTGCAGTTCTCCTCTATTCTTGGCATTATAAATGCTGATATGCTCATTTAGCCATGCATTCCATGCCGTCTTTGCTTTTGCCTGTAGTTCCACTTGCTCACCCATCATAGCGGCGTCAAGTTGTTCAAGAGATACAGACTCGCAAACTTCTTTTAATAAACAATCATAAGTGGCAATCAGGCTTAAATGGTCAATTAGCAATTTGAAACTATTATCAAATTGCATCCACTCACGGTCATTAGCAGAATGAGTGAGAGAAAGTCCTTGTTGGTATTTCCTTAAAAATGAATTAACCGTTTCTGCGGCTATTTCACCACGGTCAGTAATTTTATTCTTCCACCTGTTTCTGAAGATTTTGTCTATGAAACGAGAAGGACCATTCTTCAAAGCGGTTCTACATTGGACAAATTCTTCATATGCATTTTTTACTTCGCCTATTTCATTTTCGGCAATGACTCCAATAACATGCTGATACTTATCCCTAATTGCACAAACCTTTTGCTCTATTTCATCAAGTTTGTTTCTGGTCTGGACAATCTGAGATTTTTGTGCACGCTTTAAGGTATAACTTGAATAAACTTGATTATATGCACTTATGGCATTTAGGAATGATTCGTCTTTTTTTCTTGCCTTTTCCCATAGTTGAGCATAATCAGAAATACATTGTTTGGCACTCTTTTCGTATCGGAGTACCAAAGGTAGTTCTTTGTTTAGGGAATTAACTCTTTTGACGACGACATCGACAGCGTTGTTATTCTTGCTAGTAAACAAGACACTCTGTCCAGTCATCGCAGCATTTATGATAAGATTGGCGACAACTTGTGTTTTTCCCGTTCCCGGAGGTCCTGCAATCAGTGTTACATCAGCACTTAATGCCGAACGGACAGCGGCCTCTTGTTCGTCATTTAATGGGAGTACTTTTAATATTTCCTTTTCAAATTGTGGATTCCTATTAAACTGCTTGTGTATAAATTTCCATAACACAGAATGACAAATATCCAAGTCTCCATGTTCTTCAAGACGGGCTAACTCATTACTTAGTCCGACAGTATAAGGAGTAGGCTCTTTGGCAAATAGAATGGCTCTATTCAAAATGCCGTCTCTATCTCCAATACGCACTGGTCCTTTTTGCAGGTCTTCTATGTCGAGAATGTCTAGCCAATCCCAATCCGGGCGAACCGTTCTTAGCAAATTAACCTTTTCGGATAAATCTGAGAATGCCGCATGTCCTTCTGTAAAACCTAATTCTGCTTCGAGTTCGCGCAGTTCATAGATATTCTCTGTTTTTTCGTTTGTGGAATACTTATCTATGATATCTTTGTTTATCAAGAGTTCGTCATCTATTGAAAATCCTTCCGGCTTTCCATGAGTCCCGTCGCTATAAGTGATATGAATAATAAATATTGGCGAAAGAAAATGTTTGACTTTAAGAACAGGATAGCCAATCAATAGATCCATTTCTTTCTCTTGATTCCCTCGCAGAAATGCACCAATCTCCGGCTTTTTCAAAATACTATCATTTATCCAAGGCAAAGTAATGAAAGATTGTTCATCCCTCATTGATGCCCGAAATGTAGTGTTGCTTTCCAGCGCAATACAACTGATATAGTATTTACAGAGTCCTTTTAATGTCATTTTTTTATACGCAATTTTCCTTTCTTTGCAATTTTTGTCTTGCTCTTCTCCCACTCTTCGCTCGGCAGATTCCACAAATTTGCGTGCAAATTTACTGCTTTTTTTTGACATGCACAAGAAAAATTGCGCAAAATATTTGCATGTTTGCAAAAAAAGCAGTATCTTTGCAGACGAAAATAATGCTTATATGATATCGAAGAAAAATTATGACACCAAACGGCCGCCGGAGAAAGAGATGATTTTCGGTATCCGCGCGGTGATAGAAGCGATCGAGGCGGGTAAGGCGCTGGACAAAGTGCTGGTCCGCAGGGACATGAGTTCCGCTATCGGACGCGAACTGCTGATCAAGCTGGAAGGCACGAACACGCCGATCCAGCGTGTGCCGGTGGAGAAACTCAACCAGTTTACCGACAAGAACCACCAGGGCGTGATCGCTTTCCTCAGTCCGATCGAGTTCTATTCGTTGGAAAACATGGTGCAGAGCCTGTACGACGAAGGCAAGACACCGCTGCTGATGATGCTTGACGGCGTGACGGATGTGCGTAATTTCGGAGCTATAGCGCGTACGTGCGTCTGCGCAGGCGTACATGCGTTGATAATAGGTACGCGCGGCAGCGCCGCTATCAACGGCGACGCAGTCAAGGCTTCCGCCGGAGCGCTGCATACCCTGCCGATATGCAAGGTGGAGAACCTGCAGAACGCACTCCGTTATCTGCAGGAGAGCGGTCTGCGTATCGTTGCCGCCACCGAGCACACCGACCGTAATTACACGGAGGTGGATATGACGGTGCCAACCTGTATCGTCATGGGATCCGAGGAGAGAGGTATCTATGAGGAGAACCTCAAACTGTGCACCGACCAGGTGAGACTGCCCATGACCGGAGTCATTGAATCGCTTAACGTATCTGTCGCAGCCGGCGTATTTATCTATGAGGCTGTGCGGCAAAGACAAATTATTAATCATTAAAATACTTATTTATTATGGCAAAGTTTATTTGTGATGTATGTGGTTACGAGTATGATCCCGAAGTGGGCGATCCGGATAACGGCATAGCTCCCGGTACCGCGTTTGAGGATCTTCCTGCAGATTGGACATGCCCTCTTTGCGGCGTAGGTAAAGATCAGTTCACGCAGGCCTAAGGAAGGAGAGAACCGAAGCATGAGAAATATCAAATATGTAGGCTGCGACGATCCAACGCTGGATCTGTTCGAGAGCCAGTACACTCTGCCGGAAGGCATGTGTTATAACAGTTATGTCGTTTCGGGCGAGAACAAGGTGGCAGTGATGGACGCGATGGATGCGCGTTGCACTGCGTCATGGCTGGAGAACGTGTCCGAGGCTTTGGCCGGACGCACTCCTGATTATCTCGTCTGCCAGCATATGGAGCCTGATCACAGCGGATCCATGGGCGCTTTTCTGGATAAATATCCGGAGGCGACGGTGGTGTGCTCCAAGCAGGCAGCGGTGATGATGAACCAGTTCGGCATTGAGGCGAAGAACGTGCAGGTGGTTGCCGAAGGGCAGACCATCGATCTGGGCGGACTGACACTGCAGTTCATCGCTGCGCCTATGATCCATTGGCCCGAAGTGATCATGACCTATTGCCCCGAAGAGCAGGTGCTTTTCTCCGCCGACGCGTTCGGTAAATTCGGAGTCTATCACGCCGATGAGGACGACTGGGCATGCGAGGCACGGCGCTATTATTTCAATATCGTCGGCAAATACGGTATGCAGGTGGCAAATGTGCTGAAGAAGCTGTCAGCTTTCAGCCATCAGTTGTCAGTCATCGCTCCCCTTCACGGACCGATGTTAGAGGGCGGAAAGAAAGACGAGGCGTTGCGCCTTTATACGATCTGGAGCGCATACGGCATAGAGACAGAAGGCGTTCTGGTGGCGTATGCGTCCATCCACGGCAACACCCGTCGTGCAGCGGAGCAACTGGCAGAGATCATCCGGCAGAAAGCGGAAAGCCGCAAGATGACCTCCGACGGCGCACCCTTTAAGGTGGCTGTCACCGATCTCAGCCGCGACGACATGGCGGAGGCGATCGAAGATGCTTTCCGTATGAACCGTCTGGTGCTGTGCTGCGCCACCTACGACGGAGATATCTTCCCTCCGATGCACATGTTCCTGCATAAACTGCGTCTGAAAGGTTACCAGAACCGCCGTGTCGCATTGATGGAGAACGGTTCGTGGGCGCCGCAAGCCGTAAAGGTGATGCGCGAGATGCTCTCCGGATGTAAGAACGTGGAGATCGTGGAACCGGCCGTTACTATCCGCGGAGCACTCAAACCGGAGCAAATCGCTGATTTGGAGACGATGGCGGATGCTCTGTTAGCATAATCCGATCCGGGCAAATGACTGTATTATACGAAGATAACCATATTATTGCCGTCAATAAGACCTGTAACGAGATCGTACAGGGCGACAAGACAGGCGATACTCCGCTCTCGGAGACCGTGAAGGCGTATATCAAGGAGAAATACAGCAAGCCCGGCGAGGTGTTCTTAGGCGTTCCCCACCGTCTCGACCGCCCTACCAGCGGAGTGGTGCTCTTCGCCCGTACATCCAAGGCTCTCACACGGCTCAACGAGATGTTCAGGGAGAAATCTGTCAGTCAGGAGAACGGTCTGTCAGTAAAACGGTCTATTAGCAAAACCTATTGGGCGCTCGTGCAAGGGACTCCCAAGATACCCGAAGCACGGTTGGAGAACTACCTCGTCCGCAACGAACAGCAAAACAAGAGTTATA
Organism: uncultured Bacteroidales bacterium; assembly: GCA_946414805.1. GTDB lineage: Bacteria > Bacteroidota > Bacteroidia > Bacteroidales > Paludibacteraceae > Colicola. The sequence continues at coordinate 287,633 of CAMKPZ010000001.1, forward strand.
TCGCCTCTCCCGGAACAAGGGATGCCAAACAGGCGGTTCTGACCTATAAGACACTTGTCCGCGGAGAGCGTTATACACTCTTGGAAATCAATCTGGAGACAGGACGCCACCACCAGATCCGCTGCCAACTGGCGGCGATAGGATGCCCCGTCAAAGGAGATCTCAAATACGGCGCCAGACGAAGCAATCCCGATGGCGGCATTTGTCTGCACGCCCGGCAAATAGAATTTGTTCACCCCGTTAGCAAACAGAAGATATGTATCACAGCCCCGGTACCCGAAGATTCCTTGTGGCAGCAGTTTGCTGCTTTAGTTCACTGATCGCCGGCGCAGCCTTGCTGCCCGACACGATTGTCGCTTTCCCCGGAGCCGAGGGATTCGGCAAATATACTTCCGGCGGCCGGGGAGGTAGAGTGGTGTATGTGACCTCGCTGGAGGATGAAGCCTCCGGCACCAAAGAAGGCACACTCCGATGGGCTGTGCAGCAGTACCCCGACGAACCGCTGACCGTCTGCTTTGCCGTGAGCGGAGAGATACGACTGGTCAAGGATCTCCGTATCAGCCGCCGGAACTATACGATAGCCGGACAAACGGCACCGGGAATGGGTATCGTGATCACCCATAACAAAGTGAATCTGGGTAACTCAAAGAACTTCATCCTCCGGAATATCCGTTTCCGTATCGGTAACGAGGACGCCTCCGGTAAATTCTTGAACGCCAGTGCATTCGCCGCAGAGAACTGCGAGAATTATATCATTGACCACTGTGATTTCGGATGGTCCTCCGAGGAAAACATGAATACCAATGACAGCCATTTCATTACGGTGCAATATTGTATCATCCATGAGGGATTATATGACGCCGGAAACGGGAAAGGCCAGCGCGGATACGGCTGCCAATGGGGTGGTTCGCCGGCTTCGTACCATCATAATCTGCTGGTGAACAATAATGCACGGTCTTGCCGGTTCAACGGCGCGCAGAGTAATGACTGGGTGGTGTATCTGGATTATATCAATAATGTCAACTATAATTATTACGGCGGCAGTACCGGTTGTCACGGAGGAGAGAACACCGCCAAACTGGAGGAAGGCGAATATAACGGTCTGAACTCTGTGCATGAATGCAATTTCATCAATAACTATTATAAGAAGGGACCGAATACAACCAATAAAATGTTGTTTTTCCGCTCCAATTACAATCGCTCCAACAAGGCTACCTCTTGGGGACCCAGTCATTGGTATGTATCCGGTAACATAATGGACGGCAACGACGCTGCTACTGCGGATAACTGGTCGGCGGTCACCTCGGAGAACAGTACCGTCTATCCGCTCTCATCCCTCCGCGTAGATACGCTCATTCATCCCAAGACGCCTTGGTGGCGATGGACCGCGGATAGTATCTACGGCCGTTATGAGTTTGAAAACTACGCTTATGCCGTGGCGGAGTATGAGACGGCGGAGAATGCGTACGGGACGGTGCTGGACACTGCCGGCTGTTTCCCGCGAGACCATGTTGAACTCCGTCTGATCGCCGACACCAAGGCGGGAACACATACCTATGTGGGCAGCGTGGCAAACAAAAAAGGAATCATCGATAATGCGGCGGATGCCGAAGGATTCTATGACTATCCGGCCGTTGCTCCGCTCACCGATACGGATCAGGACGGCATGCCGGACGAATGGGAGAGCGCAAACGGCTGCGACCCAGCGACGCCGGATAACAACCGCCGGCACGGGAGCGGATACACCATGCTTGAGATGTATCTCGACTATGCTATGACCCATAAATCGCCGATGGATGACGGTTATGGAAAATCGGAGGAAGGCATGGACGAGATCACACCGGACGCATTGGTCAAGACGCAAAAAATAATCCGCGAAGGACAATTATTCATCCGTCGCGGAGATAAGATCTACACGGTTCAAGGGCAGGAGGTGAGATAAAGAGCCGGAGTTACCGGTATTTCGTCTCTGTGCAGTCTCCTAAGATAGAGAGATAGGACTCGTAGCGCGAGAGCGCTATCTGATCCGTTTCCACTGCCTCTACTACTGCGCAGCCGGGTTCATTGGTATGCGTGCAGTTGGAGAAACGGCAACCGGCACTCGTGCGGAAAATCTCACGGAAATAATGGCTCACTTCCTCGCGCTCGAAGTCTATCGTTCCGAATCCCTTGATTCCCGGAGTATCAATCAGCCAGCCCTTTGTATAGGATATCTTGTCCCTTGTCCCTTGTCCTTTGTCCCCTTGTACATCCAATTCATACATCTCCGAGAATGTGGTGGTGTGCATTCCCCTGTCATGGGCGTCGGAGATCTTGCCGGTACGGGTCATCTCTCGTCCGAAGAGGGCGTTGAGAAGCGTCGATTTACCCACGCCGGAGTTGCCGGAGAGTAGGGTGGTCTTACCTGCAAGCAGAGGCAGAATATCTGAAGGCCGAAGGCTGATAGCAGAAAGTTCTATCGTCTCATAGCCGATAGATCCGTATAGCGCACGCAGTTCCTCCAGACGCGTCCGCTCGTCCCAGGACAACAGATCAATCTTGTTGAAGATCAGTACCGCCGGTACGCGATAAGCCTCGCAGGTAGCTAAGAAACGGTCAATAAACGTGGTAGAGGTCTCCGGATGATTGATCGTCACGATAAGGGCTACCTGATCAATGTTAGCGGCGATGATATGGCTCTCCTTGCTCAGATTAGTCGATCGCCGGATGATATAGTTCCGCCGCGGCTCCACATCGGTAATCCAATAGACGCTATTCCCGTCTTCCTTTGTACATTGTACCTTGTCCCTTTGTACATTCACATAGTCGCCGACGGCAACGGGATTGGTACTACGGATACCACGGATGCGGAAATTGCCTTTGATATGGCATTCCACAACCGATCCATCATCCGTGCGGACGATGTAACTGCTACCTGTTGACTTAATGACTAATCCTCGCACTATACCGTCATGATCTCCTTTTCTTTAGCGGAATAGAGGGCTTCTACTTTGGCCACATACTTGTCGTGTACCTTTTGGATCTCCTCTTCTGCATCTTTCTCGATGTCTTCGCTCAAGCCGTTCTTGACGAGTTTCTTGAACTCCTCGATGGCGTCGCGGCGGGCGTTGCGGATAGACATCTTGGCGTTCTCTGCCTCTGCCTTGCATTGCTTGCATAGTTCGCGGCGGCGTTCCTCCGTCAACGGCGGTAGGATCAGACGGATCGTCTCTCCGTTGTTGGAAGGAGCGAGACCGATGTTCGAGTTGATGATGGCGCGCTCGATCTCGCTGATCAGTTTTTTCTCCCACGGCGTGATAGCTATCGTACGAGCGTCCGGAGTGGTCACTGTGGCGCAACTGCTCAGAGGCGAGAGGGTGCCGTAATACTCAATCTTGATAGGATCCAAGATACGCGGATTGGCCTTTCCTGCACGAATGTGCTGGAGGGTGTCGTCCAAGTGCGCGATAGCGTTCTGCATTTGCTCTTCGGCTGCAGACTCAAATAATTCGAGTTCGTCTTCCATATTTTTAGGGTTTTACGAGAGTACCGATGTCCTCTCCGTTGATTACTTTTTCGAGGTTGCCAAGTACATCCATGTTGAATACATAGATCGGCAGTCCGTTCTCTTTTGCCATCGCAGTGGCGGTCAGATCCATTACCTTCAATCCGCGTTGGATCACTTCGTCATATGTGATCTCGGTGAATTTGGTTGCCGTGGGGTCTTTCTCCGGATCTGCGGTGTAGATGCCGTCCACGCGTGTGCCTTTGAGCATTACATCCGCTTTGATTTCCAGTGCACGGAGAGAAGAACCGGTATCGGTTGTGAAATAGGGTGCTCCCGTTCCTCCGGCAAGGATCACTACGTTTCCTTTCTCCAACAGCCGTTGCGCTTTGGCGGGGCTGTAAAAATCGCCTATCGGCTCCATCCGGATGGATGTCAGTACACGCACCGGCTGACCGATCGCTTCCAATGCAGAGGAGAGCGCAAGGGCATTGATGACCGTTGCAAGCATACCCATCTGGTCGCCTTTCACACGGTCGAAACCTTTCTGCGCACCGCTCAGCCCGCGGAAGATATTGCCGCCGCCGATGACGATACCTATCTGGACGCCTTTCCCTGCGATGGCTTTGATCTGCTCAGCGTATTCCGCCAGGTGCTGGGTATCAATACCTTGTTTGTTAGCCCCTGCCAGACTCTCGCCCGACAGTTTGAGTAATATTCGCTTGAACATAATTCTCAATTCTCAATTCTCAATTCTCAATTCTCAATTGCGGACGCATCGTACCAACTTGCGTACATGGCATAGTTGTTGGCAATGGTTTTGTTGATCTCTTCTGTCTGCGCAGGATCGGCTTTCTTGATAAACTTAGCCGGTACGCCTCCCCATATCTCGTGAGGACCTATCTGTGTGCCTTTGAGCACTAATGCTCCGGCTGCAACGATTGCTCCTTCGCCTACGTGGGCGCCGTCGAGCAGGGTAGAACCCATTCCGATGAGTGCGTAGTCATCCACATCCGCGCCGTGGATCGTTACATTATGTCCTACGGACACATAGTCGCCTAACGTGATGGTCGATTTCTTGTAGAGCGTGTGGAGCACCGCCCCGTCCTGAATGTTGCAATGTTTGCCGATGGTGATGGTGTTGACATCTCCGCGCAGCACGGCGTTGAACCACAGGCTCGATCCCTCGCCCACCGTCACATCGCCGACGACGGTGGCATTCTCTGCCATGAATACGTCGTCAGCAATGCGCGGGGTGAGGATCTCTCCGTTTCGGTTGACTGTTTTTACTAATGCCATAGTTTTTACATAGTAAGCTAGACGATAACTAGACCATACCTAGACGATATAAAGTAAGTAACTATACCCTCAAGGTATGGATAAACTACTCTTTTATCGTGCAGCGATGATGGCGAGGAATTTCTCTGCTACGAGAGCGGCACCGCCGATCAGACCACCGTCGATATCCGGGCAAGCGAAGAGCTCTGCAGCGTTCTTCTCGTTGCAGCTGCCGCCATAGAGGATTGTGGTGTCCTCTGCTGCCTCTTTGCCGTATTTCTCTGCTACGAGGCTACGGATGTATGCGTGGATCTCTTCTGCCTGAGCAGGGGTAGCGGTCAGACCGGTACCGATAGCCCAAACCGGTTCGTAAGCGAGGGTGATGTTTTTCCATTCCTCTGCGGAAAGACCGAAGACAGAGCCTTCGAGTTGTGCTTTCACAACTTCGTTCTGCTTGCCTGCTTCGCGCTCCTCTTTCACCTCACCGATGCAGAAGATCACTTTCAGACCGTTAGCGAGTGCCAGACGCACTTTCTCTGCCAACATCTCATAGCTCTCTGCGTAGTACTGACGACGCTCCGAGTGACCGAGAATAACATATTCAGCGCCGGTGGATTTCACCATCTCTGCAGAAACCTCTCCGGTGTATGCACCCTTCTCATGGTCTGCGCAGTTCTCTGCGGCAACCTTGATCGGCGAACCCTTCAGCAACTCAGCTACGGTAGCCAAGTGGATAAACGGCGTTCCGATGACAACGGCGCATTTAGGATCTTTTACTGCTTCTTTCAATTCGGTAGCAAGCGCTACACCTTCTTGCAGGTTCTTGTTCATTTTCCAGTTACCTGCAACCATTTTTGTTCTCATATGCAATTTCTATTTTTATTTGTTTATAATTAGTGTCATTTAATCCGGCTGCAAATTATTCGATCGTCTGTCCCAGCATGTTATAGCGAACGCCGTCACGAACGATAACCACCTGACCATTATAGATCATCTTAACCGCTTTCTGCTCTACGGCTGTGTTATCAATAGCCGAACCGCTGCAATTAAGGGTAGAGGTGTAATAGGTTGTGCTCGAAACACCTTCGCCTACGATCTCCAGATCGAAGTATTCATTGCCATTGGCTGTGATATTAGTGGTAGAATAAGGCCCAAATACATTACTTTCTCCTGCACGGAAAGCTAATGCACGATTAGTGCCGGTGGTGGCATTGACACGCCATGTTCCTTTTACACCGGAAGCGATAGTCCATGTATATGGATCAGCAGAAGTACTGATATTGGTGCCGGAGGTTCCATAACTGAGGTACTGCTCTCCGTTCTTAATAGAGAATCCGCCTTCAACCTTTGCGAATACGTACTCGAAGGCTTCCGATTCATCGGTTGTGCTTGTGATTTTCTTATTGCTGTTGGTGATTGCCTCTATACCCTTTGCAAAGTACTTGGTGTCGCCTACTTGTGCGTAGATCTTATATGTTCCTGCGGTTTCACCGTCAAAAGCCGCACTTCCGCCTTCGCTCTCTTCCGTTCTGCTGTAGATAGCATAGTAGTCTTGATCCTTGGTAGCCTTGAAATTGGTAATCCAAGTCTTGGCTTCTTTGTTGTCAGCAGCCAGTTCTGCGTTCCACCAGCCTGCGAATGTATAGTCGTCGCAGAGCGGAGTAGGATCTTCGGGCACATCTGCCTGCTGTCCCTTGAGAACGGTTTGCGTCTCGCCGATCTGTGCGCCGTTGCTGAAGAAGCGGATGGAGTAGTAAACCGGTTCCGGAGCCTCACCGCTGCAGGTTGTAGCATAAGCCGAATAGGTAACACCGCCACCGGTTGTGATATCTACAGAAGTGAAATCCAACTGACCTGCTTTGTTGGGCTCTGTTCCGTAATCAGCAGTTGCACCAACCGTAAAGGTAACTTCTTTGGCAGAGCCTGTCCACGTAACGGTATTGTCTCCTGATTGCTGTGCTGCGATTGTGCCTGTGCCAGCAGTGATAGAAGCAAGGCGTTTCAGCCCCTGAGCACTGATATTGAATACGATTTCAGTCATCTCCGTTTCGCAAGAGATGGTCAATGTGTTTCCAGCATAGTATCTTGCGTCTTTGCCGTTTGTATTGTATGTAGCAGAATTTTGACCGCCACCTCCGGCTGTGAATGTAAATCCGTTTGAAGTACCGCTTGCAGCTGCAATATCGGACATAGTAATGGTTGTTTTTACGCTTGCAGAACCGCCTTCCGCGGTAGCATACACGGCATAGAAAGTAGCGTCTTCTTCAAGGAATGCACCAGCTTTTACCAATGCCGGAGCCTCGTCGCCTTCATAAGAATCCTCTTCGGTCCAACCTACAAACACTTTGCCGTTCTGGCAGTCTTCAGGAGTGGATGCCGGAAGCGTCAGTGAACCACCGGTAGCCACGGTCTCATCGAAGAGAACACCGTCTGCATACCATGAGACATTCACATCCTTGCCCGGTCTGCGAATACCGATGATGACCTCTTGGCCTTCGGAGAAATCATAACCACCTCCACCGATGCCATCACCGCCCGGATTGAGGCTGGAGAGCGTGAAATAACCATCGCAATCTCCTGACCAACCCCAGTTGAAGTGGAATTTGTTGCTTGTGTCATAGCCATCGCAAATGAAACTATGTCCTCCTTCATCGCCTTCTCCTGCGTATAAGATCGGGCGTTTCAAATCCAATTCCGCTTTCACCATTGCGGTCCAAGCTGCGTCCGTCCATGAGTCATAATATTTATATCCTTGTTCTGTATATCCGTCGCGCATGTAGCTTACCAGCCCTTCCTGCGGGTAACCGAAATAGGTTACCAATGCGTTTTGGGAACAAGGAAATTCTTCGCTATCCCAGATTCCATAGTTGGCGGTATAAGCGCCACTTCCTCCGTCATCATAGTTGCCGTACATCATTTCCATAGCCACACCGCAATGATACATCAGCGTAGCTACAGCGTTCTTTTGAGCGGAAGTAGTACTACCGGAGTAATTATTCAGCATATTTGCCCAGTCGTAGGTAGTGTTGCCGAAATCAGCAGATTGCACTCCGTAGCGTTTGGATTGTGCGCCAGTGGTGCTATTCGGATCCAACGGCTGATAGGAGTGTGAGCCCGTTCCTTTCACAGGCCACTCCCAGTATTTCATTACTTGCGCCAGCGCCGTTGCAGCACAACCCGTAGCGGCTTTGGAAGAGCCCTTCCCCCATGTGCCGGTTCCCGGACAGAGGTTGTTGTACGGTGCATCCTGATCCCATTGGGTCTGGATCAGCGGACCTACAACAGCGGCTGCTTTGGCTTGCGGAGCAGATGCTTTGCGGAGGTTAGTCCATTGTGCTTTGGTCTCCTCGGAAGCTACAACGCCGTCTGCCTCTAATTTCAGGATGAAATGATCATACTTGCTCATCCAATTGGAAATGTTCTTCGGCATGTTGTCCGTACGGAACGAGCCGGTGTTGGAGTAAGCCAGAACAGGCGTAACAACATCGTTGGCTGCAACGATTACCCATCCTTCGCCGTTGGCGTTTTCATAAATGTAGTATTGGTTGTCGGTCGCGGAAGCGGCTTTCTTCAATACCATCCGTTTCTGGGGCGCTTTTTGCGCATCGGAAGCAGAGGAAGCTCCATTCATGAAATGGTTTGCCACCAGTGCTGCATCTTCCTGCGATACCCGCTCTGCCATCAGACTTGCTGACATCAACAGGGCAAAGAACCCAATAAAAATTTTCTTCATCTCACTGTTAATTTTATAAGTTAAATAAAAAGGTTGATTAAAAATAATTATCTGTTTCTGAAATTATATTTCTCAATGACTGTCCCATCCTTAATCACTACTGCTCCCGGGTTTGCACGTACAATCGTTTTGATAGCGATCGGATCCATGAAGCAGAAGGCTTGTTCGTCCAAGCCCGTTTCCTGTGCAAACGCTGTGATCTCGTCCTCGCCCGAACCGGTGATAATATAGCAGACGGCATCGCTATCGAGCAGCGCTTTCACTTTCTCCAACTGCCTGCGGTCAGTCTTCTTCAGATCGTACATGGTAACAAGCGTGACAGGTTCCTCGGAATAGAGAATATCGTCCGTGAGATCCACCCAGATCTTTTCATCCGCATATTCGGTCTCCTCTTTGATCATGATCTGGAAATCATGGATGGGCGCTTCTTCACCTTCCTGAACGAGCACATCTATACGATCCACGTATTTCCATCCGTCTTCCTTGGAAGGGCAGTTGTCCACGCCGAACTGCTGCTGCACGCCGTCTTTCTCATAGATATAGGTGTATTCATAAACCGGCGCTTTGCCGCCCTCCATGAGGGTAGGGATGTGATTTCCGATCTTATAGGGTCTGAAATCAATTATCGGCAGGTGGGTGTAGCTATAACCCATTATTCCGGCAGCGCAAGCAAGAGCGAGGACTGCGATACATGCTTCCGCCCAAGCACTGAACGTGTCCGGAACGGATTTGCGGCAGATAACCAGATTCACCGCCAGGATCAGCAGGAGCACGTTCTTCCAGAAAGTCTGCCAGTTGGTGATCACGAGTGCATCGCCGAAACAACCGCAGTCGGAGACCGGATTGGCGATCGCTATATAGAGCGTGACAGGCGTCATGACCAGATAGAAGATCAGTGTGATCACGCTCGTCCATCGCGTGCGTACATTAAGGATCATGCACGCGCCCAAGAGCAGTTCCAGACAGATCAACGCCACGGCAGCCGCTCCTGCCAAAGGCAGCGCCCAATGCAGCCATCCGCCGAAACCCTCCTGCAGGTAATCCTGCACTTTATAGACCGTTCCCAGCGGATCAACCGCTTTCACGAAGCCGGAGAAAAGGAATACCAGCGCCAGAATCGTACGGCAGACCGAACCGATAATATGTTTAATCTTTCTCATAATGGATCAAATCAAAGATTGCATAATTGATTATGTCGAAATAATTGCCTTCCGCTCCTTCGGAAGAAATGGTTTTGCCGTTATGACCAATAATGGTTTTGATCCGAATGATCTTCGCCATGATCATATCCACGATGCCTTCTTTGGACATCTCTCTCCACGCCTCGCCGTAATCGTGGTTCTTACGCATCATGAGTTCTTTCGCTTCCGCCAGAACCTGGTCGTATAGCGCCAGCGCTTCTTCGTTCGACATGTCGATGAAATCGGCGAATTTATGTCGCGACTGTATGATCGCTGTAATACCGTAGTTCACGATCGCCCGCAGGTTTCCCTCGATATCATCGCCAACCAGACTGACCCCCGTCTCCTGCACCTGACGGATATTCTTGACCTTGATATATAACTGGTCCGTAATCCCCGCCAGACGGAAGATGCGCCAAGAGGCACCATAGTCCTGCATCTTATCCACGAAGATTGCACGACATTTGGCTGTCACTTCATCGAACTGTTTATTGGTATCTGCCATGTTTTCAAAATTTACTATTATTAAGATTTCCTTGCCCTCGGCTTGCCCACGACTTGACCACGACTTGCCCTCGACTTGACCACGACTCACTCACTGCCGAAAAACGGCTCATAAAAGTATACGATTTTTAAGATTTTCGAGGTCCACGAGTTCCTGTTCGCCGGAAACCATATTCTTGAGCATCACTTTATTCAGCTCCATTTCATCGGAGCCGACGATCGCAACAAACGGGATCTGTTTGGCATCGGCGTAGCCCATCTGCTTCTTCATCTTGGCAGGCTCAGGGTAAACCTCCACGGCAATTCCCGCAGCACGTAACTCTTTCGCCCATTTCAACGCATATTTCAGTTCTTCCGCGCCGAACGTGGCGAACAAGATCCGCGTCGAAGAAAGCAACGCCTTCGGATACAAATCCAGCTCGTTCAGCACATCGTAGATACGGTCCGCGCCGAACGAGATACCAACGCCGGAGACATTCGGAAGTCCGAAAATGCCGGTGAGATTGTCGTATCTGCCTCCGCCTGTGATGGAGCCGATCTGTGCGTCCAGAGCTTTCACTTCGAAGATCGCTCCGGTGTAGTAGTTCAAGCCACGCGCCAGGCAGAGATCAAGCTCGATAGAGAACCTCTCCTCCGCCTTCTCATCCGGTGAGGAAGTTGTGGCCTCTACCAAACTGAACACCTCTTCCAGCTCGGCAACGCCTTTCAGACCGATCTCGCTGGAGACCAGAATGGTTTTGAGTGCTGCGAGTTTGTCTGCAGTCGCGCCGCTGAGATTGAGTATCGGTTGCAACGCATCGACGGCCTCTTGAGTGAGTCCGCGTTCGATCAGTTCCGCATTCACCGCCTCCACGCCGATCTTGTCAAGTTTGTCGATGGCTACGGTGATATCTACGATCTTATCGGGCGCTCCGATGACCTCTGCGATGCCGGCTAACACCTTACGGTTATTGATATGCAGGCACACGCGTATGCCGAGACGGCGGTACACCTCTTCCACGATCCGGATCAGCTCCAGTTCGCCGATCAGGCTGTCCGAACCGATCACATCGACATCGCACTGGTAGAACTCGCGGTACCGTCCTTTCTGCGGCCTGTCGGCACGCCAGACCGGCTGTATCTGGAACCGTTTGAAAGGGAATTGCAGTTCGTCGCGGTGCTGCACCACGTAACGTGCAAAAGGCACCGTCAGGTCGTAACGCAGACCTTTCTCCGGCGCCAGAGCGGCTTTCTCACCGCTGTTCTGGATGCGGAAAAGGAGCTTGTCGCCTTCCTCGCCGTACTTACCCATCAGCGTACCGATATTCTCCATCGCCGGCGTCTCTATCTGCTGAAAGCCATAGAGAGAAAAGACCGATTTGATTGTGTCGAAGATATAATTGCGCCTCGCCATCTCTAACTGGCCGAAGTCGCGTGTTCCTTTAGGGATACTTGGTTTTTGCATATGTTTGGTTTATAAATTACGAATTATGAATTACGGACGGGCGAACAGATCGGCATAAATCTTCCCTGTTGCACCGAGTTCGGAGGAGACATACTCCGCTGCTTTTGCGCCCATTTCAACGTGGTTGGCGAAGGCATTGTCCACTCCCGCCTCCAGCTGCCTGTAGTTCTTCACGCTCATCGCCGCACCTGCGTCTATCAAGCCCTGCGCCTCGCGGAAATGATGGTATTTCGGCCCGAAAAGCACCGGCATTCCATACACCGCCGCCTCGATCGTGTTATGGATCCCTTCTCCGAATCCGCCTCCGATATACGCCACCTGACCGAAACGGTAGATAGACGAGAGCAGGCCCATGGTGTCCACAACCAGCACATGGGCGTGAACCAATATGTTCCGTGCGCTTTCGGCGGAAGAACAGTTCTCAATATCCGTATATTTCACGATCTTGCCCCGGAAGAGATTGAAGAGGAAATGCAGATGTCTCTCGTCCAACTCGTGCGGCACAATAATGAGTTTGGCAGGCGCCTGATAAGTCGAAGCCTCCTCTTTCTCCATGTACCGTGCCAACAGCCGGTCGTCCTCCGGCCATGTGCTTCCGGCGATCAGCACCCGTTCGCATCCTTTTACGAAATGCGCTATCGGCGTGAGCCGGTCGGACGGACGGCTGTTAGTCGCCTCCAGTACTTCTTTCACACGGTCGAAACGCGTGTCGCCTACTACGGAGACCTGCGTAATGCCGTATTTCGCCAGTAGTTGGCGCGAAGCCTCGTCCTGCACGTATAAGCGCGTGAAACATTTGAGTACGCGCCTCTGGCCCATCCCCCACCAGCGGAAGAAATATTGGTTCGGACGGAAGATCGAACTGAGGCTGTAGGTCGGAATATTCTGTTTTTTCAACTCGCGCAGATAGGCGGGCCAGAACTCGTATTTGACAAAGATAGCCATCGCCGGCCGGAGCATAGCGATGAATCTGCGGGCATTGCGCCGCGTGGCAAACGGGAGGTAGAGCACGGCATCCGCATCCTTGTAATTCTTCCGCGCCTCATAGCCCGAAGGACTGAAAAAAGTCACCACGATCTTGCGTTGCGGCTGCTCACGGCGAAGACGCTCGATCAAAGGCCTTGCCTGCTCGAATTCCCCCACAGAGGCGGCGTGGATCCATATAGGCTGAACCGTCGAAAGCTGAAACTTCGAGGTCTCTTTCTGCCCCTTTACCATTGCACGGGCCTTGCGGTGTCCGAACAAGGCGGCTATCCGTATGAATAGAAAATAAAAGTACATAACAAATTCGGGTGCAAATTTACAAGTTTTTTTCGACATGTGCAAATTTATTTGCCGAAAATCTTGCGTATGTGCCAAAAAAGCAGTAATTTTGCAGTCGCAATGAAAAAACAGACTGTTATATTAGCGATTGAATCGAGTTGTGACGACACTTCTTCTGCCGTCATCGTGGATGGAGTGCTCCGCAGTAATGTGATCGCGTCGCAGAAAGTGCATGAGGAGTTCGGCGGCGTGGTTCCGGAGTTGGCCAGCCGTGCCCATCAGCAGAATATCCTGCCGGTGGTGGATACGGCTTTGAAGCGTGCCGGAGTACGCAAAGAGGACCTTTCCGCAATAGCTTTCACCCGCGGCCCGGGATTATTAGGTTCGCTGTTGGTAGGCACCTCTTTTGCAAAAGGTCTGGCGCTGGCGCTGGATATACCTCTGATAGATGTCAATCACCTGCAGGGACATGTGCTGGCGCATTTTGTGGAACCCTCTGCGGAACTGATCGCCCGGACACCGAGTCTGCAAGGGGCAGAGATCAAGCATCCCTCTTTCCCCTTCCTCTGCTTGCTTGTTTCCGGAGGAAACAGCCAGATCGTTCTGGTGAAAGCCTATAACGACATGCAGATCATCGGTCAGACCATCGATGACGCAGCCGGAGAAGCTTTCGATAAATGCGCGAAAGTGCTTGGGCTGCCTTACCCGGGCGGTCCGTGGATAGACAAACTCGCCAAACAGGGCGATGCCTCCAAATATCCGTTTGCGAAACCGAATATTCAGGGGTACGACTACTCGTTCTCCGGTCTCAAGACATCTTTCCTCTATACCCTGCGGGACATGCTGAAAACCAATGGAGTAGAGACGGTTGACGAACTGGCGGAACGTGTACCGAACCTCCGCGAAGATATGTGTGCTTCGCTTCAGGCTACCGTAGTGGATATACTGATGCGCAAACTCAAGAAAGCGGCGCAGGATCTGGGTATCCGTCAGGCTGCTGTGGCAGGCGGCGTAAGCGCCAATAGTGCTTTGCGTCAGGCCTTTGTCGATTACGGCAAACGCTATCACTGGGAGGTGTTTATTCCGCCGTTCTCTTTCACGACGGACAATGCGGCGATGGTTTGCCAGGCCGGTTATTTCAAGTATCTGGATAATGATTTTTGCGCAATAGATGAAGTGCCGTTCGCTAAAACAACTATTTGAGCCCTATCTGGATATTATCATCTTCATGATCACGCTGCTGGTGGCGAATTATTTCTGGAAATTCACGATGGTCGGCGATGAGGATGGAGCGATGGTCACATGGTTCGGACTCAATGTCACGGCGCCGTTTGAGATCATGTCGCGGCATATAGCAGCCGTGGTCTATTGGCTGGTGGATCTGTTCCGCGATACGGCATTCATGACGAACGACTACACGATTCATTTTCAATCGGGTAGCGGTACCCGCATCGTGTGGGGGTGCTCCGGGCTGAAACAGAGTTTTATCTGGATGTGCCTGATCCTCACCGTCCGCGGCGGATGGAAGCAGAAACTATGGTTTATTCCGATGGGGTGGATATGCTGCTATGCCTTTAATATACTTCGTATATTCCTTATCGCATTATTCATAGAAAATCATCCGGAGTGGTTTCATTTCCTCCATGATTACCTGTTCAAATACCTCTTCTACGGAATGCTTTTCGGGCTTTGGGTGCTCTTTGTAGAGAAGATCCGCAAACCTCTTCCTGCGAAGGAAGATGCGTGATTACGACCGTTGGAAAGCCTCTATTCTGCGGACAATCCGGCTCTTGATCGAACTGATGATCTTCCATGTCTTTGATGCCTGTGTGCTGTCTCCGGTGAGAATATCGGGGATCGCAGCACCGGTCTCTTGCTCGGGATAAACGATCAGGTAACTGTGGTCGCTGAAGAATTTGTCCAGCATCGTCGGAACCTGGTCGAAAAGCGGATTGTACGACGGAGTGGACGGTCGCGCGTTGATCATCACAATCAAGTCGTCCGGCATCATCTGTTTGGCGATCATCAGTACATCCTCCCAGTTCTCCATCTCCCTATATGACGCGCGCAGGTATTTGCCCTTGCGTCGGCAGAAGGCTTGCAGCGCTTTTTGGGTGTCTTCGTTGGTATAGAAAACCACTTTGGCGCCGATCTGGCTGCTCAATCTTCGGATCAGGCCGAAACAGGTGATAAAATCGTGTTCTTTTTCTGCATATCGGGGTACGGCAACCAGGATCCTTGATATCGTGTTGATCGGTTGGGCGGGGTGGTAGATAATGGCCGCTTTGCGTTGACTGTTAACCAGTCGGATAGCTTCTGCCCAATCGCTTTCGCTGGCGAGATCAGGGTCGTGTAACTCGCTCAATTCGCCTAATTCCCGTAACTCGTAGTGCCTGTTTTCCGCTACCGTCATCATCAGCCATGAGTTATTGGTCTTGTCGGCTTCTAATCGGGCCTCTTCCTGCAGCGCCAGCCGTTTGGCGGCAAACTCCGTGATAAACGAAGCGGAGGTGCATAGCACAAGAATCATGATCACGGCGGCGTTCAGTATTTCTGCGTTGAAGATCCCGGTCTCGAAACCGATCGTCACAATGGCTAATGTACCGGCTGCCGTGGCGTGTGTCATACCGAAGATCAGCTGTCTCTGCACGGCCTGAAGACCGAAACTCTTCTCCGCGATCCATGCGGCAATCCATTTGCCGGCTAACTTGGTGGCGATCATCACAAGCGCAAAGAGGATAGTGGTCCAGCCGCTCCAAAGGAGCGATATATTGATCATCATTCCCACGCCGATCAGGAAGAGCGGCACAAACAGGTTGTTGCCGACGAAATTAATGTATTGCATTACCGGACTCAGATTGGGCACCAGACGGTTCAGCGCCACGCCGCAGATAAAGGCGCCTAAGATACCCTCTAATCCTGCCCAGTCGGCAAGCCATGCGGATACAACCATCATCGTCATCACTAATAGAAAACCGGTCGTGGCATCGGTCTTGCGTTTGAACAGCCATTGCGCGATCCATGGGAAAATACCTAATATCACTACCACCGTTGCGGCAATCCTGCCGATGAACGCCCAGGCGGTCAGACTGTCCGCATAGGCGAAATTGCTCTTCAGAACTGCTAAAACCATCAGAGACAGTGCGATAGCAAGCATCGTTCCGCCGATGGTGATGTTTACCGCTTCGTTTTTCTGAACTCCGTAGCGGCTCACGATAGGATAGGTCATCAGCGTGTGGCTGCCGTACATTGCGCCCAGCAAAGTGCTTGTCACCCAGTCCATTCCGATCAATCGGCTGGTCAGTATGCCCAGTCCGAAGGGGAAAAGGAATGTATATACTCCGAATAGTACCGCGTGTGTGCGTTGTTGGCGGAAATCATTGATATCCACTTCTATACCGGCCTGAAGCATGATATAGAGCATGCCGATCTTGCCTAATGTCTGTATCGAACTGCTGTTTTCCAACAGACCGAATCCGTGCTCACCCGCTAAGATACCGACGATGATAAACCCGACGATACTCGGGATCCGTATCTTGTGGCATATAAAGGGGATCACCAGAATCGCGCCTAACACCAGGGCTATGATGGCAAACGGGTTCGTTAGCATTTTTATATGAATTTACCGGTAATACTTTTCTTGTTCTTGCGGATGTCTTCTATCGTGCCTTCCGCTACGATGGTTCCGCCTCCGCGTCCGCCTTCCGGACCCAAATCGATGATCCAGTCGCAGGCGTGAATAACATCGGTGTTGTGCTCGATGATGATGACGGTGTTTCCTTTTTCCACCAGTTGGCGCAGCACACCTAACAGCACGCGGATGTCCTCGAAATGCAGTCCCGTAGTGGGTTCGTCCAGGATATAAAGCGTTTTTCCTGTGGACGGGCGCGATAGCTCGGTGGCTAATTTGATGCGCTGGCTCTCACCGCCGGAGAGGGAAGTGGAGGCCTGGCCGAGTTTGATATAACCCAGCCCCACATCTTGTATCGTCTTGATCTTGCGTAGGATCTTAGGTTGGGGTTCGAAAAACTCAACCGCCTGATTGACAGTCATCTCCAGAATGTCGGCAATCGTCTTTCCTTTCCATCTTACTTCCAATGTCTCGCGGTTGTATCGCTGGCTGCCGCACACCTCGCAGGGCACATACACATCCGGCATGAAATGCATCTGGATCGTCTTGTAGCCGTTGCCCATGCACTCTTCGCATCGGCCGCCCTTGGCGTTGAAACTGAACCGGCCTGCTTTCCATCCGCGGATCTTCGATTCCGGCAGTTGGGCGAAAAGCTCACGGATATCGTTGAAGACATTGGTGTAGGTGGCGGGATTGGACCGTGGCGTGCGTCCTATCGGAGACTGATCCACGTTGATCACCTTGTCAATATGTTCGATTCCATCGATCTTTTCGTAGGCCAGAGGTTGGGTCTTGCTGCGGTAGAAATGTTGGCTGAGGATGGGGTAGAGCGTCTGGTTGATCAGTGAACTCTTGCCGCTGCCGCTAACGCCCGTGATACATACCATTTTTCCTAACGGAATTCGGATGGTCACATTCTTCAGATTGTTGCCGGTGCAACCCGATAACACAATCTGTCTGTCTGCGGCTTTGCCGCGTTCTGTTAGCGAAGCGGTCTGGACGCTGTCAGTTACGGTCTTTTTTCCTTTCAGATACTGCGCTGTCAGGGTGTCGGTCTTCAACAGCTCTTCCGGCGTGCCGCTGAAAAGCACTTTTCCGCCCAACCGGCCGGCTTTCGGACCAATATCGACGATCCAGTCCGCCTCGCGCATGATCTGTTCGTCATGCTCCACTACAATCACAGAGTTGTTCAGATCGCGCAACTCTTTCAGACTGTTGATAAGCCGCTGATTGTCACGCTGATGCAGACCGATGGACGGCTCGTCTAATATGTATAGTACATTCACTAACCGGCTTCCGATCTGGGTGGCGAGACGGATACGTTGGCTCTCGCCGCCGGAGAGACTTTCGCTGCTTCGGTTGAGACTCAAATAGTTCAGTCCCACCGACTGCATGAACCGCAACCGGGAGCATATCTCTTTGAGGATCGGTTCGGCGATGGCGCGTTGTTTCTCGTCGATTTCATCGGAGTTTTTCAGCCCTTCAAGTGTCTGCAGAAGCACATCGATATCCATCTCCGCCAGATCCGAAATTCCGTATCTTCCTATGCGGTAACTCAGTGCCTCTTTGCTCAGCCGTTTGCCTTGGCATTCGGGACAAACCACCCATTCTTCTTTTTCTTCCTCGTCATCTTCTTCCGATGGCTGATAGCTGACGGCTGACAGCTCTTGTAACTCCTCCCACCAGTTGTCCTGTCGGATGACTTCGTCAATCTCTTCTCCCTCTCCTGTAGGAGAGCCGGAGGGGTCTGTCCTTTTTATTCTTCCGATCCCTTTGCAGCACGTGCACCAGCCGGACGGGCTGTTGAAGGAGAACGTGTGCGGGGCGGGTTCGGGGTAACTCAGACCCGTCTCAGGACACATCAGATTGCGGCTGAAATAGCGTACTTTGCCGCTAGGATCGTCCGGCTCTGCTATCAGCATGATCCCGTTCCCTTGCGTCATTGCTTTGTCTACGCTCTGCCGCATCCGGCGAAGGTCATTCTCGTCTCCTTCTCCCGAAGAGAGGTTTTTTACTTTCAGCCTGTCCACTACCACTTCGATCGTGTGTGTCTTGTAGCGGTCTAACTTCATGCCTGCTACGATCTCGCGTACCTCTCCGTCCACCCGGACTAACATGAATCCCTTCTTCCGGATGGTCTCGAACAGCTCTTTGTAGTGTCCTTTTCGGGCGGAAATGAGCGGTGCCAAAAGCAGAACTTTCTTGCCTGCGTACTCCCTGATAATCAGGTCGATAATCTGCTGGTCGGTGTAATGAACCATCGGTTTGCCGGACAGATATGAATAAGCCCTTCCGGCACGGGCGTACAGCAGACGCAGAAAATCATACACCTCCGTGATTGTGCCTACGGTCGAACGCGGATTCTTGCTCGTCGTCTTCTGGTCGATCGAGATCACAGGACTCAGACCCGTGATCTTGTCCACATCCGGACGCTGCATTTGTCCGATGAATCCGCGGGCATAGGAGGAAAAAGTCTCCATGTATCGCCGCTGGCCTTCCGCAAAAATGGTATCGAAAGCCAGAGACGACTTGCCCGAACCGCTCAAACCGGTTATCACCGCAAGCCGTTTGCGGGGGATGGATACGCTGATGTTTTTCAGGTTGTGAACCCGCGCACCGATCACTTCTATGTTGCCTTCGTTTTTTCTCATTGATGCCACCCCGATAAGGCGTTTCCGCACAATTTGGGCATGCAAAGGTACAAATAAATATTGATTCCCCAAAATAAAATCCCGAAATAAGGGCGTTTTTTGCCGCAAAATAAACTTTTTTCTAAATAAATTACACGCGCACTTGCGTATTCCAAATTAATTTTGTAATTTTGTGCGCTTTTTTGGTGAATTGAATAATTTGAATACAAAAATATGGCAAAAGTAGCATTGATTACGGGCGTCACGGGGCAGGATGGTTCTTACCTCTCCGAGTTCCTCCTGGAGAAGGGCTATGAGGTGCATGGTATCATCCGCCGCAGTTCGGTGGACTATCGCGAACGCATCGCCCATCTCGAGGGAACGCCGCATTTTCATCTGCATTATGCGGATATGAGTGATTCCATGTCGCTTGTGAAGCTGGTTGGCAAAGTGCAGCCGGACGAGATCTATAATCTGGCGGCGCAGAGCCATGTGCAGGTGTCTTTTGATGCGCCTGAGTTCACGGCGGATGTGGATGCGGTGGGCGTGCTCCGTATCCTGGAGGCGGTACGGACCAATCATCTGGAGTCCAAATGCCGCATCTACCAGGCTTCGACTTCCGAACTCTACGGCAAGGTGGAGGAGGTTCCGCAGTCCGAGACTACGCCTTTCCATCCCTATAGCCCGTATGCCGTGGCGAAACTCTACGGCTACTGGATTATCAAGGAGTACCGTGAGGCGTATAACATGTTCTGCTGCTCGGGTATTCTCTTCAATCATGAGTCCGAGCGCCGCGGAGAGACTTTTGTTACGCGTAAGATCACGTTGGCGGCTGCGCGTATTGCCCAGGGCAAGCAGGATTGCCTCTACCTCGGTAACATGGACTCGCTGCGTGACTGGGGCTACGCCAGGGATTATGTGGAGTGCATGTGGCTTATTCTGCAGCACAACACGCCGGAGGATTTTGTCATCGCTACGGGTGTGCAGCACTCTGTCCGGGAGTTCGCCACGCTTGCTTTCCGCCATGCCGGTATCGAACTCCGCTGGGAGGGGGAAGGCGTTGACGAGAAGGGTATCGTGGAGTCGCTTTGTCCCGATGCGCAAGGCCTGAAATGCAAGATCGGACAGGTCGTGGTAGCCGTCAGCCCCGATTTCTACAGACCTACCGATGTGGTGAACCTTCTCGGTGATCCGTCGAAGGCCAAACGCGAACTGGGCTGGAACCCGCAGAGCACTACGTTTGAGCAGCTCGTCGAGCTCATGGTGGAGCATGATATGAAGAAAGTGGCTGCCGATGACGCCGCCGCCGAGATCAGGAAGGTCAACCTTGCCGAGTTCCTTGAAAAGGGTATCGACAAATAACCCGCCGCCCCTCCGCCTCGATGCCCCGCTTGCTCCGCCTCGACGCCCCGCTTGCTCCGCCTCGATGCCCCGCTTGCTCCGTCACCGGCTCGTGAACTTTCCGCCGCCCGCCCGCTGCGTCCGCTCAAGGCCAATGTCGTGTCAATGTCGAGTCAATGTCGAGTCAATGTCGAGTCAATGTCGAGTCAATCTCGCATCCTACCCATACCTATATATATTATATATAATATATATCCTGTGATTTTAATAAACTTCTGTTAAAATGTTGAAAAATTCTAAAATATATGTTGCCGGTCACCGCGGAATGGTGGGGTCTGCTATCGTACGCGAACTGCAACGACAGGGCTACACGAATATCATCACGCGTACCCATAAGGAACTGGATCTCTGCTGTCAGGAGGCGGTCGAAGCATTCTTTGAGGCGGAGAAACCCGAATATGTCTTCCTTGCGGCCGCCAAGGTCGGAGGTATCGTCGCGAACCAGAACGCCCTCGCGGACTTTATGTACGATAACATGATTCTGGAGATGAATGTCATTCATGCCGCGTGGAAGAACGGCTGCAAGAAACTCGAGTTCCTCGGCTCCTCTTGTATCTATCCGCGCATGGCTCCGCAGCCCATGCAGGAGTCTTGTCTCCTGACGGGCGAGTTGGAGAAAACGAACGAAGCATACGCTCTGGCTAAGATCAGCGGACTCAAATACTGCGAGTTCCTCAACCGCCAGTACGGCACCGATTATATCTCGGTTATGCCTACCAACCTCTATGGCCCGAACGATAACTACCACCCGGAGCACAGCCATGTCCTGCCTGCCCTCATCCGCCGTTTCCATGAGGCGAAAGAGGCTGGGGCGCCGTCCGTCACCTGTTGGGGTACGGGGGCTCCCTTGCGTGAGTTCCTCTATGTGGACGATCTTGCTAACCTCTGTGTCTTCCTTATGAATAACTATTCCGGCAACGAAACGGTCAATGCCGGAACGGGTAAGGAACTGACAATCAAGGCGCTCACGGAACTGGTAGCGAAAGTGATCGGTTACGAGGGAGAAATCAAATGGGATACAACCCGTCCGGATGGCACGCCACGCAAACTCTTGGATGTCAGCAAGGCTACGGCTCTCGGATGGACCTATAAAACAGAACTGGAGGACGGTATTCGTCTGGCATACAAGGATTTCTTGGAGAACCCGGTTCGTGCAGAAAGATAAATAGTTACAATCAGTCGTCAATGAGAGATTTCTCGCTGGAAATATATCGTGAATTGCTGGAGACCCTTCAGGCAAAAGGATATGAGTTAATTTCATATTCCGATTATTGCCGTCGTCTCACCAATCCCCAATCACCAATTACCAATCACCAATCACCGGTTCCCGATAAGTTCCTCATTCTCCGCCACGATGTGGATAAACTGCCCAAGAACAGTCTCCGTACGGCGCAGATCGAACGCGCCATAGGTGCCAAGGCAAGTTATTACTTCAGGGTGGGCAAAGAGAGCAATAATCCGGAGGTCATACGCGCTGTTGTGCGTCTCGGACATGAGATCGGCTATCATTACGAGGACATGGCGCTCTGCAACGGGGATGTCGATGCCGCTTATGACCACTTCAAGACTTGGCTGGAGTATTTCCGGTATTACTATGCCGTGGAGACGATCTGCATGCACGGTGCGCCTACAAGCAGGTATGACGGACGCGATCTCTGGAAGAAATACAGCTATAAGGACTTGGGGATCATTGCCGAACCCTATCTGGATACTGATTTCAGCGATGTCTTCTACCTCACGGACACGGGGCGTTGCTGGGATGGATACACGGTCTCTGTGCGCGATAAGATCCCGCAGTATCAGGATCAATGGACCGCTGCCGGACTCACTTGGCACACTACGCCCGAACTCATTGAGGCGATTAGACAGGATCTCTTGCCGCCTCATGTGATGATGACTACTCATCCGCAGCGCTGGACGGATAACACTATCCTCTGGTGGAAAGAGAGAATCCTTCAGAACACAAAAAATAGTATCAAACGGATAATAGTAAAACAGAAATAAAATGAATAAACCTTTGAATTTTGCACTAATCGGAGCAGCAGGATACATCGCTCCGCGGCACATTAAAGCGATCGCAGACACAGGCAATAACCTGTTGGTGGCGTATGATAAGTTTGACTCGGTAGGGCGTCTTGACAGTTCGTTCCCGGATTGTTCGTTCTTCACGGAGAATGAGCAGTTCGACCGTTTCTGCTCCAAGCAGATGCGTACGGACAATCCGCTCCACTGGCTCTCAATCTGTACGCCGAACTACACACACGATGCGTTCATCCGTTACGGTCTGCGTCTGGGATGCAATGTCATCTGCGAGAAACCGCTGGTGCTTAATCCTTATAATATAGATAACCTCGTAGAGCTGGAGGCGGAAACGGGGCATCAGGCATATACGATCCTCCAGCTCCGTCTGCACGATAAGATCCGTGCGCTCAAGGAGAAAGTGGAGAAGGGTCCGAAAGACAAGATCTACGATGTGGATCTGACCTATATCACCTCCCGCGGCAAATGGTACTACAGTTCGTGGAAGGGCGATGTGCATAAGTCAGGAGGTATTGCTACGAACATCGGTGTGCATTTCTACGACATGTTGCAGTGGATCTTCGGTCCTGTGAAACAGAATATTGTGCATGTGATGTCCTTTGACCGCGTAGCGGGTTATCTGGAACTGGAGAAAGCGCGCGTGCGTTATTTCCTTTCTATCAATGCGGACTGTCTGCCTGCAAACGCTGTGCAAGGAGAGAAACGAACCTACCGTACGCTTTCTATCGACGGAGAGGAGTTTGAGTTCTCAGCCGGTTTCACGGAGTTGCATACGGAGAGTTACAAGCAGATTCTCGCCGGTAACGGATTCCGTATCTCGGAGGCTCGTCCGTGTATTGAGACGGTCTCGCAGATCCGTCATTCCGAACCGATAGGACTCGTAGGCGACTACCACCCGTTAGCTAAATTACCTTTAAGCCCGCACCCCTTTGGTTGGGACGAGAAACGATAAGATGAAGAAATTAAAAAACATAGTATTATTTTCAATAGTTGCTCTGGCGCTTTCGTCCTGTGTTACGGCGCGGAAAGTGAACTATATGCAGGAACCCGATCGGGAAATCCCGAGCTATGCGGATACACTCTCTTTTGAGGATTACCAGATACGAATAGGCGACCGGTTGTATGTGTATGTCTATTCGTTGAACGAAGAGGTGCAGAAAATGTACAATGCCGGAGGTTCCAGTTCCTCACAGATGCGTTACCAGATGAACCAGGGAGGAAACACGTATGGCTCCTATGAGTTATACACCTATCTGGTGGACGAAGAAGGGGATATTGATTTCCCTACGATCGGTAAGGTCCATGTGCAGGGAAACACTACCCGTGAGGTGAAACGCAAACTGGAGGAAGAGTTAAGCTCCTTGCTCAAAGAGATTCCGGGCTATAGCACCATCTCCGTGGAAGTGAATATCATGAACCGTTCTTTCTCGATCATCGGTGCGCAGAGCGGACGGTATTCGATCAACAAGGAGAAAATGACGATCTTTGAAGCGCTGGCGATGGCAGGGGATCTCCAAGAGTTCAATAGCCGAAAGGAGATCAAACTCGTGCGGGAGAAGAATGGTGTTACTACCATTAAGACCTTCGATGTACGATCGAAAGATATTATCAATTCGGAGTACTATTATATAGAGCCGAATGATATTATCTACATCCGCCAGATCCCGGGATACAGCTTTGGTATCAACCATGTGACTTCCGTCATTAGCGTTACTGCGGCTACTATCTCCTTTGGAGCATTCATCTATGCGATTGTGCAGACAGGTATCAATCACGTGAACAAGTATTATCCGAAAACTACTACAACAGGGGAAGGAGGTTCGAAATGAAATCAGTTAGAGTGATTATAGTCGGCCTCATTGCCGTTCTGATGTCGGGGTGTTATAGCCATCGCGTGATCGGATACCTGCAGGAACCTACCAAGACGAACAAACTGCCGGTGTACGATAGTGCGGCATATGAGCCGTACAGGATCCGTGTGAACGATGAGATCATCTATCGCCTCATTACGATGGATGAGACAATGTCCAAGATGCTTGGTACGAACAATGCCTCTGTGAACACCCAGTATGCAAACTCTTATCGCGTCTATCCGGACGGAACGATTGATATTCCCTTCCTCAAACCGCTTAAGATTGAAGGTCTGACCGAAGCAGAGGCGCAAGACACACTGCGCGCTGCCTTCAGGGAGATTATTCCGGATGCGGATGTGAAACTCGCGCTGTATAATAAATACTTCTCGGTGATCGGAGATGCCCATTCCAGCCGCTATTATATATATAAGGAGAAGATGAATATCTTTCAGGCGTTGGCGATGACCGGTGATGTTATGAATTCCGGTGACCGCCGGCATATACGGATCATCCGTCCGCAGGGCGATGGAGAGGATCCCGAGATCCTGGAGTTTGATATCCGTACCAATACCATCATTGATTCGAAATACTATTATGTCTATCCGAACGATGTAATCTATGTGGCGCGCACCAAGAATAGTTTCTACACCGTGCCTAACTACTCAGGATTTATTGGTATCATCACCAGCAGTGTTGCTTTGCTCACTTCGGTATTAAACTACGTTGCGTTAGCATTTAAATAAAGACTATGAGTAACAATAATCAATATTACAACCCTGGAGGAAATAACCAATATTATTCTCCGTCTGGCA
Source organism: uncultured Bacteroidales bacterium (assembly GCA_946414805.1). Taxonomy (GTDB): domain Bacteria; phylum Bacteroidota; class Bacteroidia; order Bacteroidales; family Paludibacteraceae; genus Colicola. The sequence goes on from CAMKPZ010000001.1 coordinate 312,887, forward strand.
ACAATCAGTATTATCATCAAGCCGGTAATAGCAACTATTACCAGCAGGGAAACCAGCAGTACTACCAGCAGGATCCCACGCAGGAGGATGATGAAGACAAAGGTATGAACTTCGACCCCCTTGAGTGGGTCTTGACCTTCTTGCATTATTGGTATCTGTTTGTAATCACCCTGGCGATTGCGTTAGGTCTTGCGATGCTTAAAAACCGTCGTTGGATTCCGTCGTATCTCTCGCAAGGCTCGATTGTCATTAAGGAGAGTCCAGGGTACGGAGGAGCCAACATGGCGCTCATGCAGGGATTTGGAGTGGACGCCGGTTATAAGAATGTGAACAACCAGATGATCCTCCTCACTTCTTATGACCTGATGAGCCGCGTAGTGGATTCTCTGCCGTTCCTGAATGTGGAATACATCACTCAGGGACGCTTCAAAACGCGTCAACTCTACCGCCAGACTCCTATACTCATCGAGTATACGCGCTTGGATCCGAGAGCCTATGGCCCTATGTATATGATCTCCTTCAACCCGGATGGATCGTTCCATATATCCTCCGCGGACGAAGATATCCCGTTGGACATTGATGCCCATTACGGGGAACCGATCAGCTGTCCGCTCTTCGATATCACCGTCTGGCCTACTGAGTTGATGTCAAATAATAAGGTGTTCTTCCGCTTCCGTGATCATGAGTCCCTTGTCAATGAGTTCATGAGCCGCGTTTCTCTTTCCTTCGTTACGGAAGGTTCTACCGTCTTGGCAATCTCGATGGTAAGTGAGACACCGCAACGGGATTGTGAGTTTATAGATAAACTCGCGCAGATTTACCTCTTGCAGAATCTGGAGCAGAAAAACGAGGTGGCGGAGAACTCCATCCGCTTCATTAACTCCCAGTTGGACAACCTGCAGGCTTCTCTTCAGGTCAGCGAAGGAGCGATGACGGACTTCCGGCAGGAGAACAAGTTCGTGGATGTTAATTCTTATGCAGGCCAGTTGATGGGCTTGGTAGCCGGTTATGACCAGCAGGCAATGGAGCTTCGTCTGCGTGAGACCTATTTTGACTACCTCATCAATTACATCCATACCAATATAGAGAGTGGGGCAGTGATCGCGCCTACTACGATGGGGGTTAACGAACCGATTCTCGTAGGCCTCGTTCAGCAGTTGAACGACTTGCGTCTTCAGCGGGGTGAACTGACGGAGAAAAACGTGTACTACGCAAAGTACACCAAGGATATTGAGAATGTAAAAACGGCTATCGAAGAAGTTGTGGTCTCAATGCGTGCATCGTTGGAGATTGAGAAAGCGGATCTTCAGCGCCGTACATCTGAAACGGAGCGTGAGATCAAGAAACTGCCGGAGAAGGAACTCCAGATGGTGGCTATCGAGCGTAACTATCGTATCGATGACAACTATTACACTTTCTTCCTCCAGAAACGCGCGGAAGCTGAGATCCAGAAAGCATCCAACACTCCGGATAACTCGATCATGGATAAAGCCCGTACGATAAGTATCATGAATGCGAATGCGAAATCTAAAACCACTTCGCGTTACCTGATCATCGGCTTCTTGATCCCTGCTATCCTTATTGTCTTGAGTGAGTTGCTTAATAATAAGATCCGCTCGCCGAAAGATGTGCTAAAACTCAAACGCTTCCGTTTGATTGGTACGCTTCGTCACGCGAGAAGCCAGAACCCGACACTCGTTCGTGCTTCGCCTCGATCCAGTTATGCGGAGATGCTACGGGCGATCCGGACACGTATTGAGTTTGTCCTCAAGAGAAAAACGAACATGGTGATCTGTGTCACATCTACCGAATCCGGTGATGGTAAGACCTTCCTCTCTACCAACTTGGCTGCACTCTATGCGATGACCGGTAAGAAAGTTCTGCTCGTCGATCTGGACCTTCGTAAACCGAATATCCACACCAAACTGGGTTTGGAGAACGGTCAGGGTGTTTCTAACTATCTGGTCGGTGATTGCGAGGAAGAGGATGTGTATGTTCGTAACACGCCTTTTGGCTTTGATTTCGTACGAGCGGGTACTATTCCGCCTAACCCGGGTGAACTGGTTCACTCCGATAAACTGCGGGAAACGATCAACCGCTGCCGTGAGAACTATGACTTCATCGTCATAGATACCTCGCCTATCGGTCTGGTTCCGGATGCGTATGCAGTGATTGAGCAATCTGATATGTGTCTGTTCGTCATCCGTTGTCTGCAGACCAATAAGTCTTTCTGCAAGCAGACGCTCGAGCAGATGACGGATGTGATTGATACTCCCGAGAAGGTACAGTTGATCCTCTCGGATATTCCTACCACGGGACGCCACTCTTACGGATCCGGTTATGGTTACGGCTATGGCGGTTACGGTGGCTATGGTTACGGTCACCTCGGCTACGGAGGCTATGGCGGTTACGGATATGGCTATGGCTATGGCTATGGAGGAGGTAACTCGCGTTCAAGGCGTTATGGTAAACTCTATGGTAAGATCTATGGCAAACTTGTCAAGGATGACAAGGCGTACAAGTCCTACTATTATTACCACCACGATGAGGACGACGAGGAGGCTAAGGAAAACAATAACACCGCTAGCTAAATAATATCGCACGTACACACACGCGCACGATCATTAAAATAATATAATGCACAAATATGGCATTGGCTTTTGATAACGATAAATATATTCGGATTCAGTCGGAGCATATTCGCGAACGCATAGCGCAGTTCGGCAATAAGCTTTACCTCGAGTTGGGAGGAAAACTCTTTGACGACATGCATGCAAGCCGTGTCCTTCCTGGTTTTCTGCCGGATAGCAAACTCAGGATGTTGACCCAACTGCGTGATTCGCTGGAGATTCTTATCGTCCTTTCGGCCGAAGATATTGAGCGCAATAAGGTGCGTCAGGATCTCGGCATTACATATGACGAGGATGTTCTGAGGTTGCGCGAAGAGTTTATGAACCGCGGCTTTGCGGTGTCTTCGGTTGTGATAACCCACTATTCGGGACAGCGTTCGGCAGATGCCTATCGCCAGCGCTTGGAGCGGAAAGGAGTGAGGGTGTATTATCATTATATCATTGAGGGATACCCCCATAATGTGGATCTCATCGCTTCCGATGAAGGCTTCGGACGCAATGATTATATTGAGACCTCGCGTCCCCTTGTTGTCGTTACTGCTCCCGGACCCGGAAGTGGTAAGATGGCGGTCTGCCTGAGCCAGCTCTATAATGAACAGAAACATGGACGGGAAGCCGGATATGCGAAGTTTGAGACATTCCCCGTTTGGAATCTACCGCTCAAGCATCCGCTCAACATTGCTTACGAGGCGGCAACGGCGGATCTGCAGGATGTGAATATGATTGATCCCTTCCATCTGGAGGCTACCGGTAAGACGGCGGTCAATTATAATCGCGATATTGAGATCTTTCCGGTGCTCGATGCGCTCTTCTCATCTATCTATGGACATAGCCCCTATAAATCGCCTACAGAGATGGGGGTTAATATGGTCGGGTTCTGTATCTCTGACGACAATGCGGTGCGCGAAGCAAGCAAGCAGGAGATCATCCGCCGCTATTTTCAGGCGCTCTGCCATCTGGCTAACGGCAAATGCAATGACGCGGAGGTGAAGAAACTGGCGCTCCTTCAGCAGCAGGTGGGCATCAACACTGCCTACCGCCGTACTACGGTTGCGGCACGCGAACGTAGAGCTCTCACCGGAGCACTCAACGATGGCACTTTTTCACATGCCGCGGCAATCGAATTGCCGAACGGAAAGATCATTACCTCCGAGGCTGGACCTCTCTTGGGATCTTCGGCTGCCTTGCTCCTCAATGCAATGAAGGAGTTGGCGGGTATTGACCACTCGGTACGGCTGATTCCGGAGAATATTATTGAGCCGATCCAGCGGATGAAGATCAGTTATCTTCACGGTCAGAACCCGCGCCTTCATACCGATGAGGTCTTGGTGGCTCTGTCCGTCCTGTCCCTGGAGCATGAGGATTGCCGGAAGGCATTGGACACACTTCCGCTTCTCAATGGATGCCAGGCGCATTCAACGGTGATGCTCAAGGAAGTGGATTGGAGAACATTTAAAAAACTGGGAATTGATTTGACAACAGACCCTGCGAAAAAATAACGGCAAAGAGTTGTAAGAGAACTCGGGTGGGAATCCCGGACTGACCGGCAACTGTGATTATCGGAAGATATAAGTCAGATCGCTTACGCTTTGCGTCTATTGAATAGTCCTCCTGGATTAGGACTTACAATGAAAAGATATGTATTTCTCATACTGATTATGGCGCTTTGCGCGCACTCTGTTTTCGCCTTCGACGATGCAGAGTTGGATTCGTTATACCGCCGCTTCCAAATAGAGGAGGTGGAGGTTACTGCGCGTGTCTTGGATAAAGATGTTATCAAGCCTCAAACGCTCAAAGGAGCCGAACTGCAACGCCTTAACGCACTCTCCGTAGCCGATGCCCTCCGGTATTTCTCCGGTGTCCAGATCAAAGACTACGGCGGAGTGGGAGGTATAAAGACGATCAATATCCGCTCGATGGGAAGCCAGCACACAGCGGTCTATTATAATGGTGTGCAGTTGGGGAATGCCCAGAACGGGCAGATTGACTTGGGCCGTTTCTCCCTCGATAATATGGAGGAGATCCAGTTGTATAATGGTCAGAAATCGGATATATTCCAATCCGCCAGAGAGTTTGGATCAGCGGGAAATGTCTATCTCACTACGCGTAAACCCTATTTCAAGGAAGGCGAGAAGGTGCATCTGCACGCCAAAATGCGTTTTGGTAGTTTCGCTCTTGCAAACCCCAATGTGGGCGTGGATGTCCGTCTGACGGATAAAATGGCGCTTACCTTTGATGCCGAATATATGTATTCGGATGGCAAATATCCGTTCCGGTATAGACGGGTGCTTCCGTCCGGAGAGACCGCTTACGATACTACTGCGGTGCGTCAGAACGGAGATATCAATGCCGTTCGGACGGAGTTGGGGCTTCATCATTATTATCGTACCACCGGATTTTGGCGCATTCATGCCTATAATTATTATTCCGAACGTGGCATCCCGGGAGCCATTGTCAATAATGTCTGGCGCAATGGAGAACGGCTCTGGGATCGTAATTCGTTCGTTCAGGCGCAGTGGCAGGATGAGTGGTTCGACCGTTGGAACACACGCCTCGTTGCCAAATATGCCAACGACTATACGCATTATAAGAATTTCGATGAGCGGCTCTTGCCCTCCGATAATGAATACACCCAGCAGGAAATATATCTCTCGCTGGCGAATAAAGTGAAGGTGTTCAACTGGTGGGATCTTTCGCTGGCGTATGATTATCAGTATAATACGCTTGACCGGCTCAACTTGCTCTTGGAGGAGGCGCCCGAGCGTTTCATCCGCCATTCCCATTGGCTCTCTGCGGCAACAGCCTTTAATATCAAGGAATACCTGCGTCTGCAGGCGTCTGTGCTGATGACGCATGTTATGAATCCCGGTTCTTCAATCGGCAATCAGCAGTTGTCTGTTCCTAAAGTCACTCCCGGGACATTCCTTTCTTTCCGTCCCTACCCGGAGATTGATCTGAGTATTAATGCGTTCTATAAGCAGAGTTATCGTTACCCGACTTTCAATGACCTCTACTATACCGATCTGGGTAATGCGTCGCTTCGTCCGGAACTGGCACGCCAGCACTCCGTCGAACTGGCATATAATATTGTGAATAGGTCTTTTAGCCGTCAGGCGGTCTTTGAACATGGTGGTCTTTCTTCTTTGAGCGTAGCGGTCTCTTATTATTACAATCGTGTGACGGATAAGATTATCGCTTATCCGAAAGGTCAGCAGTTCCGTTGGACGATGCTCAATCTCGGTACGGTGAAGATCAATGGAGTGGATGCCAAGGCGGACATGTCGCTCTTTCTGCCGCTGCGTTTTGTGCTTCGGACGAGACTCAATTACACGTATCAGACTGCCATTGATCTTACAAACGCTAATGATTCTTATTATGGTCACCAGATCCCGTATATTCCTAAACACAGCGGAAGTGTAGTTGCCGCCTTGGATTGGCAGAGCAAGAGAGGGGACCACTACGGTCTCAATTACTCCTTCATCTATGTGGGCGAACGCTATAGCCAGCAGGAGAATACGATCTACAATTATGTCCAGCCTTGGTACACGCATGATCTCACGGTCTATGGAGAGTGGGGGATTAAACGCTGGTGGCTCAAAGCAAATTTGGAAATTAACAATCTGCTCGGGCAGGATTACGAAGTTATCCAGAACTACCCGATGCCTAAACAAAATGTACGATGCACAATAGCCGTAAAATATTAAATCTTTTGTCTTTGAGCGTTAGCGGTCTTTTGTCTTTGAGCGCAGCGGTCTTTACTTCTTGTAGAGGCGATGAAGTGATCTATCCCACTATCGGCACACATGTCACGGACGAGATCCGAAATGGCGGGCTCTATGTCCTTTGCGAAGGAAATATGGGGTCTAACAAGGCGCGCATAGACTACATGAATCTCAAGGAAGGAGAGTATTACGCCAACTGGTATGGCTGCCAAAACCCTCGTCAGATGAAGGAATTGGGAGATGTGGGAAATGATCTGCAGACTTACGGAGGCCGTCTTTATGCGGTCATTAACTGTTCGCATAAGGTGGAAGTCATGGATCGGAAAGCGCGTCATATCGGGCAGGTGGAGATCCCTAACTGCCGCTACTTGGCTTTCCGTGGCGATAAGATGTACGTTAGTGCGTATGTGGGGTCGGTGGCTACGCCCGAACTGCTCGGATCGGTGTTCGAGGTCGATACCGCTACACTGGAGGTCACTCGCGAAGTAAAGGTGGGGCATCAGCCGGATGAATTGTGCATTGTGGACGGAAAACTCTATGTGGCGAACTCCGGAGGCTATCTCACGAACCGCTATGATTCTACGCTCTCTGTGATTGATCTGTCGTCTTTTACGGAGACGGAGAAGATTGTTGTCGGCATGAATCCTACAAGGGTGAGAGTGGATGATCAGAAGCACCTGTGGGTCTGCTGTCAAGGCAATTATAACGATCGGAAACCATCCGTCGTAGTGCTGAACAAAGGTCAGGAGATCCGGCGTCTGGGGATCCCTTGTGCGAACATCTCCATCTTGGGATCTGTCGCCTATATTATTGATAATGAGCAGCATAAACTGCGGGCATTCTCAACTATAGACTTCTCTGAATTGGACCAACCGATTGATATCTCCGCCTTCGAGCATCCCTACGGACTGTTGGCTGAAACCGATGTTCTGTATATTACGGACGCCAAGAACTATGTCTCTTCGGGTGTCCTGCATTGTTTCGGATACGACGGCAAGGAGCATTGGATCGCAATGACAGGTGACATCCCGGGGCATTTATGCCGCGTAAGCGGGGAATATATGCTCCATTCCGATACGGTGCAGCATGACACAACCGCGCTTTCGCCTTATATTTCACGTGTGTATGAATATATGCCTGCGATGGGGCAGTTTGTAAATGTCCTGCCGAAATATGAGGAAGGGGACGATGCGGAGTCCATGTGCCGCAAATGCGAACTGGCGATTGCCAATAATGCCGGAGGTATGATCTGCCTCGGTGGATGGGGCGGTTATGTCACCTTTGGTTTTGACCACTCGGTCCAGAACAATGAGGGCTACGATTTGCGTATACTGGGGAACGCATTTCTCATGAGCGGAAACAGTGCATATGGCAGTTCCGAACCCGGTATCGTGCTGGTCAGCAGGGATGAGAACAAAAACGGCATCCCGGATGACGCCTGGTATGAACTTAAGGGTTCGGAGTATGACTCTCCGACGACTCTTCATAAGGTCGCGAAAACTTATACCCGCGAGGGCGACACACTCCGAAATCCCTTCCATACCCAGCCCTATTATCCGCAGTGGATAAAGGAGGAGAGCATTACCTTCACCGGTGCACGCCTTGCGCCGCTGACAGAAAATATCAGCGGCCAGTCCGTGCAAAGGATTTTGGATTACGGCTATGCGGATAATAAACCCAACACAGATTTGACAGGAACAAGTTTTGATATATCGTGGGCTGTAGATGCGGATGGCAAATCTATTTCACTGCCATGCGTAGATTTCATCCGCATCTACACTGCGGTTGACGAGACTTTTGAGGCTACCGGCGAACTCAGCACGGAAATCACAGGAGCCATCGATCTCCATATCGCAAGGGATTAATCGAAGGAAATACGGTTTAACAACCTATTATAAATAAACTTTTATTAACCTATTAAAACAACAAAACAAATGAAAAAATCAATTCTTTTTGTAGCAGCATTGGCTATGACTTTTGCTGCTTGTAATCAAAATGGCGAGGTAGTAGACAAGACCGTTGCCACATTTGAAGAGGCAGCTATCAGCCCGATGACTACTGAGAGTACTTTCAAGTACTCTGTGGACACAACCGTTTATCTGGAGAGCGGCAATTTTAAATGCCAGCAGATTGTATCTTACGGCGGAACGTATGTAGTGGGTGGTGTCGTTTCCAACCAAACTTCAACAGATGCAAAAGGGTTTGAGGACGCTTACAAATCCGCCAAAGGCGGAGCGTATGCCGGCAAAAACTATCTGGTTTGGTATGCAGACGCATGGACTCCGAATGCTATCATACTCAAATCGGCTGCTGAGGTACCGGGTATGTATGTATGCAACACGGCGTTAGTAGAAAACATGATCAAGCTGGGCGATGGCATGTCCACCATAGCAGGTGGTTTTACGGACGATGACTATCTGCTCCTGACCATTACCGGCTCGTTGGAAGGCAAAGAGGTAAATAGCAAAGTAGATTTCTATCTGGCACAGGGTAAGACAATCGTGACCGAATGGACCTATGTTGATTTGAGCACCCTGGGTAAGATTGACGAACTGCACTTCGCCATGAGCGGCACGAAAAGCAATAACTATGGCTTGACCACTCCGACCTATTTCTGTATCGACAACCTCGGTGCTAAGCAATAATAGATGAAACGGTTTTTACCGATATTTGTGGTACTCCTTTGCTTTGCGGGCTGCGTATCGCAGCCTGCTCAGCAGGGGAGTGTGCCTTCGGGGAACAAGTACGCTACGGGATTTCAGATCACGCCTACGGATACAGGAATGGTCGTGGAGGTCTTTCAGCCTTACCGGCGTGTCTGTGTGAAAGAGCCGATGAAACGCCTGGGGACCATGAGTACCGTTCAGGTGGGATTCCTCTATGCCCTTGATGCTATGGATTGTTTGGTTGCTGTCTGCAACCCGGAACTGATCTATACGCCTGTCAAAGGCGACGAGATTGATCTGGGTGACTCGATGAAACCTTCTGCCGAGCGGGTTCTGCAATCAGGATTGGATGCTCTGCTGGCGGTGAACTACGGCCAGTATGACAATCTGGAGGCGGCGAGGCTGGAGAAATTGGGCGTTCTCACAATCTATATCAACGAGTGGCAGGAAGGATCACCTCTTGCCCGCGCGGAGTGGATTCGTGTCTTCGGGGCGCTTACAGGCCGCCTCCGCCAAGCCGATTCGATCTTCAATGAGGTGGAGCAGAAGTATATCAGTCTGTCAGAGAACGGAGTGAATGGTCTGTCAGCGAAGCGGTCTGTCAGTGAAGCGGTCTGTCAGCCTGAAGGGCGGTCTATCATGTCCGGCAATAATTTCCGAGGCACATGGTATGTGCCGTCCGGCAAGAACTATCTGGCGTATCTCTTCAAGGATGCAGGCGCAGAATATCCGTTTTATGATAACGAGCGTGCAACATCTATTCCCCTTTCCGTAGAAGAGGTATTGCATTATTTCCACGATGCAGAAGTATGGGTCGGAGCCGGAGGAAACAGTCTGGCGGAGTTGGCTGAGATAGACGAAAAGCACACTTGGTTTGATGCATATAAAAACGGCCGTGTCTATAACTGGCGGCGGCAACTCAAGCCGGGAGGAGCCAATAACTTCTGGGAACGCGGAGTTGTACATCCTGAAGAGATGTTGGAGGATGTTATTCATATCTTGAACAATGATTCGGACTCTACGCTCCATTTTGCGCTTCGATTGAAATGAAAAACGCATAGAATGGACTCCTGTTGCTAACTACATACAGCAAAAGTGAGAAAAATCGTCTGTTAGGGCGATTTTTCTTGCGTATCTAAACAAAAAGCAGTAACTTTGCAGTCGATTTACGGAAGTAAAGTATAGCAAACAGAGTCTTTAATTCTAACACAATAATCTTATGAAACCATTAAATGAAATGACTATCGCAATGGCAAGTGACCATGCAGGCTTTGGATTGAAATCGATGATCCAGCTGTTTCTGGAGCGCGAAGGCGCGAAAGTGGTGGACTTTGGCTGCCATTCGATGGACAACTGCGACTTCCCGGATTTCGCACATCCGATGGCTACCGCTGTAGAGAAAGGCGAATGCGATCTCGGTATCGGCTTCTGCTATACCGGAAACGGTATGAGTATGGCTGCAAACACCCATCCGGGCGTACGTGCAACTGTTTGTTGGGAAACACGTCTGGCGGAAAACGCACGCCGTTTTTTTAATGCTAACGTACTTTGCCTTCCTGCCGGCACGGTAGCTCCGGACAAGGCTTTGGAGATCATTCACAAGTTCGTCACTACCGCTTATGTAGGCGGTGAACGATACGAGCGTCGTATTCACCATTTGGCCAATCCTAATAAATACAGAATCGAGAATGGCAAATGGATATTGGAGGATTGATGATTTATAATTGATAATTGATGAAGAATTTTAATTTTAGAACATATATTTTAGCTCCGCTGACAGTGGCGGTAGTACTTTTAATGTGGTTCGTACCGGCCTCTTTCTTCGGGATTGAAGGTCTGACGGTTGTTCAGCAGCGTACGATCGCTATTTTCTGCTATGCGGCGCTCATGTGGATGTTTGAAATCATCCCTGCTTGGGCTACTTCTGTATCTACTATTGTATTTCTGCTCTTAGCCGTTTCTAACAAGGGCTTGACAAATCCCGAAATGGGCTCTTTGGTTAATTTCAAAGAAATAATGGCGGCCTTTGCGGATCCGATCATTATGCTTTTCTTGGGCGGATTTGTATTAGCTATTACTGCCAGCAAAGTAGGTTTGGATGTCGTACTTGCCCGTGTCATGCTGAAACCGTTTGGTACCAATCCCAAGTGGGTGTTACTGGGCTTCCTGACTCTGATCAGCGTAATGTCTATGTTCATGAGCAATACGGCTACGGCTGCTATGATGTTAGCCTTTTTGGCTCCGGTATTGCGTACGCTGCCGGTGGACGGAGGCGGACGCGTGAGTCTGGCTATGGCTATTCCTATTGCCGCAAACATCGGCGGATTGGGTACGCCTATCGGTACGCCTCCTAATGCGATCGCTATCGGTCAGTTGTCCGCAATGGATATCAATATCGGTTTTGCCGCATGGATGCTTCGTTTTGTGCCGATAGTGATTATCATGATTTTGTTTGCATGGTGGTTGCTGCAATTCCTTTTCCCCTTCAAGGCAAAGGATGTGAAGATCGTTATTAATACGGATGAACACCATGAAATGGACTGGAAATTCTGGGTGGTAACGATCACCTTTATCTGTACGATCTTATTGTGGATGACCGGTGAGTTGACCCATTTGAATTCGAATGTAGTGGCACTTATTCCATTTGGCGTATTTGCATTAGCGGGCATCTTTACGCGGGATGATTTCTCGAAGATCGACTGGCATGTACTATGGATGGTAGCCGGAGGATTTGCGCTTGGTACTGCTCTTAACAAAACAGGTCTGGCGGCTGCAATGGTAGAGGCTATTCCGTTTGGCAGTTGGTCGGCGCTTGCCGTGCTGATCATCGCCGGAGTGCTTGGATGGCTCCTTTCGAACTTCATCTCCCATTCTTCGGCTGCAAACTTGCTGATACCTATTTTGACCGTTGTTGGAACCGCAATGAGCGAACAGTTAGGCGCTTTCGGAGGAGTAACAACGTTGCTGGTATGTGTAGCTGCATCCACTTCGTTTGCCATGCTTCTTCCTATTTCTACGCCCCCGAACGCGATTGCTTGTTCTACCGGTTTGATCAAGACAAGCGATATGGTGAAGGTCGGACTGATTGTAGGCCTGGTCGGTGTTGCGCTGTCCTATGCGGTATTGCTGATCTTCCCCTTTTGATCGTACCTGAATGAAATCAGAATATATGAGAAGATATAGTATTTTCCTTTTCGTAGTATTGCTTGGGCTTCCTGTTATGGCGGCGCAGGACTCTTTGAAGGTTGCAAAGAAAGAAGCGGTTAAATCCCATCTCAAGCAGCATTTTAAACCTTATGGATTTTTCCGCAATTACTTCGCTTTTGATAGCAGGGAGTCTATCTCCGGAACGGGTGATTTGTATAATTACCAGCCGAAGGATGAGAACTGGAACCAGACGGAAGCAGAAGCAGCTGTCTCCGGAGTAGAACGGCAGGATCTGAATGCCGTTTCTACTTTCCGTTTTCTCTCTCTGACAACCCGTGTGGGACTGAATATTGTCGGTTATCAATGGCGGGGCACGGAGTTTGGAGGTAAGATAGAGGCCGATTTTTATGCCGGACTGAGCGGAGTGGGGGCTCAAACCCATAAACTCTCCGGCACTGCGCAGTTTCGTCTCCGTCAGGCGTATATGACGCTTGCATGGGACAGCCTGCGTATGAACGATAAGGATTACGCACGTGTGGATCTTTTGCTCGGACAAGCATGGCACCCTATGGCGGCTGATCTGTGCGATGCTATTGCATTGAACTCCGGTGCGCCTTTCGGACCGTTCTCCCGCACGCCGCAAGTGAAGATGGATGCACGGCTCGGCAGGTATGTTACTCTCACCGGCGCATTCTTATGGCAGATGCAGTATAACTCCACCGGTCCGGAAGGACAGTCCGCAGAGTATATTGCGTACTCCAAAACGCCGGAAGCATATCTTGGATTGAGTGTTCATACCAACGGATTCCTTATGCGTGCAGGTGCAGATGTGCTCAGTATCTGTCCCCGTCATACAGGATCTGTATTGGCAGCGGATGGAATCACGCCTGTTACAGTCAAAGTGAAAGACCGTATTACGACTGCTTCGCCTTTCCTCTATGTGCAATACAAGAAAGGAGAGTTTTCCATCAAAGCCAAATCCATATTTGCTGAAGCGGGAGAGCATATGAATCTCAACGGCGGGTACGGCATAAAGAAAGTGAATGCAGACGGTTCCTACGAATACACGCCAACGCGCAATTCTTCTTCCTGGATCAGTATTGTTTACGGAGGAAAAGTCGGTAATCAGGAAGGCAAGCATCCGCAGAAACTGCAAGGAATCCTCTTTGCCGGTTATATCCGCAATTTCGGTACAAAAGAAGCACTGGTAGATGTTAACGGAGACGGAAAGATCGGCAAAGAAGAGTTCTTCATGCCCCGCGCCAATAATATGAATCAGATGTACCGCTTTTCACCGACTATTCTCTGGACGATCGGCAAGTTCCAACTGGGTTGTGAGTATGAGATCACTTCTGTACAATACGGAAAAGGTTTGGGTAACGACGGTTTGGCGAAGAATGATCTTCACTGGGTTACGAATCACCGTGTGCAGTTAATGACCAAATATAATTTTTAAGGATTGGTGGTTGGTAACTGGTGATTGGTAATTGGTGATTGATTATCTGTTATTGATCTCTTCGAGACAGGATCTACAGAGGCAATCGGAATAATGCGTGCGGAGATATTCGCGCGCATTTTCTGTTAACCTGATTCCTACGCACTGGCAGAAGGGATCGTGGGTACAGACAAAAGACGTGCCGCATCGAGGGCACGTCTTTTTATTTACTATGTTTGCATTTACCATTTTGGCATTTACTATTTTTGCATTTACCATTTGGTCATTTGGATCATTTCGTGAGTTTCACTATGAGCGTTCCTAATGCCGGAACGGCTACATCCGCACGGCTGAGATCGATTTTCTCGCCCGTGAGCGGATTTACGCCTACCGGATTGTAACGGTTAAGGATCTCTGCGTAGTTCTCGGTCGGGACTACACGTACTTGATCCGACGCATTGGCAAAGACAAATACCGCTTCGTCATCGTTGTAACGGAAGAAAGCATAGGTGTTATTACGTGCCATGAAATGCATTGTCTTACCGGTATGAAGCACTTTCTCGTTTTTACGCCACTGGAAGAGTTTGCTCTGGAAATCGAACATATCCTGCATTTCCGCGGTAACAGCTTCTCCTTGCGGCAGCGGAGCACGCAGATAGGAGTGGTTGCTCGGATCTTCTCCTGCAGAGGTCATTGCGTACTCATCGCCGTAAAGCACCTGCGGAATACCGCGCATGGTAGCCAAGAGGACATATGCCAGTTTGACACGGCGCGGGTCTTTGTCCTTAACTACATCGGTGATACGCGCCATATCATGGTTTCCAAGGAAGGTCAGGAGTTTATTTACATCGGCGTACTGATAGTCCATGGTCATAGCGTCATAGACTTTGGTAAGACCTCCGCCCCAGTAATTGCCGTCGTTCTCCAGCGCCTGACGGATCGATTCCTCTACAGGGAAGTCCATTACGGTAGGCAGATTAGAGTCAAAGCCGTCGAAATTCTTCACACCGCTCTGCCAATAAGCAACAGCCGGAGCCGGTCTGGTCCAGCACTCGCCAACGATATTGATGTTCGGATACTCGTTCCGGATGGCAGCCAGCCATTGGCTTCCGGGGATCTTCTCTATATACGGATAGGTATCTACGCGCAAGCCGTCAAGGTCTGCGTATTCGATCCACCAGATAGCCCATTGCTGGAAATATTTGAGCAGATCGGGGTTCTCCAGATTCATATCCGGCATAGGACGATCGAACCATCCGCGGTTACTGAGTTTGCGGTCAAACTCCGACGCATTGATATCATAGTTCGCCGTGAAGCAGTTATTGGTATTGGTGAACTCGTCGAACTGGTTGATCCAATCGTGATAGGGGAGATCTTTCATCCACCAGTGAGCCGCACCGCAGTGATTAGGCACCATATCCATAAGGATCTTCAGACCTTTCTCATGTGCCTTCTGTACCATCTGTGCGTATTCGGAGTTCGAACCATAGCGCGGATCGATATGATAATAATCCGAGCAAGCGTAGCCGTGATACGACCAAGCCTCTTCGTCATCGCCTAACATAGGAGTGGGCCAGATAGCCGTTGCACCTAATTTGGCGATATGATCCAAGGAGTTGACAATACCCTGAATATCTCCTCCCCAACGGCCGTTAACATTCTTCTTATCCGCTTTCTCGCGGGTGTCGGATGTAGAGTTGTTATCCGGGTTGCCATCTACGAAACGGTCGCTCATGATGAGGTAAACCATGTCGGCAGAAGTGAAACTCAGGCGGTTGCGGCTGCCTTCACGGCGTTCTCCTATCACGTAGTCGTATGTGGCTTTCTTGTTGCCTTTCTTGAGGGTAATGCGGTACGTACCGGGTTGGAAGACTCCGAAATCCACGAACAGATAGTTCGGACTCTCGGCGTTATGCTGTGCTCTCGGCACCAGTCCATGGCATACACCGCGCATGGTTTTGCCGTTCACAATCTGCTGAACACTCACTTTGGCGTCGTTCAGATCCCGGCCGTGAAACATGATTGTCAACGGCGTTTCCATCTCTGTCCACCAACAGAGCGGTTCTACGTGCTGGATTGAGGGCGAAGCCTGAACACGCATGCCCAACAGGGCAGCAATCAGGATAATACTTAATCTAAATGCGTTTCTCATATTTGTATGTTATTTTAATTGATCCAGAAAAATCTCGTCCAGAGACTGATCGGTGTCTTTGAGTTGCTTGTACTGCTCCCAGAAGGCAAGCATCTGCTCGGAAGGCGCTTGCAGGAACTCTTCCGTTCCTTGGGAATCAATGCGTTTGATCACCATTCCCACACTGATAATATGTGTGTCCATAGCAGGCTGATAGCGATGCTCGTCTTCCTCTCCGTTAATCACCTCCCGCAGTATCTCCGTCTCTACCAGTCGCGAGAGCAGCTGGTTAACCAAACGGATTGGGAGATGGTCGCGAAGAGCCAGTTCCTGTGCCGTGAGCGGCGCTTCGTCTTTCTCAAAGCGTTTGATGATAGTTGTGAGCAGGTAGAGCATAACGAAGTCTTTGTACCGGCGGGACATGCTGTTGAGATCCGATTCGTATTCAAACTCAGAGTTGTTTTGGATCGCAAAGGCCATCTCTGCACCGATAAGGATCAGCAGGCTGGTATATTGCAGCCAAGTCATCAAGATAGGAATGGATGCAAACGCACCATATACAATACTCGTGCGCGAGAGCATAGCAATCAAATAGACGGACAGCATCTGCAGGAGTTTGAAGAGGGAGCCCATGATAATACCCGGAATAAGGGCATTGACGAACTTGACATTCGTGTTCGGAAAGGCAATGTACATCCATGTGAAGAACACCCAGCAAAGGAAGAACTGCACAAATTTCGAATTGGTGACAGTATCTCCGGCGAATACCTCCAGACCGGTGCTGCAGACGATCACGATCGGGATAAAAAGAATGATCGTGATATACGTAGTGAACTTACGGACGATCGAGCGTGGTTTGGGGACATTCCAAATCCTATTGAAAGCGGTTTCTACCGATTCGAAGAACGAGTACACCGCCCATAAAAGAATCAACAAGCCGATCCCCAGAAACACCCCTCCCTGCGCCGTTTCCAGATAGCGATCCACCATCTCCATGATCGTAGGAACCATTCCCGCCTCCCCTAAAAAGGTGGTGTTCAGATAATTCTCAATCATATCCGCAACGCCGAACCCTTTCGCAATGGCAATCACCATAGCGAGGATAGGGACGATAGCGAAAGTAAGGGAGAAAGTGAGACTTTTAGCCGTATTATTGAGGTCCTTGCTGGTGAAACCACGCACAACCAGCACGATCGTACGCAGGAGGACATATCCTATTTTCTGGGAGAAGCCATTGAACTCTGTGGCCGTATGGCGCCACATGTCGTACCGCACAAAGCGACTGATGTCAGAAATCTTTTTCACGGTAGGAGTCTAACGCTTGGTAGTTAACTATTTGTGTATTTACAGCGATTTCCCCCGAAGGGAAAAGCGGGTCTATAAGCCGGGTTCTGTACTGCCGAAGCAGCGTCTATCATTAATCTCGAGGAAACATGTTACCATGCCCTTCTCTCGCTTCCGACCCTCCAACTCACGCGAGCAGCGTTCAGTCGTTGGTTTACTTGGAATTGCAGCCCGCAGTGTGCTCGTTTCACCGTTCTCGTCTCTGTAGCAGTGACCAAACATTGCTGCCTGACGGCCGTTAACCGTTGCGGTGCTCTGTGCTGCCCGGACTTTCCTCTGCCGGAGAGATTAAGGAGCGTACCCCTTTCTTTCACTGCCGGCAGCGATAGACCGACCCACTTTAGAGCGGTGTACGGGAATCGAACCCGCCTCCTCGGCTTGGGAAGCCGATGCACTACCGATGTGCTAACACCGCGTGTCAGTTTCAAAAATCGGTGCAAAGATACAACTTTTTTTTGATATATGCAAATTAAATTTTAATAACAAAAAGTATATATATACTACGTATATATATAGTAAAAGCGGATTGGTGACAAAACGGCGGTCTCATCTTATGGTGATCCTATGGTGATGCTGTGGTGGTCCTTCGGTTTTGACAGCACTTTGACAGGGAAAGGGTGGGGAAAGAGCGGCGGAAGGGCTGGGGAGGCGGGCAGAGCCGAATACAGGTCGGCGGAGCCGATGCCCGAATGGCATTCGGGCGCAATGGACGAAAGAAGGAATACAGGGGTCAAATATGAGCATTTGTAATTATCCTGTGATAGACAGTATCTATCGCTTTTGCAATTTCCGGCCAAGAGTAACTTTGTGCGGTATGACGGGCCAATTCAGATATTTTTGTTCGTTGATCTTCATTTGTCAAAAGTTTTATCATGTTATTTGCAAACGAATCTATGTCACCATATTTCGAGAGCAAGCCTGTTTCACCATTTTTTACCACAAAGGGAATGCCTCCGACTAATGTACTCACAATAGGAAGACCTGTCGCCATCGCTTCTACAAGTGCAATTCCTTGACTTTCCTCTTGGCTGTGAAGAGCGAAGATAGTCGCTTCCTGATATTTTTGAAGTAGTTGTTCCTGCGGTATATTTGTCAGAAGTTCAACACTTTGTTTCAAATGCAATTTCTCAATTTCATTCTGGAGTTGAGAATAATAAGCTTCCTCAGTCAGAGTACCTGCAATAATCAGTTTGGCAGAAGGAACAGTCTTATGGACTATTTCAAAAGCTTTTACCAATAACAAATGACCTTTTCTTTGAGAGATAGAACCAACGGAAAAAATGGTCGGTGTCATTGGCTTTTCAGGAGATACTTGCAGATATTGAGACTGAATACCTTGCGGCACAACATACATCCACGGCAAATGGGATATCTTCTTTTTAGAGTGCAAATGTTTAATCTGCTCTGCCACGTACTCTGTATCAACAATAACATGCTCCGCTTCATTAAGCACCTTGAATTCTGCACGAGATTGTACAAAAAGTTGGTACAAATGTTTTAGAGAAGGGTGTTTTATAAGCGCATTCTTTTTCTCAATATGCAGCAAGCCATGAACCGTTAATAACACAGGGATGCCGTATGTTTTAACCGCAGAATATAAAGCGCCACTCAAACCGCCAGTTCCATGAATATGTACAATATCAGGATGCAACGCAACAATATCACGCAGTATTTCTTTTCCTCTATCCACCGCATCCTGGTTATGATTGCCGGGATTTGCATAGCGATGAACTGTTAGCGGACCTTTTCGCTCAACACTATCCTTACCATTGATTCTCGGGTAATCAAATACATCAACCACATGATTATTGGACAACTCGTTCACTAATCCAAATACCGAAGATTCCACACCTCCTCTAATACAATCTGCAGAAAGCGGGAAAGGTCCTACTTGTACAATATTCATAATTTACACAAAAACGCGAATAACCGTTGTTATCCGCTGTTTGAGGTTGTAGGAAATACCCTGTCGTCAGATAAACAATAGTTACTCGCGCAGTGTATAAATGCGCCCAACATGCCCATAGGACTTGCGTCCACGGGCATGGGCGAGTGAATATACACTCATGAGCATCTACCCTCTTGTTTCCGAACGACTTTTTGAAGTTTCCTACATTCCAAACAGTCAGAGAACAAGCGCGTAAACGCTGTTAATAATATCAATATGTCACCACTTTTTTACGCTGTCCGGTGTCAGCGATGCTGAGAAAGTGGAGTATAGCGGACTCGAACCGCTCACCTCGACACTGCCAGTGTCGCGCTCTAGCCAGATGAGCTAATACCCCAAATGCGGTGCAAAGGTACACAAATACCTCAAATGCGGTGCAAAGGTACACAAAAAAAATGACATACGCAAGAGTGTGTGTCATTTTTTTAGAGAGAATATGATATTTTATTGAAAATTTAATAGATTTCTACAATCTGACGGGTGACACGGCGTGTGAGACGGGATTTAGGAAGAGGAGTGACACCCTGCGACTGAAGGGCTGTGACACGCTGGGTCGCCTTGATATTCAGTGGAATCTCCGTTTTCCTGGAGCCTACAATAAAAGCATTCGTGATCATGTTTTTCTCAAGGATGTAGACATGTCCGTCCTGCCGCTGATAGATCGTGTTGAGATCCGTAGTTCCGCGGAGGCGCTTGAGGCGGAACTTCTCAATCTGCTGCTCGTTCATATTCACGAGATTGAGCATCTGAAGCTGGTCCGCATTGAGTTTGATACCAAATGGAATGATGACTTTGACTTCCGCGTGCTCGGAGAAACGGCGCACGGCATATGTCTTGGAATCCACGATATAATGGCGTGCGAAAGTCATCTTGAAGAATCCGAGGTATTTGCTGACGGTCTGAGTATGGGTGAGAACGGTCTCTCCTTCGGATTCGTTAGAGACGGTCCAATGCTTGATGTCATTCATCGACTCGCGGAAATCATACAGCATGTTTCCCATTGCGAAAAGTGCTTCGTGCACGACGACTCCGGAGTCCACGGCGTTAGCTGCGCGGCGCATCATATTCGCCGGAGCACCTTTGTGTGCGGATTTCTTCTCCATGCGTTCGAGCATGTCGGTAGCAAGGATCGAATCGGCTTCAGCGCGTTTGCGTGCATCGAAGAAACGCTTGCAGAACCGTCCGTTGAACTGGACAGAATCGCGTCCTTCTCTGCCTGCTTCGGGAAGGGTGACAACGGAGGCGATCATCTGCTCCATGCCCCATGTGCTGCCGCCGCTCTGCATACGTACATCGCTGACGAGTTGGTATTGGGCGGGGTTGTCAGGAAACTCTTCTTCGAGTTTGACATAAACGGCATGGAGAAGTGCAGCCATCTGTTTGCGTTTGTTGCGCTGTTTGCTTGGTTTGGCGGCTACGACGGTCTCCTGAAGGGCGATGGGCTGTTCCTTGAGGACGATTGTTTGAGGTTGTTTGAAGTTGTCTGAAGGCGTTTGAAGGAGTTTGGCAGGGATCGTTTTCTTCTCATAACCGATAAAGGAAATGATAATCGTATCATCGTCCTTCAGACCGGCGTTGAAAGAGAAAAAGCCGTCATTATTGGTAGCCGTACCCAGTTCGGGCGCTTGCTCGGGATAGACGGTAGCATATGAAACAGGTGCGCCGGATTGGTCAATAACCCGTCCGGCGAACGTAGTAGTAACAATCGAAAAGATCAATAAAAGTGTTTTCATTTCTTGCGTATTCGTCCGCGATAATCGGCTTGGTGCGCCCTGCTGGAGACTCCTCTGTTCGCCACATAACGGTCATAATAATAAATAATGAGTGTCGTCAAAGGCAGGGCAAGAATCATGCCAATGACACCGAAAAGTGCTCCCCAGAAGCTGAGACTGAGCAGAATCATAGCCGGCGAAAGACCCATCGCATCTCCCATGATCTTAGGCGTGAGGACCATGTCCTGTACCGTCTGCACCACCACATAGACAACCGCCACCAAGACAAGGCACAGCCATATGGGACGATCGGTAGTGAAACCCTGCAAGAGCGCCAAGAGTATAGCCGGCGGAATAGAAAGCGCCTGCATATACGGCACCAGATTCAGGAACCCGACTACAAACCCCATGATAATTCCCATCGGAAGCCCAATGATGCTGAAGCCGATTGCAAAGAGTATTCCCACGCAGGAAGCAATAATAAGCTGTCCCCGGAAATACGCCGACATGTTCTTGTCGACATTCGCCATGACGGCTTGCGCCTGCCGGCGGAACTTGAAAGGCACGAAATGACTCCATTTCGCCTGAATATTCGGCATATCAAGCATCAGGAAGATAAGGTACATAAGCCCCACGAAGACAGAGAAAAGCCCTCCTAACCAACTCAGACCACCCGAAAGCCAGTTAAGCACTTTCGGAACGAAATTCTTAATGGACTGATGGATGTCTTCCCTCTCCAGAAGCGACTGCAGGCTCCAGTTGGCATTGAGTTGCTCGAGTTTGGCTTGTGTCTCCCCGGGCAGATACCTGTTGATGTCAAAATCCGCAGCATGCGCCACAAACGCTTCTTTCGCGATATTGAACTGTGCTTTCGCCTCCGGAATGACCAGTGCAAATCCTCCCACAAAGACAGCGATAACCAGCAACAGTGTCAGAACGACAGAAAGCGCCCGATTGCGTACACGGCATTTATTCTGGATAAAAACCACTACGGGATCCAGAATATATGCCAAGAGGAAACTGACGAAAAACGGCAGTAATACGCCGTATAAAATACTCATTTGCCAAAGAGGGATTTAGCCAAGCGGAACAAGACATTCGCTACTCCGCGGTATTCGTTCACTTTATTCCGTATGGGGGTGACAATACTGTCGATGGAACTAACCAGATAATTGTATTGCCGCACCACGAAATCGACATGTCCGTTCAGCCGCTCACGCTGGATATCCGCACGCCGTTGCAGACGCGTAGTCTGGTAATCCAGTTCGTCGATGGTTTTGATCTTACTAAAATCAGTCATTTTCCGCCTCCTCTCTTAATCGTTGTTCCTCTATCTGTCGTCCTTCTTCCGCGAAGAAAATACCGCTAAGGAGTTTGACAAAGGGATTGATAAACAGTTGTTTGCGGAACGCGACGGCAAGCACGACAAACAGCAGATATACGCCTCCCATGATCAGAGCAGCCGCCCAAAGGGGCATGCAATAGGAGAGCGCAACGATTGCCGCAACGGAGCAGAAAGCCGTGATCCCGAAAACAAGCAGAATCACCGTCAGCACGAGCAGGAACAAGCCCAAAACCCGGCTGGATCCGCCGATCAAGCGAAGACGTCCTACGATAGAGAGCGTCTTGGCATAGGCGGTCAGGTCCGTACGCACCTGATCAACAAATTCGTTTTCCATTATGCTTCTTTTTCAGGGGCAGGGGCTGCCGATTCTTTAATCTGCTCAATGTTTTCTTTTACCTGTTCGCAATAATCGGAGACGCGTTTTTTCGCTTCCTGTGCCAAATCGCCCAACTGTTTGCGTGTTTCTTCACCGGATTGGGGAGCAAATAACAAAGCGACAGTAGCGCCGATAACCATACCTCCTGCAAGAAGGAGAGTGCCTTTAACGAAGTCTTTCATAATAGTTTGTTTTAGGTGTTAAACCATGTTAGTTGTGAAATTCGGCGCAAAGTTACAGTTTTTTTTTGATATGTGCAAATAAAAAAACAAAAAATAATGAACGTGTGCGAGTGCGCGCTGTAGTGTGCACGAGAGAACGAAAGAACGGCGTAAAGGGCGTTTTTCTGCGATCTGAGCGCATGGCGGATTTCTACCGAGGGGATGCCGAAAAGTAATTATAAATCAAAAATTATGAATAAAAAAGCGCAAAATATTTGCATATATCAAAAAAAAGCAGTAATTTTGCAGCGCTTTTTAAGCGCTTGCAGGATAGGGGGGCTAGGGAGCCTAGGAAACCTAGGAAGCCTAGGAGACCTAG
Organism: uncultured Bacteroidales bacterium; assembly: GCA_946414805.1. GTDB lineage: Bacteria > Bacteroidota > Bacteroidia > Bacteroidales > Paludibacteraceae > Colicola. The sequence goes on from CAMKPZ010000001.1 coordinate 335,883, forward strand.
GAAGCCTAGGGATTTAGAAATAAATAAAACAAATATATTTGAAATGGAAGAAAACAACGAATTGATTAAGAATGATCACATTATTCCGGTGAAGATCGATGAGGAAATGAAATCCTCTTATATCGACTACTCGATGAGTGTGATTGTGAGCCGTGCGCTTCCGGATGTGCGCGACGGTTTCAAACCGGTTCACCGCCGTGTGCTGTTCGGAATGAACGAACTGGGCAACACGAGTGACAAACCGACCAAGAAGAGTGCCCGTATCGTCGGAGAGGTGATGGGTAAGTATCACCCGCACGGCGACAGCTCGATCTACGGAACATTAGTCCGTATGGCCCAGCCATGGGCAATGCGTTATTGCCTGGTGGACGGTCAGGGTAACTTCGGATCGGTGGACGGCGACGGCGCAGCGGCTATGCGTTATACGGAGGCGCGTCTGTCAAAGTTGGCGGAAGAGATGCTGCGCGACATCGACAAGGACACCGTAGACATGCAGAACAACTTCGACGACAGCCTGAAAGAGCCGGTGGTACTGCCATGCCGTTTCCCGAACCTGCTGGTGAACGGCGCAAGCGGTATTGCCGTAGGTATGGCAACGAACATGCCGACGCATAACTTGGGCGAAGTGATCGACGGATGCTGCGCATACATCAATAATATCAAGGCGCGCATGCACGACGAGGCTGTGGAGGAGATTACGGTTGAGGATCTGATGGAGTATGTGAAGGCTCCGGATTTCCCGACCGGCGGTACAATCTACGGTTATCAGGGTGTTAAAGATGCTTTCGAGACCGGCCGCGGACGCATTATCATCCGTTCCAACGCTGACATCGAGACCGATGACAACGGACGCGAACGTATCATTATTACCGAGCTGCCTTACGGCGTGGTGAAGAGCGATCTGGTGAAGAACATCGCCGAGCTGGTGAGCGACAAGAAGATCGAAGGTATTGCAGATATCAACGACCATTCGAAACGCGATATCCGCATCGTAGTGGAAGTAAAACGCGACGCGAACGCACAGGTGGTGCTGAACAAACTCTATAAGTTCACGGCGCTGCAATCAAGTTTTGCAGTAAACAACATCGCTCTGGTGAAAGGCCGTCCGATGCTGCTGAACCTCAAGCAGTTGATCGGCAATTTCATTGAGCACCGTATGGATGTCGTAACCCGCCGTACGCGTTACGAACTCAGAAAAGCAGAGGAGAAAGCCCATATCCTGGAGGGCTTGATCATCGCCGTAGATAATATCGACGAGGTGGTGCGTATCATCCGTGCAAGCCGCACTCCGGCTGACGCACAAGCGAACCTTGAGGCACGCTTCAACCTCGACAACCTGCAATCAAAAGCCATCGTAGATATGCGATTGAGCGCATTGACGGGTCTGCGTATCGACGAGTTGAAGAACGAATACGAGGAGATCGAGAAACTGATCGCCCATCTGAACGAACTTCTCGCAAGCGAAGAGTTGCGCTATGACGTGATCAACGACGAGTTGGTGGAGATCAAAGAGAAATACGGCGACGAGCGCCGCACGAAGATCGTGAAGATGGCTACGGAGTTCAACCCCGAAGACATGTACGCCGACGACGACATGGTGATCACCATCTCGCATCTGGGCTATATCAAACGTACTCCGCTGGCTGATTTCAGACAGCAGAGCCGCGGCGGAATCGGTTCGAAAGCCGGCAGCGCCCGCGATCAGGACTTTATCGAGTATGTATATCAGGCAAGTATGCACTCGACGATGATGTTCTTCACGGAGATGGGCCGTCTGTACTGGCAGAAAGTGTATGAGCTGCCGGAAGGCAACAAGCAATCGAAGGGCCGCGCTATCCAGAACATGATCAACCTGCAGAAGGGCGACAAGGTACGCACCTGCATCAACGTGAAGGGTCTGAACGACCAAGAGTATATCGAGAACCACTTCCTGATCTTCGTGACTAAGAACGGATTAATGAAGAAGACCACACTGGAGGCTTATTCCCGTCCCCGTGCCAACGGAATCATCGCACTCGGTCTGCGTGAAGACGACGAGTTGATCGGCGTGACCCTGACTGACGGTCAGAGTGAAATGTTAGTGGCTTCGTACAACGGTAAAGTGGTTCGTTTCAACGAGGCAGGCGTCCGTCCGATGGGTCGTGGCGCAAGCGGCGTGAAGGCGATTACGTTAGAGGAAGACGGTCAGGACCGCGTGATTGGCACGGTTTGTGTAGAGAAGGGTACGGACAAGACTATTCTCGTCATTTCCGAGAACGGTTTCGGCAAACGTACGCCGGTTGATGACGAGGAAGGCAATCCTATCTATCGCGTTACCAACCGTGGCGGCAAGGGCGTCAAGACCATCGAGATAACCGACAAGACCGGTCATCTGGTAGGCATTGAAGCCGTAACCGACGAAGACGATCTGATGCTGATGACGAAGAGCGGAACGGCTATCCGCATGGATATCTCAACCATCCGTCAGACCGGCCGCGCAGCACAAGGCGTCAAACTGATCGAACTGCAGAAACGCAATGACAGCCTCGTAAGCGGTTGCATCGTTCCCAAGGAAGAGGAAGATCCTGCAAATGAAGAAACGAGCGCGGAAGAGTCGCTTAATGATACAAACAACAATGAAAATCAAGAATAACATGAAAAAATCATTGATTTTGGCAGCTTTGGTGCTCATGAGCGCCGGTTGCTTCGCACAGAAAAATCCTCTGGTAAAGAAAGCAAAGAGCTATGCGATGCAGGAGACACCTGATTTCTCCGCAGCCCGCGCAGCGATAGCCGAGGCTATCGAAACGGCTCCGACCGCTGAGACTTATTACTGGGCCGGAATGATCGGATACCAGGAGGTAAGCCAGGAGAACTACAACCAGATGAGTGGTAAAGGCGTCAATCAGGCCAAAGCCGGTGCAGCCGTAGAAGAAAGCTACAAATACTGGCTGGAGGCTGACAAACTGGCACAAGTGCCGGTTCTCAACAAGAAAGGCGTAGAGGTTCCGACCGACCCGAAGATGCGCGGTAATATCAGCAAGAAGATGCTTGAGTACTACAAACAGCAGGAGTTGGTGAAATACGGTATCTACCTCAACGAGCAGCGTGATTTCGAGGGCGCTTACCATGCATTCAAACTGCATGTGGAGATCCCTGATCTGGAGATGATGCAGGATCCGAAACTGCAGAAAGAGATGCCGCGCGACACCACTTATGAGCAGTACAAATACTACGCAGCTATCTTTGCTGTTCAGAGCGAGTTGCACGAAGAGGCAGTGGCTCTGTTGGAGGAGATGAAGGACGGCGAATATGAGGCTATCTCGGTTAACCAGTTCCTCTATCAGGAGTATGTAGCGCTGAAAGACACGGCTAAGTTCCTTGCTACTCTGCAGAACGCTGTAAGCCGCTTCCCGCAGGAGCCGTGGTTCCTCCAGAACCTGATCAACTACTATATCTTCTCCGGTCAGGAGCAGATAGCCGTAGATTATCTGTCCAAAGCGATCGAGCGTGAACCGAATGTAGCTCAGTATCACCATATTAAGGGTAATCTGGATGAGAACCTGGGTAATTACGAAGCGGCTCTGAAGGATTTCGACGAAGCTCTTCGCTGCGACCCGACGCTTGCTGATGCAATGGCAGGTAAGGGTCGTGTTTATTACAATCAGGCTGTGAAACTGAACGAGGCTGCAGCTATGATCAATGATAATAAAGAGTACAAGAAAGCGATGGCTGAGATGAAGGAGATCTTCCGTCAATCCCTGCCGTTCTTTGAGAAAGCACACGAGATGGCTCCGGAAGAGCGCTCGTATATGCAGATCCTCAAAGGATTGTACTACCGATTCCAGGACGAACCGGGTATGGAAGCCAAACGCGAAGCCATCTCGGAGAAGTTAGAGAACCTCTAATGGGACGAATATTAGCAATAGACTTCGGTCGCAAGCGTACAGGATTAGCCGTTACGGATGCACTCCGCATAACGGCTAATCCGTTGCTTACGATTGAGACAAAAGACCTGCTGGAGTGGCTGACCGACTATTTCAAGAAAGAACAAGTGGACGAAGTGGTGATCGGTCATCCTACTCAGATGAACGGCGAGGAATCGGAGAGCATGAACTATATACGGCCGTTCATGGGAAACTTCAAGAAACAGTTTCCCGACAAACCTATAACTATGTATGACGAGCGCTTCACATCCGTGATTGCGCACCAAGCCATGATAGCCGGCGGCATGAAGAAAAAAGACCGGCAAAACAAAGCAGTGGTGGACAAGATCGCTGCATGCATCATTTTGGAAGGTTATCTGGAGAGGCTATGATTTTACCAATATATTTGTACGGTCAGCCGGTACTGAGAAAACAGGCTGAAGATATTGAGAATACGCCGGAACTGAAGCAGTTCATCGCGGATATGTATGAGACGCTGACGCAAGCGGAAGGCTGCGGTCTGGCGGCGCCGCAGGTGGGCAAAGCATGGCGTTTGTTCGTGGTGGACGGAACGGAACTGGAGGAAGATTATCCGGAGTGCAAGGGCTTCAAGAAGACCTTTATCAATCCCGAGATCATAGAGGCCAGTGAAGAGACATGCACCTATAGCGAAGGATGTCTTTCCCTGCCGGGAATCAGCGAGAACGTAGTGCGTCCTGCGTCTATCCGGATCCGTTATATGGATGAGGATTTTCAGGAGCACGAAGAGGTGTTTACAGGTTTCTGCGCCCGTATCGTCCAGCATGAATACGACCATCTGGAGGGGCATGTGTTCACCGACCGTATTTCTCCGATACGCAAGACATTTACGCGGAACAAGCTTGTCGCGATCGCCAAAGGCAAAGTGGGAGCACGTTACAAATACAAGCGACAGTAATCAGGGGTGAGTCGAGGTCGAGTCGTGGTCAAGTCGAGGTCGAGTCGTGGTCGAGTCGAGGTCAAGTCGAGGTCAAGTCGAGGTCAAGTCGGGTTAAACGTATACCCTTGCTATACCCTTAGAATACCCTTGGAATTATGGATGTATTGTCTGTTATATTATTAGCCGTCGGTCTGGCTATGGATTGTTTTGCAGTCAGTATTGCACAAGGTCTGGCGGCAGAAACGAAAGATAACCGTCGTCCGCAGCCGGTTCTGATGGGTGCGCTCTTCGGGCTTTTCCAAGGCGGAATGCCGTTGATCGGTTATTTCGCCGGAGTGGCTTTCAGTGTGTTCTTCAAGACATACGCACCATGGATCGCGCTGGTGCTGCTTCTTTTTATCGGCGGAAAGATGATATGGGAAGGGATCGGCAAAGAGGAGAAAGACATGCAAAAAGCGGATTGGAGTGTGACTCATTTGCTGGTGCTGGCTGTCGCCACCTCTATTGACGCTTTGGCAACAGGCGTGATTTTTATTCCTCATCCGCAGGTGGTATGGACGGCTGTGAGCGTGATCGGCATTACCAGTCTGGTTTTCTCGCTTATCGGGTATCTGATCGGCAAGTATATAGGAAAACGGTTTAAAGTGAATGTGACGCTGATAGGCGGATTGATACTCGTGGCTATCGGCTTGAAAATCTGGATAGAAGGCGTATGTTTATAATAGGAGACACATTAGTGAGTCTGGATGTGCTGGAGAAAGAGTTCTGCTGCGATCTGGATAAATGCCGCGGTTGCTGCTGTATCGAAGGCGATGCCGGTGCGCCACTGACGGACGAAGAGGAACAGAAGATCAAAGAGATTCTGCCGGTTCTGCTCCCGGACATGACGCCGGAGGCCAAAGCCGTTGTAGAGGCTCAGGGCGTGGCGTACAATGACCCGTCGGACGAACGCGTGACTTCGATCGTCAATGGCAAAGATTGCGTTTTCGCACGCACAGATCATAACGGCTGGTGCTATTGCCTGATAGAGAAGGCTTATAATGCCGGAAAGATCGATTTCAAGAAACCGGTCTCGTGTCATCTGTATCCGGTGAGGCTGACGCAAGTAGGCGAACGGGTGGGAGTGGAGTACCATCGATGGGACATCTGTCACTGCGCCCGTGTGTTGGGCAAAAAGGCACATATGCCTTTGTATCAGTTTCTCAAAGAGCCGCTTATCCGCCGTTTCGGCGAAGAATGGTATAATGAATTGGATATAACTGCACAAGAATGGAAAAAACAATGCGGGCAGAGATAATAACAATAGGTGATGAGTTGCTGATCGGTCAGGTAGTGGACACGAACTCCGCATGGATGGCCGAACGGCTTAACGAGAACGGAATAGAGTTGTTCCAGATCACATCGGTTCATGACGACCGGGCACATATCATCGCGGCGCTGGATGAAGCGTTCGGTCGTGCCGACATCGTGCTGACGACAGGAGGTCTGGGTCCCACGAAAGACGATATTACCAAACAGGTGCTATGCGATTATTTTGACACACACCTTATAGAAGATCCGCGCGTGCGCGAACATATACAACGGCTCTATAGCAGCCGTCCTGATGTGCTGAACCGCCTTACCGCCACCCAATGGATGGTGCCTGAGTGTGCGGAGATATTAGAAAACAGGGTGGGAAGTGCTCCGCTGATGGTTTTCCATAAAGGGAACAAACTTCTGGTCTCCATGCCGGGTGTACCTTATGAGATGAAGATCGCAATGGATGAACAGATCCTGCCGTACTTGGAGCATTCCGTTTTCAGCCGTCAGCATTCGGCTATTCTTCATCGCACGCTGCAAGTGAACGGCATACCCGAGTCGTCATTAGCCATTATCTTAGAGGACTATGAGACGCAGAAACCGGAATATATCCATCTGGCATACCTGCCAAAAGACGGAATTATCCGCTTGCGGCTGTCGTCTTACGGAGAAGCATCCGAGGCGGAGATGGAAGACTGGTTTGAGCGGTTGAAAGGATTGGTAAAGGCCTATCTGATAGCCGAAACGGACGAACCCTTGGAAGTGATCGCAGGCCAATTACTGAAGGCTAAAGGTGCTACCATTGCGACAGCAGAGAGTTGCACCGGTGGCAAGTTGGCATCCCTGCTGAACAAACATTCCGGTAGTTCGGCCTTCTATTACGGCTCTGTGATATGCTATGACAACAGCATTAAAGAGCGATTGTTAGGCGTGCCAAAAGAAATGATACAAACACACGGCGTAGTAAGCGAAGAGGTGGTTCGCGAGATGGCAAATGCCGTTCGTATTCAAATGAAAACCGATTATGCGATTGCAACAAGCGGCATAGCAGGACCTACCGGAGGAACGGAAGAGAAGCCTGTGGGCACTGTCTGGATTGCATGGGCAGGACCGGAAGGTACCGTAGCCGAGCGTTTCCAATTAGGTAAGTTACGGGAACAAGTGACAGACCGCGCATGCCAGAAAGCGCTCGTGAGACTGATACAGATTTTGAGAAAACAAGCGTAGATGAAATAGCTTTTTATGGAGCATATACGAGAATTTCTATATAACCCGTCGATCACGCAATCCTTATTATGGCTGACGATCGTGATGACAATCGGTCTGTGGCTGGGCGAGAAAGCGAAGATCAAGCATTTTTCGCTCGGTGTTACCTGGGTGCTGTTTGTAGGAATAGCGTTGGCGTCGCTGGGTATAAAGATTGATCATTCTGTGGGGCAGTTTGCCAAGGATTTCGGTCTGATTCTCTTTGTCTATTCGATAGGTCTGCAGGTCGGTCCGTCCTTTTCGCCTTTCAAGAGAGGAGTGCTGCAACTGAATATGCTGGCAGCCGCGATCGTACTCTTAGGATGTGTGTGCGCGATCATACTGCATTATATCACAGGGATAGACATGTCCACGATGGCAGGTGTGATGTCCGGAGCCACCACTTCCACTCCTTCGTTAGCAGCGGCTCAGCAGGCTTATTTTGACCTGAAAGGAACCACCAATCCGGATATCGCTACCGGTTATGCAGTGGCGTATCCGTTAAGTATTGTAGGCGTGATCCTTGCATTTGAGTTGATCCGTAAGTCATTCAAGATCAGTCTGCCGGAAGAAGAGAAACGGTTGCGAGAAGCAGCACAGGAGACCGCAGAAGAACCTATCTGCGTGGATGTGACGCTTAATAACCCTCAGATAGAGATTCTGACACTGGACGAACTGCAGCGTCTGTGTCCGATAAAAGAGATGGTAGTGAGCCGTGTGATCCGTCCGGACGGTTCGGATGAACTGGTAAACGAGCAGACGAGTTTCAAGAACGGCGACACCCTGCGTATTCTGACGGACAAACAGCATACCCATATGTTGAAACTGTTAGGGCAGATGAAGGACTATGATCTGCGTGTACAAAGCGAGAAATCGGATCACCTGATCTCGCGCCGCATAGCAGTCACCCGTCCTGAATGTAACGGAAAAAGAATCCGTTCGTTCAATCTGCGTGAGCAGTACCATGCTACCATCACACGTGTCAGCAGAGCCGGTATAGACCTGTTGGCTACGCCGGATATGGTGCTTCAATTAGGCGACCGACTGATGGTTGTGGGCGACAAGAACGATGTAGGCAAAGTGGCGGAGACTTTTGGAAATGAGTTGAAACGGTTGGATGTGCCTCATCTGCTGCCGGTTTTCTTCGGAATGGTATTGGGTATATGCGTTGGTTTGCTGCCCATCCCGATTCCCGGATTAGGCAGCACGTTCAAACTGGGATTGGTAGGAGGATCGCTGATCGTTGCAATCCTGATCGGTCATTACGGACCGTATTATAATATGGTTACTTTCTCCACAACATCCGCAAACATGATGCTTCGCCAAGTGGGCTTGACGCTTTTCTTGGCAGCTCTCGGACTGGGAGTGGGAGAAAACTTTGTACCGACTCTGGTCAACGGCGGTTATATGTGGATCGGCTATGGCTTTATCATTACTTTAATGCCGTTGCTGATCATGGGAGCCATTGCATATAAAGGAATGAAGATGAACTATTTCAATGTGGTCGGTTTGCTGATCGGATCGATGACATCCGCGATGGCGTTGCCTTATGCGCAGTCGCTTTCCAACGAAAATAACCAGGCATCGGTATGCTATGCCACGGTATATCCGTTCACTACATTCCTGAGAGTGATGGCTGGACAGTTATTAGTGCTTATTTTTTGTAGTTAACAGAATATGAAGAAAAGATTGATTATTGGTATAATGGCTCTGTTGCCCCTTGCGGCAATCGGGCAAGAGAGAATCATGGTGATCGCGGATCCGCATGTGCTGGCGCAGTCACTGGTGGAGCCCGGAGAGGCTTTTGACGAGTTGATGAACGGTCAGCGTAAGATGCTGGATCTGAGTGAACAAGCATGGCTGGCGCTTATGGACACGGCTCTCAAATATAAGCCGGAGCTGGTGCTTGTCCCCGGAGACTTGACCAAAGACGGAGAGTTGGAAAGTCATGCGATCGTGGTTCAATCGCTTCGCCAGTTGCACGAAGCGGGCATTCAGACGCTTGTCATCCCCGGAAACCACGATATAGGCGGCAAGGCGTATTCGTACAAGGGTGATCAAAAAACGCCTGTTGAGACTCTGACGGATGAGCAATGGGGAACGACCTATCCGTGGGTGTATGAAGGAGCGGTTGCAAAAGACAAAGGCTCTCATTCCTATGCGGCAGAGCCGATGGAGGGACTGACGGTCTTAGGCATTGACGGGTCGCATAACGACGCAGGAACGGGGGAATTGTCCGAAGAGACATTGGCTTTTCTTCTTGCGCAGGCAGATAGTGCCGTAGCCAAACGGAATACGGTTATCGCCATGAGTCACTGGCAGATATTGGAGCATTTTGACCAGCAAGGGACGCTTGAGAGTGCATGCCGTTTCAAGAGGGCGGATGATCTGCGCGACAGCCTGATGGCTCATGGTGTACATCTTGTGCTGACCGGTCATTTCCATGTGAACGGCATCACCACCTATCATGCTTCTTCCGCTCTTGATGCAGACAGTCTTGTGGAGATTACTACCGGTTCGCCGATCACCTATCCGTGTCCTTACCGTTGGCTTACGCTGTCGGAGGACAGAACGGCTGTCAGGGTGGAGACCGATGATCTTGCCTCGCTTGACACTATTCCGGATATGCATACGTACAGCCGCGAGTGGATGTATGAGCACGCAATGAACATGATCCCGCAGATGACGCTCAGGGTATGGCGGAAAGCGGAAAACAACAAAGATAAAGTGGAGAAAGCGATAGGTAAGACCGCTACGGATCTGTTGTGGCAATGTTTTCCAGAGACGGACTCTGCTAAGATTGCGTTGGTTCAGAAACATCTGGGTTCTACCGTAGTGGAATTGTATCTGCTGCACAGCGATGCCAATGAACCTGAATATCCTCAGGCGGACTCGCTGGCTCAAGAGGTGTACAGAGGCATGGAGGCGATGATCCACGAGATGACGGATGAAAAGATGAATAATATCATTTACCAGTCACTGCAGAAGACAATCATCTTAATAGCACATGAAATGATAGAGGAACCTGTACAATCGATGGTGGAGGATGTGACGCAATGGGTATGGCAGGACATAGCGGATCGTACGGATGACCTGCGTCTTACGCTGAAGATCAATACCCGGCAAGCGGATCAGGCGGTAGAAACGATCCGCGAAGAAGGCACCTCTGAAAACCGGAAGATGATTCAAGACGGAACGCTGATTATCCGCAATAATGAGCGTAAATATGATGTCTCAGGGAGAGCAATTCAGTAAAAAATACTGCAAATGAACAGATTTTCAAAAAAAAGTGCAGGAAAATTTGGTCAATTCAAAAAAAAGTAGTACCTTTGCAGCCGTTTTTCGCGTGTATAGCGCGCGAGACTTGAAATAACAATTATTAATCGCCGTGTTGGGCAGTGCGTGAATACGCTTAATAGATGTCTGTCGGCCCGGCCTAAAAAACAAACATTAATGGAATTTAACAGTTACAAAACAGCATCGGTGAACAAGGCTACCGCTAAGAAAGAGTGGATAGTGGTTGATGCTGAAGGCCAGATTCTTGGCCGTATGTGCTCCAAGGTAGCAAAACTGCTCCGTGGCAAGTACAAACCGTCTTTCACTCCGAACGTGGATTGTGGAGACAACGTAATCATCGTCAATGCTGCTAAAGTGCAGTTGACCGGAAACAAGATGACCGATCGCGTATATGTACGCTATACCGGTTTCCCGGGTGGTCAGCGTGAGTTCACTCCTGCAGACCTGTTGGCAAAGGGCGCAGACAAGCTCGTCCGCCGCGTTGTGAAAGGAATGCTTCCCAAGAACCGTCTTGGCGCTCGTCAGATCACGAATCTGTACATCTTCGACGGTCCGGAGCACAACATGCAGGCTCAGCAACCTAAAGTAATTGATATCAACACCCTCAAATAATAGAAGAAAATGGAAACAGTTAATGCATTAGGACGTCGTAAAGAGGCAGTAGCCCGCGTTTACGTAAATGAAGGTGCCGGCAAGATCGTTATTAACGGCCGCGACATTGAGACTTATTTCCCTTCTTCTATCCTGCGCTATATCGTTCTCCAACCGCTGAATAAACTCGGCGTAGCAGAGAAATACGATATCAAGGTAACTCTTGACGGCGGCGGCTTTAAAGGTCAGGCAGAGGCACTGCGTCTCGCTATCGCTCGCGCATTGGTGAAGATCAATCCGGAAGACAAGGCTGCCTTGAAAGCTGAAGGATTTATGACTCGTGACGCTCGTGAGGTTGAGCGTAAGAAACCGGGTCAGCCCAAAGCTCGTAAGCACTTCCAGTTCAGCAAGCGTTAATACGCACAATACTCCAAATCGTGTGGACTCCTTCGGGACTACCACACGATTGTTTTGGAGTGTCCAACGCCTGCGTGCGTGCGCGTAATTATTAATAATGTATGTTGCGCGTGAAAAAACACTCTGAAAGAGAGGAGATAAAATAACTACTATTTTACATTTAAATCATTACATTTTATCAAAATGAGAACTAATTTTGATCAACTTCTCGAGGCTGGCGCACATTTCGGCCACCTCAAACGCAAATGGAATCCTGCCATGGCTCCGTATATCTACATGGAGCGTAACGGCATCCACATCATCGACCTCAACAAGACCATCGTTAAGATTGACGAGGCTGCAGAGGCATTGAAGAATCTGGCACGCAGCGGCCGCAAAGTACTGTTTGTTGGTACCAAGAAACAGGCACAGGAGGTAGTAGCAGCTCATGCACAAGAGGTAAGTATGCCGTACATCACCGAGCGTTGGGCTGGTGGTATGCTGACTAACTTCCCAACCATCCGCAAGGCAGTGAAGAAAATGGGTCAGATCGACAAAATGATGACCGACGGTACGCTGGAGAACGTATCGAAACGCGAGAAACTGCAGATCACCCGTCAGCGCGAGAAACTGGAGAAGAACCTGGGTTCTATCGCAGACATGACCCGTCTCCCGAGCGCAGTGTTCGTAGTGGATGTTATGAAAGAGCATATCGCTGTGGCTGAAGCTAACCGTCTGGGTATTCCTGTATTCGGCATCGTAGATACCAACTCTAACCCGAACAATATTGATTTCGTAATCCCGTCCAATGACGATGCAACGAAAGCTATTGATGTTATCCTCGGCGCTGTATGCGGCGCAATCCGCGAAGGTCTTGAGGAACGCAAGGTAGAGAAAGCAGACGAAGAGGCAGCTCAGGAGCAGGCCGCTACCGAAGCACCGGCACCGAAAGAGCGTCGTCAGCGTATCCGTAAAGCCGCTCCGAAAGCAGAGGCTGAGAAGGTAGCTGAGGTTAAAGCTGAAGAAGAAAAGGAGGCTTGATTATGGCAGTTACATTAGCAGATATCAAGAAATTACGTGACATCACCGGTGCCGGTATGATGGATGTAAAGAAGGCTCTCGAAGAGGCTAACGGCGATTTCGAAGCAGCAAAAGACTTGCTTCGCAAGCGCGGACAGGCTATCGCGGCAAAGCGTAGCGACCGTGAGGCTTCCGAGGGTTGCGTACTCGCGAAAGTGAAAGAAGGTTTCGGCGCTATCGTTGGCGTAAAATGCGAGACCGACTTCGTGGCTAAAAACGAGGATTTCGTAGGTATGGTTAAGTTGATCCTTGATGCCGCTTTGGATAACAAAGTACGCAGCAAAGAGGATCTGGCTGCTCTCAAGATCGGTCAGTTCACTGTAACTGAGATCATCACCGAGCGCTCCGGCGTTACCGGCGAGAAGATGGAGTTGGCTGACTATGCATGCCTCGAGGCTCCTGTTGTGGATGCTTACAACCACCTGGGTAACAAACTCAGTTCGCTTGTAGCAGCTGCTGAAGGTGCTGATCACGAGACCGTTCACGGCGTTTCGATGCAGGTTGCTGCTATGAGCCCGATCGCTTTGGATGCTGACCATGTAGCTGAAGAGGTGAAGAAACACGAGCTTGAAGTGGCTATCGAGAAGACCAAACAGGACGAGATCAACAAGGCTGTTGAGAACGCAATCCGCAAAGCAGGTATCAACCCCGCACACGTTGACAGCGATGATCATATCGAGTCCAACCAGGCTAAGGGATGGATCACTGCCGAGCAGGCACAGCAGGCACGCGAGATCAAAGCTACTGTAGCAAAAGAGGCAGAGGCTAATCTCGCTAACCAGGCTAAGAAGATCGAGATGATCGCACAAGGCCGTCTGGGTAAGTTCCTCAAAGAGAACACACTCGTTGAGCAGGCTTACATCATGAGCGAGTCTAAAGAGCTTGTGAAGGATGTGCTGAAAGCAAAAGGCGTTCAGATCCTTGATTTCCGCCGCGTAACATTATCTGCAGAATAATGAATAAAGTTCTGAAGATATTGGGATGGGGAGCACTAGCAATAGTGCTCCTCTTTGCATTGATACTTGCTGTCGCTTCTCCGGTTGCCAAACATGTCATTAATAACCGTGGAGAAGAACTTATCGGCAGACAGATGCACGCAGACCGTGTGATTATCAATCCTTTCTGGGGCGGCGTGAGCATCAAAGGCTTTGTGTGCAAGGAGCAGAACGGAGAGTCGGATTTTGTCTCGTTTGACCGGCTTTATGTGCGTATCGCATATCCGCAACTGATCGCCAAACGCGTTAACATACGCGCTATTCATCTGGACGGGTTCAACGGACAAGTGCTGAAGAGCAATGACAAACTGAATTTCTCCGATATCATCGAGCGTTTCTCTCATCCGGAGGACGAACCGAAAGACACTACGCCGAACAGTTGGGTTGTGATGCTCAATGACATCCGTATCAACAACAGCGCCATCCGCTATCGCGATATCATCAGTCACAAGCAATGGAAAATGGAGGATATCACCCTCCGTGTACCGGGTTTGCATTTCGACAACACCCAGACGAACGCAGGGCTTGAGTTCGCCTTGCCGACAGGAGGCCGTGTAGGGATCAATGCCGGTTATAAGATGCAGATGAACCGTTATGCGGTGCGGATGCGGCTGCATGAGGTGCATACGGATGTGGTGCTTCCATTGGTGCAAGATTATCTGAATGTAGCGGGTCTGGGGGCTACCCTAAGCGGTGATATTCAAGTGGACGGCAGTCTGGATAATGTGAATAATGTGCAGCTGAAAGGCCGGTTGTCGCTGAACGGACTGGATATCCAGAACACCCATCGGGATCATATAGCCGGCATGGATGAGTTGCGGTTGGTAATCAACCGCGGTGATCTGCTGACGAATACATTTATCTTGGATACGCTGGCTATCCGCGGTGTGACGGGCGAATATGAGGTGCACGAAGACTGGAGCACGCTCTCTCGTCTGAAGAAAGAAAAGGCCAACGACACGGATGCAGAAGCAGATACAGCCGCTGTTGCTCCGCAGCAAGACACAGGAACGGCATCGCGCCCTTTGGTCTGGATGGCAAAGAAGATCTCTGTGGACGGACATGATCTCGTCTATCGGGACTATTCGATGAAGCATGACTGGGATTATGCAATCAAGAAACTGCATATCGAAGGCAACAATGTCGCAAACAGCGGACGCAACAGTCTGCGGATAGAGGCGCTGCTGAATTCGGATGCCAAACTCAAAGCCGATTTCACAGGAGCTCTGGATTTCGCGAAATATGACACGAGATTGAATCTGCAGTTGCAAGGTGTTCAGTTAGAGGACTTTAGCGCGCTCTGCCGCAACTATACCGGTTATCCGATTGAAGGCGGAGTGCTGATGCTGAGCAGCAAGATGGAGGTGCAGAATGGTCAGTTGAAAGGGAATAACCGCATCGAGATCGATCATCCACGTATCGCTAAAAAAGAGCGTCATAGCAAGGCTCCTTATAAGAATATTCCGGTTCGGACGGGATTCAAGGCACTGACTTCATCCCAAGATATGATCCTGCTGGATGTGCCTGTCTCCGGAGATGCAAAGAACCCCAAGTTCAGTTTCCGGCACGTGATCAGCCGTGCGCTTCTGAAAGTGTTCTTCGGGCCGCTGATGGGGCTGAATGACCGGGACAAATCGATCAGTGCAGAAGAGTTGGAGGAGATGAAAACGCTGTTGGGAGAAGACAGCGTATTATTCCGCAAAGACACGGTGAGCCAGTTCACGGCAGACATCACAATGTCCGCAAGCGACAGTGTCGGTCTCTCCGAAGTAAGCCAATAGCACTTGTTCACGGCAGAACTGAGACTGATCGGCGTATTCCAGCATAGCCTTTAGTTTCTCCACGAAACGGGATTGCCGTTCTTCGAAGATGGCGGGCGAGAGATAGATTTCTGTTTCTCGTCCGCTTTTTAGTTCGAAACTGCATCCGACGGAACGGGGGATATACGTAATGATACCGCGTTTGGCGAGAGAAACCAACACCTGATGGGTCTCTCTTGAGTCCGCCTCATGGATGTACTGCGGGTCTGTGTATATGCCTGAATAGGAACGCATCAGCATATCCAGCACCTCTGTCTGTTCGTGCGTCAGATTATATTCTCCTAACTGCCGTCGGGGCACAATGATCTGTACGCGGGGCTGTGTCTCATGTTCTTCCTCAAAATCAATATATCCGGCGTTGGTCAGGATATGCAGGGCGGAGTAGGTCTGCAGTACCGGCAATCGCATCACATGGCATAACTGGTCGATATGCAGCGGAAAATGGTGTCCCATTCCGCTTCCGGCGCCTATCTGCAGAAAATCGCAGGTGCGGTGATAAACCATCTCCACGAACTCTTTGGGCGGAAAATTGTCGATAACGCGTTTCTGCAGTTTGGCCTTGTCCTCCGCAGGGTTGTAGAGCAGTACGGCATAAGCGGTCTTTCCGTCCCGTCCTGCGCGCCCTGCCTCCTGATAATACGATTCCAGATGGGAAGGCAGATCATAATGGATCACCATGCGTACATCCGGTTTGTCGATACCCATTCCAAAGGCATTGGTAGCCACAATAACCCTTGTCTTACCCTCCGTCCAGGCTTCCTGCCGTGCATTGCGCTCCTGGGTCGTCAGCCCTGCGTGATAAAAATCAACGGTGCCAATAGTGTTCTTCAGCCGCTCTGCCAATTCTTGTGCGTGTTTGCGGTTCCGGACATAGACGATAGCCGAACCGGTCACTTTGCTCAATATATGTGCTATCTGCTCCTCTTTCTTATCCGTCCGGCGAACGACATAAGTGAGGTTGTCCCGATGGAAGGATTTGCGGAGCACGTTCGGTTCGGAAAAGCCAAGCTTGGCTTGTATGTCATCGACCGTCTCCGGCGTAGCGGTAGCCGTCAGCGCCAGCACCGGCACACCGGGCAGTAGCGACCGTATCTCGGCTATCTTCAGATAAGAAGGCCGGAAATCATAGCCCCATTGTGAGATACAATGCGCTTCGTCCACGGCGATCAGACCGATCGGCAGTTGGGCAAGCCGCTTGCGGAACTCTTCGCTCTCCAGGCGTTCGGGCGAACAATAGAGAAAATGATACGGACCGAACAGACAGTTATCCAGCGCCACGCGTTGTTTGTCCCAACTCATGCCGGTATAGACCGCCACTGCATGGATGCCTCGTGCCTGCAGATTGGCTACCTGATCGCGCATCAACGCAATAAGCGGAGTGATCACCAGACACAGGCGTTTCTCCGGATTGTCGTTCGCCATGACAAGGGTTGGTACTTGAAAACAGATACTCTTCCCTCCGCCTGTAGGCATGAGTGCCAGCGTGTCGCGGCGTGCTAACACGGACTGAATGATCTCCGCCTGCAAGGGTCGGAAGGCGTCGTATCCGAAATAAGTATGTAAAGCGTCAAGTGCGGTCATTTCGTCTGTAAAGGTACTGCTTTTTCCGCAGTTATGCAAATTTTTCTTGCATATGTCATTGTCTATTGCCCTGCCATTCTCGGGTCATTTACATAACCACTTCGTTATCACTATGGTACGTTACAAATCTTTTTGTTATCCATTTTTCAAACCATAGATCAACTGAGGGTTTGCAGGGCGGTGCGGACACGGTGGAGTGTCTCCTCCTTTCCGAGGATGTCAGTGATATTCCAGATATGCGGACCGCGGGCAGCACCGACAAGGCAGATACGGAAAGCGTTCATCACGATTCCGACACCGTATTCCTTCTCCTCGATCCACGGCATGACCACTTTGTCCAATTCCCATTGAACTATTTTCTCATTTTCGCATTTTTCTATTTCTTCATTTTTATGCCAGTCCTCTTCGGAGACGGTCTCAAGGAGCGCAAGCAGTTCCTGCATATGCTTCGGCGAATCCTCTTTCCAGCGTTTCTTGAGCGATTTCTCGTCATATTCGGTGGGAGCAACGAAGAAGAAATTCGCCTGCTCCCATAATTCGGGAACAAAATTGACACGATCCTTCACCAAGCCGATGATCTTGGCGATTTCCTCGATATTTCGATATTCCGATATTCCGATATTTCGAAGGTTGTTTTCCAAAACCGGTTTGAACATCTCCGCCAGTTCTTCGTTGGAACGGAGTTGGAGATATTGGTGGTTGAACCATTTGCCCTTCTCGTAATCGAATTTGGCACCGGACTTGGACACACGGTCAAGCGAGAACTCCTTGATGAGTTCATCCATGGTGTACATCTCCTGATCGCCTGTGCCGTGCCATCCGAGGAGCGCAAGGAAATTGATCACCGCTTCGGGCAGATAGCCGCTCTCGCGATAACCGGACGAGACGGTGCCGTCTTTCTGATTATGGAACTCCAGCGGGAAGACAGGGAAGCCGAGACGGTCTCCGTCACGTTTGGAGAGCTTGCCGTTTCCGTCGGGTTTGAGCAGCAGCGGCAGGTGGGCGAACTGCGGCATGGTGTCCTCCCATCCGAAGGCGCGGTAAAGGAGCACATGGAGTGGGGCGGAAGGCAGCCATTCCTCGCCACGGATGACATGGCTGATCTCCATCAGATGGTCATCAACGATGTTCGCCAAATGGTAGGTAGGCAGATCGTCCGCGGACTTGTAAAGCACCTTGTCATCGAGGATATTGGAGTTGATGACAACCTCTCCGCGGATGAGATCATGCACATGCACATCCTCATCCGGCTCCACCTTGAAGCGGACAACGTATTTCTCTCCCTTGTCAATGAGCGCCTGTACCTCGTCAGCAGGCATTGTGAGTGAGTTGCGCATCTGCATACGCGTGCGTGCGTCGTATTGGAAATTAGGAATCTCCGTCCGTTTGGCTTCCAGTTCCTCCGGCGTGTCAAAAGCAATATACGCATGACCGGAATCCAGCAGCTGTTTTACATATTGATGGTAAATCTCGCGGCGCTCGGACTGACGATAGGGTCCGTGCGATCCGATAGCCTCGATCTCTTTTGTTCCTTTCTTCAGGCGCAGACCTTCATCAATACCAATCCCAAGCCAATCGAGGGCTTCCAAAATATATTCCTCTGCTCCGGGCACAAAGCGCGTGCTGTCCGTATCTTCGATACGCAGCAACATGTCGCCCCCGTTCTGGCGGGCAAACAGATAATTGTACAAAGCGGTACGAACACCGCCGATGTGTAATGCGCCGGTTGGCGATGGCGCAAAACGAACTCTTACTCTTCTTTTCATAATATTTTATTTGATTATTTTAGCAAATGTTAAAAATATGATTTTAAGATACTCACCCAATGTCTGATGGTTGATATATCGCATATTGAGTGCTATCTTAGCCGGCATAATCTCCTCTATATAGATCTTATCCGGATCATCGGACTGTGCCAGAAGTCGGTTCTCGTCAATATACTCAATAGAGGCGTAATCTGTTATTCCCGGCCTGACGGAGAGCACCTTCCTTTGTTCGGGCGTGTATAGGTCAACATATCTGCGCACTTCCGGACGAGGTCCCACGAGCGACATGTCGCCAATGAGTACATTCCATAGTTGCGGTAGTTCGTCAATCTTGAATTTCCTTATGTAATATCCCGCGCGCGTGACTCTGGGATCGCGGTCGCCAATCGTAATAAGGCTTATTTTGTCGGCTCCCACTCGCATGGAGCGGAATTTAAGCAGACCGAAATCCTTGCCGTCTTTGCCAACCCGTTGCTGGCGGTAGAAGACGGGACCGGGATCATCTATCACAATCCAAAGCGCTACCACAATGAATAGCGGGCAAAGGACCATAAGTCCTAAAAGGCTGAATAATATATCGCAAACTCTGATCATCTATGCGTTAGGATATCTGTGTATTGCTCAATGATGTAATCCACCTCTTCATCGGTGAGGAGCGTGTGCAGCGGTAGTGTGATCTCGTTGACGAAGTGTGCATAGGCATTAGGATAGTTCTTGATGTCAAAGCCCATCGCCTTGTATGCTGTCATCATCGGAAGAGGTTTGTAATGCACATTAGTGGCTATACCACGTTCTGCCATCGCCACAATGATTGCTTGGCGTTCCTCCAGAGTTGCGTCAGGTATGCGCGTGATGTATAGGTGGCCGGAAGAACTATATATGTCGGTATAATGCGGAAGAACCTCTAATCCTAATGGTTTGAAGGCTTTGTTGTAACGCTCGATGATTTCGTGGCGACGCGCCAACAGAGCAGGGTAGCGCTTCATCTGCACAAGACCGAGTGCTGCCATTATATCCGTCATATTACATTTGTACCAAGGTCCAACGATGTCGTACTCCCATGCGCCGAGTTGTGTTTTGGCAAGTGCATCTTTGGACTGACCATGAAGGGAATAGAGTTGCACCTGATGGTATAATGCTTCGTCATCTATTCCCGGAATATTCCAAGTGAGAGCACCGCCTTCTGCGGTTGTGAAATTCTTCACGGCATGGAAACTGAAGGAGGTGAAGTCTGCTATGGAACCTACCATTCGTCCGTCCCATTTAGCACCGAAGGCGTGTGCTGCATCGGCACAAATGGCTATTCGTCCTAGACTTTGTTGCAGTTCCGTAGTTGGAGTGAAGAGAGCCTTCTTGCGTTCTACTATCTCAAAGAGACGGTTGTAATTGCATGGAATACCCGCTAAGTCAACCGGAATAATGGCTTTGGTATGTTCATTGACAGCAGCCTCAACAGCGTTATAATCCATTTCCAAAGAGTCCTTTTGCGAATCAATGAAGACCATCTTGGCACCTATATGGCAGATTACAGAAGCGGAGGCGGTGTATGTGTAAGCCGGTACAATCACCTCATCTCCGGGTCCGACACCTAATAGCCGTAACGCCATCTCCAGGCATGCTGTAGCCGAATTGAGACACACAGCCCGATTGACCCCCACATAGGTTGCAATCTGCCGCTCCAGTTCTTTGGTTCTCGGACCGGTGGTAATCCACCCGGATAGGATAGCTTCGCGAACTTCATTTGCCTCTTCCTCCGTCATGTCAGGAGGTGAGAAAGGAATATTAAATCGTTTCATATTTTTATAGTATCTTATATGCAATGCGTTTGACCCATACAGGAGATATGCGCAATAGGAATAGAGCATATGCGTATAGATTTGCTTTCCATCCGTAATGCAGTTCCCGATTAATCATTTTTCGTTGCTCCAGCAGACCTTTTGCAAAAGCATAGCCGTTCCGGCGTGTAGCGAAGAAGTCATTATTCAGACGGAAATTCAGCACCACTTCATCCAAATTGGCTATTTTGACTCCTTTCTTGAGGCCGTCAAACCAAAGCATAGTATCCTGGTTTTTTCGGAAGTCAGGTCTATATAAGCAACCTGCCTTATCAAAATAAGATTGCTTTATGAGAACGGCGGGGTGGGCTACAGGGTCTCTTTTGGTAAAGTATTGAAAGCATGCTTCCGGAGTTAATGGGTAATGGTTGATTTTATTGCGGTAATGCCCGTTCTCATCAATCTCGTTGGTAGCTCCGCCAACCACATCTATTTCGGGATGCAAGAGCAGGAAATTCATCTGTTTTTCAATACGTTCGGGGAGAGATATATCGTCTGCATCCATGCGTGCAAAATAGGTATATCCTTGTGCTTGCGCCCACCGGATCATATCATTGAGGGTTGCGGCCAGTCCGCGGTTTTCCGCGAAAGGCATGATTGTCACCTCATCGTTTTTCGAATACGCATTCACCATTTGCGCCAGTTCACCCTCTATAGGCCCGTCCAAACCAATCAACACATGCAGCGGATGATAGGTTTGCGAGAGCATGCTATCTACAGAGAGGCGTAGATATTCCGGATAATCTTTCCGATATACAGGAAGGAGCACTATTACTTTTGGCGTATTCATTTGGTATAATTGATATGCAAGCTTTTCATCCATGTTTTACATGCCAGATGCCGATCAAATTTATTGATCTGCTCCTGCGTATGTTTTATCAGTTCTTCACGCCGGTCCAATACCGCTTGGAAGCCATCTGCTATCGCATTTATATCCATCGGGTCAACCAGTATTCCTGCGTTTCCCACCACTTCCGGCAGGCTTGTTGTATTGGCTGTCAGTGCGGGTTTGCCATAGCGAAACCCTTCGAGAGGCGGGATACCGAACCCTTCGCACATACTAACCAGCACCACAGCTTCTGTGCGCTGATAGAGATATGATACTTCTGCATCCGAGCGGTAACCCAAATAATGCACATCCTCTATTCCGCTTATACGACTGATGATAGGTTGCGAGTTCCGTAGGGGTTTACCGACCACCAGCAACTGGTATCTATGCGATGTGTTAAATTGATTAAATGCTTCTACCATGCGTACGATATTCTTACCGGGTTGGATACTACCGACAAAGAGGAAAAAGGGTTTTGGGGCGATAGGAACTTCTTGCTCAGAAACGGTTTGCATCGGTAAGGTATTATGCGTCACCCTGACTTTCCCTTTTGCGGAAGGAATGTATTTCTCAATCTGCTGCTGGCTGTAATAAGAGACGGTTAGAATCTCATCTACATGATTTGCATAGAGGCGTGTGATGTATTTCAGATAGGTTCGTTGCAGCCATCCGTAACGCTCTTTGTTGGTCAAATAGTAAACATCATGTAGTGTAAAAATGCGTTTAGCGTTCACACGCAGTGGAAGACTTGTACAATAACTATAGAATACATCGCATGGCTTGATATAATGATAGAAACGGGTTTGCTCAAAGAGAATACGTTTCCAGCCATTTCCGAGAGTAGGTACATCAATATATTCTACCTCCGCATTAGCCGGCATTCCGATATATTCGGCATGTATATGCCGTTGCTTATACACAATGAAATGTGTATCGCGCAAGGTATATTCCCCCATTGTGGACAAGAGATTCCGTATGTAATGGAATGCTCCGGAACCACGTTCATCGGGTAATGCTATGAAATTGAGTGCTACAATCATTGTTTTTTTATTGTCCTAAAAAGATTTTTGTCGTAATACTATTCTTCCTAATAAGCCGATTCATAGTTACAGAGACCACTAATAACAAAAGTGTATAGGGAAAGAACGTGATGTAGGGCGATAACGGGAGTGCCATAAAAGTTTTTTTTGTGGCACACCGAATAATGAACTGTCCTAAATATATCCCCAAACTATCTTCTGAAAGCCACTGAATGAGCGAATGGATATGCGTTCGCGTGCATATGCGCCGACAGATTTCTATTATGCAGACACATCCGAATATATTGGTTATGAACCAAATGCAAAAACTGATATTGGAAACAACCGTTTGGAATTTCCACAATGAGAGGATGGTGAATAGTATATATCCCATCGTGACAAATCCATATACACCCGTTTTATGAATCGTGTTTTGTATGCGTTCTTTTTGACAAATCATCCCCATCAGAATAAAGGGATAATATCGGCGGAATGATGGAATACTGAGCAAATACGTTATGTCTTGCGGCAGTAGGATACATAATCCACAGGCTATTAACCAAGGCAGTAATACCGCCAAACCATAAACCCATCGCGGGGAATTCCATTTGATATATGCATAATGTACCAGCCAGATAAGTGAAATTGCGGCAAACAAAGTATATACGAACCAATATCCACCTTTGGAGTCTGACCATACCATAGAGAGAACCGTATCTGTCAGCGAGGTGTCATTACACCATGCAGATACAGATATGAAAACCGAAGAAAATGCTATTAAAGGAATCAAAAGGCGTTTCATTTTCTTAATCAGCCACTTGATTTCAGCTTTTGGGTGCATCAATAGTCCGGAAATAAAGAAGAAGAGGGACAAAAAATAGGTATTGATAAAGGTACTCATTCCCCAGATCTCGTCTATACGCAAAAAATGATATGCAATGACAGAAACTACTGCTATTGCGCGTGCCAAATCAATATACTCAAGACGATTCGCTGTCATTTTTATTGTTCAATGATTTGTAGTATATGTTTTGTGCGTTCTTCGATTCGTAAAGATTGAGCCTTTAATAATGCGCCCTGTGATAGGCGAGCGCATAGGTCTTTGTCGTTCTTCAGTTGCAGAATGGCATTTGCGATTGCATCCACATTAGTGGGATCGACTAAGAGGCTGTTTGTATCATCCAGAATATCATAGTTAAACGGCAGATCGGATGAGATGATCGGTAATCCACAAGCCATGGCTTCGATGACAGAGTTAGGACAACCTTCTGCCATACTGGGCAATACAAATACATCTGCTGCATTGAGGTAATGGACGATCTCGCTGTGCGGTAGTTGACCTTTAAAGGCGATATACTTATAATCCGGTTCGTCTTTGCAATTATCCATCGGACTTCCGACATAGATGGCTTTGATATGCGGACCATTCAATTGCTTCAAAGCATCATCTACGCGGAAGACGCCTTTTCGATTATTGAATCGTCCGCAGAAGGCTATTACGAAATCATCCTTTGCGATACCGAGTTGTTCGCGCATGGCGGAACCATCTTCGTAATAGAATACCTGCGGATTATACGCATTCGGCAATACCACGCATTTTTCGTCTTTCGCCAATCCGCAGGCAATGCTCTCTTGCTTGTTCTTCGTACTGACACAAACGACATGTTGTACATGCTCCTTGAGCCATGATTTTTCTTTGTCTTTGATTTGCCCGATTGGGATAATATCTTCGCCTGTGGCAACAATAAAAGGCAGATGGGCTCTGCTAATGAACGGTATTGCCATTGCAGCATTCAGCCAGAAATGGGCATATACCATATCCGGAGTAGTTAACCGGCGGGCTACAAGGGTAGTAACAAAGCGATTGCACCAACGCGTGATGAATCCCAGTTTGCCATCTCCGGCGGTGAGGGAATAAGGACGGTAGATATGTATGGCTCTTCCCTCCACTTCTTCCGTGAAATGGCGCGGCGCCAAAGGCACATGGCGCCACCAATGTTTGGTAAGCGATTGGGGGGCAATAACAGATACAGCCATCCCTTGTCGCGTCATTTCCCGTGCGATATTGGCAATGAAAGCCGAGTATGGAAGCCCCGGACTCGGATATCCGTCTGCTATGATAAAAATATTCGTCATTGGTTGTTGCATACATGTCGGAGCAGTTGCTCCCAGGTATTAATAAATCGTTCCGTCGTGAACTTGCGTATCTCTTCCCGAATGGCTTTGGAATAGTCTTGTTGTGTTGCAGTGGAGTCCATCAAACGGCTTAATTGATCTGCAAATGCAGATTCGTTATTATCCTCAATGATTATTCCGCTTTTACCATCGGTATATATCTCTTTTGTTACTCCACCCAGTGCAAAAGCAATGCAGGCGCATCCTTGTGATCCGGCTTCCAACAGGCTCATCGGAAATCCCTCAATACGGCTGGGTAGAGCAAAGACAGCTGCTTTTTGATAGAGCTCCTGCATATCGGTTCTTGCTCCGAGAAATTCCACTTGCGGGATAGTAATGCTATCATCCGTCAGGCCGGCGAACACTAATTTCCAATCCGGATGTGAGGAGACGATATTTTCCCATATACGGAGCATCCTGTCAAATCCCTTTACCTCCCATGCATCGCGCCTACCTACACAAAGAACAATCTTTTCCCGCTGTGGCTCCGTTTCGCAGACTGGAAATGGAAGGGGGTTGTATATCACCGTTTTTTTCGGTAGCCGTTTTCCCAATATCCGTTCATCCGTATGACTCAGGATACTGACGCCATCCGCCCATTGATAAGCCCTCCATCTGATCCATCGCGTAAACCAATGCTGCTTCCGCCGATAGGAGGTATGATCCACCGCAACGACCGGTGTCTTTTCTCCTGTTGTAGCCAACCGCGCATATAAGTACGGCTCCGGTTCCACGCCAATAAGGATATCCGGTTTGATTTCGCGAAAGAGTTGTTTATATCTCTTTACTCTGTCTATCAATAGTTTTACTCCTGCCCAATGACTGTTCCCGCATCGTAAAACAGAATTATCTATCCGTTGAATCGCTCCGTTAAGTTCGTATCGGGTCTCCCTCTGTGTATTATATGCCAATACAAGGGTATACCCCCGTTTGGCTAATCCATTGCACATGATAGAGGTCACTCTTGCGGCACCGCCACCGGCCATATGATCGATACAAACTAAGATTTTCATTGTTTCGTATAGTGTTTAGCGATTACATGGATAATATAGAATACCAGAAGCGTAGAGATACTCAGGAACACGTTAAGGAATGCACTGGCATGTCCACGAGGCGCATAAATGATATCCGGTATCATGATCAATCCGAAAGCGCAGGGCCATAATCCTTTGCGGACCCAATGATAGAATCGCGCAAAGATAAGGCCGTACATCATGTTCCAAAGCAGCAGCCCGATATATCCGAAATCATGCCATACTTCCGCTATGTATGAGGTACCAAGACCCACTCCGCTCAAGAAACTCTTATGCATCTGCGTATATGTTAAAGTATTAGCCAACGAATGTCCGTATAATGCCATTTCTTCGGTTTGAGGCTTATATTCTACCGCATTTCCCATGATTTTAAAGATAAAATTCTTATTGAAATTATCAATTATCTGGCCGAAAGAGAAGATACGTCCGTCATCCAGTAAGTCCCTAAAATCATAAGTAAGGCCTATTACTTTGGCAGAAACGCCTTGCTGATAGAAGAAATTGACAAACATATCCAATATGCCTGCATCCTCCATCTCTTTGTCGCCACGGATAAAATCGATCATAAACATTCCTGCCAAAAGGAAGGGAAGCATACTAACCAAAACAATAACAACTTTGCGCGAAAGCCAAGGTTCATCAGGCGTAACGAAATTGCGCACACTGTAATAGAAAAGCATAAATACCAAAGCCAGCATGAAAGCGGTACGGCTACCGGTAGATAGAGAAACCAGTGCAATAATCAGATACAGCACGATAGGCAGACGTGCTTCTTGTTTTGATGGGAATGTAGCCAAAAACAGATAGAAGAGCGGGGTATATAATGCCGATAATTTATGCACGACAGCGGGTAATTGACTCTCAAAATCCGCGTACAATTCAAAGTAGCCGTTATTAATGACGAAAATACTTTTCTCTATAACGATGGCGACGAAGAAAAGCGAACATCCGTATGAAAGTATCTTGCTGATACGCCGGATATTCAGTACATACGGCGTATTATTATCATAGAGCTGCAGTTGTTCATTCTCTATCTCAGGTATCATAGCGAACCCCAAATAGGAACCGAAGATACTAATAGCCAGCGTGGTATAGATAAACCGCAGCGTCTCTATATCAAACATACGAATCGTGCCATCCACATCATCCGCTATATATCCCGTTTGGAAGAAATCCGGCAGAATGAGTCGCGTCATGAGGAAAGTGAAGAGCGTAGCCTGGAAAAGCAAAAGAAGGAGCCGTTCTTTTACCCGTAACAAGCAGAACCATACTACCACAACCCACATGGTGAGTGTGATAACTGCTTGCCATTCCGGCGCTGCAAAAAAGAGCACCAACAGAGCAAGGAGAATAGTGCTTGTGCCCAATTTATCTCTCGCGATGTTCCACATGCCTATTCGGGATTAATGATAATATATGTTTACGTTCTTCTTTATTCAAGATGCACCACCACCATACAGCGGAACAAGTTGCCATTGAGGCAAGGCTAATCAGTATTTGTTGTCCCAGGGCTGCAATCTGTGTATCCCAGTAGAATAACCCTCCGGCGCATAGCACGCATAGGCATGCAGGCAATACAACTCCGCGTACGTAAGCCATGCTGTCAAAGCCGGTTACTTTTTGCGCCAATATCAGAATGGCAAACAAGTTCACCAGTTCCATTATAATACAGCAGACAAAGATTCCTGCATAGGGCGCTCCGGACTTCAATACAAAATAACCCAGGACTAAAGGAAGTGCCAAGATAAGACCTTCTGCTATCTGATAGTATTTCAAGTCTCCTTTGGCTTTAAAGATTGTATCTATCGGTCCGTGGATGGAGCGGATAAGCGTGATACAAAGCGTGAGTTGGAGAAAGACAACCGAGTATTCGGGTACTTCTCCTAACCAGAGTTGCAAGAGCCATGGCGTGAGATAAACAAGGGGGATAGTCAACATCAGTTGAATATAGAATAATATCTTCGAGGAGATGAAAACCGCTTTTTTGAAATCATCATATTTCCCCCCTGCATAAGCCTGAATACTATAGGGGGTCATGACCGTATTGATGTTTATCAGAAACTGTTTGGTCATCTCGCTGACTTGAAAAGCAATTCCGCGTGCCGCATTCACCACTGTACCGCCAAATACATTGAGAATCATATTCACGCCATTTTGCGTAACGGCATATGCGGTGTTTCCCAAGAAATTCCATCCGGCAAACTGCGTCATCTGCTTGAAATACGCCTTATCCCATATCAGTCTCAGTTTGACTTCTTGGAAGTGCCATTTGCAATAGATAAAATTAACGGATAGAATAACTACCGCCACACCTAACAGCAATAATCCGTAGAACACCAGTTTGTCTATCGGCGCATGACTCAGCAGAAAAGCGATACCCAATTTCATCACACTCTCAATGATGGCGATGCAAGCGTAGAAGTTCATGCGCTCATGCGCGATGATGACGGCGTCAAAAACAGAAGTGATAATACTAATAGCTGCGATAGCCGTAGCGCATTGGAAGACGATAAACGCGGCATGTATTCTATCCGGTAGCACATTAATCTTATGCGTGAAGAACCATACACCCAAGCCCTCCACGCACAGGATGAAAACAATGCCGATAAGCAGGTTGATGTAGATGCTTAGATTAAAGACCAATTGGAGTTTTTGCTCATTCCCTTGCCCCATTTCATAGTTCAGGTAACGCTGAGTAGAAGAAGCAAAGATTGTACGAAGCGAGGCGAACATGGCAACAATACTGCCTACCAAATTATATATACCATAATCATCCACCCCCAGTTGCTGCAGAACAATACGGGAGGTATAGAACGACACAACCATCAGAACGAACATGCGTATATACATGAACGCTGTGTTTTTAGCTAATCGTTTTCCAGTAGTTCCACTCATTGTTTATTTCCCGTATTTTTTACAAGCTTCGTAATAGGTGTCAAGGCTGCCGATGTCGAAACGTCCGCCGGTCATGGGCCAGGCATGCATGGTCGTGTGCTCCGCCAGATAGTGCGCCAAGTTGCCGGGGGCATCATTGCCACAGCCGTTTTCCAAGGCATGGCGAATCAGGTCGAAGTCCTGCTTCAGATAGATATAGAAGGGCGGCACGGCATGGTGCGTCTTGGGCTCTTGCGGTTTCTCCGCCATCTCCAAGACACGGTTGTTCCCGTCTATCACAATCACCCCTGTGCGTTGCAGTTTCTCAATGGAGGGTTGCTCGTGATACATAATACAACTGGTCTGTTTGGCTTTGGCAAAGTCCACAAAATCGCGGAAGGAGAAGAAGAGCAGGTTATCCGCCGCCACCACCAACATATCATCCTCAATATGGCGTTCTGCCATGGTGTATAGCAAATCGCCTACCGCGCCGAGACGCGTCTCGTTTGTGCTTGTACCATCATCGATAATTGTAACGGGCTTGGCGTAATGTTGCAGCGAAGCCCATTCCTCAAAGACGGGGGCAAAGCGATGGTTGGTAACAATGATATGTTCATCCACATCGGGTATGGCATCTATATCATCCAGCATGCGTTCCAAGATAGACTTGGAGCCTATCTTCAAAAGCGGTTTGGGGTAGTTCTTTGTCAGTTCGCCCAAACGCGTGGCATAACCCGCTGCAATGACTATATTCTTCATGACTTATTCTTCTACAAAATGTGCACCATCCGCGGAGTGTACCCAAAAGATTTTGAATGTCTTGGTGTATTCCGGGTACTCTGCCAGATATTCGCGTGTAATCTGTTCTTCGACCTCTTTCTTACATTTAGGGTCCACCAACGCGATCACCGCACCTTTGAAACCCGCGCCGCTGAACCGACCTCCATACACTCCTTCAAGGTTCTTGAGGATGGTGTAGATGGCGATCAACTCCGGGCTGCCGCACTCGTAGTTATGAATCGAGCTCTCGCAACTCTGTTTGATGAGCTGTCCGAAAAGCTCCATGTTTCCGCTTTCCCATGCCGTAACGCCTTTGCGTACACGCCGGTATTCCGTGTAGAAATGCTCTGCGCGCCGTGCAAAACGTGCCGGCATTTTGTCTTTCGTTGCATCGAAGGTCTCATGGGGTACATCGCGAAGGAAAGTCTGGTCGAGCGGTTTGATAGGCTGTTCCTTGTACGCCTGCATGCACCAAGCGGCAGTACGACATTCGCTGACTCGCAGGTTGTAATCGCTGTTGACGAGACTTCGTGTCAGGCCGGAGAAGATAATTGCAATCTCATAATCCGCCATGTCGCTCCCAGGTTCTATCAAGCGGTATTGCTCCGTAGCCGTATCGAGGAAGAGCAGTTTGCCTTTTTCACCCAAAGCAATACAAGCCTGGTCGAGAATACCGTTATTCAGACCAATATATTCCCGCTCGGCTTCCGAAGCAATCTTAATGATTTCCATTTGTGTGAGGGTGATATCATTGGCTTTTGCGAACGCCATCACGTATGCAATCAGTACCGCAGCGCTACTGCTCAGTCCTCCTATAGGCAGCGAACCGGCAATCTCTCCCGCTATTCCGTGTCTGAGAACGAATCGTTTGCTGAGTGCATATTTGGCTCCGCGTACATAGTCTCCCCAGTTGCCTTCCTTCACGCGCGTTCTATCATCAATCCGCAAGTGTACCTCTCCCGGAAAGGAGCGGCTGGAGAGTGAGACCGTGCCGTCCGATGTTATATCAAACCATAAATCAACACCTTTGTCGATAGCAAAGCCGGAAACCAATCCGTGCTGGTGGTCCACATGCGCTCCCAGCGGACAAACGCGGTAGGGTGCAAAAATATGATACGTGTGTGTGTTATTCATTTGCTCCATAATTCTTTAATTACCACACTCGGCCATTTCCAGTTCTGGTACGCCAATTGTGCAATTCCAGGTGCCAAAATCAATCCCCATATACCCATCTGCAACGGGCTTAGGAAGATAAAGAGCAACAAGATTGTTGCCGCTCCGCTAACCAGCGACGGGATAAAGAACGGAATCTTGTTATCCGCCATGATAAAACCTGCCGATTGCGAGTGGTTATGTTCCAACATGCTGATAACCAGCATGGCGCATAGCATCACAGCCGGCACAAAATGCGTCTGGCTGTGAATCAGATCCAAAGCCCAATTACCCGCCAGCAACCACGCCGCACCGCCTATGATATACACTGCCACGAGACTTCCTGTGCAGAGTAGGTAGTAACGTTTCAAGCCTTGCAGGTCATCCTCCGCGCGACATTGTGCCAACTTCGGCAGATACGATTGATAGAACACCGTTGCACACCGCGCTAAAATATCCATAACTTGCATCGTGATGCCATAGCACGCTACTTCCTCTAACGTCAGGAATGCCGATCCGATCAGGATGGCGCTTTTGTTCACGCAAAAACCGCCTAATTGTGTCAGACCAATCTTAACGGCATTCGGCGTGATGGCGCTTAAGATTGCTTTGGGTTCTTGCGGTTCCGCCTCTGACAGACGGGCTTTCAACTCCGGAGTGAAGAATACACGGTAGGTCAAAACGCGCCTGATTATCGTCGATATCAACTGAGAAGCAACAATCGCCGTCAAACCGAAACCTGCGTAGATAAGCCCGATTGCCAGCATCAGGTAGATGGTCTGTCCCAACATCGTGATTTGTTGCGTACGGGTGACATAACCTTTACCGGTCAGTAAGGCATCGTAGTAGAGCGTGTAGAGGTTGTAGCAGTTGATGGCGATTAGTAGCACCCAGGCGATCATAGCATCCTGCCTGTCGCCTGAATATTTCTGCAGGATAAAATAGAAATATGTCGTGCCGGCAGTAGCCAATAGTCCAAATACACCTGCAGCCATCCAACGGTAGAACCGCTTCATCGCCAGTAAAGTACCTTTCAGCAGACTGTAATCTACCTTTGCATCGGCATCGGCATGGGCTACTCCGTCTTTCTGCAACTGCTTGACACCGGAGAAGATATAACTGATATTACGCGCAAAAGACGGACGGAAACCGAAATCCAAAAGCAGCACAAGCGCCGTGATAGTCTGGAAAATATTCCAGACGCCCACCGTTTCCTGCGGCATCTTGTGCAGAATGAAAGGCAAGAGAATCACACCGGCTCCGATCATAAAAGCGGTGCCGATATAACTCCATGCAATTTCCTTCTTGCCAATATGTTCGATTTTCTCTGCCATCAGAATTCAGCTGTCAGCATTCAGCCGTCAGTGTTCAGCTATCAGTCTCTTCTAAAAATATCGCGGGTGTAAACTTTTTCTTTCACATCGTCCAGCGTGCTATCATAACGGTTGGCGATGATTGCCTGACTGCGAAGTTTGAATTCTGCCAAGTCGTTTACTACTTCGCTACCAAAGAACGTACTTCCGTTCTCCAACGTCGGTTCGTAGATAATCACCTGTGCGCCTTTGGCTTTAACGCGTTTCATGATGCCCTGGATAGAGGATTGGCGGAAGTTATCGCTATTCGATTTCATGGTGAGACGATACACGCCGATGACACATTGTCTCTCCTGCTTGGCATCAAAATCGCCCCGATGATAATAGTCGTAATAACCGGCTTTCGCCAGTACACGGTCCGCAATAAAGTCTTTGCGTGTCCGGTTGCTTTCCACGATTGCCTCGATCAGGTTCTCCGGCACATCCTGATAGTTCGCCAAGAGCTGCTTGGTGTCTTTCGGCAGGCAGTAACCGCCATAACCGAAGGAAGGATTGTTATATTGCGTGCCGATACGGGGATCCAGACACACGCCTTCGATGATATCCTGCGTGTTCAGACCCTTCATCTCCGCATACGTATCCAGTTCGTTGAAATAGCTGACACGCAGCGCCAGATAGGTGTTGGCAAACAGTTTGACAGCCTCCGCTTCAGTCAACCCAATGATACGCACCTCGATGTTTTCCTTGAGTGCGCCCTCCTTGAGGAGGTTGGCAAAAGTCTTTGCTACGGAAAGCAGGCGCGGATCGCGGAGAACCGTTCCGACAATGATCCGACTCGGGTAG
Organism: uncultured Bacteroidales bacterium; assembly: GCA_946414805.1. GTDB lineage: Bacteria > Bacteroidota > Bacteroidia > Bacteroidales > Paludibacteraceae > Colicola. The sequence continues at coordinate 368,631 of CAMKPZ010000001.1, forward strand.
AGATTGTCATAGAGCGCCTTGCTCTCGCGGAGGAACTCAGGAGAGAAGAGGATGTTATCGCAGTTGTATTTCTTGCGCACCGACTGCGTGTATCCCACAGGAATGGTTGATTTGATCACCATAACGGCGTTTGGATTCACGCGGATCACGGTCTCAATGACATTCTCCACCGCCGAAGTGTCAAAATAGTTGAGGCGGCTGTCATAGTTGGTCGGCGCAGCGATCACCACGAAATCAGCATCCTTGTAGGCTGCTTCGGCATCCAAAGTGGCCGTCAGATGCAGATCCTTCTCCGCCAGATATTTCTCGATATACTCATCCTGAATAGGCGATTGGCGGCGATTAAGCATCTCCACTTTTTCGGGAACGATGTCCACCGCCGTTACTTCATTGTGCTTGGCGAGTAGGGTAGCTATGCTGAGTCCTACGTACCCTGTACCTGCAACTGCAATTTTCATTTTCATTTTCTTTTGGCATTTTTTTCGATTTCTGCAGGGTCATTATTATGGACATATTCACTCGACTTGCTCTCGACTTAACCTCGACTTGCCCTCGGTATGACCTGCATCCGTTTCCGTGTTTGACAGCAGAATGACGGATCAGAAATGTAGTATTAAATGTGCTCCTCTACGCCGCGGAAGTGGACGTTGAGTTCGTGCAGGTGCTCCAAGAGGGTTCCGAGGGATGTACCTTTGGTCATTTCAGCAAAGGCATTGACATCTTTCGGGAAGCATTTGCCACCATAGCCGAACTTGCCATCCGGTCCGGGAACATAGGTGTGGGTGTCATTGATATAACCGGAGAGGAGGATACCGGTGTGCACCTTGCGCCAATCGGCTCCCATCTGCTCACAATATTCACGGCAGGCGTTGAAATACGTTACTTTGTATGCGCCGAAGACATTGTGCATGTATTTGGTCAATTCCGCCTCAAGCGGAGTCATGACGGTAAATTTCTTGCCGACAAAAATCTTGGTGAGCAGGTCCTGTGCGCCGGTGAAGACCATGGTCTGCTTGTTGAAGTCCTCAATGAAGGTACGCTCGGTGAGGAACTCCGGCATGTAACATACCTGATGCCCGGTCTCTTTGGAAAGGCGCTCACTGGTACCCGGCAGAATGGTTGTACGAACGAAAACAGGCACATCCGGCAGATTTTTGATCAGCTCGGTCATCAGTCTCAGATCCTGGGTTCCGTCTTCCTCTGTGGGGACATGAATCTGCAGAAAAGCGATGTCAATGTCACTCAGATCGTCATTGTAACCTTTGTAAGGATCCGAGATAAAGAGTTTGCACTCGGGGTTGTTGTGTTCCAACCAGTTTTTGAGGGCTCCGCCAACGAAGCCGCATCCGATAATTCCAACTTTAATCATAATGTTTTATCTATTTAAATTTATAATTTTCGCAAAAAGCGCGCAAAGATACAACAAATTTTTCATATACACAAGTGCGCGCGTACATTATTTGATAAAAAGTAGCATTTAAGTGAGAAAAACGAAAAAATAATTCAAAAACGATGGCGGAATGAAAAAAAAGATGTACCTTTGTGCCGAATTTGGGGTAGAATGCGCAGAAAGGGAAGAGAACGGGCAATCCAACACAAAATAAACAAACATAAAACAATGAAGAATTTCAAATTATGGAATACGGTTTTCGGTTGGGTGGCTTTTGCCATCGCTGCTGCAACGTATCTCCTGACAATGGAACCCACCGCCTCATTCTGGGACTGCGGCGAGTTCATCTCCAGCGCATGGAAGCTGGATGTGGGTCATCCGCCCGGAGCACCGTTTTTTATGCTCATGGGGCATTTCTTTAGTCTGTTTGCGTCCGACACATCGCATGTGGCTATGTGCGTGAACGCTTTGTCGGCGTTAGCAAGCGCATTCACGATCCTGTTCCTTTTCTGGACTATTACCGCTCTGGCAAAGAAATTGGTGGTGAGCCGTCAGCCGTCAGCCGTCAGCAATCAGATGGACATGTGGCAGGGAATAGGTATTCTCGGAGCCGGAATGGTAGGTGCATTAGCTTACACGTTCTCCGACACCTTCTGGTTCTCCGCCGTAGAAGGAGAAGTGTATGCGTCGTCGTCGCTCTTCACTGCCGCTGTGTTCTGGTTGATTCTCAAATGGGACGAGCACGCAGACGAAGAAGGCGCGGACCGCTGGTTAATCGCCATTGCATACCTCATGGGATTGTCTATCGGCGTTCACCTGCTGAACCTGCTGACTATTCCGGCGATCGTATTGGTGTACTATTTCCGCCGTTACGAGTTCAAATGGTGGGGCGTAATCGCCGCCTTCGGCGCCGCTTGCGGAATCCTGTTGGTGATCCTGTACGGTATTATTCCGGGGTTCCCGACCGTAGCCGGTTGGTTTGAACTGCTGTTCGTAAACGGCTTCGGAATGCCGTTCAACACAGGTCTCGTGGTCTATATTATCTCGGTGATCCTTGCTTTGACATGGGCGATTGCAGAGTCGGCCTTGGACCGCAACAAACTGCGGATGGTACTGTCCTTCGTGTTAGCCGTAGCGCTCTCCGGCGCCGTGTTCCTGTTCGAGCAATGGTGGATCGGAATCCTCCTTTCCGTCGCTCTGGCAGCAACTCTGGTTCCGATGCGAAACAAGATCCCTGCCCGCTGGCTGAATACGATCTCGGTTATGATCGCTGTGATCCTGATCGGCTACAGCTCCTATGCGGCCCTTGTGATCCGCTCCAATGCAGACACGCCGATGGATCAGAACTCGCCGGATAATGTGTTCTCGCTCAAGTATTATCTGAACCGTGAACAATACGGGGACCGTCCGCTTTTCTACGGCCAGTACTACAATGCGCCGGTAAAACTCCGCGTGGAAGGGAACATGTGTGTGCCTGTGGAGAAAGTAGGTCACGCGCAGTATGCTCCGGCTCCCAAAACAGAAGGCGAGAAAGACCATTATGTAGTGACCGGACATAAGAACAGCTATGTTTACATGAGCCAGTTCTGCACGCTTTTCCCGCGTATGTATTCCTCGCAAGGCAGCCACCAGTCGGCATACAAGGAATGGGCGGATGTGAAAGGGAAACGTGTCCGTTACGACTATTGCGGCCAGCAGAAAACAGAATATTGTCCTACTTTTGTCGAGAACCTGCGGTTCTTCTTCAGTTACCAAGTACATTTTATGTATTGGCGCTATTTCATGTGGAATTTCGCGGGACGCCAGAACGACCTCCAGTCCTACGGCGAGTTGACCAAAGGCAACTGGATCTCCGGTATTCCGGCGCTGGATAATGCACGTCTGGGCGACCAGGATCTGCTGCCGACGGAACTCAAAGAGAACAAGGGACATAATGTGTATTATCTCCTGCCGCTTCTGTTAGGTCTGATCGGAATCACATGGCAATGCGGCAAGCGCGACGCAGAGGGCAAAGCGGAAGGCTGGAAGAACTTCACGCTGACTTTCCTGCTGTTCTTCCTAACGGGTCTGGCAATCGTGATCTATCTGAACCAGACACCTTACCAACCGCGTGAGCGTGACTACGCGTATGCGGGTTCGTTCTATGCCTTCTGTATCTGGATCGGTCTTGGCGCATTGGCGATCGTTGACTGGATCAACCAGCTATCAGCCGTCAGCCGTCAGCATTCAATTGTCAAGACCTCAATCGCTGTTGCTGTGAGCCTCCTGTGTCTGGGTGTTCCGGCATTGATGGCACAGCAGAACTGGGATGACCACGACCGTTCGAACCGCTATTCGTGCCGTGATTTCGGAGCCAATTATCTCAAGTCCTGCGAGACACAGGCCATCCTGTTCTCCAACGGCGATAATGACACCTTCCCCTTGTGGTACAACCAAGAGGTGGAAGGAGTAGGGACCGATCTGCGCGTGTGCAACCTCTCGTATCTGCAGACCGATTGGTATATATCGCAGATGAAGCGTCCGTACTATGAGTCGAAAGCATTGCCTATCTCATGGGAATACAAGGATTTCATGCCTAACAGCAATGAGATCGCCCGTGTGGACAACCGTCTGGGACAACCGATCTCGGTTGAGAAAGCGTTCGCTTTCCTGCGTTCGGATGATCCGCGCACCAAGACCCGCGAAGGTGAAAACTATCTCCCGTCCGACAAACTCTACGTGGAGACACCTGACGGCGAACAGATCACCTTCCGCTCCAAACGGATGTACACCCGTTCGGAGATGATGATCATGGAGATGCTCTCCACCAACAAATGGGAGCGTCCGATGTATTTCTGCGCCACGGTCGGCAATGACTACTATCTGGGACTTGAGCCGTGGATGGAACTGACCGGTCTGACCTATCAGATCACTCCGACCCGCAGCCGCGACGGCCAACCGCGCGTCAACTCCGAGAAGATGTATGACAACATGATGCATAAATTCCAATACGGAAACATGAATATCCCCGGTATCTATATCGACGAGAACCTGATGCGCATGTGCCGCACCCACCGAATGATGTTCGCCCAACTGGCAGAACAACTCATCCGTGAGAACCAACGCGACAAGGCACTCGAAGTGCTGAATTTCGCGGAGGAGCAACTGCCGGGTTACAACATTCCGTATGACTATACATCCGCCTCGATGGCATCCATGTATTTCATGCTCCACGAGGACGAGAAAGCACTTGCTATCATGGATTATGTAGCCAATAACAGCGTGGAAATGCTGCGTTTTGCCGCTTCTCTGAACCGTGCCCAACGCAAAGCGATGGAGCCTACCACCAACCGTGAAGGAGCGATTCTGGGCTATGTGCTCCAGACCTGCGAACGCTACAAGCAGCATGAGTTTGTGGATAAATACTACGGCGATTACGCAACGTACGTAAATTAAAAAAATCAAATTGAAATGACAACAATAAATACAGTACCCGTCTTGCTGCTTACCGGATATCTCGGAAGCGGCAAGACTACACTCTTAAACCGCATTCTGACGAACAACAGAGGTATTCGTTTTGCGGTGATTGTCAATGACATAGGCGAGGTGAATATTGACGCTTCGCTGATTCAACAGGGCGGAGTTGTGAGCCAGAAAGACGACTCGCTGGTGGCGCTTCAGAACGGATGTATCTGCTGTACGCTGCAGACCGATCTGATCAACCAGTTGCACGAGCTCTGCGCGCAGAAGATCTATGATTATATCGTGATTGAGGCCAGCGGTATCTGCGAACCCGCGCCTATCGCACAAACGATCTGCTCGTATCCGCAGATGGTGCCTCAGTTCGCGTTAGACGGCATGCCGGCGCTGGATTGCATCTGCTCTGTGGTAGATGCACTGCGTATCCGTGACGAGTTCATGGATCGTCTGGGCGACGAGCATGAAGAAGGTCACGGAACAGCCATGAAAGCGAAGGAAGAAGACCTCGCAGCACTGGTTACCGAGCAGATAGAGTTCTGTAATATCATTCTTCTGAACAAGGTTTCCGAAGTTAGCGAAGAGGAACTGGCACGTGTCAAGGCGATCATTCGCGCTATTCAACCCAAGGCGGAAATCATTGAAACCAACTTCTGTGATGTGCCGTTTGAGAAGATTCTGAACACGAAAATGTTCGACTTCGACCGCGTTGCTACTTCTGCAACATGGATCCAAGAAGTAGAGGACGCATGCCATCACGACGACCATGACGAGGACGAGGATGACGACGATGATCACGATCACGATGAGCATGAACATGAGCATGAGCACGAACACGAGCACGAACACGAGCATCACCATCATCACCACCACGACCATGAGCATGGCGAGCATGACCACCTGGCGGAATTCGGTATTGACACCTATGTATATTACGCGCGCAAGCCGTTTGACTTAGGGATGTTCGACGAATTCGTTGCCGCTCACTGGCCCAAGAACGTGATCCGCTGCAAAGGTATGTGCTATTTTGCAGAGGAGTATGACATGTGCTATCTCTTTGAGCAAGCCGGCAGCCAGTTCAATCTCCGCAAAGCAGGAGAGTGGTTCGCCACTATGCCCAAAGAGGAACTGATGCAACTCATGGCCGACGATGCGCAGTTGCGTCATGACTGGGACGACCAGTACGGCGACAGAATGCAGAAACTGGTTTTCATTGGCCAGCACCTGGACAAAGAGGCACTCAAAAAGGCGCTTGACAACTGCCTGCAATAGTGCAAATACCGATAAAAATTGTAAAAAAATCGGCATACATTTGCGTATGTCGATTTTTTGTTGTAACTTTGCGGCGTTTTATACGTAACGTATAATAAAGAGCGGAACTAATTAAAACCAATTTAATTTTATACATCATTTTATTATGAAACCCACACACATTGAGCATCTGGGCATTGCAGTAACTTCGTTGGAAGAAGCAATGCCTTTCTTTGAGTTTTTAACCGGCAGTAAGTGCTACAGCATTGAGGAAGTGGCTGATCAGAAAGTAAAGACCGCTTTCTTCAAGGTAGGTGAAGTGAAGATCGAACTTCTGGAGCCGACTTGCCCGGAATCGACGATCGCCAAGTTCATTGAGAAGAACGGCGGCCGCGGCGGTGTTCACCACGTAGCATTCAACGTGGATAATGTAGCAGATTGCCTGGCAGAATGCGAGGCAGCCGGTATCCAGTTGATCGACAAAGCTCCGCGTAAAGGCGCAGAGAACCTCATGATTGCGTTCCTCCATCCGAAGAGCACCAAGGGTGTACTGACGGAGATCTGCCAGCAACCGAAGTAAAATCATTTAACTATTTTGATATTTATGGATCAAGCAAAATTGGATAAACTGGTTGAATCGCGCGCAAAGGCTATGGCCGGAGGAGGCGAGGCAGCCGTAGAAAAACACCATGCCAAAGGCAGTTACACCGCCCGTGAGCGTATAAACATGCTGCTGGATGAGGGTTCGTTTGAGGAAGTGAACATGTTCCTTACCCACCGCTGCCATGATTTCGGCATGGAGAAGAAAGTGTTCCTGGGCGACGGCGTAGCTGTCGGTTCCGGTACGATTGACGGTCGTCTGGTGTTTGTCTTTGCGCAAGACGCCACCGTGATTGGCGGTTCGCTGAGCGAGACGATGGCTCTCAAGATCTGCAATGTGATGGATCAGGCTATGAAACTCGGTGCACCGATCATCGGTCTGAACGACTCGGGCGGCGCACGTATTCAGGAAGGCGCTTGTGCTCTGGCCGGCTATGCTGAGATCTTCGAGCGTAACATCCTTGCTTCGGGTGTCGTTCCGCAGATCAGCGTGATCTTCGGCCCGTGTGCAGGTGGAGCCGTTTACAGCCCGGCGCTGACCGACTTCATCATGATGACCGAGCAGAACTCGTATATGTTTATCACCGGTCCGAAGGTTGTCAAGGCCGTTACCGGTGAGGATGTGACGGTAGAGCAACTCGGCGGTGCCAAGATCCACGCCACCCGTTCGGGTGTGACCCATTTTGTGGCGGCAACCGAGGAAGAGGCACTGGCGGAAGTCCGTCGTCTCGTTTCTTTCATCCCGCAGAACAATATGGAGGAGGCTCCGCGTGTCGAGTGTACGGATGATATCACCCGTGTGGATGATATCCTGAACGATATCGTTCCTGCGGATCCGAACAAGCCGTACGACATGCACGAGATCATCAACACGATCGTGGATAACGGTGATTTCATGGAGGTGCATAAGGATTATGCCAAGAATGTCATCTGCGGATTCGCCCGTTTCAACGGACGCTCCACGGGTATCATCGCCAACCAGCCTTCGTGGTTAGCCGGTGTGCTGGATTGCGACGCCAGCCGTAAGGCCGCCCGCTTCGTACGTTTCTGCGATGCCTTCAATATCCAGATCCTGACGCTTGTAGATGTGCCGGGCTTCCTCTGCGGAACCGGACAAGAGTACGCAGGCATCATCGATCACGGAGCAAAACTGATGTTTGCTTACGGCGAAGCCACTGTGCCGAAAGTTACAATTACCGTTCGCAAGTCCTACGGCGGAAGTCATATTGTGATGAGTTGCAAGCAGTTACGCGGCGATATGTGCTACGCATGGCCGAACGCGGAGATCGCTGTGATGGGTGCCAGCGGCGCTGTAGGTGTGCTGCAAGCCAAAGCCATCAAGGCTATCGAGGATCCGGAGGAGAAGAAGAAATTCATCGCCGAGAAAGAGGCGGAATACAAGGATCTCTTCGCTTCCCCCTACCAGGCAGCCAACCGCGGATATATCGATGATGTGATTGAGCCGCGTTATACACGCAGCCGTATCATCCGTGCATTCGAGATGCTGCAGACCAAGCGTCTGACCAACCCGCTTAAGAAACACTCTAACTTACCGTTGTAATTATGGTTTTTCTGGTCGTTAATCCTGAGACTTGGACATGGTCCAACACTTGGGCTGTCACCGGCTTGGGCTTCGGAATCGTTTTAGTGCTGCTTTTTGCACTGGTATTCATTCTGATGTTTTTAGGATGGATCATGCAGAAGATTACAGCCCCCAAAGCGCCGAAAGCCCCGAAGGAGCAGAAAATAGAGAAGACCGCCGCACCTAAGGTTTCCTCATCCGAACCCACGGACGAGGGAACCAAGGCTGCGATCGCAATGGCTATCGCTCACAGCGGCGACGAAGAGATGGCTGCTGTGGCGTATGCACTGCATCTTGCGCGGAATAACAAACACGATCTGCCGACTGCCATGATCTCTATCCATCAGCATGAGACAGCGTGGAATACAAAATCTGTAGGAATGAACAATGTCGGCTTCTGATGACCGAATGCTGACAACTGAAAACTAATAAAACAATGAAAGAATTCACATTTAAAATCAATGGCGCCGAATATAAGTGCGCAGTAGAAGAAGTAGAGGCAGGTTTGACCAATGTAACCGTAAACGGCAAGACCTACCAAGTAGAAACAGAGGCTCCGGCAGCTCCGGCACCGAAACCCGTAGCTCCCAAACCGGCAGCCGCTCCCGCTCCGAAGCCTGCAGCAGCTCCTGCTCCCAAGGCTGAGCCCAAACCTGCAGCTGCTCCTGCTGCCGGCGTACAGGTGAAGAGTCCGCTTCCCGGTTCGGTAATCAAAGTGCTGGTGACGGAAGGTCAGGCTGTAAAACGCGGCGATACGCTCCTGACGCTTGAGTCCATGAAGATGGAGAATGCCATCATGGCTGAGCAGGACGGTACCGTTAAACAGATTGCTGTTTCCGCCGGTCAGAACGTTATGCAGGATGATCTGCTCGTTGTATTAGGATAATCTGGTATTCTAAGTCAACCGGTTAACTGGTCGACAGTCAAATAAACTGATTATGAACATCTTAGATTTTTTTCAACGCATGGGTTTCATGCAGATGACTTGGCAACAAGGTGTAATGCTCTTGGTGTCGTTCTTCCTGCTGTACCTTGCCATTCATAAGAAATACGAGCCGCTCTTGCTGCTGCCTATCGCATTTGGTATGCTGCTTACCAACCTCCCGGGCGCAGGAATGTTCCATGACGAGTTATGGACTGCCTTCCTTGATCCGTCCAGTCCGGCATACCATTCCTACGGAGCAATCCTCAAAGAAGCAGGTCTGCTCGATGTGCTCTATATCGGAGTGAAAGCCGGAGTGTATCCCTGCTTGATCTTCATCGGCGTGGGCGCAATGACGGATTTCGGTCCGTTGATTGCCAACCCGAAGTCGCTTCTGTTAGGAGCCGCCGCACAGATCGGTATCTTCGTCACGTTCCTCTGCGCTTATGCAATGGGTTTCTCGCCTGCAGAGGCGGGTTCGATCGGTATCATCGGCGGTGCAGACGGACCGACATCTATCTTCCTGACTTCCAAACTGGCTCCGCATCTCTTAGGTCCGATCGCCATTGCCGCCTATAGCTATATGGCGCTTGTGCCGGTGATCCAGCCGCCTATCATGCGCGCGCTCACGACTAAAAAGGAACGCGCGATCAAGATGGGTCAGCTCCGTCCTGTTTCCAAGACCGAGAAGATCGTCTTCCCGATCATTATCACCGCTATCGTAGCCCTCATCCTGCCGGATGCGGCGCCGCTGATCGGATGTCTGATGCTGGGCAACCTGATGAAGGAGTGTGGAGTGGTGGACCGTCTGTCAAAAACTGCCCAGAACGAACTGATGAATATCGTAGTGATCTTCCTGGGCCTTTCTGTCGGCGCCACGGCTACTGCCGGCAGTTTCCTGAATGCCAAGACGCTGATGATCCTTGCGATGGGTATCGTGGCGTTCGGTCTCGGTAGCGCAGGTGGTGTGCTGCTTGCCAAGTTCATGAACCTCTTCCTCAAAGAGAAGATCAACCCGCTGATCGGTTCTGCCGGTGTTTCCGCAGTGCCGATGGCTGCGCGTGTGAGTCAGACGGTTGGAAAAGAGGAGAACCCCTCCAACTTCCTGCTGATGCACGCCATGGGGCCGAATGTAGCCGGAGTGATCGGTTCTGCTGTTGCCGCAGGCGTCTTGCTGACCCTGCTTGGATAATTCCCGAATTTTCAAATCTTTGAATATTCAAATTATTTATGTCCAACCGACGGATAGGAACAATAGTACTGGTAATAGCCATGTTTATCGTGGCTATTTCCGTATTATTTACCAATAATCTGGCGCACGCGCTGCAGGCGGAGGAGCAGAAAAACATGGCGGTCTGGGCGGAAGCCACCCGCCAACTGATCCTTGCCGACGATGATGCGGATATCGATTTTGTCTCGTCTATCATTGAGGGCAACACTACCATCCCTGTCTATATCTGCGATGAAGAAGGGAATATCCTGGCAAGCCGGAATACCTCTAAGGAGCATGCTACCGGCAAAGTGAACGCCTCGCATGGACCTATCGAAGTGCGGATTGACGGGACTACAACCCAGTATATCTACTGGGATGACAGCAGTCTGCTCACCAGCCTGAGATATGTGCCTTATGCCCAGTTTGCGCTAATCTTCATTTTTATCGCCATCGCCGTAATCACGATGCTTACGGCCCAACGGAGTGAAGAAAACCGCCTCTGGGTGGGGCTGTCGAAAGAGACCGCTCATCAACTCGGCACGCCGATCTCGTCGCTTAACGCCTGGCAGCAACTGCTCGAAGAGAAATATCCATCCGACGAGTATGTGCCACAGATGAAGCGCGATATTGACCGCCTGCAGATGATCGCCAACCGGTTCCAGAAGATCGGTTCGGAACCCGACCTGAAATCAGAGAACATGATCCCTGTTGTACGGGATGCGGTGGAATACATGCGTGTGCGCGTCAGCAGCCGTATTGTTATCGATGATACCTGTCTGGAGGGCGTAGAACGCATCGTAATGCTCAATGCCCCCTTGCTTCAATGGGTGATCGAGAATCTGCTCAAGAATGCAGTTGATGCGATCTCCGGAAACGGAACGATCGCATTGCAGCTGCATGAGAACGAACATGAGGTGATGCTTGATATTGCTGACTCCGGAAAAGGAATGGACAGCGCTACCCAGCGCCGGATCTTTGAACCGGGATTCACATCGAAAGAAAGAGGATGGGGATTAGGCCTGCCACTCGCCAAACGTATCATCGAGCAGTATCATGGAGGCAAACTCCTCCTTAAAAGCTCTCAACCGGGCGTCGGTACAACCTTCCGGATCGTTCTGAAAAAGCCCGAAAACAGTTGAACCGCTGCCGCTCATAGCGGCATAGAAAGCGCCTGCGTCCAGCAGACGCTTTTTTATTTGGGCTATCGCCGGATGGAGAGGGAAGACCGTCGCTTCAAAATCATTGACAAAAGCATCGCCCTTGCCTAATTGCTCCGGTATATTCAGTTTCCCCTTCAGTGAGGGAGTCGGGTACGGTTTTATTCCGGCATACGCCTCTTTGGTGCTGACGCCTTCTTCGGGTTTGACCAGCAGGATCCGGATACCGCGCAGATCCAGATCAATCGGTGTCAGCTTGTCTCCGATGCCTTCGGCGAAACAGGGGGTGTTATAAATAAAGAAAGGACAATCGGCACCCAAGGGACGCACTTCTTCCGCTAATTGCTTTTTGGTCAAACCCAGTGAGAAGAGTTCGTTCAGTGCGATAGCCATATGCGCTGCATCGCTGCTTCCGCCCCCTAAACCGGCGCCGAAAGGGATATTCTTCCTGAATCGGATGGACACTCCGCCTATCTGCGGGTATCTCGCCGCCATCCGGTGGTAACAACGGATAATCAGATTATCCTCCTCCGGACAATCAACCGCAATCCCTTCCTGTACAAAAGAAATCTGACGGCTGACAGCCGGAGACGGAATGCTCGTCACTTCTAATTCATCGTGCAGCCCGTAAATAGGGACAAAAACAGTCTCTAAATCATGGTAGTTGTCCGGACGCTTGCGGATGACACGCAGCCCCAGATTGATCTTGCAATTCGGATAGAGTATCATAATGGCTGCAAAGATACAGCTTTTTTTTGATATATGCAAATCCTAATGCAGAAAATCAACTATGAAGGCGTGAATGGGTGCCGCAATGCGCGCACGTGTAAATAGATGTTGAGGATTTGGATTGACCCGACGAGGGCTCAATGAACAAACGCAGGACAAGATCCTGCGCCTGTTTACTGAATGTTTGAACATTAATTTTCATAGTTTGAGGTATATTTGTTAAAAGGCAATAATTCCTTGTTCTTTGGTTTCGAGTGCAAAGGTAGTATATTTTTGTGAATTATGCAAGAGAAAAAGTCTGTATTTAGTGCAATAAAGGTGAACACCATTTGTGCGCAAAATGTTTTCATTTATGACATTCACAAAGTACGTATTTTTCCATGTGTTCACAGATAGCCCTAATCAAAGGATCCATAGAGTAGGGAAGAGTCCGCCAAGTCCTAAAGACCTCTATGATCCGGGCACAGAAAAGATTGCGAGTCAATATATAAATGCAAAACAAACACTTATAACTTACTGAAAATAAGCGGCTGGCGATTTTACTTAAAGTGACAGATTTAGCTGTTTTGCGGAGATTGATGAGTTGGGTGACATTTTGAGTTAAATACTATAAATAAAACATATAAAATACTTATATTGTGGTGTTTATGCGTTAAACCTAAAGTAAAATAACAAGTTTATTTAATCCACTTATAGTACGGATAGTGATGTTGAGGGTAGTCGGATTGTAAAAATGTTCCACGGAAGAAGGATAGCTTTGGCTGTTTTGTATTGAATAAACAGACATATTCACGTTTGTGAAAAATTATTCACAAAAATATCTGCAAACATTTGTGTATTTCGGTATTTTTTTGTACCTTTGCACCGTGATTTGATCAAGTCGCTGAGAATTGAATATTTTTAATCAACTGTCCTATGAATGAACGAGAGCGCATTGAGAAGGTGAAAGACACGCTGGGGCTTACGGCGCGCCAGTTTGCAGCAGAGATTGGGGTGCAGCCCGGTACGATCAGTAATATGATGGCGGGACGCAATAACCCGAGTCTGGATGTGATGAAGCGTATTATGGAGCGTTATCCTACGCTGAATCCCGAGTGGCTGGTGTTAGGCAAAGGCGATATGTGGCGCACTGAACCCGGTAAGGAAGCCGGTTTGTTCGATGTGTTGCCGCCTGAGGGCAAGAAACCAACCGTTCGTGCGGCAGCAAAAGAGGAGCCGCAGATACCTGCAGCTCCCCCTAAACAGATCAGCCGTATTGTGGTTTATTACACCGACAATACCTTTGAAGAGTTCTCTAATCACCAATAATCAAAGAAGCGCTGCTTACTGCAACGCTTCTTTGATAACCTCGCTGATGTCATGCACGTAGTGCAGCTTCAGACCCTTGAGATAAATATCATTGATCTCCGCAACATCTTTCCGGTTTTCCTCGCATAGAATGATATCCGTGATCCCTGCCCGTTTGGCGGCGAGTAGTTTTTCTTTCACTCCGCCGATAGGCAGCACTTTGCCTCGCAGCGTCATCTCTCCGGTCATCGCGATGCGCGGTTTGACCAGTCGTCCCGTGAATGCGCTCACAAGTGCAGTGGTCATCGTGATACCGGCGGACGGACCGTCTTTGGGAATCGCTCCTTCCGGCACATGGATATGTACGGCCGTCTTCTCAAAGACATCCGGCTTGATGCCGAACTGCTTTGCGTGCGCCTTGACATAACCCAATGCCAGCGTTGCGGACTCTTTCATCACATCGCCCAGATTGCCGGTGAGTGTCAGAGCCGGTGATTTGGAAGCAGAGAGGCTGGTCTCGATGAACAGGATCTCGCCGCCTACTTGCGTCCACGCCAATCCGGTCACGACACCTACGTATTTGTTCGTCTCCCAGCTGTCGCGGCTGAAACGCGGTTGTCCCAGATATTCTCGCAGATCCTCAAGCGTCACGGAGGGGTTGTATTCCTCGCCGAGTGCCAGTTTGGTATCGATCTTGCGGCAGATAGTGGCGATCTGGCGTTCCAGACTGCGCACACCGGACTCGCGCGTGTAATCATCTATTATATGACTCAGGATCTCCTTCTTGAACTTCAGTTGGGAAGCCTTCAGACCGTGGTTCTCCAGTTCTTTCGGGATCAGATGACGCTTGGCAATCTCCTCTTTCTCTTCCTGCAGATAACCGGTCATCTCGATCAGTTCCATTCGGTCGAGTAGGGGGCGGGGGATCGAATCCAGACTGTTTGCCGTGGCGATAAAGAGCACATGGCTCAGGTCGTAATCGACATCCAGATAGTTGTCGTGGAAGGAGTTGTTCTGCTCCGGATCCAGCACTTCGAGGAGTGCGGAGGTCGGATCGCCTTTGTAGTCGGCGCCGATCTTGTCGATCTCGTCGAGCACGAAAACCGGATTGGAGGTGCCGCATTTCTTAATGCTGTCAATGATCCGTCCGGGCATGGCGCCGATATAGGTTCTGCGGTGGCCGCGTATCTCCGCTTCGTCGTGCAGACCGCCGAGTGACACACGCGCATACTTGCGTCCGAGGGCTTCCGCAACGCTCTTTCCAAGACTCGTTTTGCCGACACCCGGAGGACCGTAGAGACATAAGATCGGCGATTTCACCGGATGATTTTCCTTGTCCTTGGCGCTGCGAAGAGACAACTGGCGTTGTACCGCCAGATATTCGACAATTCTTTCCTTCACTTTGTCCAACCCGTAGTGATCGCGGTTGAGTACCTCCTGTGCATGCGGCATATCGAAATTGTCTTCGGAATAAACCTCCCACGGCATGCCTAAAAAGACCTCTAAATAATCCAGTTGGGTGGAGTATTCCGGCGCATGGATGTGCATGTGCTCCAGGCGCTGAAGCTCTTTCTCGAACACCTCTCCGACCGCCTGCTTCCAGTGTTTGTCTTTCGCTCTCTCGCGCAGTTCTTTCACTTTCTCGGCACCGGAGTCTTCGCCCAGATCCTTCTTGATCGTCTCGATCTCCTGCTGCAGAAAATACTCGCGTTGCTGCTTGTCCATCGCTTCGTGGGTACGCTTGAGAATGTCCGCCTTGATGGTCTGCATCTCGTTCTCTTTCTCCAGAATGCCCAACATCATCGTTGCACGTTCCATGAGCTCATCAACCGTCAGCAGCTCCATCCGTTTGTCAAGCGCCATCGGGAAGGTGGAGCAGATATAATTGACGAGGGTAGGGCCGTTCGTGATAGAACGGATCGTCGGCTGTAGATCAACCGGCGTTTTCTCGCGGAGATTAAGCAACTGCAGCACTAATTCGCGGAGCGAATCCACCACCACTGGGAACTGTTTGTCCTTCTTCAGCGGCATTTTCTCATCCCGCGGAACCACTTCCGCTTGAATGATACCGGATTTACTCTCCTGAAAACCAATGACTTCTACACGTTCTTTGCCTTCTAAAATTGCCATAACGTGCTCTCCGTCATTTGCATTCTCATTGGGTAATGTGATGATTTGCAGCACATGTCCGACCGTTCCGATCTGATAGAGATCGCTGCCGTTTGGTTCATTCACCGAACTGTCTTTCTGTGCCAGCACCAGGATTGGCCGTTCCGCTTTCTCCGCCTCTTTGATCAGTTTGAGACTGGACTTGCGCGAAACTGCCACCGGCAGCAGCACACCCGGAAACAACATTGTATTCCTCACCGGAAGTACATCATATTGTTTTACTTCTTCAATATCTTCGATTTTCTTTGCCATTTTCTCTTTTTTCTTTTTACTTTAGCAGATAGGGACTTCTTCCAAATATGCTATTTTACATAATCGTGATTAGGTTTCCATTAGTATATTTCTTACATGAATCATTGTGCAAGAATTATGCCAATAATTTAGGGTTAAAGAATTCTGCCATAATGGCAGTTAAATAAACATATACAAAATTAATATGAATATTATGAAAAGAATTTATTATTATGTATGGTTATTGATTATTCGAGTTTTTCAATTTTTGACGGATGATCGCTTGAATGAAGTTGTCGAGTTTGGAATATTGTTTTTGGCGGAGTTTCATTGAGCCCGGTTCGGGTTTCTTCTCATACGGAGCTTCCGAATCCGGATGTTTGAATTGTGCGTAGAAACGATTTTTGAAGTTTTCCAGTTCTGCGCGCAGTTCAAGCGTTTTTTGACGCTCTTCTGATGTCATGGCGGCGAGTTCTTCGTCAGAAACTTTGCCGGAATTGATAATCTCTGACGCCAGATGTTTGGATTCGCTAAACAGTTGAATATTAGCGAGTTCGGCGCCTTTAGGCGGATTCTTTTCGTAGTCGCGTGGATTTACGAGCTTGTATGATTCCTGAACTCCTTCTTTCAGGACTTTTCCATTTGGCGCGCGGTATTTCTTTTTGCGCATGATAATACCGCTTCCTTTCTCGAATTCACCGTTCATTTCTTTAACCGGTGCATAAAACTTAATTTGCGTCATAATGGCATAGTTTTTGCAGTGAATATAATGGATTTCTATATTTATGACATTTTGTCATTCCAAAGGCTGTTTCTTGGTTTGTCCTCATCCTTTCCCTATAATAACCTCCATCAAATCACCCTCTTATCACCCTGTAATCACGCCCTAATCACCCCCTTTTGATTCGATTTTGGTCTTTAAAAACCTCGGTTTTACCGAGGGAATTTATATTATGGTTTATTTAGGGCGTGAGTCCCCCACTCTCACTTGTTTTTCTTGAGTTTGGAGGCGAATACGAGTCCGTTAGTGACTGCTAATAGGACGGCAATCATGTCATCTATCCATCCGATAACCGGCATTGCGTCCGGGGCTACATCTATCGGAATCAGCATATAGATCAGCGCAATCAACGCCCCTATTCCGATGTTCATCTTATATTTTGTCGCTTTCTGCATACAAAAAAAACTTACCATCTGCAGCGGTTAATTTCAACTGGTAACAATTTGTTACCGTTTCATATTTTTGTATCAAAACCTTTGCAATTGCAAAGGTACAACAAAAGTTTGACATACACAAGACTTTTGGCTAAAAAATTAAATTTAATTGAATTTATTTTGCTAAAAGGCTTAGGTATGAGCACAAACGTGCGAACGTACCTTCTGTGGGACCCTGCTTTTTTATAGGGAGGACCGAAGGTACACAACCTTTTTTCTGATATATGCAAATTTTGGAGGGGGAAAAACATAAAAAAGGGTGAGGTTTTGTAATGCCCCACCCTTACTTTAAGAATAATTTATATCTTATTTTAATTTCATGGACTTCCATGAAGAAGCTGCTTTCGGACTGGTAGCGACTACTGGAGTCTGCGGCTTTTCGTTAATCAAGAATGCTTCTTTCTTTACGTTTTTATTAATGTATCCCGCAAGTTCATCATAAGTCACGTCACCACTTGTCTCTTGCAGTTTTTTGAGCAAGAAATAGGTGAATAATCCGTGTCCTTTTTCCGGGTAAGTCATAGCCGTCTCATCAGCACTGGAGGCGGAGAAAACGACGGCATTACCATCCAATTTCTCTTTCTTCGCTTCTCGCGCAACGCCACGTGCAGCAACCAGCATACTTCCCTCTTTGTTAGCACCTGTAAAGCAAGCGTCCATGAAATAAGTAACGTTAACTGCTTTGGTGGCAGCCAAAGTGGTGTACAGTTTGTTCAGGCTGTAGCAAGTAGCCGTATTGGTACCCTTGCCATCAACCGGCACGATGTACGCATCGCCTGTCTTCTCATCGGGAATACCGTGACCGCAATAATAAACGATGGCTTTGCTGCCCTCGAAATTATCAAGCGCATATTTGAGCCAGTCCACACCGCCGGAGATAACGCCATACGATGCGTTTGTGCAATACCGTACTTGCTTCTCGGGAATGCCTAATGTCTTGATGCAATACTCTTTGAACACCTCGCCGTCATGGGAAGCGAAGTTCACCGGATCCACAAACTGATAGTCCTCGTTGGCAATGATGAGTGCATAGGTATTTTCAGCAGCTCTTTTGGATTGAGGAATATTGAAATCTACGTCGGATTGGACTGCTTTAGCTTTTTGTTTCTCTCCTTGTGCCAGTTGCGGTTTCGCAGAAAAAGAACCCTCACCTTCTATTACCTTTCCTGTTTTTTCATCAATCTGTTTTCCCTCTTCTGTATAAAATTTTTCATCCTTAAAAGCAATAAAACCTGCATATTGTATTGGATTCGCCCCTTGTTGAAGTTTCATGAACTTCTGCTTGTCTATATGAGCTATCTTAAACTTCTTTTCATCAATCTTTATATAATAATCCTGTCCGCCAAGTGCATTTAAAGTTAAAGAATAATTCGGTTGGTTTTTCTTAATATCATCATAAGGAAGATTTCCAACATAGCCTGTTATCGTATGACTGCCCGGCTGAACTTCCAATTTATAATATGTCAGCGAGTTTACTACTCCGAATTTATGACCATCCAAATCAATCCAATGTTGCATTTGGTAATATTTTTTACCTCCATACACAGCACCCATAGCTGCTCCAAAATCGAATGGACGCAATAAATATATATGCGCCATTTCTTCTGCTGATAGGTTACCCACCATTAACAAGGTAACCAACATAAGTTTAAATCTTTTCATAACACTTTATTTTTTGATTGTTAATACTACTTCTTCCGCTTGCGCGGTGGTGTCATATACGCGCAAGCCGTGAAGCCATTTTTGGAATTTGGAGTTTTCTACTTCTGGAACAAACTCGCCCATATTACTTAGTGAAATATGGAATTTCTTTTGCGAGAATACTACGATAAGTGTATTATTCTCTATACTTTTGGAGGTTGTTAGTATTGTTTCTTCGTCATACGGATATTCTGGATCTCTCGTACAAAGGAACAAATACTCTTTATTGCTTTTAACCTCGCGTGCGTTACCGTCGCTGCCCTCATATGGCATCATTACATTGACAATATCATTATTGTCATCGCGTATAAAAACAGCCACATACCCGCTCACCGCAGATTTGAACGAGACAGAAAAACGGTCATTGTTCTTGAAATTGGTACTCTCAAAACCATTGTTTAACGGCTTTACCTGCAATTCGACCATTTCACGCTTCTGCTCTCGCACTTTACCGCACACTTCAGCATGAATAACCATCATTTCATTGCGGTATTTGACGGTTACTTCAGGCTCTTTCGTGTCGCTAATCCAAATACCGCGCACCTCGTTTTCGCTAAAGGAATTAAAACTGCTGTTCGTTTTTCCATTATTGGTGTGCATAGCAGTCGTATTCGTTTGCGATACAACCGTTCCGAACTCGTCGGCTATGGCTTTTAGGCGCGCTTGTGTAATAGCTGCTTTTTTAGCCTCGACAAGTGTCTGCGTTTCGGGCACAATGTAGTCCACCTCACCGCACGCATTAACCGTTCGTTGAGCATAGACCGTTACACTTACAAGCGCCAAAAGCAATATGAATAATCTGGTTTTCATTAGAATCCGAGCACTTTGTCCAATTGCTCATGCAAATCCATACCTTTCTTCTCCAATTCTTCGCGAACAGCATTCTTGGTTGCTTGTTTTGCCATTTCGCCATTATACGCGATACGAACTTGTACTTCGTAGTTTTTGTTTTTAACTCGTCTGTACATCTCCGTCACAGGAATAACCCGTCCAATAGATTGCGCGATAGAGTTTTTACTTGCCATAACGCTTTCCGTAATGGATGCTGCATCCTCAGGTGCTAATTGCTTGTTGCCAACAGTATTCTCAATGAGCGCGCTCACTTCGGTCTGAATTTGACCTGCCAAATTGGTAATGGCTAAAGACATAGCAGCGGTTTTGGCTGCATCATAATTTTCGCCAATGGAAGATGCCTCGCCCATAATATATTTCGGATAATTGTTCTCGTCGTACTCATACTGCATCAAGTAACTTTTCTCCAGTTGCTTCTCAATAGGAAGTGCACCTGGTTTTACTTCCCATCCTTCTTTAACATACTTCTTTGCGGCTTTTTTAGTTGTTCTGTCCACTTTGGCTTTCAGTTCGCTTTTGGCTAACTTGCGAATTTCTTGACGCTCTTTGTTGAGCTCCTTTTGCTCGTTTTTGTCTGCGAACGCAAAACTACTTGCAACGATTAAGGCCATTGCTACCATGAAAATCTTTTTCATTGTTGTTTGAATTTTTGGTTAATATTGTTGTTCGTTGTTGCTTTTCTACTTCTTGATTACCCGATTGCTCGGAAAACACAAACAAAAAAGCGGGACTGCAATATTGCTGTTCCGCTGGTTAAGGCTCTGGTATTGCCCTGATAACTGAACAAACAACACCGTAGCCCACGCCGTATGTATAAATGTACGCCCGATACGCGCGTACATTATAGATATACACACTAATGAGCATCTTTGTGCTGCATTGTTTTGGTTATCATTATGAATTTACCAGATTCTAACCAGCCAAAACAAAGCGCGTAAGACGCTTTTTATTATGTCCTCCTGTTTAACGTCAGAGAGTGACGGTATCGGTTACTTCAACCTTTGCGGGTGCAAAGGTACTACATTTTTTCGATATATGCAAGAAAAATCGCATTCAGTAGCGATTTTTCTTGTTTTGGACAAGTGTTTATGGGCTTTAACAGCACAAAAAAACGGACCGAAGTCCGTTCTTTGTGTTTATAAGTCTCCTGACCAGCCGTGTCCTAAATCCCAGTGTTCGTCATATCGGAACTCGAAATATGGCAGGGCAAAGTATTTCTCTAATAATTCGGTTAATTCATCTTCTTTGTCCTTTGCCCATTGACCGACAAAGACCACGAAATGATCCACGCTCCATGATACACGGCCACGAGGTACTTGGGTGTAATCACCTTTGAACTTCGTTGGCTCGTTGTTGGCTAATGCCCGGAAATACTGCTTCTGCCAAATCTGGCGGTGAAGCGTCCGGTAGTTAATATACGGAAGCCCTTTATCTGCCGCTTCTTCTACCATTTTAGGAGTCAGTTCCTTCTTATAGACGCCAAAGAAATCATGTTCTTCCGGATCGTACCAAAAGATACCTACAGCAGGCATTGGCTCGTCAAAGGACTTCATATCCGCCATAATTGCCTCTTTTTCGCTTTGTGATAATGTGGTCATCTCGCTTATTAAAAACCTTTGCGATGCAAAGGTACTGCTTTTTTTTGAATTGTGCAAATTATTTTTAATTTTTCAGCGCATTCAAGATCGCCTTGCATGAGGTATAGATATCCTGAAAGGCGGTTTCAAAATCCCCTGTGTACCAGGGATCGGAGACATCTCTGCTCTGCCCTGCCCACTCCATCATCATTGATACTTGTGCATGGGAGTTATCGAGCACTGAACGACCGAAATGATATTCCATGATCCGGATATTCGACCGATCCGCACAGACGATATAATCATACGTATCGAAATCCGCCTTTGTAATCTGATGTGCTCCGCGGTGCGAGAAAGGAATACCATGCGCCGTCAGTACCCGTTTAGCCGGCGGATAGATGTCATTGCCGATCTCTTCCGTCGAGACAGCAGCCGAAGCAATCTCAAAACGGTCGTTGGCTCCCGCCTCCTGGCATAAATGGCGCATGACAAACTCCGCCATCGGTGAACGGCAGATATTTCCATGACATATGAAGAGAATCTTAGTCATTGTAAACCTCTGAGACTTTCTGACAACTCATCGATGGATGCGTATGTTTGCCATCCGACGGTTTGTTCCGCGGCTTGGCGGTTCGCCTGAATATCATCGATGAAAACAACGGATGGCGGGTTTCCGATGGCTTTCTGCACGGCTTCGAAGATCTGCGGTTCGGGTTTGGACATGTGCATCTTCTGCGACAGGAAGAAGCCGTCAAAATACGCGTCCAGACGGTATTGGCGGTTGATAAAACCAAAATGCAGGTCGTTGCCGTTGGACAGCAGATAAACCGGATGACCGGCCTTGCGCAGCTTCTCAACGAACAGCAGCCGCTCCGCCGGCAGTTCGTCCAACATCGCCATCCAAGCCTCGGTCACATCGGTTCCCGTAGTGCCCGGACGGCAATATTGGAGGATCTGCGAGATGAATTCATCAGGCTCGATCAGTCCCCGTTCGAAGTCCGCCATGAGTTGTTTGGACGCCACGCTGACCGCCTTGACGCCTTCTCCATGACTGTCCATTCCCAGAACGGCGCGCATGTTCTCCTCGCCCATGAGTCGCTTAAAGGCGATGAAACAGCGCTTCACATCGAGTTTGATGAGTACGCCTCCCAAGTCAAAAACATATACCGTCATATGCAATTTTACACGCAGGTGTAACCGCCATCGACCGGCAAGGCAACGCCGGTGACATAGGTGGAAGCATCGGAAGCCAGGAAGACCACTGCGGAATCCAGTTCGCCTTCATGACCATAACGCTCCATAGGGATAACCGTCTTTGCATAATTGGCAAAATAGTCCGACTCCAGCGTCTCCTTCGTAAGAGGCGTAATGAAATAGCCCGGGCAGATGGTGTTGACGGTAATGCCGTACTTACCCCACTCTGCCGCCAAAGCCCGTGTGAGATTGACCACACCGCCTTTCGCTGCGTGGTACGGAGAAGCCGGAGCGATCTTATTGCCAACAAGGCCGTACATGGAAGCGATATTGATCACACGGCCGTAACGGTTCGGGATCATCGATTGTTTGGCTACCGCCCGCGCTACGCGGAACGTACCAAAGAGATCAATCTGCATCTCGTTCTCGAACTGTGCATCGGTGATGTCTTCAGCCGGAGCCACAGCACCTGTACCGGCATTATTGACCACGATATCAATGTGCTCCACCTGCTTGAGCGCCTCCGCTACCATCGCATCAACCGCCTCCGTGTTTGTGATATCGCATTGCAAAGGCAGCACTTTCACTCCGAACTCCGCCTCAATGGCTTTCTGCACTTCCACCAGTTTCTCATAACGACGGGCGATGATAACGAGGTTCGCCCCACGGGCGGCAAACGCTTTTGCCATCTGGACACCCAGACCGCCCGAACAGCCGGTAACCAACGCTACACGACCCGATAAATCAAAAATATCTTTCATTTTCTTATTTTCCCATTTCCTTATTTAAGATTTAACCTACTTGCACCTCCGGATTGATCTTACGGATCAAGCCTTTGAGTACATCTCCCGGACCGAATTCATAGAACTCATTGGCTCCATCAGCGATCATGTTTTGAACCGTCTGCGTCCAGCGAACGGGGGATGTGAGTTGTTTCAGGAGGTTTTCGCGGATAGTCTCCGGCTCCATTTCCGCCTTTGCAGATACATTCTGATAGATCGGGCAGAAAGGTTTGCGGAACTCCGTTTTGAGAATGGCTTCACGCAGATCTTCTGCCGCCGGCGCCATCAACGGGGAGTGGAATGCCCCTCCGACAGGCAGACGCAACGCGCGCCGTGCACCGGCTTCTTTCATCGCCACGCAAGCGGCTTCGACGGCTTCGATGTCGCCGGAGATGACAATCTGACCCGGGCAGTTGAAATTGGCAGCGACAACTGTTAATTGAGAATTAAGAATTGAGAATTGAGAATTAACCAATTCCTGACATATCTCTTCAACTTTCTCATCTTCCAAACCAAGGACGGCGGCCATCGTTCCGGGGTTTTGTTCACACGCTGCCTGCATCGCCTGCGCACGCGCGGACACTAATAACAAGGCGTCCTCAAAACGCAATGCACCGCAAGCCACCAGTGCGGAGAACTCTCCCAGACTATGCCCCGCCACCATCGCCGGCGTCTCGATTGTCATTAACCGCTGCGCCACAACGGAGTGCAAGAACACTGCCGGTTGGGTCACTCTGGTCTGCTTGAGATCGTCCGCCGTACCGGAAAACATCACTTCGGACAAAGAGAAGCCCAGCAGGCTGTCTGCCTGCCGGAACATCTCTCTTGCCTCCGGGTACGCGTCATACAGATCGCGTCCCATTCCCGGGAACTGGCTTCCCTGCCCCGGAAAGACAAATGCTTTGCTCATAATTAAGCCATCAGACCTGCTACCAACGCCAGAATAGCATAGAACTCCGGCAGAGCGCAGTAGATCATGGTGTTTGTCATTACATCGTGACCGGCAGCGATATTCGCGATACCATTAGCAGCCGTCTGACCCTGACGAATAGCAGAGAGCAGGAATACCAAACCCATGCCCAGACCCAGACCGAACAACAGAATCGGGTTGGTCTCAATCAGACTCTTCATCATCAGGAATGCCACGAAACCGTACAGACCCTGCGTAGCAGGAAGAGCCGACAAGATCATGTAAGCCGATGATTTCTCTTTGTTCTTCTTCAAACCACCTTCAGCAGCGTTCGCTGCAATAGTCGTTCCATAAGCCGAACCAACGCCGGAAAGACCCAACATGAGGCCTAATCCGAGATAACCTAAAATAAGTTCCATAATAATATAAATTAAAAATTAAAAATTACGAATTAAAATTATTGTTTCTTAAAAGGTGTATAGAGTTTTCCGTTGCCCTCATATCCTGCATTCTTGAAATACTCTACGAACGACAGACGCAGCGGGTGGACAAAGGCACCCAGACAAGCCATCAGCAGATTGAGCACGTGACCGAAAGTGACGATCACCACAAAGCCTATCCATGCGCCGATACCCGGGTTCTCGCCAAGAACCTGTACGCCAAGCTGGTTGAAGGCAGCACCTAACATTCCGCCCGCCAGACCGAGGGCATACAAACGGATATATGAGAGTACATCGCCCAACAAACCGGTTGTCATTCCATAGGTATCCCACAAACCGGCACCGATGTTAATCAGCGGGTTACGGCCGGGCGTATTGAAGACGAAGATACCTAACGCCGAGACAGCACCGATAGCGATCAAGGTCCATTTAACCACCTCAGTAGGCAGAGAGAGTGTCATGGCAAGGATCGCCGTAGCAATTCCTCCGACAATCAGCAACAGCCATCCCCAGGTAGAGACAGTAGCCTTGAAACCATTGCGTTTGGTATATGTGACAGCCTTGATCGTCATTGCGAGGATCAGATGGAAGACACCTATCAGGATTGCAAGAACCATCATTACATCGTATTCGCCGATCTTACCATTCACACCGAGATTATTGAACATCGGCGCTTTCGCCCACTCCGGGAACCATGCCGCACGGAAGAGATCGATGCCAAAGAAACCACCCATGAGGTAGCCTATGACGGTTGATCCGACGCCCAACGCCATGATTATACCACCCAGACCTTCGAACATCTCAATCTTCAGTTTGTCCTTATAGATAAGATACCCGATGAGGGTAAGCAGGATACCATAGCCGGCATCTCCGATACAGAGCGCAAAGAAAAGCAGGAAGAACGGACCGAGAATAGGCGTCGGGTCAAACTCATTGTAGTTAGGCCAGCCGTACATACCTGTCAGCGGCTCGAAGAGACGCACAAACCAGTTGTTATGCAACTTGATCGGCGTAGCGTCCTCTGCATCCGGATCCGTCTCTTCGTAATAGACTTCCGCTTTCGCCAGCATGGCATTGAGGTCGGGCTCCTTGTCAATCGGGCAGAAACCTTCCACGAGACACAACGCACCGTCTGCGAGTTGATCTGTCGAGAGTTGCACACGCGTCCAATCGATCTGCTGGCGTGCCTCTTTGAGTTCGGCTTGCAGTTTCTCCATATTCGCCAGTCGCCAAGCCTCAATACGTGCTGTAGCGGCAGCCAGCAGTCCGTTGAGATGCTCGATCTCCGTCTGCCATTGTGCAGCCGATTTCTCGGGTTGAGGGATTTCGGTTGCTTTCTCGAACAGTTCCGAGTTATCGATATTTCGAGATATCGAGTTATCGAGGTCTTTAGACGAGTTATCGAGATTTACGAAGTATGTCTTACCCTCTATCGTATTGACCGCGATACCCCACTCTTCCTGAAATGCGCTTGCGCTGCAAGAGAAGAAACGGATGGAATATCCGGCTTTCTTCAGCGCCTCAATACGTGCAGGGTCAAACTCTCCCCACACAGCGGCTTGCTGCATAGCGGACTTGGCATCCGTGATACGCTGTTCAATCGCGGTGCGCTCTTGGATGAGTTGGTCCGGGGCACCCTGTTTGATCAGACGGCGGAGTTCATCCTCATGCTGAAGCTCAGCTTGAAGCGTCTCGTTGTCCTCGATGAGTCCGGCGGCTTTCTGACGAATATGCACTACGCCAAGGTTGCGGAGTTGCGACAAGAAAGTCTCATAATCACGATGGAATACCAGAAAGGTATATTTCTTCATTTGCGTAATCATAGCTTCGCCCTCCTTTCCTCTTCTAGGCGAACTTCCGCCTCGCGTTTGGATTTAACGATCTTCTGACTTGATTTGCTCAAGTTCTCCTCGTCCTCCATAAACCGTTTGATTTTGCGGATAGCATCCTGATAACCGGGGATCTGCACTTTCTCAAAGAGGTTCACTTTCTGCGTTGTTTTCTTACGCGCATACTCCAGCAAATCCACTTTGCGGCGCACAAACTCCTGACGGATACCCACATCCGCGATCGCCTTGATCTGCTCGAACCCGTCGGCAAACCATTTCGGGCTGGAGAAAAGCGAGAACTCCTTGGTCGAATAGACCACCTCGTCCAGAACGGGTACGCGTACGCCTGCAATCTTCTTGACCGACATGCGTACATCGTCCACGTGGATGAGCGAGGTGTCAAACTCTCCCCAGAGCGCCAACATCTGGTCATAATCTTTGATGCGCTGCTCCACCTCACGGTCGAGTTCCTCCAACTCTTTCTTCGCCTTTTTGACTTCAAGGCGAAGGGCTGTCTCCTTGCTTTGCAGCGTAGGCAGCGTGCGTTGGCGCATCTTCAGATCTTTCTCCAGACCCTGCAGCGATGTTTTATTGAATTGATAAGTTATAGCCATGGCTATTTTTCATTTTCTCATTTTCTCATTTAGCCGGCCAGTATTTTTCTACAAGCGCGGCTTTGATATTCACCTCTTCGGGCTTGAAGTATTTGCCAAAGAGCGTCCAAGCCACATCGAGCATCTGCGTGGTATTGATGTTCACATCGATTGCCAGAATCTCACGGCTGTAGTCACGTGCGAAGTCCAGACAACGGTTATCGTAATCCGTCAGATCGAAACCGTTCTCCTTCTTGGTCTTTGCATTTGCTGCGTCGGCATACAGACGAACAGCAGCGTTCATTACCTGCGGATGGTCTTCGCGGGTCTTTTTGCCTGCCACCAACTGTTTCAGACGGCTCAGTGAACGGAACGGATCCACGATGACTTTACCGATTTCGGAGTCACGGCGGAGATACAACTGACCCTCTGTGATATATCCGGTGTTATCCGGAATAGCGTGCGTGATATCACCGCCTGACAGAGTTGTCACAGCGATGATCGTGATTGAACCGCCACCGATCGTCTCCGGGAATTGAACCGCCTTCTCATAGATCTTCGCCAAGTCGGAATAGAGCGAACCCGGCATGGAGTCCTTGGAAGGAATCTGGTCCATACGGTTGGAGACGATTGCCAATGCGTCGGCATAGAGCGTCATATCCGTCAGCAGAACCAGCACTTTCTCATGTTTCTCAACGGCGAAATACTCTGCAGCCGTCAGCGCCATATCCGGAATAAGGAGTCGCTCAACAGGCGGGTTCTCCGTCGTATTGACAAACGAAACGATGTGGTCCAGCACTCCGGCATTGGAGAACACGTTCTTGAAATAGAGGTAGTCATCATTAGTCAGACCCATACCGCCGAGGATGATCTTGTCCGCCTCTGCGCGCAGGGCAACATTAGCCATTACCTGGTTGTAGGGCTGATCCGGATCGGCGAAGAAAGGAATCTTCTGACCGGAAACGAGGGTATTGTTCAGGTCAATACCTGCAATACCTGTTGCGATAAGCTCCGACGGTTGTTTACGACGAACAGGGTTCACGGACGGACCACCGATCTCAACCTCTTTGCCTTCGATAGCCGGTCCGCCATCGATCGGTTCACCGTATGCGTTGAAGAAACGACCCGCTAACTGGTCACTCACTTTGAGCGAGGGGGCTTTGCCGAGGAAGACCACTTCGGCATTGGTAGGAATACCTTCCGTGCCTTGGAACACCTGCAGGGTCACTTCGTCGCCGATGATTTTTACCACCTGCGCCAACTTGCCGTTCACGGTAGCCAATTCGTCATTACCCACTCCTTCCGCTTTCAGCGAACAAGTGGCTTTGGTAATCGCCGTGATTTGGGTATATATTTTTTGAAAAGCCTTTGCCATAATGTTATTTTCTCATTTATTCATTTTCACATTTTTTCATTTTACGCAGCGATCTGCTTTTCTGCCAAGAGATCATCGAGTTTTTTGCGGTAGTCTTCAAACTCTGCGGAATGGAACTCACAGTAGTTCATCTGCTTGCAGAGGTTGATGACACGTTTGAAATAATCGATGACATCCAAGAAATTATCGAAATCGTAGTCATGACGGCAGATATCCATCACCAGACGCAACATATACTGCTGGCGCTCCAACGGACAAACGGCATCGATCTTATCGAAAGCATCCTGCTGGAGGATCACGAAGTCAATGACCTCGGATTTCCAGAACTCCTCATGATAATCAACCGGTACACCGTCATCACCGAGGATGTTAATCTGCTCCTGAATCTCTTTACCGCGCTGCAGATAAGTCTTCATGTCGTTCACCATCGGCAGCCATTCCTTGTCGATCAGACCGGAGATATATTCCTCAAACTCAGGATATTCCACATATTTGGAATAGGAGTCGATCGGGTTCACAGCCGGATAGCGTTTGCGGTCCGCACGTGCCTGCTCAAGGGCATAGAAGCAGCGCGCCACTTTCTTCGTACCTTCGGTAACCGGCTCTTTGAGGTTACCTCCGGCAGGAGAAACGGTACCGAGGAAAGTAACCGAACCGGTAGCACCATTATTAAGGTACACGTAACCCGCGCGTGCGTAGAAAGCACCGATGATTGCAGAAAGATCCATCGGGAAAGCATCCTGACCCGGAAGCTCCTCCAGACGGTTGGACATCTCACGGAGCGCCTGTGCCCAACGGGAAGTGGAGTCCGCCATCAAGAGAACACGCAGTCCCATCGAACGATAGTACTCAGCGATCGTCATGGAGGTATAAACAGACGCCTCACGGGAAGCCACAGGCATGTTTGAGGTATTGGCGATGATGATAGTACGCTCCATCAGTTTGCGTCCGGTGTGCGGATCATCGAGTTCGGGGAACTCGGTAAAGGTCTCCACTACCTCATTGGCACGCTCACCGCAGGCAGCGATGATCACGATATCCGCTTCTGCCTGTTTGGAGATAGCGTGCTGAAGCACGGTCTTACCGGTACCGAACGGCCCAGGAATGAAGCCCGTACCACCCTCACAAAGCGGGTTTGCTGTATCAATCGTACGAACGCCTGTCTCCAACAGTTTGAACGGACGCGGTTTCTCGCGATAAGCCAGAATAGCTTTCTTCACCGGCCATTTCTGCACCATGGTCACCTCGTGATCCACACCCTCTGCATCGGTGAGAACAGCGATCACTTCCTTGATCGTATATTCGCCGGCAGGTTTGATTGACTTCACGGTATAAACGCCCTCGAAGACGAACGGCACCATGATCTTATGCGGTTGATGGTTCTCATCCACCTCGCCGAGCCAAGCGGCAGCCTCTACTTTGTCGCCCACTTTGGCGATCGGCTTGAAAGCCCATTTCTTCTCCTCGTCCAGCGGGAAGTTATACTCACCGCGTTTGAGGAACACACCCGTGAGTTTATCGAGGTCGTTCTGCAGACCGTCGTAGTTACGGCTCAGCAGACCCGGTCCGAGCGTAACCTCGAGCATATGGCCGGTGAACTCCACCTTATTGCCGACCTTGAGGCCACGTGTGGACTCGAATACCTGGGCATACACGTTGGCGCCAATCACCTTGATAACCTCAGCCATCAATCGTGTTTCGCCAACATAAATGTAGCAAATTTCGTTTTGAGCTACAGGACCATCCACCTGTACCGTAACCAGGTTGGAGATGATTCCTTTTACTTTTCCTTCAGTCATATATTTAATCTAATTTAACATCTTTTTTAAGTTCAGCGACCATAGAGCGGAAGACTCTTTCTCCCTCCTCAACAGTGAGGATAGACCACCGATGCAACATAACCGCCTCCAGATAATACGCAAAGACCATCTCCGGCGAGAAGAAATCAAACTCCGTGCGTTCCTGCAACCACTCGAAGCGGATGGCATCAATCGCCTTCTCCCGCTGCATGAGATCATCGATCTGCGCGAGGGCAAGGATCGACAGGAAATCACCGGAGAGCTCAGAAAGCCCGAAGTCCTTCTGGGTCGTATGGGTGCGTAATTGCTCGGCTACCTCATCATCGCCGACGATCTGCTGCTTCACATCGAAATTATGCTTGCGGCAAATCTGCGCCACGAGCACATTATTCAGATCCCGATTGAAAGCGAACCACTCGCGAATGAAACGGTTTCGGGCATTAAGTCCCGCCTCCAGCGTTTCCGCGTCAACAGGCACGCGCAGCAGATCCAGCAAGCGCTTATCCGAATCGGATAACTGCTCGTTCAGCAGTTCTTCCAGTTTCTCGAGCGAAACGGGAGTATCTGCTCCGGCCTTCAGTTCCGGCAAACCTGCTAATAAATACTCGTATGTCATGACATTTCGTATTTTGTCATTTTACCATATGTTCGTTCAGAACAGTTCCTCCACGAGTTGGGGACGCAGCATTTCCTTGAAATAAGCGATGAACTCAGCGTCGCCGAAAGCGAGTTTGTAACCGCCCTTAGCCGGTTGGATCGTAAAATCGGTCTTAATACCTTTGACCTCCTTGATCGAAACGCCCTTCTCAAGCAGACCTTTGGCATTGGCGGCAAAGTATTTCTTCAGCGCCTCCGCATCCTTAGCCTCGATCTCTACGCTACCGTCTTTCGCCATTTGCTCTGCGAGTTTGGCGATCAGCCCCTGCATGAACTTGGCATCCGCCGTAGCAGCTTTCACGCTATCCGCAGCGATCTTATCCGAGAGGAGATCGGCGATCTCAGTCTTCACGGCATTCACGCTCTGCTCCGCATAGAGTTTGAGCTCAGCGCGAGTCTTTTTGTCCAGATCCGCAGATTTGCTCTCCGCCTCTGCAACAATCGCAGCCGCTTTTTTCTCGGCTTCAGCAATAATTCCGGCAGCCTGCGCATTCGCCTTCTCAACAATTTGCTGCGCTTCGGCATTTCCTTTCTCCACGCCTTCCGCGTAGATTTTGTCAGTTAATTCAGAAAGATTCATATGTATTTAGTATTTTTTTAAGAATTCACAAACCTTTGCGGCTGCAAAGTTACAAAAAATAAACGACATACACAAGAGTATACGTCGTTTTTCTCGTTTTTTTGTCTATTTAGTGCATAAATCTATGATTTATCAGACGAGTTGGAGTGCTTGTTCCCAAGTATAATCGTTTTCTTCTGTACCGGAAGGGAGGTATCCCATAGACTCGCGCGCTTTGTCCTGCGGGAAAGTAAAATAGGTACACGTACACTCGCAAAGGAGTTCTCCTTCGGCAGAATAGATCTCTCCGGCAACGATTGCGATATTCCGCCGCATTTCCTTGAGGTATCCGCGGAGTTTGATATAATCCTGCAAGGTCGAGACGGGTTTGTGGTAGCGCATCTCCATTTTAGCGGTAACGCCGGCTGTCTTGAGCTGATGGAAAACGACCCATCCGCATACTTCGTCCAGAAGGACCGCCTGAATACCGCCGTGCAGCGTGTTGATCCACGATTGGTGATTCCGTGTCGGACGCCAGATAGAGATGATCTCGTTTCCGTCCTCAAAGAACTTCATCTGCGTTCCGATCGGGTTGTCCGGACTACAGCCGAAGCAGTTATAACCCTGCATGTGTATCCAGGGATTGATGATTCGTTTCATATTGTGTTTTTATTCGTATTTTATTCGTTAGAAGATTTGATCCAGAGTATCGCATCACCTTCCAAAGTCCAGTTGGCGAGGGGCGAAGAAGGAGTGTATCCGGCATTGCGGAAGAGCGTTGCACAAGCGGTGTTCCGAGAGGATATTACTGCGTAGATCACACGCAAACGGAGATGCGAGAAAGCGTATTCCTCCAGCAGTGCCAAAGCCTCCTTCCCTACTCCTTTGCCCCGCATCCCGGGCGAGACATACATACCTATCGCCGCACGACGGTTGCGCACATCGAAATCAAAGAGATCGACGCATCCGCAAGTGGTGACCGGCGATTGCTCTTCTATGATCAGGCGTAACTGGCCGTCGCGGTAGATATCACCGGTTGTGGAAGTTATATAGTCGCGCAGATCCTGCTGTGAAAGCGGATTGTGGTTACTCCCGTCCGCCCAGACAGAAGCATCGTTCTCCCATTGATAGAGAAACGGAAGATCAGAGGGCTCTATTTTTCGTAATTTTACCATTCAGATGAACAGAATCCGGACACGACTTGACCACGACTTAACCTCGACTTGACCACGACTTGACCTCGACTCAACCACGACTACATGAGACTATTCAAACAGGCGTGCAAAGAAGCCTTTTTTCTTCGGATGCAGATCTTCCATGTTTCCCTGCGGCGCAGGTTCGAACGGATGGCCGGTATGGATCATGTTATAGATCACACCCCAGTCCGGCAGACCGCCGAGATTGCGGTCGTCAATCCATAGATCCGCCACCAGTTTGCGGGCGGTATGATGCTCCGGTTCCTCCTCCGGATAATTGGAGTTGACCGCATAGAACTCCAAGCCTTTCGACTTGCAATAATCGACGGCCTCTTGCAGCAGATCTCCTTCGCGCACAGTCCAGAGAATGATCTGGTGATGATCCTCTTCCTGCAGTTTTTTCAGCGTCTGGATAGCAAACGGAACAGGTTTGCCGATCTTCGGATATTCGTGGGTGACGATCGTTCCGTCAAAATCACATGCAATAATCATACGTATAGCGATTAATAGGTTTCTTGATCCGGGTTATTATTCTGGTTCATCTCCTGTTCCATTTTGCCGAGTGTGGGTTTGGTGAAATACCATGCGATGGCACTCATCGCCGCCAACCACATTATAGACTTATAGCCGCCAAGGAGGTAGAAAAAGCAAATATTCATCGGCATAGTGGAACCAACAACCATGATACGAAAAGCAGCGGCATCCCTGTATTTCTCCAAGGTTTTCGGTTTTGTCCATTTGATCCAATACAAACCAAACGGGATAGCAAACAAAGTCACTCCGATTGCTATATATTGAAGCATTTTCCCCAAATCATCCATCGGATTGACAGGTTCGAAATCCGGCAGAGAAGTGAGATAATACATCACACCCATAACAATGAGCGTAAAAGCCATTACTCCATAATAATACCAATTGAGAGTTTTGATAATTTTCTTTTCCATATATCCTTATCCTTTAAATTCTGTTCTGTTGACAATAGAGCGTCCGAGAGTGATCTCGTCAGTGTACTCCAGTTGGTTTCCGACCGCTACCCCCCGTGCGATCTGCGATATCTTCAGTTGCGCCGCTTCCGGATGTCCGCTCTCGAGATTCCGAATCCGGCGATAGATATAGAAATTGGTGGTATCGCCTTCCATGGTAGTAGGCAGCGCAAGGATGATCTCTTTTATCTCACCTCCCGCAATCCGCTCCATGAGCGAATCGATCTCTATATCTTTCGGTCCCACACCCTCCATCGGCGAGATGATCCCTCCGAGCACGTGGTACACGCCGTTATACTGGCCGGTATTCTCAATCGACATGACATCCTGCACATTCTCCACCACGCATATTGTAGCATGATCACGACGAACGGAAGCGCAGATCGGGCACAGCTCCGTATCCGATATATTATGGCACTCGCGGCAATAGAGCACATCGGATTTCAGCCGCACGAAAGCGTTTGCAAAAGCCTGCACATCCCCGTCCGACTGGCGCAGCAGATGCAAAACCAAGCGCAGCGCCGTGCGTCGTCCCACTCCCGGCAGCGAAGCCATTTGGTTCACCGCCTGCTCTAATATTTGGCTCGGGTACTCAGACATATTATGATTTCTTAGCCCAGTGGGCAGGTATCATACGATAAGGATAGCGCTCCCGGATATTATCCGCGTTAGGGCAGTCGCACCGGTGAATACGAATTCCCTTGGTGACGGACACGAACGCAAAGATCGGGTCTCCCGGCTGCGGGTTGCAGCACTTGGAGAGGTTGTAGTCAATATTCTTCACGTTGATATCCACTTCGATCGCCAGTCCCTGCAATTCGCTCTTCGGCACATATTCGGTGTGCTCACGGAGAGGCACTTGTGGCTCGTCCGCCTCCAGAAGCACATCTCTTAACCGCTGGATATCCTCCTTGCCCGTAGCCACCGACTGGTACATATCAGACACTTCTTTGTATCCGAGTTTGATCGCCATGCGGGTGATATCCGCCTCCGTATAAACGAGTTTCCAGTTCTTGAACCGCCGCTCGATCATCTCCTTTCCCTCGGCAGCCGATTTGTACTCAATCTCCTTGAGCGCCTGGCGGATCTTATTCTTCGCTTTGGTAGATGCCACAAAAGTTAGCCAATCGGCGTTTGGACGCTGGTTCGGAGAGGTAAGAATAGCCACTTGGTCTCCGTTCTCCAGTTTCTGCCGGATGGACACGTTTTGATTACGAATGGTTCCTCCGACGCAATGTGCACCGACTTCGCTATGGATAGAATAAGCGAAATCTAACACGGTGGCACCTTGCGGCAGACGCTTCAGATCGCCCGTTGGCGTGAATACATACACATCTCCGGAATGCTGCACAATGGAGCCTTTGACGCCTTTGTACGACCAATGCGCCGCTACTCCCTGCTCCGCTATTTCATCCATCCGCTTGGTACGGATCTGCACCTCCACCCATCGGTTATCAGGGCCTAAGACCGTCGTATGAAGCGATTCATAACCGTTCTCTTTCGGCACGGACAACCAGTCACGCAGACGCTTGGGGTTCGGCTGAAAGATATCCGTAATCAAGGAATAGACTTGCCAGCAATCGGATTTCTCTTTCTCTAAAGGTGAATCCAGAATGATCCGGATTGCGAACAGATCGTAGATCTTATCGACATCGCAGTGCTGCGCCTGCATCTTATGATAGATCGAGTGAATGGATTTCGGGCGTCCTTTGATCGTGAAGGTAAATCCCTCCGCCTTCAGTTTTTGCTCCAGCGGCGCGATGAAGCGCGCAATATATGCTTCGCGTTCCGCCTTTTTTGCATTTAACGCGTGCGCGATATACTTATAGGTATCATACTCCAGGAACTTCAGCGCCAGATCCTCCATCTCCGTCTTGATCTGGTATAGACCGAGCCGGTGCGCCATGGGCGCATGAAGCGTCTGGGTCTCCTTCGCTATATGTCGCCGGCGATCGGAGTCGCCCTCCTTATCCAATTCACGGAGCAACTCCAGACGCTCGTTTAATATCGAGTATAGAACCTTATTACTATCTTCCATAGTTGAATTTTTATGAACCTACAGGTCCGATTAACACAAAATCGGTGCAAAGATACAATTTTTTTTGCAAATATAAAAATATTTTTCTTCTAATATTTGCATATTTGAATTTTTTGTTGTAATTTTGCGGCAAATTTGAAGATTTATATTAATTTAACCGAATAAATGAAAGCAACAAGAGTATTTGTAGTATGCGCTCTGGTGGTAGCAGCCTGTGTGATGGCTGTCTTCTGTGTTAAGAGCGTGACTACCCCTATTCACTTCGAGGACACACGTGCTGCCCGCGAGGTAGAAGTGATTAAGCACTTAGTTGATCTGCGCACTGCGGAGGTCGAGTATCACCACCAGAATGGTAAGTTTACAGCCAGCTATGACACACTGCTTACCTTCTTAAAGACAGCTCCGAAAAAGGAGGTGCTGAAGGAGGGAAGTCTTACGGACAAGCAGTTAGAGGGCGGTTTGACAGAGCCGAAGGCAGTCAAGATCCTGAACGCAGCCAAGCAGAAAGCGCTGAAGGACAAGAAACTGAATCTTGATCCGGCGGACACCGATGCGCTTTATGCGTATATCTGGGAGAACGATGCGGAGGTAATGAAGAACAGCCTTCAGGGTTTCCGCCGTGATACCATTGAGACGAATATGCTCCAATCGCTCTACAAAGGCGCATATGACGAGACCTCTATTGACACTATCATTAAGATTCCGTACGCAAACGGCAAGGAGTTTGAGATTGAGGTAAATAACGACTATAAGACCAGTCAAGGAATCCGTGTTCCGCTCTTCGAGGCACGCGCTCCGTTCGAGAGCTATCTGAGCGATCTGGACGAGCAGGAGTTGGTGAACCTCATTGACCGTGAGACCAAGCTGGAGCATTTCGCAGGCCTGAAGGTAGGTGATATCTACGCGCCGAACAACAACGCCGGAAACTGGGAGTAATCGTATAGGACATTAGAGATGCGTATTATCTCTGGCATATATGGGGGGCGGCGGTTGTCGCCCCCTAAAAATATCACCGCGAGACCCACAACCGATTTCGCGAAAGAGAGCCTGTTCAATCTGCTCAATAACCGTATTGATTTTGAGGGGATAGACATGCTTGATCTCTTTGCCGGCACCGGAGGAATCGGTATAGAGTGCGTCAGCCGCGGCGCAAGATCCGTCACTTCGGTTGAACTGGCTCATGTACAGCAAAACTGGATCATCGCTTGCTGCAAACAGTTGGGGATCAAGAATCTAAGTCTTATTCGCGGCGATGTATTCAAGTTCCTTAACGCTTGCCGCACCAAATATGATCTGATCTTTGCCGATCCGCCTTATGCCTTGGACCAGCTCCCTACTCTGCCCGATATTATCTTGTCGCAAGAGATATTAAAAGAAGACGGATGGCTGGTTATCGAGCACGGTAAAGATACCGATTTCACCACCCATCCGCGGCATTTTGAGACACGCACCTACGGAAGCGTGCATTTCAGTTTCTTTCGTTAGAGTTCTACGTAGATCTCCAGCAACCGGCATTCCCCATTCGGGGTGATACGGATATCATTGAGAGTAGCAGGGATGAGCACCGCCTCGCCCTGCTTTATTTGTACGGACCGGTCCTCCGATTCGCAATCCAGCGCCGTGATAGAAGCTTCTCCGCCCACGCACATGTATGCCACAAACGAATCCAGAGGCGCATAATCGCGCTGGATAGCACGCGTAGCCGTCAACAGATTAGCCGTAAAATAAGGCGTCTTGCGCAGGTTTAAAACTCCGTTCACGGCCGGCTCCGAAGAAGCGACCATCTGTTCTTTTGCCGGAGTGAAATCCATTACCTCAAGCGCCTTATCGAGTTTGAGAGGGCGCATCCTGCCGTCATTACCCACACGATTATAGTCGTATAGACGATACGTGATATCCGAGTTCTCCTGAATCTCCGCTACGATCGTGTTACGCTGCATTGCGTGTACGGTTCCGGCCGGGATATAAGCAACATCTCCGGCCTTCACCTTGTACTCGCGCAAATAGTGTGACAGTGTACCATTCGTGATAGCGGCGTGGATCAGCGATGGGTTCATCGTTTCTCGCCATCCCAGATAGATGGATGACTCTCCATCCGCCGGCAGTACATACCACATTTCCGTCTTTCCTAACGACTGCTCATTCTCAATCGCGTAATCGTCATCCGGATGCACCTGAATAGACAGGTCATCGGCGGCATCAATGAATTTCAGCAGTAACGGAAAATGATTGCCAAAGAGATCATACACTTTCTCTCCCACCAGTTCGTCCATATATACCTCTAACAGATCCTGCAGCGAATCGCCTTCGTGTGCGCCGTTCGAGACCTCAGTCGGATATCTCTCAACATCGGACATCACCCATGCCTCGCCTACATTTTCGTAGTCGGAAGGCACATGGTCGTACCATTTCTCGATGGAATGTCCCCCCCATATCTTATGAAAGAGGTGCGCGCGGAATTTAAAAGGATATAGTGCCACGATATACTGGTTTTGAAGGGTTAAAGTGCATTTATTTGATATTACGGATATGTTTCTCCCATTTCCAAGCGGAAGCAAGCACCTCGCGGATCGGCGTATTGGCTTTCCAACCCAATACGTTGTTTGCTTTCTCGGGAGCTGCCCAAACCTGCTCAATATCACCTTCGCGACGGCCTACAATCGTATAAGGGATCTTAACGCCCGTAGCAGCTTCGAACTCATGGATCAGCGTCAGTACGCTCAGTCCGGTACCTGTACCGAGGTTGAATACCTCTACCTGTTCGCGATCGCCGGCTGTGAGCATACGGTCTATGGCTTTCACATGAGCTTTTGCCAGATCTACTACGTAGATGTAATCGCGGATGCAGGAGCCGTCCGGCGTATTATAGTCGTTTCCAAACACTTTCAGTTCGGGTCTCAGACCGGCAGCCGTCTGGGTGATATACGGCAACAGGTTCTGCGGCACGCCGTTCGGCAACTCGCCTATCAGTGCAGACGGGTGCGCTCCGATCGGGTTAAAATAACGCAGGATCGTTGCATGCAGCGATTTGTCCGCGTGTGCCTCGTCACATATGATCTCCTCGTTGATCTGCTTCGTATTTCCGTAAGGCGAGAGCGCTTTCTGTATCGGAGCCGTCTCATCTACAGGCAGATGCTCTGCGGAAGGCTGACCGTAAACCGTGCAGGAGGAAGAGAACACGAGGTTATGCACCTGGTGCAGACTCATTACCTCAAGCAACGTAACAAGACTGCCTAAGTTATTGCGATAATACAGAAGCGGTTTCTCTACCGATTCGCCAACCGCCTTGCTGGCTGCGAAATGAATTACGCCTTCGATATCCGGGTACTGCTTAAAGACAGCATCCAGATCTACGAAATTACCGCAGTCTACATTTGCAAACTCCGGTTTGCGGCCTACGATAGCAGCGATCCCGTCCAGTACATTGATAGACGAGTTGCTCAGGTTATCCACGATAGTTACATCGTACCCCTGTTGCATCAACTCTACTGCGGTGTGCGAACCGATATATCCGGTTCCGCCGGTTACAAGTATTCTTGCCATTTCAGATTTCTATTTTAGTCAATTAAAATAATTTAGCGGGATATTCACCCTCTTCAATCAATTGCGCGATCTTTGCTACCACCTGCGGACGGTCCTCCGAATAGGTTACGCCAAACCATTTCGACGGAGTATCCAGCACTTTGCAGGATGCTTTGTGCTCACCGATCAGTTGGTTCACCAGCGTAGGGATATAGAATTCCGATTTCAGTTCCTGTCCGTGTTGTTCCAAGAATGCCTTGAAAGCCGTCTCGCTGTATTGGAAGTACTCCGGTGTGAAACCCCACATGTTCATCGAAACCGGCACATTGGGTTCCAGCGGCGTGTCCACACCATCTTCGGTGAAGACGATCGTACCGTTCTTCTTCTCGATCTTGGTACGCTCTACGACATCGGTCAGATGGCCTTCAGCATCCGTTGCACAGATACCACGGCTCACCGATCCGTTCTCGCTCAGCGTATTGGCTACGCGATAACCTACCATGCAGTATTGACCCTGCTTGCCTTCTACCGAACGCAGGAAATCCGCCAGTACCTGATAGGACTCCTTGCCGTAGAAATCATCGGCATTGATCACTGCAAACGGTTCGTGGATCAGATCTTTACCCATAAGCACAGCGTGGTTGGTTCCCCATGGTTTGGTGCGCTCCGGGTTATAGGTGCAGCCTGCCGGCACTTTGTCCACCGATTGGAAGCAGATCTCGCATTGTACTTTGCCTTCGTATTTGCTCAGTACTACACGGCGGAAATCCTCCTCGAAATCCTTACGGATCACAAAGACAATCTTTCCGAATCCTGCACGCAGCGCGTCATAAACACTATAGTCCAGAATCGCCTCTCCGTTGGGGCCAAGCCCGTCCATTTGTTTCAGACCTCCGTAACGGCTACCCATTCCGGCAGCCAAGATAAATAATGTTGGTTTCATATATGTGTTGTTTTAATGTTAATACTTTACTCTGTCACGGCAATCACTTTGCCTTTCACTTTCTTATGTCGTATCCAAAGGCCATAGACCTCCGAGCAGTTACCGGCAGTGATGAAAGCTTTAATATGGTTATTGCGGATGAAAGCCATCAGTGCCGAGAACTCATCCTGTGTCAGCAGCACCTGTATCTCCGTGTGTTCCTCGCCGCTGTAACCGCCCTCGATCTTGTAGAGCGAACAGCCGCGAATGAGTTGCTTGATAATATACTCGCGGATCCGTTCGTGTTCATTGGAAACGATACATACGCGCTTGCGTTTGTTGAGCGAAGCTGTGAAATAGTCAATCGCCAGACCGTTGATCCAAGTACCTAATATACCGACCACTACCATCCGGAAGTCATTGATCATGAAGGCGGTGCAGCAGATAATAATGCCTCCGATGGCGACGGATGTACCGATATCGAAATGGAGGTATTTATTGACGATCTTGCCTAATATATCCAATCCTCCGGTAGAGGCATTGATACGGAACAGTACGGCCTGACAGATACTCAGCAAGAGCACAAAACAGATCAGGTCGAACCACACATCGCCCATTCCCAGTCCGCCGCTCATCACGCTGTCCCGTACTCGTTCGAGCACTTCGCCGGTACGGCTCAGCATATACGGATTACCGTTTGCATCCATCACCGCCTGACCGGCTTGCAACTGAGTCAGTACCTCCGGTGCATCCACTACTCTGTGGGTGAAATGGTAGTACGGATATAAACGGTCCCACACCTGCGTCAGAGGACCTAAGATCATCGCCGTATAGACGGTCTTGAGACCGAACTCATTGCCGATCAGAATGAAAGCAAGCAGCAGCAGGAAAGCATTGATACCCATCACCCAATAGGAGAAGGTGTCCGCCGTGCCGCCAAAGAGCGTGTTGAGAACAATAGAGAGACCCGAGATCGATCCTACTACCAGATGACTCGGCATCAGGAAATAATAGACGGCAGCCGCTCCGATGCTCATTCCGACAGTCATCATCAGCAGTTCGCGCCAGAATTTAAGCGTACCTAAAGGTCGCAACAGTTCATTAATGTGTTTCATGGTATTTGGTTATTCTTCCTTCACCACCAAACGGGCTGTCCGGCGGGTTGTTTGGCTCAGCATGATCATTCTCCCCTTCTTCGCCTGCTCCAGAATCTCAGGCGTTGTGCCGCGGATCGTGAGCAGCGACAGATGGTCGTTATACGACACGTTGAACCGGCTTTTGAGTTCCTCAATCGTCGGCGCCACAAACCGGGAGTCGTCTACGCAAACCGAGATCGTCACAGCCGATGACTGGATCAGCGATACTTTGAGACGGTTCCGATGGATGATATCGAAGATCTCGCTCAGACTTTCC
The DNA here is from genome assembly GCA_946414805.1 of uncultured Bacteroidales bacterium. GTDB lineage: Bacteria > Bacteroidota > Bacteroidia > Bacteroidales > Paludibacteraceae > Colicola. The sequence continues at coordinate 410,175 of CAMKPZ010000001.1, forward strand.
TCCAGCACAAAACTGAAATCCTTGGCACGCATGGTGATCAGGATCTGGTTCTTTCGCCAGATATAAACCGGTATGTCAATCGGTCCCACACCGTCTTCCGCAATGCGTGAACCCGAAGCATCGGGATCGCCGAAGGGCTTTACTAATAACGGAATGCGCTTATTCTCAAGCGGACGGATTGATTTCGGGTGAATTACTTGTGCGCCGGAGTAAGCGAGTTCAACGGCATCCTGGTATCGCAGAGAAGGGATCAGAACCGTGTTGGGTTCGATGCGCGGATCGGCATTCAGGATTCCTTGGACATCCTTCCAGATCGTCACACTCTCTGCATCCAGATAATTACCCATCAGCGCAGCCGTGTAATCCGAACCCTCGCGTCCCAAGGTGGTGCGATACCCGTCTGCAGTACCGCCGATAAATCCCTGCGCCACGACGATATGCGGTCGTCCGGCACGCTCCCATCCGGAGCGGATCACAGCCCTGCTCGTTTTGTCATCGACGACTGCTTCGCGCCATGTAGCATCTGTGCGGAGCAGTTTCGGCATATTCCACCACTCTACCGACAGACCCTGCTTGAGCAGATAGACTGCGATGATCTGGGTGGACAAGATCTCGCCCGTCGAAACGATCTGATCGTAGTTCTGGTCATACGGCAGACGGGCGTCATAAGGAATCTCGCCCTGCAGACGGATATCTGCTCCGGGCCGGAGACCCAACTCCTTCATGATAGCCACGTGGAAATCAATGATATCCACCCATTGGGCAAGCGCTTTCTCTTCCTGTCCGGCGGCTAACGCTTCCACCACGCGCTCTAACGCATTGGTAGTCTTTCCCATCGCGGAGATGACGACCATCAGATCGCTGTCTGCGCTGCGCACGATGCGTTCAACGTTACGTACGCCGTCAGCATCCTTAACCGAAGCTCCGCCGAATTTATAGACTTTCATGAAGGCAATGCGTTGTTTCAGAGGTTCGCCATGCGGATAGCCGTGTAGGCGCCCTCTATTCCTTTGTTTCCTAATTTACCGCCGCACCGGTCAAGTGCCTGCTGCTTGTTGAGCACGGTGAGAACCGAGAAGATCACCGGCACCTTACCTTGCGCATTCAGTGCCGCTACGCCTTGCGTCACGGACTGGCATACATAGTCGAAATGCGGGGTGTCGCCCTGGATGACACATCCGATCACGATCACGGCATCCACGCGTTCCTCTTTCATGATACGCGCTGCGCCGTAGGTCAGTTCCACCGTACCCGGCACATGCAGCACATCGATACTATCGTTCTCCACACCATGTTTGACCAGCGTGTCGATTGCGCCCTGCGCCATAGCGAAAGTGATCTCGTCGTTCCAATCCGCTACTACAATCGCATAGCGCTGACGTCCGAGAACATCAGCGCTAGGCAGTTGGGAGGCATCGTATTTGGACAAATCGGTCGTCATCTTATTGAGCGATTGCGATATATTTGTCAATGTCGTTAGCCTCTACCGAAGCAGGATACTCCTCTTTGATGGTCTTGAAAGCCTTGAGTGCTTTTGCGTTCTCGCCCTCGTGCAGGTAAACGACACCTGCTTTCTTCAGGCTCATCGGAGCAATCACTTTGTTGCCGGAAGCAGCGGCTTTCTCGAATGCCTTGACAGCGTTGCTATAATCCTGCAACTCTACATAGGCGTCACCCAGCAGCTGATGAGCAGCCGGATCGATATTGATATCGCTTGCCGAGAACTTCTTGAGGTATTTCACTGCATCCTCGTATTGACCCAACTCATAGTAGCAGATGCCGGCATAGAGAGCTGCCAGTTCACCCTGCTGGTTGTGATACTTGTCTGCGGTAGCCGCGAAGCCTAAAAACTCCGTGTCGCCCTCAAGCGCTTTCTGATAGTCGCTGCGCATGAAATACATCGATGCTTTTGCGTTCTCATTGCTTGCTTCCAGCTGCTTCGGCACCAGCACATAGGTCTTGAACGCCATAAGGCCCAGCACTACGAGAGCGATACCGGCGATGCACCAGCTCAGCATATTCGAGTGATCCTCAATCCATTTACCGGCACCCGTGAGCGCCTCATTTACTTCCTGCAGTTGCTCGTCTTCTTTCACGAACTGTTCTTTTTTCTTTGCCATATAATTTAATTTTTATTGTTTACAATAAGGGTTCTTTCGAAAAAGCGCACAAAGGTACAAAAAAATTCCCATATACGCAAATTTTTAGGCGTAAAAAAAGCGTCCGTATAACTTTTTACTCGAGAAAACTTCCTGAGAATAGGATTTGAGGCCTGCTTTTTCCTTTGTAATCCGGCCACCTCATCGCTACCGTGGGCAGGAATGTAAACTGCCCCAGTCGGGTCACGGCGTAGAGTACCGGCACGCCATCAGTGAAGCATTTGCACTCGGTTAGTTGTTAATTTGTTGAGTTTTCCGGTTCCTATATGTTATACGGACGCTCGCTTGCGTTCAATCCCCTCTGTGCCATCCGATGGTCAGCACTATGCGGTGGGTATTGGTTCTCATGTCGTACGGTTCGGCTTTTTCATGCGCATAGAGATTGATCTGCTGCCAGCGGAACTGGTACGCCGCCTGAATCAGCATATGTTTGCCTCTGTACCCTACTGCCACCGAGGCGTACTGGGTGTTCCGCGGACGCAGATAATAGGTGTCCTGACGATCGAAAGTTGCGTCGATCGGTACAGCCGTCGTTGCGGGTCTGAATGTGCTCTCGTAGGCGTAACCGGCATTGATATACATGCCCATCACGGGGATCACCTCTATTCCTGCACGCAGTGAATGGACCGCGTCGTGGTATTGCTGCTTGGTGTAGTCATACTGCAGTCCGATCATGCCGTATCCGCCGATCTGGAATGCTACCGACGACGACAGATGGAGCGGCAGGTGGAATTGCGTGTCCTGCAAACGCAGGTCAGGCGCATACGAAGAGCGCAACGAGTCTGTCTGTGAAGTAAGCGTTCCGGCGGTGTATATACGCAGCGATCCTAACGACGGAGTCTCTAATCCGAAGCCCAACCGCAGCCACTGCACAGGACGGTATATCGCGCCTACGGAGAAGCCGCAAGACACGTTCGTTAATTGCAGCGAAGTGGCATTCTTGTTGTAGTACTCCTTGCCTTCGGCGTTTGTACGGCTGAATTTCTCAAGGTAGATTCCGTCGGAGGAAAGGAAGACCGAATGCACGCGCAGACCTGCTCCTATGTACCACCGGTTGGATATATTCATCGCCCAGTCAAAGGAATACACATTGCTGTAGCCCCGTTCAAAGAGTTGTTGCGTGTACGAGCGCACCGTTGGATCATTGGCGAAAGGAATATCCAATGACGGCAGGATTGAACCTAATGAATTTCCTTCACCTCCGACACCTTCCAACGTGCGCATATACGCGTTCTTGCGGTGATAGGAGAACATGAGGTTGTTGAACTGCACCCCTTTGTTGCTGTTGCTGAACGAAGGGATAGACACCACGATCGCAGCCTGTGAGCACATGAATCCATGGCGCAGCCAATGACCGGTTGTCCCGTTCTGCCAGGTCTTGTCAATCAGTTCCTCGAAAGTCACGGTGGCTTCCGAACGGCGATAGAGACCCAATCCTGCTACGTTGTCCAGTGCTGCCGACGGATCGCCTCCGATAGCCGTCATTGCGCCGCCCATGCCTACATACCGCGCCGTACCGGAGATCGAACTCTCGCTCATTCGGGCGTAGTCCTGCGACCATGTACCAAGGGACAAAGCACCAAGTACCACGGTTACTATGTATCGGAGTTTTCTCATCGTTTGATCTTGATGGTGACGGTGGTATCCTGAACGGATATGTATTCTACTTTACCCGGATTACTCGGATTACTCGGATTACTCGGAGTGCTCTGACTGCTGCCCGGAGTTTCCGTCTCGCTCTTGCTGTCCGACCAGATATACGCATCGTCAATCGGCGGCGCTTGCGTCGTCTGGCAGGCTGCTAACAGGAGCGCGCCCAGAATCACTATGAGGGTCTTTTTCTTCATTTCGTGTTACAGGCGGTGTCAGATCTTTCTGAATCCGATGATCTCCCGCACCTCTTCGATAGTCTTTTCCGCGCGTGCAGAAGCGGCTTCGGCACCCTGGCGCATCACGCGTTCCAGCAACGCATCATCCGATGCATAAGCGGTAATCTTCTCGCGGATAGGCGCTAACAGTTTGTTGGCATCTGCCGCCATCTGTTTCTTCATGTCGCCGTAGCGTATCTCCATGCGGTTATAGAGATCGTTGTAATAGTCCGCCGCCTCTTTGCCGCAGAGCAGTTCGCAGAGCGTGAAGAGGTTTTGTATCACTTCCGGCTTCTCCTGGTTGAGTTGCGTCGGTCCCTGGTCGGTCACAGCGCGCATGATCTTTTTGGTGACGGTCTTCTCGTCGTCGCAGAGGTACAGACAGTTGCCTTCCGATTTGCCCATCTTGCCGCTTCCGTCCAGCCCCGGCACTTTCACGGCTTTGTCGGCGAAATGGAAAGATGCGGGTTCTTTGAAGTACTCCACATTGTATATTCTATTGAACCTGCGCGCGAAGAGCCGTGCCATCTCCATATTCTGCTCCTGATCTTTGCCCACCGGCACTTTGTCTGCTTTGTGCATCAGGATGTCAGCCGCCATCAGGCAGGGATAGGTCAGCAGTCCGGCATTCACGTTATCGGGTTGTTTGCGCACTTTCTCCTTGAAGGAAGTCACGCGTTCCAGTTCGCCCAGATAGGCGTTCATATTGAGGTACAGATAGAGTTCGAGCACTTGCTTCACATCGCTCTGTACGTATATCGGTGCTTTGTCGGGATCGATACCGCAGGCGAGGTATTCGCTGAGGATCGTCTTGACGGAATTGCGGATGTTCTCCGGCGTGGGGTGCGTTGTGAGGGAGTGCCAGTCGGCGATGAAGAACATGCAGTCGTACTCGTCCTGCATCTTCACAAAACTCTTCACTGCGCCGAAATAGTTACCGAGGTGCAGGTTTCCCGTGGGTCGTATGCCGCTAATGACTCTTTCCATGTTCTTACAGTTTGGTCTCGATCGGTAATTGACGGAAGATCGGTTGCGAGAGTGCGGTGAGTGTCGTGGTGTCCGCCACACCCGGGATAGCCTGTATTTTGGTATTGAGCAGGGTCAGCAGGTGCTCGTTGTCATGCGCAAACACCTTGATCAGGATACCGAAGGCGCCCAAGGTATATTGTGCTTCGACCACCTCCGGGATCTGCTTGAGGGCATTGATCACCTGGTTGTACATCGAGGCTTTCTCCATCGTTATTCCGATATACACGCAGAGTTCGTAGCCTAAGGCTTTGGGCTGTACGTGGTAACTCGAACCTGTGATGGCGCCGTTGTCAAACATCTTCTGAACGCGCTGATGCACAGCCGCTCTGCTCACTCCGCACTGCTCGGCTACCTCTTTGAAGGGGATTCGGGCACTCTTGGTGATGATCTTCAGGATCTTGCGATCCAGTTCGTCTAATTTGTCCATGATTGGTATGTTGTATTCTGTTTTATTTCATGATTCGTTTGCTTCCGTCCCGTGAGACGAGCACGTATATGCCGTTCGGCAGATAGTCGATAGCGAGTGCCGTTGCGCGTGTCTCTCCGATACATGCGCCGGAGAGCGTATAGAGACGGAAGGCTTTGCCCTGCGGGTTATGGATCGTGCTGCCGTCAAAAAGGAGATCGTTGTCTTCGTGCGTCCCGTCGATCGCCTGCGGCTGATAATCCGTCTCCTCGCCCTGGATGCCTTGCAGCGGCGAGGTATAGTTGACGATCAGGTTTGCCAGTTCGCTGTTTTTCTCCGCGGAGGAGTCGTCCGTGGAACTGAAAGCGAAACTCACGTCTCCGTGCTGCATACGCCCTGCCCCGCCCTCGCCTGTCACGATTGACGGCACATCCTGCGGTGCATCCGGCGTGACCGCGGGCATCAGCGAAGGGTCTGTGTCGAAATTGTCGTATGTATGTCCGCCCTGCTTGGTCTTCACGCTCTCCGGCACTTGCTCGTCACGTGTGGCGGCAAGATAAGCGTCGAAATGCACAGGGTTGGTCTCCGCGTCATAATAGACAAGCGTCCTGGAACCCTCGAACACATTGTTATAGGCCTTGATGATTCCGCCGTCTTCCTTGGAGAAGGTAGGAGAATCTTTCTCGTCCGTACCGTTCTTGGTGTCCGTTCCCTGCATGGAGATCAGCATCGGACGCGGACAGTTGCGGAAATAGTTCGCTTCCACGAATCCGCAGGCACCGTACGTGGCTCCTACGCCGTATTTGGCTATGCCGTCGTAGTAGTTGTTATAGATATGAACGCTCATGGTGCGCAGGCGCGGGTGGCGCGAATCGGAGTGGTCGAACCAGTTATGGTGATACGTGATATAGTTCGGTCCCGTCTCGCTCTTCATGCCGCACATAGCCGATTTGCCGGTGTCCCAGAAATGGTTGTACGCCACGGTCACGTGCTTCGAATCGCTCTTCACATCGATCGTTCCGTCGCCTTTCACCTGGTCTTTGTCCGAGCCCGGCTGGCCGTAGAAGCCGTCGATATGATGCACCCATATATGATCGTTGTCGGAGTCCATGGAGATGCAGTCGTCCATCGCGCTCATCACAGCGAGATTGCGTATCTCCACGCTCTCCGCCCCGCGCACGAGCATTCCGCATCCGCGCAGCACGGCGTCCTTACCCACGCCCTCGAAAGTGATGTCCATCGGTATTCCCACCTTGCCTTTGATCTGCAGTCCTTCCTCTTTGCTGCCCAGTGAATCCAGATGCGCCACTTCCACCACGCCTATCAGGCGTATCGCCAGCGGCTGTGCGGCAAACCCTTTCTCGTAGGCGCTCAGGATATGCTGGAGACCAGTGCAGTGACGCTTCGTACCTTTCTTGTCGATCGTGACATCCATCTCCACGGTCTTGGCGTTGGCGGCATGGATATAGAGCACTTTGGCTCCGTCTTTCAGCGTGCCGTCATTCTTGTACGCGCCCACGCCCTGCGGATAGTTGAAATGTGCAAAGCCGTTGCGGTCATGCGCCTTTACGGTCAGCACATCGGTCTCGGCAGGCTTGGCTCCTTCCGCCATCTCGTCCGGGATGTCCGTTCCGCATTCCAGCGTAGCACTCACCTGCATCCGGTAACTGCCGGGCTTCAATCCCAATGCGTCCGCACGGAGATACGTGCCGTAATAGCGGATCAGAGGATCATCTAATGTCACCGACTCGTTCGTCTCCGTGTTGGTCACCTTCACCTGATACTCCGCCGCACCGCTCACCGGCGCCCACTCCACATAAGCACTCTCGTACCAACCGCCGGCACCCGTGATCTGAATCTCGCCACGCACACCGAACGGCATTAAAACGAACGCTGCTATGATCAAAAAGGCCTGTTTACGCATAATTGTTACGAATTTCGGGGCAAAGTTACTGCTTTTTTTGCACATATGCAAATTTTTTTGTACTTTTGCAGCAAATTTAGTATCAAAATGACATTAGAGGACTATATTGCACTGCATACGACGCCCGAACCGGACTATTTGCAGACGATCACGCGTAACACGCACGTACATATATTGAACCCGCACATGTTATCCGGGCACGTGCAGGGGCGCGCACTCGCGATGATCAGTCATATGATCCGTCCGGAGCGTATTCTCGAACTCGGTACGTTCACCGGTTACAGCGCGCTCTGTCTGGCGGAAGGCCTGCCGGAGAACGGACGGCTGGTGACGATCGAGCATAACGACGAACTGGAGACCGTCATCCGGCGTAACCTCGCCCTCTCTCCCTTGGGCGCGAAGATCGACCTCCTCATCGGCGATGCCAAAGCAATTCTCAAATCCTACAGCAATAGCGTTCTTTCGACTTTCGACTTTCGACTTTCGACTTTGAGCGAAGCGGTCGGTCAAAGCAGTTGCTTTGACCTTGTCTTCATCGATGCCGACAAACGCGAGTACTGCGCTTACTTGGATCTGGTTTGTCCGTTGGTGCCGGTGGGCGGTTTCATCCTGGCGGACAACACCCTTTGGGACGGACATATCATTGATCCTGCCTACGACCGTGACAAACAGACGCTCGGTCTGCGTGCGTTCAATGACCGTCTGGCAGCCGACGACCGTTTCGAGCAGGTCATTCTCCCTCTCCGCGACGGTCTCACCCTCATCCGCAAAGTGAAATAATGGAAAATATGGTTTGCAAAGGAATGGAAAGCCTTAATAGCTCCATTTCTCCTCTATATTTTTCAATTCCAATTCCTCCGTATAGGATGGTTCGACAAAGATGCCTGTTTCACGCATGCGTTGAATATTTGCATCCTGCAGTTCCTTAATCATGGATCCAAGGTTAATGGCATCTTCGACCTCTTTCTCCGTGACTTTTTGTCCTGACTTCTTTAAATCCTTATTCAGTTTCTTCACTGTAGATTTTACAACACCTTTTACAATAATGTTTTTAAGTTGTTCTGATTGTTTGAGTTCATCATAAAATTCCATATTGCAATCAGCGGGAATATCGAACTCCCCGTCCGATACTTCACGCGGCTTAATGCTGATTACTTCCATGGAATTTTCCATCCAGATATCAACACCGTTTTCCACAGATCTTTCACGCATTTTTCCGACAGGATAGGAGCGTAGAATGTATCGCATGGCTATCTTATCCTGTTCAAAAGCATTTGCGCCATAAGCCAAGGGCGCATCCGGATGGATAGGAGTATCCATATCCGTAACAAACAAAAGAGTCTCCTGGATGGTGCCCATAATATCTTTTCTGGAGCTATACAAAACGCCGTCTTTCCCTGCTATGGTTTTCTTTTCCGATTTGTCAAACAGAGAGGGGTATATATTGGGAGTGAGTTGCACGTACGGCAGATAATAACCGGATCTGGTGTAGTCTCCCCATACGATGATCTGAGAAGCGGCATTGCTATAGATGGTATGAATCCCCCCCAATGTCTGGTATTGGTGAACCTTGTCGCCTTTTATCGTGACGACAACGGTATCCAGACTATTAAGAAGATTTCCCGTGAATTTTTTCATGTCCTCCGAGTACTTTGCATTGGTAAGATATACAATATCTCCCTCAAAATAGTTCTGTGCCATCATTCCTGTGGCAAAAAGCAGTACAACTACTGCGGTCAACATCTTTTTCATAAAGCAATTATTAGTATAAAGTTAAAGATAATGTCTTATAAGAAACGCTGTATTGTCCGTCAAATACGGGATCAACAACCGTTGTTTCAGTGCGGATAATTTCTTGTTCACCGGCATTTCCGTCATGTCCGTCTGCGCCGTCAGATCCATTTGGGGCAGAACCGAAACATCCACTTCCGTTTCCGTGTTTTCCGCCTTTTCCTCCCCTGCCACCGCGGCCGCCTTTTCCTCCGTCAGTTATGATCGACACATCCGTCTTTTTCATCCTGTTGTCCAATATTACCAGAACATTTCCTCCGTTGCCGCCATCCTCACCACTTTCAGCATTAAAACCTCTTGTGCCGCAGATACCTTTGATGGTCGTTGTTGAGCCGTCTTTATTAACAACGGTAACAGCATCCATACCATCGATACCATCTATGCCGTCTTTTCCGTCAGCCCCTTTTTCCCCGCAGGCATTAATGACGAATGGCAAGGTCACAATCTGAGAATGCCCCGATCGCAGTTCTCTGACATGGCAAAACCTTTTACCATTCACTTTTTTCAAGAAACGGACAACGAACACTCCGTCTCTTCCTATCCATTCGATCCGGTTGGAGAAAGAAACAAGAAACGGGATTTCAACATATTCTCCGCTTTTCTGGTGTGCCAGCATGAACATACCTCCAAAAGGAATGCGGCCTTCCAAATAATCAAACGGGCTGTATGAATGGACAATCTGCTGTATTCCGGAAACGCCTTTGGGGAAATGGAAATGTTTGGAAACAGGGAATAATCCGAACTGCTCAGGTGCCATTCTTTTCTCGTTGTCTTTCAGCACCGATATTTTCAGTCCGTTGGGATTTTCCATATTGATCCGGAAGTTTTCTATATTGTCCTGTTTGGGATTGAACTTCAGCATTTTCTTCTGTCTCGGCCACATTATTTTCCCTACTTTGTCTTTAGGGATACCGGGGAAAGAGATAAACAATGACTTGTCTTCAAATTTGATTTTCAGAGGTTTGATATCCGTTATCCTGCCATTATTATCTACGTTGCAGTATCTGTCTCTCAACTGCTTTATCCGCAGGTTGGTGCTTCGGATGGTTTTTCCGGTGCTTGTCTTGACTATTTCCACATTTCCCATCTTCCTTTTGTCGCTGAAGACATTCTGCATATCAGGCTCCAAATCGGAAGTTTGCCTTACAGGAACTTGTGCATATCCCTGATATGCCACCAGGGATAGTATAATAATAGTAAAAATATGCTGTTTCATAATAGTTTATTTTTTCCCGATTTCTCTGATTAACATACCCGGATAAATCTTTCCGCCGGATACTTGTTTGAAAGTAGTGTACTCAAGTGTACTACCGACAGCCCCCTCTTCAGCAGCCATGAACCGGTTATCCCATATCATTCCCTTTTCGGGTTTGATCACAGCTACTCTGCGGTAGGTTGTTTTATAGTCGGAAACGACCTTTTCGAGCACCTCGAATTTTGTATTTTCAGTGATACCCTCTTTCATTCCGATGGGTGCTTGCAAGGGGGTCACATTGGTCAGAGTGACTTTGATTTTGAAAGGTTCAAAGTTACGTGCCAGATTGGCGATATTCTCGTCTATGGCACGTGTGCAGGCTTTTTTGATCATTTCATCCGGTGTGTCAAAGTTAACGCCCAGGAATGAAATCTCGCTACCGCTTGACATCTGGGAACCGACATATTCCAGTTTGAACATATCCCGGTTCCGGATAAAAGCATTTTTCTTGGCGTCATCAGGCACAGGAGAATACATTTCCGTATAGAATCTGTTTGCAGTCTGTTCGTCCCACACTAACCGGTACAGATGGGTGTTCACTTTCACTCTGAATCCTTTCAGGGAGTTCATGATCTCCTGGGCGGAATGTCCGATAGTAGCGAAATCAGAGGTCATGTCAGTGCCGGTCAATCCGGAGGTCACGGCACCTATAGTGGCAATCAGATAGAAGAAGACCATTCCTGTTATCCGCCCTGCCTTTTCCTTGTCTATATAGCGGATATCGTTTACAATGACAAAGGTGTTATGAATCAACTCCTCTCCGGCATCGGCCAGCAAGGCTGAATTGCGGATCGTTTGCTGGGCAATAATCTTGTCGTATTCGGAGGCGCTGTACAATCCCCGTTCTTTAATCAAGTCCATGTTGCAAGCCCCTGTCTTCGGGTCCCGGTTAAACCACCGTGCGACCAAATGACTCGCCACATGGTTGTGTATCAGGAAGCCTTCGCCACGTTCGTTTTTGGGCGTCTTTTTGTCTACCTGAATGATCTTGACGCTCAGGTCATGATCATTATATTTGTCAGGAAGAGGCATATCCAGGAACACATCCGCGATATTGGGACCGTAATGTTGTTCATCATGGTTGATCAGGATAGAATAGATGCTATTCCTCCGGTAGTCAACCTCTTCAATCGTCCGTTTCTCGCCGAAAACAACGGCGGTGTACATGATCAGTACAAGTGATATAAATATACGTTTCATAATCTCATTCTGTTAATAATCCCAATCTGTTTCAGCAACAATACTATTCAGTTTATAAGTCCGTGACCGTCTGGAGAAGCGCAACCGGTCTCTGAACTTCTCCAAATCGGTAAAGGTAGGAGTCGGCTTGTTCCGGTAATAGAGATATGCCGCAGCGGCCTGCTTGACATCCGTATACATGAAAGGGATCACCTTGTTGCCATATCCGTCCAGATAGCCGTACAGTTTCACATTCTCCTCTCCCAGGATATAGAAACGCCTCATCTGATTACCGTGCAATTCAGGATCTGCCTCATAGCAGCCCTCATACGCATCATGGGAGGGAGACAGGCTGTGGGTGTGAAGGCAATATAATCCGAACTCGTCTCCGTACTGGTAAACAAAGGTCTGATCAATAAAACTGAACAAGTCGTCAAAGATACAGTCGAGTATTTTTACGTTTCTCTCATATGCGCCCCATTTATAGTCTTTGGAGACAAAAAACACATCTCTCTTATCCATTTGGCGTATATCATCGAACTCGAACGGCACGATTACTTCTCCGGAGGTATTGACAACGCCCCAGAGTTCTCCGTTTTGAACGGCCCATAATCCGAACGAATTCACATTGACCACACTTCCTTGATAGGAATAGGGAATGACCATCTGGTGATTTCTGTTCACTAATCCGTAATTATAGTTCTCATCCCGCACAACCATGTATCCGTTTTTGAAGTCGCAGCAGCCCTCATACGCGTAACTTGCCACCTCTTTTCCTTCCCTGTTGATCACAATGTCTTTGGAACCGGAAACAGTGTCGCTGACAGAAACGACAGCGAAATCTTCGTGGTAACTGCGAGGCGTAAATCTCTGCGACACGGAGAACCATTGTTCCGGAGCAAGGGCATAAAGTCTCTTTTTGGTAATATCATAATTTTTAGACCAGATCACTCTTTGATTTTTCAGGTCGTAGTAAATCACACTTCTGACTCCCGTTGTTTTGCTCCTTTTCTGGCTGTAAACGAGGCATTGGATATCATTGCAGGGATTGTACTCGATATCTTTAAGACCGAGTTTTGACAATGATTGTTTTTCGTTTCCTTTTTTTCCGAAAGCCTGTTTGTAGATAGAAGACCGTATCTTGTCATTCAAGACTTGCCTGCCCTCCAGATCATAGCATGCGTTTTCCTTTACGCTATAGAAATACCCGCAAGACACATCTATCGTATCCGTCTTGGCTTCGTACATGGGATAATAGCCGTTTTCTTTTTCATGATACAAACGTATCTCTTCAGCCGCTCCGCGATAGATCTCTTTTCCTTCTTTGTTGATCAAGGCAAAGACAACGCCCGGAGCGTCAATGGGGTCTTTCTTTTTTTTCTTTACCAGCGCTTTTGCGACACCTTTTGAATTGAACGGATAGATAAATTCATACTCCGGTTGATGCAATAATCTACCGGTTGACGAGACTAATCCCTGTTTGTTTTTCAGACTCAGAATAGCGATGCCGTCATGAAAACTGCCTATTGCATCATATTTCGCTGCGAGAACTTCCCTGCCCTGATTGGTCACCATGCCGAATTTGTTTCCTTTCTTCATCACTGCCACTCCCTGCCCGGAGAAGTTCCCGATGTAATCATATTTATAAGGAATAACAAGATTCCCTTGCGAATCCTTGTAGCCGCATAAGCCGTTTTTGGAGGCGACGACTTCGGCAAACAGATAACCCACGCCCATGAGGAGGGCTAATGCAAGTGCAGATGTTCTTTTCATAATGTAAAAGTGTGATATTAGTTTTCCGCCGCAAAGGTACAACAAAATTTTGATATATGCAAGAAAAAAGTGCCGCGTGGGCACTTTTTTCTCATTGTGAATTGCTCATTGCTCATTGTGCATTGTGAATTGTGAATTGTGCATTGCATCAATGGTTCTTCTCGTACTCCGCTTTCTCGAGCGACCAGAGGAACGAACGCATGGTCTTGTACTTGGTCTGGGCGGCATACGCCTCCTGATCGGCGGTGATCTTGGTCAGGTCTTTCGCACGGGCATTGACCGCCTTGGCGATCGTGCCGAACTTGAGACGCTGTGCAATCTCGTTCTCCGTCGGTGCGGACGAACGCTCGTAACGCTCGGGACCGAACGCGTAGATACGCTGACAGTTGGGGTTGGTCGTCTCGGCGGTACGGTGAGTCATCACCAGATAGTTGCCGTGGTTGTGACCGTTCTGTTTCTTGGGTTTCTTCAGGGCGCCGGAGATAGTCTCGATTCCGGCTGCACCAACTACTGCTTTTGCCATACTAATTAAGGTTTTAAAGGTTTAGGTTAGATTTGTTTTTTTAGTAAAACGAAAATGCGGCGGTTCGGCTCCGAAGAGCCTGTACGCGGCTATGGTTCGTCAGCCCGATGAGCAAGCTCCTCGTTCCGCCGCCCCAAGCCCCGTTCCGTCCGGCACTCAATAGTGCTGTACTACCGCCTTACAAAAATATCCCTCCGGGATGGAAAATGAGAAAAATACCATGCGGACTTTCTACTATTTTTCTTATTTTTTATTATTTTTGTAAGGCAGACGGACGACTTATTGAAGTCGGGCGGAATGCTTCGCGGTTATAGGGGCATTGGGAGCTTGCTCACAAGGAACCTTTAGCCGCCAAGCATTAGGCTACATCCGTAGCCGTCCTGCCGCATTTTCGTTTTCTACTTTGAGCGGCTTGCCGCATTTTCGTTTTCTTTTCAGAGTTTCTTCGAGGCGTCATAGGTCTCGACGGTCTTGGTCTGGATAACCACGCTCGTGTCGCCTTTCTGCCATGCCTCACTCCGCGTGGTGATCGTCCGCGTCACGTTGCAGGATGCCATCACAACGCTCGTCATAATGACTGCTAAGATTACAATTTTCTTCATACTGTCAAAGATCGTTAAGGGTTACTTTCTACTTTGAGGTTTTGGAGGTTATTCATTGTTCCACGGCTCGGGTTGACCACGGGTTGACCTCGACTTGACCTCGACATGAACACGGCGTGGAACAATTCTCAATTCTCAATTCTCAATTCTCAATTATTTCGAAATCCGGTGCAAAGATAATACGATATTCATTTTAGTGTTCCTCAAAAGGAGCGAATTTTATCAAAAAATCGTACTTTTTTCGTTTTTTTGCTTCATTAAAGAACCAAACTATGATCGTTTGCACCCGTTTCGGAATGATGCCGTGTTTCTCCGCCACGACCTCTCGTGCCTCATGTGCTGAAGCCCCCTTGTCCCGTGCAATAAAATAATCATCCACCACGGCTTGGTTCCGTACTTCTGTCTGGTGCCGTTTCTCCGACATCCGGTACTCATTCGGATCCCGTACCAAATATGGTACATCATATAAAGGATAGTCCATAATTGTCTTTAATTGTTGGCTTAAAATTCTTCTGTTGTGCCGACTGTCAGTCGGCGTTTTCTTCGTCTTGTTTGCGGGTCTTTAGCCCCGCGCTTACATCCATTTTATTGGGGTCCCCGACGGGCGCTAACGGAGTGCGCCCGGTGGGGAGAGCGGAGGCATCGGTTGCCCGTTCATTTAGCGGAGCGGTATGAACCTTTGCACACCGATTGCAGAACGCGAAGGCGTACCCTCGTAACGTGCTGTATTTCTTGCCGTTGAACTTATACCCTGCGGCTGTCCATTCCTTGCGCAGAAACTCCCATTGTTCGGGTGTTAGCCGGCTGATTGCCTGCGTCAGAGTGGCAAACCGCTGCCGTTGTTCAATCTCTTTGGGGCTTGGCGGCGAGGATCTTTTTATTTCAACTGTTTGTGCCATAATTTTTACTTTTTTGTTTCCATTCCAAAGTCCCTGACATCCTCTTGGGAGTACATGCCCCACCGCCCTTTGTATCTGGCAGAGACGAGTGTGCCGGTGCGCATCATTGCCTCAATCCGCGGGTCACCGTTCCAGTTATGCGGTTCGGGTTCGGGGAAGTCCTGTACATAGAAATACGGGTTCTTCCATTTGGGTGCGCCTTCCGCCTTGACCTTTGCCAATATCGCTTTTCGTGCCGCGTGCGTCCGTTCGTTCCATGCCCGGAAAGTGGCAGCCCTGCGTCTGGGAAAACGTATCTCGTCCGGTTGGTATGCGTCCCAAAACTCATTAAAGTCCTTGTCCATAGTCTAAATTTTCAAATTGCCCTGTCCTATGTCTTGTCCCATACTATCTGCATAGTCGGACATAGGACAGGACTTTTCTTTTTATTCTTTTTTGGTTCTTTTTTCTTTTTGTTCTTTTAGCCTACGAACGCTATTCTGAATGCGTGTTTGATACTCTCGCTCTCGGGATGTGCTTTTTCGAGTTTCTCCGCGGTGCGTTTGAGGTCGGCACGGAGGTCTTTGAGTTGGGCGGCGACACGCTCCTGCAAGGCGAGTTGCTGCATGTAGATCGCATGGTTGGGGTCGGCGGTGATGGAGGGGTTGGTGTTCTTCTCCCACGTGAACGACTTGGGACGGCTGACGACGATCTTGATACCGTGGTACTCGATGGTGCCGGTGAAGTTGGACGGCTTGCCCTGCTCCTTGATGAGTGCCTGCACGGCGGCTTCCACCTGCGGACGGAGACTCTTCAGCGTTGCTTCGGATTCGTTACATGCTACCTGCGCAGCGAAAAAAGTGTCGATGACATCGTAGTTTGAGTTTGTTTGGGCACTACGTAACGGTTTGATGTTGTTTGAATGGTTGGTTGTCATAATGTTAAAAGTTTTGTGCGTGGGCTGTATGCGAGTGGCCACTCAATGCACGTGCGGACACACAAACCTTTCGCGGGTTAATAATGTTTTTTATTGGTCAACAATTAAAAACAATTGAAGACAATTTCTTTTCATTGCTGGCTTGTCTTTAAGACAATTTTGATAATTGTTGGTAATTGTGGATAATTGTTGACTTATCTTTTGTGGTCTACAATTAAAGACAATTGAAGACAATTTTTTGGAAATCCGCTGCAAAGGTATAACAAAAAAAGAGACCCTGCAAAAAAGGTCTCTTATTCGTACAGATTAGTACAATCATTAGTACAAACAGCCGCCAAACCGCCGATTGTACGCGTACAAATTAGTACAAATTATCGGTTGCGGGCTTGGCGGAAATCCTGCCCGTTGAGTCTGAATTTAGGTGCGGCGAAAGGGTTGACGAGTTCTGCTTTCTTGTCATCCTTGACATTGCTCAGCAGCAAATATCCTTGCGTCTCAAGCGCCATGATACGCCGGCAGGCATCGGCTTTGCTGGATGCTTGCGCAATGGCCTCCCGAAGGTTCTTCTCGATGGTCTGCGGTGTGAAACGATCAGCACAGAAGAACGATGTATCCACCGGTTCTACATCCTCGGTGGCGGGTTCGGGACGGACGGGTGCGGCAGCAGGAGTGGTCTCCGTCTTGCCGTTGATGACCGTGACATTACAGCCGGAATAGATCGGGCCGTTGTTGGTGTTAATGAAGAGTGACATTGGAATTGATGTTAATAGGTCCGTAGTTCTGTTGTATATAGACATTCACCACCTGTTTCTGCGGCGTTTGTGGGGCGGGAGCGGCGGAGTTCTGTCCGGTTGGGCTCGTCCGGGCGTTCTCCCGCTCGACCTGTTCGGCGGTGCATCGGCGTATGATGCGTCCGAAATCGTATTCGGCGTCCTGCCAGCAGAAGCGGATGTCTCCGTCGGAGTCGTAGTAATAGGTCTGCTCGTCCTTGTCCCTGACCATTTCGCGCCATAGGCCCATCAGCCACCGCGTGAGTGCTTCGCGCCAATAGGGGTCGGCGATCTTCCTCAGCCGCTCGATGAGCGGAAGCCCCCACCCGCTCCGTTGCAGTATCTCTCGCGCCTCGAACTGCACCTCTTCCTCGGAAGGAACAGGCAGCCCGGAGGGTTCGAAAATCATATCAATGGAGCGATCAGTCATGGTTGGTGTCAGGTCGGAAAGTGTCTGCAAAGGTACTGCTTTTTATCGAATTTACAAAACATTCTGCATCTTTTTTTGCACTTTCTCTGTAAAGGTTTGACTATCAGCTCCAACCCGAATCTTCACTTGGAAAAACTATGCAAAGGTACAAAAAAGGATTGATTTATTTCAAAATGCTTGCATATATCGAAAAAAAGCAGTAACTTTGCAGCCGAAAAACGCAGTTAATCGTTCCCTTTAGGGATAAGAAAGTTGCAAAGATTATGGGACAGTTAGCTTTTTTGAAGACATTTATACTTGTGGCCATTCCATTAGATGTGAATGACAATCGTCGTCATATTCATGTTTTTAAAAAAGGTAGTCGGCATCTACGTTCGGTTGCAAAAATATGGATTGAGAAAAACGGCGAGAAATGTATAGAGATCGCAGAATCTGAGCTAACGGCCAAAGAAAATAACATGATAGTAGCGGCGATTGATCGGCACTGGGAGCTTCTAAATGATCAAATTTCGAAGACTTTCCGTGGAGAGAAACCGAAGCCTAAAAATATTGAAAAATAAGGAGGAACAATTATGTGCAAGATTCCAAATGTAACATTAGGTATTAAATCATTAGATTTCACAACTCAGCGTGGTAAGTTTTCCGCAAAACTGACGGACGGGCGTGAGATCATTGTTCCGGTGTCTATGTTCCCGGACATACAACATTTATCTGTTAAGAGACGGAATGAATGGATGATTCTGGATGACCAGTACTTCACCTTCGAGCACATGAGTCGCATCTATTCTGTGCTTGACTTGTTGAAAGCCGCATAAGGTAAATCGTCCCTCTCCATGACATAAAACCGGAGATTGCGCAAGCGTGCGCGAACATATTGAAATAAAGCGTTTGCAATTATTCAGCAACCCGGAATGTAGGAAGTTTTGGTTTTTGCAGTTGAATAAGTCGGCGAACGCTCACGTGTTAACGTGGGCGTGACTTATTTCTGCAATAGGCGTTTCCTACAGCCTCGGGTTGAAATAAGGAACGCTCATTTTAATGAATAATTAAATTATATGTATATGAAAAAAATATTTATCATCATTGCTTTTGTTTTTGCTTGGGCGACACGCGCATTTGCACAGATTGAAGTTAATAACGAGGATGTAAAAGGCCCCGTTAAGCAGGTTATGATAATATTAGAATCAGCAAGCCCGGGAGCACAAATAAGTACATACGGAGGGCCTGTCCTTAACAGGGTAGTTATTTTTACTCATTATGATACTAAAGGGCGTATTGTAAGAAGAGAACATTTTCACGGAGAAGAATTAGCGGATGGCTATTTTTGCAGATATGCCAATAATAAATGCAAAGAATATAATTTCGATGCGAAAGGAATAGTTGAGGGGCATTACCGTAATATTACATTTGATTCTGCGGGGCATAAAATCTCTGATATATGCTACAGGAATGGTAAATTCTTTGCAAAAGATTCTATTGTGTACGATTCGCTCGAACGAGTTGTCAAAACATATGAAAATATGAACCGCAAGAATGATTCATTAGTTTTGAGATACACATATGAATACGATTCTATAGGGCGTATTGATTCATATAAGGATTGGAGAAGTAAAAACCTGTATAATGTTCATTATTCCCCTGATGGAAATTACGTAATGCATTGTGTAAATGAAAAGGATGGCAAATCCTTTGAGAGAAAATATACTGTAAATAAAAAAGGCCAATTAGTGAAGGTTGAAGATAGTAATATGCGCATGTTTTTATCAAATTACGACAAACATGGTAATTGGCTTCACCTAAAGGGAATGACAAATACGAATACTCCTATGGGATGGTTTACTACCATTACGAGCCGTAAGATAGAATACTACTCGGAAGATGAAATAGAGTCTCCCGAGGCAGAGAATGACACCATATATTTATCTTCAGAACAATTGCCCGAGTTTCCCGGAGGTCAGAAAGCGATGTTCCAATATATAGCAGACAATGTGGTATATCCGGAATCTGCACGCATAAATGGTATTCAAGGGCGGACAATTTGCCAATTTGTAGTCAATTCCAATGGTGACCTTTCTGCTATTAAGGTTATTAAATCTTCTGGAAATAAAGAATTGGATGAAGAAGCTGTCTATGTTATTGCTTCAATGCCCAAATGGATTCCTGGAAGGTCTGCGGGAAAAATAGTACGAGTGAAATATACTGTACCTGTGACTTTTAAGATTGTAACCCAAGTCCCGACGAATGATTCTTTGGTTATCAGTACGGATACGACCATTCATGCTATTGTAAATCAAACGCCCGAATTTCCTGGCGGTCAACAAGCATTATTTGATTACCTTGCCAACAATATTCGCTATCCCAACAAGGCTGATGGCGCCCAAGGACGTGTAATAATTACATTTGTTGTGGAACAAGATGGCAGTATCTCAAATGTTGAAATTGCTGAATCATCAGGCAATAAGTGGTTGGATAGGGAAGGTATCCAATTGATAAAGTCTATGCCCAAATGGAAACCGGGAGTCTTAAAAGGAAAAGTGGTGCGAGTCAAGTACAGCGTGCCGATTACATTTTCAACAGAATGAAATGAATCGTGATTAAAAAAACGCTAATTTAATCGCTATTATATGCGTAAAATACATATTCTCCTAATATTACTATTACTTCCGCTGGCAGTCGCGGCAACAGGGAATGACAGGACGGACACAGTCGGTTTTGTACATATGCCATTGTATATTGTAGATGGTAAAATCGGTGTGCAGCCATCCGATGTTCCCGAAAGTTCCGAAATAGCCTCGGTTACCATTTTAAATGAGAAAGAAGCAACAGACCTATATGGAGAACGCGCTGCCTATGGTGTAATAGTTATCCGAACAAAAGACTTTGAAAAAACACATGCTCAGCAGTCCGCAAAACCACACAGAGGCGAGCCCGGCAAATTGGGGAGATGGGTAAGGAAGGTTACCGGAGGGAATATGTTATTGGGTATCCTAATATGTATCATCATCGTAGTGGCAATTATGGCTTTGCCGACTATTATTCCTCTGTTACTAACTCGTAATAAAAAACACAAACAAGGGCGTAAAGCGATTTTTTCTAACTATGACCCGGGTACATTTGACGCAGAAGGAGTGCGGTTTGAAGCGGTCAAGCAACCCAAAAACTATTTTATACCGATAATTTGCCTTGCCATTATTTCGATGTTTGGTATAATATTATACAAAACATTTATTAGCACGCCCCCAATCGGAATATTGCTTGTTATTTTGATATTTTTTGGTGGCATTTCTGTATTATTTACCCTTGCATTTGTAAATAGTTGTAAACTATTACGAAGTTACTTGGTCATAGACGAAAAAGGGATTCGTGGATATGCTGCAAATACCGAACGGCTGAATCTCAAGATGGATTTTAAGGAGATACATATCTCATGGGAGCAAATCAAGCGGGCACAAATGGATGGATATTTAATCACATTCTTTAAAAAAGGTACTAAAATTCCTGATGATATGGTAGATTTTGCGGAATTAGCAGATACTGATATAACTGAGAAAGAGATTGAAAATTCAATATATCAGATAGACTTGTCTGCATTCCCATTTAACAAGGTTAAAGATAGTATCAATTATTTCTATGCACGCAAGAATGGCATAGCAAAACAGCCGTCATTGATCAAGTCAGACCCATTGGAGAAAACAAATGTTTTGACAATAATCTTAATCATACTCGCAGTATTATTGCTCAGTTACTTGGCAAAATAAGTATCTGAGGGATTCGAGGACACTTTGTTTAAGGGATTCGAAAATTGCCGTAGGCAATAATCGTTCGAGCGAAGCGAGATAAGAAAATTGCTTGCAATAATCGTTCGAGCGAAGCGAGATAAGAACCCACCGATCGGGGGTTGAGAAGGCCCTCATATCCGAATAAAAGAAATAGGGACGCCCCTTGTGGGTATCCCTATTCTTTTACCGCGGAGAGTGAGGGATTCGAGGGCACCGGCATTGCCTACGGCAATCCCACCTCGAAAACCCTAACGCCTGCCGGCGGCATCCAGAGCAAAGCGCCGGGCTCGGGAAACCGGATGATTAACAGAAACTAAACGACACTATGTGTCTCCTATTATTGCACAAAACACCGTTCAGCTTAGAGTGAACTCTATCTGCCCGATATTCTGCACAATAATAAACGGAAGCCCAAATGGACTTCCGTTTATCGTTTCTGCTAATCCCCCGGTTTCCCGAGCTCGACGCTTTGCGGAGAGTGAGGGATTCGAACCCCCGATACGACGTAATGCGTATACCGCATTTCGAGTGCGGCTCTTTCGACCACTCAGACAACTCTCCCCATTTACTATTTGGCCATTTACCATGTACCATTTAGCAAAAAAGCGTGCAAAATTACTGCTTTTTTTTGA
>CAMKPZ010000002.1 GCA_946414805.1 uncultured Bacteroidales bacterium
TACAAGTATACGATATTTTTTCCACCTAAGTGTCTACTTTTTCGATAGCATCAAATAGCATGAAAATGCATGTATTTCGGCAGACCGTCGGTAAGTATAAAAGGAAAACCACCGGCAGAAATAGTCGGCAGCCCCTACTAAACGACACTTTTTACCTTGATGCCTTATACAGAAATGTATCTTCATTGGTAATAAAGAAATCCCAATTGAATTCACGAACAAAGATAAAATCACTCAGAGCAAAGTTCATGTAAGTTGGGATATTCATAACAGAGAAAGCACCTTGCATCTAAATGGATGTTCGTTCTTCTCGTCCCAAAGAGCACGTTCCTTTATTTTTATACGCTCCATAGCTTCTAAATAATAATCGGTTGGGCTTGTGCATATATCATAGTATTCATCATCACTTATAATATGCGCATCTCTGGCAACCAATAAAGCCCTATAATTCCAATGAGGGACAGACTCTAACGGTAAGCATACCATAGCTTCTTTGCAAAACAGTTCTATCGTTTCTTCAACGCCAAGGCTCATAAGTGGATTTGAAATGTTGAATGTGCCATCTGACAAACCAATGCCCGTCCGCAAGAACTTTATATACCTTCGAAAGGCAGCAAGGATTGGTTCAAGATAGCCCGGCTCTTTCGGCATATTTTCAACATATTCCATAACGTGCTTTGTCAGGTTAAAGCCATGCTCGATAGCAAACCGCAGATCCGAGATTTTGATGTAAGTCTCAAGGCGGTCCTCGAAATCAGTTTCCCACACATTCAGTTCAAAATAGAACTTGTCAGGGCGGAAAAAGTAAGTTTCGCCTTCCGAAAGATACGGTTTAATAGCGGCGATAAGTGGTTCCATAATGTAATAATTTAGCAGTTAATAAAGTTACAGCGTGACCCGCTTCGAAATAATCGTTTGAACGACTACGCGAAATAAGAATCACGCTGCAAAATTACTACATTATGCTTTCACAAGATGAAAGAAGAGAAAATTATTTTAACTTTTCAAAAGGTTCGGGATATTCCTTTAATAAAGCACGTAGAGTACATACCACACGTTCATATACCATCCAATTCTTTTTTCCGCGCTTCGTGGGATGATATGACTTAATAACTGCGACTTTTTCATCGGGATAATAATAGATGCTACATGGTTTAACATCTTGATATTCAATGGAGTTATTTAATATGCATTTGCATCTTTTACCCTTCATATATGTATCAGTAACATACGTAAATTGAGAATCATTGGCATCACAGCATACAATAATACTGGGCTTTAAGATGTCTAATTCTTCTTGTAAAAGAATGTTGTCATTAGCTATAGTCTTCCGCATGGTTGAATCTGATACTGATTTTCCTCCGGCTATCTTTTTTGTTTCAACAAGAGCAACTGGGGCTGTATTCCAAGTCTCTATAACATCCTGCATTTTTGTATTATTTACTTCTTCAAAGCCAAGTGGATTGTCGTCTTTTATAGAGACATTTAGTAACCCGTATAGCATTCTAGCGATATTGGGTAAGAAACAAGTTCTTCCGACTATTCCTCCTTTAAGTTCGCGATTATTTTTGCTGATTTCTTTTTCGGTTACTAACCAAGTGCGGATGTCGTCACAAGAGTTATCGCTTTTATCTTTCAATAAGAAAGCTACGCGCCTTGCTGTATTTTGCCATAATTCATTTACATCTTTGCCTGAAGGACGAAGCATTATACCATCACGACAAAACTTTTCTTTCTTTTCACTTGAGAGTTGATTCTCCCATTTATCAAACAACTCATCTAATTGTTGATTAATCGTCTTTTCCATATCTCCTAACTTAGAGGGTTAAACATATCCAACTGACGGCTTGCGTTCCACGCCTCGATGCGTTCTTGGCGGGCATTTTCGTGTCTGGCAGCCCAACAAGTGTAGAACTGGTTGTAATACCAATAGCCTTTGCGGAGTTTATCGTCTATCTTATCCATTGCTCGCCTAACTTCCAGCAATTCATTACTCAACGCACGCAGTTCTTTCTCTGTCGGGTCGCTCGTTTGGTAACTCTTCATGCGCCGTAAAATGTCTGCGACCTTATTTTCTATCGTTGTTTCCATTAGTCCTGATATTTAGAAAGCTGATACGCTAAATCCTTGCGGAACTCGTCACGCAGCCACTGCGGTTTAAGCACCTCTAAAACCGAGCCATGCTTGCGCAGTTCTTGTTTGAACTCAAACGAAGGCACTATATTATATTTAAAAATGGAATACTGCTCTTGGCGTTCAATCTCTGTCTGCGAAGAGTGCAAAGGTAGTGTACGCAAGAAATTGGCTTGGTAGGCCTCTATCTTGATTTCAACCTCTTGCGGCTGATCTTCCATGCCGCTCACTCCATACACATTGCGGAAATAGAACTCCGCGTCAAAGTCCTTCGGCAGTTGGTATTTCTGCGTGGTAGGCTCCAAGGCGTGAATACGGTCGAGCGAATAGATGAGCGTCTTGTTTTTCCCTACGGAATGCGCCAACATATACCAACGCTGCTTGAACATCTTCAGGCAATAAGGCTCTACCATAAACGTGGATGGCTCTGTTTTGGCGAAGCCTTGGTAGGTCATTTCCAAGACGCAGCCATCCCGCATAGCTTCTACAACCGTCGTGAGGTACTTCTCGCCGGAAGGAACATGCTCATGCAAAATGCGATGACGCAACTCCTTGCTGTCTTTGATAAGCGAGTTCATGGCAAAGAGTTGAAACATGCGATTGCGCCAATCATCGCTATGCAAGTTGTTCCCATCCTCAATGTAATACTCACCACGCGTATTGCATTTGATGGTGACATCGAAGAGCAGTTCTACATTATTGCGCCAGCGATGGAAAGTGCATTCCGGAATTGAATCCGTTTTGTAATCATTCACGGATGCACGCGCCCACATATCATCTATAGCGGCGCGGGTGATTGGCCCGCGTGCGATTGTGTTTACAAGCCAGATGTAACACTCAAAAAGATACGATGTTGATGATTTCTTCATAGCACGTTCTCCTTATAATCTCGAGATGATATCACTGATGGCATCTGCCATTAAATAATACTTTCCTTTGCTCTGCAAAGCGCGTGGATGATTGGTCCGGAAAGTAATAGGCATTGTCGGATCTTTGAAAACCAGTTGGTCCAATAAACCACCAACGCCTTCCACATGCTTGATATCAAAATCACCGGCAGTTTTGCGAATTCTCCAATCATAAGAACCTGTCAGAAAGATGATACAGTCAGGACGCAATATCTTTAGTTCCTCTTTCCATACAGGGAAATAATCCAATGTCCGTTGGAAGATGAAATCATCGCAACCTTTATCCCGGCGCTTCCCAATCTTGACGATGTTCTGCGCCACGTATCCCACTTCCGGAAAGCGCTTCATAATGTTCCATTGGAAGTTCCAATATGGGGAGTTATATCCAGGCTTCTTTATCTGCTTTCCACCCCAGTTCTTGTTGACGAAGCCATTATAAACTCCCATCAACTTACTAGGAGTAGTCGCATCCGGATCAGGAAACTCTCTTCCCCAACCGTATGTTTCCTGCCCGCAGAACATGACGCGTTTGGGCGCATTCAGATAATGCGGCGTAGCCTGTATCAAAATGGGGTAAGAAGAAGGATGATTTACCTCGTCTGCCTTATAGACATTCTCAATCATTCCATCCCAATACTGTGAATACAAATCTAAAAGTAAATCGTTCATAAGTTTTATGATTTGTAGTATCGTCTTTTCAATAGATATATGCGTACCCTTTCTACGAAGGCATCCCAGCGTAGTCGGAGGGTAGATGCTTGTTCGATATTAGTTATCTCCAAGCCTTCTCTCTCAACGGCATAGGAATAGGCAACAGCTGCGTATACACGCTCGTCTGACCATTGCGGGTATTCCTGTTTATAAGCGTAAAAGCGCTTGTTCAACCTTTGCCCTATGGCACTATATTCTTTAGCCTTTTCCGAAGGCACTTTTTGCGCAAAAGCCTCTTTGCCTATAGTCACTCTTGCAACAACTCTCGCAGGCTTCATGGTGTGCAAGCCTATTGATGACGCAATAATGTCGCTAACCTTATCAGCCATCCTATTATACAACCCCTGAAACTGTAAAGTACGAGGCACCATTGAGATACGATAGGCAGCAGGCATCTCCGGATCATCGAAAACGATTTTGGTTAAAAAGCTACCCAGTTCATCATCGGGTGTGGCTTCAAAATCTCCAGCAACCGCACGGATTCGTTCTTCGTAAGAATCTTGAGCAATGAAAATAATGATATCCGGACGAAGGATCTTCAACTCCTCTTTCCAAACAGGAAAGTGCTCCAGCGTCCGTTGGAAGATGAAATCATCGCAGCCTTTATCCCAACGCTTGCCAATTTTTACAATGTTCTGCGCCACGTATCCCACTTCCGGAAAGCGCTTCATAATGTTCCATTGGAAGTTCCAATAAGGGGAGTTCTTGCCCGGTCTTTGTTTGCGATTGCTTTCCCAGTTGTGATTGACAAAGCCGTGATACTCCTCCATAAAAGTAGGGGGAGTAACGTCATAAGGTTCGCGAAACTCGCCGCCCCAATACTCGGCTTCCATCCCGCAGAACATGACGCGCTTAGGTGCGTTCTGATAATGTTGAGTAACTTGCAGCAAAAACGGATAAGCAGAAGGATGATTCTTCTCATCTGCCTTGAATACGTTCTGCATCATGTCATTCCAATACTTGGAATACAATTGTAATAACAGCTCGTTCATAATGCAATTTTCGTTTTGACGCTGCAAAAGTACCACTTTCTTCTTTCACAAAATGAAAGTCGCTACAAAATTATAGACTTTTTTTGATATATGCAAGTTTTGGAGGAGAAATATGCCTCTTTATGCAAATTTAGGCAGATTTAGGCCTTTCCCGAGAAATCGACAGATCGAGTTATCGGGTTATCGAAAGAGCGAAAGGGGGATTGGAAAATCCGGATATTCCAGACCGCTAACGCTATACCGGATGGCTGAGCAGAAGGGAGGCACAAGGTCTGAGCAGGAGGGAGGCAAGGTTCGAGGCGGAGAGAGGAAGAAGGAAACGCCGACTGGCAGTCGGCACAATACAAAGAATACAACGGCTACAAAGAATACACAGAATACAAAGAATATAAAAAACACAAAGAACACAACGGCGGCAAGAATGCCGCCGAAAGGGACAAACGGCAGAGGCGGCATTTCCAATCCGCCATGCATGGCGGATGCCAAAGAGGAAATGCCGAAAGAAAAGCAACGAGAAAAAAAGCGACAGGATTTGTAGTGCTTTTTGGGAGGCCCTTGTTTTACAAGGGAGGAGAGGGGGAAGATCTGTCGCTACTTGGTGAGAGGGTCGAGAGGGGAGAAAAGCGCATTTACCTGCGGTGCTATGCCTAAAACGCCTAATTATAGAGAGGGTCGCGTTCGGCAAATGGGTCGCAAAAGACCGAACCGCTACCGCTAATCGGTAGGTGCGACCATTGTCTCCGCTCTCCCTACCGGGTGCACTCTGTTAGCGCCCGTCGGGGACCCCAAATATTAACATTTTAAAACCTTACTAATTATGATGAACAAATTAACTATTCCGGCGAAGGAGGAGCAGGATCTCCACATCGCCAAACACATCGAGCCGGAGGCACTGCCGGCAGTTATTCGACCCATTATGGCACTCGCACAGAGCGATGCAGAGAAAGACATGCTGCTGCTCTCGCTGCTGACGGCGGCGGGAAGTTGTATGCCCAATCTCTACTTCCGCTACGGACTGACGGGGAAGAAGTACTATGCTAATCTGCAATGTTTTATTGTAGGGTCGGCGGCTTGCGGAAAGGGTATTGCCAATCTGGCGTTGGAGCTGGTGAGCAAGGTACATGAGACGCAGCCGTTGGTGATAGCCGGCGACTCGTCCTATCCGGGTTTCTACCGGCGGTTGGAGAAACAGAACGGACGCGGATATATCCACGAGAGCGAAGGTTCGGTCATCACCGATGTATGGCGTGCGTCGGTGGCGAACTATAATACTGCGCTGCGCAAGGCTGCCGAGCACGAACCCATCACCCGCAACCGTGCGAACAATTCTTCCGTGATTGCGTGCCCGCAGCTGAGCGTGCTGCTCACGGGTACGTTCAGCCAGTACAAAGCCCTCGTGCCGAGTATCGAGAACGGCTATTTCTCGCGGTTGCTGACTTTGATTGTCAATGACCAGCAGGCTTTTAACCATCAGTATGTGGAGCCGGGAGGCGGGAGTAGCGTTGTGATGCGTGTGGCAGCGGAGCAGTTGTACGGGCTGTATGAGCAGCTGTATTTTGCGAAGCCGGTAGAGTTCCGGCTGAGCGACGAGCAGCGGGCGCGTCTGGGACAGCACTTGGAGAACGCGTACCCGATGCTGATGCAGCTGCTCGGGCAGAATTTCCACTCTGTGGTACTGCGTATGGCGGTGCAGATAGAGCGGATGGCGATGGTTCTCTCCGCGCTGAGAATACAGAGTACAGACCGTTTCACTGACAGAATACAGACCGGATTACATTGTTCGGATGCGGATTATCAGGTGGCGGAGATGATCGGGAACAAGCTGATGCTGCATATGGCGGCGGCGTACAAGATGATCAAAGGAGTGGAAGAAGAGGCGGTGCCGCAGGTGCAGGTGTTGGACCAGAGACAGGTGCTGCTGAGTCTGCTGCCTGCGGAGTATGAGAGCAGACAGCTTGTGGAGGAAGCCAAATTACAGGGGGTAACCGAGCGAACAGCCTTCCGATGGAATGACGAATGGCAAAAAACAGGCATCATCCAAAAGGTCCGTCATGGCATATATAGGAAACGGTTGGCTTGTGCATAGGGAATACCCTCGGTAATGGGTAACGAATCACTAATAATATACAAGAACAACTAACGATTTACGGAGCAGAAATACCCGGATTATAAAAAAATATCATGTCAGTTTTGTCAGTTTTGTCAGTTTTGTCGGTTTTGCGCCGGATGGTATCCGGCAAAATAAACGAAGCCTACCGACGAAGATACCAAGCGAAGCCTACCAACGAAGATACCAAACGAAGCTTATCAAAGAAGGTAAAGAAATTCCGAAACTGACAAAACTGACAAAACTGACACAACAAAAAATTATAGAATTATGGCACATTACAAACCTACAGCCGGATTTGAGGTTTTCACCGGCGCATTGAGCAAGAAGAAAAATCAGACACATATGTTAGTCACGCGCCGGAAAGGGGTGAAGGATCCGCTTACGGGCGAAGTGGTGGGGCATGGACCGAAGGAGATCTATGCACAAGAGCCGCGTGATTTAACGCGTCACCCTCTGACTGAGGGCGAGAAGAGCCAGCGCGCCAGATGGGGTGCGGCATGCAGAGAGGCGGCGGCTATCGTGCGTGACAAGTCGCACCCGCGGTATATGGAGATGTATGAGCGGTGGCGTGCGCAGCTGACGGACAAAGAAGCCTGCATGCAGTTCCCCAATTTCGTGCGGTCGGTATTGGTGAAGGAGCTACCCTAAAACGCTAATGACCGATTCGGGGTTACAAACGAAAAAAGCGCTCACGGAGGTTCGTGAGCGCTCATAAGCGAGTAAGTTAAGTGTGGTTGGTTATTTCACGCGGACGAAGAACCATTGATAGGTGGTATTGCCATCGCCGCGGACGAAGCCCATCCAGTTCTTGGTGAGGGGCTGCACGGTGATGCGGTCGTTCTCGTCACGAAGGTGACTTCGCGCAGGATTTTTGACCATCAGCATGCCATACTCGTAACTCCAAGTGCCGTTTTCGGTCTCGTTGAAGAAGGTGCTATGATACGTAGCGGTACCGTCTGCGCGGAGTTCCCAGGTCTCGACACCGGGGTTCGTGCCCATGGTATTCCATGCACCTTCGATGGTATGGCTGTTCATAGTATAGTACGCCAGTTTCCATGTACCGACGAAATCTTCGGTCTTGGGCTCTAAGACTATGCTCTCCATGTCCCATTCGGGCAGTCTGCTCATATACATCTTCGGTCCTCCGTCCGGCAGGCTGAGAATGGCCGTTTTTCCGGTATAAGCGGATACCTCAATCTCGCCGCCGCGGAAGTTGAGTATGTTGCCCTTGAAGGAGTACTCGGCCGTGTCGCCGTTCACAACCGCTTTCTGTGCGTCCAGCACCTCAACGATGGCGTGCGGTCCTCCGGGGACGTTATTGATGAACACACTGTCCGCGCGCCACATGCTACCAATGAGGTCGGCGGGTTTGATTTCCTGCTCCTGCGGGTTGTCCGGGTTGTTCTTGTTTCCCTCACAAGAGGTGAATGCCAGTGCGCCGGCTACCAGCGCAAAGGCGAAAAATAAGATTTTCTTCATAAACTAAATAAGTTATTCACGTATAATATCTTCTTTCTTCATGTTCGTGCGGCTCATATAGTAGTACTGATTGCCTTTTCCGTTATCCCAAGTCGCATGAAGAACCATAAATTGGTCGGTCAATTTCTCGATTTTATAGAAATTGTATATACCCCAACTCATGTCTTCGTAGGTTTGGCCGCTATATGCCTCCACGTACTCCAACCCGCCGTCATGGAACTTCCAAAAGCCCGGATGCGGGAAAGCATTGAAGGGATTCATCTCTACGGCCATGACATTCATAAACTCATGGTTATCGCCGAAATAGTCGAAGTTATAGTGCGGCGTAACGCCTCTCGAGAGCGGATAGTCGCTATCACCATACGCTTCGTATTCCTCAAACCAAACACCTTTGACATTCTCCTCCGTTACTTCCACATCCTTTCCGTAAGGCTCCGGAAACATGCTGAAATAGTACGTGCACTCGCCTTTTACCTCGTGTTCTGCATAAGGGGGCTCCTCATCATAAATGATGAACGTAGCATCTTTTTGCTTGAGCACAGCGCGTTTGAGACTTTTGTCAAAGCTGACGATCTCCAACTCGACTTGACGGTCGATATATACCTCCTCGACTTGTCCCCAGTCGCGTTCGTGAATATTGATAGACAAGATGCCGTCCTTTAAGGTATAAGCCCCCCACTCGCCATCAATATGATCCTTGGTAACCATAAAAGGCCGTCGGTGGTACTCTGCACCGGTTTGGAACTCTCCGAAGGCGCTGTCTTGGCGCCATTCGCCGATGATGTCTTCTGCGGTAACATTCTTCGGGTCGATAATCTGACTTTCGGGATTGTTACCTTTTTCGTTGTTGCAAGAAGTGAATGCCAGTGCGCCGGCTACGAGCGCAAAGGCGAAGAATAAAATCTTTTTCATAATAAGCAAATTTTATTTTATTTCTGCGCCAAGGGCGTTGTAGGTCTTGCCGTTGTTCTCGATAAGCAAGAGACCGTTGCGGAGTACTTTGGTACTTGGTTTTTGGTCACTTCGTACATTCTCTGCACCGGTGGCGGAGGATACTACCCATTGTACATCGTAGATGCTGACGCTGTTCTCTGCTGCTTCGGTACGTTTTACACGTGCGCGGAACTTGGATGGTATGTTAGCCGGTGCTTCCGGTTCTTCCGCTACCACGCCATAGACAAAGACATAAGCATCACCTTCAACCGAGTAGGGGATTTCGATCAAGCCTTTGGCAGCCTTTGCAAAGGTCTCTGCTTCGCTGCCCTCGACGAGTACTGCCACTTCGCGGTTGCCGGTAGTTTGGATCGTCAGACTGAGTGTGCCTGTTCCGGCAGGGATAGTGAGGATAATTCCGCTGAAGTTATTACGAATTACATCCATGTTGCCGGTGTTGGCAAGCACGTTCTCTATCATCACTTCATCGACGACGGTATTGAGGACGAGGGCTTGTTCGGCAGCGTCGTAATGGTCCCCGTTGGTGGTGTCGCAGGTCAGATAGAGGTTGCCCACTACGGCGTTGGTGAGGTCGGTGTTGGCAGGCAAGTCAGCCATTGAGGCAGTGCCGCTTTCGGCTATCGGCGCGATGTCTTCTACGGAAGCGGGTTTGTTCTCCGGTGTCATCTCGACAATGTTTTGGAAGCGGTTCCATTGCTCATCAGCGCGGTAGGCAGCGAGCGTACCGGCGGGTACATAGAGGGTAGCTGTCTCGTGCGGGTCGTTGTACCAGTTCTCAAACGCGCCTTCTTCGAGCACGCCGGCAGGTTTTTGGATATGAGAGGTGATGAGGGTGAGATTTGTGAGGTTCATCAGACCCATCTCTTTGATTTTCTTGAGATTAGCAGGCAGTGTGAGTGAGCGGATGCCATCCAGTTCCACAAATGCCTCTTGTGCAATAGAGTCCACAGAAGCGGGGATGAAGGCGCCGGCGGTAGCCGCTATGATGGTGTTGTCGGCAGTACGGATGATGGCGTTGCAGTTGTCACGGCTGTCGAACACGGTGTTGGCAGGGTTTACGGTCAGTTTGCCGATCGAGGTACCCAGCAACGCCGATCCTTCGATCTCAATGACTCCCGCGGGGATCTCCAGTGCACGGAGCGGGCAGCCACGGAAGAGGCGGTTGTTCAATACCTGCAGCGATGCCGGCAGATGGATCTCTGTCAAGGCTTCGCAACCGGCGAACGCACCCGGACCGATGTACATTACTTCATCGGGGATGATGATAGTCCGCAGGGCGGTACAGCCGAAGAAGATACGGTCCTGAATAGCCGTGGTACCTTGGGCAAAGGTCACTTTGGTGAGGTTCTCGTTATCCTGGAAAGCGGCGTCGCTCTCTAACCAGTTCGAAGACGAAGCGGGGATAACGACCTCTTTGAGTCCCGTACGGGCAAAAGCGAGCCAACCTACTTTTTCCACCGATTCAGGGATGTCAAGCGAGAATAGTTTGTCCGTATATTCGAAGGCTTCCGTGCCTATATACTTGACAGTACTTGGTATGGTCAGACTGCTGAGGTTGGACGCACCTCGGAAGCAGTATTCGCCGATTTCCTCTACAGCGCAGCGGTGGCGTGTCCAGCCCTCCAGCGGCGCTGCTGAATACTTGGTTCCGGAACTGTTGGTGAAGGAGTAGAAGGTCACCGAGTCCGGAATGACGATGCTCGACTGCTTGTAGGGGAACTCGGAGCTCCATGTGCTGACATACGAACCGTCCGGGTTGAGATACCATACTTGCGGAAGGGCGACGGAGAGGTACAAATCGCCTGATCCTTCTTCTTTCTGCCAGACTTTGTAATAGAGTCCGCTTTCGTAGAAATCGAAGGTGTAGTCCACATATCGGATGCCGTACTGCCGCGAGATGTCCATCTCCTGAACGGTGAAGCGGCTCCAGAATGCATCCGCCCGATAATCGTCTGCCAGACCTTCGGGCACATAGAGTGTGATGGATGAAGCGTCGGGCTGCGGCGTGTCTTCGTCCAGCCAACCGAACATACGCGGTCCCGGTTCCAACACGAAATCCATGTTCAGCTGAATGCTTTGCAGTCCACGTGCATACGGACAGAAAGCAAGGGGTATTTCTGTGACTTTTTCTCCAATCACAACGTTCATCACTTCGCTCCATGTATGGAAAACAGGCGATGCCCATTCCTGATCGCTGATCACTTCCACATTACGACCGAGGTAGAGGTACGTGCAACTGTATGCCAGTTCCTGGAAAGATATTTCCTCTCCGTAATCGCCTTGGTTGGAGCGGAAGTAGATCGGAGAGTCGCCGTCTTCAATCTTCAGTTCCGTCACCGAACCGGTGCGTTGCAAGAGGTTCAGTCCCAGGGTCTGTACGGTCTTAGGGATGACGATGCCGGTCAGGTTGGAGCACCAAGAGAAAGCGTTGTCACCGATGGCGTTCACGGTGTATTCAAAGCTGCCGAGCTGGTCATCCCACGCATTCAGCGTCTCCGGGATGATGAGGCGTCCGCTGTAGGTGTCCTGCCCGATGCCGCCCCACATACCGGCTTCACCGGTGGCGGGTCCGTAGGTGACGGTCGCCGTCTGGTTGGCTTTGTCGAGGATGTACCAGATACCATCAATCTGCGTGGTATCCAAAGCCGTTTGTGCCTTGAGGCTCAGTGCGCCGGCTACCAGCGCAAGGGCGAAGAATAGAAGTTTTTTCATGACAAAGTATTATTTTTATTTGAGCATAGTTCCGAAGACGAGGTAAACCTGGGTGTCTTGCTCGTCGTCGTTGCCGCAATGGATGTTGAACCGCGTGCGGTTTTCATCCATCACCGCGTACGCATAGGATTTCGGGAAGGGCTTATAAGCCGAGCCGTCTGCCAGCACGAGATTGATGTGAGAGAAGTGACCGTCCTCGGAACTGACCGGCATATTATGGATAAAGATATCCTGCGGTGTCTCGTCCTCGGACGCGATGCGTGCGTTCACAAACTTCACATCCACGGTCTTGGCGTTGGGGTGCAAGGTGATGACCGCCTGCTGCTGGTCGTTGTGTACAGGGAACATCACTCCGCGCAGTTCGCCGACAGCATTGAAAACAACTGCGTTCGGATCATCCGCTCCGTTGTTGTCTTTCTTGTCACAAGATGTGAATGTCAAAGCACTTGCTACAAGTGCGATGGCGAAAATAAAGAATTTTTTCATAAGTCAACAATTATCGATATTTTTTATAAGTCAACAATTATCCACAATTAACCAACAATTATTATTTTACGCGAACGAACCACCATTGGAAATTCTGGGTGCCTCCGCTCGTGCTGCGATAGAGACACATCCAGTTGGGCGTGAGGGGCTGAACGGTGATCATTTCATCCTCTGTGATAACGCCTATAGCCGGATTCTTGGTGAACTTGATCTCGAAGTAGCTGTGCTCCCAAGTGCCCGTTACGGTCTCGCCGGAGAACCAGCTGTTGTAAATACATGTGCCATCGGCCTTGAACTCCCAGGTCTCTACGCCGGGGTTAGTGCCAGCGGTGCGCGTTTCGTATCCCGAGTTGTTGTTGCTATAGGTGTAGTATGCAAACTTCCATGTGCCTACGAAGTCGGAAACTTGTTGGTCCATGATCATGGCTTCAATATCTTTTGCCGGCAGTTGGGACAGATAGACATCGCTGCCGTTATCTCCTTTGACGTGTGCCCAGCCTTCCTGCACTTCCACGATGGTGAAAAGCATATCCTCAAAATAGGTACAAGACAATTTGTTGCCGGTGAACGCGAAGTTATGGTTCTCACCGTTTATCAACGCTGCATCTTCGGAGAGGATCTCGATGTAGAGATGGGGCAGCTGTGTTTTCTGACCGTTCATGAAGCAGGAGTCGGTGCGCCATTCGGTGTTGACAAGTTTTGCCGGGTCGATGTTGATGTCACTCGGCTCGTCATCGTCTGCCGGTTTGCCGGGATCGTTCTGAGAATCTTTGGTGAGTGTCAGTTTCATCGGATGATCCTCGTCTGGATCAATCGTAATGTTCAGCGTTTTGTCGTTAATCGAATATGTGAAAGGATGATCCTCTTCATTGGGGAAAGTACCGTTTTGCACATCGCTGATGAAGGTAACGGTTTTTTGATGCATCACACCGGTTTGCTTTTCCAGATTCACATCGTAGGTACCTACATCAATTTTGGTATCGACGTTGTTCTTATCCGAGAGGGAGTAGTTCGTTTCCTCAAAAATAAGGGTGTACTCGATTATAGACCAACCCCTATCGACTGTGGCTGTCCATGTGCCGATTAGCGGATTTACATTTTCTTTGTCTTTCTTGTCACAAGAAGTGAATGCCAGTGCGCCGGCTACCAGCGCAAGGGCGAAGAATAAAATCTTTTTCATAAAACAATAATTTGTGTGTTACTAATCAAATGAACGCACAAAATTACTGCTTTTTTATGAAAAAGCATTCTCAAATCGTACAATTCTACTCTCAAATCGTACAAAAGTGAAGGGGGGGCTGTCAGCCGTCAGCTATCAGCCGTCAGATGTTGGATTTTCTGTATTGGAGGGGTGTTTCGCCGGTGAGTTCCTTGAAGACGCGGTAGAAGGTCTGTTCGGAGGCGAAGCCGCTGAGGGCGATGGCGTTGGCTACTGCTTCCTTGTCGGAACTATAGCCGGGATCGCGGAGTATCTGCCGTGCGTGCTCCACGCGGTAACGCGCAATATATTGGGAGAAACTGAGTCCCGTGCGGCGGTTGATACATTGGCTGACATAGGTGCGGTTGCTATGTACGGCGGAAGCCAAGTCCTGAATGGTCAGGTCGGGCAAGGCGAACAGTTTCTGTTCGCGAAGAACGGTAGTTATCGCCTGCATCAGCGCATCGGTTTCTTCTATCGTAGTTTCCTTAGCCTGCGGTGCCTCCGTATGGATGGTTTCCTGTGGAAGGGTGGTATGCGCCGCTACATAGCCGATACCGAACAGCAGTGCCGACATCACTACCGCCGGTATGCTAACCACCATACTCTCGGCGAAGAAATCCCGCCCCAGAAGGTTGAGACACATGGAGAACGCCGCGGTGATACCCAAGAGGTGCTGGATCAGATAGGTGGGATGGAGAAGGTAACTACGGTCATCCGAATAGATGTCATCCAACCGTGCGCGGGTCTCACGTAAGACCCGGTAACCGCGCCACCATACCCAAACCACCTCTACGGCAAAACAGAGCCGGGTGATGAGCAGCAAGTGCTCACCGGCGAACCATCCGAAATGCGTATTGAGCGGAAAAAAGACCGCCATGACCGCAGCCGGCAGGAAGAGAAGGTACATCTCCGCGTTGGGCCTCACGCGTGTCAACGCACGCAGGTACGTATAATAAATAGGATAGACGCTGAGATTAGCGATGAGATAAGTCCATGTACCGACAAACGACTGCACCCCCGAGAAATAGAGCCAATGGTCCGTATAAAGTATTGTAGCTGCTATGAAAAAGAGGGTGATCGTCCTCTTCACCCGCGGTTCGGAGCGGTCTCCGTACCAACGGAAGAGCCAGAAGATGCTCCAGAAGAAGCACAGCATCATCGGCATGGATATGATCCATTCGTACAGCATGGTATAAAAAATATGAATTAAAAATTACGGGTGTGAATGCAGTTTGGCACGGGATTTGTTCTGATGATGGTAAGACACTAGAATTTAGTTGTTATTAGAGATTGTTTGTTATATTTATGAAGCGAGTTCGTCGGGAGACGAGCTCGTTTCAGTTTTCGATTTTCCTGTATTTGCCTTCGATAAGGAGCATGCCCGGCAGGATCTCGCCTCCGGCGGTTTTGACGAAAGTGGTATAGGGCAGGGTGGCGCCTTCGTCTTGCTCCAGTACGGCGTTGTAGCGGTTGTCCCAGATCTGTCCTTTCTTGGGTTTGACGGTAGCGATGTATTTATAGCGTGTCTTGCCGGTTTCGGGATCCATGATCCGCTGCACGACTTGGAACTTGGAGTTCTCGGAGATCCCTTCTTTCATACCGATCTTGGCGGCATATCCTTCGATCTTCCCGCGTTCGTTCGTGAGGACGGAATAGACGGGTGTCTTGACCTTGAAATCCTCGTACTGTTTGGCGAGAGCGACGATATTCTTATCCATCGACCGTGCGCAGATGGTACGGACGAGTTCGGTACGGGAATATTTGCCTTTGAGGACAGATTTCTTGTCGAACTCATACTCGTGGGCTACGTATTTGAGGCGGTAGGTGGTCTTGTCATCAAGGAAAGCCTGCACTTTCGCCGGATCGGGCGTATCGGTGTAGTGGAACTGATAGAAGACAGCGGCGACGGAGTCATTCCATTCGAGCTGGTAGAGATAGGAGTGGGTCTTGACCTTGAAGCCAGTGAAGCTGTCGGCGATCTGTCCCGCCGTCTTCGCCAGATCGCGTCCGCCGGTGCCTCCGGTGAAGGCGTCGAGCAGTCCTCCGATCACGTTCATTGCCGTTTTGGCGGCAGCGGCTTCCTGCTCCGCCGTGACATAGGTGATATCATTGACGAGGACGAAGGTGTTATTCAGCAGTTCTTCTCCGGCGTCGGAGAGAGACGCCACTCCGCGGGTGGTCTGGAGCGCGAGGGCTACATCCACATCGGAGGCGTTGTATTGTCCGCGGGACTGAAGGAGCGAGGTGTTGAAGGTAGCGTCGTCAACGGAACTGCCGCTGAAGCCGAACCACAGCGCCACCATCTTTTTGGCTATTCCGGCATTATTGAGGAGCTCCTCGGTGTAGAGGGCATTCTTGCGCAGTTCGGAGGGAGTAAGCTGGTGGCCGTAAGTAGCTTTATAATAGCCGGATTCGCGAGGCCGTACCCCCTTGATGTCGCTATTATCGATGATCCGTGTGCCGGCTATCGTGTGATCGTCGTATTTATCGGGAATAGGGAGCGAGTCGAAGGCCTTGTATATCTCCGGTCCGAACTCATCCTCGGGATGGAAGACGAGCATGGTAGCCAGCGAGTTCCGGCGATAGGATAATGTTTCTTCCGCTTGTGCAGACCATGCGGCACAAGCAAGAAGAAGCATTATATAAGATTGGAGATATGATATTTGAAATTTTCTCATCCTTTACAGAAGCGTTCTCAAGAATTCAATCGAGGTGTTCTGCGAGGGTTGATGGGTACCATAAGCGATACCAAC
Organism: uncultured Bacteroidales bacterium; assembly: GCA_946414805.1. Taxonomy (GTDB): domain Bacteria; phylum Bacteroidota; class Bacteroidia; order Bacteroidales; family Paludibacteraceae; genus Colicola. Next base: position 16,440 of record CAMKPZ010000002.1, read on the forward strand.
CTGCCGCGCCGCGTCGATCTGCAGTTTCTGGATGTCAATGCCGTCCTGGTATTTCTTCATCTCGAACTTCCAGTCATCGAGCACCTTGCCTTTGATCTCGCGGTAGAGTGCCATCGCCTCGTCGTAGCAACCGGCATCCGGCAGTATATTCGCCAGATACTCTCCTGCCGCTGCGGCCCCTTTCGCGTTCTGCTCAGCCGCCCAAGCCTGCCGCGCCGCAGCGAGGTAGATATTACATTCGTTATCGATCTGCTGCTGATAGATCTCCAGACCTGCCGTCAGTGCGGCATCGTAATGCCTGGACTGCTGCGGGATGAGCGAAACGAGGTACAGTGCCTGCTCGTAGTCTTTCTGTTTCGCCAGAAAGCGGGCTTTCTTGATCAGTGCCTCGCCCTCATGATCGTAATAAGCAACGATCTTCTGCTTGCCATCGCTGATGAACTGGGTCACCTGCGGCGTCTGGAGCGGCATATGGCTGATGGCATTGAGATAGCACTTGTTCTCGGTCTCGCCGAGTCCGCGGACAGTGAAAGAAGTGGAGGAGAAGACCGTCTTGGCGTACGCATCGACGATATAGAGATTCATCTCCATCTTCTCCGCTATCTTCGCCGGAGGGCCGGCAATGATATCTTTGTCCAGCGGAGTGGTGGTAACGGTGAGGACGAACTGGCCCAGATAATCCAGTCCGGCAATACCGTTTTTGGTCAGCAGTTGGGTCAGTTTGTTCTCTATCATGGCTTTCGCGCCCTGCGGGAAGGACTCGGAGTCATCGGCGGCGTAAACGGAGATCGGCAGATACTCGGTCTGCGCCATCATGGCAGCACTCATGAGTGCGGCGATACATATGGAAAAGATGCGTTTCATAACAATCCAAACAGTAAATTGTAAATGACTAAATAGTAAATACCTTTATTTTTCACCGAGTACGATGACGGCTCTACCGAGGCCTTTGACCATCACTTTGCAGGGTATGTTATACGGAGCTTTGCGGAGATGTTTGGCTAATCCTTTGGCAAAGCCGTTGGCGTCGATGGCGCGTCCGCGTTCGTCGTAAACAGGGATACGGACCTGTGTGAAATTAGCGATGTTCTCGGAAGCGTACGGCATGGTGAAACGGCCCTGTACGGTATTGAGTTGCAGCCAGTTATTGATGACATCCACCAGTTCCTCACCGTCGAACTCCGTCTCCAGATCCACGCCTGCGGCATTATTGGCGAAGACTTTCACATCCAGCGTGATCTCGCGTCCGATCGTCTGCATCTCGGTGAAATGATCCATGAGGCGGTTGTTGAAATTATCCATGTTCGCCACGATCGCTTCCTCCAGCAGTACATCCACATCGGCGGAGAAGGAAGGCGCTCCGGTACCGGCTGCGGCACCGATCGACCTGGCGGTATAGGCATCGCGTGCCTCCAGGATATACGAGAGCGAGTGCTTCGGGCCGAAGTCCTTGACCTCCCAACTGAGTTCCAGAATGATATCACATTTCGCCGTACGGGCTATTTCGTCCAGCGGACTCTCCGCCAGTTCGTTTCCTGCTTTGGAGAGGGTCATGTTATCCTCCATGCGGCGTTGCTCGAGATTCTTGATCTCCTGCTCCATGCTCTTGAGCGGGAACTCACGCTCCGCCATCAGGTCATTGATCTTGGCGATTGCCAGTTTGAGCCCCATGTTCTCCTGCAGTGCTTGCTTGTAGTTAGGCACTTTGGCGGTGATACCCATATTCTCCACCTCGGTATAATAGCCGTTGGAGATGCACCATACATCGGACGGAACCACCATGAGTTCGGGTTTCTTGATCTGCGCACTTGCCAGCAGGGCTACCAGCGCAAGCGCTATTGTAAATAATGACTTTTTCATAATTTTAATAAATTAAAATTCTGGAGTTTCGGCGTCGTCGAGTCGGGTAAGCAAGCTTACACTCGACTAGCGCGAAACTTCATAATAGTTTAGTATCTTCCTTCCTTGGGGATGATACCGTCTTCCTGCAGTTTTTTCTTTATTCCTGCGCGATCGACGGTAACGGTACCGGTCTCCACCATCTGTCTGCCGTCCCGCTCGTAACGCGTGGTAACGGCCCGGCGGTCTTTATAACTGGTGAACTGTTTCCAGGGACCATTGTCACTGAAGAAGGCATTCCAATAATCCTCGTATTTCTCCTGTGCGTTCATATCGAGGCAGAGGGGTTTGAGATCTGCGAGTCCGTCGGTCGCCGATTTGATACCGTCGAAGATGATCTCTTTGACCACTTTGCGTTGCGCATCGGAGAAAGCGGTGACCGCATCTCTGGACCGCACCTGGGTACGAACGACATACGTACCGTCAAAATCGGCACTGAGTAACCGGCTCGGCTGGTTATAAAACGCTTGCGAACGCTTGGCACCGCATGATGCTAATGAAAGTACAAAGGTACAAAGTACGATGTACAGAAGGTTTCGTTTCATATTAATTACGAATTAAAAATTACGAATTACGAATTAAAATCCGCTATTAAGTTTTTTGATGATACCGGCAGCTTCGAGGGCTTTGCGCAGGTCGTCCTTACGCACGCTGACCACTACGCCTACTTTGTATTCGTTGCCGACGCGTACGGTCTCGGTGGTACCCGACATGATCGAAGCATATTTCTGGAACTCACCGCCATCGGCGAAGAAGCTGTCGAAATAGTCTTTGTACTGGTTTTCGATGCCCGGTTGGTTCGCCATCGGTCGCTGCGAGACGCATCCCTGACCGCCTCCATAGCCCTTGAAGATCACGCCATGGACGGCATTCTTGCGGCACTGGTTCTCCGCGATACCCGCGCTGCGGCTATAGGTCCATACTTTGACGAGATACGTGCCCTGGATCGCATTTCCTGCGCACTCGATCTCGTAACGGAACTGGTTCGTGTCCTTATTCGCTTTGGCTTGACGCGCAGCTGCGCACGAACTGAAGATAATAACTACTACAGCAAGTAGAGGGAAAAGAAATTTTCTCATAATATTTTGATTTTTGAGTTGTTTATTCAAACATTAGTGATACGCCGATCTGGCTGTAATTGCTGACGGACCGGAATTGTCCGTAGGGGCAGTTGCCGTGGTAGGCGCGTACTCCCAGCGCTATCCGGGAGAAATAGCCGTCGTAGCCCGGCGTGTTGTATCGCGCGCCCATGAATATATTATAGGTGAAGACGCGTTTGTCTTTCTGCAGGTTCTTCGGATCATCCGTTTGGCGGACCGTCAGGTCGTAGCCGTAACACTCGCGGTTACGGATCTCCGCAGAGGCAATGCCTTGAAAGCCATGTCTGCTCGTCGGAGACTGGTATTGGTACTGGAGATAGATCTCCCAGGGGTTTCTTTTGGAATAAGGCACATGATCCGTGCCATCGGGATCCACGAGCGATGCATCTCCCGCATCGGGATCCATATTAAACCATCCTCCGTGCCACAGGACCATCAGGCCCAGACGGAAACAATGGTTTTGCGCATAGCGGTCTTCCGCTTCATTGAGGGTGAAAACAAACTCGGTATAGTTATAGGACACATTGACGCGGCGGATGGCATAGCCGCGGTCTAAATGACGGATCTGCAGTTCGTCGCCGATATGGGTGGATTCATGCTTGAAGGGGCTCCACTGGACGGAGTAGTTCTTCGCAAACCCGCGGTTGAGGCGGTGCAGGAAAGTGACGGTAGGAATACCGATCCGGTAGTCGGTATCGACGATGGGCGAGGTGCTGAAGTCATAGAAATCCATCCACAGGTTGGCGCTGAGCGCCATGTTAACGGTCAAGGCAAAGGTGGAGTCCTTCAGGTTTCCGGTCCAGAGAGGCAGGTTGATTCCGAAAAGTCCCATGGTCTGCCAGCGGTAGGGGGTGCCGTGAGCACCATAGTCATAGGCGGGATGGTTGGTGCAATAAGGGATGTCCATGCGCACAAAATTCGGGTGCATGTCGGCATAGAGACTATGTCCGAACTGCGCGTAACGGAAGAATCCACGCCCTTTGACGGGCGTGGATTCAGCGCACAGCGGTATCGCCATGAGTACACAAAGTGCTATGAGCGATAACCGTTTCATTACTTAAAATTTGTATCGGATACCGAGTCCCAGACCGCCGGCATATACATCGTAACCGAAGCCTGCAGCAACGCCGCCGTTGCCGTTACCAGCGATACCTACACCCAAAGTAGGACGGAAATCCAACGAGAGTTGGAGCGGGAACCAGAAGTCGTACTCAATACCGAAACGACCAGCTGCTCCGATGAAAGCTGCGGTGGTGGCATACCAAGACCACTGAACGGCACCACCGACACCCATGTACCAGTGCCACTCACCCTTTTCGTTCCAAGGTACAGTAGCACCGAACGGATCAATCCAGTCATGGGTACAAGCAGCTTCAAGACCTGCAAATCCCGGAACACCGACTTCGAGCGAAATCATGTTTCCGCTACCCAGACCATGCTCATACGAAAACTCGGCACCATAACCCAGACGACCACCGATTGCGCGAGGCTGGGCAAAAGCCATCACACTTGCCATAGCAAGTACTGCAATGAATAAAATCTTCTTCATTTTACCTTATACAGAATGTTAATTGTTAGTTTATAGTAAATAGCCATCTTAATAAAAAACGATATACCGGAATTCGACATCCCGGTATATCGAATCTTTTCTTACTTATTCAGCGCAAGTGCTACGTTTACTGCGCAGGCGACAGTACAACCTACCATCGGGTTGTTACCGATGCCGAGGAAGCCCATCATCTCTACGTGTGCCGGAACGGAGCTGGAACCTGCAAACTGTGCGTCGCTGTGCATACGGCCGAGGGTATCGGTCATACCATAGGAAGCAGGACCTGCAGCCATGTTATCCGGGTGCAGCGTACGGCCTGTACCGCCGCCCGAAGCAACGGAGAAGTACGGCTTGCCGGCGAGGATACGCTCTTTCTTATACGTACCTGCTACCGGGTGCTGGAAACGGGTCGGGTTGGTAGAGTTACCGGTGATGGAGACATCCACGTTCTCGTGCCAGAGGATAGCCACGCCCTCGCGTACGTCGTCTGCGCCGTAGCAGTTCACTTTTGCACGCGGACCGTCGCTGTAGGCTTTCTTGCGAACGATCTTCAACTCACCCGTGAAATAGTCGAACTCGGTCTGTACATAGGTGAAACCGTTGATACGGCTGATGATCATAGCAGCGTCTTTGCCCAGACCGTTCAGAATGCAGCGGAGCGGGTTCTTACGAACCTTGTTCGCCATCTCGGCAATCTTGATTGCACCCTCAGCGGCAGCGAACGACTCGTGGCCGGCGAGGAATGCGAAGCACTGGGTTTCCTCGCGGAGCAGACGGGCAGCCAGGTTACCGTGACCGATACCTACCTTGCGGTCGTCAGCCACCGAACCCGGGATACAGAAGGACTGCAGACCGATACCGATAGCCTCGGCAGCGTCAGCGGCGTTCTTGCAGCCTTTCTTCAGCGCGATAGCGGTACCTACTACGTAAGCCCACTTGGCGTTCTCAAAACAAATACGTTGGGTCTCCTCGCAGGTCAGATAAGGATCGAGGCCGTATTGCTCGCAAATCTGGTTGGCCTCCTCGATGGAAGCGATACCGTTAGCGTTCAGAGCGGCGAGAATCTGTTTCTCGCGGCGGTCTTGCGACTCAAATTTTACTTCACGAATCATAGTCTCTCCTCCTTAGTTTTTGCGTGGATCAATCGATTTAACTGCACCTTGCTCTTTGGTCGTGCGGCCGTAAGTTCCGGTAACGCTCTTGAGCGCCTCGTCAGCGGGAACACCCTTCTTGACAGCGTCCATGAACTTACCCATGTGTACGTACTCGTATCCGCAAACCTCGTTGTCCTCGTCGAGGAACTCCTTGGTGATATAACCCTCGGTGAGCTGGAGGTAACGAACGCCCTTTGCCTTGGTGGAATAGAGCGTACCGCACTGGGAAACAAGTCCCTTACCGAGGTCTTCCAGACCGGCACCGATGGCCAGACCGCCCTCGGAGAAGGCAGACTGCGTACGACCGTAAACGATCTGCAGGAACAACTCGCGCATAGCGGTGTTGATAGCATCGCAAACGAGGTCGGTGTTGAGCGCCTCAAGGATGGTCTTGCCCGGCAGGATCTCAGCCGCCATGGCAGCGGAGTGGGTCATACCCGAGCAACCAATGGTCTCAACGAGCGCCTCCTCGATGATACCGTCTTTCACGTTCAGACTCAGCTTGCAGCAACCCTGTTGCGGGGCACACCAGCCGATACCGTGCGTCATACCGGAGATGTCCTTGATCTCCGTAGCTTTCACCCATTTGCCCTCCTCGGGAATAGGTGCCGGTCCGTGCTTCGGACCCTTCGCTACCACGCACATTTCTTGTACTTCTTTCGAATAAATCATGTGGTTAATATTTATTATTTGTTATTGTTGTATTTCTAACCTTGCGCCGTGTGAGTGTTTACTCCCACATTTTGCGCTGCAAAATTACTACTTTTTTTTGATATATGCAAGAAAAAATGCACTTTTGCGAGAAACAAGTGCATTTTTCATTCCCAAGGCAAGAAATCTGTCTCCTTTTGGGCTTCGTCATCGCCGCCTACCGCCAGCAATTGGGTTAGCATCATTTCGCTAATGCCGGAAAAAGTTTGTCAGGGTGTTTCTCCATCTCAAGGAGACGCTTCGCATACATTTTCCAATTTACTTTTTTGCCGTTCGTCAAATGTACAGGCTCGTCAAAATTGATCTCGTCAAAGAATATAATCGCTTTGAGCGGCATCAGCACATTCGCGTTGTACCTGCGCTCATAGAAATCAAGCATCTCATTCAATGTGTAGTGCGCCGAAAGCCACGCTACATCAATAAAATCTTTAATCCGCGTACCATTGCCTGAAATTGCATTCAGTTTCATAGCGCATATATCCGGCAGGCATGCAAGGCGAATCCCATCTTCTTCTGTCGGCTCTTGCAACCACGGATATTCATGGGCGATACAGTCTATCTGAACGCCGTCGATCTCTCCTTTCACCGTACTGCGCGACATATAATCCGTCTGAAGACCGTAATTCCTCTCCAGATACTCGCGCAACTGCTGCTCGTCAAAGGCGGTATCTGTAAACAAATCCAAATCCACGCTGATACGATGCCCCAACTGCAAAGCCAATGCCGTGCCGCCGACAAGGCGGAACGAACGCAATTCCGAATCCTGCATGAAGCGCGTCAAGAGTTGAAGTGTTGCTGGCGCGATTGTTTGAGTTTGTAACATTTGAGGTCTTCTTTTTTCAGATTGAAAGTATGGCAGGCAAAGTTCATGTCTTTGTCATTCATATACGGCACATTGCGTAACGCTTCCCGAACGCCGTTCAAACCATACATATTAAGCATGGCATAGTAATCTTCTCTGCGACCACGCTCCAACACACGCTGTACCACCACATTGCGCATGGTCTGCCAGTCAAAAGCAGACAAGTCATATTCCCACAACAACGATGGACGAAGTGTAGAACCTGTGTGATATTTGTAATCAGCGAACGGCATTTTTTCTAACCTTTGCAAATTTGTTGCAAAGTTACACTTTTTTTTTGACATATACAAAAAAAATCTGCATTTTTTGTACAGATTTTTATATTTCTCATTCCCAAGGCAGGGAGAAATCGTCCGTCTTATAGGTGGCTTTGATGGAATCGCAGACGCCTCTCGGATTGCGCAACAATGGTCTGGCGGAATAGAAACATTCGCCGGTGATCTCCGGAATAGTACGGTTGAGATCCATCTGGCGTTTTATCTCATTGCCGGTTGCCCAAGGATTAGCCTTGCCGCTTTCGACTTTCGACTTTTGACTTTCGACTAATCGGTACGGAGCCATGCCTATATAGAGTTTGCAGGAGGTGCCGCGCACTTCGTTCGCCCACCAGTGGGCAAGGATCTCATAATCCGCCACTTTCTTACCGATCTCCCAGTATAGTTGGGGTAATACATAGTCGATCCACCCCTCTTTGATCCAGAGACGGATGTCGGCATAGAGGTCGTCGTAGTTGGTGATACCGGCTTGGGTGGCAGAACCGGTGGAATCGACGGAGGCGTTTCGCCAGACGCCGAAAGGCGAGATGCCGAACTCCACGGAGTCCTTGCATTCGCGGATGGTCCGGCTGATCTCTTCGATCGCCCTATTGACATTGTCCCTTCGCCAGTCACGGATGTCCGTAAATCCGCGCGGGTTGTTGCGGAAAGTCTCTGTATCAGGGAGTTGCAGATTGCCGGCAGGGTAGGGATAGAAATAATCATCCATATGTACGGCTTGGATGTCATACCGGTCAACGATGTCTGCTACCACCGTGCATATCCATTCGCGCGTGATGTCCAGTCCGGGATTGAAATACCACTGTTTGTTGTACTCCCAGAACCACTCGGGATGTTTGCGCCAGATATGATCGGCGCAGATCATGGAGGTATCGGTCTTCGCGAGATTGACGCGGTACGGATTGAGCCATACATGGACTTCCATGTTGCGTGCGTGGGCTTCGGTAATAGTCCATTGAAGAGGGTCAAAACATTTACTTATTTTCTCATTTTCACATTTGCTCATTTGGGAGTTCCAGACGCCCTGTTTTCCCGTCAGCCAGTGGCTCACCGGTTCGTATTCGCTGCGGTAGAGTGCGTCCGCGGTGGGACGGACTTGGAAGATGACGGCATTGATGCCGAGCGATTGCAGCGAATCGAGAAGGAAAATCATCTCCGATTGCTGTAACTCGGTGTTTCCTACCGCTTCGGGCGACGGCCAATCAATATTCGCCACGGTCGCAATCCATGCACCCCTGAAGCCGATTTCGGCTTTTAAGGTACAAAGGGACAAAGTACAAAGTACAAAGGTTAATATGTATCTAAAAACTCTCAATTCTCAACTCTCAATTCTCAATTCTCCCTCCTTCTACGTGGAAGATTTTTGCGGAGGGGTTGGGTTTGACTATTTCCGTCAGATGTTCGCGGTCGGTGTCGGTGATGAATATCTGGCCGAACTCATCGCCCTGCACCATCTCAACGATACGTTCCACCCGCTCGGAGTCCAACCGGTCGAAAATGTCGTCGAGCAAGAGGATAGGCTTGCGCCTGACCGCTTCGCTGTAAGACCGCTTCGCTGTAAGACCGTCTTCGGCTGTAGGATCGCTCACAGGCTCACTATAAGATAAGTACAAAGCCTGTGCCAATTTCATGGCGAGGACGAATGTGCGTTGTTGTCCTTGTGACCCTACCTGCTTTAGCGGATAGTCTCCGAGCTTCATCTCCAGGTCGTCTTTATGAATGCCCTGGCTGGTCCAACCGAGGATCAGATCCCGTTGCCGGGTCCGTACATACGCCTCCCTCAGATCCCGGTCCTGTAGCTGGCTCACGTACCGCAAAACCGGCACTTCCGGAGTGTCAGGATTTGCGGGATTGTCCGTTTCGGGCGCATTCTTGCGGCCGGAGATACGCCGGTAAACATCCTCGAAATACGGCTTGAAGTGTTCGAAAAAATCGGTTCTTGCCCGGAAAATATACTCTGCCGGCTCCACCATCTGCCATTCCAGCACTTCCAGTAAGTCATCCGGCACTTCCGGCGCATCAGCGTATTGCTTGAGGAGTGCATTGCGTTGTTTGAGAAGGGCATTGTAGGTGGTCAGACAATCAAGGTATTTGCGGTCCAACTGACTGATAACAATATCCATGAAACGCCTCCGTTCATCCGACCCTTCGTCGATGAGTTGTTGGTCGGAGGGACTGATCATGACCAACGGGATGAGTCCGATATGATCGATGAGCCGAGGGTAGTCTTTCTTATCGCGCCGGAACTGCTTCTTTACTCCTCTTCTCAAACCGCATGAGATCGTAAACGCCTCCTTTGTACCTTGTACTTCGTCACTTTGTCCCTTATACACCCCTTGCACCATCGCCATCTCTTCGCCATGGGTGATATTGAGGGAGTCCTGGGCGGTGAAAGCCGATTTGGCGAAACTCAACAGATAAACGGCGTCCAGAATATTCGTCTTGCCTTGTCCGTTGAGGCCTACAAAGCAGTTGAGTTTGGGTGCGAACTCCAAACCCGCCTCGCGTATGTTGCGATAATTCAATATGTTAAGCGACTGTAGAATCAATTTCGTTATATCGTTATGTCGTCATGTCGAAGTTAAGCGTACAGTTCTACATCTTCGGCGGTGATCCGGGGACCGGCGAGGATGATGAGCCGTTCGACCACATTACGGAGCTGGCGGATGTTTCCGGTCCAGTTCTTGGCTTGCAGGGCTTTGATGGCATCCGGCTCAAACGCCTTGACGGCAATACCTTGTTCGGCGCAGATCTGTTCTGCAAAGAAGTCCACCAAGAGCGGAATATCTTCGAGCCGTTCGTTGAGCGCCGGCACATGAACAGGGATCACGTTGAGGCGGTGGAAGAGATCTTCGCGGAAATTGCCCGCCTCAATCTCTTTGGCGAGGTCTTTGTTGGTAGCGGCAAGCACGCGCACATTCACTTTGATGGGTTTGTCGGAACCGACGCGTGTGATCTCGGACTCCTGCAGAGCGCGCAACACTTTGGTCTGCGCAGCGAGTGACATGTCTCCGATCTCGTCGAGGAAGAGCGTTCCTCCGTCCGCCTGCTCGAACTTACCGGCTCTGTCTTTGACAGCTCCGGTGAAAGAGCCTTTCATATGTCCGAAGAGTTCGGATTCAATCAGTTCGGACGGGATGGCGGCGCAGTTGACCTCTACCATCGGTCCGGCAGCACGTGCCGATTGCTGATGGATGAGATGTGCGACCACTTCTTTACCCGTTCCGTTAGGTCCGGTGATGAGCACTCGCGCCTCCGTGGGGGCAACCTTATCTATAATATCGCGCACGCGTTGGATGGCGGCGCTCTCTCCGATCATCTGTGGTCCTTTGGCCGATATTTTCTTACGGAGCTGTTTGGTCTCCTGTTTGAGATCTTTTGACTCCAATGCATTCTTGGTGGTGATGAGGATACGGTTGAGATCAAGCGGCTTGAGCAGGAAGTCATAAGCCCCCGTTTTGAGCGCCTGAACGGCGGTCTCTACATCGCCGTGCCCGGATATCATGACGACAGGCGTGTCCGCTGTCTCTTCGTTCTGCTTGAGTGCGGCGAGAAGCTCCAACCCGTCCATCTCCGGCATTTTGATATCCGAGAAGATAAGATCATAGGTCTTGGCTTGCGCCATCTCCAACCCCTGTTTGCCGTTTTCCGCCACTTCGACCTCATGCCCCTCGTCCGAGAGGATCTCGCGGAGAGTGTTGCGGATTCCGCGTTCGTCGTCTATAATCAACAGTTTTGTCATATAGCTACCCCAAAATTAAAAAATCGTGCAAATATACTGCTTTTTTTTGAAATATGCAAGTAAACGAAGAATTTTATAAAAAAAACACTTTTTATTTGGCTATGTCAAAAATAAGTTGTATCTTTGCAACGTAAATCGGGAATGTACTCGAAACATGTTTTATAACATATAAAAACCAATTTTTTTTATTTAACTTAAATTATTATTATCATGAAGAAAATTTTCTCTTTAATTGCTGCAATTCTTTTTGCAGTTTCAATGAATGCCATCACTGTGGCTGAGGCTTTGCAGATCGCAGGTCAGTTGGAGCAAGGTGCTACTACTGAGGCTGAGTATGAGATCGAAGGTTACGTAACAGCCTATGCAGGTGCAGACGCTGCCACCGATGGCGGCTGGGCTAAGTATGGAAACCAAATTTTCTGGATCGCTGACGAGCAAGGAACAGCAGCTTCGAATGCTGATGGCGCTCTTGAAATCTATCAGGGAATTCCTACTGAGCAAGTTTTTGTTACAGACAAAGTAAGCGTAAAAGCTAAGTTGACCAACTATCAAGGTTTGTTGGAAACAGCTAAGAAAGGTGTAGTTACTATCATCGAAAAGAATGGAGAGCGTCCTGAACCGGGCGAGGAGGCAGATGTAGTATTTACTGGAAATGATTTTACAGGTCAAGGTACAAGCAGTACGGGTAGTCCTGTGTCGGCAACCAAGAATGGTGTTACCTTCTCTTGCGATAAGGGTTACAACGACGACGCACATGCTACTCTCCGTTGCTACAAGAATGGTGTGATCACTATTACCTCTGAGACCGAGCAAATCGGTAAACTGGTATTCCAGTTCTACTCGACCTACACTGGTGACCTCGAGACCGAGGTAGTTGTAAATGCAAATGAGTGGACATATACGCTGACCAACCAAGCACGTATTGAGAAACTGGAGATTTATTTCGGCGAATACGACAAGCCGGAGCCTGTAGAGATTGAGCCGATCACAGTAGCTGAGGCTCTGACGATAGCTCAGGCTTTGACTCCGGAAAAGGGTAAATCCGCTACAACGGTTGAGAAATACGCTGTAAGAGGCTATGTAGTAGGTATATCGACGACAAAAGAGAATACTTTCTACCTCGCTGATGAGGTTGGTGCATATGGTGAGTTTGAGGCATACAAGTGCGCAAGCGTTGACCGCGCAGTGGCTGAAGGCGACTATGTAACCGTAACCGGTAGAATCCAGCACTATTGGGGTGAGGGTTCCAACGGTGAGTATCATAGTTATGAGATCTCCGGTGGTGTTCTGGAGCATGTTTATGCGGAAGGCATCGAGAATGTGACTCTGACCGAGAAGGCACAGAAAGTAGTTGTTGACGGCGTGATCTATATCGTACGCGACAACAAGATGTATAACCTCCAGGGTACACAAGTTCGCTAATCCACGGACCCCGGTTCGTAGATTAGAACCGTGCTTGAATAATAAATAACGAAGGGACGCAGTTTGGCTGCGCCCCTTTTTTGATGTCTGCCCTTTGCCCCCCCCTCTTTTGCTAACTCTACTTTGCAAAGAAACTTTTGTCGTGTAAAAAGTTTCCAAGTTTCTTGCGCATGTCAATAAAAATTACTACCTTTGCAGCCGTTTTTGGGAAAAACTATGTCTGAAGATCAGAAAGTACATATTATCAAGACGGCAGGCGAGATGTTCTTTCGCTTGGGAATACGCAGTGTGTCGATCGATGATATCTGTCGCGAGATGGGGATGTCGAAGAAGACTTTCTATGTCTATTTTGAGTCGAAGGATGAGTTGGTGGCGCAACTGCTGCACAGCAACGTGATGTATATAGCCGGAAAGATGGAGAAGCTGCTGCAGATGAAGGATTTCCGCAAGTTGGTAGCGCGGTTTCTGAAGCATCAGGAGGCGGAGAAAAACGATGTGCGCCGCGTGCCGCAGTTGGTCTATGATCTCAAGAAATACTACCCTCGTCAGTTTGCGGATTTCCAGGAAGAGTGTTTTCAGACCCAGAAAGAATATATCCGTGCATATCTGGCTCAAGGGCAGCAGGAGGGGCTCGTACGCGCGAACCTTAATATAGAATTGACGGCGATCCTGTTTGCGAAGATCCATAGCGACGCCGTGCGTGACCTGGAAGCGATCGAAGCCCACGGGCTGAACATGCACCAGTTGGGGCATACGGCGATGGATGTGTTTGTGCGCGGCGTGCTGAGCGAAGAAGGAATGAAGTTATATAATGAGTAAAATTACGAATTACGAATCAAGAATATGAAAAAACAGATTTTAGTATTATTGGCGGCAGTGGCATGCTCCGTAAGCATACTGGCGGAGGATCATGTGATGGCGGCTACGAAGAGTTACTACCGTACGCAGGACAGCGTACCGTCCTCGTTGAGCCTGAGCCTGAGAGATGCGCAGAACTACGCGATCAAACAGAACCGTAGCCTGAGGAATGCTTCGCTGGCGGTTCAGGAGGCTTATGCGCAGCGCTGGCAGACGATCGCAGCCATGCTGCCGCAGGTGGATGGAAGTTACAGTTACAGCAACTACCTCGGTTATTCGGCTACGATGTCCACAGCCATGGGTGAGTTTACAATCAACATGCCTAATGTGGGGGCTCTCGGAGCCACTGCTTCGGTAGGTATCAACGGGCAAGGGATCGTAGGCGTACTGCTTAACAATATCGCGATTGATATGAAGAAGATCTCTCTTGACAAATCGGAGAGTGAGCTTCGTGGAAGCGTGATGAGCAGTTATGTGAGCCTGTTGGCGCTTCAGAGTATTACCGAACTGTTGGACTCCAGTCTGGTGAACATCCAGAACTTGGAATCGATCACCCAGAACGCCGTGAATGCGGGTGCGGCAGAGCAGACTACGGCGGACCAGATCCGCGTACGCGTGAATACGATGAAGAATAACATCAATATCCAGAGGCGTAATATCGAGTTGGCGACCAATAGTCTGAAAGTGCTGTTGGATGTGCCGGTGGAGACCGAACTGACGCTGACCGACAGTATTGATGATATCCTCTCGCCGGAGCGTGTGATCTCTCTGCTGAGCGAGAATTTCCGGATTGAGAACAACCTGGACTATCAACTGCTGCAAAAGCAGGTGGAACTCGCCAAACGCAATGTACACATGGCGGGTTGGGCATATGGCCCGACAGTAGCGCTGGCTTATAACTATACCAACCAGCAGTATTACGGCGAGGGCGGTATGCGTATGACGCCGCCGAACGTGATTCAGGTGAGCGTGAAGATGCCGCTCTGGTCGTCCGGTAAGCGCGCCGCCGGTGTGGTGGAGAAGAAGATTGCTCTCGAGGAAGCGAAGAACACGCTCTCCGAGACCACCGACAATCTGGCTATCCAGTACCGCCAGCTCTGCTTCGATCTCACCAATGCCTATGAGACCTATATGAATGAGAAAGACAATATCGGGGTGGCGCAACGCGTCTTCAAATCGCAGACCGAGAAGTTTAAATGGGGTGCTGCTTCGAACCTCGAACTGACCAATGCCTCCAACGACCTGATCAATGCGCAATCGACCTATGTGAACGCGATGCTTTCGCTCGTCAATGCGCAGGTTGAGTTAGAGACTTTCCTCAATAATTAACCGGCATGACGGCATAACGACATAACGAAAAAATATAAAACAACCATCATAATGAAAAAGAATTTTCTTTACATCCTTGCCGCTCTGGCTCTGGTAGGCTGCGGCAAACAGACAGAGACGACTGAAGTCGAAGAGACTGAACGCGTGGAGCAGGTTCGCACGACCGTTCTTCAACCCCGTGAGATCGAACGCGAGATCAGCGTCTCGACGAATCTCCAGGGGTATCTCACCCAGAACGTAGCTCCGTCGCTGACGGGTAAGATCGAGCATATCTACCGCGAGGTGGGCGACAAAGTGAGCAAAGGAACGGATCTTGTCCGCATGGATCAGACCCAGTACAAGACAACCAAGATCTCGATGGCCAATCTGGAGATCGAGAAGAACCGTATCACCCAGTTGCTCCGTTCGGGTTCGGCTACCCAGCAGCAATACGACCAGATCACAACCCAGTATAACTCCACCAAGGAGCAGTTGGATTTTCTGGAGACCAACACCTATGTCAAGGCGCCGTTCGCAGGCGTGATCTCGGCGAAGAACTACGAGGACGGTGAGCTCTACGGCGGTCAGCCGATACTCGTTCTCACCCAGATCGACAAACTGAAAGCCCTGGTGGCTATCCCGGAGACCTATTTCCCGAAATTCAAGGAGGGAATGAAACTGTCCCTGACCTCGGAGATTTATCCCGGCAAGACTTTCCCTGCTACCGTAGAGATCGTCTATCCTACCGTTGATCCTTCAACCCACACGTTCCAGTGCAAGATCGTGATCCCGAATACCAGAAATCTTCTTCGCCCGGGTATGTATGTCACGACGACGATCGGTCTGGGTAAGGCTGAGGCGCTCGTGATCCCTTATCAGGCAGTGGAGAAACTGGTGGGTGCCAACGACCGTTATGTCTTCATCAACGAAGATGGCCGTGCCAAACGTGTAGCCGTTACCCTCGGCCAGCGTTTTGACCAGGATATAGAGATCATTGCCGACGAGATCGTGCCCGGCGTAGAGGTGGTTACCACCGGCCAGCACAAACTCGTGGACGGCGTGAGAATCAATGTAGTGGAGTAAGAGTCGAAAGTCGAAAGCAAAAAGTCGAAAGCATAATCAACTATGATACACAATTTTAGGGATCTGGATGTATGGCAGAAGTCAATGGCATTGACAAGTGCTATTTATGTCGTTACACGATCTTTCCCTCAATATGAGGCGTATGGGCTGTGCTCTCAGATGCAGCGTGCTGCTACATCTATTCCGTCAAATATAGCGGAAGGTTCAGGACGGTTTTCTGACAAAGAGCTTTCGCACTTTTTGAATATATCGCTAGGCTCTGCATATGAGTTGGAAACGGAATTGCTGGTGGCTTTTAATGCACAATATCTATCTCAGGAACAATGTGACGAAATGCGCCAGCAGATAGTAGAAATCCAAAAGATGCTTTATGCATTGATAAGAAAATATAATGTTTAACCATAATGTATCGCAGGTTAGAGTCGAAACAAACTATGCTTTTGACTTTCGACTTTTGACTTTCGACTAAAAAAATCATATGAGCATTTATAAATCAGCAATCCAAAAACCGGTGACCACCGCCCTGATCTTCGTGGCGGTCATCGTCATCGGTATATACAGTTTCCTGAAGCTGCCGATTGACCAGTTCCCGGAGATGGACCCGCCGTATATCACGGTCATGACCACCTATCCGGGCGCATCGGCGAGTGAGATGGAGACCAACGTGACGAAGATCATGGAGAACGCCCTGACCTCGGTGGACCATTTGAAACATATCACTTCGCAATCCAAGGATAATATCTCCGTGGTGGAGCTGGAGTTGGAGTGGGGTAGTAACATGGAAGAGGCGGTGAACGACGTGCGTTCGTTCGTCGATATGGCGGCAAACAACCTGCCGGATAATTGTGCCAAGCCGGTTATCTTCAAGCTATCGACCTCAACGATGCCGATAGCCATGTATTCCATTACCGCTGACGAGACCTACGCGGGTCTGGACAAGATCCTCAACGACGAGGTGGTGCCGCAGTTGAACCATATTGACGGTATCGGAAATATCTCTCTCTCGGGAGCGCCGGACCGCTATGTCTATGTCAATATCGACCAGCAGAAACTCGATGCCTACGGTATTACCCTGGAGCAGGTGGGGCAAGTCGTTTCGGCGAACAACCTCAACCTCTCTTCGGGTACGATCAAGATGCCGCAGGAGCAGTACCAGATGCAGGTGCGTTCGGAGTACATCGAGTCCTCCGAGATCGAGAACCTCATGGTAGCTATGACGCCGCAAGGTCAGCAGGTCTTCATCCGCGATATTGCTACCGTCAAGGATACCATCAAGGACCTCGCCCTGGACGAGAAGACCAACGGTCGTGAGGCGGTGCGTCTGATCATCTCCAAGCAAACAGGAGCGAACACCGTGCAGGTCTGCCGCGACGTGCGTGCCGCACTGGCGAAGATACAGAAACAGCTGCCTACCGATGTGAAGATAGAGACGATCTACGACTCCTCGGAGAATATCCAGAACTCCATCAACTCCCTCGAAGAGTCGGTGCTTTACGCCCTCCTCTTCGTCGTGCTCGTCGTGCTTTTCTTCCTCGGCAAATGGCGTGCTACCATCATTATCGGTATCACGATTCCTATTGCCCTCATCGTGGCGTTTATCTACCTCGGTATGGCGGATTCGAGTCTCAATATCATCTCGCTTTGTTCGCTCACCATCGCGATCGGTATGGTGGTGGATGACGCGATTGTCGTCCTGGAGAACATCACCCGTCACGTGGAGCGTGGCGAGGATCCGCATGAGGCATCTATCTACGCTACCAACGAGGTGTGGGTATCCGTCATCGCGACGACCCTCGTGCTCGTGGCGGTGTTCGTGCCCCTGACGATGCTGAACGGAATGGCGGGTATCATGTTCCATGAATTGGGATGGATCGTCACCGTCGTATGCTGTACCTCGACGCTCGTGGCTATCACGCTGACTCCGATGCTCTGTTCCAAACTGCTCAAGGCGAAGAAAGTGCACGTGGACGAGCACGGAAACCTGGTGGACGACGAGGCAGGCAAGAAGGGCTGGTACGAGCGTACCGTCGTTCGTGCGCTGGACGTCATCGATGAGTATTACGCGAGGTCGTTAGGATGGTGCCTCAATCATAAATTCGTCACCTTCCTTATCCTTCTGGCTTTCTTCGGACTCTCGCTCACTCCTGCGTTCATGGGGAAGATCGGTACGGACTTTATGCAACAACAGGATAACGGCCGTCTCTCCGTAACCGTCAAACTGCAGCGCGGTACGCGTATCGAAGAGACCCTCAAGACCGCACGTCAACTGGAGGCACGGTTTGTGGAACTCGTTCCGGAGATCCAGCTGATCAATACTTCTGCCGGTTCGAACGACGATGCATCTATTGCAGCACTCTTCTCCTCTACGATGAATAATAAGATTCAGATGACCATCCGTCTGCCTAAGAAATGGGAGCGTGACCGCGACATCTGGACTCTTGCAGAGATTCTCCGTCAGGAGATGGCGAAATACCCGGAAATCAACGAGTACCAGTGTGCTGTTTCATCTGGCGGTCCAGCCGGCGATATCACGGTGGACTTGGAGATCTACGGTTATGATTTCGATAAGACTTCCCAGTTGGCGGAACAGTGCCGTCAGTTGATTTCCCAACTGCCCGGTGCCCGCGACGTGAATATCAGCCGTGAGGACGACCGTCCGGATATCAAGATTACCGTCGATAAGGAGAAAGCCTCGCGCCTCGGTTTGAGTTCTGCTACGATCTCCACCTACCTCCGTAACCGCGTAGCGGGTATGTCCTGCGGTTACCTCAAGGATGACGGTTCGGAGTACGATATCGTCGTGCGTCTCGAGGAGGAGGACCGCAACTCTATCTCGGATATCCTCAACCTTTCCATCCCAACTGCTACCGGCAAGTCCGTCAAACTGACTGAAGTAGCTTCCGTCGGTGAGTACTGGGCACCGCCTACCATCGAGCGTAAGGCGCGTCAGCGTATCGTCACCGTCAAGGCTACGCCGTACAACACCACCCTTGGCGAACTTGCGAAAGCGATTGAGACGGAGGTCATCCCGCAACTTGACATCCCGGTAGGTTACTCCACCCATATCGGCGGTGATGTCGAGACCCAGCAGGACACGTTTCGCGACATGATCCTTCTCGGTCTGATGATTATCATGCTTGTGTATATCGTCATGGCGTCGCAGTTTGAGTCGCTCCGTATGCCGGCGATCATCATGTTCACGATTCCGTTTGCCCTCTCGGGTGTCATCGTAGCCCTCTGGCTCACAGGCCGTTCGCTGGATATGATCGGCGCTCTCGGTCTGGTGCTCCTCGTAGGTATTGTGGTGAAGAACGGTATCGTGCTCGTGGACTATATCAACCTCATGCGTGAGCGTGGCTACGAACTCAACCATGCTATCCAGATGTCCGGACGCAGCCGTCTCCGTCCTGTCCTCATGACCGCGTTCACTACCATCCTCGGTATGATTCCTATGGCGGTGTCTTCCGGTGAAGGTGCCGAGATGTGGCAGCCGTTAGGTATCGTCGTCATCGGCGGTCTGACCGTCTCGACTTTCCTGACGCTCTACGTAGTGCCTGTGCTCTACGGTTTCATGTCCCGCCACGGCGACCGCGACAAACAGGAAGCCCTCCGAAAGAAATTCATCTTCATGGACCTGAAAGTAAAGTGATTTACAATTGGACAATTTAGCAATTTACAATTAAAGTATGACAGAAGAAGAGTTGAAAAGCAGATTCAAGCAATTCTCCTTGCGGATAATAAATCTGGTGGATCATTTGCCGCACGCAGTTTCTACAGATGCTATAGCGCGGCAACTGATTCGCTCAGGAACTTCTCCTGCCGCCAATTATAGAGCAGCATGTATCGCTAAGTCCGACAAAGACTTTATTAACAAATTAAAAATGGTAGAAGAAGAGTTGGATGAAACGATATATTGGATAGAATTATTGAGGGAATCCGGTAAAATTGACACAGAGAGAGTCAATAATCTGTATCAGGAAAGTAAAGAGTTATTGTCCATTGTTGTGAAGTCGATTACTACCATGCGTAGAAATCATGAAAGTATGGATTTTCTCCGATAAGAGGCTGTGCTAAATTTAATTGTAAATTGTAAATTTTTAAATTCAAAAATATCTTTATGAAAAGTGTAATGATCGTATTCAATCAGGCCAATACCGGCCGTGTCGAATATATGTTGGATGTACTGGGTATCAAAGGCTTTACGTTCTTTGAACAGGTACAAGGTCGTGGTACCAACGGCGGCGAACCCCGCCGTGGTACCCACGCCTGGCCGGAGATGAACTCCTGTGTCATCACCGTCGTCGAGGACGAACAGGTGCCCGCACTCCTGGAGTCCGTCAAGAAACTCGATATGCGAAACGAGGAAGTGGGTGTCCGTGCCTTTGTCTGGGACATAGTAGCCACGGTCTGAACTCCCTTCTTGCCCTTTGTTCACTATCCGTCTATCCGCCAAGTTTGGCGGATCAGCAAGAGGGACGCCGAAGCGTCCCTCTTGCATTTATCTCTTGTATTTTCTTTCTCTTCCTCGTCTCTTCTTTTCGCTTCTTCTTTTGTCCGGCATGCCATGCCGCTTATCAATTCTCCTGTCTTTTTCGTTCCAAAAGCGCGTAATTAGTGGGGGAATAACTGCGTTATTACCGCATCATTACCGCGTCCGGACTTTCCGGATTTTCCGGTAAAATAGAAAAAAATGCCCAAACCCTTGCATATATCAGAAAAAAGTAGTACCTTTGCAGTCGCAAAGGTTTTGATCCTTTGCAAGACATATTGAAAAGGCGTCTTATGCGCTTTGTTTTGGCATTCTGGAATCTGGTAAATTCATCGTTCCAAAACATTGCGACACTAAGATGTCCATGGTGTGTATATACATGGATGTACGCGTTCGCGTGCCATATTCAGTTGTACATACAGCGTGGGCTTCGGTGTTGCTGTTTGGAACGAAAGGCAATACCAGAGCCTCAGAATGCGGAACAGCAAGATTGCAGTCCCGCTTTTGTTTGTAATATAGCGGGACAAAAACAGCGTTTAAGCAGTGTCCCGCTTTTGTTTGTAATATAGCGGGACAAAAACAGCGTTTAAGCAGTGTCCCGCTTTTAATTTATTATATATATCCATTTTTATTATGGACTATAAACATTTATTAACAATCAAACAACTCGCAGCATGAAAAAAATTCTTTGTTTGAGCAGCATTCTGTTATTACTGCTCTCATGTTCGACGAAGCGGCTTCTTGTGAAAGGAGTAGCCTATCAGTCCCTCGCAATGGTAGAAGAAAACACTGTTCCCAATCCTTCTCCGTTGGAACTCTCTGTGGAGTGTGTTGTGGACAATGATGGCAATGTAGAGGTTTTTGTCAACAACTTGTCCAACTCACTTATGACTATTGACCGCGCGAAATCATTCTTTATGAATCGCGGTAAAGTAGCGCAGATGTACTATGATCCCCAGGTGGTGGTGAACACCCAATCCAGCACGGTTGGAACCAATACAGCCGCAAGTGTTAACCTCGGAGCTTGGACCGGAAGCAGAGCCCTGAGAGGAATTACCGTGGGCGGAGGTTCCAATCAGTCTCTGACCAATACCGAGACATCGTATTATGTGGATCAGCCCAAAGTGTCTGTGCCGGCGCACGGAAGAATCTCTATGGGACGTACCTTCAAAATGGACGGAGTGGGAAACGAATTTATCAAACACCTGCTCAAAAATACCAGAGAGGAAGTCGGAGGAAAATATAACGCCTCTAATACCTATGCGGGCGCAACTATTTATGTGTACTATTCGCTGGACGAGGAGAAAACCTACCACTCCATGGAAACAACCATTTATGCCAATTCGTTCTACGTTGCCCGAATACTGAAGGAGGGGCTGGTCAATGATGCGTTGCGGAGAATCTACACGCAGAATCCTACATTATTTAACGAACCGTGGTACCTGCTTTCCATTCCCTTGTTTGCAGAGAAAAATCCCGGTAATAATCTTCCTGTGACGGTGGAAGACTACAAAGTGGATTGCCGCTATCGCAATGTTAAATTTATCAAATCAAAATAATGAGCATTATGAAAACGAATTATCTGTTGTTTGCTTTGTTGTTGTGTCTGACAACATCGTGCAAGAATTTGCAAACTTGTGTTATTTCAGGGCAGCCCGGTACACGGATTTATGATCTCGACGGGGAATATGTGACGGAAATAGAGTCTAACGGAAAGGCTGAACTGAAATTCGGTACATCTAAAGGAGCGCTCCCGTATCATGCCTTTTATCAGGCGCAGGCTCCCGGCTCAAACATGTTAGTACCTTTTGGCATTGATTATACCTTCAATCATTTCAAACGCCAGACCGCATCCGGTGCTACAATGCTTTCACTGGGACCGGCTGCTCTTATCACGGGTGCCGTAGTGTGGGGTATTTCTTCGGGAAAACATGCGCCTATAGATTCAAGCGTGGGAATAGGTGTGGGAATGCCTTTGCTCATGGGTGGTATATTTACGACTGCATTAGGATGGCTTCCTTTTGTCATGAGAGATGTACCTCATTCGATTGAAGTCAATGAGCAACTGCGTACGAACGAAGACTTGGTTCGCTGACACCCTTTCACCTAACAAAAAAGCACGGTTTAACGCCGTGCTTTTTTGTTTCTCTCAACACTCAAATTAAAAAATCACTAAAATCCTTGCATATGTGCGATTTTTGTTGTAACTTTGCACCCGATTTGTATAATGCCGGTTATGGTCAGTTTGCAACATATCAACAAGTCTTTCGGCTCCCAGCAGGTTCTCCGCGATGTGAGTCTGGAGATCCCTACGGGGCAGGTGGTAGGTCTGTTGGGCCCTAACGGTGCCGGCAAATCGACGCTGATGAAGATCCTTATCGGGCTCTGGCGCGCCGATAGCGGCACTGTCTCCGCTCCGCAAAGGATCGGCTATCTGCCCGAGAACAACCCGCTTTACGATGAGATGTATGTAAGCGAATACCTCCGTTTCATGGCCAAACTCACCAATCACCGGTCCGCCTCTGCTAATAATCATGTGGTAGAGGATCTGATTGCAATGGTAGGGCTGACGCCCGAGCGGCATAAGCATATCCGCGAACTGAGCAAGGGGTACCGCCAGCGTGTAGGTCTGGCGCAGGCGCTGCTCGGAGATCCCGAGCTGCTGATCCTGGACGAACCCACGACGGGGCTTGATCCGAACCAACTGGTGGAGATCCGTTCGCTCATCCGTTCGCTGGGGAAAGACCGGACGGTGATCCTCTCCACCCATATCATGCAGGAGGTGCGGGAGATGTGCGACCGGGTGGTGATCCTCGACCACGGTGAGATAAAAGCAGACCAATCCATAGACCAAATACCCGATTTGGAACAATTATTCATTAAATCCACACACGAATAAGTCTTTTGTCTTTCGACTTTCGACTTTTGACTTTCGACTACTATGGCAGAATTTGATATACGAAACCAGATGTCCGAGAAGGAGCAGGACAACGCGCTCAGGCCGTTATGTTTCGCCGATTTCGCAGGACAGAGCAAGGTCACCTCTAATCTGAAGATCTTCGTAGAGGCAGCCAGACTGCGCGGGGAGAGTCTCGACCACGTGCTGCTTTTCGGTCCTCCGGGTCTGGGTAAGACGACGCTCAGCAATATTATAGCCAATGAGTTGGGAGTGGGTTTTAAGGTCACTTCCGGTCCGGTGCTGGACAAGCCGGGTGATCTTGCCGGTCTGCTCACTTCGCTGGAGCCTAACGATGTGCTCTTCATCGATGAGATCCATCGCCTGAGTCCGATCGTGGAGGAGTACCTTTATTCGGCGATGGAGGATTACCGCATTGATATCATGATCGACAAAGGTCCTTCCGCGCGTACGATCCAGATAGACCTCAATCATTTCACCTTGATCGGCGCTACCACGCGTTCGGGTCTGCTGACTTCGCCTCTTCGTGCGCGGTTTGGTATCAACTGCCATCTTGAGTATTACGATGCGGATATCTTGGCGGGCATCGTGAAGCGCAGCGCGCGTCTGTTGGGCGTGGAGATCAATGAGAAAGCGGCGGTGGAGATTGCGCGCCGCAGTCGCGGTACGCCCCGTATAGCCAATGCACTGCTGCGCCGTGTGCGCGATTTCGCCCAGGTGAAAGGAGACGGCACGATTGATCTGGAGATCGCCCGTTATGCCCTGGAGGCACTTAATATCGACACCTTCGGACTCGACCAGATCGACAACAAACTGCTGACGACGATCATTGACAAGTTCCGCGGCGGACCGGTGGGCCTCAACACGATTGCTACTGCGATGGGTGAGGATGCCGGAACGATCGAGGATGTCTATGAGCCCTACCTCATCAAGGAGGGTTTCATCAAACGAACCCCTCGCGGACGGGAGGCAACCGAACTGGCGTACAGGCATCTGGGGAAAACGCCCCTTGCTGCGGACGGCCAGCAGTCGATCTTCTGATCAATGGGAAATGATGTAATAAGGTATTTCGAGCGCTTGGATCTCTGATTCATAGCGCTCGAATAGTTCTTGGCGGATCTCATCCGAACCATTGGACCGTGCCGGATCGGGGATCCACGGAATATCAGGGGCGGTCAGCAGATAGATGTCCATCGGCAGTCTCCGGATCGCTTCTTCCAGCCATTCCGGCACACGGCCGAAGGCGTAGTCAAACCATACCTTCGTAATGATCAGTTCGGTGTCGAAGAAATAGATATATTCCTCTTTGTCCTCCTTGTGCTTCTCGATCTCCTCCATCTCCTGGATCTGGAGACGGGCTATCTCGCATAACTCGTCCCAAGAGACCTCTGCACTCCCTTTCTGCTCCACGTATGTGCGCGCGCGTTCCGATATATATATGCCGTGATACCGTTGGGCGAGATCTTGCGCCAGCGTGCTCTTGCCGGTACTCTCCGGACCTATGATCCCTACCTTGACAATCATCGGGTGAGCATGAGCTTGATATTCAGACCGATATTATCAGCCTTCACCGGATAGGAAGAGGAGATCAGCGGCGTGGTGCCCTGGTGGTCGTAGAAGAGCTGGATGTTGATCTTCTGGCTCAGGACATAGTCGGCTGAGATCTTGATAGCCAGTACGCGGTTTCCGGACGAAGCCTGGGTGATGCCGCGGTCAAGCATGCCTTGATCGTCCCGCATCGTGCCCGGCACCTTGCGGAGCAGCATTTTCACATCCTTGTAAGACACATCTACCTGCAGCTTCAGGTCGTTGCTGACTTTCTTCTGACCGCCGTCTTTCTTCCTGGTGATGAAATTGAGGTTCTTGATCGTGTAGCCGCCGCCGATAACGAACTCGTCGGTGTGTCCCTCTGTCAGTTGCACGCTCGTCACATTGAGCGCCAGATTACGCTGCTTGCGGTATTCCGCCTTCACGCTCAGCGAGTTCTTCATCGTCATGTTCAGTCCGATCAGCGGCGAGAAGGCCTCGGTGATCGTCACGTTGCTGATGTCGTAAGCCGAACTGGGGCGCGGTGCATCCGTTGTCACATCGCGTACGAAACCTAAGGTCTTGTTGTTGTCCGCGCCGACCCATGTGGAGTAGGAGCCGTACGAACCGATCGCATACTTACAGGTGTAGGCATGGGTGAGGGTTACCGATTTGAAGTGATCGCGCATCCACGGCAGACGGCCCAGACCGTCGTAGGTCACAGACCAGTTAGGCAGGATCTTGAGGATCCCCAGGAAGGGGTTCGTACCGATCGTATTGACATCGCGTCCGGTGTAAGCGGCGAGGAAAGCAGGCACAAGCACATCGGCGGAGTTGTTGCTGACGCGGCCGTGTTTGTTCGGATCATATGTCGTGCCCTCCGGTATATTGCTCATGAAGCCGGTGGTCGGCAGCGTCATGCCGGTGTATAGATCCTGTACCCGTCCTGTCATTGTCTCGCGGTTCTCCAGGAACCGGTCGTAAGCGCTGTTGGCGAAGTTCTCCTCCTGACTGCCTACGCGGCTGAAGAGCGTTCCGATAGCCACTTGCGTGATGTTGAACGAACCCGTCATGTTCTCCTGCAGATCGCCGTAGCTGTAGATGATCGAGGTGGACTGGGCGTAGTAGCGTTTGCCGTTGAGCTGTACTTTCAGTCCCGGCAGGGGTTCGAGCGTCAGTTTGATATCCAGATCGGAGGTATGGGCTCTTGTGGCGGGTTGTACGATCGAGGTGTCGCCGGACAGCCAGCCGTGCATCTTCGCCCTGTCCATCATGTTCGACGGAATAAATCCGAAGGCGAAATCAAAGCCCGGCGCACTGGGACCATTGCCTATCTTCTGTCCCATGAATCCCGCCTCCGGCATGAAGCCCGGGATGGTCATGGAGTTGGTCTCGCGGTAGGTCACTTGCAGCCTTCGTATCATCGTGCCGACATAGGCGAACATGTCTCCGGTGACCTGCGCCGGTGTGCGCTCGTTCGGATCCTTTGTGCTCACGGTGATCGTGGCTTGTGCGCAATCGGCTTTAGGTGTGATACTTACCTTGGTGTTACCGGCAGGCGTGAAGCTTACCGGTATCGTCTTGCCGGTGGAGTCCGCCACGGTGACGCTCAGCAGTTCGCTGTTGAGCCGGTGGGTCACTTCGATCGCCTGACCCTTGGTCAGGGCCACGGTCTGGGTGTAGGTCTTGGGACGGAAGGCGCGCCTGTTGGGACGACCCGAGTAGCGCTGGGTCATGGTCTTCCAGTATTTGGATTTGCCGTACCATGTCTCGAAATTGATACCTCCGTCCACCTGCCATGTCTGTACGCTGCTGACGGTGTTACCGCGGTTCATGCCCGAGGTGGTGGAAGCCGTACGCGTCCAGTTGTAGTTGGCGTTATAGGATCCGTTGGCGGTTATTGCATCCAGACCCGGGATCCGGTTGAGCGGCACGTTCCAACTGGCGGTGAAGACCTGCTGGTAGGTGTACGGCGATCCGAAGCGGGCGAGGGACCGCTGGATCGTGTCGCGCCATGCCTCGTATTTGTCGTGGTTGAACTCGTCGTCGAAATAGCGGCCCTTGAGGATCTCCGGCGTGTATTTGCCTTCGTCGATGATCGCGTTCATGGCGGACTGGAAGGAGAACTTCATGTTCTTGGTCAGGTCGTATTTGATATCCACGTTACGGTCCCATGTGAAGTCCTTGCTGAAGGTCAGATCCTGTCCGTCGGCAGCAGCGGCTCCGGCGAGGTCGCGCATCTTCAGATGGCTGAAGGTGCGGTGCATGTTCGTGTTGAACGCCCATGACTGCGGCAGGTAGTAGATATTCATCTCCTTGAGGAATTTCACTTTCTGCACTTTCTCTGCCTTGGCAAACGGTTCCCAGGGCTTCGGATTGAAGCTGTAGGCGTATTGGAAGGATCCCTTCTGGTCGGTAGTGATATTGGTCTCCATTTCCGGCGAGTGCTCCGATTGCTTGTTGTACGAAGCGGAGATGGAGAAGTTCGCCGGGTCGTAGAACATGTCCCGTTTCTTGGAGTGGATGTTCACCTTGAGGTTGCTTACCGAGAAGGAGGTGGACTCGTGTACGGTGTTGGTCATCTGTTTGATCGAGTCGCGTTGCTCCTTGGTGTCGTAGGTGCTGAGTGTCTCTTCCAGTTTGACATCCGAGTCCAGCGGGTCGTAGTCCGGCCGGGTGGTCTCGTTGCTGTAGGACACGTAGAGCGGCATCTGGATCTTCGCTTGCTCCGGGAAGAGACGGCCTGCCTCAAGGGCGGCGGACACGCTGATCTGGTAGAAGTTATCGAGGTTGCGGTCCAGCACGTTCGATTCGATCGATCCGTATCCGGCTGTCTCGAGTCGTCCCGCTACGTTCAGCTGGGCAATATCGCTGACGGAGAGCGCCGCATTGGCCATCGCCGCCACGCCGCCTTGCTCGTTGAACTGGCTCAGACGCAACTCGTTCACCCATATCTCGCCGCTTGCCTCGTGCTGGCCGTTGTTGCGCACACCGATCATGATCGTCGAAACCTCTTCCAGAGTCGGGTTACCGAGCACGGTGATCTTGTTCTGCGGCTTGTCGTTCGCGTCGTCGTAGATCACGTAGGGAATGGTGTTGCTCACGCCTTCGTTACCTGCCCGTTTGGCTTTGTTTCGAGCCGTCTTGGCGTCCGTGAGCACCTTCAGCGGGAAATCGAACATGTTCTCCGTCGGCCAAACCGTCTGGCGGTCTGCAGCGGAGTTGTTGTTATACATACCCGGTGCGGTGAGACGCAGCGGAATCTCGTATTCGTAGTAGTTGTTGCGCAGGTCGGTACCCAGCCGGATGAAACAGGTCAGATCGCCGTCCCTGAGCTCCGGATCAACGGCGCTCATCTGCTCGGCGTGAACGAACATCTGGAGGTTCTTGTACTGGCGCATGTCATATCCGGTGTTCTTGTACATCGCCCGTGCGTCATGCGGACTGAGGTTCATCACGCGCAGCACCATTGCCTGCTCGTTCTGCGCGATCAGCTGTGCCTGACCCGGATCGGTCTGGCGGCTCACGCCCGGAGGCAGCACGTAGTTCACCGGCGTACGGGTGCTGTTCTCTTCGATATTCACGGTCTGCACATCGATCGATGCGCCGCTGTTCACCGGTGTACCTACCGGAGCGAGATCGCGCGTGTACTGTCTCCAGTCGCCGCGGACGAGATCGAGCGTGGCGAAACGCAGGTGGGTCTCTTTCTCGCAGCCCGTGAGGTACATACGCATGAAGCGGATGGATTTCCAGTTACGGATCGACCCGATCTTCTGTACGCTGGCGCTGTCGCCGCGGAGAGGTATCTTGAACTGGTACCAGGTCACATCCTGTGTCTCGCCGTTGCGCAGGGTCACGCGTCTCACTTTCTTCTCGGTGATATGCTGTCTTCCTACCTCCATCATGTCGGGACGGAGAATCACCTTGTACTGGTAGTATTTCTCGTATTCGTTGAGGGTGTTGTCGAGGTTGATGTCCTCCACATCCGGCGTGAGGGTGGAGGCGGTGCCGTAACTCTCTGTCTGCTGCTCGGTAGCGGGGGAGTTGCCCTCCGTGCCGTTGAAGTGTTTGTAGCGCTCCAGAATCGGCACTTCCTGCTCGTCGAAATCCGTACCGCGGTAGTAATGGAAATTATCTCCGGCGGGGTCGTTACGGGGCGAGAAACGGTCGTCCGCCCACCGGCTCCATACATCGGCGGAGACGCGGCTCTCCAGAGAGCTCAGATATTCGCGGTAGGCAGGCCAGTTCTGCTCCTGTTCGCTGCTCAGACCGTTCAGACCGACATCCTGACGGACGCGGGCTCCGGTCTCGTTGCTGAAGGCTACCACGGTGGAGGTCGTACGCGGTACGTAACCCCAGATCGTGCTGTCCACCCGTCCCTGATCGGCTTCCGACACCGGCAGACCGTGCTCGAACGCTTTCTTGCCGTCGCGCAGGATATCCTCGCTGATGTCTCCTAAGTTGATATACAACTCGCCTTCGTAGCCGTCGGGGTTGGTCAGCGACGGATCCATCAGCCAGAACTGGATATACTCGATATTGGCTTTCTCGAAATCGGTGTTGTCCAGCCGACGCATGATACCGCCCCAGCGTTTTTTCGGCGAGAGGAGGTGGCCGTCGCTGCCTATCTCGTCGGCGGAGATATTGTATTGTCCGCGTTCGTCCGGGTAGTAAGCGAGGTTGAGGATCGCCAGTTTGGTATCCACGTTGCTTGCCTCCTGACGGTTCGGGTAGATCTCGTCCTGATAGACGATACGGGTGCGGTGATCGCTCAGCGCCTCCAGATCATTGCGGATATGCGCCGGGGTGTTGGTCTGCGGATAGCCGAAGATCGGATCGACGGCGAACCAGGACAGGTGGGCGCGGTTCTTGTTGTATGCCGGACGGTTGATCTCTTTCGATTCGTCGAAGACGGTAGGCGTCGAGGCGAGGAACCAGTAACTCGGGTAATGCACGTCGATATTGGTGGTGGTGCTCTCGAAATCGTCGATATAGGCTGTTCCTACGGCTCCTACATCGTTGGTGTGTCCCGGAATGAGATGGGCGAACTCGGCGTTGACCTGGAAGGTCGAAGGCGCCGTCGCGTTGATCCATGGCACTTTGTCGATGGCGTTGGTGAGCCATTGCATCTCCGTCTTCCAGCTGCCGTTCACGCCCCAGATGGTGTTCGCCAAGGGTTCGGAACCCGTGTTCACCTTGGTCGTCAGCGGGCGTTCGCGCAGGTGCATGATCGTTCCGCCCAAAGTCAGGTCTTTGGTGAACTCGTATTCGAGGTGGGCGCCGAAAAGGCTCTTGCGCTGCATGGAGAAAGTGCTCTGGTTCTCGAGTTTCACATCTACGTTGGTGCCGGACTCGAGGATAGAGGTGTTGATGATCGTCACCGTTCCCATGGTGTAATCGACCGTGTAATCGACATTCTCGATCAGCGTCGCGCCGCCGGCGGTGACGGTCACGCTTCCGCGCGGTACGTTCATCGCACCCAGACGGATCTCGGAGCCGTTGGTGCCTTTGTATTTACCGGTGAGGTGGAATTTGTTCTTCTCGCTCAACTCCTGCGCCACCACGAGCGTTGAGTCGTACAGCTCCGGGAAGCAGTATTTGTTCACTAACCGCGGATCATTGTCCAGCACCGAGGCAAGGTGGCTGCCGAAAGGCTCCAGCACAGGGAAGATGATCCTGCCGCTGCTGGCATACACCGTCAGACCTTCGATGAAGTCAAACCGTCCGTCGGGCGAAGCGTTGTGTTTCTGGTCCAGGCGGTCGAGGTTCATCACGCGGATCAACTGCTTGCCGCTGATCGGACCTTCGTCCAGATACTGGATATCCGTTCCCACCGAGTCGTTCCGGTAGGTGACATAGAGTTCGAACTTGTCCTGATTGATGCTGGTGGCGCCGAGGGAGTAGATGTTTTTCATCATCAGGTCCCATGTGCCGCGGCCTTTCTTGTCGGGCGCGTTGGCACTCGATTTCAGCATCTTCAGAGCCAGAGCGTTAGGCGCTTTCAGTTCGTCATTGCCGTCCGTCGAGAACTCGCCTACCTGATAGACTTGGCCGTTATAGGTATATTCGTATGCCACGGCGAGAACTTCGTCCTGGTTCAGTGCGCTCTTGAGGGAGATATATCCCAATGCGCTGTTGAGCGTATATTCGCTGCTGGAGAGCAATCGCGCACTCTCGATCTTCTCGAAATCCGTACCGCCTTCCATTCCGTTGAGCCCTTCCAGCGCCTGACTC
The DNA here is from genome assembly GCA_946414805.1 of uncultured Bacteroidales bacterium. Lineage (GTDB taxonomy): Bacteria > Bacteroidota > Bacteroidia > Bacteroidales > Paludibacteraceae > Colicola. The sequence goes on from CAMKPZ010000002.1 coordinate 47,570, forward strand.
GTCTGCTGCAGGTCGCGGAAAGCGGTCTCGCGGATGGCGGCGTAGAGGCCGTTGGTGTTGTTGTCCGGATAGCCGGCGCCGTGCCATGCCTCGTTATGGGTGTGAGCGCCTGTCTCGCCGAGATCGGCGAAGGCTACTATGTTACGTGCCTGGTCGTAGTTGCCGCGTTTGTTGGTGATCCACACCTCGATCTTGTTGATCGTCACGCCGCTGGCGATATACGGCACACTCGCCATCGCTTCTTCGTAATGGTCACGGAAGAAATAGGAGAGGAAGAAATGGCGGTTCTCGTCGTAACTGTCTCCGCTGATGTCAAACCGTGTCATCTGCGCGCCGCCCTTGCTGCTCACCGTCTGCGCTTCGCTGTTCTGCTGGCTGATGAGCGCCTGGATGCGGAACTTGCCGAACTTGAGATTGGTCTTGATACCGAACAACGCCTTGCTGCCGCGGATGAGCGAAGAAGGCAGATCCAGCGTCACGTTACCCGCCTCGATACTCTGGATGATATCATCCTCTTCGCCTTTGTAGTTCAGCTTCAGGTTCTGCTGGTCGAAGGAGAAAGACGCCTCGGTGTTGTAGGAGAGGTTGAAATTGAGTTTCTGGCCTACCTTACCCTGAATGCTTGCCTGGATCTTCTCGTCGAAATCGAAGATATTGTTGTTTCGCGCGCGTAGCGTAAGAGAGGGGTTGGCGATATACTGGTGCTTGAAGCCGAAAAGCAGCTCCGCGCTTCCCTGCATCTTGAGCTGCACACCGCCCGGACCGAACACTTTGTCCGCCGGACCGATGTTGAACTTCATATCCGTGATATCGAATTTCGACTCGTTGTTATGCTCCACTTCGCTGATCTTCTGCTGCCAGTAGCGGTGCATGATCTGCCGTTCGGCGTAGTGGTTGTATTCCTCCTGCGTCAGCAGATACGGAGTGGTCACATCCGTGTCGCCGATCTTCGTGCGGATGAGATAGGTGCCGGTCTCCGGCTGGAACTCGATCGTGGTGGATATATTGTCCGGATCGTTGAGATCCAGCGAACTCTGCGGCCGGCTGAGCGAACCGAAGTTCTCGTAGCCCAACTGCTTCACACGGGTCGGCGCCCAGATAGCGGAGTCCGTCTCCGTCACGTAATCCGCCGCGCTCTCAGGACTCTGTCCGTTTTCGTCTTTGAGCGGTTCTGCCGCGGTCTTTCGACTTTCGGCTTTCGACTCTTTCTCTGCCTCCCTCTCCGCCTTCTCCGCCTCTTTCCGTGCTTTCTCTTCGGCGATCAGTTCCTTGAGGCTCTTTCCTCTGGTCTGTGCAGAAAGCCCTGTGGCTGCCGTCGGCAACCATAGCAACAGACTAACCAGTAATATGTATGTAATATATCTTTTCAAACTTCTATTTTCTTTCAAGTGAATTGCCCATTGTGAATTGTGAATTGTGAATAGTGAATTGTCTTTCACAACATTTTCAGCGCCTCGCGGATCACTGCTTCCACCTTCATTGTCGGGTTGTTCTTCAGTATCTTCTCCACCGCCTTGCCGCTGGCGTTAGCCGCAAAGCCTAACATCGTCAGTGCGCTCACCGCCTCCGCCTTAACCGGACTCTCCTCTACCTCGAACAGCTCGGAAGGCTGGTCGCTGACGGCTGACGGCTCTAACTTGATCACCTTGTCCTTCAGATCCACGATAATACGCTGCGCCGTCTTCGGACCCAGGCCTTTCACTTTCGCCATCGCCTTGGAGTTACCCGTGGCGATCAGCGTCCGCAGCTCATCGGCGGAGAAAGCGCTCATGATCATGCGGGCGGTCGAACCGCCTACGCCGCTCACCGTCAGAAGCATCTCGAATAGTTGTCGGTCGCGGCGGTCATAGAAACCGTATATCTCATGCGTGTCCTCGCGGATGATCTCTGTCGTGTATAGCTTCACCTCTGATGGTTGATGCAGGTCTGACCCGGTTGACGGCTCCTCTTTCCCTACCAGCGCAGAATAGGTCGGCAGCGTGATGGCCAGCGAATAACCTACTCCGGCAGCCTCCACCACCGCATCCGTCGGATTCAATTCTGTCAATATTCCTTTGATATATTCTATCATGCGCGCGCAATAAATCAAAAAAGCGTACAAAGGTACAACAAATTTTGCACATATGCAAGCGTTCGGGCATTTTTTTTGACGAATAGAATGAAATTCTATCTGTTGTATGGGGCTATGAGATGTTTATGCTTGCATAAAAACGGCTTATAGCCCCATACAACAGGAAAGCCGTCAGGCTCGTCAAAAAAAATGCCCGCAGTGGCGTATGGTCTGCACAATGCGGCTGTATTTTCGAAGGGGTCCCCATTCATGGGGGAGGAGGTCGAAGATACCCCCTCCCCGAGTCAGTCTCGTGTCAATCCCGCGACCATCTCGCGACCATTACGGACATCACCGTCCCGTCTCTTTCGTATGTCCATTCCCCGGCATTTTATGCCGGCCTCTGTACAATGTCTATTTCTCCGGCATATTATGCCGGCCTCTCGGGTGACGGGGTGACAGGGTGACACCCTCTTTTATAATACTTACACACACACGTGGGTGTGTATAGTTAGGAGAAAGGGTGTCACCCCGTCACCCTGTCACCCATTCTTCGTCGGCTTCGCGGGTCTTCCGCCCCGCGTTTTTTCTTCTTTTCCCCGGCATGGTATGCCGGTTACTTCGCGTTTCTGCATCGTGCATCTATGCACGATTAAGGAGCGGAGGTGAGCGGGCTGCCGGGGTGAACACCTGAACACCCGAACACCCTTTTCTAAATACTCCCGCGCGCGTGTGTGAGTTTATATTATGGGTGTTCAGGTGTTCGGGTGTTCGGGTTGTACCTGCTTGCTTGCTCTTCTACGGCTTGTATTTTTCTAGTTCCAACTTGTGATATTTGGGATAGCTCTCGCTAATAGTCAGATAATCATAAGGATATATAATGATGTGCCCATTTTCGTTTATATACATCTGTGCTTCGGAAGTATATTGGCTCGGGTCATCCGGATAGGCACTTGCCATCCAGCATCTCTCTAACTCGACTATGCTGTCGCGCAGAAGGGTATAGTGGGCTTGATGATGTTTTTTTTTATTGTAAGTGTCGATTGCCCAATTTTCATACTCCGACAAATGCTTTATCCGGATTGTTGGAATTGCATGCATTCTGCAATAGTTTTGCGGCTACAAAGTTACAACTTTTTTTTGAATTGTGCAAGAAAAAACACTCATAAACTTGCATATTTGCAAAAAAAAGTGTAATTTTGCGCTCGGTTATGCAGAGGCGGACAGGAATTATAGGATTGGTAACCGTTTGGCTACTGGTGACAGGGCTTTTCTGTGCTCATGGCGAGGAACTGTGCATGGACGGAACGCTGCTGTTCCGTGAGGATTTCGGCGGAAACAGTCCCGATGATCCGGAATACAGCATGTCGGGCGTGCCGGGTATGAGCAACTATTACAGGAACTCCGGCAACACCTTGGGCAGCGGCAATTACACCATCCGCAAAGAGGGATGGAACAACAACTATCAATGGCACCGTCAGGACGACCACACCTATCCGAACGACAAGAGCAGAGGCTATCTGCTGGAGGTGGACGGAACGGGCGGAGACGCTCCTTTCTACAGCAAGACGATAGACGGTTTATGTCCGGGCACGAGGCTGGCTTTCTCCGCGTATGTGGTGAATGTGCATTACGCGGGTCAGATCCGGTGGTTTGAGGAGAACGGCAGGAGTTACACCTACCCCCGGTTGCGGTTCGTGCTGAAGGATCCGCAGACGGGCGGGGAGTTGGCCTCCCGATCCACGGGTAATATCCTGCCGGATCCGCGTTATTATACCGATGAAGCATGGCATGAGGCCATGGAGAGCAAGCTATCCGCCGAATGGCAGTTGGTGGGAACAACCTTCACCGTGCCCAGGGGAGTAGAGAGTGTGCAGATGTTTATCTACAATGATGCAGAAGGCGGCAGCGGCAACGGCAACGATTTCGCGATCGATGATATCGAGATCCGGTTCTGCTATCCGGAAGGCGAGGTGGCGGGCAGAGACAGCGTGTGTCTGGGTTCGCCTGCGCATTTAGAAGCGCAATGGGAAGCGACGGGCGATCTGGTGGCGCCGTTCGAATTCCGGTGGTTGTTCTCGGCAGACAGCATGACATGGACGGAGGTATCCGGTGCTACGGACTACAGGCTGGATATACCGGCGGTTCAGCTCAGCGACAGCGGATGGTACAAAGCCGCAATGGCGGAGGAGGGTAGTATAGACCGTCCGAACTGCCGGACGGTGACCAAACCGTTCCTGCTGACGACCGTAGAATGCGGAAAAGCGATCCGTCTCTACGCCGACACGACGGTGTGCGACACCCTGCTGCCGTACACATGGCACGGACACGAATGGACGGAAGGACAAGTGCTGACCGACACCATCAGGGATCAAGCGGATGAAGACAGTGTGTATATCCGCCTGTCGCTGCGGACGAAGCAGTGCTGCCCGGAGGTGCATTATGCAAGCTGCGAGCGGCTCGATATATGCGACACACTCATGCCCTACACATGGACTTTCGGTGACACGGCACTGCTGTTCACGGATATCCGCGAGACGCACCGCATAGAGAAACGGCACCCGCGGTGGGATTGTACGGACTCGGTCTATACCTTCCGCATCGACACCGTGCATTGCGAGAAACTATGGCACGTGATCGTCAACAAATACAACCGGCTACTCGCCTGCGACCAAGTGCGGCTGCGGCAGTACTTCCCCGGACGGACGGTAACGGGCTATCAGTGGTACAAGGACGGTGCTGCTATCCCCGGTGCCGAAGGAGACGATTATTCGGAGCAGAACGAGTTGCGGGGCGTCTATCAGTTACGTATCCTTCTGGACGGCGGACAGACGGCGTGGAGCAATATCATTGAGATAAACACACCGGCGGAGGTTCAGTCCTCGCGGCTGCGGATCTATGACAGCAGAGGATGGCTGGTTTACAGTGCGGAGAGGGAAGACGAAGAACCCGCAGTACCGGTTCTGCCGGGCGGAATATACCTGATCCGCCGTGACTACGGCGGCGAAGGATGGACACGGAAACTATTGATCCCATGAAAAGGCGGATAAAGATAATAGGATTGGTGATAGGTTGCTGCTTATTGGCGGCAGGGGCGCATGCGGAGCATGTGTTCGAAGTCGGCGCACGCGGAGGCATAGCGGGTTGGAACGGCAGCCACACCTACGTAGGCACGCGGGTGAATGCGCATGCAGGAGCTCAGTTCTCCTATACATGGTATTCGTCGCGGGTGGTAGGTCTGTGCATCGGCGCAACGGCAGACATGCACAGGACAGGGTTCGCCAAGAACGATTATACCGACAGCTACTCAACGATCGATGTGGAAGGCAAAGAGATGCAGATCGATTACTCCATCGGTTCGCTCAACGAGACATACACCTCCTTCTCCGCCGGCATTCCGCTGCAGGTCGCTTTCTTCGGCAACGGTTGGAGTTTTCTGGTAGGTCCGAAAGTGGTGTTCCCGCTGACGACGAGTTGGCACGAACAGGCGGACAACGCTGCGCTGAGCGTCTATTATCCGGAGATAGACAACCGGATTGAGGAGTCCTATCCGTTAGCCGCCACCCGTTCTTTCGCCATGAGCAACAGCGGAACAGCCCAACGGCAGAAAGTAGAATGGTGGCTGGCGGCGGAGCTGGATTATATGCTACCGCTGAATACCGCCCCGAAGCATGTATCGGGTTTGTCGTTCGGTATCTATTTCGACTACGGGTTCTCCACCAATACGAATTCCAACACCCTTCATCCTACGCTGATCTCCCTCTCGGACACCCGCGACGGTTTTCCGCTGACGCGCACGATCGTGTCGGTGATGGAGGCGGAGCGGCAGGGAAAGGCGCTGGTGACCAACTACCGGCTCTTCGATGTGGGAATAAAGATCAGCTATTTCATTTCGCCGCATCCGCAGTACGGAGGACGGAAAAAAGCCTGCAACTGCTGGCCTTAGAGCCTGTCGGCAAGAAAGAGAGAAGGTCTGCCCGCTACGCGGCAGCCGATCACAAAAACTGTGCCTCCGTCGCGGAGGTGCAGTTTCTTTTTGAGTTGGTCCGGCGAAAGCGGATAATTGCGTGTGAGGATATTCGCCGTCATCCCTTTCACCGATTGGGCATCCTTGCCGTTGAGCGGACGGACAATGCGCCAGACGCGTCCGGGAAAGTCAGCGATCAGCCGGTCGGAGCGGTATATATGGGTGTTGGGATCCGGCTTCTGCAGCCCGAAACGTGCGGCAACGAGCCGATAGGCACCTGCCTTGAGGATCGCAGCGGACGGCTCGTAGAGATAGCAGCCCTCCTCCAACTCCCCCTCAAAGGGAGGGCAGAGTGCTTCTTTCTCTTCTTCGCGGGTGAAGGTGAAGACCAGCTCGGGGCGGGAGAGGTCAATGCAGGTAATTGTGCATTGTGAATTGTGAATTGTGCATTGTGAATTGGATAGGAGAAGGATCTCCTTGACCTCGTTCTTCACGGCTACGATATGTACATCCCATGTCATCTCCTCCTTTGAGGGGAGATCAGATGGGATTCGGAGTGCTTTGAGGGCCTGCGTGATATCCAGCATGGGCGAGAGCTTGAGCAGGATCCGTCCGTCCGGCTCCAGATGCTTCAGCAGGGATGGAAGAAGCGAGACGACATTCGGCGTGCAGTCCTCCAGCCGGAACACTTTTCCGCCGTGGCTGTCCCTCCGCGCAGGATCGAGGAAGATAAGGGAATAGGGGGGACGGGGTATTGGTGATTGGTGACCGGAGAGGAAATCCTCTGCGGAGGAGTTATAGACCGTTATGTTTTTGTTCGCAAGGGCGAAATTGTGTGCGGCAATGCGGCATAGTTCGGCGTTCTGCTCCACATAATCGGTGCGTGCAAACGCTTCGCTGAGGAAGAACGTGTCCACTCCGTAGCCGCCGGTGAGATCGAGAAACCTCTCTTTCTTCCCCTTTTCCTCGGTGAGAGAAGAGAGCACAGCGGCTTTGTAACGGGCGGTGGCTTCGGATGAACACTGTTCGCAGGAGAGCCGGACAGGATACCACCAGTCCTCTATCGCGGCGAAAGAAGGCAGTTTGTCCGCCGTACGTGACCGCCCTTCCTCCTGCTGGAGAAACCACCGCCACTCTTCATCCGAGAGATGCCTGTATTTATTGCGCTGCAGCGCCAAGTCATTTACCATTTAGTCATTTGCCGTTTGGTCATTTGCCGTTAGGTCATTTAGTAGCGTCCCCGGGTAATAGAATCCCAGAATCTCTTCGTAACTCTTTCCTTCCGCCGCCATGACGGCTGCACCGATCTGGCACAAACCGGCTCCGTGTCCCCATCCATGTCCGGAGAGAACCCAGACGGATTGGTGATTGGTCATTGGTAATTGGTAATTGTGAATTGTGAATTGTGAATTGTGAATTGCGGATTGGTGCTCAATGTCGAACCACGAGCTATAGAGACAGGAGGGACTGAGCCAGAGGCGGATCTTGAGCTCCTTGCCGATGATCTCTGTGTGCTTCGTGCCTGTTATACGGAGGCGGTCGATGCGCCCTGAAGCACCGCGGTGGAGAGGCTCTATCGCTGTGATATGCCCGAAATCAATCCCGGATTTATTACGCACAATGGCGTCCAGTTGCTCCTCCGTATAAGTCACCTGCCAGTCATGGAAATCGCGGGTCTCCAGATCATAATCATTGAGGCATGATCGCAAAACGGCGGTGCTGTCAGGCAGGGTGCGCTGCATGTGCGCGGGGTCGCAATAAGGACATTCGACCGAACGGATATACGGCACATCCATATCTTCCCAACAGGTTCGCCAGATCTCGGTTCGCCCTCCGCAGCATTTGTAATAACGGGTGTCGCATACCTCTCCGCTGTAGGTGAGCACTTGTCCGGCGGTAGCGCGAACGGCTTCCACTGCGCGGTCATTGAGCCGCCGGATACCTTCGTATCGCTGGCAATGATCATCGGCGCAGACATCGAACCCCTCATGGTTGGGTTTCGCCATCGCCCGGATAGCCCAACTGCGGCTGATCACGGCATGCGCCTTGAGAAGCTCCATCGGACTGTCCGAACGCATCTCCGAAGAGATCACCGAACACAGGTAATCTTCCAGATCAATGGTGTTGACCGCCGTTTGGGTGCCGTCCGGATTGGTGCGGATGGTCAGTTCGCCCATGAACTCCTGCTCCTCATACCGGTCCCAATGGAAACCGATCCCGATACGCACACGCTTGAGCACGAAAGTCTTTTCGCGTTGCTCCCATTCGATACGCGGAGCCGTCAATATACCTACACGGATACGCATTGCCGGCTCAGTCGTGCGGTTAACTCAAATGTCCTCAGACGGTCCTTGTACCAGTTATTGCGGTTCATGGCGAAGATATCGCAGTTGGCATCCGAATTGTCCTCCCACCGGCGGCAGTTATAGACCACATCATAGATGCGCCCGATCCGCCATTCGCGGCTGATACGCAACCCCACAGCATAGTCCTCGCCATACTTGGTAGTCGGATAATTGATCGTTCGCAGCAACGGCACATAGAACCCTCTCGGAGCTCCTAACCCATTGATACGCAGGGCGTTGTTGCGTCCGTTCTCCTCCGTCCACTCGCGGTGGTCAATCACTCCCGGAGGCAGGGGATTTCCCTCAATATCCGTCATCTGGTAGGTGCCGATCACCATGCCGTAAGCGCCGGACTCAAAAGCGTCGACGAAGCGCTGTACGGTGGTTGCATCATGATAGGTGTCATCGCTGTCAAGCTGGATCGCATACTTGCCGCAACGGGGATCATGGATCGCCACATTCCAGTTGCCTCCGATAGCGTGCCAGGTCTTGTCCTGGGCAATATAGATGAGTTCCGGCGCTTGGGGATCCGTGAGACGCAATGCGTCATTTTTGGTTTTTAATTCACGGATAGCGTCTGCCGTGCCGTCGGTGGAGTTATCGTCAACGACGATCACATTGAAAGAGTAGGGCGCACTCACTTTCTGCGCCAGAGCGGAGCGAATGGCATCCGCTATCGTGCGCGCGCGGTTCTTACAAGGTATAACAACGCTGGCGGTCACAGGGAAAGAACCGGCTTCCGGCAACGGCAGATATGCACCCGGCTGAAGGTACGCACCAATGCGCTTGAGATACGCCGTCTCGCATGCCTCCATCTCCACCTGCACCGCACGGTTGCGCGGATCGACATAATCGAAGAGTTTCTCGCCGGACTTGCGGGTGTCGGTCTCCACCTCATAGTAGAGGTACTCCGGTATATGCACGAGCGCTTTCTCTCCTGTCTGCGCGGCACGCAGCCGCAGATCATAGAAACCCGCGAACGAGTAATCGGTATCCATCTGAGCCACCAGCGCCTTGAAACGGTCGGTTCGCCAGAGAAGGACACTGCCGAAATCGAAATCGTCACGCAGCGCTCCCTGTTGGTAGTCGATCACCGGCGCCTCGGAGACACACCATCCGCCCTGCGCATCCCGGATCTTATTGAAATGATCGGCATAGACCATTGTGGCGTCGGTCATCTCCATGACTTGGAGCATTCGCTCTTGCGCCAGATAAACCCACTCGATATCGGGCTTGAGGCAAAGGAAAAGGTAAGGCGTTTGTACTTCCGCTGCGATCGCGCGGAGAGCCTGGGTGGCGCATACACGCCCGGGCAAAAAGAAGGTAGAGATACTCATATCAATTCACAATTCACAATTTATAATTCACAATTCAGAATTATATATCGAAAAATGACACCCTTTCGGATGTCATTTCTCAGTTGCCGAACCAGGACTCGAACCCAGACAGACAGAACCAGAATCTGTAGTGCTACCATTACACAATTCGGCAAAATTTGGACTCTCTTTTCGAAAGAGCGTGCAAAAGTACTGCTTTTTTTTGACATGTGCAAATTTTTTTGCAAAAAAATGCAAAATTTATTGCTTTTTTAGTTTTTTGCGGCATTGAACGATGTACATTTGCGTTGCTTCGCGTACCCAGCAGTACTCCCATTCGGGTGATTGGAAGAGCCGGTCCGCCTTCTCAAACCACCGTAAAGCTTCCTCTTTGCTGCCGAAAGGTTTGGGGGCGTAAAAGAGGCTGGTGCCGTAATAGGCGAGGACAAGCGGATCGGAGGGCGCTAACTGTGTCGCTTCTTTGGCAAGGCTCATCGCTTTGATCGGGCGCATGGACTCATGGAGCCGCAGTTCATAGACATAGACGGCGGACAGGTACATCTCATAATGCCCTTTGGGCAGCTTGCCTTTGCTTGCCGCTACATCTTTCTTAAACTGCGCTACATAACGCTTGGCTTCCGGCAATAAAGCCTCTTTGCCTTCTTTCTTCGCCTCCGCTACGATATACCCGCAGTAGCCGTACTCATACAATAAATCCTTCGTACATTGTACATTGTCCCTTTGTACATCAATATGCTCCTTCCAGACGCTCATGTTCTCGCGCTGATAGGCTTCAAACAAACCCCTGTCCGCCGAAAAATCTTGTGCGGACAGGGTAATACTAAATATCGTCAGGAGAAGCAGCAATGCTCTCCTTTGTACATTGTACATTGTTCCGTTGTACATTACTTTATTTTCCTCTTTCCAGCAACAGCGTACGGGTCGGCTGGTCACAAACCTCAGTCGGACCGTAATACTGGATCGGACCCGGATAGATGTAGCTGGTCTCAGGATCTGCCCAATCCTCGCGGTGAGCTTGCAGGTACTGGAACGGCTTGCCGTTGAGGTCAACCAGAGCTTTCTGGATAACCGGTTTCATCTTGCCGTTACGTTTCTCCATGTTCATCATCATCGTGATAGGCACACCGCCGGCAATCCACTCTGCCGCAGGCTTGGTCAGGTTGCGAACGAGCGACATGTAACCCGTCTTGCCGGCTGCAATCAGATGCGTTGCGGTCACGCCGATCGAGTAGCAGTAGTCGGCATCGAAGTTCGACGGAATAGCACAGCGGCCCTCGTAACCGAAGAAGTGGTTGAGCGCCGAGAACTTACCCTTGTACTCGCCGTTTGCTTTGAGCACAGCCAGACGCTTCTGAACCATCTCAATCAGCAGTTTCTCGGTTTCGATCTGGCTTACCATCACGTTTCCGTGCGGGTCACGGTCAAGCGTCAACTGGCGGGCAATACCCTTCGGCAGTGAGCGGTAGAGATCGCAGGAAGCCGGACTCAGCTTGCTCTTGACATATTCACGCTTCGCGTCGTCGCCGTCCAGACCGGTGAACTCCTCGTTGTTAGCCAGCAGGTCGTTCAGCTCCTGAATCAGCACACGCATAGCGGGGATGAACTCAATCAGACCTTCCGGAATCAGCACGGTACCGAAATTAAGACCTGCATTAGCGCGGGCTACAATCACCTTCACGATGTCCTCTACGATGTCGTTGAGGGTCATGTTCTTTGCCTCTACCTCCTCGCTAATCAGGCAGATATTCGGCTGGCTCTGCAGTGCGCACTCCAGTGCGATGTGGCTTGCCGAACGACCCATGAGACGGATGAAGTGCCAGTATTTCTTCGCAGAGTTAGCATCGCGCTGGATGTTACCGATCAACTCGCTATAGACCTTGCAAGCGGTATCGAAACCGAACGAAGTCTCAATCATCTCGTTCTTGAGGTCGCCGTCAATCGTCTTCGGGCAACCGATCACCTGAATACCGCATTTCTTCTGGAGATAGTACTCGGCGAGGACGCAAGCATTGGTGTTCGAGTCGTCGCCGCCGATGATGACGATAGCCTTGATTCCCAACTGCTTGCAGATCTCGATACCGTTGTCGAACTGCCAGGTCTCCTCCAGTTTGGTACGACCCGAACCGATGATGTCGAATCCGCCGGTGTTGCGGTACTCATCAATGATAGCACCCGTCAACTCTTGGTACTTGCCGTCAATCAGACCGCTCGGACCTCCGAGGAAACCGTACAGTTTGTTCTCCGGGTTCAGCGCTTTCAGACCGTCGTACAGGCCGCTGATCACATTGTGACCGCCGGGAGCCTGACCGCCCGACAGGATCACGCCCACATTGAACGGCTCCTTTGTACATTGTACATTGTCACCTTGTCCCTTAACCGGCTCCATGGTGATGATAGGCAGGCCGTACGTGTTCGGGAAGAGTTTCTTGATCTCCTCTTGGTCTGCTACCGACTGTGTTTTTTCGCCTTCTACGAGGCGTACGGCGCCCTGTAACGCTACCGGCATTTTCGGCTGATAACTCTGACGCGCAATTTGTAATGGACTCTTTTGCATAATAGTTAGTATATGTAATGTAACAATTTAACAGTTTAACAATTTAACGGTTTAACGCTTTAACAGTTTGACAATTTAACGGCTTAACGCGGTTCACCGCAAATTTGCGTGCAAATTTACTACTTTTTTTTGAAATACACAAGAGAAAGGGCGATTTTCTGTTACTTTTCTACTATATCGGTACTAATCGTTCCGAACGAATGTGAGGATTAGCAATAATCGTTCCGTATAAATATACGGATAAGAACAGGACCATCACGGGACCATGTTCCGAGAACGACCTAAGAAAAGTACAATCAGAACAATAGCGGAGCACATCTAAGCACCCCCCCCCCTCAAAAGTTTCCGATTATTAAGATTTTGGCATTTTGCCAACCTCTACCTAACCTCGGCTCAAGGTCAGCACAAGGTCTGCTGATTGATACAATATTGGAACGAGGTTGTTCACGCAAGTTTTTTGTGTTGGCAGCCTGTATCTTTTTTATGATTTTGCTATAAAGATACAAACTATAAAAAGAGGGCGAGACTTGCGTCCCACCCTAAATGTTTACACATCGGAATAATCCTTATTGTGTATGTCATTCAAAAAGTTGTGCAAAGGTACTATATTTTTCTGAATTATGCAAGTATTTTTAAGAAAAATTTTGATATTTCTGTAAATTTTAGTAATTTTGCATCCCAATGGATACGCGGTTTAGTGAATATAGAATTATGTGGGTTCTGGTTTTGTTTGACCTTCCAACTGATACCAAGAAAGACAGGAAGGAATATGCCTTGTTCCGTAAGAAACTCTTGATGGATGGGTTTACTATGTTTCAGTTCAGTATATATCTGCGTCATTGCCCGAGTGCAGAAAATGCAGAAGTACACATTGCGCGCGTCAAAAAATGGATGCCACCATTCGGTAAGATCGGTATACTCCGGATTACGGATAAGCAGTTTGGAGATATGCAGATTTTCGATTGCTGTAAAGAAGTTTTGAAGGATCAACCTGTCCAACAATTGGAGTTATTTTAGAAAACTAAAAATGGCTGATCAAAAATAAAAGCAGTACTTTGCGGTACTGCTTTTTTTACGTTCTAAAACATGTCTTAACTTGTTGTGTTTTAACGTTTTATACGAAATCTATTGTTTTAGACCGTATTGTTTACTTTTTTGAATGACATGCACAACATCCTTGCGGGAATTATTTTTAACTGCCATATTGTTTTAGACCGTATTGTTTACTTTTTTGAATGACATGCACAACCCACTGCGGAATAGTCTGATGCGGATTGTATTGTTTTAGACCGTATTGTTTACTTTTTTGAATGACATGCACAACACCTCGGCGAAATCATCCCATCCTCCCTCGATTGTTTTAGACCGTATTGTTTACTTTTTTGAATGACATGCACAACCTGACATTTGCCGACGAATTATCGGCATTATTGTTTTAGACCGTATTGTTTACTTTTTTGAATGACATGCACAACGACTTCGCTCAGGGAAGCGTCCGCCGTCTATTGTTTTAGACCGTATTGTTTACTTTTTTGAATGACATGCACAACATCGCGGGATAGTGCAGTGGTAGCACGCGAATTGTTTTAGACCGTATTGTTTACTTTTTTGAATGACATGCACAACATATATGAAAAAGACTGAAAACAATCTCAATTGTTTTAGACCGTATTGTTTACTTTTTGAATGACATGCACAACGAGGAGTTTGGCATTGTGATTTCTATCGTTATTGTTTTAGACCGTATTGTTTACTTTTTGAATGACATGCACAACTACCTTTTTGCCGGAGGTCCGTTATGAGTTATTGTTTTAGACCGTATTGTTTACTTTTTGAATGACATGCACAACTATACCGCAGGCAGTTATGCAGACGCGATTATTGTTTTAGACCGTATTGTTTACTTTTTGAATGACATGCACAACCCGGATCGTCATAGCCTTATAGGTCATAACATTGTTTTAGACCGTATTGTTTACTTTTTGAATGACATGCACAACTACCGATTACATCAAAAAGCAGATGGAAGGATTGTTTTAGACCGTATTGTTTACTTTTTGAATGACATGCACAACCGTATTGGACTTATCGCTTACCTACCACTGATTGTTTTAGACCGTATTGTTTACTTTTTGAATGACATGCACAACATGTCCGACTCAAGGAAGACGGCTCGTATGATTGTTTTAGACCGTATTGTTTACTTTTTGAATGACATGCACAACATGTAATACACTACTTCAAAGTAACCGCCTATTGTTTTAGACCGTATTGTTTACTTTTTGAATGACATGCACAACAATTTTGAACACGCATTTTTTTTAATGGTAATTGTTTTAGACCGTATTGTTTACTTTTTGAATGACATGCACAACAGTTGCAAGCTCGCAATCGCGAGATCAACATTGTTTTAGACCGTATTGTTTACTTTTTGAATGACATGCACAACGATATCTGATCGGCGAAGCATACGCACGCCATTGTTTTAGACCGTATTGTTTACTTTTTTGAATGACATGCACAACCAAGCAAACACTTTAGTATGTTATATGTTAATTGTTTTAGACCGTATTGTTTACTTTTTTGAATGACATACACAACGACGCCCCGCCCGACGGCATCAATGACATATTGTTTTAGACCTCTATTGTTTACTTCGCATGATTTCTGGTTTACTTTTTGAATCTACTTACTACCAATCAGGATAAATGATTTTTCTTGCTGTTCCACTATAACATTTTTGCACACTTTGTGCCGTTGTTTGTATAGCTAACATCATTGGACTGCGATGACCGGAGATATTGACATCCATGGTGGTTACTCCCAATAGTTCGCGTTTTTGCTCAGAAGAAATATCGTTTGTTACTCCACCCTTATTCCACATTTCCAACACTTTCATATCCACAAACGGACGGTAAGGTTCCATAATATCATCTGCCAGACAATAGGCATCATATCGGCTATGATGATGAATGCCTAATGTCGGTAATAATCCTGCTCCCACCAATGCGCGAGCCATCATTGCACGCACTATACTATAGCCATAATTGAGTAGATTATTAGGCGGCAAACCTTGCGGATCGCGGATAAACGCATCTTTCTCAAACATATTGCGCCAGTAATATGCCGCTGCGCGTGCCTCCATGTTATCTGTATCGCCGGAACGCACATCTTTAGCCCATTTAAACATGTTTCCGTGCTCGATTTGTTGCATACCCAATACGTGTGCTTGCCCTGAAATCTTAGCAACTATCGTCTGCTGCCACATCTGTTTTTTGAGTGGTTCAGATGCTTCTATCTGTTCGCGGAAACGCTCACTTTGCAAGTTGTGTCCGTCTAACGGAAGCATCAGTCCTACCGGAAGATGTTTGTCGTTGCTTGTAACAATCGCACAGTTATTTGCCAAGAGTGCGTCAAGGAGGGCGTGCGTGATAGTTATTTGCTTATGATCGAGGATCACAACTCCGACATCTTCAATGGGCACGGTACGTGTCGTATCTTGCAACTCCACAACCATCTGCTCCAATTTGAGGCTCAGTCGTGTGGGATTCTCAAAACAAAGAACTCTCTTAATCATTTCTCTATTAGATTACCAAGTCGATCTACATTAATCGGCTTACAAATTTCTTTGATTAATGGCTCATCTTGGCTTACGCGTGATATTTTGTTTAACTGAGAATATTCAACCTTATTTACTATTGGCGAGGCAACTGCTACTGGTATGAAATATGCATCAACATCACTTGACGAAACAAATTTATATATTCTGGATTTATCCAATCTTATGTTTCCACTATGTATTTCCTCTGCAGTTGGTACATAGACCAAATCTCCCGGAGAAAGAATAAATTGTAGTTTTGCATTCTCTGCAACTATACTTTCAGAATGCGCCCATTCGTCTAATAATGTACGCCATTCTTTCTTTCCGCGTTTCTGGCAATCCACCGCCACTTTGAATGGAACGGTAACAAAAGAACGTTTATCAGAGCCCTCTTTTGTTTTGGTAGAATAAACAGCAAAGAAAAGGTTTGTTCCTTTGTCTGCTTCTACAAACTTTTTGCTCTTAGCGCCAATCTGTCCCACGGCAAACTTCTCTGCTTTCTCATACGTGCGTACCTTATATATTGGTTTATGAAGTACACCGTTATTAAGAGCCTGAATATTTGCATTCATCTGCTCGATTCCATCGGGCGAAAATGCCAGTTTTGGATCATTATTACAACGCGTCAAATGGGCAAGAAGAATCTTTTGAATGGCTTCAGATGTTACTTTATCACGGATGTAATCTGCCGTAAATGAGTCATCCAGTGCTGTTCTGACCGCATAATAGTGGTCGTTTGTATCCTTGGTATAATAGAAGACCTCTATACGTTTGAGGTTTACATCCGCCCAAACATCCGGTTCAGAAGTAAAATATTTCTTAATTTGCTTCTCGTCCTTGCCTTCTTGCAGCAACTCGTGCAATTTGGCACGCAAATCTTTCTCAACTATATCATCCACATGCTGGAGCGCATAAGTCAGATTGACAAATTTCTTCTTGCGAAGATTCACTTCGCCAAATACAGTTGCTTTATGCAGAGACTTGCGAATAGCCCAATTGTCTCCTTTCTTTTGGGGGACCATTTGCTTCTTGCCATCCAGAAAACGAACGGAACGATTACTACTCTTATTGATTACGCGTAAGTTTTGCTTGAAACTAACAATTATATTTTCCAACGTTTCCTGTATGTCTTTCAGGAATCCGTCGTATGGCGCAATAAAGTCCGTGAATTTATAATGCTCTTTCCCGTCTGCACTTCTCCAGACTTCCCGCTTGCGCAGAAGCGTTTGCAAGTCATAGCGTGCTCTCTCATCCTTGTCTAATGCGGATTCGTTGCTCAACAAAGCTACATGATTGCGAGTTGTGAATGCAATAATGATTGCATCCATTGCGTGGTGACGATGATCAATACGTTTTTTCTCAAAGCCCTGCCGTAATTCCAAAGGCATATTGGGAATGATGTGCCCGTTTGCTGTTTTGGCAGTAAAGACCGTTGTATTTTGTATTTGATTCAGCCTCTCAAAACGCGGAAGAATAATCTTATTCCAAACATCGTTGATGCCCCAGTCTTTCTTCAGACGCGTGGTAGTTGCGCCGTTACATACAATCAGATTCTTACTAACTGCCTCCGGCTCATATTCTGTGTTACTGATTTTCTCACGCACTATATTACTGAGCAGTTGCATCATCAATCGGCTAATATACCGGCTATCGTTCATCTGGCGTGCAACAAACTTCTCTGGAATATCATCCAGCATCAGTTTCTCTTGTTTGCGCGGGTCTCCGGCAAAGTTTTTTCGGATAGTATCCTCATAAGCTTCGGGAGATAGTATTGCAACCACCTTACCTCCGGAAAGTGTAATCTTTTCTCCTCCGCATTTTACAATGAACTCATGTCCCAACATTCTGTCCTTACGGGCGTTCACTTCTGCCTCACAAATAACTTTGTTGGACATTGAGTCATCAAAGAAACGGGATTGAGGGATAACATGCTCAATCTGGTATGCCGGTGTGAAAAGTTTGGCTAAAGGAATAATCTCTCCCGTATATGGTGAAATATACTTTTGGTCTAACCAAAGACGATATTTCTTGATATCTTGGGCAGATGGCTGTTTGAAAGACGATAAGTCATTTATAATGCGTTGTGTTTCATCATCGGGTTTATTGGAACTTAACACCCCGTCTTCATAGATACGGAAAAGCTCTTGTTGGCTCGGAGAATAAGCATGTACACCTTCTATCTCCATGTCGGGATTCATAAATTCTTGTAATAGTAATTTCGCCCGAAGGTTCGCTTTCTCGTTCTCTTGTTGGCGTTGTTGAGTTTTCTTGCGTTGCTCGGCATTTTGTTTGAGGTCGCGCCCTAATTCAATATGTATTTCGTCTATCTGTCCTTCCTGTTTCCAAATATCGCGAACCGTACGCAGGCTTTCCATTACTACTTGTTCCACTATTGGATTGTTAAGCGAGTGTAAACGGAAAGATTGCAGATACTTGTCAATATCTTCCGGTGTTTCCCATTTTGTGTCATTCTTGCGCACATCATACACCACATATTCCGCAAGCCACAATGGAAGTCCCTGAAAATCTTTTATTTCATTCATCGCCTCCAGTTTCTCGCGGACACGCTCATTGATTGCATCGTCCACTTCGCCTGTTAGAATATGCTCGATACGGGATTTTGTATTGGCATCTATAGCTTCTTCACTCCAGTACTCACCACATCGCATCAAACTGAGTAATTTTCGCGTAGCCTTTTCGCTGTAAGCTCCGTAGTCGGCGGCAAAAGGCTTTTGCTTGCTCAGTTTCTCGACAAACACATCCGACAAGTTATTGGCTTCCGCATAATGTTTGAGTGCAGCCATCAGTTGCTGTTTGTCCGAAACAGAATATAAGATGTGCCAAATGTGCTCTATTGTATTTGTAGAAACTTCTCCTCCGGCTTCTTGTAGAACAGAAGAAATAGTAGATGTAACAGGAGCAGCAGGATATTTCTTGTCTTTTTCAGATACATAATTCCACGACAAACCTTTCTTTTGTTTCCCCGCAATATGCGTAAGCAAAGACGCTTCGGTTACTTCTTTCTGCGTAAGAAGCCAAGATACTAATTCTGCCTTATTGGGAATATATTCGGTGGTACAATCTTCTTTGCCGATTCCGTTTGTCGCGTCTCGGTAGATATGCAGATTTTCCACGAACTGCCATAAACGGAACTCTTCATAAATAGGATGAGATTTGGAGATACATTTCAAGTATTGTTTTTGCCATTTACCATCTTTTTCCTTAAATACATGATACTCGTACGGACATTCGTTGATTAATGACTTCTTGCTTTTCAGTGGACGTTGATAGAAAATAATATCATTTAACAGCAAATACGTAAAATCCTTACCTGCTATGCTGTTTCGATAAGCTTCATTTTGCGGATAAAGCGCATGAATACACTCATCATACAAATCTCCATTTTGCAATTCGGGAATAAACTGCTTTTGCGTATCAAGGATGCGTTTTAACTCGTCCTTATAGTATTTTCGGTCAACGACACGTACCAACTGACCGATAATCTTTTGATCCGGATTTTGTAGCAAAGCATCGTAGATAAATTCTCCGACGGTTTTGTGGCTTGCATCAATATCGTGTTGGGTCTTAATTTTACGGAGTCCCCAATCATCATCTTGCGGAGCACTTATTGAACGTTTTACATTTCCCTCTTTATCTTTTGCCTCAGAGCCATCCTCATTCAGTTTGGTGGTGACAATAAAATCCCGAACCTTTCCTTCCCAATCCAAGGGATAGGCGCTCTGCCTACGGTAAACCATTCCGTTTTCTAACGTGACCTCATACCAAGTCCTTCCTTTGGATTCTTCTCCTGTATTACGAACAGAAACTACTTTTTGAGTTATTAACTCTTTGCGTTCATTTGATTTTGTCTCTTCTTCCTCTCCGCGCGCTTGATTGTAACCGCGTTTCTGATTGAACTGGTGAAGTATCCATGCCAATTCTTGTTTTGTAATAGCCTGCGTCAGGGCTTTCTTGCGCAAATAGTAAATAGTCCAATCATAAGCAATGTTTCGCCCGTTAACCAGTAATTCAGGATGAACTTGCGCAAACTCATGAACCATTTCCAAAAATGAGTCTTTGAATAAGAATGTGTATTTTCCATCGACCATTTCCCAAGCTAATTTAGGCTCTGCCCCTTGATTGAGCTGGCCATAACGGTTTAGTTCGCCGGTATAATGTTCCGGTAGAAATCCAAGAATGGTCAATACACGGTTAAGGCGCTCTCTGCGTAAAGCATGGCGCTCATATAAGCGTCTCGCACCACGTGCTGCTGTACGCGTCGCGGTTTGAGAAACTGAATTGCCACTTTCAAAATCCCCCATTAGTTTTGCATCCATGGGAATAATACGACTACCGGCATGGGAGATACTTTTCTTAGTGTCTTCCTCATTTACTACTGCCCAACCGATACTATTGGTCCCTAAATCCAAACCGAGAATTTTCTTTTTCATGTTATTATGTGTTTTTCTAATTCTAAACCTTTCGGCTGCAAAGTTACTACAAAAAAATAACATACGCAAGGGCGTACATCATTTTTATTGCATTTTTCTTGTTCCTGTATTCTCGCGGTTATTAGTCGGTCATCGTTCGGTGATGAGGATAATCCTTTCGTCCCATTATAAAAGAAAAGCGGTAAACCGCTTTGGATTACCGCTTGTAAATGGATTTGTTATAAGGATTAGTAGAGCAGGCCGAACATCCATAGGGGGATTTTGTTTTCAAACCCCATGTCAATGCCATCAGCAACTACATAACTATTCGGTATGTTGGCTATCTGACCATAACCCTTGTTTTTGCCGCCCACTTCAAACAAATACTGCTTGTCAGCCACAATGTCTTCTTTCTCAGGCATGGCAATCTTGTGTCCCTTCGCCTAATTGTACTTTCAAAAGTAATATAGCAAAGTGATTTTTTACTTTTAAAAGTTAAAAATCGCCGATTTTTCTTCTCTCGGTCATCGCTCGGTCCGGGAGGAATTCAAACTCAAACTGATCTGGACAGGAAAGGACGGAGGTTTTCATAAACCTCTTCGCCGGAAAGATTGTCGTTCTCTATTTGGTCAAAAGCCGTTTCCAATGCAAACTGCTGGCGGTCGCATTTCTCGCGGGTCTTGAGCACAATATCGCGCACCTCTTCTTCCGCCATCCGGATGTCCTCGTGCGCCAGATACCTCTGGGCTAATTGGATTAGATACTCATCCGTGTTTGTTTCGGAAAAATGAACCAGGATGAACCCGACGAGAGACACATACCGCTCGTCATCGGGATCCATTTGCAACTTCGCTAACGCGTTTCTGGAGACTTTGTCCAACACGTATTCGAAAGCCTCGTCTTTCTCTTTTTCTGTCATAGTTTTATTGTTCTAAATCGTACATCTGTCACTTTGTACTGGATTCTCGGTCGCTCTCAATCAGTGCCAACAACTGCTCGACAGCCTCTTCCTGCGGGATGTTCTTCAGCACACACTCTTTGCCGCGGTAGAGGCTTATGCGGTCACGTCCGGCACCCACGTAACCGTAGTCCGCGTCCGCCATCTCGCCCGGACCGTTCACTATACAGCCCATCACGGCAATCTTCAGACCTTGGCTGACGGCTGACGGCTGACGGCTGACAGCTTCTTTGACCTCAGCGATGGTTTTCTGGAGGTCAAAGAGGGTTCTTCCGCAACCCGGGCAGGAGATATACTCCGTTTTATAAATACGCACGCGCGCGGCTTGCAGGATATCTTTGCTTAGGAAATTCAATTTCGTCTCCGAGAAATGCGGATTGACGAGTGTCAACTCCTGTGCTTTGTAGTCCCACAACAGCCGTCCGCACTCTGCTGCAGCTTGCAGACAGAACGTCTCCCAGTCTTCCTCCATGGACGTATAGCGCACCTCGGCGTAACCTCCGATGTTATCCAGCACCTCTGCGGTTACGCTGCCGTCGTATCGTACCGACTCCTCGTCCGCAAAATAATCCACCAGTTGTTGGGCAACCGGAATCTCATTCTCCGGCGCTTCGCTCAGACTCACGCGGATCGTGTCGCCATTACCGTCTGCCAACAGCGCACCGATACCCACAGCGGACTTGATACGCCCGTCCTCGCCTTCGCCGGCTTCCGTCACGCCCAAGTGTAACGGAAAGGCCATGTGCTCGTGGTGCATCTGTTTGACCAACAGCCGTACTGTCTCAACCATCACGCGTGTGTTGCTTGCTTTGATGGAAATGACGATATTACCAAACGCATGCCGGACCGCCACACGCAGAAACTCCATCACGCTCTCTACCATTCCTTCCGGCGTGTCGCCGTAACGCGACATGATACGGTCGCTGAGGGAACCGTGGTTCACACCCAGACGGATAGCCGTCCCGTGCGCCTTGCAGATGTCCAGAAGCCGCACAAAACGCTCTTCCAGCCGTGCCAACTCCGCGCGGTATTCCTCGTCCGTGTAGTCAATATGCCGGAACTTGCGCGCCGGGTCAATATAATTGCCCGGATTGATACGCACCGCCTCCACTACTTGCGCTGCCGCATCGGCTACATCTGCCTGAAAATGCACATCCGCCACCAACGGCACCGCCGTCAGCACTTGTGCGTGAATCTCTTTGAGACTCTCCACCTCGCGCAGCCCCTGCGTTGTAAACCGCAGCAACTCTGCGCCTGCCTCGATACACCGCCGCGCCTGATCCACCGAACCGTCAATATCGTTGGTCGAAGTGTTTGCCATCGTCTGGATGCGCACCGGGTAATCGGAACCGATAAAAATGTTTCCAACCTGTACTTGGCTGGTCTTTCTACGTTGATATGATAAGTCTATTTCCATAATTTATAGGCAAAAATGCCCGAAAATGTCGTTTTTTGTAAAAAAAATCAAAAAATATTTGGTCATGTCAAAAAAAAGCAGTACCTTTGCACCCGCTTTTGAAAAAAAGCGTTGAAATAATCGTTCGAGGCTCTTGAGCCGAGATAAGAATCAGTAGCTCAGCAGGTAGAGCACATCCCTTTTAAGGATGGGGTCCTGGGTTCGAGCCCCAGCTGGTTCACAAAAAGAGAGTTTCGGCTCTCTTTTTTGTTTTCTGACCCTTTCTCATTCTTTCAAATAGCACCTTGCAATTTTGCTTGCAAAATTACTGCTTTTTTTTGACATGTGCAAATAATTGGAGCAGAATATGAAAATAAAATGCATCCATTCTCGCGACCATCTCGCGACCATTATTGACATCTCTATAGGGTGCTTTTGCTCAGGCGGAGAAAATTCTAAATCCCATACTGCAAAAAACCGCCCGTCGCAGGGCGGTTAGGTAAGGTATGAAGAAATATACCTTGGTTGAGTTTCGTTTCGTATTAACTGATTGTCACAGGGCGGTGGAATCATAAAGCAGGTTATTCTTCTTTCCAGTTATCCTCGGTCGGGTGTTGTTTCTTTGCTAGGCGCAATTCTACGAGGAATGAACATAACATTCCTATACCGACACCAAAGGCAACTATCAGCCAAAAATAGATGCTTTTTGTACTAACATCAGCCAGCCAGTCAATACCTGCTCCGAGACCTACACCGAGCAACATGCAAGCGAAGCGAAGGTTACCGACATCAATCGTGCCGGGCTTTGGCGCTTTCTTCGGTTCGTCGATAAGTAACTTAGCCGTTTCCGGATCCGTCTTGTTCTCAATAATGAGCTGGCGGATTTCTTTCTCCTGCTGATTCTTTTTCATCTTTTTGAGAAATACCATGATGATTACGACAATGGGAATACCAAGGGATAAAATGACTGCCATTAAAGGGGTCATTACTGCTAAAGTTCCTTCCATAATTGTATAATTTAAAATGTTTAACACTATTGTTTATTCGGGCTACCGGTCTGCCCTTCTATTTATATGATACGCGGAGTGCAGAAAGGTTACACCTCCGGCGAAAAATAATGCAAGCGTTGCGCTGCCAGAGCAAGAACGGTAGCAACGGGGATAGCTATGCAAACGGTTTGCAGCTGCTCCGGCATTTCCGGCATGAATAGGAACAGCGCATAGATATACAGCACTACCGCTACCGGCAGACCGAAACAGAGACCGAGCAGTTTAGTCCATTTGCGCAAGGTCTTGAGGCGCATGTCGCGGCGTACGGTGCGCATAACCTGACGGTTTATCTGCTCCACCGCCTTGTGCTGCTGTGCGGACTGCTGAAACAGCGTGTCCAATTCGTAATCAGTTATTGTTTCCATGTTCAATCTTTTTCTTTAGTCTTTCTCTGATGCGGAAAAGCCGCACTTTGATATTGTTTTCCGTCTGTCCGAGCCGTTCTGCGATGGCTTGCAGCGGAACTCCGTCATAATAGTGCCACCGGATGATCTGTCGGTCGGCTTCAGGCAGTTGCGTAATCGCTTGTTCCAAGGCTAGCAGATGTTCTTCCCTTTGCTCGTTGTATGTCTCATCGGCAATATCCGCCAAGTCCGTTGTACTTTGTACATCGTCAAATCGTATATTCCCTCGTCGCTTTTCTTTCTCCAAGAGGCGCAAGCCGATATGATTGGCAATAATCGTAACCCACGCACCGAAATCGCCTCCACGCCACGAATCCAGTTGTTTGTAGGCTTGTATGAATGCCAGTTGTGTCACTTCTGCGGCATCCTCCTCGTCATGCATGAGCCTTAAGGCAGCATTGTACACCGGCAGAGAGTAGCGTTGCATCAACGTGTCAAACGCACGCGAATCGTTCTCGCGCAGCACTTGCCTAATCAGTTCTATGTCAGATACATTGCCCTTCACCTACAAATAAGAGACAGGAATCATCAAAAGGTTACACGAAAATACAATAAAAATTGGTACCCCGCAAACTTTTCCTTTACAATTCCTGTTCTACCGTGTACAAATACTATGCCGTGCGCGTCTGCGCATATATTATTTCTTTTCTTTGGCACGGAGTTTGTAACAGAGTACTTGCAACTAAAATTATTCGGAACTATGAAAAAGATATTCAAAACACTGGGCATTGGGCTGCTCATCGCAGCCGTCAGCGCCGCAACAACACTCGCCGTGCTACGGCTAAATGAAAAATTAAAAATTACGAATTACGAATTGACCAGTTTGGGTGCCGGCAAGGATTCTTTGTCTGTGCCGACAGCCTACAGCCGCTTTGCGTCTCTGCCGCAGGCTGGAGAGACGGATTTTACCCAGGCTGCCGAGCTATCTGTCAATGCCGTAGTCCACGTCAAGACGACTTACCGCAACCAGGTCTCCTCGCAGCAGATGGACCTCTTTGAGTTCTTCTTCGGCCGTCCGGGACAGCAACGCGAGATGCCGGCGCAGCAGGCGTCCGGTTCGGGTGTCATCATCTCCGAGGACGGTTATATCGTCACCAACAACCATGTCATCGACCGTGCGGACCAGATTCAGGTGGTCCTCAACGACAAACGCGAATACACGGCTACGCTGGTCGGCACTGACCCGAACACCGACATCGCGCTCCTGAAAATCGAAGAGACAGGGCTGCCGGTAATCCTGATGGGCAACTCCGATGACCTGCGTGTCGGCGAATGGGTGCTTGCGGTCGGCAATCCGTTTAACCTGACTTCGACCGTCACGGCGGGTATCGTGTCCGCCAAAGCGCGTAACATCAATATCCTCAACGCCGAGATGAAGATTGAGTCGTTCATCCAGACCGACGCAGCCGTCAACCCCGGCAACTCCGGCGGTGCGCTGGTGAACACCCGCGGCGAGTTGGTAGGTATCAATACCGCCATCGCTTCGCAGACAGGTTCGTACTCGGGCTATAGTTTTGCGGTGCCGACAAGTATCGTGCAGAAAGTAGTGAGCGACATCCGCCAGTACGGCGTCGTGCAACGCGCTATCCTCGGCGTGCAGATGCGTGAGATCACTTCCGAACTGAAGAAAGAGAAAAACCTGACAACCCTCCAAGGGGCGTACGTGGAACGCGTTGTGCCGGATGGCGCGGCAGAGAAAGCAGGCATCAAGAGCGGCGATGTGATCACGCGTGTTGACGATGCGGATGTCAAGACCGGCACCGACCTGCAGGAACATATCGGGCGTCACCGTCCGGGCGATGTGGTGAGTGTGATGCTGCTCCGCGACGGCAAGACCATGACCGTTCGGGCAACGCTTACCAACCGCGAAGGCGGTACGGGTGTTATCTCTGCCGAGGACAAAGCGTCCATCTTGGGTGCCACCTTCTCCGAACTGACCGATGCGCAGAAAGAGCGCTTGGGTATCAACTACGGCTTGCAGATCAAGTCGCTCAAGGCGGGCAAACTGAAGAGTGCCGGTGTTCCCTCGGACTTCATCATCCTGAAGGTCAACAACCGCTCCGTGCGCACCGAAGAAGACCTTGACGACATCGTCCGCCGTGCCAACTCCGCCTCCGAGCGCGACCGCGTCCTCTTCATCACCGGCTGCACGCCACAAGGCAGAGTACGGTATTATGCCGTCAATCTGGCAGAGTAGAGATGTACGATTATTAAGATTTAGAATGATAAATGGGGCGAAATCGCCCCATTTATCGTCTCGTATGTTTCTCGTACGTGAGTCGTACGCGGCAGGTCGGTGCCAAAAGTGACGATTATTAAGAATTAAATCTAGTAAACACAGTATTTGGGAAGAAGGAGAAATACAGGGTATATAAAAATAACTCCATAATTGATGATTGTAATATAAAACAGGCGAAAAGACATGGGTACATTAACGCTAATATATACGCCTAATCCATCTTTTTTCGTCTCCTATTCCCCATTGTACATGCCACATTCTACCATCAGTTTTATCTATCAAAATGAATTGGTACATATTATTTGTAGAATATAACTCAAATGAATTAGACCCATACCCCCAACCATAAGAAAGGTCTGTGTCGTTAATAGTCCAAGTTCCTTCTTTATTCATATCATCCAAATGCCATTGAACCTGCCATATTTTTCCTGTTTTTGTATCTAATTTGAGTAAATTGTATAGATTTTCTGTTTTATACATTTTGAAACGATTCTTTAGAGACAAATCAATATCAAGTATCTCAAGTCTCTGCTCTATACTTTCTAATCGTTCATCAATGGTTGGCTGTTTTATGGTATCAACTTTTGCGCTAATCGAATCCGTTTGCGCGAAGCAGAATGATGCAAAAAACACCAAAAATAAAGTCAGTTTTGTTCTCATATTGTGTTTTATAAATTAGTTTCTCTTTCTTTTAATATCGGTATCGAAAGCATTGCTGGTAATCCTCCGCATAATGAGGAAAACATCCGTGCTTCCTCTATTCTATCATTATATTCATCATTCAACGACTTACGGTAATCAGACATATCTTCGTGATTGATAAATGTCTTGTAAGTCGTGTGTCCTTCAGGGGTACTTTGACCAAAAATAGCACCATCATAACACAAATCCATCACATCGCAATCATCTCCATCTTTACGTTGGAAATCTCCATTTCTATGCTCCGTTACATTGCGTGTAAAAAATTCCTTGATAACATCGATCCCATCTAAGTTCAGTCTCAGTCTCTCTTTATATCGCTTAAATAGATGAGGAGAATATAAACTAACAACCTTTTTAATTCCGAATGCCATTGATATTTGTAGAGCAAATGCTCCACGTGAGCTATTGATTAACGCAAAGAATGTAGGACCTCCTAAAAAATTGTCTTTACTCCTGAATTCATAGTGGATGATATATGTATTGTTTCGCTCTGTCGTTCGTTTGGCAAAAATGTGGCAGGGATATTTGGCCTTCCCTCTGCGAGCATTTTTGCATAGTTTACCCTCAAACATTGTTTTTGACAATGAATGTAAATCTAATTCATCCTTGCTGTATTCTTTGAGAATTTCATCATATGTCATTGTAAGGGTGTACATATTGCTACGCGCTTGTCTTTCTCCTGTTTAGCGTCTCGGAGAGGGACGATATGTTATATTGTTTTTTTATCTGTTGTTTAGTAATCCTGTGCTTATCCCGAACTTGTCCTGTACTTGTCCTGTTCTTTGCCATTCCTTACATCACAATATTGACAATCCGGCCGGGGACGACGATGATCTTCTTCGGCATATTGCCGGCAAGATATTTGGATGTGTCTTCGTGTGCAAGAACAAGTTTCTCCACTTCCTCTTTCGGGGTGTCCTTCGGGCACTCAAGCGTGAAACGCACCTTGCCGTTGAACTGAACAGGGTATTTCTGCGTATCCTCAACCAAGTACGCCTCGTTGCACTCCGGCCATTCGGCATTCACAACAAAGGAACGAACCTCATCTAAACTAGCTTGAAGGTCAATGAAATTTTCTGAGGAAACTTTCTTGCTGATTGCTTGGCAACGGTGCCATGCTTCCTCTGCAATATGCGGGGCGTACGGCGCTAACAGAACCGCAATCGGTTCAAGAATCGCGCGTTTGTTGCACTTGAGCGCGGACAGTTCGTTCTGCGCGATCATGAACGCCGGAATAGAGGTGTTGAACGAGAAGTTCTCGATGTCCCACGTGATCTTCTTAATGAGCTTGTGCAGACTCCGCAATTCTTCTTTTGTCGGCTCCTCGTCCGTGATGTTCTCGTACATGTTCCAGAGACGTTTGAGGAAACGGTGCACGCCGTCAATACCGTTGGTGTCCCACGGTTTGGACATCTCCAGCGGACCGAGGAACATCTCATACAGACGCAGCGTGTCGGCGCCGAACTTGGCAATCACGTCATCCGGATTGACCACATTGAACATCGACTTGCTCATTTTCTCTACCGCCCAGCCGCAGATATATTGTTTCGCGCCGGCGATGTAGCCCGTCAGTTCGGACGATGTGCCGTCTGCAAAAACGAACTCGGCGTTCTTGAATTCCGGCATCCATGCGCGGAAGGCGTTGATGTCCAGCACGTCGTTGTTGACGATGTTCACGTTCACGTGAATAGGCTGCACTTTGCCCTTATATTCGGGGTTCTCGATGAGGTTGTAACTGATATAGAGGTTGCCCGTCGCGCCTTCGCCTATATAGCGATAGACGAAGTTCGAGCGACCTTGAATCATACCCTGGTTGATGAGTTTCTTGAACGGTTCGTCCTCGCAGATATAGCCGAGGTCGTACAGGAACTTGTTCCAGAAACGGCTGTAAATCAGGTGTCCCGTAGCGTGCTCGGAACCGCCCAGATACAGATCCACCTGACGCCAATAAGCATTCACATCCTTATCGACAAGCGCTTGGTCGTTGTGCGGGTCCATGTAACGCAGGTAGTACGCTGACGAACCTGCAAATCCCGGCATCGTGCAGAGTTCCAGGGGGAAGACGGACTTGTTGTCAATCAGCGATTTATCTACTACCTTTTTGTTCGCTTCGTCCCATGCCCAGATAGCGGCGTTGCCCAGCGGCGGTTCGCCTGTCTCGGTGGGCTTGAAGTCCGACACCTCCGGCAGTTCCAGCGGCAGGCACTCTTCCGGCAGGGTGTAAGGCATGCCGTCTTTGTAGTATATCGGGAACGGTTCGCCCCAGTAACGCTGGCGACTGAAGATAGCGTCACGGAGACGGTAGTTGACTTTCACACGGCCGATACCCGTGTTCGTGATATATTCCTTCATGGCTTGGATGGCCTCTTTGACCTCCATGCCGTTGAGGAAACCGGAGTTGATCATCTTGCCCTCTTTGGCGTCGAACGACTCTTCGGAGACGTCTGCGCCTTCAATCAGCGGAATAATCGGCAGGTTGAAATGTTTGGCGAAGGCGTAGTCGCGGCTGTCGTGTGCCGGCACTGCCATGATAGCACCTGTGCCGTAGCCCGCGAGCACGTAATCGGAGATATAAATAGGTATCTCGCCTTGCGTCAGCGGATTGATGGCATAGGAGCCTGTGAACACACCCGTCACTTTTCTATCTGCAATACGCTCACGTTCCGTACGGTTCTTGCATCGCGCCAGATAAGCGTCCACTTCCGCTTTCTGTTCCGGCGTTACGACGCGGTTGACATACTCGCTCTCCGGCGCCAACACCATGAATGTCACGCCATATATCGTGTCCGCACGGGTGGTGAAGATGGTCATTGGAAATTCATCCTTCGTACCTCGTACATCTGTCCTTCGTACATAAAAGTTCATTTCTGCTCCTTCGCTGCGACCGATCCAGTTGCGCTGGGTCTCTTTGAGGCTCTCGGTCCAGTCGATGCGGTCCAAGCCCTCCAACAGACGGCCTGCATAAGCACTCACGCGCAGACACCACTGGCGCATCACACGCTGCTCCACGGGATATCCGCCGCGGACGGAGAGACCTTCGGAAACCTCGTCATTGGCAAGCACCGTGCCGAGTTTCGGACACCAATTGACCTTGGTGTCTGCGAGGTACGCGATACGGTAGTTCATCAGTCGTTCCTGTTTCTCGCGCTCGGAAAGTGCCGCCCATTTCGGGTCGTTGGCTTCGAACTCAGCAATCAGTTTGCTAATCGGCTGTGCTTTCTGGGTCTTGGGGTCGAAATAACTATTGAACATCTGCACGAACGCCCACTGGGTCCATTTGTAGAACTTCGGATCGCAGGTACGCACCTCACGGTTCCAGTCGTAGCAGAAACCGATTTTCTTGAGTTGCTCGATATAGCGGTCAATGTTCTTGAAGGTGGTCTCCTGCGGGTGCGTACCGGTCTGAATGGCATACTGCTCCGCCGGCAGACCGTAACTGTCAAAACCCATCGGGTGCAACACGTTAAAGCCTTTCAACCGTTTGTAACGGCTATAAATATCGTTGGCGATGTAGCCTAACGGGTGACCGACATGCAGTCCCGCTCCCGAAGGATAAGGGAACATATCCAACACATAGTAGTGCGGCTTGTCGGACTCGTTGGAAACGGTATAAACGCCGTTCTCTTCCCATGCCTTTTGCCACTTCTTCTCAATCTCTGAAAAATTATATTCCATACTTAAAAACAAATTTGCGTGCAAATTTACTACTTTTTTTTGACATACACAAGTAAATAGGCAAAAAAGCGTTTCTGAACAAACTTTTTTGCTGAACAGAATGAAAAACTTCTCCTTTTCAAAGAAAATGAAGAAAAATGAAAGAAAATGTTCGCAAGACTTGCTCAAGTCGAAAATATTATGTAATTTTGCACCGCAATTCCGAAATTGCATAAAAATAGGTATCGCTAAGGCACAACAATTCTACATCCCACGCCGTGTCTATGGCGGCGATTTCGAGAATACCGCCGGCGATATAAGGCTTCTAAGGTATGACCATGTAGAGAAGCTATTTGAATAGACACCACGGGGGCACAATGTGCCACCCGTGCATATTCTAATTGCCGATTATTAAGATTTTGACATGTAGGAGTCAAGTAAGACTATAATAAGACTTATGTAAGAGTTAAGTAAGACTTTAAACCTATTCATAATCGCCCATTTTCACTCCGAAAAATGTACGATTATTAAGATTCGGACATTGTTCCAACATCTCTCTAACCTCTGCGCAACGTCAGCGTAACCTCTGCTATCTGGAACGATCTTGGACCGATGTCGAAAGGAATACGATTGTTAAGAATAAGGAATAGAACGCCACTTAATATAACAGCAGTCAATCAGCCACTCTCGTGCCACTCTCGCGCTACATAGAATATGTCACATGGGATTGTAGAATATTAAGCCAATAGGATTATTTGCTCTTTTACTTGTAGAAAATAGTATCGCAGATGACTGAATTTTTTGCTGGATTATGGTAGTATGAGGTACGATATTTTAGGCGTAATTCTCCGACGCTATCTGCCTGATAACAGAAAGTACTCCAGTCTTCACAATGCAAACTATCTTTGTTTACTTCGGTAATAGTTTTATCGTCCGTGTCAATAATGGTATTCTCATCTATGAAGAAGCGTTCGTCACTTCCAATAGGATATTTTAGAACGAGGACAGTGTCTGTTATCTCATATATTTCCGCCATAGAACAACCTTTCGGAAGGGATTTTGAGGCTCAGTGCTTTGTTGTGTATTGTATTTGAAAGTAAAATGATCGCCATTCTTGAATCCTTGAAAATCTTGTGCAGTTACTATGTCAAACACATTCTTACTCATGAATGTATTTTTGAAGCATTGACAAGTCTCGTCGAAATCCGTCCAAATATATTCTTTGCCTGTATTACATGAATGGAAAAATAGCCGAACCCCGTTTTCGTACATACTCCAACCATATTGCTCAGAATAGAAAGGATATAGAATACCGCTGACCTCAAAATCGTTTATGATAGTATCGAAACGGAAATATACGCTGACAACATTAGTACTATCTTTCAGCGGATTCTTATTCTCCAATTCTTGCACCCAATTGTTTGTATGGGTACAAGCAGAAAGGGCAATAAGTAATATGGGAAATAAGCGTTTCATCTATCGCTATATGGTTGGTAATCGAAATTATATATCTTCTTGAAAATAATATGCATCAGTCGATTAACCTCGTTTTCTTCGGCGGGAGGTAATTCCAATGCTACATTTCTTCGTTCGGGCACATCGTAACATTCATAGTGATTTAATGAATGTTCTTCTTTAAACTCTTTATCAAAAATACCTCTATGCTTCCTTACAATATCTTCTACTATTTGAGACCTAAGTTGAGAAATCATGTAATCTATATCACGTTTATGGAGATTCACATTTGGGACTAAGGGCTTATCGGGATTCAACTCGTAAGCACGTAAAAGAACTTCTACCATTTCCGCATCTGAAAGTGTGCACAATTCCTCGTTAGATGCATCTACCATTCGTAGTAAAGGATAACCGTAATTAAAGTTGTTATCAGTATTAATCGCGACTAATAGGAATAATAGTTTTCTGTCATAGCTAAAAAGATAAACTTTGTAATTCTCGCATGGTTCTTCATTCTCATCTAAGTCATTAACTTCTAAGTAACTCTCGTACATTAGCAAACGAAATCTTAACGCATCGATTTTGTCTTGCGTTAATTGGTATTCCGCAAAGGGAATGTCTGTATTTACAAGGTTGATGAACATAATTAATCAGAGTGTCTATATTCTATATGATTATAATCACTATGTTTGGAGCAATCTTTAAGGGCAAGGAGATTAACAACTATAAAAAGAATGATTATAGCGATCACCCAAACCTTTCCAGACATACTGGAATTATTATTCCCGTTATTGTTTGAATGTCCGTCAATTTGCCATATTCCATAAAAAACTATTATGGCGGCAATAATTCCTATAATAATTACAATGGTCATATAGTTTGTTATTATTACTCGATATTAAATGTCATCAATCGAAACATCTTTCCCCTTATTCCTAACTAGCTTATATTTCACAATATATTCAACGGATACTCTCATGGACGCATGTAACACATTATTAGCGGGATGATTATTTGGCTCGTAAAGTATGACGTCAATGATAACATCATCTAAATCCCACTTATTGTGAGTTATTTTTGAATAATCATCAGTTTTAATTTCCACTACAGCCGCTCCATATTTGCTTTCATATGTACTTTTGATATTTTGCATGTATGCCCTAAGGCTTGCTTCACATTTGTTATCTTTGAGTTCAGTATAACACCAATAAGGAGTGTGTATGGAAATTTTTTCTACGGCGTCATTTTCGTTAAAATTTGGAAATACAATCATTTCCGTATTGTCCTCTCCTAGAAAATTAATATAATATCGATGCATTACATAAGTATTATATCCTTTTGCTTTGCATTCTTTGTAATCAGGTTCAACCAATGTGTACTTAGAGTTCAGTTGCTTAACAAGATCGCTAAACTTTTGATTAATAACGATTCCTGAGAATTTGGTTTGTGCAATCACAGATAGACAGCACAACATTGTTCCAACAATAAAAATAGTTTTTTTCATATCATCAATCCTATTAATTATCATTATTAAAAATCTATTAATAACTTCTTAAAAAATGCTTAAACCTATTGCACATGTCAGATATTTGACTTATCTTTGTATTAATCGTGAGGATACATTCCTTACATTCACAATAATATTAATCTTAAAATTACAATGTATGAGTTTAAATTTTCTTTTATTAACAATCTGCAAAATGTTGCTGAGTGGGATCGTTTATGATTTATTCAAACAATCAGTTTTACAGCACACTCAAACCAGTTAAAAATAGTGGTTCACTTGTTGCAGTAGAGGGCATCGCCAAACGCCCAAGAAACACACAAGTAAACCACTAAACTGGTTTCTCTGTGTTTCTTATATTCAAACTGCTTTGAATTTGGCGATTTCTCTACTGCATGAATATCAATATGTTATCGCGCAACGCTTTGCGCTTGTCTTTTTCCTTCTTTTACGTCTCGGAGAGGGACGATGTTTCAAATTCGTTGCAAAGATACAACTTTTTTATGGATTATGCAAATTTAAGTGTACGAGTAATAGATTTTTTAGGGGTATTCTTTTCTTAGATGGGCGATACGTATAGAAATATAACTGATCCGCAATAAAACGACAAAGCACTTAATAAAAAGATGCCTTGCCGTTTTGACGAGTCTCATCGTTGACCAATTGCTAATGGTCGTTTACTTGTTTTCATTTTGCTTTCTTTAGATGATTACTCTTGATAGTCATCATCTAAGCAAACATTTGTTCTCATAATGAGTCCTTTCATTGATTTGTTATAAATGTTAATTGTTTTTCAATCTAATAGAAATTACATATCCTTGTTTAGGAAGTATTAATCCGTCATATTGTGCTGTCAAACTATTAGAAGATTGTGCTACTAGTTCAAAGTCTGCACATGTGCCTCGGGATGTAAATTGTAGCATCATATCTTCAGGGTGTCTCACTACCAAAGTATAGTTCTCGACTATATAACCAGCTCTAAAACATTTGTCAAAATCTTCACGTAAAGAATATGTTTTCTCAATAACATTTTGTACATCATATTCTTTACATCCTTCTAAGGGTACATTACATAAAAATACATGTTCTCCATTTATAACACCCAAATCTTCATTCTCTAATTTCTGTTCTTTCCCATTAATTGCGTATTTGATAATTTGCATAGAATATGGAGTATCAATATTAGATCCTACTTTTGTCCAACTTTTCCAAGGGATGGTAAATTTATCTGTAGACTCGGTAATCATCTTGAAATGATTCACTGATGTGACTTTAACTATCTCTTTTTCCCGATCCTTCCATTCAATAGTTACATTCGATTTATAATTACTATAATAAATTGATCTTTTGCCTGGTAAATAGTTATTCTTAATTAGGGATAATAATTTAGTACTAATTCCCTCAAATCTAGACTGAAATAATTTCTTCGTGATGCGTTCCCATAAGCTCACAATATCTTGTGCTTTTAATCGCTCAATAAATTCCTCTTTGAGAACTACTTTCTCGAGCTCTTTCTGGAAAATTCCCATATACATTGCTGCATTAGAGATATAACCTAATACGGCACCTATTAAAAGTACATCTCCAATTTTCTCAAAGACGACCATTAAAGCATGTACAATATTAGTGTCACAACCCCAAAAATATAAACATACAGCGGTTATGTAAGAAAGTAACCCTACTGCCATACATACAAATCCAGATGCCTGACGAAAATTTTCCTTTGAAAAGAAATGAATATTACTAAAATGTTGCTCTACAGAAGCGTCTTCTTCAACTTTTTTATTTCTTGTTTTTTTACACATATCACACATCACAAGTTTCGCACTGCAAAATTACTACTTTTTTCTCATTTATGCAAATTTTTTATAAAAATATTGTTAAAATTGTCATTTTTAATCTGTAATTTTGTTTTTAATGTCTCTACAATATTTGTGCCAATACGTAATTAGGATAACAATAGTACCTTCAAATATACATTCAAGCCTTTTCTATTTATTTTGCCATCAGTTGGCGTTGGACGCTGCCGATGGTGGCACAATGGATAATTGGCATGTCGCCGGCTGTGTGTTGGCGAGGAAAGAAACGACCTTTGGTAACCGCAGAGAGCATTTTCTCTACAAACGGTTCCAGATTGATCAAGTCCACATGTATTTCGCTGTGGGTGAGGTTGTATAACTCATCCGCAGCCGAACGAGAGATTTGTTCCACGCCTGCCATATCTAACAGATATTCGTTGGTTGGTACTAATGAAGCAGCCAAACGCTCCATCATCTGACGCGTGTGTAACTCTGCGCCATATTGCTCTTGTATGTTAATACTCTGTTTCATACTCAACTCATGTAATCATAAAGGTTAAAACCATCGGGTACCTCAGCCGGAATACGTACCATAATCATTGTGCCCTTAAAATCTATTTCGGATGGCAAGGCGAGAATCTTACGGTTATTTGCCGCTTTATTATACATCAAATACGCATAGCCTTTGTCAGTTTGGGCATGTTGCTGAATGTTACAAATCAATTCATCCAGCAAATAAGTCAGCGGCATATTAAGCGACTTTAATAACTCCGGTATATAAGGTTGCAGGTGTTCTTTCAGTTGTGCAATAACACTCGCCGTAGATTCGTCGTCCAAAGCAAACGGCACAATCAGCGCATTTGTTTCGCCATAGAAGAGAGTGGTCATAGCATCTAAATAAGGATATGCAGACCCCTTTAGATTGCTCTTGGTGACACAATCAAAAAATGCCGACAAAGTGCTTTCTAATGAAAATATGTCTGTGTCGTTTCGCATGTCTTTGCAACTTTTGGCTGCAAAGTTACTGAAAATATTTGAAATACACAAGGATTTCAGCTGGAAAATGCAAATTCATTTGTATTTTGTGCAGCAAAGCCTTGTTATTTGCACAAATGTGCGGATGTAATTTCGAGGTGGGACGGCTGTACCGTGTCGGTGCCCTCGACGTTACACCAAATATTTAACTTTTTTTGAATTATGCAAGGGTTCGGGAAGTTTTTTGCCCAATAGGATGCAATTCTCTCTTTTTTGTTCTCTCTCTTGCCGATTATTAAGATTCGCCCGTCCAAACCAAAAGCAAGTGACATTTCTGCCACTTGCTTTTGTAATCTATTTATCTTCCTTATTCTCGAACGGTAATTCTTCTGCTTTGCTTTCTTCTAACGGACGAATGTGATCCGAAGCGCGTTCGGATGAAATGACGGAATGACCTAAACGACTCTCGATATCTGCGCGGGCGTTTCGAGCGACCTCGCCACCTTCTTTGGCTGTTTGACGACTCTGAGCCATGCCTTTGGGATTACGCTGACGGGATATTTCCGTCGCAGTCACTTCGGCAAGCGTGTTTAGCGCCAATTCCACATTTGTCATGTTATCACGCAAGTTCTCTTTGGTAAGACCTTTGTGGCGTTTGTACTCACCGGTGGTCATTCCGCTCCAAGCCTGCGTGAGGACATTCGTGAGAATCGCAAAATCCTTCTGCTCCGTAATACCCGCACGATGCCATTCATCCGTCAACTCTTTGCGCATTTCGATGGAGCGCATCCTTTCGTTAATCCATTTGTCGGAATAACCTTGGCGGCGATAGTCCTCCACTGCCATCTGGAAGGTCAGCTCCGGGTCGATGATCTGGTCTATGCGCTGTTCGCCTAACTTGGCCAACCACTGTTTGACAGGCTCCGCTTTCTTAGATGGAATAGACTGAATGAGACGGAAAATACCTTGTAAATCAGCAACATCTGTTTTGTAGTTTTTACCGTCGGAGGAAGGCAATTTCAGTTGGTGACAATTTGTCACCGACTCATTTCCCTCTTTCTTTAGACGCTCTTTCAGTTTGTTCCAATACTTGCGTCCATCGGCACTATCCGTTAACACCTGTACTATATCTACAATAGAAAAATAGTACTTTTCTTGCTCGGCATCCCAGACGATGCGGACACGCTTTCCTTCAAAGAGTTGTATAGCAAAATTATCGTCCATGGCTTCTGTTTTTTATAGCAACTTCTTGACTTGGTCGTAGACGTTCTGGGCGGTGAAGCCGAGTTTCTCGTCGAGGACTTTGTACGGAGCGGAGAAACCGAAGGAGTTGAGGCCCCAGATTGCGCCGTTTTCGCCAACGAGGCCTTCGAGGGTGCAAGGCAGACCTGCGGTCATACCGAAACGCTTGATCCCCTTCGGAAGGACGGAGTCTTGGTATTCTTTGGGCTGCTCGCGGAAGAGACCTTCACTCGGCACGCTGACAATCTGCAGGCGGATGCCTTCTGCGCGGAGCAGTTCGGCACCGGCGAGAAGGGTGGAAACCTCAGAACCGGAAGCCAAGAGGACTACCTGCGGATTCTCGTCTTTGGAGACGATATACGCACCTTTGCGGAAGCCTTCGAGGTTGACGTTAGGCACCGGAGCGATGTCCTGACGGCTGAGGATGAGGGCTGTCGGGGTAGCAGTGTTCTCTATCGCGAGACGCCATGCGAGGGTGGTCTCCTCGGCATCCGCCGGACGGAGAACGAGCATGGAGGGTTTGCCGGAATGGTTGTGCAGCTTCTCCATGAGACGGATTTGCGCCTCTTGCTCTACCGGTTCGTGGGTCGGTCCGTCTTCGCCTACACGGAAGGCGTCGTGGCTCCAGATGAACTTAACAGGAAGTTCCATCAACGCCGCCATACGAACCGCGGG
The DNA here is from genome assembly GCA_946414805.1 of uncultured Bacteroidales bacterium. GTDB lineage: Bacteria > Bacteroidota > Bacteroidia > Bacteroidales > Paludibacteraceae > Colicola. Next base: position 85,906 of record CAMKPZ010000002.1, read on the forward strand.
TTTCATGTAGTCGGAGAAGACAAAGAACGTACCGCAGGCAGGGATAATACCGCCGTGAAGCGCCATTCCGATCATCACACACGCCATGGTGAGCTCGGACACACCTGCTTGCAGGAATTGACCGCTGAAATCGCCTTTCTTGAAGGCGTGGGTCTTCTTGAGGAAGCCGTCGGTCTTATCGGAGTTCGATAGGTCGGCGGAGGAAACAATCATATTACCCACGTTCTCTGCCAGATGGCTGAGGACGGTTGCTGAGGCGTTGCGGGTTGCCGCTCCGGGTTTTTGCTCAATCAGACTCCAGTCGATGCATGGTGTCTCGCCGGACATGAAGGTCTCGTATTCGTTGGCAGCGAGCGGATTAGCTTGTTTCCACTCGTAGTAAGCCTCGTATTTCTTATTGCACAACTCGCGCAATTCTGCAGCGCGGTCGTCGTACAGTTTCTTCACTTCCGGGAAGATCTGGAACGGGTCTTCGGGATTACCGCCAAGATGCTCGATGGTCTTCTCGAAGGATGCTCCGGCTTTGGAGAGCGGCGCGCCGTGGGTTGAACATTTGCCTTCCCAGTTAGCACCTTCTGCTGTCACGCAGCCCTTGCCCATGGTTGTATGACCGATGATGAGCGACGGTTCGCCTTTATGGGCTTTGGCTTTGATGAGGGCTTCGCGGATAGCGTCGGGATCGTTACCCGGGATCTCCTGTACGTACCAGCCCCACGCTTTGTATTTGGCGGCTACATCTTCGCTCGTCACTTCGCCGCAACCCGTAGAGAGCTGGATAGCATTGGAGTCGTAGAACATGACGAGGTTGTCGAGTCCGAGATGCCCGGCCAGACGACCTGCGCCTTGCGAGATCTCTTCTTGGACGCCGCCGTCGGAGATGAACGCATAGATGGTCGGGTTATGAATCTCGCCGTAACGGGTGTTGAACCATTTCGCCGCGATCGCTGCTCCGACAGCAAACGTGTGTCCCTGACCGAGCGGACCGGAGGTATTCTCAATCATTCGCTCAATCTCACGCTCCGGATGTCCGGGTGTCACCGAACCCCATTGACGGAGGTTCTTAAGATCTTCAAGAGTAAACTTACCAGCCAGACAGAGCTGTCCGTAAAGCATCGGAGCCATGTGACCCGGGTCGAGGAAGAAACGGTCACGTGCTTCCCAACCCGGATTCTCCGGATCGTATTCCAAGAACTCGCTAAAGAGGACATTGATGAAGTCTGCGCCACCCATAGCACCGCCCGGGTGACCACTCTTTGCTTTTTCTACTGCTGCGGCAGCCAGGATACGAATGTTATCCGCTGCACGATTCAAAAGTTGTGTCTTGTTCATAATATTGTGATTTTAATATATTTTTATTCCAAAATATTAGTCCTTTTTCTGTCCTTTGATTTTGATGGTGTTCTGACAGTTAAAACCGCCATCCCAAATAGTAGTTCACTCCCCATCCGATATTGTCGCGTGCCCCGAATCCGGGGATGTATATCGGTGCTCTGAGTTGCTCGATCCGGTCGGTGCTGTTGTCGCGGGTGAAGAGCGCCTTGAATCGTCCCATCCAACCCATGTAAAAAGCCATCGGCGGTCGGTGATCTGCGGTCGGTGAATGGTGTTTGAGTCTGGCAATCTCCACCTGGCATCCCAGCACGATCTCACCCCAGCAATCGGCTCTTACGCCGTAGTAAGGCAATGCGGCTGCGCGTGTGTTCTCCTGCCGGATATCCTGAATCGCTGTGCCTAACCGTACTCCTACAAGCAACGCGTGCGGGCTGTTCGGATGTTTCTTGAACGGGCTGATGTCTGCGCCCACGCGGAAGAAACCGCCCTGACCTCTGTATAAAAGGGTGTCGCCTCGCGAACTCTGTCCGCCTGCATAACCCAACTCCAGCGTAGGGTAGAAGCGTTTGGCTAACCGTACGTTCGCCGCGATCTCATAATGCTGCATCTTCCATTGATGGGTGCCCGCGACGACGATAGGCGAGGCGATATCGAGTTTGACAATAGTACCTCCGTAGATGCTGTCGTTGCGCGCAACAGAATTAGGAATAAAGAATAAGGACAAAAGACTAAACACAATTAGCCGATAGTAACAAGTCTTTATTCTTTCAGCGTAGCGATCCATTTACATCATTTCTTTGGCTTCATTTTTCAGGAACTCCAGCGCTTTATCGGTAGGTGTAGTGCCGTTTGACGCAAAGGCGGAAACAAGCGTCGTGGCATACACTTGTGCCGTTGCCTCTGGGGGCAACTGGGCCACGATCGAGATGACAAAAGCTGCCGTCTGGTCGCGTGCACCGACGATCAGATCCCACACCTCGTCGGACACATACACCTGCTGGCTCTGGTTGTGGTCAAACTCCGCACGGATCGTTTGCAGCAGGTATTGTTGCACTTGCCCTACCGACCATGTCTGTAACGCCTGCGGCTCTTTCTGCTGCAGCTCTATGAGCATGTGTTCGGGCTTGGTGCGTTCCAACAGCAGGGCTAAACGCTCGTAGGCGCGCAGACGGATAGGGGACACCGATTTCTGGCTCTCGCGTTTGAGTTCGAACTGCCTTTTCTTCTCTTCGTTGCGGAATTGCGAGTGCTGGATCAGCCACAGGCCGAAAAACACTACCGCAAGGGCTGATATGATCAATAATGCCGTTTGCATATATGCTAAAAACTAAACCGCTGCAAAATTACAAAAAAAAAATGACATGTACAAAAAAAAAGCACCCAACGGTGCTTTTTTCGTTAAAACTGTTATCGGATCATGTCGTCGCCGAAGAAGGGCTGGAGCGCTTTCGGGATGCGGATGCCCTCTTCCGTCTGGTTGTTCTCCAGCAGGGCGGCTACGATACGGGGCAGAGCCAGAGCCGAACCGTTGAGGGTGTGGCAAAGGGTCACTTTCTTGTCCTCCGCACGGCGGTAACGGCATTTGAGACGGTTAGCCTGATACGTATCGAAGTTGGAGGTCGAACTTACTTCCAGCCAGCGGTGCTGCGCCTCGGAATAGACCTCAAAGTCGTAGCAGAGCGCTGCGGTGAAAGACATATCTCCGCCGCTCAGACGCAAAATACGGTACGGCAACTCCAGTTTCTGCAGCAGACCTTCCACATGCGCCAGCATTTCTTTGTGACTTGCGTCAGAATGCTCCGGCGTGTCGATGCGGACGATCTCGATCTTCGAGAACTCATGCAGACGGTTCAGACCGCGTACATCTTTTCCGTACGAGCCGGCCTCGCGGCGGAAGCACTCCGTGTACGCACAGTTCTTGATCGGCAGCTCTTTCTCGTCGATGATGACATCGCGGTAGAGGTTGGTCACCGGCACTTCGGCTGTCGGGATGAGATAGAGGTCATCCACCTCGCAGTGGTACATCTGACCTTCTTTGTCGGGCAGCTGTCCTGTGCCGTAACCCGAAGCGGCGTTGACCACCGTCGGCGGCATGATCTCCGTATAACCGGCTTTGTTTGCCTCGGCGAGGAAGAAATTAATCAATGCGCGTTGCAAACGTGCGCCTTGGCCGATATAAACAGGGAAGCCTGCACCGGAAATCTTCACACCGAGGTCGAAATCAATCAAATTATACTTTTTCGCCAACTCCCAGTGTGGCAGTTTCTCGCTCTTGGCAATGCGTTCCGCTGCGATAACCTCATCCGTTGCGCCGTCCCAGTCGCGGAGCGCCACAGCGCCGTTTTTGGCGATGGCATCCATCATCGGCTGGTTGGGCCAGTTACCGATGGTGACAGCGAGGTTGTCCTCTGCGGACGCACCTTCCGGCACAATGTCGTACGGGATATTGGGGATGGTCAGCAGCAGTTTGGTCTGTGCCTCTTCCGCCTGTGCCATCTTCTCGTCAAACTCGGCAATCTGTGCTTTGAGAGTTCCTGTCTGCGCCTTGGCGGCTTCTGCCTCTTCGCGTTTGCCTTGACCCATCAGCGCACCGATCGACTTGCTGATCTTGTTCATCTCCGCTGCGGCTGCATCTTTCTGTTGCTGCGCCGCTTTGCGTTCGCCGTCCAAACGGAGCACTTCTTCGATTGCCTCTGCGGCTCCGGCGAAGTGTTTTTTCTCCAGACCCGCTATCACACGGGCCTTATCGTCATAAATCTGTTTTAATGTTAACATTGTATTTCTATTTATCTAGGAGACCTAGAGTCCCTAGGGTACCTAGGATTCCTAGTGTTCTTTCTCAAATAAAAATCTCCCGCCTGAAGCCGAAGCCTCGGTGGGAGATTTTATGCTGTCTCTCCGCCGATTAAGCTTCTGCCACCGGCTGGATGGAGACGTACGACTTGTTGTCGCGACGCTTGCGGAAGGTTACGATACCATCGCAGAGCGCGAACAATGTGTGGTCGCTACCCATACCCATGTTTTCACCCGGGTTGTGTACCGTGCCACGCTGGCGTACGATAATGTTACCTGCCTTTGCGAATTGACCACCAAAGATCTTCACGCCAAGACGTTTGCTTTCTGATTCACGGCCGTTCTTAGAACTACCGACACCTTTCTTGTGAGCCATACTGGTTGTCCTTTCTTTTTAAGCAATAACAATTTCTTTAACTACGACATTCGTCAGATCCTGACGGTGTCCGTTCAGCTTGCGATAGCCTTTGCGGCGTTTCTTGTGGAATACAAGAATCTTCTCGCCGCGGCACTCGTTGTCGAGCACTTCGCAAACCACTTTCGCGCCCTTTACATAAGGAGCGCCTACTTTTACTTTGCCCTCGTCATCGAGGAGCAGAACGTTCTCAAACTCAACCGTTGCGCCCTTCTCGAGCTCGTTCATGCGGTTGATGAACAGTTTCTTGCCAGCTTCTACTTTGAACTGCTGGCCTTTCATCTCTACAATTGCGTACATTTGTACAACCTGTATTTAATGTGAGGCGGTGCGGCGCGCGTTACTCGAAACGCGACTTACTCAAGCCTGATCCGCAAAAAATCGCGCAAAATTACTGCTTTTTTTCGACATACGCAAATATTTGCGCATTTTTTTTGTTTTTTTATGCGTTTTAGCCCTCCTGTAACCCTCCCTGCAGTCGAGTAAGGCTTGAGTCGGGCTTGAGTCGTGGTCAAGCCGAGGGCAAGTCGTGGTCAAGTCGAGGGCAAGTCGTGGTAAAGTCGTATCCGGAAACGGTCACATTGTGGGCTGAATGGCATCCTTGTGATACTCTCTCAGTCCTTCTACCGGATCCTGCAGAATGGCGCCGATCGGTAGTCCCTCTGCCGCCATCGCTTCCTCCAATACCGGACGGTAGTAATAAGCGATCGATCCTACAAATCCCACTCCTTCCGTCGGCCGGTATTGCTTGAGGTTCCGGCGGATGAAACTCTCGAAATGGCGGTACACCAGATCATGGATCCGCGGATCGTCGATGTGATCGGCGCAGAACTTGGACAATTTCGCCAGAAACCTGTTCGGGAACGGCTGGCGGTACACTTTCTCGATGATATCCGCCATCGAGGTCTCGTATTCACGGAAGAACAGTTCCTTGAGATCATCGCCGAGCTGGTTCTTCAGCAGATCGCCCACAAGCTGTTTGCCTAACACGGCTGCCGAACCCTCGTCGCCGAGGATATAACCCAGGGACGGCACGTTCCATTCGATCTTTTCGCCGTTGTAGAAACAACTGCCGCTGCCGGTTCCGAGGATACATGCCACGCCGGCTTTATGGCCTAACAGACCGCGTGCCGCACCGAGCATGTCGGACTCCACATGCACTTCCGCTTTCTTGAACACGCCTTCCAACGCCCGCTGGACGAACACTTTCTTCTCCGGCGTACAACCCGCGCCATAGAAAAAGACATGCGTCAGCGTGCCTGCCCACAGAAGCGACGAGATCTGGGGAAGAAGCTGGTTGCTGATACTGTTACGCATCGCGTCGCAGGTCTGGAAAAGCGGATTGATTCCATCCGTCCGGACATCTGTAAACTGACCGCTTGCGGTCACCAAACACCAATGCACTTTCGTGCTTCCGCTGTCTGCTATTAGAATCATAACGCAAATTTTTGCGGCAAAATTACAAAAAAATTTGCACATATGCAAAAAAAATAGTACTTTTGTCCCATTATTGTAATTTTAATTTTTAATTTTTAATTTAATTTATAGTTGTACCATGAACTCATTCACCCCCCAAGACCTCGAGCAACTGCAGGCTCGTGGCATTTCCGTAGAGAAAGCGGAAGCCCAGTTGGAATGCTTCCGGAATGGTTTCCCTGAGTTGGATATCGTGGCTCCGGCTTCGACGAAAAAGGGTATTCTCGCCCCGAAACGCGCGGAGCAGGAGGAGTATATAGCTGCTTGGCAGGAGTATCTCAGAGAGGGACATAAGATCCTCAAGTTCGTCCCTGCTTCGGGTGCCGCCAGCCGTATGTTCAAGAATCTCTTCCAGTACCTCGAAGACGGCATTGAGACGCCCTTTATTCAGGATTTTCTGGCGCACAAGGACTGCTTCGCTTTCGGTCCGCAGTTGGCGGGAAAAGAAGGTCAGGAAGCGGTTCGTTATCTCCTGAATGACATGCATTATGGCGAACTGCCGAAGGGCTTGCTCCTCTTCCATAAATATCGCGATGGCGCGCGTACGCCTGCGCTCGAACACCTCGTGGAGGGTGCTTTGTATTGCGCCGAACCGGCTCAGGAGGGTAAGAAACCCGAGGTCTTCCTCCATTTCACCGTCAGCCATGACCACCTCCCCCTCTTCCGTCAGCACATAGCCGACAACCTCAAGAAGTTCGAGGAGAAATATAATGTCAAATACGATGTCACTTTCAGCGAACAACTGCCTTCCACCGACACCCTTGCTGCTAATCCGGACGGCACGCCTTTCCGTACCAAGGACGGCAAACTGCTCTTCCGTCCGGGCGGTCACGGTGCGTTGATTGAGAACCTCAACCAACAGGATGCGGATATCGTCTTCATCAAGAATATAGACAATGTAGTGCCCGACCGGCTCAAGAAAGACACTGTCCGTTACAAACAGATCCTGGCAGGCGTTCTCGTCACGGAGCAGAAGAAGGTCTTCGAGGCGCTCAAGAACCCGGACCTGAGCGATGAGGAACGCGCCAAACTGAATCGTCCTATCCGTGTCTGCGGCGTGGTGAAGAACACCGGCGAACCCGGAGGCGGACCGTTCCTGGTACGCGAAGCCGACGGATCGGTCTCCTGCCAGATCCTCGAATCCACCCAGATCAGCGATCCCGCTCTCATGGCGCAATCCACCCATTTCAATCCCGTGGATCTCGTCTGCGCGATCCGTGACTACGAAGGCAAACCGTTCAACCTGCCGGATTACGTGGATCCCCAAACGGGCTTTATCTCCAATAAGTCGAAGGACGGCAAGGAACTCCTTGCGCTTGAGCTCCCGGGCCTCTGGAACGGCGCTATGAGCCGCTGGAACACGATCTTCGTTGAAGTACCCGTCTCTACCTTCAACCCCGTAAAGACGGTCAACGATCTCTTAAGAGAACAACATCAATAAAAAAAGCGCCCGCAAGGCGCTTTTTTTATTGATCTTTCACAATTCACAAAGCATTCTGGTGACTTTGGTACAAGCGGGATTGTCCGTACGAATCTTGAAACGTAGCACCAAACTCCGTAAGCCCTTTGTAAATTGTAAATTGTACTTTGTAAATTGTACTTTGTACTTTGTAAATTGTCCATTACTTCACTCTCACGCCTGTAGCGTTGTAGATCGCGCCGTTCGGACGAACGATATACAGCACGCCTTCGTGGAGCACTTTTTCTGCCTTGTCGGAGGTTACCACGAGGTTCTCGATGCCTTGATATGGCTCGTAGTCCGGATCCTCGTCAGACAAAGTAATGTGGTTGGAGGGATTTCCGTTATAGTAGTTTGCGAAATCGCCGGAACTACACTTTAACTCCATGAACTTACCTACATAGGTCTTACCGTCCTGATCTACCATACGGAAGGAACCGGTATAGTAGGCTTGGGTGACGGTGTAGCCGCTGGAGACTTCCTCTTCTTCGAATCCGTCGAACTGGAGTCGTACATCTGCCTCTGTGCCGACAATCTCCGATCCGCTGAGCGGGAAGATTGCGATAGACTCGCTATCCAGATTTCCGCGTACCGTGTTGTACATGCCGGAGAGCGCAAGCGGAGAGTTGGTGTAAGCCAGGAACCAAGCATAGTTATAGCCCTCTGTGCCGAGTCCGAATTGCAGAATCCAGCTGTTCTTGCCCTCTTGATACCACTGTGTGTTAGGCTCAATATAGTACGCATTCATGCCGATCACATCCAGTACGATAGCGTCTTCCGGCACATCGGCTGCTTTCGACACGAAGTCGTTGCCGGCGATAGCGTTCGAGGCCTCGAAATAGTTGCCGTTCGAACCCTGGTTGAATGCCTGAACCGTCCATGACCAGGTGCCGTCTTTCGGCATCGTGGTGGTCTTCGTGGTGCCGTTCACGGTGAGGGTGGAGTAGAACTCGCCGTCGCAATACAGCGTGATCACATAGCGGTCAGCCGCTGTGGTGGCCTCCCAGGAGAAGGTCACGTTGTCCCCGCCGAACACTTCGGCGTGTGGGTTCTTCGGCTCGTAGTTGTTCTCGCCTACGGTGAAGGATACGCGCTGAGCCTCGCCCAACGGGTTGTTGTTTTTGTCTACCACCTGTACGGTTGCGTTATACGACTTGCCTTCTTCTACCTCTACGGTCAGCGGAGAAGCAGGACGCTCTTTGGTACCGAGGTTGTCATAGGCAACCGTCTCGCCCGACCATACGCTGACATACAGACGCTCACCCTGACCGAACTCAGGAGCGGTCCATGTGAGGGTGGCGCTCTTCTTGTCTGCTGCTACCTCTGCCTTCAGGTCACTCACTTCTTTCGCTACCAGCTCAAACGGAATAGTCTCCATCAATGCGCCCTGACCGGTCGTAGTGCTGTACGGATAGATCTGGATGATATATTTGCCGGGCTTCAGACCGAGCAGCGGAGAAGTTGCCGATCCTACGTTGATTACGTGGTCAGCCCATGCTGCGCCTTTGGCGAGACCGCCGTTGGCGTCATCTGCGTTCAGCATCCATTTTGTGGAGCAGTAGTAGTGGTTCTCATAGTCGTCGTCCTCCGAGAAACCGCTGAACTCACCGGTGTTCTTGTCCTGATATGCGAATCGGTCGCACTCGCCGGTGGTCACTACCACGCCGGCTACCAGTTGCTTGCCTTCGTCCTCGAAGAGGCCGATAGCGAAAGCCTCGTTGTCATAGGAATACCACATGAACTGCGCCTGGCAATAGCTCAACGCATAGATTCCTGCGTCTGCCACTTGCTCGTCGCTCAGATCCACATCTTTCGATTTGCCGATCTCGGCAACCACGAAATTGTCCATCGACACGCCGCAATAGTTGCTGGTGCCGCCTGCGAAGCGGAAGGCAAGGAACTTGGCGTCAGCCGGCAGATCCTCCAGCGTGACGATCGCGTGCTGATAGTTCAGCGTCTGCGGCAGGGTCTTGAGCGATTTGAAGGTGCTTGCCTTCGAGGGGTTGGTCATGTAGCCTACCTCTAACGATGCGTAAGCCTCGCCTACCGTAGCGGTCTTGTAGTCGAATGCCACCTCCAATGTGTTCAGCGGCGCGTTGAACATCGGCATAGCGAATACCTGCGGAACAGAGCCGCCGCCGCTTGCATAGAGATGAGCCTGACCGTAATTGGTGATGGTGTTCTGGTTCTCGTCAATGGTCTTGTCGGCTACCACCCATACCTGCGGAGTGGCGGACGATACGGTCCAGCAATCCGGCTCTACGGCACCGGTCAGATCACGCGTGAAGGTCTCGATCCATGGAATACTGAAAACAGCGCAAGGAGTCTTGAAAGCCAGTTTCGGCGCCAGACTCTGCTCACTCTCAGAGCAGTACGAACGGACATAGAACACATAATTGGTCTCCTCATACAGATCCTTGAGGGTCACGCTCTTTGCCGCAATCTTTGTGGCGGCGCTCCAGTCGGCTTCTTCGCCCTCCTCGACCAGAAGATACTGATATTCAGCTGCATCGCCGTTCCATGTGAAGGTCGCTTCGTTGGAGGAGAGATTGCTTAGTACCAGATTGGTGGGGTTGTCGCAATTGGTGTTGCCTTTGAGCGAAACGCCTTTTACGTTATCCAGATAGATCCAGTCTGCTTCGCCTGTCTGGTGGAAAGCGACATAGATAGACTGGCCTACATAATTGCTCATATCCACGGTGTACTCTTTCCACTCCGATGTCCATAGACCGTTACTCTCTGCGTTACGGGAGGTGTAGTAGGTCTCCACTACTTCAAACGAAGCAACATCGGTGCTGCCTAATGACACCTCTACGCGCAACTGGCCTTTCGAAGCATAGCCTCCGATGCATGCGGAGAATGTCAGTTTCTCTCCGGAAGCCGGTTTCAGCATCGGGGTGATCAGATAACTCTCGGTGCCATACGTGCCCGCTACTTTCGCGCAGGCGCTCCCTTTGACACCGCTCATCCATCCTACGGTACTGGTGTTCGTCACTGACCAGCCCGCGGGCGGGAAATCTTCGCCCTCGAAACCCTCATTGAGTGTCTGGGCGTTCATCGTCGCGCAGAACAACGCTGCCGCGATAATTGAATAGATCTTTTTCATCTCAATTTACGTTTTTTATTAACCTGATTATTTGGTTTCTTCTGTTCATCCGATTTATCTCACTACGCTCCCTTGTACATTGTACTTCATCCCTTTGTACATCAGATACATCACGCCGTTCTCCAGAACTTTTGTACCTTGTACTTGGTCACTTGGTACTTGGCCTATGCCGGTTCCAATTTCGTCTGCGCTTACCTTCAGATCGTCGATATAGAGCGAACCGAAATAGTCGCCGCCTTTATAAAGGATTGCGATGCGCGCACCCACGGGGGCACCCTCGAAGGTCACTTCTGCCTGCGTGTAAGTCTCTGCGGCTGACAGCTCCTTTGCGCTTGCGAAAGTGCTTGCGTCTGCAAGATCGGTGATATATCCTACGCTGGCTGTCGGAGCCTCTGCGTCATCCGTGGCGGTGTAGTAGAAGCTCAGCGTCAACTCGCTCAACCCTTTATCCATCTCCGGCAGAACAGCCATCTGGCTGATTCCCCATCCGTAGAACTTCAGGCTCTGCGTACCGGTGTTGGCGCGGGAATCCCAGTAACTGTTGGCATAGACAGCGGGGAATCCATCCTCCGATACACGCACCCAGCAAGCCGGCAGTTCGTTTGCCTCGCTGCCCTCAAAGCCCTCTTCGTACGGCAGCGTCAGGGCGCCGCACTCGGTACGGAAAGACACTGCCTCGCTCCATTCGCTCAGGTCCTCTTCGCCGCAGTTGCCTTGTACGCGGACATAATAGAGGGTGTTGGCATTGAGACCGGTCAGTTCGAACGGATTAGCGGTTGCAGCTTTGGCGTCGCCCCAGGTCTCTCCGTCGGCTGAGAGCTGATAGTTCCATGCCGCAGCCTCCGATGTCCAAGCTATTTGAGCGCCGTGAGCCGTAATCTCGCTGACTTGCAGTCCGTTCGGCTTGAAGCATGACGGAGCCTCATGAATGTCGATATTATCCACGAAGATAGCACCCCCGCTATAGGTCGCCGTCGCTAAAAAGCGCAGCGTCACGGTCTGTCCTGCATAAGCTGCCAAGCTCACGTTCGCCGTAGTGAACGTACCGAAATCATACGTACTGGTGGACGCTGTTGGCTCGTACGAGCCCAGTTCCGTGAACGTAACACCGTTATCGGTGGAGATAAGCAACTGGAACGCGCCGCAGTCCGCGCGATGCGAATAATCGAAGGTCAGTTCTTGCGCTTTCTCAGGCAGTACGATTGACGGCGTGTTGATCAGCGCAGTGCCTTGTTCGGTATAGAAATTATACATACGCAGCACCTTGGCGTCTTGACGCTCAAACACACCCCATACATAATAGTCGTACGAACCGGTAGCGGTAGGCGAAGTAGATGCGCTGTTATCCCAACAATCCGGAACGGTCTCTGCGTTCATGTTATCGAAGTTCTCGCTCCACGGCGCAGTTATCGAACCGCATTCTGTTGCGAAATACTCGGTCACTGCCTCGCTCTGGTCGTCCTCGCCGCAGTACGAACGAACCCATACCTGATACATCGAAGCCGCGTTCAACTCGCTCACCGTGGCACTCGTCTCTTCGGTCAATACGCCTTTGCTCCAATCCGGCTCACTGCCATAGGCACCGTATGTATATTGGTACTTGGTCTCGCCCTTGCCCGAACCGTGCCACTCGAAGGATGCACTGTTCGAACTGGTCGCCGTAACAGACAGGAGGGTCGGCGCAAAGCAGGAGAGATCGGTCTTGAAACTTACTTTGGCCTCTTTGCCCTGCTCATCTTCGCTGCAATAGGAGCGTACGTAGAAATCATACTCCGTGTTGGCTGCCAGAGTGTCTATCGTAACGGTTTTGACTGCTTGGGCACTCACGCCTTCGAACGAGTGTTCGGCACCCTTGCGTACGCAGAGGAACTCGAAGTTCTCCGCTTCGCTCTCCCAACTCAGCGTAGCCTCATGAGCCGTAACAGTTGATGCCGCTACCGAACTGACCTTCGCGCAACTGATTACCACCGCAGACGCCTCCTCGTACGTGAACTGGATATCCGGGCGGTTGGCACTTCGGGAACACGTAGTCGGGAGGGAAGAGCTGCCATAGTTATACAACACGGTATAGGTGGATCCGTTTGTCGATTGGAAACGTCCTTTGTTTCCGGAGGTCGGAGCATAACTGCCGCCTTTCTCCGTCTTGCGGACATCTACCAAAAGCGTTCCGCCTTCATATACAAACGGCTCGTCCAACTCTACCTCTAATGTGGTTGCCGTACTTGCCGGAAGCGTGCCTTCGAATACCAGTTCCGCATCGTCGATCGACTGATAAACCGCTTCGCTGAACTCAGTAAAATCGACTTCTTTCAGACGGATCTGCACTTTCTCATAATCGCCGCTGCCGGTCGTGGCGCGGAGGAAGAAAGCCAACTTGGTGATCTGCTGACCCTCCAAGGCCTTTAACTCACTCGCGGCATACAAGATCTGCGAACAGTAGTAACTGTCTGCCCAAGTGGCATAGACCGGCGCATAATAGGTCTGCGAATCATTCTCGCCAATGCGCAAAGTCTGTTCCTCGGCGTGAGCCATGCTCATTCCGAACGACAAGGCAAACATTACAATCAAAAGAGATAAATTTTTCTTCATATTTGTACAAATGTTTATATTTTTTCGAAAAATGCGCGCAAAGGTACAAAAAAAATTCAAATTATGCAAATATTGGCACGAGATTTTGTTTAAAATGCGACATTTTCCCAATAAATAAAACAAAATATACACAATACCACTATTATGCAACATTTATATGCTGTCTATCGCAGGAGCATCACGGGACCATCTTCCGAGAACGACCTGACCACGGTACGGGAACAGCCCTTCCGGAACACCAAACCCTCCCGTTTTCGTTTTCGGAAGGGTTTTTAATATACATAGTAGGGTATAAGGGTATGGGGGAGAGGGGAGATTATGGTATCTCGGTGCTTTCCGAAGACACACAACAGCGGCAGACCGAAGCCTGCCGCTGTTGATCAAAATACGCTTTGCGTGAGATGTTAACGCCCTTCGTCAGGAATACCTTCTCCGGTACTGAACGATTTGGTTTCAGAACCCGGTTGGCATAAACGGTAGGCTACTTTTACCACGTTTACCTCTGTCGAGGGTTGCATATAATTTTTCTTGTTCATAGTTTGTTCTCCTATATCTTATCGTTAAACCTTCAACATTATTGTATTATCTGACCTTGAATGTTGTACTTCACGCCATTGCGGATGATCACCACTTGGTCGCCCTCCAAGAGTTTCTGACTCTTGATCTCGGACGGCTGGATGTTCTCCATTCCGGTAGCTACTTCCTCCTGCATGACGATGCGGGCTGGCATACCATGTCTGATCGGACTCGGATTTGCTCCGCCGCCTACTGCTGTATTGGTCTGGAAGTATCCGCGGAAGCTTCTCAGGCTACTGTTTGAAGCACCGGTTGCAACACCTGACCATGACAATACATTGCCTGCCGATACAAACAGTTTGGTCTTGTCTCCTTGCTCAAATGCTTCCGGTTTGAGGATACCGACGAACTTCACGTTCTCGTCTCTACCTACGCTCTTGCCGGTGGAGGTCACGATCGTTACATTGCTGAAGGTCGGATTAACGATATTCGCGCCGCTTGTCCAACTGATGAGGTACGGAACGCCGGCTTCGATACCTTCGGTCGGATAAACGCGGAGCAACAACTCGCCGCCTTCTACCCATCCGTAACTGAATGCCCACAACTCGCCGCCTGCAAGAGGTGTGCCGTCTAAGGTCGACAGATCGAACGGCAGACAGATGGTATTGTAGTCTCCGTCAGCATAGAGCGTACGATTAATGGTCATATCTATCGCCTTGCCTACGTTGGCTGCCAGTACTGCGCTGTTATCCGCGTTATCAACAAGGTTCACTTGCTCTGCAATGCGGACGCTTGAGATAGAAGCTGAAATATACTGACTGCCGTCATGATAACGTACTGCAATATATTTTGCCGTTGTTGCTTCGCCTGCCAGACTCAGACTTTCGCCGCTTGTCGGTTGAGTAGCAAAGGCTGTAAATGCACCGCCCGGCTCATCTACATAACCGAACTCTAATTTAGAGTAGTCATCGGAGAAACCGAAGGTTACGTTCAGTTTGTTCAGTGCGATGTCATAACTCGGCAGGATAAGCAGTTGTTCCTCTGTGCCGCGGAAGAAGATCTTTGTGCCCTCTACCTGCGGATAGTCCGTCGTAGTAACCGTCTCCCAACACTCAGGGATAGCGCTGAAGCTCTCTACGCTCATCGGCAACTCGTCTGCGGAAAGGAGACCGCACTTGGTTGTGAATGTCTCTGCATCCGTCCATGCCTCGTCTGCCTCTGCGCACAACGCCTGTACGCGTACCTCATAAGTGGTATTGGCTTCCAGAACGCTCAATACGTACGGAGCGGCTTTGTCTGCCTCTGTGATGATAACATTCGTCCAATCAGCCGCACCCTCGGCACGGTATTGCAGGTTCTTTGCCTCACCGGTCCACGCGATTGTCGCGCCATTAGCATTAACAGCCGAAACAGTCAGTGCAGTTGGTGCTACGCAAGACGGTGTGAAGGTCTGCGAAGCAGTCCATGCGCTCTTACGGGTTGCCGAGCAAACAGCCTGTACCTGTACCTCATATTCGGTGCCCAACTCACAGCCGGTGATTGCATAAGAGTTTGCCACAATATTCTCAACGGTAGTCCACTCCTCTGCACTCGTTGCTTTATAGCGCAAGTTCCATTTGTCTGCCTCGCATGTTACATTGGCGCCAACAGTGGTCGGTACTACATTTGCAGCTGCGAAAGCGGGAACCTCACAAGGCTTGACAGTCACCTCTACATCATCAATCCAGAGATAAGGACTTCCTGAAGTATCGTATCCTACGCCACGGAAGATAATATTCACCGTCTTACCTACGTATGCCGACAAATCCAGCGTCTGGAGAGTAGCTGCCGTATAACGTGTAGTAATATCAGCAATCTCCGTGGTAGTAGTACCATCGTTTACCAGCACCTTACATTCTACCTTTGCAGAGTTATTACCAACGGAGTTCCTGATATAGAATTTCAGTTCGCACTCATCCGAGATAGTGATAGACGGAGTGATAGCATCCGCACTACTCAACGTTCTTGCATTATAGCGCAACGCAACACCTGTCTTGGCAAAGTCACTCGCTTTTGTCCAACTGTTTGCAGAAGAACCCCAGTTCGCGATATTCCAGCAGTTAGGTTTATCCGTTCCGCTTGTACCGAAATCTTGACTGAACGGCAGGGTATAGGTCGCGCACTCTGTAGTAAACGTGGTGCTTATTTCAGAGCTGTAGATACCTTCCGCATAGTACGAACGGACATAGAACGTATAACCGGATCCCGGCTCTAATCCCTCTGCGGTAGCCGTCAAGTCAGTTGTAGGCTCACTCCAATCCGAACCGGTCTTGGAGGTCTTCCACTGATATTTGGTTGCTGCGCCGTTAGCCTCCCATGTGAAGGTGGCTGTGGTAGTAGTAGCTTCCGTATTTTCAAGGTTCAGCGGAGCAATAGTTGAGGTGGTGAAGTTTGCGGTAGTAGCCGCACTATTACCACTCGGATATACCGCACGCACATAGAATGTATAATTTGTACCACCCACGAGCGTACCCAAGGAAGCAACAGAAGTCTCGCTGGTTGAGGTAGCAGATGACCAATCCGGCTCACCGCTTGCCAGTACGAGATACTCATATCCTGTCGCATCTGCTACTGCTTCCCATGAAGCCGAAGCTGCTATATCTGAAGAAGCGGAAGCTGTTGCTGTAGCCGGAGCCGTATATACCGGGGTGTAGGTCTCGCCGGCTGCCACCCATGCCTCTTCATTACCGCAAGTCGCTTTGACCTCAACGGTGTATGTCTCGTTGGTAGTCAAACCTTCAAGCGTCTTGGCCATCGCGGCAATCTCTGATACAACAGTCCATTCGTCAGAGCCTTTCTTGTAGCGCAGATCCCATTTGTCGGCGGTGCCTTCTGCCGTCCAGTTAACTACAACGCTGTTGTAAGTCTTATCGCCGAAGGTAACGGCGGTAACAGCAGGACAAGCAACCGGGGTAAAGGTAATCGGCTCGGTATATTCGCTCTTACGGTTTGCAGAGATATTGGCACGAACCCGTATATCGTAGGTAGTGCCGGTAGCAAGACCGGTAAGGGTCTTTTCTTTTGCATCTACAGAAACGGTAGTCCATTCCTCCAACGGCTCTTCGTCTTTATGCACGCGGTATTGGAGATCAAACGGACCATCTTCTGCGTGCGACCAACTTACTACAGCACCATCCGCCGTCGGAGTCGCGGTAAGTCCGGTCGGAATAGCAATCGGTAGATAATGAATATCAACATCATCAATCCAGAGATAAGCAGAACTCATAGAAGTACCCGCTCCATTCCCTTGGAATGTAATAGTAACGGTTTTGCCTGCAAACTCGGAAAGGTCAACAGTCTTTTGGGTAATGGAAGAGTTATTGCCGTAATCTACTTCTTTCGTGTTAACTCCGTCGGATATAATAACCTTACCAGCTACGTAATATGCACTATAGTAATAGTAGTAGTTGCGGACATAGAATGACAACTCTGCTTTATCATCAATATAGATAGACGGAGAAACAACATTGCATGAAGAATTTGTCTTTGCATTATATTTCAACGCGTTTCCTGTCTTTGAATAATCACTTGCTAATGTCCATGAGTTTGTACTTGTTCCCCAGTTGGCAATCGTCCAGCAGTTCGGTTTGCTGCTTCCGGAGAAATTTTCACTGAATGGCAGATTATAAATATCGCACTCCGTTGTGAAGGCTTTGCTGATAGCGGAACTTTGTATAGTCTCGCCATAATAAGCGCGTACATACAACGTATAAGAGGTACCAGCAGTTAAACCATCCAAATCAATCTTGGTAGTAGTACTTGCGACAAGGCTTGCACTTGCCCAGTTAGCAGCGGTAGTACCCGGCATGCAGACATATTGGAATTGCGAGGCTGTTCCTGTGTAGGTAGCCAAACGAATTGAAGCAGTTGTTTTTCCTATCGTCGGTTCAACAAATGAGAACTCAGGAGCAACGGTAGTGGTAGTAAAGTTCTTAGATACCTCTTCTCCGCGTCCTTCGCCGAACTTGGCACGTACATAAATTGTATAATTGGTACCGGCAGCCAAACCTGTCAACGAAGCAGAAACTGCACCTACAGCGGTCGGACTTGTCCAATCTGCTGCGGTGGTACCCGGCATGATTACATACTCATAACCCGTTGCACCGGTAGCGGCTGTCCATGAAGCAGAAGCGGTCGTTTCCGCAATGGATGCTACAGCCGGAGTGCCCGGAACAGGATATTCCGGTGTATATGTCTCGCCGCATGTAACCCAACTCTCTTCATCACCGCAACTCGGTTTAACAGCAAAAGTATAGGTATTTCCAACAGCGACGGTTACATCTTTGGATGTTGTCGAGATATTCTCTCCGGCAGCAACCCAGTTTGTTCCGCCATCCGTTGAATAACGAACATCGCAAGCGTCTGCGCCACTTGTCCAGTTTACAGTAACGCTATTGTATAATTTGTTAGTGAGTGTAACTGCCGAAACAGCCGGGCAAGAAACAACCGAGAAATCAACGGCGTCAGAAACAGCCGTACCACAAGCGCACTTTACATAGAACGTGTAGTCGCCCGGGGTTAATTCCTCTACATGAATAGAGTTAGTTGCTGTAGATAAGTCTCCGCTCCAATCCGGTTCTTCTCCTTGTGCAACCACGCAGTAATTGTACGATTCTACACCCGCATTTGCTGTCCATCCGAAATCAGCTGTTGAAGTAGTTGTTGCAGTGCAAGAAACACCTTGCGGTGCAGAGCAATCCAAAGCAGATTCTATATGAATGTCATCAATATATAACCGACCTTTGTATGATGAAGAAGTCTTAGTCCCTTTCATGTAAATGGCAATTCGAGCACCATCGGGAGCATCGCTAAATAAGACATTGGTCACTTGAGACCAACTAGTGTTATTCGTAAGTGTACTCACTGCAGTATACGCAGCTGTCGTATATGTGGCAGTCTCTGCATTAGTGATATAACCTATACTCATCTCTTTTGCATAAGTTGAACTATTTGTCATATACCAAAGAGATAATTTCAAGTTTCTAATTTCAGATTCAAACTCTGGAAGAACTACGTATTGTGCCCCATCGTATGAATATCCCACATAAATGATGCTGTTTGATCCTGAGTGCTTGTAAGTATTATCAACACAAGGGTAATAAGAACTACTTGTAACTCTTTTCCAACAATCAGGAATCGAGTTTACAGCATCAGAATCAAAATCATAATCCCATCCTGTTGATGATAGAGAGACTTTTCCACAAGCTGTTTTGAATGAAGTACTTGCATAGTTGCTATAATCATCATCTCCGCAATCTGCACGAACAAAGAATGAATACGTAGTGATAGCAGATAAATTCTCTAAATCAACAGATGTTTCGCTTGTCTCTGTTGCAGTAAGCCAATCGTCTTCTGTGGGCTCTGTAGAGCCTGCCCAATATAGATATTGCCAAGTAGGAGTTTTGTCCGTTTGGCGAACGTCTTTTGCCCAAGAAATAGTAGCCGTTTCGCCGGTGATGTCACTTGCTGCCACAGAAGTAGGTTTATAGCAAGAAGGAGCAGCCCCCGGGGTATAAGTAAATGTAGTTTTCGGAATAAAATTTTGTATACTATTTGCGGAATAACCATAAGTGCATCGTCCTGCACCTGTTACAGAGTTTCCCACGAAATATACATGAGAGTAGCCTGCATCAGCAGTAGTAACATCTACAAGGAGATTGCCTCCTTCGTATGTAAAATTACTGATAGGAATATTCCATTCTCCTGTTGTGGAATTAAGAGCAAATGTCCCGGAATAGTATTGAGTAAATGTGCCGGATATCAATCCGGAAGATACATTAGATTCACTAACTTCAGCTAATTTTATAGTCACAGTAGGAGCGGATCCACTATTCCATGTCGGAGAATAATATCCTACGGCTGCATAAAAAGTCAGTTGGGTGATAGTACCATTTTGGATGTTTCCTAACTCTGAAGCAGGAATAATAAATTGATTGTGCTGAGCATTGTCACAATAGTACCCGTAAATTGGGATGTATTCATTTGACCCCGAAGCGGAAGCTCCATATGTGAATGTCTCCGCCCAAGCGTTACTTCCCCACGGCAGGCACAGCAGCGCCGTGAGCAGGAGGGTTAATAAATAAGTTGATTTTTTCATGATCGAAAAAAGTTTTTAAGTTAATATTAGTGTTTGTTAATTTATTCTGTTTTTTCCATGTTAATCTCTCCATCGTGACAATGCAATGGATTTGTATCACCATCGGCTGTACGATCAATCTATTAGCAAATTTTCATAATCGAAATAAGTTTTTAGTTAATCTTTGCATCGACCAAGCTTGGGCGATCTTTCCGGCTTAGCGTAAGCGGTCTGGAATCTCCGGATTTTCCAGTACACTTTCGCCCCGCGTCTCCTCCGCATTGCATAAAAATATCAAACAGCGCGCAAAGATACGAAAATAAATACATATATGCAAATTTATTTTGAAAATTTCGCGAAAAATATCAAAAATGTCAACTTTAGTTTAAAAATGCTCCGCTTTCCCTCCGTCTGTTTCTCCCTCCATACTCAAAAAATCACCCGCTCAAGCCGAGGTTAAACCGAGGCAAAAGCGGGTGATTACAGGGCGCTTACAGCGTACTATGAAATCACACTAACGACGACTTGCGACGATGCGCAAGAATAGTGATCATCACTGTCGCACCGAGTAGAATAGGGTAGAACAGATAAGGAACAATGCTCATCGCACTGATCCCGGCTAAACCGCTGGCCATCAGCAACTGCGCGCCGTACGGCAGGATCCCCTGCACAAAACAACTGGTGGTGTCAAGCAGACTCGCACTCCTGCGCGGATCGACATCAAACCGACCGGCGATCCGTTTGGCTATATCGCCCACGGACAGAATGGCAATCGTGTTATTCGCCGTGCAGATATTAGCGAATGCCACCAATCCGCAGATGCTCCATTCTGCCCCTGCGCGACCCTTCACACGGCGGGTGATACGCTCAATCACGAAATCCAATCCGCCGTTGTAACTGATCAACGCAAAGATCCCGCCGGCAAGCATCGAGATCAGGATCAACTCGCTCATACCCATTACGCCGTTAAGCGCACCCGTGATCCAGCCCATCAGATCATAACTGCCGTCCTCTATACCTGTTATACAGGTAAGTGTACAGCCTAACGCTAACACTACCAGCACATTCATTCCGCACGCCGCGCAGATCAATACCAACAGGTATGGAACCACTTTCCACCATTCCACTGCTCCGCTAATTACCATCTCGGAGGCCTCCGAACCCAGGAAAATATACAGCACAAGCACGATCAGCGCAGCCGGTGTGACCATTACACTATTGAATCGGAACTTGTCGCTCAGCCGGCAACCCTGCGTCTGGGTCGCTACGATCGTGGTATCGGAGATAAAAGAAAGGTTATCGCCGAAGAATGCGCCGCCTACAACCGCTGCGGCTACTAACGGCAATGCCATCTCGGTTGCTTCCGCCATTCCCGACGCAATAGGCATCAGAGCTACGATCGTTCCTACCGAAGTACCCATACACAACGAAGTCACGCACGCTGCCAGAAAAAGACCAGCTAACGCAAAACGGGCAGGCAGAAACCGCAAAGTCAGATCCACCATCGCCGAAGCGGCTCCCATCTCTTTGGCGGTAGCCGCAAAAGCACCTGCAAGCATGAATATCCATACCATCAGCAGCAGGTTCTCGCTTCCCGCTCCTTTCGAGAAAAGCGCCACACGCTCCTTCAGCGGCATTCCCCTTGTCACTGCTACTGCTACAATCGCTGTGATCACAAAAATAAACAGCAATGGCGCATTGCTAACTCCCTGATAATAAATGGAAAAACCCACTAACAGCGCTACCATCGCTGCAATAGGGCTTAATGCCAATAGACCTTTCTTCATAGACTAATACCTTATATTGTTTTGTCTTTCTACTTTCGACTTTCTACTTTCGACTTTCCACTTTCGACTTCCCACTAATCAAAACACCATTTGATGCCCAGACAGGGATTGACCATCCATCCTGCGCCGGTGAAATTGTAACTGACCTCGATCTCCGTACCGATATTCAGGTTTGGACATTTGAACCACCGCCCTACATTATACCATAGCTGCGGCTCCGTGATCAGTACAAACGACTGCTTCGTCGGATCGGTCACCCAACCGGTCTTGTAATCGGGCACTAACAATTTCTGACCCCATATATCTAAGAACCCCGAGAACCGCAACCCCGGTGCCGTACAGAAATCATCGCACCCCCATACGAACGTGAACTGCAGCGGAATCTGGTTTCCGGGCTGACTCACCCGTTTGCCGCTTCCGTCCTTCACCCGCCACATGTTATACTCGTCCACTACGTATTTGAATAGCAGCTCTATATTGAAGATGTTCTTGTAATCTTTGGTGTGCAGGCAGTAGTTCAGTCCCACCAAAGCAGCATGGTTGATCCCGTATCCGCGCAGGTCCCCCAATCCGTCTTTGTAGAGCCCCAGGCCGCCGTTGTACTCCACTTGTACACTCAGATCCTTTGCCTTTGTCTGCTGCCAGAAGTTCAAGCACCGCGCGATCTCAAAATATCCCTGAAAAGGTGTGTTCTTGGGGTCGGAAGGATGGATATTGTAATCCAGATCAATGAACGCAAACGTGTTTCCCCATGGATCGGGATAAAACAACTCTACCGTGGTTGTCACGCGGTTACTCCGTTGGTTGTCGCACGCGGTTCCGAGCGATCCGAAATCGTAGTAAACTTGCAGGTTAGTGCCTGCCCACGCCTGAAGCGCAAGCAGACACAAACCCGCGGATAATATGAATTTTTTAACTCTCAATTCTCAATTCTCAATTCTCAATTACTTCACCTCTACGCCAAGCAGGTTGAAGCGTACACCGTTACGGATGATTACCACCTGTCCGTTTTCAATGCGCTTCGTCGCTTTCTCTCCGCTGAAGATATTGTCAATTGCCTGCTCTCCGGCGAAAACAAGTGTACCGCCTGCTACCGTCTCGGCAAGATCAATCTCCGGCAGAGACTCTGTAGCGGCTTTGTAGTAGTGCTGTAAGGCAGCAGTTACGGTTACCTTTGTGCCGAGAACGATCTTCGCAGCCTCTTCGGCATTTACTTTGACGCGGTAAGCCTCGAAATCATAAGTCGGGTTCTCCATGTCGTCAGTCATGAAGAACGAGATATTGCCATAGTTTGCATCATAAGCTGTTGCTATCGAATCAACATATCCGGTAACTGCATAGAGGTCGTCCGAAGAAGCGCCTGGTGCAAGCGCCATAGCCGCTGCCACAGCTCCTGCTACATTTACTTCGTTGATTACGATTTCCTCTTTGCTCTTCTCAATCAACTCAATACGACCGTTGGAGATCTCAATTACACCACCATAGTTGTACAGTTTGCCGATCACAACAACGGAGTCTCCTTTCCCGAACTCTGCCTCGTCTGAAGTACAGTTATACGGCTTGAAAACCTCGTCGCCGCAAGCCATCTCGAAGGTGTGCTGACCATAGTTATTGACGGTTTCGGCGCCTTTCACGCGACCGTAAACACGGAATACATCCGTTGAGTAGTCTTTGTCATTGAGGGAAGCACCTTCTTCCAGAGCCTCGCAAACGGTAGCGTTAATAGTGTCAATTTTGACGGTTGCGCGCTCCAGAATAGTTACATCGCCGTTCTTGATCTCCGGGTCACCATGGTAATTCGCGAGTTTGCCTGTTACAGAAATCTTGTCACCCACGTTCAAAGCCTCGTGTCCTGGCAGGTTGCACCAGTAGCCTTGTACCGTTTTTTGGGTGCCTTTGTTGTCGTCCATCCAGAATGTCTGTTGGTCGATCGATGCGTCTGTACGCGAAGGGCTGATGGCACCGTTGGTGTTCGTTACATAGCCGGTTACGATGTACACATCTTGGGTTTCAAGCTTACCATCGTCTTGCGCAGGCATCAAAGTTTTTGCTTCGGCGCAAGTAATCGCTTGCTGAGCGTTGAGGCTCATTGCAGCAAACAGGATTGCTGCGAAAGAGAAAATCTTTTTCATAAAGCAATTTTTAATTTTTAATTTAGAAATTTTAATTTTATTCTTTGTTTTCTTCCTCTGCGGGTTCTGCCAGCAGAAGATTTTGGATTTCCCACGTAGGAGCGGAAGCGACATCCACGCCGTCAATGTCTGTGTCATAACGGAAAGCAATGACGATGGTCTTGCCGTTGTATTCGCTCAAATCAAAGATACCCGAACTCTGGAATACCCAGTTGCTGCCGTCCGGCAGATCAGCAGGCCATGCTAATTGTTTCCATTCGGTGGTTGTCACATCGCCGGTGTAGTTGTCGGTAACCATGACATTCAGCCATTTGGGATTGTTGGTCGTGTCGCCGTAACGAACTGCCTGATCGAATGTCAGTTGCGGCTTGACGCTCTTCTTGAGGCGGATATTCGGTGATATGAGCCAGTCCTCTACGCGGTGGTTCGTTCCGCTGACATACGCCGAAGCGGTCATACCGTAGGCCGCTTGGTAGCGCCAGATATAGTTCAAACCATCCAGCGAGACATGTTGGATCGTGAACTTACCCGGACCTTCGCCTACAAACTTAGCCTGCAGGTAAGTGGAGATATTTGCCATCCACGCGTTGTTCTTGCGCTCGAAGGACATGGTCTCGGTGATATAACCGGTGGTGAGTTCAAACTCGGTTCCGTTCACTACCCATTCATCTGCCGTTGCGCCGTTTTTACCCATATAGGCTACGAGATAGATCTCTTTGTCTGCCGCATAAGGATAGGCTGACTGCAGATATTTGAGAATGATATTCAAATCCGTGATCTGGCTCACGCCTGCCGATTCATAGATGTTCTGCGGAAGCGCAATAGCTGCCTTCAGTTGGTCGTTGGCGTAAGGAACCCAACCTTCCGCAGTCAGTTGGTAGATTGCATTCACGGTGCTGAAATGACGGGCCTTGGGCGCGCGTTTCGGTGCCGGCGAAGCAGAACTATGGCTTACATAGATCGCATCCAGAATCTGCGGTTCGCCGTTCTCCTCGGAATAGCGTCCGATAATCGTTATAGCATCGCCGCTCTGGATACCTTTGTCTTTCCATACCTTGTTGCCCTCTTCGTCCGTCAGACCATAGACATAGATACTGGCTTCGCCGTCGGTCATATAGAAACGACCATAGATCGTGGACTTTACTTCGCCTACATAGCCTCTTATCTGGTGCTTCTTATTATCAGGAAAAGCAAGTAACTCGCTCAGCGTCAGTTCGTACGGCAGGAAGTCCGACAACTCCGACGGATCCGGCTCGTCTTCGCAGAACGTATAGGAGACCAGCGCGATCTGTCCCTCTTTGACTGTTGGCAGAGAGTTAGATAAAAATGCCGGAATGCCGGTCACCGTAGCCGGAGTGAGGTACTCCGCTCCGCGTTTCTGCCAGATAGCTTCATAGTCGTCCGTCGTGAGCACTATCGGGCGGGCATTCCCGAACTCCTTCACGCGGCTGGATTTGCCTTCGCGCATCGTATAGAGCACATCGCAGGTAGTACCATTGTCGAGGTACGGAAACTTGCTTTGCATCAACGCGGGCACGTACATGTCCGCTGAGGCGGTTTCGGTGAACGATTTCTCGGTAGCGATAGCCATCAACTCTTTCAGTCCGGTGGAGTCCGTAGGATCAAGCGCAAGGGCTTTCGCTTTGTTCTCCTCAAAGGTAGTGAGGAGTTTGTAGTCATCGTCGGTCAGTTCATAACTCATGCCGGTACGTACATCGGTGATTTGGGGATCGCCGTTGCCCATGTATTTCTCATCGAAATAATTCTCGCACGCTGTCAGACCAAGAGTGAGGGCTGCGAGGCAAAATAAATATATCTTTTTCATAATTCTATACATTTTAGTCTTTTTGTCCTTATTCCTTACTCTTTATTCCTAAAACTGCAGTTTCAGGCTGATATTCCACTGCCTTCCTTTGCTGTAGAAGAAATAGATGTTGTCCTTGGTGTTCTCTGAAACAGTCGTGGTGGTCGTGCTGGCGGACCAGGCTTTTTCGATATAGTATTGGTTGAGCACGTTGGTCACGTTGCCTCGGATGGTAGCGCGGATCGGTCCCATGTCGAAGGCATAGCTGGCTCGGAGGTCGAGGCTGCCGCCCAGCGGACAGCGGTACGGCTCTACGATGTTCATCACTTTGCCCGGCGTGAGGTCGCTTCCCGAGAAGGAGTAGTAACTGTAGTTGCGGTCGTACAGCGTGTATTCGCCGCCGATACGGAAGCCTTTGAACGGTTTGAAGAGGATACCGAAGTTAGCCGTGGTCTGTGCCTGTCCGCCGACGTGGATGCCCTTCATGTTCACTTTTGCCCAGAAATGGTCGGGCGCGCCGATCTGGGTCACTTGTCCGTCCGCGGTCATAGGCATGCCGTGCTCGTCGTAGGCGTAACCCACCACGCTGTCGCGGTCCCATTTCCAGTCGCCGAGGGAGACCATTGCGCTGATCTCCAGCCATTTGGTCGGACGAACCTTACCCTCGAACTCCAGTCCCATGTGTCGCGCGCCCACGCCCGTCATATTAAGGTAGTAATTGGTCACTTGGTCGTTGAGCGTGCCGTATTTGGTCATGGCTTTGTCCATCCATTCGGTGAAATAGCCGTTCACGTGAATCGAAGCGTATTGGTTCTCAAAGCCGTAACCGATCTCGACGGACGCGATCTGCTCGTTGCGGGCTTGGTTGTTGATGGCGTTGGATGTGCTGACAGACATGTAGATATTCTGGTATTTCGGCGCACGGCTGATGTAACCGGCGTTGACGAAGACGTTGTGCCATTTGGCGAACTTGTAGTTCAGACCGCCCTTGATTGTTCCGCTCACGCGTACAACGGAGTCGCGCGCGGTTACATTATTGTAATAGTAGCGGTCGGTACGCCAGTTATGGTTGAAAGAGAGCGATCCGTTGATGAACGCCGAGAGATTGTTCTTGCTGTATTCCAGGCTTCCGAAGATTCCTTCTTGCACGATCGTACCTGTGTAGTCGCGGTAGGCGATGTCGCCAACTCCTAATTTCTCGGTTACCCAGTTGATGTCAGCGGCATTGGGATTATTCGCAGGATTGACTTTGCTACGCGTAGCGTCGATATAATAACTGCCGCCGAAGAGGTCGCTTACGACCGCTTGGTGAATACCTTGGTAGTAACGCACATCCACACCGGCGGTCAGTTCCAGACAATCAAGGAATTTCCTGTCGTAGGTTGAGACGAGGCCCACCCAGTTGTGGTAGTTGCGGTTCTCGCAGATGACGAGTTCCGAACCGGACTCGGAAGCGGCGTTGATCTCCTGTACCATCGCGTAATCGAACATACCGGTTACGGGGTCGCGGAAGGTAGTGGTGATCTGACCGTTCGCTGCTCCGTTGGTGAGGTCGCTGTACGAATAAGCCGAACCGTAGCCGTTCTCCGCCGTGCGTCCGAAACCGCGTCCGATGGAGACATAAGCGGTGGTGGAAAGGCTGCTCATGTCGTCGATCTGCCAGATATGGTTGAGGCTGATCTGCGGTTTGTGGTATTGGTTGTAGTTCGTTCCCGCTTGTTTGCCGTCGCGTCCTAGACCGTAGGAAGGGTTGTATCTGCGGCGATCCATGCCGGACGGCATGTATTGCGCTACGCGGTTCCATTCCGCCAGCGTCAGCGCGCCGTAACGTCCTGCCGGACGGGTCCAGTGCCACTGCGGCGCACCGAAGCCGGTGAGCGAGAGCTGGTGGTTCTCGTTGATGCGTTTGGAGATGTTGGCGAAATAGCTGTATCCTTGGAAACTTGTTCCCTGAATATATCCGTTGCCCCATGTGCGGGAGCCTAATACCGTGATCGCCCAGCCGTTTTTCATCAGACCTGTGCTCACGGTAAACATCACCTTGTTGTATCCGTCGTTTCCCATGGAGTAGGAGATAGCTCCGCCTTTCTTGGCGTCTATACCGCGGGTGACGATGTTGATCGTACCGCCCACAGAAGGTGCTGACAGCTTGGACGCACCCATACCGCGCTGGGTCTGCATGACGGATGTCACATCGCTCAGACCTTGCCAGTTGCTCCAATAGACCGTACCGCCCTCCATGTCGTTCATCGGCACACCGTTGACCATCGTCGCTACGTTCGTGTTGTCGAAGCCGCGCATCCAGATCTCCGAGTCGCCCCAGCCGCCGCCTTGGCCGTTGGCATGCACGCCCGGCGTGTTCTTCAGCACCTCCGGGAACTCCTGCCCGGCGAGACGCTCCTCTATCTCCAATGCAGTCACTTGGCTCACCGCCACCGGCGTTTGCTGGGTACGCGCCATCTGCCCCGTGATCGTAACATCCTCTAATGCAATCGCTTCCGGCTCCAGACGGATGACGCCGAGGTCGATGCTTTTGTCTTTCGACTTTCGACTTTCTACTACTAAGGTCTTGTAACCGACATAAGATAGCTGCAAGGTTGCTCCGGACTCCACGTTGATTGTGAAATTACCATCCAGATCGGTCACAATACCATTCGTGGTGCCGGTTTCGAGTACCGATACGCCGATAAGCTCTTCGCCCGTCTTGGCGTCGCGTACACTACCGTTCACTTTGACTGTCTGCGCTTGGAGACTAATACAAGCCAGAACGCAGAGGAATAGGGTAATGATTTTTCTCATAAAAGTTTGTTATATTAATTGTGCATTGTGAATTGTGAATTGTGAATTGTACATTTAATAAACCCCGTTCAGCAGTTTGGCTAACCGGATGCCGGCGATGTAGAGTTGTTCCTCCATTGGCTCGTGCCAGCGGTAGATATAATGGTACGTGTTCCCGTCCCATGTGGCTTGGTACGCATAGATGGCTTCCGTAAAATGGTAGTTGCGCAGCAGTAACTCCTCTTCGCTCATTTGGAGGATCGCTTTCTTCTTCCATCCGTATTTATGCGTCAGCATCTGTGCGTACTCGGTGTAGCTATAGCCCTGGGACTCAATCAGATTGGTGTCCCAAACGGTATGCAGACGGGTGTTGCGGCCGAACCATTGCATCTTCACGGTATTGCCGCCCTTGTCATCCATATGCGCCGTGTGCATCGGGCAGAACCGGTCGCCTGCCAGATGAACGATGAACCGCAGAGTGTGGTCCCGGGTAGGATCGGCTTTAGCCTCTGCAACCAGACTGTCCATCGCCCGGAAGAGGTTACCGCCTTCTTTCGGGTAATCGGTCAGTGCGGCTACTACGGCACTGTCGCTCATTCCTCCGTCGAAATCCTGGAAATGCCAGTCGTAACTCGTCGGGTAGATAGTGTCGCTCTTGATCTCGTCCGGCCAGTTCGCATAATAGATCATCCCCTGTTTGCCGAGGAGCTTGTCTACTTTCTTGCGTGTGCCGCAGTTGAGGTTGTCATACGCGATCTTGGCAATGATCCGGTGTCCCTCTTGTCCCCAAGAGAATGCAGGCACGCTGTATATACTCATGCCCGTCAGACATACCAGCACATAAAGAATCTGTTTCTTGTTCATAAGTCCCTTGTTTGATCAGGGTTTGTTTTCTTCGGTATTTTCTTTGTTCCGCTTTCGCGCCAACTGGTGCTTGAAAAACAGGTTGACGATCATCACCGCTGCCGTGCCGATAACAGCCTCGCCGAACATGCCGTAGCCGCATAGACAGCCGATGGCTGCTGCGCACCATACGGTGGCTGCCGTCGTCAGACCTTTGATCGTGTCGCCATGCTTGAAGATAATTCCTGCACCTAAAAAACCGATACCGGAAACAACCTGCGCAATGATACGCGAGTTATCTCCGTTTTCCATTGTGGGAGACATTAGAACGTAGAGTGCGCTTCCGATTGCTATCAACGTGATAGTTCGTGTTCCCACTACTTTGCCGTGCCACTCGCGCTCCAAACCGATCAAGTAGCCCAACGCCATTGCAAGCGCTACTTTGGCTACTGCTCCCAGCCAGCCTGTTTGGGTAAATAATTCCATACATTCCTCCTATTCGGCTGCAAAGATACGAAAAAAATCTTACATATGCAAGAATTCACAAAATAAAATTCTTTTTATTTGCGTATGTGCTTTTTTTGTTGTATCTTTGCAGGCGAATTTTAAATTAGCCTATTGTGCCCTTATGACAATTGCGATTTTCGGAAATGCGATGAAGACGAACACCTTGACCGAGGTGCGCCATATATTGCAGTTTATGGAGGAGAAGGATGTTCATGTCCTTCTCTCGCAAGAGTTGCGCCAGGAGTTGGACCTGCGTGAGTACCCCGGATTTCCGGAGAACTGGGATGGGGAGCACCAGCCCGAGAATGTCTATGGCGAACCCATTGATTTTGCCCTCTCGGTCGGTGGTGACGGTACCTTCCTTACTTCCGCAGCCGCTATCGGTGATAAGAATATTCCGATCTTGGGCGTCAACTGTGGTCATCTGGGATTCCTCGCCGAGGTGCAGACCCAGGATCTTGACGGGATCCTCAGGCAGTTGGTCGATGGCCAGTATACGATTGAGCAACGCAGCCTGCTGAGCCTCACCGTGCTGGATCATGACGGTGTGGCGCGGGACGGACTGATCCTCTCGCCCAATGCTCTCAATGAGATCGCGATCCTCAAGCAAGGTCTTACGAACATGTTGACGATTGAGACGCACGTGAACGG
Source organism: uncultured Bacteroidales bacterium (assembly GCA_946414805.1). Classification (GTDB taxonomy): domain Bacteria; phylum Bacteroidota; class Bacteroidia; order Bacteroidales; family Paludibacteraceae; genus Colicola. Next base: position 116,209 of record CAMKPZ010000002.1, read on the forward strand.
CGAACTGCTCCATACCTATCATTCCGACGGCCTTGTTATCGCTACGCCTACCGGTAGTACTGCGTATAACCTCTCTATCGGAGGACCGCTTATGGTGCCGCAGAATAGAGGGATTATCCTCACTCCGATCGCTCCGCACAGCCTGACGGTCAAACCGATCGTAGTGCCCGATGACTGGCGGTTGGATATCCGGGTCGCCAGCCGCTACGATGCGTTTATGGTTTCCGTGGACGGGCGCAGCCAGAGTCTGAGTACGGATATGAGTCTGCATATAGAGCGTGCGCCGTATACGGTCAAAGTGGTGCAGATAGGCGATAATAGTTTCTTGAAGAGTCTGCGTACGAAATTGAATTGGGGAAAATGATTTTTAATGCAATTGTTTGGGATGTTGATCCGGTGCTGGTTCCTTTCGGCGACGGCGGTATCCGTTGGTACGGCCTGCTGTGGGCGATTGGTCTCTATGTCTGCTGGAAGATTAACGAATGGATGTATAAGCGGGAGAACTGTCCCGCGGAGTGGCCGGATCAGCTCTTCTTCTGGATGGCTGCCGGTGTGATCATCGGTGCCCGTCTGGGCCATTGCTGGTTCTATGAGTGGCACCAGTATGGCGAACCCTGGCATCTCTTCGGATGGGAGTTTACGTACCGCAATCCCTATATCGAGCACCCTTTGAAGCTCCTTTATATCTGGGAGGGCGGGTTGAGCAGTCATGGCGGCGCAATCGGTCTGATCACGGCGGCTGTCTTGCTCAATAAGTATAAGTTCAGCCGCTATCCGCAGTTCGCTACCAGCTGGATATGGATCCTCGATCGCCTTTGTGTCGGGGTCTGTATCACGGGCGCACTCATCCGACTGGGCAACCTCTTCAATAGTGAGATTTACGGCGGTCCGACCGATCTGCCGTGGGGATTTGTCTTCGTTCGGGATGGTCAGACCGTGCCGTGTCATCCTACCCAGATATACGAAATGCTTTACTGCCTCGTCGCGTTTGCTGTCACCTGTCCGATGTATCGTTATACCTCGGCGCGCAGACGCGAAGGACTGCTTCTGGGAGTCTTTCTGGAGATCGTCTTCTTCACGCGCTTCTGCTTGGAGTTTATCAAGAATGACCAGGAGGCTTTCGAAGCCAATCATCTCCTGAATATGGGGCAATGGCTCAGCATCCCGTTCATCCTGTTGGGCTTATTCCTTATTATACGCGCGTACATGCGCCCGTTGAGTCCCGTCGTGGAGAAACAGCCGGTGAGTCTGGATCCGAAGTATCGGCAAAATGAGAAAAAGAAAAAATGAAGAAATCAGATTTACGAATAGTCTTTTTAGGTACGCCCGAGTTCGCTACCGCAAGCCTGCGTGCGCTCGTAGAGGGCGGTTATAATGTTGTGGCGGTTGTCACGATGCCGGATAAACCCGCCGGACGCGGACACCAGCTCCGCTATTCCGATGTGAAGCAGTATGCCCTCTCGGTGGGAATACCGGTTCTACAACCCGAGAAACTCAAGGATGAAGACTTCATCGCTCAGCTCCGTTCCTGTCAGGCGGATCTGCAGATCGTGGTCGCTTTCCGTATGCTGCCTGAAGTCGTTTGGACAATGCCCCGTCTGGGTACGTTCAACCTCCATGCCTCGTTGCTGCCTCAGTACCGCGGGGCGGCGCCGATCAACTGGGCGGTCATGAACGGCGATGCTGAAACCGGTGCTACCACTTTCATGCTCAAGCATGAGATAGACACAGGAAACATGATTCTTCAGGAGCGCCTGCCGATCGGTCCCGATGAGAATGTCGGTTCGGTGCATGATCGGCTCATGGCGATGGGAGCGGGATTGGTCACGCGTACCGTCGATCTGATTATCGATTGCGAAACGCGCGGAGTGGAACTGCCTACTACGCCCCAGCCGGAGATAGCCGAACTGCGCCCTGCGCCGAAGATCTTCAAAGAGACATGTGAGATTCCTTTCTCCCGTCTCACCGCGCAGGAGGTGCATAATTTCGTGCGTGGGCTCAGTCCGTACCCTGCGGCGTGGACGAACCTCTCCGTCAATGGGCAGACTGTCGAGAATGTCAAGATCTACAGCGTTGAACCAATCACCGGTCACCAGTCACCGATCACCAATAAAGACATTATCATCCCTTGCCGCGAAGGCGCTGTGCGCATCCTCGAACTTCAGGCCCCCGGAAAAAAACGCATGGACACCAGATCTTTCCTCAACGGCCTTCATAATTCATAATTTATAATCCCCCGTGCTCGATTACCTTGCGCTCATAGATAAGTATTACGCTTCCTCGCCGGAGCTCCGTCATGTGCTGGTGACCCATAGTCGCCAGGTGGCGGATCGTGCTTTAGCGGTCGTCGATGCCCATCCTCAGTGGGTGGAGCAGGGGCTTGTGGACCGTACTTTTGTCGAGGAGGCCGCAATGCTCCACGATATAGGGATTATCTATTGCTCGGCGCCGAAGATCTATTGCAACGGACCGCATTCTTATATCGAGCATGGTTTTCTGGGAGCCGAACTCCTTCGTTCCGAAGGGCTGCCCAAGCATGCTTTGGTCGCGGAGCGCCATACCGGCACGGGTATCACGATCGAGCAGATCGAACGGGAGGAACTGCCGATCCCCGAACGCGATTACTGCCCGCGTTCGCTCGAAGAGAAAATCATCTGCTATGCAGACAAGTTCTATTCCAAAAGCCACCTCGGAGAAGAAGTGCCTTTGGACAAAATCAAATACAACATTTGGAAATACGGTTCAGAGGCTTTTAACCGCTGGCAGGAACTGGTGGCGCTTTGCGGATAGTTTCCTTTGTACATTGTACATTGTCCCTTTGTACATCACTTTACCTGAATTTATGCGCGAAGCCCACGGAGAGCAACTCGCGGAACTGGATCTTGGCATGCGTGTCGCCTGTCATGATCACTGAACTGTCATACCGCGGATGAAGCATCAGCTGCGCGGAGAGAAAGCGGTTGATGATAAAGTCGCAGTTGACCTCCAGATCCAGTTCTACGTGGTGATAATTGGTGTAGCAGAAGAATTTGGTCTCTAATGCCACCTCTCGCACCGGCTTCCATGTATATTCCACGCGCACGGACGAACCGATATTATGTTGGGTTCGTTGGCCGGCCTCCAATCCGTAATCGGTCGAGAGCACGCGCGCGGTGTCTGCGATGTGAATCACTTTGTACGACACCGGCGATACGGAGATGGACAGGTTCTTCACCGGTTTGTAATCGATACCGAATGCCGCATTGAAGCGGAAAGGCGAGAACGGAGCGGATTTCAGCTCCATCGAGTTGGATTTGTAGGTCGGCAGCAGACGGGTCTCTATCTCCGCGGAGATGGAGGTGAAGAGTTTCGGTACGATCCGCAGGTTGGCCTTCGAATAGATACGGAAGAGGTCGTCGGTGGTATTCACTTTATGCAGGCTGTCGGCTGAAACGGTCGAACCGCCGATGCGCCATTCGCCTGTGTTTTCCCATGTGAAGCGGTCGGAGATATAACTGACCTGACCTTTGGCTATTCCCAGACCCGCAAAAGACGACGATCCGCCCTGATACCAGTTGCTGGTCACGTAGTTCTGGGTGATCTGCAGCATGACGGTCGCCTCTCTCCGCCATGGCGAACGCATGTTACGGATCGCTTGTAACACATCGTTGCGGTCTTCCACTTCGTCCTTGACCCATGATTTCTCAACCGCTATAGTCGGGAGTTGCTCTAATTTTTGCGTCATCAGATTGGCGTTCGCCGTGCGTAGCGAATCGATCTCCCGCAACTCGCGCTCGATCGAATCCATCCGCATGATCTCCGCTATACTGAGGGTGTCAACGGTGTCTCCCGCGTGGATCTGTGCGCTCTGTTGCGCAATCATATCCAGCAGCACCAGATCTATGTCGGCCGTCGTCGGCTGGTCCTGCAGACGGAAGGTGTCTGTATATAATTGTTGTGCCGTCACATTCATGGCGGCACAAAACAATCCTGCTATAATAAATACTTTAATCTTCAAATAGGTCTTTTTGCTTTGAGCGGCATTGCCGCGGTCTTTCGGTCTTTCTACTTGAGTGAAGCGGTCTGTCAAATGCCTGTGGCATTTAATCTGCCGTGGCATTGTTTGTATTTCTTTCCGCTTCCGCAGGGACACGGATCGTTCGGACGCGGTTTCTTGTCCGCATGGATCGGCTCCGGGCGTTGCTGGTCGCGCGTGTCTCTTCCGGCTGCGGCGGCGGCTCCGGAGGCCTGGGCTGCCTGCTGTACCGCATCTTTCTGTGTGCGGTAGCGGCTGTAATCCATCCTTCTCTGCTGCTGTGCCTGCTGTACGCGGTCCGGCTCCTGCTGGTGGATCTGGCCGCGCAGCAGAATAGCGATGGCGCGGCGGTTTAGTGCAGTCAGCATCTCTTGGAAGATATGGAACGACTCGATCTTGTAGATCAACAGCGGATCTTTCTGCTCGTAGGAAGCGTTCTGAACCGATTGTTTCAGGTCGTCCAACTGGCGCAGGTGCTCTTTCCATTCGTCGTCGATCACATACAGAAGCATACGTTTCTCAAACTCTTTCACCACCTCTTTGCAGTGGCTCTCTGCCGCTGCTTTCAGGTTCACGGAGATGTTATAAACGCGCTTGCCGTCGGTGATCGGAATCAGGATGTTCTCGTACATCTGGCCTTTCTCTTCATACACGCGTTGCAGCACCGGATCCGCCACTTGCGTCAGTTTCTCCATTCTCCGTTTGAAACTCTCCAACGCTGCTTCTGCCAGACGGTTGCTCATCTCATTGCGTTTGCCGCGCAGGAACTCGTCTTCTCCGAAGGGCACTTCGATCGCAAAAGCCTGCATGGCGTCCATCTTCAATCCTTCGTAGTCGTTTGCCTGTCGTGCTTCGTTGAAGACCGTCTCTGCCGTCTCGTAGATCATGTTGGTGATGTCCACGCCGATGCGTTCGCCCATCAGCGCGTGTCTGCGCTTGGCGTAGATCAGGTTACGCTGCTGGTTCATCACGTCGTCGTATTCGATCAGACGCTTGCGGATACCGAAGTTGTTTTCTTCCACTTTCTTCTGCGCGCGCTCGATCGAGTTGGAGATCATTTTGTGCTCGATCATCTCGCCTTCCTGGAAGCCCATGCGGTCCATTACGGATGCGATACGTTCGCTGCCGAACATACGCATCAGGTCGTCCTCCAGACTCACGTAGAAGACCGAACTGCCCGGATCGCCCTGACGGCCGGCACGGCCGCGTAACTGTCTGTCCACACGGCGGCTCTCGTGGCGCTCGGTTCCGATGATTGCCAGACCGCCGGCGGCTTTCACTTCGGGGGGCAGCTTGATATCTGTTCCACGGCCGGCCATGTTCGTTGCTATCGTCACTACGCCCGGACGGCCTGCTTCGGCTACCACCTGCGCCTCTTGCTGGTGCAGCTTGGCGTTCAGCACGTTATGCTTGATCTTGCGGATGTTAAGCATCTTGCTCAGCAGCTCGGATATCTCCACGCTCGTTGTGCCCACAAGTACAGGTCTGCCTTGGTTCACCATCGCTACGATCTCGTCGATCACGGCGTTGTATTTCTCGCGTTTGGTGCGGAAAATACGGTCGTTCATGTCGATACGCGCAATCGGTTTGTTCGTCGGGATCACCACTACATCCAGCTTGTAGATGTTCCAGAACTCGCCTGCCTCCGTCTCTGCCGTACCGGTCATACCGGCTAACTTGTGATACATGCGGAAGTAGTTCTGCAGCGTGATAGTCGCAAAGGTCTGCGTAGCAGCCTCTACCTTTACGTTCTCTTTGGCCTCCACGGCTTGGTGCAGTCCGTCCGACCAACGGCGGCCTTCCATAACACGGCCTGTCTGTTCGTCTACGATCTTCACTTCGCCGTTGTCGATGATATAATCGATATCTTTCTCGAACAGCGTGTAGGCCTTCAGCAACTGGTGTACCGTGTGTACGCGTTCGCTCTTGATGCTGTAGTTGGTCAGGATATCGTCTTTGGCCTGCTGGATCTCTTCCGCCGTCATGGGATTGCCTTGCGACTTTCGACTTTCGACTTTCGACTCCAAATCCGCCATGTCGCTTCCTACATCCGGCAGTACGAAGAAGTTCGGATCGTCCGTCGAACCCGTCAGCGCATCGATGCCCTTGTCTGTCAGCTCGATCGATTTGTTCTTCTCGTCGATCACGAAATAGAGCTCGTCGGTGGCGAGGTGCATGTTTTTCTCGTTCTCTTGGAGGTAGAACTCTTCGGTCTTTTGCATCCGTACCTTGACACCCGGCTCCGAAAGGAACTTGATCAGCGCTTTTGATTTCGGCATGCCTTTGAAGGAACGGAAGAGAGCCAGTTCGCCGGCTTCTTTCTCTTTCTCGTCCGTCGAACCCATTTTTGCTTTTGCTTCGGCTAACAGCTTGGTTGTCAGCGTTGTCTGCTGGCGTACAAGGGATGCTACACGCTCTTTGTATTCGTCGAACATCTGATCCTCGCCTTTCGGCACGGGACCGCTGATGATCAACGGAGTACGGGCGTCGTCGATCAGAACCGAGTCCACCTCGTCCACGATCGCGTAGTTATGGCCGCGCTGCACCAGATCCATCGGACTGATCGCCATGTTGTCGCGCAGGTAGTCAAAACCGAACTCGTTATTGGTTCCGAAGGTGATATCGCACGCGTAGGCACGGCGGCGCTCGTCGCTGTTCGGACGGTATTTGTCGATGCAGTCGACCGTCAGACCCAGGAACATATAGATCGGGCCGTTCCATTCCGAGTCACGTTTGGCGAGGTAGTCGTTCACCGTCACTACGTGTACCCCTTCATGCGTCAGGGCGTTCAGGTAAACCGGCAAAGTCGCTACCAGCGTCTTTCCTTCTCCCGTTGCCATCTCCGCGATCTTTCCCTGGTGCAGTACCACGCCGCCGAACAGCTGTACATCGTAATGGACCATGTCCCATTTGATCTCGTTGCCGCCTGCCATCCAGTGGTTTTTGTAAACCGCCTTGGCCAGATGCTCACCGCCTGTTATCTCCACAAAATCGAAACGGGGGTCTGCAGCTAGGGCTTTGTCCATCTCCGTTGCCGTCACTTCCACCGTCTCGTTCTCCGCGAAACGGCGGGCGGTCGATTTGACGATTGCATATGCCTCCGGTAGTATCTCCGTCAGCACCTCCTCGTAGCGGTCCTTGATCTCTTTCTCTAATCGGTCTACTTCGTTGTAGATCTTCTCGCGTTTCTCAATCTCTGTCCCTTCGATCGAGGCTTTCAGTTCCGCAATGCGCGATTTCTTGTCCGCCACGGCGTCCTGAAGCCTGTCCATAAGCGCCCACGAGTGCGCGCGCAGGTCATCGTTAGATAAGGTGTCTATCTGCGCGTAAGACGCCTTGATCTGCTCTACAATCGGCTGAATAGCACGCATGTCTTTCTGCGCCTTGTTGCCGAATAGTTTCGTAATAATCTCTAAAAAACTCATATCTTGTTTGATTCTATTTCCTATAACTTCGACGCTCTAATACGCCAAAAATACAAAATCGGGCGCAAAATTACAAAAAAAAAATCATATATGCAAGAATTGTAAAAATAAAATGTATTTTATTTGCATATGTCCGATTTTTGTAGTACCTTTGTCGCCGTTTTTGCGGAAATGAACGAATTTTTAGAAAAAGAAGAAGCGATACTGAAGATGCTCAAGACCGTCTTCGACCCCGAGATACCGGTCAATATCTATGACCTGGGACTCATTTACGGGATCGAAATCAAGGACGACGGGCTGTGCGAGATAACGATGACCCTTACGGCGCCCTCGTGTCCCGCAGGCGATTTCCTTGTCGAGGATATCCGCCAGAAGGTCGGCAGTGTGGACGGAATCAAGGATGTCAATGTCAATGTCGTCTTTGAACCCGAGTGGAACAAAGATATGATGAGCGAAGAAGCCAAACTCGAATTAGGTTTCATGTAATTTACGCCCGCTCCGAGCCAATGTCGTGCTAATGTCGTGTCAATCTCGCATCCTACCCATACCTATATATATTATTTATAATATATATCCTGTGATTTTAATAAACTTCGGAAAAAATGATCTATTTCTTAAGTGACGCACATCTTGGTAGCCTTGCCATCGAAAGAGGCTGGGTGCACCAGAAAAAACTCATCGACCTCCTCGAGGAAATGAGCAAGGATGCTGTGTCTATTTATATGCTCGGAGACATGTTCGATTTCTGGATGGAGTATTTCATCCGCGATAAGAAAAAACGGCAGTTCGAGCCTTTCTTCAAAGAGTTGCGCAAGCTGCGGAGAAAAGGTATTCACATCCATTTCTTCACCGGCAATCACGACCTCTGGACCTTCGGAGGACTGGAGAAACTGACCGGTGCCGAGATCCATTACGAACCCTGTACTATCATCCGCTACGGCAAAGCGATCTACCTTGCGCACGGTGACGGACTCATGCCTTCCGATTGGGAGACCCGCTACCCCCAACCCGTAGTAAGGAAAATCAAGCGTTTCATGAGACTCCGCTCCGTTTTTCATTCGCCTTTCCTGCAGACGCTCTTCCGGTCTCTCCCGCCTTCATGGGGCAACTGGTTCGGCTATAACTGGGCGAAAAAAAGCCGCCTCAAGGAGATAGAAAACCCTTGTCCGTACAAAGGAGAAAACAAGGAAGAACTGGTGCTTTTTGCCAAAGAGCAGGAGAAACAGCATAACCATCGGGACTATTATATCTTCGGACACCGGCATATCGAACTCGATCTGCAGATCGCTTCCGGCAGCAGGGTGGTGATCTTGGGGGATTGCTTCCAGCAATGGACCTATGCCAAACTGGATAAAAAAGGCAACCTCACCATGCATAACTTTGATAATCAATAGAGTTTTTCCTGTCTGTGTCTTTGAATCTTCAAATCTTCAAATCTTCAAATCTTTGAACCTCTCCTATGCATACACGCGAAGAACAATTAGCGGCTTTCGGACGCTTGCTGGATATCATGGACGACCTGCGCGAGAAATGCCCGTGGGACCGGAAACAGACTTTTGACAGCCTGCGCCAGAACACCATCGAAGAAACATACGAACTGGCGACTGCTATCTCACGCCAGGACATGAATGAGATCAGCAAGGAACTTGGAGATGTGCTCCTCCATGTTGTCTTCTATGCGAAAATGGGTTCCGAGGAGAAATGGAATTTCTCCGGCACGCCCGAAAAAGACGAACCGCACGAGTCTTTCGATATAGCGGATGTCTGCAACCGCCTCTGCGACAAACTCATCTTCCGTCATCCGCATGTCTATGGAGAAATGACCAATGACCAGTCATCAATCACCAATCCCGAAGAGGTCAGCCATCTCTGGGAACAGGTCAAACTCAAGGAAAAAGGAGGTAACAAAACCGTCTTGGGCGGTATTCCGGACAGTCTGCCAAGTCTGGTGAAAGCCTATCGCATTCAGGACAAGGTGGCGAATGTAGGCTTTGACTGGGAGAAACGCGAAGATGTATGGGCGAAGGTCAAAGAGGAAATTGCTGAGTTTGAGGCGGAAATGCGCAACTGCGAAAATGACCCAATATCAAATGACCAAATGGTAAATGAATTCGGGGATGTGATGTTTGCGCTCATCAATGCGGCACGCCTCTATAAGATCCGCCCGGACAATGCTCTGGAGCACACCAACCTCAAGTTCATGCGCCGTTTCAATTATATAGAAGAAAAAGCGCGCGAACAGGGTCGCGCGCTGCAGGATATGTCTCTTGAGGAGATGGACGCACTCTGGAACGAAGCCAAAGCACAAGAATAATCACCAATCACCAATGACCAATCGCCAATTCTCTATCACCTCACCACCGGCTTATAAGTATACGTGCGCGGAGAATAGGAGGCGTCGGCGTCATTGGCTAAGATAAACTCCATCAGATGCGTCCCTGAACGGCGGGGAACGAAACGCAATGTAGCGGGACAGACATATAATTGCTCTGCGGCAAAGTTCAAACGCCCGTTTGCCGGATCGGAACCGGCGATAAGATACTGGTTGACAATAGAATCTATCTCTAATGCAATACCGATTGACGATGTGTCTGTACGGACTGCAAAAGAGGTCAGCGTGTTCAGATAACCGTCAAGCACCATGTTCAGACGCAGGGTGTCACCGATAGAGAGGGAGTCCGTTACACGGATAGTATCTCTTGCGCCGTCAGGAGTGGTGCGGATGAGTAGGGAAGACGAATGAAGCAACGGAGTGGATTGCGACTTCTGGTCGCAGGATACAAATACCATCCCGCACACAACGAAGACACAGAAAATAAACAGATAGCGTTTCATAGGGAAAAACATTTTTGTTGTGCGGCATAAAAGACTCGAACTTTCACTCCTTTCGGAACCAGATCCTAAGTCTGGCGCGTCTACCAATTCCGCCAATGCCGCGGAAACCGGCTGCAAAATTACTGCTTTTTTTTGAATTATGCAAGAAAACACGCAAACTTTTTATCATATTTTGCCTAACGGCGTCAAAATTGTGCATAAATGGACGCCTTCGCCCGTTGCGTACATTGGTGTTATGGTTGGTGCCGGCACGCGCGACGAACTGCCTGAGGAAAACGGAATGGCGCATTATATCGAGCATTGCGTCTTCAAGGGAACGGCACGCCATTCCGCAAGGCAGATCATTCAGTCCATCGAAGGAATAGGAGGAGAGATCAACGCCTATACCACGAAGGAAGAGACTACTTTCTATGCCGCGATTCTCTGCGAACATGTGCAGCTCACGCTTCATCTCATCGCCGAAATGATCCTGCAACCTGTTTTCAGAAAGGAAGAGACGGACAAGGAACGCATGGTGATCCTTGATGAGATTGAGAGTTATAACGACAGTCCGAGCGAACTGATCTACGATGATTTTGAGAGTCTTGTCTTCGCCGGAACCAGTCTGGCGCTTCCGATCTTAGGCACGCGTAAGACCCTCAGACATATATCTTCCAAACCGGACTATCCCTTGCAATGGATGAAAGCCCATTACCGCCCGGAGCGGATGGTGGTCTTCTGTCAGGGAAATATCAAACCCGACCGTATCTTCCGCCTTGCCGAACATGAGTTCGGACATCTGTCGCCGATGCAGCCTGCCATTCCGGAGCAGTCTGTCAGCGAAGCGGTCTGTCAGTGCCAACGGTCTGTCAGCGCCGGCGGTCTGTCAGCTCGTGAACACGAGCGGTCATTCCGTAAACACACCCATCAAGTCCACGCCATGTTAGGCGGACGCGCATACCCGATCGGGCATGACCGCCAGTTGGCGATGTTTCTCCTCAATAATATTCTCGGAGGAGGAAGTCTCAACAGCCGGCTTAACCTCAGCCTGCGAGAGTCCAGGGGCTTGGTTTATACGGTTGAATCGACTTATACGCCGCTCTCCGACACCGGTTATTGGTGCGTCTATTGGGCGTGCGATCCGGAGGATTATGAGCACAGTCTGGCGCTCGTGCAGAAAGAACTGCAACGCCTGCGCGAGACGCCGCTTACCGAATCGGCTCTGCGCCATGCACTGGTGCAACTCCGCGGACAGTTGGCGATCTCTGCCCAAAATCAGGAGAACTCCGCACTCGCAATGGCGAAATCAATGCTCTACCGCTCTTGCGCTCCGGACTGGCAGCAGACAATGCTGCTGATTGAACAAACGACACCGCAGCAGTTACAATCTGTTGCTCAGGAATTGTTCCAGCCAAATAATGCTTTCATTTTGCTCTATAATTAGGTTGTAATCCAATAAAATGTCACAAAAGTGTGCTTTTTTGAAAAAAGTGCGCATTTTTTCGCTATTTTATTTGTTCATATGAAAAAAAAGTCGTACCTTTGCACGATTTTTCATATTTACGCGCGTAAATAAGTAAGGTATGCGTGACGCACGTACGTATGGAGAGACAGCGAACGGAATTGAAAAATAGTAAGTTAAATCAATAATAACAAACAATGAAGAAGATTTTTACACTCATGATGCTTGTTATGCTGGGCGTAGCAGTCTATGCCGAGCAGACAGTAAGCGGTGTGGTAGTGGATGCAAAGGGCGAACCTGTGATTGGCGCCAGCATCCAGGCTAAAGGTACCACACAAGGTACAATCTCGGACTACGATGGAAAGTTTGAGATGGACGTGCCGGAGTCTGTGAAGACACTGGTCGTTAGTTTCGTCGGTATGGCTACCCAGGAAGTACCTGCCGGCAAGAATCTCCGTATTACCTTGCAGGAGAATACCGAGGTAATCCAGGAGGTTGTCGTTACCGGTTACGGTAATGTGAGCAAGGGATCGTTTGCCGGTTCCGCGCAAGCTGTAAGCGCTGAGAATATAGAGAAGAAGAGTCCGTCTGAGATATCGAAAGCTCTGGCCGGAGAAGTTGCCGGCGTGCAGGTGGTTACCACTACCGGCCAACCGGGTGAGGCTGCCAGCATACGTATTCGTGGTATCGGTTCGCTGAATGCTAGTTCCGCGCCTTTATATATCGTGGATGGTGTGCCTTATGAAGCTGCGTATATTTCTACGATTGACCCGGGCGATATAGCGTCAACAACCATTCTGAAGGACGCTACCGCTACATCGCTTTATGGTAGCCGTGGAGCGAACGGCGTAATCGTTATTACGACCAAAAAAGGTACTTCCGGTGAGCAGGGTAAGATAGATGTGGATATCAAATATGGTGGTAACATGCGTTTGCTGCCGATGTATGATGTCATCACTGATCCGCAGGAGTTCGCTGAGATGGCATGGATGAGTATCTATAATGCCAGTTCGCGTGCTACAGAAGCGGGTAGGGCTATGGATGCCGGTAATATGTTGTTCGGCGCTAAAGGCATTCCCGAACCGTATAACTTATGGCAAGTGGTGAACGATGATGGCACGATCAATACGAACCCGAAAGGTGTACAGCTTATAGGTAATGACGGCAAGTTCCTCGGAGCGGAGGATGGCGTACAATACAAACCGGGAATGGACAACCTCACCAGCTGGCGCGACGCAATCTTCCGTGTAGGTCAGAAATTGGATGCTACCGTACGTATCTCCGGCGGTACAGAGAAAACGACATATTTTACCTCTATCGGTTATTTGAAAGATGAGGGATATTATATCGGCTCTACCTATGATCGTTTCACGATCCGTAGCAACGTGGACTTCCAGCCGAAAAAATGGCTGAAAGGAAATGTGAATATGGCTTACACCTATTCGAATCAAAACGCAGCAGGTCAGGGTAGTAATATGAATAGCGGTTTCGTGTATGTAAACCAAATGGCTCCTGTATTCCCTGTATTCCTCTATAATGCAGATGGTACGATTAAGACTGACCCCAAGACAGGTGGTTATGCGTATGACTATGGTATGTTCGAGGGATACGGACGTCCGTTCGGATCGGGTATTAACCCCGCCGGATCGCTGCGCTATGACCGCGATAATATTGTTCAGCATTATGTGATGGCAGGCGGTTCACTGGAGTTTAAGTTCTATAAGGACTTGAAACTCATAATCAACGCCAACATGCAGTATCGTGGAGCGAAAGAAAGTGAGTTTACCAATGCATACTATGGCGATGCCGGTGGTATCGGTCGTATCGCTGTAGAGCAGGATGAGCAGATGTGGATTACTGCTCAGCAACTCTTGGAGTATAACAAAACAATCGGTGAGCACTCCATCCGTGCAATGGTAGGTCATGAAACGCAGGTAGCTCGTTCGTCATGGACTTATGGGTCGAAGAGCCATGTGGCTGCTCCGGAGGGTGAAAATGTACTGGAATTGGGTAATGCTATCCAGAATACGACTATCACTTCCGCTACCAACTCTACGGCACTGGAGTCCTTCCTCGCAACGGCTTCGTATATCTACAACGAGCGCTATGGCGTAACGGCAAACTATCGTGCCGATGGTTCTTCCAAATTCGCCAAAGGTCATCGTTGGGGACATTTCGGATCCGTGGGTGGTACTTGGATGTTCACCAACGAAGAGTTTATCCAAAGCAGCGATGCCAAGGACTGGCTGAAAGACGGTAAACTCCGTTTGAGTTGGGGTGTGCTGGGTAACCAAGGAGGTATCAGTACACAACTCTTTCAGGATCTCTATTCTATAGAATATGTAGATGCGGAAGTAGGATATGTATGGTCTCAAAAAGGGAACAAGGATCTGACATGGGAGCGTAGCCAGATAATCGATCTGGGCTTGGAGCTCGGCATCAGCAAATATCTCGATGCGGAGATTGATTATTTCTGGAAGAGCACTGATAACATGCTGTTCTATCGTCCGGTAGCTCCTTCGCTCGGTTATTCGTCTGTACCTATCAATGGCGGAGCCATGGTGAACCAGGGTGTTGAACTTCAGTTCAATGTACATGCGGTAGATACTCGTAATGTAAAATTGGATATCCGTCTCAATGGCTCACACTATTCGCATAAAATCACCAAGTTGCCGGAATATGCAGAGACAGAGGAGGATATGGTGATGGCCAGCGGTTTGGCAGTAGGATATAGTCCTTACGATTGGTATCTGCCTGAGTATGCGGGTATTAATGAGAAAGGAGAGGCACAATACATTGGTTATTATGACCCGAATCTGGGAGGTTTCGGTACAGGAAACAGCGCTACGAACCTTCAGATCTACGGCCGGTCCGGAAATAACTATGTATCCAGTGTATATGAATATATGCAGAAATACTATCCGGGCAAGAAGGTTGAGGATGTGTTGAAGACTCAAATCATTTCCGGTACAGAATCTCAATACGCCGGTTATAACTTTATCGGCAAGAGCCGTATTCCCGCATTCGCCGGAGGATTCGGCGTAGATCTGGAAGCATATGGTTTCACGTTCTCTGCTACATGTTCGTATGGCCTTGGCGGTTACGGATACGATGTTGTATATGCCGAGTTGATGAATAGCGACAAGATCGGTAAATGCAACTGGCACGTAGATATGCGTAATGCATGGAATTCTATGATGACGGATGAGCAGAAGGCTGCAATAGTGGCGCAGGGAGCGAATGCTATTCCTCGTTTGTCCAACGGAGCAGACTTGTATGCGAACATGACTTCTACCCGCTTCTTGACCAGTCTGTCATTCCTGAGTCTGAATAACATCCGTATCGGTTATAATTTCCCGAAGAAATGGATGCAGAAGATCAAGTTCAATTCGCTGAATATCTATGTATCGGCTGACAATCTGGCTATTGCTTCCGCTCGCCGCGGATATAATCCGATGGCTTCTTTCACAGGAACTTCCGACTCGTATCAATATACTCCGCTTTCAACGATCATGGGCGGTATCAAATTCCAATTCTAATAAGGTATAGAAAGGAGAAAGAAATATGAAAAACGTATATAAATTATTTGTAGCAGGTATATGCGCAATGACGCTGGTGTCTTGCGGAGATAGTTTCCTTACGCGCGATCCGTATGGTAGTACTATTACGCAGGGGCAGTATGAGAAATTATCCAATCAGCTGGAGGGTTCCATGCGTGGTATTTACTCCATGATGTATGCGGTAACAGATCATGATGAGTTCGGCAAACGCTCCATTGATATGTATACCGATATCATGTCCGGCGATATGGCGTTAACTAACTACACTTACGGCTGGTTCTATACCGATGAGCAGTTACAAGGTCGTACCGGTCGCACCGGATATATCTGGTATTATTACTATGGTATGCTTCATAATGTGAATGCTGTGCTTTACGCAGCTCAGGGCGGTTCTACCGCTTCAGCGGACAATGTGATCAAGCGAATAGCAGCGAATGGTCTGCCTAACACGGTATCTAAAAGCAGCGATGAACTGATGTATTATACTATCGTAAGCGGTGATACGCTGGCTTCTTATACGGAGGTGGATGCGAAAATCGCTAATTGTTATGCTCAGGCTTTGACCATGCGTGGATATATCTACAGCAATTTGTTGATGCTCTATTGCGAACCGGCAATAACCGATCTGTCGAAAGAGTTGGCTTTCCCGCTTTATAACGAGTATAATATGGATGAGGCTCAGGGATTGGCAACGATGAGCGAGGTGTATGCACAAGTAGAAAGTGATCTGACAAATGCGATTGACTATTTCAGCGCTTTCTCAGAGGTAGAAAGATCTTCCAAATTAGCAGTCGACAAGAGTGTTGCTTGTGCAATTCTATCGTATGCTTATCTTAATAAGGCGAACCCTCATGGTCACGGAGATGCCTATACGCAGGCTTATACTAATGCACGTGACTATGCGTTACTGGCAATAGCCTCTTCTACGGCACAGATCCTACCTCGCCGCGACTTATTAGAAACAGGTTTTAATAACGTGAGCAATGTATCATGGATGTGGGGTCAAGATGTGACGGTTGAGACGGCAGGCGGATTAGCTTCTTTCTTCGGCCAGGTAGATATCCACTCCTATAGTTATGCATGGGCAGGTGATACAAAGGCCATTGATGAGAACCTCTATAAACTGATTATCTCCGTTGATTCCACGCAGGTGATTAAAGATAAAGATACAATCATGGTAGCTAGCGGTCACCCCTTCGATGCACGGCAATATTGGTTTAATGACGGAAGTGCTAACAACATCTATAAACTCTGTCCGGATGGTAAGTTCTTCTCTGCATCCAACCCGATATCTACGAAGTCGGATGATATAGATCGTGAATGGTTGAGCGACAATGTATTCCTGCGTATCGAGTCCATGTATCTGATAGCAGCCGAAGCAAGTTATCGCTTGGGTAATGACGGAGACGCTATCTCTTATCTGACCTCGATTACCGATCAGCGTGTGGTTACCGGAATGGACGCCGAGTATGAGGCATATAAATCTACGTTAAATCACTCTACCTTGTTGGCTGAGATTGAGTACAACTGGCGTGTTGAGCTCTGGGGCGAAGGTTATGGTCTGCAGACCTTCCGTCGCTTGGCAGATGAAGTACTTGGAGAGAATGAGCGTAAGCGTGGTGGTAACCACTGTGCAAAAGCCGGTACTACGATCAAGCCGGGTACCGAATATACCTTCCAAATGCCGAGCGCAGAAGGCTCCTATAATCCTAAAGTAAATACAACTACACTTCCTTGATGAAGTATAGAATTAAATAAGAAAATAATCTATTAACTCAAAAACATTTAAGTTATGAAAAAGAAAGTATTTTTGTTTGCTATTCTTGCGGGAGCAGTATGCTTCTCTGCATGTAAAGGAAAAGAAGGCCCGGATGATGGAGATGCCAATAAATTGGTAGTTAATCCTCATGAGGTTACATTGAACGACGAGGAGACCTCGATTCGTCTGTCCGCTACTCTCACTCCTAACGATCCTACCGCAAAGATTGTATGGAGCACTAGTGATTCTCTCGTCGCTACTGTCACCAGCCGTGGCGTTGTAGAGGCACAAGGTTATGGCGTTTGCTATATTTATGCTTCTGTGGGTGATTTAAAAGATTCCTGTCGTGTGCACGTAAAGACCTGGCTTGAGTCCTTGATCTTCAATAATGCAGCATTAGCAAGCGCAGATACGACTTATGCAAGAGATCCTAAGACCGGTGAGTATAAGGTTGACACGGTAGAGGCTTCTACAGGAGAGGTATTCTATTGCTATCTTTCTATGGCAACTTACTATATCTTCAGCGATGGCTTCTATGTAAACAACAACGGAGATTTTGACGGTACTGAGACTGGTGCTATCTTAGAGGTACATGCTCCAATGTGGTATGGAACCAAATATCTGAATCCCGGCGGTGGCGTTAAGTTCAGCCTTGGTGAGTGGGGCGTGAATGCGAAATATGATGGTCAGACTCCGCATCTTGGTGCTCCGGCTACTATTGATGAGGCAGAGTATGTAAAGCAGATGAAGTTGTTCCTGGAGGAGTTTAATGCCGGAGGTACTGGCTATGGCCAGTATCTGAAAGCAGCCGGAGCGACGGTAGAGGGCGCAACTGTATTTGCTATGGAATATGATGCCGAAGATGGCAAGTACTATAATAGCTATATTCCTGACGCTCTTTGCGAATACGCTTATTTCAGCATTGGTGATCAATCTCCGGTATCTGACTACATGCGTAAACTGGATTTCTCTGAGGTTCAATACAGAGCTTTTGCGATGGATACAGTATTCGGCTCACACCTTACTACCGGTTTGAACCTTGGCTACAACGAGGAGACCGATCAGATTTATTTGAATGACGAGGAAGTACATTTCAATCCGAGTGTAATCTCGACCTACGGTACTATTCCAAGTGAAGAGGGTAAAGCTGAAATCGCAAAACCGACTCCGATGCACATGAAGGCTCTCTTTGAGACGGAAGAGGACAAGGCTCGTTTTGAGCAGCAGCTCAAGGATAAGAACATTCGTATCATCCGCATGAAGTAATCAGATAATCTGATGTGATAATTAGAGCCGTCTGCTGCCCGCAGGCGGCTTTTTGTATAGTCTTAGTATATCCTTTGGTCGTTTTTTCGTATAAAAAAGAGAATAAATTTGCATAATTGGCATTTTTTTTGTACCTTTGCAGCCAAAATGCGAAAAATACTATACATATTATTGCTTTCAACGCTTGTAATGCGTGTTTGGGCAGTGCCGGCTACGCCGGAACCTATCATCCGTATTTTAGAGGACGGAACTGTAGATACGGTTTATCTCCACGGAGATGAATACCATCATTTCTATACCGACCGGCACGGGCGTGTTATAGCAGAAACGGAGTATAAGGATGCGGCATTGGCGGAAGAAAATGCGCAGCATATGCTCCGTGCTCCGAAACGCCAGATGCTTTATAGTTTTGTGCCCTCACGCGGCAAAGTGCGTATTCCGGTTGTCTTGGTGAATTTCAGTGATCTGAGTTTCACCATCTCTAATCCCCAGGAGCAGTTTGACGATCTGTTCAACGGATCGGGCGGCAGCAATCCGAATGCTACAGGCTCGGTACATGATTATTATATCGCTTCGTCGGACAGTGCGCTGGATCTGGAATATGAGGTTTTTGGCCCTTACACGCTGAGCCGTACTATGGCGTATTACGGCCAGAATAGTTCTTCGGGAAGCTCTATTAATCATAATTTGCATGCGCGTGATCTTGTCCTGGATGCGGTTGGTCTTGCTTCGCAGGCGGGTGTTGATTTCAGTCTGTTTGATGCGAATAACGACGGTTATATTGATAATGTGTCTATCGTCGTTGCCGGATATAATGAGGCGGAGGGTGGTGCAGCAAATACCATTTGGCCGCATTACAGTACAATCAACAGTTATTCCCGCTATAATGAGAAATATGTAGGTGGCTATCTGATGATTTCTGAATATCGCAGTAGCGGCGGCAGGGTTCAAGCAGGTATCGGCACTTATTGCCATGAGTTCGGTCATGCGTTGGGTTTGCCGGATCTCTATAATACCCAGCAATCGGATGTTTATACAGTCGGGGATTGGGATATCATGTGTTCGGGTAGTTATAACAATAACGGTTCTACGCCTCCGACCTATACGGCTTTTGAGCGTTTTATGATGGGCTGGCTGGTGCCGGAGCAGATTGCCTCTTCCGGAATGCGAACTCTGGAGCCGATAGAGACCTCCAATCGCGCCTATCTAATAGCCGCCCGCACTCATAATCTGGATCCGGAATCCTCTTCTCCATCCGAGTATTTCCTATTGGAGAACAGGCAGCAAGTGGGATGGGATGCCGGCAAGAACGCATTAGTGGCTCCGGGGTTGTTGATTTCACATATCACGTTCAATCAGACCGGATGGAATTACAATACGTTCAATAATCAAAAACCTTTAGGCTTTGATATTGTGAGTGCCGGATTTTCGTCCCCGACGCGTAGTTCGGCGGCGGATGTGTTTCCCGGTTCTACAATGCGAACCTCCTGGATTCCGACACTTAATAACGGCAACACAATCGACACATTAGCGCTTTCGCAGATCCGTGTGCAACCGGATAGAAGTGTATCTATGCAGGTAGGTGGTAACCCGGATGAGATGATGCTTTTTGATGATGAGACGCTGAATGTAGAGACTTCGTATCTCATTGGCCCTGTCCGTTACGACACCGCGGTGACCCATTTGACAGTTCCTCCGTCCAAGGATGGTA
Organism: uncultured Bacteroidales bacterium; assembly: GCA_946414805.1. Classification (GTDB taxonomy): domain Bacteria; phylum Bacteroidota; class Bacteroidia; order Bacteroidales; family Paludibacteraceae; genus Colicola. The sequence goes on from CAMKPZ010000002.1 coordinate 136,221, forward strand.
GTACCCGTCAAATACAGATGTATGTCTCCGCCCCTCATTTCCGTTTCAGCTTTACAGAAGGAACGCTTTGGTATGAATACGGAGATACAGCCCTCATAGGCATAGCAGGCGAGAACGCTCCTGTTGAATATCCCATCTGGGTGGTTTATCAGCCGGCACACAAAAGTTGCGACAACGAAGTAGCTTATTTGACAGCGGAAAGCACCAACAGAGAAGTAGGGACACAGCTTACATTGCTGGGGCGTGCACCGAGACCTACGCTTATCACCACACCGATAATTGACTCTGTGAGCAATTTGACATCTACCTCTTTTAACATCTTCTGGGAGCCGCAGGATGATGCAGACGGATATTTTTATATGCTTTATACAGTGAGCGAAGGGGAAAGTGAGGAAATAGAGAGTTTTGATGCTTTCGATAACAGGGATTCAATCCTTGCTCACGGGTGGTCAATGAATATCTCCAAAATCCAATCAATCTATTCTCAATCAGGAAAGGCATTGCTCTTTGAGCATGACGAAGAATTTATTATTTCGCCGTATTACTTATATGCTCCTACTGCTATTTCGCTATGGGTGAGCAATAACTACACCCCCGTCAGCGCAGATGAGAATGTAGGAGGAATACTTCAATTGAGCGGATCGGAGGATGGAAAGGAATGGGAAGAAGCAGCCAAGATTTACGTAGCCCGGACAACAAAGAATGCCTACCGTACGATTGAACTGGATACTACCCGCCATTGGCATCAATTCAAACTTGCTTATTCCCATATAGGAGGGAAAGGAGGGACGGCTGTAGATACATGGTCTGCAATCCTCGGCTGTCAGGTAAACTATATCTATCGCCTGGGAGATTATTATATGGGGGAGGGCAACAGCGAGATCGTGTTCCGTCAATTATCTCCGGCTACCACCTATTACTATTCGATGCAAGCGTATGAGGAAAAGGGATGCGACCCTCATTACAGTCCGCTGAGTACACCGATAGCGGTGCAAACGCTTGAGAAAGATGGAAAGCAGTCGCTGAAAGTATCCCGTACCGGGGTTGGCCAATATTCCGTTATCTTGCCGGAGAGCGCAGACGGGAAGCATTACCTGGCGATCTATAATCCACAAGGGGAGCTGATCACGCTTTTGCATCCGGCTTATGGCGAGACGAGGGTTTCGCTACCGCTCTTACAGGAAGGCCAGCTGTTTCTCGTGAAATACTATTCCGGATCGATGAGACGTAAAGATCTGAATACTAAAATATTATCGTATTAAAAGACTACTAACTTTATCGCTATATGAAGCATTATTTGTTTACCGCAGTGCTAATGGTGTCAGCCACCATAGTTGTACATGCCAAGGCTCTCCAGCCTGTTTATTTTGATGATCCGTCAATGGATATTTATTCTGCTTCTCTTACTCCGGAGCAGCGCAGTTTCTATGATCGCTACGTGTGTGCTATGGAGCAGATGAAGCAAGGAGCAGAAGCTTCCGAATTTTTTGTGCTTGAGCATGCAGAGGCGGATGATGTAGTGGAGCCGCTATTAGGAAATATCAACTATGATCAGGGTGCGCCCTACAATAACAAGTGCCCTTATCTGAACGGAGGTCGTGCTGTTACGGGGTGTGTAGCAACGGCGATGGCGCAAGTGATGCGCTACTATAGTTATCCGGCGCATGGAACAGGTACTTTTACCTACACTGGCGGAAATGACGGTGCCAAAACGATCAATCTGGAGGATTATCCCTTTGACTGGGACAATATGCTGGAGGATTATCAGCATGGTTATAATTCGACTCAGGCGGATGCAGTAGCAACGCTGATGCTGGTTTGCGGGGCTTCGCTGAGCATGAACTATTCCAAGGACGGCAGTGGAGCCGATTTGGCGAAGATGGACGGCTTGCTGAAAAATAATTTCGGCTACAGCAAAAATGTTAGTTTTATCAGTACCCGAAGCAGTTCCAATCCTGATGAGACGATTTATTACTGGGGAGAGGATGCTGTCCGTCCTGATCTGCAGGCAGGAAGACCTGTTATCTTTGCCGGCTTTCCGGCTGTCAACCAGACGGGACACTGCTTTGTGGTAGATGGCTACAAAGTGATTGACGGTGAATATTATTACCACGTAAACTGGGGTTGGGGAGGACATGGAAACTCCTATTGCTTGCTGACAAAGCTGCAGTATGAATCGGATAACTACTCCGGTTATAATCTGCAGATGGTGTATAATATTTATCCGGCAGAAAGTCAGGATGTAGAGAATGTAGCATCTGAGGATGTACAAGTGCAAAAGATTCTCCGTGACGGTCAGCTTATTATCGAGCGCAATAATATGCAATATACAGTTCAAGGTTTCCGTGTCCGCTAAACCCACTCAATAAGGGTTACAAGTTTGCAGTGGGCAAACCGGTGTACTTGTTTGATCAGCACTTCCGAGAGGGAGTGCTTTTTTTGTGGATATGGGGGAGTTGTGCAGGGGGGGAGGGACAAGGAACGGGGCAAGCAGGGGGAACAAGGAACGGGACTGGCAGGGGAGCAAGGAACGGGGCTGGCAGGGGGAGAAAAGTGCTGTTCGGGAGGGTATTGAGAGAATATTGAGAGAATCGCCCCATTTTACCCCACATTTTTATGAAAATGTTGATAAGTAATGTAATATGCTGAAAAATAGTATGTTTAATTGTGTCGCACTGTGTAGAAAACATGTAGAAAAAACATTTGATAAATTTTTTTGTGGGGAAATGTGGTGTAATTCAAATATTTTTTGTATCTTTGCAGCGTGAAATCAATTGACAATTCACAATTCACAATTTAAAAGGGCTACAAGAGTAAAAGAATAGCATAAAAACATGCAGACATTTATCGGAAATATTGAGGGTCGGTTGGACGAAAAGGGACGTATTTTCGTGCCGGCCAGTTACCGGAAGATCTTGGCAGAGGCCGGGTCTAAGCGCATTGTGATGCGCCGTGATACGGATAACGAGTGCCTGATGTTCTATCCGGAAGAGATATGGAACGAGAAAGTGGAGCAGATGCGCCAGGTGCTCGACGAGTGGGATCCGGAAGATCAGATGATCCTGATGCAGTTCATGGCGGATGCGGAGTATCTGGAGCCGGATGGTCAGGGCCGGATATTGCTGCAGAAGAAGAACCTGGAGACGATCGGCGCCCAGCAGGATGTGCTGTTTGTAGGTATGCTGAACCGTTTTGCGCTCTGGGCACCGGAGACCTTCGCTGCGAAACGCCTGAGCCAGACCGAGTTGGCGGCAAGGCTGCGGGCAAAGATGAAGAAACGGAGTGCTGAATAACAGGCGTTGCCCCTTATCCGGGTTCGGTTTAGTACCGACAATCCCTAAAAATCACTAAGAATATACAAGAACAACTAACATCCAGTTTCTGAACACAGCGTTCGAAAGAAAAAAAGACATGTCAGTATTGTCAGTATTGTCAGTTTTGTCAGTTTGGAGGTCCGTATGGCAAAAGTGGCAAAAGTGACGAAACTGACAAAACTGACAAAACTGACAATACAAAAAAATACTGAGAGAAAGAGATGGAAGAGATTTACCACATACCGGCGATGCTGAAAGAGACGATAGAGGGTTTGGCGATCAAGCCGGACGGGGTGTATGTGGATGTAACCTTCGGCGGCGGAGGACACAGCCGCGCCATCCTTGGAAGGCTGGACGCGAATGTACAAAGGGACGATGTACAATGTACGAAGGAGAGAGGACACCTATATTCGTTTGACCAGGATATAGAGGCGTACGAGAATGTACAAAGGGACGATGTACAATGTACGAAGGGCGAAGGGGTATTTGTCAATAATCCGAAATGGACGTTTGTGCATAGCAATTTCCGGTATCTGAAGAACTGGATGGATTATTACGGGGTGGAGCAGATAGACGGACTGTTAGCGGATCTCGGAGTCAGTTTTCACCATTTCGACTGTCCGGAGCGAGGGTTCAGTTTCCGTTTCAGCGCGCCGTTGGACATGCGCATGAACCAGACCGCCAAACGTACGGCGGCAGACATAGTGAACAGTTACAGCGAGGAAGAGTTAGCGAAGATTTTCTGGCTATACGGCGAGATGAAGAACAGCCGCGCGGTCGCGCGTGCGATCCTTAAAGCGCGCGCGCAGAAGCCCATTGAGCGGACAGAGGAGCTGGTGGCGGTAGCGACGGGGATCAAAAGCCGGATGGTATCCGGCAAAACGGACGAAGCTATAACCGGCGGCAAAAATGCCGCCGAAAGGGACAACGAAACAGGCGCGGGACTAAAGACCGCCGAAAGGGACAACGAAACAGGCGCGGGACTAAAGACCGCCGAAGGAGACAACGAAAAGGCGGATACAATAGAACTGGAGATTCCGGCGCAATACAAGAAAGATCTGGCGCGGCTGTTTCAGGCGCTGCGGATCGAAGTGAACGATGAGATGGGTGCGTTACGGGAGATGCTTGTGGCGGCAAGAGACTTGCTGAAACCCGGCGGACGGATAGCGATCCTGACTTATCATTCGCTGGAGGACCGGCTGGTGAAGAATTTCCTGAGGAGCGGCAACCTCGAAGGGACAATAGAAAAAGATTTTTACGGCAACGCGATTACCCCGTTCGATGTCATCGAGAAGGGTCTGACCGCTTCGGAAGATGAAGTAGAGCGGAATCCGCGTAGCCGGAGCGCCAAATTACGGGTGGCGGAGAAGAAATAATGGCAGATGCGCATGACATACAGAGTTGGCTGAACGGAGACCGACTCCGCAGCCGGAAGATCAAAGAACAATATCCCTTGATCGGTCTGATCGTGGGGCTGATCTTCCTGTATATCCTGACCGGTTATCAGTCAGTGAAACAGCAACACCGGCTGACAGACACGAAGAAAGAGATGCTGGACGCCAAATACCGGTACATGACGATCAGTGCGCAGCTGACGAATGCGACGCGGCAATCGCAAGTGCATGAGGCGCTGCAAGCCAAAGGCAGTTCGCTGCAGGAGAATACGGTGCCGCCGGTGAGAATTGAGTAAACAACCCCACCTGACCTCCACACAAGGTAGGGAGGCCGGATGGTATCCGGCAAAACGGACGAAGCTATAACCGGCGGCAAAAATGCCGCCGAAGGAGACAAAGAAAGACGCGGCGGAATACCGCCGAGAACAGGACAAAGAAGATGTCTGACGAACAAAGAAATACTGTATGGCGGTTTGCGATGATCTTCATCGTGATCCTTCTCGGTTTTGCCGCCGTGATAGGCCGTATTATCTATATTCAGACGATCGAACGGGACGAATGGCTGAAAGTAGCCGAACAGCAAGTGCCGGCACACCGTCCGGTGAAGGCCACCCGAGGGAATATATTGGATTGCAACGGCCGTTTGCTGGCCTCCAGTATGCCGCAATACTACATGTATATGGACACGCGTGTGGAGGCATTGCACCTGAAAAACAACGAGTTATTCAACCGTCATATCGACACGCTGGCATTGGATCTGGCAACGATCGTAGGCGAACACACGCAGGCGGAATACAAGACGCGGATCGTCAACGCTTTCCGTCGCGGCGAGAAACGGCTGAAGGTATGCGATCACCGTATCAATTATCTGCAGCGGCAGGAGTTGATGAAGAACCCTCTGATCAAAAGAGGCAAATACAAAAGCGGAATCTTCTTTGAGGACCAGCACCGGCGGATCAAACCTTACGGGATCTTGGCCAGTCGCACAATAGGCAGTATCTACGGCGAAGACGGCGTGGGCAACTCGGGTCTGGAGAAACGATACGAGAAAGAGTTGCGCGGCGAAGACGGAATGAGCAGCGTTCAGAAGATCGGCGGCCGTTATGAGTCCGTGACGATAGAAGAAGCCAAAGACGGACTGGATGTGCGGACCACGATCGATGCGAACCTGCAGGACATTGTGGAGAACGCGCTGATCGAGAAGACGGCGGAGCGTAACGCCAAATGGGGCTGCTGCATTCTGATGGAGACACAGACGGGTTATATCCGCGCCATCGCCAACATTGACCGGTCGGAAGAAGGCGGTTACTACGAGGCGCAGAACCACGCGGTGCAGCGTGTAGAACCGGGTTCAACCTTCAAGACCATCGCTCTTCTGGCGGCACTGGATGACGGCAAGATCGATATCGACGACACCGTGAGTGTGTCCCGAACACCGTGGGTGTATATGCGCAAATCCAAACACACCGACGCACACCCGATGGATACTGTTCTGACGGTCCGGAGTGCGTTAGCCGTATCCAGTAATATCGCATTGGCGAAACTGATCACGCGGAGTTACGAGGGGTCGGCGAAGAAGTTCGTCCGCCGGATAGAGAAGACGGGTCTGATGGACAGCGTTTATAGCGAGATCCCGGGAGCCGACAAGGTGCGGATCGATGTGCCGAAAGACACGGTGACGCTGAGCAAGATGAGTTACGGCTACTCGGTGGAGCTGAGCCCGATGCAACTGCTGATGTTCTACAACGCGATCGCCAACGACGGCCGGATGATGCGTCCGATGCTTGTGACCGATATCCAGCAGAACGGCGAGACGGTGAAGAGTTTCAAACCGGAGGTGGTGAAATCGTCGATCTGCGGGAAGAGTGCTCTCCGTGATATCCGCCTGGCGCTGCATGATGTCGTTTGGGACGATCATCTGGGAACGGCAGCCAAGAAGAAATGGAGCCGCAAGGCGCAATCGAACCTGGTGTCAATAGCAGGGAAGACGGGAACGGCACAGTTGTTCATTCCCGGTCACGGCTATTCGCCCCGTCACCACCGGATGACTTTTGTGGGGTATTTCCCAGAGGAGAACCCGCGGTACACCTGTATCTGCATGATCGAGGATCCGCAATATCCGTATGACGCCGGAATGGACTGCGGCAGTACGGTCCGCGTGATCGCCGAGAAGACGATGGCTTACACGGGATGCTACGTTATCCGTGAAGGCGAACGGGTTTTAGAGAAGAGATAACAGGCTCCGGCATGTATGCCGAGCGTTAAACCGATAGGAAATATATGATTCTAAGCGAATTATTGAAAGCGGTAAAGCCGATTGAGGTGATCGGCAGCACGGACAAGGAGATCAACGGCATTCATTTTGACAGCCGCAAAGTAGGTCAAGGCGACCTTTTCGTTGCCCAAGTAGGCACGGCAGTAGACGGACACACGTTCATTGACGGTTGTGTCGCAAAGGGCGCAGCGGCGGTGGTGCTTTCGGACAGGAAGTACCTGCCGGAGGAAGCTGTCAGCCGTCAGCCATCAGAAGTCAGCTATGTCCTCGTGGAGAATACGGACAAGGCGCTTGGGTTGATGGCCGGCAAGTGGTTCGGCGAACCTTCCAAACAGTTGACGCTGGTAGGCGTGACCGGCACGAACGGCAAAACGACGATCGCCACCTTATTATATAAACTCGTGCGCGCGATGGGTCATAAGGCCGGATTGCTGTCAACGGTGGTCAATTATATTGAGGATGAGGCGGTTGCGGCGACCCATACTACGCCTGATGCGATCGAGTTGAACGGTCTGTTGCGAAGGATGGTGGATGCCGGCTGTGAGTACGCTTTTATGGAAGTGAGCAGCCATGCGATCGCGCAGGAACGTATCGCCGGACTGGATTTTGACGGCGCTCTGTTCACCAATCTGACACGCGATCATATCGATTATCACAAGACCTTTGATAACTACCGCGATACGAAGAAACGGCTTTTTGACGGGCTGAAGAAGACCGCTTTCGCCGTGACGAACAAAGACGACAAGAACGGATTGGTGATGACCCAGAACTGCAAGGCGTCGGTTCACACCTATTCGACCCATTCGTTAGCGGACTACAAGGCGCAGATATTAGAAGAAGGTTTTGATGGCATGATGCTGAATATCAACGGGAAAGAGGTGTTTGTGCCGCTGGTAGGACGATTCAACGTAAGCAATCTGCTCTGTATCTACGGCACGGCGCTGAATCTCGGATTCGACGAGCTGGAGGTGCTGCGGGTGCTGAGTACGCTGAGGCCTGTGAACGGCCGGTTCGAGACGATCCGCAGTCCGAAAGGCTGGACCGCCATCGTCGATTATGCCCATACGCCGGACGCGGTGGACAATGTGATCCAGACGATAAGGGAGATCTTGGGAAGCTGTCAGCCATCAGCCGTCAGCCATCAGCCGAAGTTGATTACGGTTATAGGCTGCGGCGGCAACAGGGACAAGGGCAAACGCCCGATGATGGCGCAGATTGCGAAAAAAGGCAGCGAACAGTTGATCCTGACTTCCGACAACCCGCGTGACGAAGAACCGGCAGATATTCTGAACGACATGAAAGCCGGTCTGACGGAAGAGGAGTTGCGGAGTACATTGGTGATCGAGGACCGCGCGGCTGCTATCCAGACGGCTTGTACGCTGGCGCAGAGCGGCGATGTGATCCTCGTAGCCGGCAAAGGACACGAGGACTACCAGATCATCAAAGGCGTGAAACACCATTTTGACGACCATGAGGTTGTGAGAAGATTTATTTAAAAACGATATATCGATATATCGAAAAATCGAAAAGAAAATGCTATATTCTTTATTTACACATTTTAGCGAGGTGTTGGGTGCGCGGCTGTTCACCTATATCTCTTTCCGCGCCATTCTGGCAGGCGTGATCGGTTTGCTGGTGAGTATCTGGATCGGCAACCGGTTTATCAATTACATGAAACGCCATAATATCTCGGAGACCCAGCGCGACGAGAAGACAGATCCGTTTAACGTGGGCAAGAAAGGTGTGCCGACGATGGGCGGTCTGATTGTGATCACGGCGATTCTGATTCCGTGTCTGCTGCTGGGCAAACTGACCAACGTGTATATGATCCTGATGCTGGTGACAACGCTTCTGATGGGCGCATTGGGCTTCGCGGACGACTATATCAAGACCTTCAAGAAGAACAAGGACGGACTGAACGGTTGGGTGAAGATCGGCGGTCAGGTGGTATTGGGTCTGATAGTCGGTCTGACGCTTCGTTTCTGTCCGGCGACGACGATGAACGAGGTGGTAACCAGCCATATAGAGAATAATGTGGTGGTAGTGGAGAAGACGCCGGAGATCAAATCGACCCAGACGACGATTCCGTTTGTGAAGCACCATAACTTCAATTATGCGGACCTCTTCAGTTGGACCGGAGAGAACAACAAATACCGCTTCGGCTGGGTGTTCTTTGTGCTGCTGACCGTGTTTGTGGTAGCGGCAGTGAGCAACGGCGCGAATCTGAACGACGGCATGGACGGCATGTGTGCCGGTAACTCGGCGATCATAGGCGTAGCCTTGCTGATTCTGGCATACACGAGCGGTAGCGTAGTGTGGGCAGAGTATTTCGATGTGATGTATATACCCGGCAGCGAAGAGCTGGTGGTATTCATGGCTTCTTTCGTGGGTGCCTTGGTGGGTTATCTGTGGTTCAACGGTTTTCCGGCTCAGGTCTTTCTGGGCGATACAGGCAGTCTGACCGTAGGAGGAATCATCGGCGTTTGCGCGATGGTGATTCACAAGGAGTTGCTGGTGCCGGTGCTTTGCGGAATATTCCTGATGGAGAGCGTCTCCGTCATTGTGCAGACGCAGGTATATAAATTCTATAAGAAACGCGGGCGTCATGTGCGCGTATGGAAACGTACGCCTTTCCATGACCATTTCCGGACTTCGGTGGACCAGGTGCTGAAGAACGATCCGGGCTGTTCGATCCTTTTCCAGGGCAGCAAGAACCTGCATCATGAGACGAAGATCGTGCTGCGTTTCTGTATCGTGACGCTGATCCTGGCGGCAATCACCATCTTGACATTGAAAATAAGGTAATATGGGACGAATCGTAGTATTAGGTGCAGGGGAGAGCGGCACAGGAGCTGCCATCCTTGCCAAGGAGAAAGGTTTTGACGTGTTTGTCAGCGACTGCGGAACGATCAGCGATCCGTACCGTGCGCTGCTGGATCAGAACGGCGTGCAATGGGAGGACGGCAAGCACACCGAAGAGCTGGTGCTGAACGCAGACGAGGTGGTGAAATCGCCGGGTATACCTTTGACGGCGCCGCTGATCAGGAAACTGCAGGCGCAAGGCACTCCGATCATCTCGGAGATTGAGTTTGCGGCGCGTTATACGGACGCGAAAATGATCTGTATCACGGGTTCGAACGGCAAGACGACCACCACTTCGCTGATCTTCTATATCCTGAAACAGGCGGGATTGAATGTGGGTCTCGCAGGCAATATCGGTAACTCGCTGGCGCTGCAAGTGGCGCGGGAGAACCATGATTACTACGTGATCGAGCTGAGCTCGTTCCAACTTGATAACATGTATGATTTCAAGGCGGACATCGCAATCTTGCTGAATATCACGCCGGATCATCTGGACCGGTACGACTATCAGTTCCAGAACTACGTGGACGCCAAGTTCCGCATCACGCGCAACCAGACGAAAGAGGACAGTTTTATCTATTGGGCGGAAGACCCTGTGATCGACCGCGAGATGAAGAAACTGCAGTTGGGCGCAACCTTGTATCCGTACGGTTTCTCGGTGCCTGATCCGCTGCCGGTGAGCGAGGAGGAACTGGCGCTGAAGGGGCGGCATAACGTGCTGAACTCGATGGCAGCCACGATCGCTGCAAACGTAGTGGGAATCAGGAAAGAGGTCATCCGCGAGAGCCTGATGAGTTTTCAGGGAGTGGAGCACCGCCTGCAGTATGTAGCGACGGTCCGCGGCGTGCGATGGATCAATGACAGCAAGGCAACGAATGTCAATTCCTGCTGGTATGCGCTGGAGAGCATGACGACGCCTACGGTGCTGATTCTCGGCGGAAAAGACAAGGGCAATGACTATTCGGAGATCGACGAGCTGGTGAAACAGAAATGCCACACGCTGGTGTTCATGGGGCTGCATAATGAGAAACTAAGGGAGCATTTCGGAGGGTTCGGAATCCGGATCATCGACACCGACAATCTGCACGACGCCGTGCAGGGAGCCTACGAGGCGGCAAAAGACGGTGACACCGTGCTGCTCAGTCCCTGCTGTGCAAGTTTCGATCTCTTCAAATCCTATGAGGACCGCGGCGAACAGTTTATGGCAGCTGTGAGAGCTTTATGAAACTGAATCTGCAACATATTGACCGCACGTATTGGGGGCTCTTTCTGGCGCTGATCGTAGTAGCGGTAATTGCGCTGTTCTCGGCGTCCTCCACGCTGGTCTATATGCACCATTCCGCGTTGGGGCCGATCGGCCAGCAAATGGTGTTTATTGTGCTGGGAATAGCTGCGGCTTACGGAATCCAGTTTATTCCCACTTACTGGGTCCGTTTCGGAGGATATATATTGCTGGCAATCAGCACGTTGCTTGTCTATTCGACGATTATTCCGGGTAATCCGCTGGTGGTGACGATCAACGGAGCGGCGCGTTGGGTCCGCATCGCCGGAATCACTTTCCAGCCTTCGGAGTTGGCAAAGCTGTCGCTGATCATTGTGATCGCAGACCAACTGGCGCGTATCCGTACGGAGGAGGACAAGAAGAAATATTTCTACCGTACGCTGATCATCTCCGGCGTGGTGATGCTGCCGATTATGGCGTCCAACCTCTCTACGGCGGTGCTGATCGGGATCATTGTCTTCTGCCTCTGGATCTTGGCCCGCATTCCGTGGAAATACACGCTTTCGGTCGTTGGAATAGCGGTCGTGGCGTTGCTGTTGGGATACATGCTGGTTGAGTTCGCTTTTGTGCGTCCGGGGCGTGAGATGCACGGGCCTTTCAAACGTGCCACAACTTGGGTGGGACGCATTGACAGGCATTTTGCGCACGATGACAAGGAGTCGAAATACACCCTGACGGACGAGAATATCCAGGAGGTCTATTCGGCTGTCGCAATCGCTCGGGGCGGAGCGTCTCCTTTAGGCGTTCTGCCCGGTAACAGCAAGGAGAGGGACTATCTGCCATTGGCTTTTGCGGACTATATCTTTGCTATCATTGTAGAGGAGTCCGGCGTGATAGGAGCGGGATTTCTGATCTTCCTCTATCTGGCGGTTCTCTTCCGCGCCTGCAATGTGTCGAGCCGTTATTCGGATCTGCCGGCTATGCTGATGACAATGGGTCTGGCGCTGATGATCACCTGCCAGGCATTGATCTCCATGCTGGTTGCAGTGGGCTTGGGACCTGTGACGGGACAGCCGTTGCCGCTGATCTCCAGAGGCGGAACATCCGTCTTGATCACCTCTGTCTATTTCGGAATCATGATGGGGGTGAGCCGCGAACAGAAGATCCTGCGCGACCGTGTCAACGAGACGATAGAGGAGAGTCAGGACGACGCTCCGATCGTTACGCTGGAGTAAAAATTGAGAAAAATTCCGAAAAAACTTGCATATGTCCGATTTTTGTTGTATCTTTGCAGCGAAAAACAGGTGTGTCTATGACTAAACTGAGTGTAAATATCAATAAAGTAGCCACGTTGCGTAATGCGCGCGGAGGTAATCTGCCTGATGTGCAGCGTTTTGCGGTGGATTGCGAGTTGTTCGGAGCACAGGGAATCACGGTTCATCCGCGTCCCGATGAGCGCCATATCCGTAAGGAGGATGTGTATCAGCTCAAGTCGATGGTGACTACGGAGCTGAATGTGGAGGGAAACCCGACGGAGGAGTTCCTTGCCTTGGTGACGGACATCCGTCCGACTCAGGTCACTCTGGTGCCGGATGACCCGAACCAGCTGACTTCCAATCACGGATGGGATACGCGCCGGCATCTGGATTTCCTGAAGGGCGTGGTGAACCAGCTGCACGCCTCTCGGATCCGCGTAAGTATCTTTGTGGATCCGGATCCGGTGATGGTCGAGTATGCGTTGCGTACCGGTGCGGATCGGGTGGAGTTGTACACCGGACCCTATGCGGAGCTGTTCGCTACGGATCCGAAGCGCGCGATCGAGAAGTACCGTCCGGCGGCGCTCAAGGCGCATGAGCTGGGGCTGGGAATGAATGCGGGGCATGACCTCAACCTCAAGAACCTGAAGCCCTTCATCGAGGCGTTCCCGTGGACGGCGGAGGTTTCTATCGGACACGCGATCATATGCGACGCTCTCTATCTGGGAATTCAGGAAACAATCCAGGAATATCTGGAATTGTTAAAATAGTTTAAAAAAGACCTTCTCGGGAGCGAGTCGTGGTCAAGTCGAGGGCAAGTCGTGGTTAAGCCGTATGCAAAATGACCCTCTTTTGAATGAAATTTTAATCTTTTTTAATAAATATGTTATTGCAAATTGACACAACAGCTCTGGCTGAGGAGCTGCTTCAGGCGGAAGAGCCTATTCAGGAGTCTATTAATCTTTGGCAAATGGCGCAATACGGCGGATGGATCATGATTATTCTGGCGCTCCTTCTCGCCGGCGCATGTTATATCTTCATTGAGCGGCTGGTGGTGCTCAAGCAGGCGACACGCGAGGACAAATCCTTCATGGACCGTATCCGCGATTATATCCATGAGGGTAAGATCGACTCGGCGCTCAACCTCTGCAAGCAGACCGACACCCCTTCCGCGCATATGATCGAGAAGGGTATAACACGTATCGGACGCCCCATGCAGGATGTGCAGGTGGCGGTTGAGAATGTGGGTAACCTGGAGGTCGGAAAACTGGAGAAGGGCCTTGTCATCATGGCTACTATCGCTGCCGGCGCTCCTATGCTCGGTTTCCTGGGAACCGTCTTGGGTATGGTTCAGACCTTCTACAACATGGCGCAGACTTCGGGCGGTGTCATTGAGATGAGTGCGCTCTCAACCGGTATGTATCAGGCTATGGTGACCACTATCGGCGGTCTGATTGTCGGTATTCTGGCGATGTTTGCATACAACTATCTGGTTTCCCGTATTGACCGCGTCGTGCGTCTGCTCGAGAGCCGTACGATGGAGTTTATGGATCTGCTTAACGAACCGGCATAAGGGCTCAACAATAAACACAAGAAACCATGAGTTTGAAAAGACGAAATAGGGTGGAAGCCACATTCGCAATGTCATCCATGACAGACTTGGTGTTCCTGCTTCTTCTGTTCTTCGTGATGGCATCCACGATGTCTTCGCCCAATGATATCAAGATCAATCTGCCTACTTCGCGTTCGCAGAAAGCAACGCGCCCGCAGGTGGCGAAAGTGTCGATTGACAATCTCGGCAATTATTTCGTGGCGCTGGGCAAGCAGAAACCCGTTCAGATCGATCCGGAGAGCCTGGAGGGATACTTGAGCGCTGTGCAGCAGTCAGATTCGACGATGTATATTGCCCTTCATGCCGATGAGGATGTAGCCTATAAAGAGGTTGTACGAGTGCTGGATATCGCTAACGAGCACCACATGAAACTGGTTGTAGCCACTAAACGGTAATGACAAAAAAGCAAAAACGACATACAATAGCTTCTATCGGCACGATTGTCTTCATGCTGCTGGTCTTCCTTTTGTTATGGTTGTTGAACCTCACGGCGGTTCAACCGGAGCAGGAAGAGGGTCTGGAGATAGCGTTCGGCGAGGTGGAGGAAGCCGGCGGATACATGGCGGAGCAGTCAGAGGCTGTGCCCTTGCCTGCACCCGAACCCGCGGCACCGGAAATGGCTTCTGCTCCTTCGGACAATGACCTGATCACCCAGGAGGACGAAGAAGCCTTGGCACTCCGCAAGGCGGCAGAGGAGAAAGAGAAAGCAAGGAGGCAGGCGGAAGCGGAACGCCAACAACGGATAAAGGAAGAGCAAGCCCGTGCGGAAGCGGAGCGCAAGGCGCGTGAGGCGGCAGAGGCTGCGGAAAGAGCCAAACAGGCAGAGGCTATCGCAAAAGCCAATGCGATGGGTTCGCTCTTCGGCCAGTCGGGCAACACCACCGGTTCCGGCAATAGCGCCGGCGCAGGCCAGAAAGGCAATCCTGTGGGACACGGCTCCAGCGGAGGCAATGATTGGTCGCTGTCAGGGCGTACTCTGGTAGGCAAATTACCGCAGCCGTCCAATAACTTCAAACAGGAAGGAAAAGTGCTGGTGCAGATCCGCGTGAACGCAGCCGGACAGGTAACGAGCGCTACAATCACCGGCGGCAATGTGTCGGACAAACAGACCCAGCAACTCGCTCTTGATGCGGCGCGGAAAGCCAAATTCTCAGAGGGAGATCATGACCAGATCGGAACAATTACCTATATATTCAAGTTAAATTAAATTGTAAATTACTAAATTGTAAATTACTTTATGAACTACCTGTTCTTAGACAATGGTTTCGAAGAAATCGAGGCAATCACCACTATCGATCTGTTACGGCGCGCCAAGATCGCAGTAACAACGGTTTCCATTACCGGTAATCCGATGGTTCTCGGAGCGCACAATATTGCCGTGGAAGCGGACGGACTGATTGAACGGATCGACTTCTCGGACGCTGAGATGCTGATCCTGCCGGGTGGTCCTACCAAACTCATTGAATGTGCTGCTCTCTGTGAACTGCTCGTGGAGCATAATAATGCAGACAAACTGATTGCAGCCATCTGTGCTGCCCCTGCGGTGCTCGGCAAACTCGGAATACTCAAAGGCAAACAGGCTACCTGCTATCCCGGTTTCCAGGACGCATTGGGCGAGAGTTATGTAGGCGGATTGGTGGTGGAATCGAAGAACGTGATCACGGCTAAAGGACCGGGCTTGAGTTCGGATTTCGCTTTCTGTATCATTGAGCGTCTGGCTTCTTCTGAAGTCGCTGACGCAGTATATGACGCGGCTCAATACTAACGACAAACGATATTACTCACAATGGAGTAAACTCAATCTATTATTCACTATTAAATCTTTACAGTTATGAAAAAGAACGTACTGAAAGTATTTGCCGTAGTAATGGCTGCTGCATTTCTGACCGCTTGCACTCCGAGTATTGACGGTATGATCAAGGATTATGAGAAAGCATGCGCAAAGGGCGATGCAGAGGGAGCGGAAGCCGCTATTGAGAAACTGGAGAAGAATTATCCGGACGCAGAGTTGACCCAGGAGCAGCAAGAGCGCCTTGCTAAAGCTGCGCTGGTATTGATGTTCGGCGGCGCACAAGAAGAGGAATAATGTGCAGACACCGGTACGCAAATATACCGGCACGCAAAATACCGATATGCAAAAATACCGGTACGCAAATAAATAAGATTACCGCAAACCGGCAATCTTATGTAACTGAACGCTGAGACGCCAGAACGGATGGAGTAGGATATAACGCACGGTTTCATCCATGTTATCGTTCCTGTCATCCGACCATTCGTCCACTCCGCTCTCCATGAGCAAGTCTCCGCAATAGTGTAGGGGCTGTAACATCCAATGTTCAGCTTCTATCTTTTCTCTCCAGATCTCCGGATCATAGTCGCCCGTAAAGACCACTTTGACTTCATTGACTTTATGGAGAGCAAGCGTGGTGGGAATACATTCTCCGTTCGCCGTGCGTCCGTTAGATGTCATTTTCGGCGAACAGGTGATCCAGTCGATGCCTTGCGGGAGAGGCCGGGTGCCGTTTGTCTCAATACAGATATAGAATCCGGCGGCATGCAATGCTTCTATCAGTTCGGTATCTACTTGCAGGCCGGGTTCGCCTCCCGTGAGAACGCACATCTTACGGCGCTCATTGGGAACATCATAGAGCGAAAGCATCTCACGGACGATCTCTTCTGCTGTCATTTCCGTAAAGGAAGCGAACTCCGTGTCGCACCAGGGGCAACGCAGATTGCATCCGCTGAAGCGGACAAACACAGCGGGTATGCCGCTATGAGCACCTTCTCCCTGAAGGGTGAAGAATATTTCGTGAACCTTATACATATCTGTGCTTGCGCACGGTAAAGCGTTAAACTGTTAAACTGTTAAGCCGTTAAACTGTTAAACTGTTAAACTGTCAGTCTCTCTCGTAAATAGCAGTGTTTCCTTCGGACTCCTGAACCGACACTTTATAGCAGTTCTCTACATGATCGCAGATCCAGCGTGCTATATTTTCAGCTGAAGGGTTGACATCCAATATCTCATTGATATATTTATGGTCAAAGGTGTCTTTGACAACCTTCTTGATGTGCGTAAAATCCGTAACTATGCCATCCTGGTTCAGTTCTGCAGCCTTGCAATAGACAACGATGATCCAGTTATGCCCATGCAGATTCTCGCATTTGCTTTCGTACGACAGCATTAGATTATGGGCTGCCGAGATCTCAATTCTTTTTTCTACGTAATACATTTGAAGTGCTGATTAGTTATCATAAATGGTGTGATCCTCAATACCGGCCTGTGCGAGTGCTTCTTTGCGTTCACGGCAGGTGCCGCACACACCGCAGTGGTGTTCTCCGCCTTTGTAGCAGCTCCAGGTCTCCGAATAATCGAGCCCGAGTTCTTTACCACGAGCGGCTATCTGAGCCTTGGTAATCAGAGTGTATGGCGTTAACAGTCTGACTCCGTTCCATGTACCGGCCTCAACCGCCTGATTCATCGCCTCCACGAACTCAGGACGGCAATCCGGATAGATCGTATGATCGCCTGCGTGATTGGCAAGCATGATATATTGCAGTTTGTTGTTCTCCGCTATTCCTGCAGCAATGGAGAGCATGATTCCGTTACGGAAGGGAACGACCGTAGATTTCATATTCTGCTCATCGTAGTTACCTTCCGGGATCGCCTCTGCGCCTTCGAGGAGCGACGAATGGAAGAACTGCTTGATAAAGGGCAGACGAATAATCATATGCGGAATATCCAGCAGCTGGCAATGCAGTTTGGCGAACGCCAGTTCGCGATCGTTGTGATTGCTGCCGTAATGAAACGAGACTGCCATAGCAATCCGGTCTTGATATTCATAGAGCATGGTAGTGGAATCCAAACCACCGGATAAAACGATTAAACTATCTTTCATTGTTAAAAGAAATTACGAATTATACATTGCGGATTAAGAGCGGTATTTGGTGGCAGCTGTCATTTGCTCCCGCAGGCGTTGGGTCTTGAGCTCCTCATGCTCCGGATCAGCATAATTGGCGAACGGGAAGATACTGATTCCTCCCCGCGGCATGAAATAACCGGTGACCTCCAGATATTTGGGATCCATGAGCTTTACCAGATCCTTCATAATGATATTGACGCAATCCTCATGGAAATCACCGTGGTTGCGGAAGGAGAAGAGGTACAGTTTCAGCGATTTGCTCTCCACCATCCGTTCGCGCGGAATATAACTGATATAGAGATGTCCGAAATCCGGTTGCCCTGTTTTCGGGCAGAGCGTAGTGAACTCGGGACAATCGAAGGTAACGAGATACTCGTTCCGGGGATGTTTGTTAGGAAAAGTCTCCAGAACGCCGGGATTGTAGTTATCGCTATACTGCACGTGTTGGTTTCCCAGCAGGGTTACTCCCTGTAATTCTTTTTCTGTTCTCATTTATATTTTTTTTTAGATTCGTTTAGTGTTCTATGATCTCTTTTGTAGTCACGGACGCGGTGAATAGAAATATTCTTTTACCCAAACGGGCAGTTCTTTCTGCGGGCGTTTGCGTACTGTCTCTGTAACTAATTCGGGTTCGCCAAGAGCTCTTTGTACCCGTTTGTGTCCTGCACCTAAGCGTACGCCTACTGTTAGTTGTACTTTCCAGTTCCAGTTTGACAGAAATATGGGATTATTAGACGATGTAGCAGCCGATTTGAAACGCATGTTTTCCCCTGTAGCCCAAGCGGACAGGTGCACCCATTCGTTGATCTCCCAACTGACGGCGGCGCGTACATTGCCCGTTACATGGACAGGAAAAGAAGGGCGGATATTATACATCGGTTGGTCCGGCAGTTCCGTCATAATACTATCCGGAAGGTAGAACGAAATGAGATTGACGGAATAGGTGACAAGGAGCGCGGCTGCATCGGCATGCAATACTACCTTCCCGTTATTAGGTGTATAATTAATGCCATAACCGACACCGATGGCAATCTGCCGTGTGCGCACAGCTGTCATACCGCTCATGATCATCGGGAGCAGAGGTGTCTCTACTCCTTGAACCCGGAGCGTGTCGCTCAGCTCAACTTGGCTTGACATATAGGAGAGAAATATCAGTGGCGAACCGGCAGTCTTACGCTGGATGTAGGATTGCTTTATGGCTGCCTGATGCGAATAACGGGTGGCATTGAGGGCATACCATATATTTAGGTTGGCATTCGTGATGATTACGTTATTTTTGAAATCCAATCCTTCAATCCGTTTATTATCAACCGCTAATGAAGTATTGATGTTCGTACTCGTTTGAATCGCAAAATCAATGCCTATACGCTTGCTGCCCAACGAGAAACTCATTTTCTGGGAGTATGCGTGCAATGCGTCCCATGAATAGCCGAAACCAAAACCTCTGTAGCCGACATTAAAGCCCAGATCAACACTGGGGGTGGTGCGATTCAGCAAAGCGACTTCCATTGGCTGCATTTTGCCGTCTATCTCATCAGAAAAGACCGTTGAGATCGTTGAGTGTACACCTAACATTCCGTTCGTGTAGGCGAGGCGCCAGCTGTGTTCGGGCAGGGCAATATAGTTGGTGTCAATACTGCTGGTGAGATAACGGTCCACTTTGTCTCCAATACGATAAAAGAAGAGCAGACCCTTGCTTGGCGGCTTAGGGGTCTTCTCTTTTGCATAGCCATTCAGGGCCAGCAGAACCATAATGATATAGAGGAAGGTTCTTCTCGTCTTACCGCACGATTTTGAATGTGTTTCCGCTCTCGGTGACAATCATATAAACGCCTCTCGGCAGCTCCAGATGATAAATATCATCGTTGGTGGCAGCGATCTTACGACCATAGATATCGAAGATATTCACCCATTGTCCGATCTCGTAAACATCCTCAATTCCCTCCGTGCGGATGATACGCGTTACGAACGAATAAGCACGGCGTGAGATATAGTCTGTGACGATAAAGGTCTTCGGAATGAAGGTAGTGTAGCGCAGATCCAAGGCTGTTCCTGCCGCCGGAGCCACATGTGAGAAGTCGGGATCAGCAATCGTGATCTGCGGTACTGCAGCGCGGAGGCTATCCATGCTCTTGTATTGGGCGTCGGTGAGTTTCAGTTCGATGAGGTTGTCGCCTTGATTGATGGCCGCTTTCTCTCCGTTAACGGAAAACTCCGAGATTTCGAGGTAAGGCAATTCCAGATCGGCATCCTCTGTGCTCAAGAGATAATCAGCGATATTCGAAAGCAGTTTCTTACCCTGATCCGACAAGTATTGGAGGCTTGCAGACGCGATCGGCAGACAGATATACTTGGCTCCTCCCCGCATGTCCGAAGGGATCTCATGGATAGCCGTTTGCGGTTCTCCATCCTTGTAATAATCGTTGATATTCTGGGTCAGCGCAGTAGCCAGACAGTATGTACCCGGAAGGTTGACCGCAATAGGCATGATACCTCTCTTGTCAATCCGGGTCAATATCTTGATCTCGTCGCCTTGTGCGAGGCTGCCGAAGTTCTTGAAGACCGGATGGTTAGCGCGCTCGACATAGATATTGAGTCCGCTGTCGTTTTCCGTATTCACGGTACCATTATTGGGCTCGCCCCAGTTGAGGCGTCCTGTTGCGTATGTGAAGCCTTTCATGTTCAGCACCGGTTTTTCGGAACTGCGGATGATATTGAGCACACCTTCGTTATCTGCATCGGCATTGTCAGAGATCAAGATCATATCGAAGGCTTCCACGCTGGCACCGATGATCTCGTCCTGTTTGCGAAGCGTGAGATCGTACTTCAGACTCTCGAAATAAGCAGCTACGGGATCATCTCCGGCATTTTTCAGATCTTTGCACACCAAGAGAATCGCTTTGGCGTCCGGGTCAATGACAATCAGTTTGCCGGTGGCGGTAACGGTTTGTTTGCCTGCATACCGCGGTGTAGCGGTGAGCGTATATTCGAAGGTACGCGGATAAGGCGAACCGACAGCAGGACTTCCGCTGATGGAGGCAATATCGGTTGTCTGATCGTAAGTGAGCGTGAAACCCTCCGGCAGGCCGGATTGGGAGACAGAGGCTGCATGACGAACCGTTACACCGAAGGTGATAGACGCGTTATCACGCACTTTGGCATCCGCGACGGGTTCGAAGATCGGGTCGGGTACAACGATTGTGATTGTACCGCTAATGCTGTTTCCGCCGGCGATAGAGACGGTGTAGGTATGATCGCCTTCCGTAGTAGTAACGGCAGGTGTACCGGTCAACGAACATGTACTGTCATTCAGAACAACAAGGCTGAGGCCTTCAATGTCGCAGTTGAGCGAGAGACCGCTGCTGTTCGAAGCATAGAAAACGAAGTTCAGCGGCTTGATCTGTTCGGCAATGTTAGAAGAGAAATCATTGCCGAGCCGTGCATCAAAGATATGGGTCTGAATGGTGACCGTACCTTGCTCCGTAGAGGCAACGGCACCATCGGCATCGAGTGCTTCCACCTTGTAGATATAAGTTCCTGCCGGAGCGTCGGCGTTTCCGCGCACGAAGACTGAATCGTTGGCGCCTGTTTCCAGCGTGACACCGGGGATCTCATTGCCGATCCATGTCAGACGATGGCTTGCGGCGCGACGAACGCGGTAAGCAACCGTCTGAATATCTTTGGTCTGGTAAACAGTCTGGGTCTTGGGACCGGAGAGGTAACGCACGATCGGATTGTCGGTTACGCGGAGCGACCAGCCGTAGATATATTGGTTGGAAGAACCGGTAGCCGTGATTTTTATTACGTGTTCGTCCGGCGTGATATCGAAGGTACGGACAGTAGCCGAAGTGCTATGCGTCATCGGCATCTCTTTCTCCATGTCATCGATGAACACATGCAATTCCTGGTTGGGGTCATTGTCCTTTTTTTCTGCTGCAAAGAATCGGAACCGGTCGTAACCTTTGACTTGCATCAGAATATAGTTGTCCGCAGTGGTTTTCCAGTCTCCGCGTGAAGAAACGCTGAACTCATCCTGGCTTTTTCCTCCATCCGAATCACAACTCTTGATATCATATTTGCACCAACCGTCTTTCACTTTAGTGCCATTGGATATTTCATTGCCGGAAGCATCGGTGTACAATAAGGGGTAGGTGCTTCCGCTGCCGCCAATCTTGCCTTTTCCGCAGTAGAAGACTTCGTACTCGCGGTTATCGAATTTGACGAGCGGCGTGTTGTAGCCTGCGGGATCTTCGTATATCTCCGGAGTATGGGTCGTGAGGTCTGTTACGGGAAGGGGAGCGGCGGCTTGGACCGTTACGAGACAGGAAGCCTTGACAGATGGGTTGGTTGTCGAGGTGGCAGTAACAGTAGCCGTTCCTTCCGCCACGCCGGACACTTTGCCGTTCTGATCCACTGTCGCTACGGATTCGTCACTGCTTTCCCATGAGAGTTCTTTTCCGGCATTGGCATTGTCGGGCGAATAGGTGACGGTAAGGGTCTTGGAACCGCCGATGGTAAGTGTCTCTGTAGCCGGAATGGAGATGGATGTAACGGGCCGTTCCGGAGCGGAGGTGACGGTTACTTCACATTCGGCGGAAAAACCGCCGTCGTCGGTTGTGACTGTGACAGTAACAGGTCCGCCTACTTTGTTAGCCGTAACTTTTCCGTTCTGGTCCACAGAGGCGATAGAAGCGTCGCTGCTTTCCCATGTGATTTTCTTGTTGGTAGCGTTCGCGGGTGTGACAGTAGCCGTCAGAGTAGCGGATGCGCCGAGTTCCAGCGAGAGTGATTCTTTGTCCAGAGAGACGCTTTCTACATCCACCGTAACAGGTGGTGTACCTCCTGTGTAAACAAAAGTAATCCGCATACCTACTTTGTATCCGGAATTTGTGAAAGTATATACGGTTCCGGCATCGCATTTCAGTTTGTTAATATTGCTTAGATTCTTCGTCGTCATCGAAGTACTTTTTCTGTTATTCCATGACGAACTGCCAGTTGTTAACTCAGTAGTGCCATCGGAAAGCTTGATGACTGTTGACTTATTGGAATTATTATCGCACACACCTTCAATCTTGATGGCAGAAATGGTAGCTCCCGTCACATTGGTAACAGAGAATGACGCACCATTGTCCACCAGCAGAAGTTTCCATTCCGCAATGGAGGCATTGCCGGAGTATTCAAATTGCGGCAATGTGGCATTGATCGGGAATGTCTCGTGAGAAGTGGATTGCGTGGAGAAATCCAGCGTGAATTCATCCGCCCATGCAGCAGCGGTCATCAGACAAGCCGCTAAAGCAATCAGGCTCTTTTTAAGAAAGTTTTTCATATTAAATTGAATATTTTTTCCGACATTTATAAAAATCACAGGATATATATTATAAATATAATATATATAGGGTGTGGTAGGATACGGGATTGGCCCGACATGTACACGGTATTAGCACGGTGCGCGCCAAGGGGTATTAAATCACGGTACAAAATTACTACTTTTTTTGCATATAAATGTGTACATATTTAAAAAAAATGTGTAAAAATTGACACTTTTGATAAAAAAGTTCGCGCGCGTACATTATTTATTTGCGTATATCAAAAAAAAGTAGTACCTTTGTACGCGATTTTGGGGAGGAGGGCGGTTGAAAGACCGCAGCCAGAGGCTGCTCAAAGAAGAAAGACGGCGGCGCTACTAAACAAATTGGCATGAAACTGGAAATACTACAATAGAAAAAGCAAAAAATATACAAAAACAAAAAATAACATTATAACAAACAAATTTTTAGTATGCAAAAGAAATTTATATCTTTAGCGCTTTGCCTGCTGGCGGCGCTGACAATGAGTGCGCAAGAGGTGGATAAAGCGAAGGTGACCACGAATGCGGAGGCCGCCAAGAAAGCAGCGGACGCTTTGAAGGGAGCAGACACAGGAGAGAAGGCCTGGAAATTCGACGGTACAGTGGGTCTGAACGCGGCCGCAACGGGTTTGGTGAACTGGGCAGCCGGCGGTAAGAACAACGTGAACGGTATCGTATATGCCAAGTTGCACTTGTTGTACCACAAGAATGCGATTGCTTGGGAGACCAATTTCGATACGGATTTCGGAATGACCTGGATTGACCAGAAAGAGGATGCGTTCCAGAAATCGAGCGATAATATCAAGCTGGCAACGAAATTCGGATGGGAGTTCAAAGAGAACTGGTATCTGACCGTTTTGGGAAGTTTCCAGAGCCAGTACGCGCTGGGTCGAAACTATGTTACGGGTTACAACGACATTATTTCCAAATGGCTGGCTCCGTCTTACACCGACGTGTCAGTCGGTATTGACTGGAAGAAAAGCTACAAGGGGGCTGATTTCTCGATCTATCTGTCTCCTGTTGCGGGTCGTATCACAACGGCTTATGTAGGCGACGACTGGAACGCCAAATACAGCCGTGAGTCGTATCTGGGTGCATTGCAGTACGCAGTCGATTATGCAGAAACAAGTGCAGAGAAGTCGGCAGCCCAGGCTTTGTATGACGCAGCAGCATCGGTTTACGACAAGGGCAACGGATTTGCCACCCAGCAGGCAGCGGGCGAAGATCTGCGCTCGATTCTGCAAAAGACTTACGGTACGTACACGTATGACATGAACGGCGACAAGTTGTACCGCAATTTCCGTGCTGAGTTCGGTTTGAGTTTCAAAGGCGGTATCGCATACACGTACAAAGACCTGAAACTGAGTACCACTCTGGCTCTTTTCTCCCCGTATCAGGGCAAGGGTTTCAGTCTGAAGGATATTTATGAGAAAGACAACGGTGCGGGTTCATGGGAGACACGTGACAAGAATGCGTATTACTATGAGTTCTCGAACAACAACCGCTATTTCGGCCATTTCGATGTAGATTGGGATGTGGCACTGAGTTATCAGTTCCTGAAATGCCTGCAGGTGACACTTCAGACGAATCTGAAATACTACAACGGAACGCTTATCGCCGACAAGGACGGCAATCTGAGTGAGCGTTGCCAGTTCAAAGGCGTGATCGGTCTGGGTGTAGGATATAGTTTTTAAGCTGTCAGCCGTCAGAAATCAGCCATCAGATGCAGGCTCTTAACGACCTTTCGGAAAACGTACATCTGTTGCTGGAACGCTATGAGGCATTGCAGCAAGAGAACGCACGGCTGCGTGAAGACATAGAGCGGCAGCGGGGCGAACTGATCCGTACGCATAGCGAGTTGCTGGAACTGCAGCAGCAGAACAAGCGTCTGGCCGTAGCCGGAGCGATGGGGTCGGCGGAGTCGCAGGAGTTGGCTCTCAAACGCATCAATGCCCTGATCGCCCAGGTGGACAGAGCGATAGCAGCGCTTAAGCGGTGAGGCGAAGACGGGAAGGTTTGAAGGTTTGAGGGTTTGAAGGTTTGAAGATTAAAAGGTTTGTTACCGGACAAGCAACATATCAATCTGCATCTGGATGCCCATTCTGTGGGTCTGGATGTACCGCGTGATCAGGAGCCGAACTACCGTGCGGCGGCAGATTTGCTGAACAGGCGATACCAGTATTATCTGAAACTGCGCCCGAATGCGTCTGCCGAGCAGTTGTGGATGTATACGGCTCTGGAGGTGGCGGTGGCATTACAATCCGATGTGCGCGAGAAGAGTCTGACACCAGTGGAGAAAGAACTCAAGCGTCTTAACGAAGAGGTGCTGAGGGCTTTAAAAAGTTAAGATGGCCGCTTATGCGACATTAAGCAGTTAAAATGGTCGAATAGTTCGACATTAAACAAATTATTAATAATAAAATCAATGAACACAGCAATCCTTATTGTTATCAGTGCAGTAGGCGGTCTCCTGTTAGGAGCCGGTATCTACTATCTCATCTCCCGGATTGCCGCTGCCAATATCCTGAAGAAGGCAGAGGAAGAAGCGGAGGTGATGAAGAAAAACAAGATTGTTGAGGCAAAAGAGAAATTCATCGCCCTGAAGTTGGAGCACGACAATACGATTCGTGAGCAAGAGAAGCGTATTCAGCAGCAGGAGCAGCGCTTGCAGCAGCGTGAGCAGCAACTGAACCAGCGTCAGGGTGATATCCAGCGCAGCCTCAACGAAGTGAACCAGAAAACGCAGCAGGTAGAACAGCGTCAACAGGCGCTGGAATACAAGCAGCAAGAGGTAGAAAAACTCCACCATGAGGCGGAGAAACAGTTGGAGCAGTTGAGCGGAATGAGTGCCGAAGAGGCGAAGAAACAACTCATTGAGGCACTCAAAGACGAGGCCAAGACGGCAGCGATGTCTTATGTCAACGAGATCATGGACAACGCGCGTCTGGAAGCGAACAAAGAAGCCAAGAAAATCATTATACAGACGATCCAACGCGTGGCTTCGGAGACGGCAGCGGAGAACACCGTGTCGGTCTTCCATATCGAGAACGACGAGGTGAAGGGTCGTATTATCGGTCGTGAAGGCCGTAATATCCGCGCTCTTGAAGCCGCTACGGGTGTAGAGATCGTGGTGGATGACACACCGGAGGCGATCACTCTCTCTGCTTTCGATCCCGTCCGCCGCGAGATAGCCCGTCTGGCTCTGCACCAGTTGGTACAGGACGGCCGTATCCACCCGGCACGTATCGAAGAGGTGGTAGCCAAAGTGACCAAACAGGTAGAAGAAGAGATCATCGAGGTGGGCAAACGGACCACGATCGACTTGGGTATCCATGGTCTGCATCCGGAGTTGATCCGTCTGGTAGGTAAGATGAAATACCGTTCGTCGTACGGTCAGAACCTGCTTCAGCACGCCCGCGAAACCGCTAATCTCTGTGCCGCGATGGCCGGTGAGTTGGGACTGAACGTGAAAGCCGCCCGCCGTGCCGGTCTGCTGCATGATATAGGTAAAGTGGCGGACGAGGATGTAGAGCTGCCGCACGCAGAACTCGGTATGAAACTCTGCGAGAAATACGGAGAGAAACCGGATATATGCAATGCCGTAGGCGCTCACCATGACGAATGCGAGATGAAGACTCTGATTGCGCCGATCGTACAGGCTTGCGACGCTATCTCAGGAGCGCGTCCGGGTGCCCGCAGAGAGATCGTGGAGTCGTATATCAAGCGTCTGAATGATCTGGAGAATATGGCCATGTCCTTCCCGGGCGTAGTGAAGACCTATGCCCTGCAGGCCGGACGCGAGTTGCGCGTGATCGTAGGCGCAGACAAGATATCCGACAAAGATACCGAACTTCTCTCGTTCGATCTGGCAAAACGTATCCAGGACGAGATGACCTATCCGGGTCAGGTCAAGGTGACCGTCATCCGCGAGGTACGCGCAGTGAATGTAGCGAAGTAGAAGAAAGACAAAAGACAAAAGACAAAGGATTTCCGCCTAGAGGTAGAAATCCTTTGTTATCTCTTGGTAGGCAGCAGAACGGCCGCCTTTGTCGTCCTCCAAGACGAGTTCGGAATAACTTGCAGAAGTCCGGATGCTATCGAAATTGACTTTCCGGAAAAAGAGAATAGCCCTTTTTGCGGGTTTGCCTTCTTTGGTCTTGATAAAAACAGCACCGTTATATGCCATTGTGTAGCCTGCATTAGGAGAGAAATGCGCCGGCAACAACAACGTGGACGCAATGCGGCGCATCTCTTCTTCCGCTTCGGCAGGAACGATAAAAGCCAGCGAACCAAAGGGAGAGAGCAATCGCAGACTATGCGTAAGCAGTTCTTCGTAACTCAAGGAGTCTGTATGCCGTGCCGTTTTTCTCGCTTCATCGGGGTTCTTGAGGCTGTTTTGAAAATAGGGCGGGTTGGAAACGACCAGATCGTATGCCCCCTTCCAGTCCTGGAGGGAAGAGTGGTACGCATGGAGACGGTCAGACCAAGGCGAGGCTGCAAAATTCCCGTTGGCTTGGGCTACCGCCGCTTCGTCAATATCAATCGCATCGATCTGTGCTTTGGGATTCTTCTGCGCCATCATCAGTGCTATCAGACCGCTTCCTGTACCGGCATCCAAGACATGCGAAGGGAAATCCGGAACGGGTGCATAGCAGCCCATCAACACCCCGTCTGTCCCTACTTTCATAGCACAGCGGTCATGCCGGATATAGAATTGCTTGAATTGAAATCCTTCGGACGCCATAAGGCATTTAGCATTAGGTCATTTGGCGCATTCAATATGCTCGTGGCCACAGGAGCAACCGTCGTGTTCACGGGCTTCCATCACACAGTGGATCGCCAGATAGACACCCAAGATGATAAACAGGATCGCGCAGATATGACGGAACCATTTCTCAAACGAACTCATCTTGCTGCTCAGTCTGGCAATGCTGACAGCACTGTAACTGACCAGCCATGCAATAAGCATGATCGGCAGACCAGTACCCAAGCCGAAGACGACAGGCATCACCCAGTTCCAGGATCCCGGCAACGTGAGCGTGATATCGATCATCGTCAGGAAATAGACGAGTCTGTGCGGACAAAAAGCAATCGCGAAGAAGATACCGAGGATGAACGACCAGAGCCAACTGGCGTTCGAATCGGCGTTTTGCAGGAACTTACTGATTCCGTGATCGTGGTTATGGTGGTGATGACCGCTGAAGAGCAATACCACACCGCACACCAGCATGAAACCCGCTAAGATCGGTTCGCCCCAATGCGCCAGCACATGCTGGATGCCGTCGGTCTGCGCCCCCATGAGGAACGGGATGCTCAGCAGAATATAAGTAGCCAGTTTGCCCAAAACGAACATCAATCCGTTGGTGAGCACTTTGCGCCGATTATTGATCTCTTTGTCAATATAGCCAATGGCCGTGATGCTTGTCATAAGCGTACACGGGTCCAAAATGGTCAGAAGTCCTAATAATAAAGCTGTAAAAAGTTGCATATATTCCAGTTTTCGCCAAAGCGGGTGCAAAAGTACTACAAAAATCGCACATATGCAAATTTTTACGCATTTTTCTCTTGCATATGTCAAAAAAAAGCAGTAAATTTGCACCCGCAAATTATGGGCGCTAAAAATAGCAATTAAAATATACACAAATACCTATGGAATTTAAGTATGCACCTATGTTTCAACTCGGCAAGGATGAGACCGAGTACTATCTGCTGACGAAGGACTATGTATCTGTCAGCGAGTTTGAGGGACACGAGATTTTGAAAGTGCAGCCGGAGGCGCTGACAATGATGGCCCAACAGGCTTTTCATGATGTCAGTTTCATGCTGAGAAGATCTCATAATGAGCAGGTTGCGAAGATCTTGCGTGATCCGGAGGCGAGTGCGAACGACAAATATGTAGCACTAACATTCCTGCGTAACGCGGAGGTGGCCTGCAAGGGTCAGTTGCCGCTCTGCCAGGACACCGGTACGGCGATCATCCATGGCGAGAAAGGCCAGCAGGTGTGGACGGGATTTGAGGACGAGGAGGCATTGAGCCGCGGTGTCTTCAACACGTATACGGAGTGCAATCTGCGTTACAGCCAGAATGCGCCGCTGAACATGTACGACGAGGTGAACACCAAATGCAACCTGCCGGCGCAGATCGATATCGAGGCTACGCATGGCGCGGAGTATCGTTTCCTGTGTGTGACCAAAGGTGGCGGTAGTGCCAACAAAACCTATCTTTATCAGGAGACCAAGGCACGTATCCAGAACCGTGGTACGTTGATTCCATTCCTGGTGGAAAAAATGAAGAGTCTGGGCACAGCCGCTTGTCCTCCGTACCATATTGCGATTGTTATTGGCGGTACCAGCGCGGAAAAGAACCTGCTGACGGTGAAACTTGCTTCCACCCATTACTATGATTCGCTGCCTACCACGGGCGATGAGACAGGACGCGCATTCCGCGATGTAGAGCTGGAGAAGGAGTTGCTACAAGAGGCTTATAAGATCGGTCTGGGTGCACAGTTCGGCGGCAAATACATGGCACACGATGTGCGTGTGGTTCGTCTGCCGCGTCACGGAGCCAGTTGCCCGATCGGTCTGGGCGTGAGCTGTTCGGCGGACCGAAATATCAAATGCAAGATCAATAAGGACGGTATCTGGATTGAGAAACTGGATAACAACCCGGCATCGTTGATTCCGGCGGAACTCCGTCAAGCCGGAGAGGGCGATGCGGTACGTGTTGACCTGAACCAGCCGATGAAGGATGTGTGCGCAATCTTGACAAAATATCCGATTGGTACCCGTTTGAGTCTGAACGGCACGATTATTGTGGGTCGTGACATCGCGCATGCAAAGATCAAGGCCCGCTTGGATGCAGGCGAAGCGATGCCGGAATATCTGAAGAACCATCCGATCTATTATGCCGGCCCGGCCAAGACTCCGGCAGGCATGGCTTGCGGTTCGATGGGACCGACGACGGCCGGTCGTATGGATCCGTATGTGGATGAATTCCAGGATCACGGAGGTTCGCTCATTATGCTTGCCAAGGGTAACCGCTCGATTGATGTGACCAACGCATGTCAGAAGCACGGAGGTTTCTATCTGGGTTCGATCGGTGGTCCGGCTGCTATTCTGGCACAGAATAATATCAAGTCGATCGAGTGCGTAGAATATCCCGAACTGGGTATGGAAGCGATCTGGAAGATCGAAGTGGAAAATTTCCCTGCTTTCATCCTGGTGGACGACAAGGGCAATGACTTTTTCAAGCAGCTCAAGCCCTGTGAAGGATGCACTATTATGAAATGAGAAATTAGAATTACAAATTGGCAGACAAACGACGTAAATATAGGCTGGCTATGCTGGACGACACCACGCTTCGCGAGGTGTTCCATTTCCGCGTGAGCCTATTGGGCGCTATCAGTTTTATCACCCTGTCGATCTTAGTGATCATTATTCTGCTCTCCGTGCTGATCGTATATACTCCGCTGCGGAATATTCTGCCCGGGTACAGCGCGAGTCTGCGTGAACAGCTGGTGGATGAGTCGGCGAGGGTGGACTCGCTGCAAGCTGATCTGCGTATCCAACGCCAATATCTGGATATGATCAAAGGGGTAGTAGCCGGAGATATCGAGACGGACAGTGTACAGAGTCTGGATTCGATGCAGCGCGTGGAGAAAGCGAAGATAACCGTATCCTCCAGCGAAGCGACGGAGGCGTTTATCTCGCAGTATGAGCAGAAAGAACGCGATATGCTGCTGCTCTTTGATAACACCACGGTGCGTTCCGCCCGTCAGTACCAGCGTCCGGTGCGCGGTGTACCGGTGCGTTCGGCCCTGCCAGACCAACGCGTATATAGCGTAGCGGTCCGGGTGGCGAAGAGCGAACCGGTGATGGCTATCACGCGTGGTACGCTGGTGTCGATTGACCACTTGGCAGATAACACGTTCGCGCTTACATTACAGCACGGCGGAATTACATCGATATACCGCCATGTGGGGCATGTGCTGAAGACGCAAGGAACTACCGTTGAGGCAGGCGAATCAATCGGTATGATGGACGGTGAACATGACCTGGAAGTCGAGATCTGGGATGCGGGGCAGTTTGTGAACCCCGAGGAGGTGATTGTATGGTAAAACAACTCTGTATATTAGGATCAACGGGCTCGATAGGCACCCAGACGCTGGATGTGGTGCGTGCCAATCCCGACCGCTATAGCGTATACGCGCTGTGTGCGCACCGGAGCGTAGATAAGTTGATCGGGCAGGCGCGGGCGTTTCGTCCCGAGGTGGTGTGTATCGCCGACGAGAGTCTGTATGAGCCCCTGCGCGAGGCACTATCGGATCTGCCGATCAAGGTGTGGGCAGGAGCCGATGCTATCGCTCAGGTGGTGACAATGCCAAGCATTGATATCGTGGTAGCAGCGATGGTCGGTTACGCAGGGCTGCGGCCGACGATGGAGGCTATCAAAGCCGGAAAGACGATTGCTCTGGCGAACAAAGAGACGCTTGTAGTAGCCGGTGAGATTATCTGCGAACTGGCGCAGAAACACCACGCGCCGATTCTGCCGGTGGATAGCGAACACAGCGCAATATTCCAGTCGCTGGCAGGTGAGGATAAAAACGAGATAGAGAAAATACTGCTCACAGCCAGCGGCGGACCATTCCGCACCTTTACACGCGAACAGATGCAAACCGTCACGGCGACCGAGGCGCTTAGGCATCCTAACTGGGAGATGGGCGCGAAGATCACCATTGATTCGGCTTCAATGATCAACAAGGGCTTTGAGGTGATCGAAGCAAAATGGCTATTCGGCGTGCCGGTGGAGAAGATCCAAGTGCTGATCCATCCGCAGTCAATCGTTCATTCGGCAGTGCAGTTTGCAGACGGAGCGATCAAGGCACAACTCGGGGCACCGGATATGCGACTGCCGATCCAGTACGCCCTCTCTTATCCCGAACGCCTGCAGAGCGATTTTCCCCGAGCAGACCTTTTTGAGATAGGTCATCTCACGTTCGAGCAACCCGATCCGGCCAAGTTCCCGAATCTGAGTCTGGCATATGAGGCTACGCGGCGCGGAGGTAATATCCCCTGTGTGCTGAATGCCGCTAACGAGGTGGTGAACCTCGCTTTCCGCGAGGGTCGATGCCGGTTCTTCCAAATGTCGGAGATCATTGAGCAGACGATGGCGAAGGCTGATTTTATCGCCCGTCCCACCTACGACGATTATGTGGCTACGGACGCTGCTGCCCGCCGCATAGCAGAATCATTTATTCATTAATTCATTTGTATAATGACACAAGCAATTCAATTGATATTAGCGCTCTCCTTTCTGGTGGTGATCCATGAGTTGGGCCATTTCGCATTCGCACGTATCTTCCGTGTGCGTGTGGAGAAATTCTATATGTTCTTCAACCCGTGGATGAGTCTGGTGCGCGCGAAGAAATTCGACGGCAAATGGCATGTTAAGTTCTTTGCTCCAAACGAAGACGAGGAATGGGCCCAACATCCGGATAACACGGAGTGGGGTATCGGCTGGCTGCCTTTCGGCGGTTACTGCGCGATTGGCGGTATGGTGGATGAGACGCATAAGACGGAGGATCTGGGGGCAGAGCCCCAGCCATGGGAGTTCCGCTCCAAACCGGCATGGCAGCGTCTGCTGATCATTCTGGGTGGTATTCTGGTCAATTTCGTAGGAGCACTCGTGATCTATAGCATGCTTCTCTGGCAGTGGGGTCAGGACACCTTGCCGCTGAAGAATATCACCTCCGGATTCTACTATTCGGAGCTCATGCTGCAAGAAGGATTTGAGCAGCAGGACCGTATTCTGACGATTGACGGAGAAGAGCCGGAGGATCTGTCCGAAGTGGTGGAGAGGCTGATTATCGAGGGTAAGAAAGAAGTGGTGGTGCTGCGCGGCACGGACACCCTTGGGCTGACGATGTCCGACGATCTGGGAAATCGCTATCTGGCGCGGCAAAATGCTTTCGACAAGGAGGAGCGCGAAAAGAAACGCGCTGACAAGAACTATACCAAGCGCCATTTTGTGCTGCTTTCTTATTGGGTGCCTTGTGCTATTGACACGGTACTTCCGAACGAGGCGGCAGACCTCGCAGGGATCCGCAAAGGCGACAGCATTGTGGCAATAGGCGGTGTGCCCACGCCCTGCAACGAGTTAATGCGTCAGGAACTGCTCAAACATGCCTGCGACTCTGTAGCTATTGATTTCTACCGGTCCGGCGAGAGGATGTCTGCGATGGCGTTTATCGGAGATCAGGGTACGATAGGAGTAGCGCCGAAGATCCATTTTGAACTGGATCATACTGATTATACTTTCTTGGAGTCCATTCCGGCAGGTATTCAGTATGGGTGGGGCATATTAGCCATGTATGTGAAACAGTTCCGTCTTGTCTTCTCGAAAGAAGGCGCGCAGTCCCTTGGCGGTTTTGGCGCTATCGGAAGTATGTTCCCCAAGCAATGGAGCTGGTATGATTTCTGGCATATGACCGCATTCCTCAGCATCGCTTTGGCCTTCATGAATTTCCTGCCTATCCCTGCGTTGGACGGCGGATATATACTCTTCCTTCTGGTGGAGATCATTACTCGCCGCAAACCCAGCGATAAGTTCCTGGAGCGGGCCAATGAGATTGGCTTCTGGTTGTTGCTGGCGCTTCTGATCTTCGCGAACGGCAATGATATATTGAAACTATTCTTCTAAAATATACAGCAAATGGCAAACGAGCAAAACCCCGATTATTTCGTGCATGAGTCGTCGTATGTGGACAAAGGATGCACGATCGGTAAAGGAACCAAGATATGGCATTTCAGTCATATCATGAGTGGTTGTACGATAGGCGAGAATTGCAATATAGGTCAGAATGTGGTCATCTCTCCGGATGTGGTGTTGGGACGCAATTGTAAGATACAAAATAATGTCTCGGTGTATACCGGTGTGCGATGCGAGGACGATGTGTTCTTGGGACCGTCCATGGTTTTCACGAACGTGATCAATCCCCGCGCGGCTGTAAGCCGCAAGGACGAATACCGCGAGACGGTGATCAAGCGGGGCGCGTCGGTAGGCGCCAATGCTACGATTGTATGCGGTCATACACTGGGCGAGTACTGCCTCATAGGGGCGGGATCGGTAGTAACCAAAGATGTACCGGCGTATGCGCTCATGGTAGGCAACCCCGCACGGCAGAGAGGGTGGGTGAATGCCCACGGCGATAAATGCGCTTCGTTAGAGGAGGCTATGAAGGAATGACCGATTGTTGAATAAAAAGACATAATGAAAAGATGATACAACGTATTCAAACGATTTATTTACTGCTGATTGTGGCGCTTGGAACAGCGCTGGTATGGCTGCCAGTGGTGGAGTTCGTTTCTCCTGCAGAGGCAGCAGAGTTACAGATATGGGATATGAGCGCATTCGGCGGTGCTCCTCTGCAAGGCAGTTGGGGGCTGGCGGTAGCTACTGTTCTCATTCCACTGCTGGCTTTGATCGATATTTTTCTCTATAAGAAACGTATTCTTCAGGCGCGTCTGAATGTGTTCACGGCATTGTTGTGTCTAGGCTATTACGGCGTGCTTGCGATCTATATATGGCAGGCAAAGATGGGTCTCTCCGCCGATTGGCATATTTTACCATGGGCTTCTTTTCCTGCGGTCTGCTTTGTGCTCACCTTGATGGCTACGCGCCGAATACTTCAGGATGAAGCACTTGTACGCGCCGCAGACAGAATACGGTAAGCAGCCCTGAGACAAATATCCAACGACTAAATTACAGAATCCTGCCATGTTATTATTACAAACAGTTACAGCAGAAGAGATACAGCAAAAGATGGTTCCGCCGGATTCGATCCGTGCCGGCGCACAACAGATGATAGAATATGCCAAGACAGATCCTGAAGGATTCTGGAAAACCGTGTTGGACTCCATGACCCAATTCGGTTTGAAGGTTCTGGCAGCCCTGTTGATATATATCATAGGCTACTGGCTCATCGGCGTGGTGAAGAAAGCCTTGCAGCGTATGTTCGCAAGACGTAAGACCGAGCCGACACTGGCATCTTTTATCTCCTCCTTTGTCTCAATCTCCATGACCGTGATGCTCATCATTCTGACTGTGGGTACATTGGGCGTGGACACTACTGCGCTCGCCGCTCTGTTAGCCGCCGGAGGTATGGCTATCGGTATGGCTCTTTCCGGCACAGTGCAGAACTTCGCCGGAGGCCTCATGATTCTTGCTTTCAAACCTTTCAAAGCCGGTGATTTCATTGAGGCTCAAGGGTATAAAGGCACAGTGGTAGAGGTGAATATCACGGCAACAAAGATTCTAACTACAGACAACAGAGTGGTGATTCTGCCTAACGGAGCGCTTTCTAACGGCACAATAGACAATTATTCCGGCCGTCCCCTGAGACGCGTGGATTGGACTGTGAGTGTGTCTTACGGAGTGGAAGCCGATGCCTGCAAGAAGGCCATCCTCGCTATTGTGGATAGCGACAAACGGGTTTTACAGGCGGATACGGACATGGATGCATTATACAAAGAGATGAATGTGTCGGCATTTCAGTTGTCATCACTCAATTTCAAGATGAATGCTATTCCAGCACCTTTTGTGGCACTCAGTTCACTTAATGCTAATGACATCACTTTTGTTGTCCGCGCGTGGGTAAAGGCATCCGATTACTGGGATGTGTTCTTTGCCCTCCAGGAGCGGTTCTATACCGAACTTCCGCCGCAAGGATTCACTTTCGCATATCCCCACGTGGATGTCACTATGGTGTCATAACATACCCATCAAGAACGTAAAGTGGAATCGTTATTAGGAAAAACATTGACGGGACTACAGGAGGTCGCGCTTAGCGTCGGCTTGCCTAAGTTCGCCGGCAAACAACTTGCTCAGTGGCTTTACGTACGGCGTGTGAGTTCGTTTGACGAAATGACGAATATCTCGCTCAAAGGACGCGAGGCGCTTCAGACACGTTATACGATAGGGAGGTCGGTGCCGGCACGCGAGGTGGTCAGCGTGGATGGTACACGTAAATACCTCTTTGAAGTATCCGGTCTCCAATCGCCGGTCTCAGATTCTCAATCTGCTTTTGTCGAGGCAGTATATATCCCGGAGGATGACCGTGCCACGCTCTGCGTATCTACCCAAGCAGGGTGTAAGATGGGTTGCCGGTTTTGTATGACCGGCACGCTGGGTTTCCATGGTCACCTTACCGCTGCCGATATTCTCAATCAGATCTTCTCGATCGACCTCTTGGCGCAGACTGCCGAGCGCAATCCGCTCTCAAATATTGTTTTCATGGGAGAAGGTGAGCCGATGGACAATCTGGACGAAGTGCTGCGGGCGTTGGAGATAATGACTGCCCCTTATGGACCTGCTTGGTCGCCCAAACGCATTACAGTCTCTACCGTAGGCATTCCTGCCATGAGGAGGTTTATAGAAGAGAGTGAGTGCCATCTGGCGGTTTCCCTGCATAATCCCTTTGCGTCCGAGCGTGTGCAGATCATGCCTGCGGAAAAGATCATGTCTATTACGGAGGTGGTGAATCTGCTAAAGCGCTACGACTGGTCTCACCAGCGCCGCGTTAGCTTTGAATATATCTGCTGGGCAGGGCAGAATGATAGTCCTCGTCATGCAAAGGAACTATTGCGATTGCTGCGCGGATTGCCTTGCCGGATCAATCTCATTCGTTTTCACGCCGGTGTGGAGGATATTAAATCCGACCGTCATTTCCCTTCTTCGGATGAGCGGCAAATGGAGTGGTTCCGCGATTATCTCACGGCTAACGGACTTACTACCACGATCCGCCGTTCACGCGGAGAAGATATTCTTGCGGCGTGTGGAATGCTCGTCAATGCACTTTCGCGCTGACCTGCTTACAGCATTTTGCTTAACTCTTCGTAGTATTTGGGAGAAACAGGAACGGGTCTGCTTCCTGTTATATCTAACTCGGCTTGTATCATTCCTTCCTTATCCCGCCGAAGCACCGTCACGTGGCGCGGATTGACGAAATACGAACGCTGGCATCGGATAATGCCGTGCTTCTCCATCAGGTCTTCTATTCCTCTCATCGATTGGCGGAGCGAGTACTCTTTAGGACGCTCCCCCTCCATGTAATGGATAGACACATAGTTTTCCTGCGCCTCAATATAGAGAATGACATCGTGGGCAATCACCAGTTTCAACCGGCCGGTAGTGTCGGTGAAACGCACCAGATCTTCCTCCGCTGATTCTTTTTCGTCAGGACGAAGGTGGGCGAAGAACAGAGCAAACAGAATATACGCGTATGGAAGGATCAAGAACGAGATACGCAGGCAATGACCAAACGCCGTGAAATAACCGTAATTGCCCCATACCAGCGCCATATACAATGCCGCGAAGGCAGAGAATACCACTACTTCCATGAACGACCAAATGGAGTACTGCCACCATGTGAGTCCCCCGTGATGGCGAACGGCTATCATCGGGATCCGTGATCCGCACAGCACTCCGATCAGTATGCAGGTAAGCATCAGCGAGTTAAATACCTCCCTCTCTTTTCCCCCTCCGAGAAAATGGATCATCCATCCGCTGTCATATATCAGGATAAATCCCAGAAAGAATGCCGGCAGCACGAGAATGTGCGTCAATAGCGCCGGTGTAGATACTAATGAATTCGGAATTTTAGCCATATTTAGTCTATTTTAAAAGTGTGACAAATCGTATATTCTACTTTTTTCGTCACTATATTTGCGATTTAGTCATCTTTTGAACCACTTTCGTCACAATTATTCGTCCCTAATCACATTTACTTGCCCATCCGGTGAAATAGCAGTAATTTTGCACCGTCAATCAAAATAAAATTGTATAATCATTTAAAATTAATTGCATATGAAAACTGTAAAACGAATCGGATTTGACCTTTTGGTCGCTCTCTATTGCCTACAGTTACCGGCAGTAATTGCTTATTTAATATCTAATCTCTAATGATAATTTCTGATTATTAACCGATATATCATTATCTAAATCTTTATAGTTATGGACAAGACAATTATTATTCAGCCCGAGAGTGGATTGCAGTACGACTGGAAAGCGATTGCCGCTAACCCCGCCGGTCTTCACGAACCTCAAATGGATTTGGCAGCCTATAAAGCATTCTATATTAATAGGATCGCGCAAGCGCGTGCGCACGGACAGGAGCCGGTTCTCGTTAGTCTGCCGATCATTGATGCCAACCGCTATTTTGCGTATATCACACGTGGAATGACAATGCAGGAGCGGCGTAATGTCTTATATTGGTTAGGCGGTTCAGTAGAGCGTCTGCGTAATATACATGAGATGTATAATCTGGCGCTCTTCCGTCTGGCTGCAGTTCAGTGCATCCATCTGGTGGATATCACTTCTCCGATGTTAGCAGCGGATCGCAGCGACGAACTGCTTGCCGCCGACGGCATTACCCTCTCCCCGAAGGGAGAGGAGCTCGTCAGCGACGCATATTCTTCTTTGCGTTCTCACGCGCCATTCGTTGTTGTTCCTTCTGCATTGCCTCGAGACGCTGCATAAAGCCCGATTTCGGTTTTCCGGCACGTTTCTTCTTGTTGGCCTCTATTTCGGCCAACATTTTTTTATCGTCCAAAGTCCAACGGAAGATCATTGTCTGGATGATCGTGAAGAAGAGCGATACCAGGTAGTAGTAACTCAGTCCGGCTGCGTAGTCGTTGAAGATAAAGAGGAACATCAACGGCATTGCGTACATCATATATTTCATGAACTTCATGTTCGGATCGGTTGCCTGCGACTGCATCGTGAGATAGGTATAGACGATATTGGTGATCGTCATAAGGAGACAGAATAGCGACAGGTGGTCGCCTAACAGCGGGATGTTCACACCCCAATGGAAGACCGCATCGTAGGTAGAGAGGTCGTCCGCCCATAAAAGCGATTTGCCGCGAAGCTCGATAGCGGTAGGCAGAAACCAGAACATAGCCATCAGCACAGGGAACTGGAAGAGCATCGGCAGGCAGCCGCTCATCGGACTCACTCCTGCTTGCTGGTAGAGTTGCATCGTTGCCTGCTGGCGTTCCTGCATTTTCTCTGCCGGATATTTCTCGTTGATCGCATCTATCTGCGGCTTCAGCGCACGCATTTTTGCGCTCGATTTATAGGACACAAAGACAAACGGCAAGATGATCAGTTTGATCACGATCGTCATCAACAGGATCACGATACCGATATGCAGTCCCCAACCGGTGAAGAGATCGAACATCGGGATCACTAACGCCGTGTTGATCCAGCTCACGATCTTCCATCCCAGCGGAACGAGTTTCTTCAGGTTCAGGCGATCCTCTTTCGCCACTCCCTCGTCATACGCCTTGAGGGTGTTGTAGTGGTTCGGTCCCAGATAGAAGCGGAATCCTGTACTCTTCTCGCCGGTGATATCGAAGGGCACAACGGTTCTCGTCGTGTATTGCTTGATATAACCAGAGGTGCGGGGGAGAGGACGCGAGTAGAACTCCGACGAAGAGAAAGCCTCATCGGCAATCAGCACGGAGGAGAAGAACTGGTCCTTATATCCGATCCATTTCACGCGCGAGTTCTCTTTCTCGTGATCCTCCTTGCTCTCGCTCAGTTTCTCCATATCGCCGCCTACCAGCATGTACTGCAACTGGGCATAGCGTTCTTCGAACTTACGTCCCTGCTCATGCTGCGGGATCACCTGTTTCCAATCCAGATCCAGCGAATATACGTTCTGCGCCAACTCCGTCTGCATGTTGTGTGCCTGCACAGTGAAGGCTACCATATAATCGTCCGACAACTCATATACGAAGTCCAACCATGCCTCCGGATTGTTCGTCTTGAGGCGCATGATCACCTTATTGCTATCTACCGCTGCCGGCGTGAAATACAGGCGTGAGGTCTCTAAAATCAGGTTATTGATCGTCGGCAGGGTGAAACTGAATACGGTCTCATCTTCGCCGAAGAGCCGTAGCGGGTTGACGCTATCTCCGGCGGCCTTGTATTCCGGTAACTCGGCACGTTTGATCGTACCGCCTAAGGTAGAGAGGGTCAGGCGTATATGTTCGTTCCCCAACGTGACGAACTGTTCTTCGCCCTGCGCTGCTACAGCAAACGGGCCATACGCCTTTTGGATACGGTCCTGCACCTCTGCTTCGCTCAGTTCCTGAGGTTCGGCGATTGCTTGTGCTGCCTGTTGATTCAATTCCTCCGAGCGCACCTGTGCTGCGTGCTCGGCCATTCGTACTACATTAATAGAGTCTTGTATGCGCTGACGCTCTGCCAACTCCGCCTTGGACGGACGGTTGAACATAGCGAAGCCCACAATAATTCCGGCTATCAAAAGGAAGCCAATCCAAGTGTTTTTATCCATTTATATATAGTTATTTAATTTGTTTCTCTTTTAGTTGCGTTTCAGTCTGCCGAACATTACGCCTACATAGAGGCGTGGTCCGCTCGGGGTCATAAAATTGCTCCATTTCACATCGTCGCCCAGTTTGGTGAGACCGCTGTTTGTGCGGCCGAAGGGCAACATATAATCGATGCGGATCATCAGGGCAATGTGGTTGTTGAGTCCGATCTCCATTCCTATATATGGATCCATGTAAAAGAATGGTGTCTTGACATAACTGGAGTTGTAGGTGGTGCTTTCATCCGGTGCAGAGCCGCTCTCTACGGGGTCTTGCTTCGGTACATACAGACGCTTCATTGTTCCGCCTCCTACCGATAAACCGATCATCGGTCTTGTCCGTCCCCAGTTGGTATAGAAATCGGCGAAAGCGCCTCCCCAACCGGTACGTACGTTCGAGCCTGTTTTCATCAGCGGCATAGTGCTTACGTATCCCTCTGCGCCCAGATGAACATGATTGATAAAATGCACGCGGAGCAAACCGCCCAGGCCGTAACAAAATCCGTCATTGGGCAATCCCTTCACGTAATCCGGACTACCCAGACCGGTATTACTGAACACTTTAGTGGGGTCGTCGGAGAAGAGGTAACCGCCGTGCAGCAGCATTCCTCCGGAAAAACCGGTGAATATCTTGCTACTTGAGCGGCTTTCTTGTTTGGGAGTATCAGCCGCACCCTGCTCCTGGGCCATGATACCCAGGGGCAGGAGCGCTAATACCAATAGGATAATAGATTTTCTCATTCTTTTAGATAATATCAAATGCAATGTCCATCATATTGGTGAACGAGTTCTGGCGTTGCTCTGCGGTAGTTGCTTCGCCGGTGAGGATATGATCGCTCACGGTGCAGATCACCAACGCGCGTTTTCCCAGTCGGGCAGCGTTCATGTACAGCGCCGGAGCCTCCATCTCGTCTGCCAGCACGCCCATCTTCGTCCAGTTCGCCTTGCGCGGATCTTCGCAGTAGAAGCTATCAGCCGAGAAGACATTACCTACATGGTAGGTGTAACCGAATTTCTCGCAGGCGTCCACAGCGCGACGGCATAAGTCGAAATCAGCGATCGGGGCGAAAGTTCCGTTGAGCTGGTATTGCTCTGCCCAGTTCGAATCGGTGCAACTTCCTTGTGCGATCACCAGATCGCCCAGATGAACATGCATCTGGCGGGCACCGCATGAACCTACGCGGATGATCGTCTCTACATCATAGAAATTGAATAACTCGTAGGTGTAGATACCGATTGACGGAATACCCATTCCATGTCCCATTACGGACACTTCTTTGCCTTTATACATGCCGGTAAAGCCGAACATATTACGTACGCTTGTCACCAAGCGCGGGTTCTCCAGATAGCGTTCTGCCATTAGTTTTGCACGAAGCGGGTCACCCGCCATGATCACAGTCTTTGCGATCTCTCCGTACTGCGCACCGATGTGCGGAGTAGGACAATTTTCTTTTGCCATAATTGTGTTGTGTTTTTAAAAGGTTAATATTATTTTCAATTCTTAATTCTCAATTCTCAATTCTCAATTCTCAATCTCCGTTATACTTATACCACTCAATCGCGTGCTCGAGATCTTCCGGGGTGTCGATTCCGATCGTCTCGAGAGTCGTCACGCCCACGCGGATAGGGTAGCCGTTCTCGAGCCATCGTAACTGCTCCAATCGTTCCTCTATCTCCAGCGGGCTCTGCTCCAGTTTCGTGATCTGCGTGAGGATATCTGCGCGGTAG
This sequence comes from uncultured Bacteroidales bacterium, assembly GCA_946414805.1. Taxonomy (GTDB): domain Bacteria; phylum Bacteroidota; class Bacteroidia; order Bacteroidales; family Paludibacteraceae; genus Colicola. The sequence goes on from CAMKPZ010000002.1 coordinate 178,547, forward strand.
GCGTAAATGCCTATATGCCGGTAGTATTTGCCGTCCGAAGCGGCAATCGCTTTGCGGGAGAACATCTTCGCTTCCCCTGAAGCGATATCCCAATTCACTTTGGGGCGGTTCGGGTTCTCCAGATCGGTTTGTGTGTCCTGTTCCGTGAAGGGACGAACGAGTGTAGCGATCTGTGTGTCCGGATGATCGAAACAAGCCATGAGTGTCTCTATCTGTTCCGGTTGGATGAAGGGTTCGTCGCCCTGAATATTGATGATCACGGTGTCGCGGTTGTTCTGTTCGCGCCAGAAGGGGGTAGTGATCCCTTCGTATGCCTCCAGACACCGGTCCGTACCGCAGCGATGGTCTGCGCGGGTCATTACAACCTTGCCTCCGAACCGCTCCACACCTTCGTATATACGCTCGTCGTCCGTAGCGACCACCACGGTGTCCAAGGCCTTCATGGCTTGTTCGTACACGCGTCGGATCATGGTCTTGCCGCAGATGTCTGACAGCGGCTTACCCGGAAAACGGGTGGACGCGTACCGCGCCGGTATGATTCCTATAAATTTCATAACTATTAATTATCAATCACCAATCTCCTTTCTCTACTTTCGATAGCAGGTTGATGGCTCCGGCGATGGTTTTCACATTGAGGATGCTTACGTATCTTCTGCCTGTGGGGAGTCCTTTCTTGTCGCGTTCCTCATGCAGGCTGCAGCGTTCCGGACGGTTTACGGCGTATTGGATGATCTTGCCGAACATCTCCGATTGCCAGTACGCATCTTTGTGCTGCACCAGATAGAGTGTCATCCGTTCCTGTTTGAGCAATATCTTCTCGATGCCCATGCGGCAGCAAATCCATCTGAGCCGCACGACCTCCAAGAGTTCCTCTGCCGGCTCCGGCAGCACACCGAACCGGTCTATCAGCCGTTTGCGGAACTCCAGTAACTGTTCTTCGTCTCGCAGGTTGTCTAACTCGCGATAGAGTGTGATCCGCTCGGATATATTCTCAATATAATCGGTGGGGAAACAAGCCGCCAGATCGGTCTCCAACTGGCTGTCCGAGCACCAGTTCATTTTCTCATTTATCCATTTGCCATTTACCATTTGGCTTCCTTCTCCTTGAGTTGAAGAGAGGTTCTCCTCTTCCTTCAGCTCTTCGATGGCTTCGTTCAGGATCCGCTGGTAGGTCTCGTATCCGAGATCGGCGATGAAGCCCGATTGCTCACTGCCCAAGAGGTTACCTGCTCCTCGTATATCGAGGTCCTGCATTGCCAGATTGAATCCGGATCCCAACTCGGCGAAGGTGCTCAAAGCCTCCAACCGTCTCCGTGCGTCGGCTGTCAGCAGTTCGCGTTCGGGCGTGACCAGATAGCAATACGCTTTTCTGTTCGACCTTCCTACGCGTCCTCTCAACTGGTGCAGATCCGCCAGACCGTACTGGTGGGCGCTGAAGATGAGGATGGTATTCACGTTCGGTATATCTACGCCGGATTCGATGATCGTGGTGGAGAGCAGGATATCGTAATCGTAGTTGATAAACGCTTCCAGCCGTTCCTCCATCTCGTTTGCGGGCATCTGTCCGTGTGCCGTGATGATACGTGCTTCGGGGCATAGTTTCCGGATCCGCCGTTCGATACGCGGTAGCATCTCAATGCGGTTGTTGACGATGAAGATCTGGCCGTTGCGTCCCATCTCCAGGTCGATTGCTTCGCGGATGATATCCTCATCGTCTATGGTGATCAGTTCTGTCTGCACCGGATAGCGGTTGGGCGGGGGAGTGGTCATGACGCTCAGATCCCGTGCTCCGAGCAGCGAGAACTGCAGCGTTCGCGGGATAGGCGTTGCCGTCAGCGTCAGTACATCTACGTTCGCCCGCAGCGTCTTCAGTTTCTCTTTGGCGGCTACGCCGAATTTCTGTTCCTCGTCGATGATCAGCAGTCCCAGATCGTGCCACTGCACGCTTTTGCCGATCAGTTTATGGGTTCCGATAAGGATGTCAATCTTGCCTTCTTTCAGTTCCGCCAACAACTCTTTGATCTCTTTCGGGCTTTTGAGCCGGCTCAGGTATTCGATCCGCACGGGCATATTTGCCATCCGTTCGCGGAAGGTGTTATAGTGTTGGAGCGCAAGCACCGTGGTAGGCACCAATACTGCTACCTGTTTGCCGTCCGTAGCCGCTTTGAAAGCAGCGCGCATCGCTACTTCCGTCTTGCCGAAGCCTACATCGCCGCAGACCAGTCGGTCCATCGGCATCGGGCTCTCCATGTCGCGTTTCACCTCTGCGGTGGCTTTCGCCTGATCCGGCGTGTCCTCGTAGAGGAACGAGGCTTCGAGCTCGTGCTGCATATAGCTGTCGGGCGAGTAGGCGAAGCCTTTCTGCTGCTTGCGGGTGGCATAGAGTTTGATCAGGTCGCGGGCGATATCCTTGATCTTGTCTTTCGTCCGTTCTTTGAGCCGTTCCCAGGCGCCGCTGCCTAACCGTGCTATCGTCGGTTCGCTGCCTTCCTTGCCCTTGTATTTGCTGATCCGGTGCAGGTTGTGGATGCTCACGAACACGTTTGCGCCGTCGCGGTAGTTCAGTTTGATCATCTCTTGCGGCTTGCCGTTCACGGGTGTGGTGACGATGCCGCCGAATTTGGCGATACCGTGATCCGAATGCACGACATAATCGCCTACCTGCAGCTGGTTGATCTCCCGCAGGGTGATGATCGCCTTGCCTCTCCGTGCGTTCTCGCTGCTCATCGCCACGCGGTGGAAACGTTCGAAGATCTGGTGATCGGTGTAGCAGCAGATCTTCAACCCCTCGTCCACAAACCCTTCATGCAGGGTGGCGTTGATCGGGATGAAGGACACCTCTGTGCCTTGTGCATCCATGATCGCTTTCAGGCGGTCCAACTGCTTCTTCTGTTCTGCTAAGATATATATCTTATACCCCTCTTCGATATGCTTCTGCAGATCGTCGGTGAGGATGTCAAACTGCTTGTGGAAGACCGGCTGCGGCACGGTGTCGAAGGTCACTTTGGAGTACTCAGGGAACGTGCTCTTTTGAGCAATCTCTATTGTCCTTAACGACCCTGACGACCCTAAGGACCCGGAAGCCCCTAACCCTTCTAACTTGTACCGCACTACGCTCCAGTCATTGCTCACCCAGACTGTCTCGTCCGTCAGGTAATCGACGATGGAGGCCTTTGTACCTTGTACATTGTCCCCTTGGCCCTTCCCCACAATCTCCGCGGCTTCGACGCGTGTTTTGGACAGCTGGTCCTCGATGTCGAAGGTACGGATACTGTCGATCTCGTCGCCGAAGAAATCCAGACGGAACGGATCGTCGTGGCTGTAGCTGTATATATCCACGATACTTCCTCTCACGGCATACTGCCCGGGCTGGAACACAAAATCCACGCGTTCAAATCCCAACTCTGCCAACTGCGTGCCGATCGCGGATATCTGCACCTCTTGCCCCACAGCATACTGAATGCTGATAGCGGACAACTCTCCCGGACTCGGCACTTCTTCTGCTATCGCCTCCGGATAAGTCACAACGACATAGGGGGCTTCCGTGTGCGACAATGCACCAAGACACTCTGTGCGCATGATCTGCGCCGCCTCGTCCACCGCACGCCTTTTCTGCGCCGCAGGGAAGAAAAACACATTCGTCTTTTGGTCTTCCGCCTCCAGCGACTGCAGGTCGCTATACAGGTATCTTGCCTCATCCTCGTTGTCCAGCACGACAAAAAGCCGCTCCTTTTCTAACGCGTGTAGCGCCAGCGCGCGTGCGGAAGCGTGCAGACCCGTGATAAGAAGGTGGTTCGCACCGCCCTTCTTCATCTCGCGCCGGATCAATCCGATCTCCGGATGCTCCTCAAACAATATGCCTAACTCTTCTATTGTCACTTGCTTTCTCCTTGTCTGGTATTTTTCGCGCATGCGCATACTTACGCAAAATAGCGTGCAAAGATACTGCTTTTTTCTGACATATGCAAGTTTTTTCGTATTTTTTCTTGCACATGTCATTTTTTGTTGTTGTACCTTTGCAGCTAAAAGTTGCAAAGATGACAAATGACTGAGCAAGAATTGATAGAATTGTGTAGTATTGGTGAATCAACAACCGTGCAATACAAGTTGGATTTTACCACCCCGAAGCAGATAGCAGATCATTTGGATTTGCTTAAACCTGCCGCAATACGGCTGCTGGTGTTTGACAATCGCATTGAGATCATCAATCCGGGCTGCCTGCCGGATGGGCAGACCATTGACGAAATACTTTTAAGCAACTCTAATCCGCGTAATATATTGCTTGCTCAGTTTGGGTCACATACCATGCCTTACCGCGGCTTAGGTTCGGGCATTCCGCGTGTCGTTGCGACGAAATGCGATGTCGATTTTATTGACCGACCGGACGGGAACCAGTTTATCGCACGTATTTGGTTAACTGACCAAAAGAACGAAGTTACTACCCAAAAGGACTTGGATGCACTGGATTCTACTACCCAAAAGAAGGAAACAACTGTCCGAAAGCCGTTGAATACTACCCAAAAGCGTATTTTGGAGTATCTAAAGGACTACCCGAAAGCCACTCGCATAGAAATAGCCGATGCATTGGGAGATATTACGGAGAGTGGTGTCAAGTTCAACATCGGGCTTCTTCAGCAGCATGGCTATCTCCGTCGCAGAAACGGCCGCAAAGACGGTCATTGGGAGATCATTGAATAATTAAAACAAAAATCCGCCTATGGCATAAAACAACAGACAAACAACATACATAATACAAAAAATCACTAAAAATGATGTATGCACTTGCACATGTCATTTTTTTTGTGTACCTTTGCAGCGCAAAATGAAAATTAATCTATTATGGGAACGTTATTAGGTAATAATTCAAAAGAGCAGAAAACCGATAAAGGCAATCGCTTGTATGAGTTCCGACGCGTACAGAGCGAGGAATTGCAACAGTACCGGATTCCTTCATATGGTTATTTGGCATAATGCTTCCTCACTATCCTTATACTTTTCTTGGGGCTAATTTGCTGGGCGAAAGCGATCACGAAACGAAGCGTTTCCGAGTTTATCGCCGTGTTCTGACGACTTACTTTTCAGAAGAACATTTCCTGCATTACCAGATTGTTGAGAAAAGTGCTTATGCATTAGTTCGTCGTCACGTAGTAAATAACAATCCCGGAATAATCAAAGAAATAAGTACCTATTTCTCTGATAATTATACTGACTTTGACTAATGACCATATAACAAAAAGAAATCCGCCTATGGCAAAGAAACGTACTATACAGGTAGGGAATGACGAAGTAGTAATTATCAAGCAGCAAACAGAGGATTACATCTCGCTGACCGATATGGCGCGGTATAAAAATGCCGAAGCTACGGGTTTGGTTATCTCTCACTGGCTTTCTACGCGCTATGCGGTGGACTTCTTGGGTATTTGGGAGCGCATTAATAATCCCGATTTTAATGTTACGGAATTCAGTAATATTAGAATGGAGGCAGGCACGAATGGATTTGTCCTGACGAGCAAACAATGGATAGAACGGACCAACGCCATCGGTATAGTAGCCACTCCCGGCAGATACGGAGGTACTTATGCGCATAAAGATATTGCTTTTGAGTTTGCATCTTGGCTTAGTCCTGAATTCAAGTTCTATCTCATTCGCGAGTACCAACGCCTCAAAGATGACGAAACTGACCGTCTGAAATTAGGTTGGAGCGTGCAGCGCACTCTTTCTAAAATCAATTACCGTATTCATACGGACGCTATCAAAGACACACTTGTTCCGCCGGAGGTAACACCGCAACAACTCACAGGCATATACGCATCAGAAGCCGATCTGTTGAACGTAGCCTTGTTTGGAATGACGGCTATCCAGTGGCGGGTGGCGAACCCGGATAAAGAAGGCAACATGCGTGATTATGCTACTTTGGAACAACTGGTAGTGTTAAGTAATATGGAGAGTTTGAACGCTGTATTTATCCGTCAGGGTTTGTCCTCTGCTGAACGGCTGCGTCAACTCAACCAGATTGCAATTACCCAGATGCGTTCACTTATTGAGAATAACGAAATCAAACGCCTTACCGAAGGCAACGATTAAATACAAACATAGTAACAAACAAAAATCCGCCTATGGCATAAAACAACAGACTAAAAACATACATAAAAAATAAAGCATTCAGCTAAGAACTTGGAATCTTGAAAACTGGACACTTTCAGATTACCAACCAAGAACAAGGCTTTTGAGTGCTCATGCGTAAGCGTGAGCCTTGTTCAGTGGATATTTGGTTGGTATAGGTAGTCCAGAATTCCTCAAGATTCCAAATTGAAGCTAACAAGCCTCACGTTTTTCGTATATATGCATAAACAAATAATAAAACGGAGTAAGCCGAAAATCCGATAAAGAGTAGGCGTATTGTTAAAATTCTGTAGTAATGGAAACAAAAATTAAGTTTACCCTTGAAGGGTACAATGTATGGGGATTCAAAAAGCCCGGATTTTATGATTACAAAACACAAAAAGAACGAGACTTCGCCATGAGAGAAAGAACAGGTGTTTTATTGGAAATGACCTCGAAGCCATTTTACAAAGAAGATGGTTCACATGAGGATTTCCCCTGTGCAATTGTAAAAGATGATACAGATGGGAATATATACAAGATAAATCCAGAAAATATTCAATATTATAACAATTAATCATATATCAAGATGAAAAAGATTTTTATTATGTATGCCTCCATTGTTTTGGCATTCTGTTTGTCTGCATGTAACGGAAATAAACCTGATTTTAGTACAAAAGAAAATGACTTGACCGTTATCACAAAATTAAATATTCCGAGAATTGTTGAAAGCATATACGACTTGCCCAAATCGGAATATCAAACCTCTTTGGCAAATTACGGTTTTACCGAATTACCAGACCGTGAATATATACCGGATTATAGCGACACCTATGAACCAACTAACAAATGGCTTCTCACAAGTAAGCCATACAATGAGGGTACGAAATTCGTAGCCGATGGAGTTGCAGGAGTATATATAGATATTGAAGAGAATGGAGATTCTGTTGAATATGTTACTGCTTATGTTTATTATCCCAATGACGCAAATTTAGAGTATCTGGATGCATATAAAAAGATATCTAATGATGCATATTCAAGAAAACAACTCCTTGGGTATGGAGATTATCTTTACACGGGAAATGAGGATCATGAGACTTATTTTTACGCAGACTGTTCTTCATGGATGTATCAGACCAAACAATATGGCTCCAATCTTTTGACCATGTATATGAGAATACATGAAGATGCTATCTGCAATACTCATGATGAATTTATGAACACTATTAGGGACTACATTGAACGTGGTTATCTTGTAATTGATCGTCAAGATGGTTTTGTTGAGGAATACGGAATTTATTCATTTCATGATAATCAAGATGTGAACGAAACTAATACTGATGGATATACGCTCTCCTTGGATTCTCCGTACGACGATCATATGGAATTTGAGTCGATATTGGATGATGCTGGCTATCATGTATTTTATTCTTCCGGGATTCATGTTAGCATTATGTACCGCCGTGATAAAACTCAAGGCGGAGTAATGGGAAACTGATGAAGGTCGCGTGAATGCCCCCGAATCTTAATAATCGTATACTTTTTTGCCCCCAAACAGCCCGAATTTGAGTCGGGTTAATGTCGAGGTTAAGTCGAGGGCAAGTCGTGGTTAAGCCGTGGTCAGAACAAATCTTAATAATCGTAAACTTTTTGAGCCGGTGTACGTAAAGACACACTCCTATTGTTCTGATTCGTACTTTCTCGGGTCGTTCTCAGGACATGGTCCCGTGATGGTCCTGTTCTTATCCGCACATTCGCGCGGAACGATTATTACTTATCCGTACATCCTCATTGCTATCCGCAAACCTCTGTCCGTCGGCTCAAAACGGCATAAAATAACGGAAAAAATAAAAAAGTGCTTCTAAAATTTGGTCAATTCAAAAAAAAGTAGTATCTTTGCACCGTGAAATGAACGAGGGGACCCGAGTGGTTCCCTCGCTCCCGTAAAAATGGAGATGTGTCTCCGGTTTCTCTGGGATGGAAAGGAAGTGAATTATGATAGACAAACAGCAATTACAAGCATGGATTGAGGAGTACCTCAACGGTACCGGTTATGAGTTGATCACCCTCGGCGTTTCGGCGGCGAACGATATCCTCGTGGAGGTGGACCGTCTGGCAGGCGTGGATGTGGATTTCTGCGCGGAGCTGAACCGCTATCTCGTTGAGAAGATTGAGAATTCGGCTGCCGGCCTTCAGCCGTCGGACTTGGATTACTCTCTTGAGGTCGGTAGCGTGAGCCTGACCGATCCTTTCAAGACCAAGATGCAGTTCGAGAAGAACCTCGGCCATGATGTGGAGGTGCTGGCTGTCGAAAGTCAGCCGTCGAAAGACCGTCCTGCGGACGCAAAGACCGTCAAGTTCCGCGGTCAGCTCGTCTCCGTCGACGAGGAGACTTTCTCCGTCGATTGCGAGGAGAAAGTGGCGGTGGAAGGCAAGAAACGCAAAGAGACACGGATCGTCACCCACACCTGGCGCTACGACGAACCCAAATATGTGAAATATGATTTAAAATTCTAATATACAAAATGGCAGCAAGCAAACAAGAGTCAATCAACCTGATTGACATTTTCTCGGAATTCAATGAATTCAAACGCATTGACAAACAGACTTTTATCAATGTGCTCAAGGACTCTTTCACCTCCGTTATCACGAAGATGTACGGCTCCGCGGCTAACTACGATGTGATCGTCAACCCCGACAAAGGAGACTTGGAGATCTATCGTAACCGTCTGGTGATGGAGGACGACGATGTAGCGAACCCTGACACCCAGATCGCACTCTCCGATGCACTCAAACTCGATGACGAGGCAGAGGTGGGAGAAGAGGTAACCGACAAGGTGGATATGGCTTCTTTCGGACGCCGTATGATCCTCAATCTCCGTCAGACTCTCGCTTCGAAGATCCTTGAGCTCCAGAAAGAGAGCCTCTACCAGAAATACAAAGAGATGATCGGTCAGGTGGTGTCCGGCGAACTCTATCAGGTATGGAAGAAAGAGATGCTTCTCCTTGACGAGGAGGGCAACGAGCTCTATCTCCCGAAACAGAACCAGATCCCTACGGATTTCTACCGCAAGGGTGAGATCGTTCGCGCCGTAGTGGTGCAGGTGGACAACAAGAACCAGACCCCGAAAATCATTCTCTCCCGTACCGCACCGCTCTTCCTGCAGCGTCTCTTCGAGCAGGAGGTGCCGGAGGTGAAGGAAGGACTGATCGCCATCAAGAACATCGCCCGTATTCCGGGTGAGCGCGCCAAAGTGGCTGTGGAGACTTTCGACGACCGCATCGATCCGGTCGGCGCCTGCGTGGGTGTGAAGGGTGCGCGTATTCATGGTATCGTGCGCGAACTCCGAAACGAGAACATCGATGTGATCAACTATACGCCGAATATCAACCTCTATATCCAGCGCGCCCTTGCGCCTGCGAAGATCTCTACCATGGAGATCGACGAGGAAGCCAAGACGGCTAAGGTCTATCTCCAGCCCGACGAGGTCTCCCTCGCTATCGGTAAGGGTGGTTATAACATCAAACTCGCATGTATGCTCACCGGTTACCAGATCGATGTCTATAGAGAGATCAACGAGCAGGATATGGATGATATCTATCTCGACGAGTTCAACGACGAGATCGACCAGTGGGTGCTCGACGCCTTCAAGGCGATCGGACTCGACACCGCCAAAGATGTGCTCGGTACATCCAAGGCCGAACTGCTCAAGCAGACTGACCTCGAGGAGGAGACCATCGATGAGGTGCTCCGTATCCTCGCTGCCGAGTTTGCTAACGACTAAGTCTAACCCTTAACCCCTCTACGGACTAAGAGGAGTTCTCGTAAATCGGGATGTGAACCGAACGTAGTGTTCGCGGACCGAAGAGCGGGAACATGGCGAAAGATCATATGAGCGACAGCGTCGCGAATCGTTCTGAGCCATAGTTCACGCGACATGGCGATAAAACTAATTAAAGCATGTAAAGAACTGAATATAGGTATGGCAACCCTCACCGCTTGGTGTGAGAAGAACGGTCATCCCATCGAGGCGGATCCGAATGTCCGCATCGATGATGATCTCTATCTGCAACTCGCCAAGGAGTTCAATAAGGACATGGCGACAAAGATAGAGGCGGACCGTCTTGCCGTGGAGCGGCAGAGCAGGGAAGAAGCGGAGAAAGCGGAGAAGGCGGCTGCGGAAGCAGCCCGCAAAGCCGCTGAAGCTGCCGAGGCTGCCCGTATAGCCGAAGAGAAAGCCAGACGGGAGGCGGAACGCATTGCCGCCGAGAAAGCGGCGGCAGAGGCTGCGGCCAAGGCGGCTGCGGAGAAAGCAGCTGCCGAAGCAGCGGCTCGTAAGGCGCAAGAAGAGGAGGCGGCACGCAAAGCACAAGAGGCTGCGGCTAAGACTGCAGCAAACAAACCGGCATCCGCACCTGCGCAAGCACCCGCCCCTGCACCCGAAGCGAAACCGAAGAAAGAGATCTTCACCCTCGGCAAACCCGAACTGAAGAATGCTCCGAAAGTGATCGGTAAGATCGATCTCAATGCCATCGATACCTCTACCCGTCCGGCGAAGAAATCCAAAGAGCAGAAACGCAAAGAGCGTGAGGAGCGTCAGGCGGCGCAGCAGGCGCAGCAACAAGCGGCTGCAGAGCGGCGCAAGCGCGAACGCATCAAGAACAATGCCGCCAAGGTGGATCCGAACGACAAGCGTAACCAGGCCGGTAAGAAGAACAAGAAGAACCAACCCCGCGAGGCTACGCAGGAGGAGGTGGAACGCGCTCTCAAGGAGACGCTCAACCGTCTGCAGCAACCCAAGAACAAGAGTAATACCTCCAAATACAAACGCGAACGCCGCGAACAGGAGCGTGAGAAGCATGAACTCGAGATCATGGAGGCACAGGAGCAGTCCAAGATCCTCAAACTGACCGAGTTCGTGACCGCTAATGACCTCGCTGTGATGATGAACGTGCCGGTGAACAAGATTATCGGTACCTGCATGAGCCTCGGTCTCTTCGTCTCCATCAACCAGCGCCTCGACGCCGAGACAATCAATCTGGTAGCAGAGGAGTTCGGCTTCCAGACAGAGTACGTTGCGGCTCATGTAGTGGAGGAGATCAACGCCGACGAGGTGGTGAACGACGAGGATATCGAGTCCCGTTGCCCGATCGTAACGGTAATGGGTCACGTTGATCACGGTAAGACTTCGCTGCTGGATCATATCCGTAACGCGAACGTGATTGCCGGAGAGGCAGGCGGTATCACCCAGCATATCGGAGCCTATAATGTCAAACTGAAGAACGGACAGCATATCACGTTCCTCGATACCCCGGGTCACGCAGCGTTCACCGCCATGCGTGCACGTGGTGCCAAGGTAACGGATATAGCGATCATCATCATTGCTGCCGACGATGCGGTCATGCCGCAGACGATCGAGGCAATCAACCACGCCCAGGCTGCCGGAGTACCGATGGTCTTTGCTATCAACAAGGTGGATAAACCCGGTGCCAATCCCGATAAGATACGTGAGCAACTGTCGAACATGAATATCCTCGTAGAGGACTGGGGCGGCAAATACCAGTGTCAGGAGATCTCCGCGAAGAAAGGTACCGGAGTCTTCGAACTGCTGGAGAAAGTGCTGCTTGAGGCGGAACTGCTGGATCTCAAGGCGAACCCCAAACGCCGTGCGAAAGGTTCGGTCATCGAGTCGTCGCTGGACAAGGGACGAGGCTATGTGGCTACGCTGCTGGTGTCCGACGGAACCCTTCATATGGGCGATATCGTCCTTGCAGGAACCTTCCACGGCCGCATCAAAGCGATGTTCAACGAGCGTGGTCAGAAGATCACGGAGGTTCGTCCGGGTGAGCCCTGTTCGATCCTCGGTCTGAACGGTGCGCCGCAGGCAGGTGACGAGTTCAACGTACTGCCGACTGAGCAGGAGGCACGCGAGATCGCCAACAAACGTGAGCAACTCCAGCGTGAGCAGTCGATCCGTACCAAGAAACACGTAGGTCTGGAGGAGATCGGCCGTCGTCTGGCTATCGGCGATTTCAAGGAACTCAATATCATCGTCAAGGCGGATGTGGACGGTTCCGTAGAGGCTATCAAGGACTCGCTGCTCAAGCTCTCCACCGAGAATATCCAGGTCAATGTGATCCATGGCGCGGTAGGTGCTATCTCGGACAGCGATGTCATGCTGGCTGCCGCTTCGGATGCTATCATCGTCGGCTTCAATGTCCGTCCTACCGGTTCTGCCCGTAAGATGGCGGAGACCGAAGAGGTGGATATCCGCATCTATTCGATCATCTACGATGCTATCAATGAGGTGAAAGCCGCTATGGAAGGAATGCTCTCGCCGGAGGTGAAGGAAGAAGTGACTGCCACCCTTGAGGTGCTCCAGACCTTCCATATCTCGAAGGTAGGCACGATCGCCGGTTGTATCGTACGCGAAGGAAAGATCAAACGCGGCAACAAGGTGCGTGTCATCCGCGACGGTATTGTGATCAAGACCGCCGAACTGGCATCCCTCAAGCATGTCAAGGATGATATCAAGGAAGCCGGTGTGAACACCGAGTGCGGTCTCTCGCTCAAGGCGTATGACGACCTCAAGGACGGCGATATCCTCGAGGCTTTCGAAGAAGTGGAAGTAGCAAAAACATTGTAATAATGAAAATAGAGCGTTATGAATAAGTTTCTTCGTATATTGTACCTTGCACCCTTGTCTTTTCTCATGACAGGTTGCTGGACTTCGATCTGGACGGTGGCTCCGACGGAGCGTTCTATCGCTCCGGTACGCACGGAGTACACCACGCGTGTGACAACTCCTGCGCCCAAGCATACGACAACCACCACGGTTTATGTGACCTCGTATAACGAGGACCTCTCGTTCTATCTGGATCTGAACGCGGTGGCTGCGGCTTTCGCAGAGGCACGCACGGTCCCGGAGTTCGAGCAGTTGCTCAACTCCAGCCGCTATATGATCAATAACCTGGATCTCAACCGCGACGGATATATCGATTATCTCCGTGTGCTTGAGACCCGTCAGGGCGCTTATCACGCCTTCCTGATTCAGGCGTGTCTGGGCCCCTCTCTCTTCCAGGATGTAGCCACTCTCGTAGCCGAGCGCAGAGCTTCTACGCTTTACGTTGAGGTGGTCGGAGACCGCTATCTGTACGGGGCTAATTATATCGTGCGTCCGGTGTTCGTCAAGCGTCCGCCGCTGTGGGATGTGTTCGGCAGACCTACCTATGCCGTATGGTCTTCGCCGTATTACTATGGTGCTTGGCCCTCGTATTACGCCCAACCCAAGCCGATCTATCTCACCCATTACCAGGCATACGTGACGACTTATATGTCGCATCATCATTATTGCCATACCTGCGAGTATCCGTCCAAGCCGTTCTATTCGGGTTACACGACGATGACGCAAACCAGTTCGCGCAGGGATTATCAGACGGCTCATCCCGAGCAGTCGTTTGACAAGCGCGTGGTGGAGACGATCAATGCTTCCTCTAACGCTACGCCTTCCAGCCGCGGTGTCCGTAACTCAGGACAGCTTCGCGTAGCCGTAGCCGCAGAGAAGACACCGGCGGAGACGACCAAAACGGGTTCAACGGGAACAACAAGCACGACGAGTTCGTCCAGAAATTCCGGTACCTCCGGAACATCCGGATCAACCAGAACAACCGGTACAACGACGGCTACAAAGACTTCGTCGTCCTCTTCGCGCACGCCTTCCACTTCCGTAGAGAGCCGTGTCAGCAAGAACGGTACTACCCGTACGACGATCAAGACCACTGATTCGACCGGCAAGACTACGACCGTCAAGCGTACGAGTTCGTCTTCAACCCGTACTTCGACTTCGTCGTCCAGAACATCCGGATCGTCCAGAACCTCAGGAACATCCGGATCATCCAGAACCTCAGGAACAACCGGATCATCCAGAACGACCGGATCTTCGTCGTCCCGCAGATAACTAATCTCAAATATCGAATCTCTAAATAATCAATAGAACTATGAGTAAATATAAATGGAGTTTTGCAAACGTAGGCGGATCTACCCGCGTGCGTATCCAATCGGCGGAGGATATTCGTCATCTGGGAGAGTTGGATAAGAAGAAATGGACCGTTCTTTCCTGCCCGGTGAACGGCCTTGAGATCAGTGCTGATTCGTTGGCATTGATCGACACCGACGGCGATGGTAAGATCCGTATCGACGAGGTGGTAGGTGCCGCCAACTGGCTCTGCGAGGTGCTTAAGAACCCCTCTACGCTGCTGGAGCAGACAGATACAATCGAGATCGCAAATATCGCAGACGAAGCGATTGCAGCGGTAGCCGGTAAGGTAGCCGGCAAAGAGGGTACCATCTCTTTAGCTGCCGTTCTGGCGGCTATCGATGCAGTAACGGTAGAAGAACCGGCTGCTCCCGCAGCGCCGTTCGAAGCCGATGTGATCGCTGCATACAAGGAGAAGAGCGCGGAGTACGCCGCTTATTTCGAGCAGGAGAAACTGCAGAAACTCGGTCTGGCACTGATCCCCGAAGAGACCGTCAAACCCGGTATGCCGGAGAAGAAATTCAATGAGATGGGTGCTGCTATCGCCGAATGGGAAGCAGCCGTAGGGGCTATCCGGACGAAGGTAGCGGACGAAACAGCAGCCGGAAAGGCGGAGTTTATGCCGTTGCGCAAACTGCTGCTGCTCCACCGTGATTTCTACCGCCTGCTGCGTAACTTCGTGACCCTCGAGGATTTCTATGACAATAACAAACAGACTATCGCGTCCTTCCAGGCCGGAACGCTGATCATCGACCAGCGCGCATGCCATCTCTGTATCCGTGTAGCCGATCTGCCGAAGCATGATACCCAGGCTCCGCTGAGCGGAATGTATCTGCTTTACTGCAACTGCGAGAACAAAAAGACCGGCAAGACCATGCAGATCGTAGCCGCGATGACCCAGGGCGAGATCAATAACCTGAGCGTAGGCAAGAATGCCGTCTTCTACGACAACGACGGACTCGACTATGATGCTACGGTATTCAAGATCATCGACAACCCGATCTCTATCCGTCAGGCATTCTGGACGCCTTATCGCAAGCTCTCCAAATGGATAGAGGAGAAGATCAACAAATCGGCTGCAGAGAAAGACGCAGCGGTAATGAGTGATGTTACCGCGAACGTAGAGGCGAAAGCCGAAGGCGGTGCTCCTGCCAAACCGGCATTCGATATCGCTAAGTTCGCCGGTATCTTCGCTGCCATCGGTATGGCGTTAGGCATGATCGGTACAATGCTGGTCAGCGTAGCGAAAGGATGGGTAACCCTCACGTGGTGGCAACAGATCCTTGTGTTCATCGCTATCCTGCTGGTGATCAGCGGTCCGAGTATGATCATGGCTTGGCTCAAACTCCGCCGTCGTAACCTCGCTCCGGTGCTCAATGCCAACGGATGGGCGGTCAACGCAGATGCGATCATCTCTGTTCCGTTCGGGCGCAAACTCACCGAGCAGGTTCATTTTCCCTTCACGCAGAATCCTGCCACAATGCCGAAATGGAAGAAATGGCTTTTCGCAATTTGTATCATCCTTGTAATCCTTTGTGCCGTATGCGTTACCTTGCATCTACTGGGCTACTGCTTCTGCTGTTTCTGCTTCCATTAAAGGCGCAGGATCAGGTGGCTGTGGTCAGTACACCGCTTGATAGTACGGCTCTCGATAGCGAAGGCGACGAGTTGGAGGAGTTGGACGATCTGGATGTCCGTGCAAACCAGTTGCCGGAGTGTCTGGCGGGATTGTTCTCCCATGACACTCTGATCCTGGGATGCGAGTTGGATATGCTGCCGCGCAAGATCGTCGTCCGTACCAAGAACGGCGATGTAGTCTATAAGATCACGCCGCAGTCTCTTCTGGATACGGCACTGATGAATAACCACCCCGCGGACAGCATTTATCATTTCAACTGGACGGACGAGCGGGTGAACCCCTACGGCTTAATGTTCGACAGCGTCAAGGAGGATGTACACATTGCGATGGACGGCTTCCGTCTGCCGGCTCCCGGATATGTGACCTCGCCTTTCGGCTGGCGCCGCAACCGCATGCACAAGGGTACGGATATCAAGGTGCAGGTAGGCGATTCGATCCGCTCGGCGTGGGCAGGTCAGGTACGTATCGTAGGATGGGATCCGCGCGGGTACGGATATTTCGTGGTTATCCGTCATGAGAATGGTTTGGAGACCGTCTATGGTCACCTCAGCCGCCCGCTGGTGGATGAATACGAGCGTGTGCCTGCCGGTTATGTCATCGGTCTGGGCGGTAACACCGGACGATCCACCGGCAGTCACCTCCATTTTGAGATCCGTTATCTGGGCGAAGCGATCAACCCTGCCAATGTAATTGATTTCTCCACCGGCAAGCTGCGCAACGAGAAGGAGTATGTGATCGGCATCAAAGCGATGAAGCAGGCGAAAGCCGAGCAGGCGGCGATGAAGTACCACAAGGTGAAGCAGGGCGATACCCTCTCCGGTATTGCGAAGAAACACGGCACTACCGTGAAGAAGCTTTGCCAACTCAATAAGATCAAGGAGACCAAGGTGCTCCAGATCGGACAGAAGATAAGGGTAAGATAGACCGCTTCGCTGTTAGAGTACAGACCGTTCGCTTTGCTCACTGACAGAATACAGACCTGATTACTACCAGATTATCAGTCTGTCAGCGAGTGAAGTGAGCGGTCTGTCAATGTAATGGTCTGTCAGCGCAGCGGTCTGTCAGTCCGAAGGACGGTCTTATTCGTGGTGGTAGGGTTCATTGCGCAGGATTGTCATGGCGCGGTAGAGTTGCTCGATCGCCATGAGACGGATCATCTGGTGGGAGAAGGTCATCTGCGAGAGACTGATCTTTCCGTTGGCGCGGGCATAGACGGCTTCGCTGAAACCGTAGGCGCCGCCGATGACGAGCGTCAGGTCACGCCCCGAGCCCATTTTCTTTTGCAGCCAATCGGCGTACTCGACGGAGCGGAACTCGCGTCCGTGTTCGTCCAAGAGGATCACCTCCATTGCCGGAGTAAGCGCGGCGAGGATAGAGAGCCCTTCGGCAGCCTTCAACTGGTCCTGGCTGAGCGACTTGGCGTTCTTGATATCCGGAATCACTACGAACTCGAACGGCACATAATGCTTGAGCCGCTGCTGATAGTCCTCGATGAGCGATTGCAGACGCGCATCGGAGGTCTTACCGATCACAAGAAGGGTAATTTTCATGGTACCGCTTATAACAGTTTGTTTCAGTCTTTTAGAAATAAGTTGGTGGAGTCCGTGTCATGGAAATAGTACACGCAGTCTTCGTGCCATGTGAACTTATAGACCGCCAAGTGTTTGAAGAGCCCGTCAAGGCCGTTTATGCCGGTATAGTACACATGCCCTTCCTCGAACTTGCTGGTCGATTTGATACCGTCATTCTCGGTCGCTTTCACACCGTAAAAGATATCAGCCAGTTCGGGATATTGGAACAAATCTATTGCCCATTCAGTGAAGAAGTGGACGGGGGTTCCATATTCAGCGATGCTTGAGGCAATCTCGGCACTGTCTACGGTGAGGAAGGTGTAGGGATATCTGGAGTTGATGCGACCGAGTGTATCCACAGGGTAGACATAGTCCCACATGCCCCTCACGCGGTACTCAAAACGAATCTCTACGGTGCTGGCAAACAAGGTCTTGACATTTTCCAAAACCAACTTACCGGCGGGTGTCATTGTTTCCGGATCAACGGGGAACGCATAAACCCAATAGTCCCTGTCGGGCATCAGACCCGTAAAGATACGGGTGGTATTGCCGTATTGGAGCGAGTGGCTTGAGAAGGGAGCCACGTTGAATTCCTTTTTGCGCAGCAGATCGTTGCGCCATATCAGGTACTCCGCGTACGCACTGTCCAGTGCCAACTGCATAAACTGCTTTTGGTTGGTGGTAGGGTTGAAATTCTCCCACGGATCTTGGATTGCAATGAGGTAATAAGCATCCTTGTTGGTGGAGAACTCGCACTCCACGAAGCCCGAGGAGATATTCTTGATTGTCATATTCACCTTTACATCCTTCGTCTCGAAAGCCGCCTCCGTATTGCAGGAGGGAGCCAAGAATAAGGTGTAAGGAATCAAAAGGAATAATATGAATTGCCTCCGGTTAAGTCTTTTGTCTTTGAGCGTAGCGGTCTTTTGTCTTTGAGCGGCACAGCCGCGGTCTTTAGTCTTCATATTTCCTCCTTTCTGCCTCTTCTTGGGCTAACAGTTCTTGTACAGCATAGATAAACCGCAAGCAGGTCAGCACGTGGCCGCCGTAGTGCCCGAAATTATAGGTGATATTGGCTTCCTTCCAGTGCGACCGGGCATGTGTGGCGTTGGTGTAGGGCACGGTCTCGTCGTCCATCGAGTGCATCATATAGACCGATGCTTTGGGTTCCCAGTCGTATGCGATAATGGAGTTCAGGGTCATGGCTTTGTACAGCTCCGCCACTTTTTCCGATTTCTGCTCCATGGCCTCTTCGGTCAGCAGTTCGTGCGTTACCTTGGTCCCGATCAGTTTGTTGATTTGTGCGGAGGTGTATATCTTGCTGTTAATCCATTCGTCCATGTGCTCGCAGAGCCGGGGTTGCATCATGTCCGAGAATTCCATATTCAGTTTGTTACCTTTGATCATGCCCTGCAGAACCAATGGAACGGCAACCGGGTAACCGGCTGTATCGGTGTTAACGAACCGCTCGTAGGTCGCTTGCACATCGTACGGACCGCCTCCGGCAAAAACGCGGTGGAGCATGATATGGTCGATGTCATTCGCATTGCTGTAATCAGTCTCTATCAGGTACTGCACCGCCATCGTGGTCGCGCCGCCCTGGCTGTAGCCCATGAGATCCAGACTGGGGTCATCCGCCTTGCGGCCGATGGCCTCCAGCCACGGCTTGACTGCCAGATACATATCTACTACGTTATGCGCCGTTAAGTCCATAACCAGATAGGGGTGAACCTCGTCGGCGGTAACGCCGTAACCGATATAATCGGGAATGATAAGACCGTACCCCGAGTTGACCAGCACCCCCTCCAGCGAGAAACAGTTACTGGGCGCTTCCGCATTGGAGCAGACGGTATAGTGGCTTACGAGGATCATCCGTTTGGGGACTCCGTTTTTTGGGAGCATTACTTTGCCCGAGAGGGTGATCTCGTTGCCGTTGCTGTCCGTACTGGGGTAGGTGCCTACGATCTCAATCACGCGGTTCTGGTTACGGTATTTGAGCAAATCCTGCAGTACCGCAGTTGCGGTGACGCTACTGGTAGCCGGTTTCTTGAGCGGCTGAGACTCCTCAGGGAGAGACTCGTCGCACAGATCATGCACACGTGTCCCGTCCGGCAGATAGCAGTTATACGGCAGTCCGTTACTCAGATCTGTCTCTGTCTGACTGATCACACGGAATTTCAGATCCTTGGTCGTTTCTGTGTTCATGAAATCGACGAACTCGTCTTGCCGGAAACGACAGGAGGATAAGAGGGCTGCCGCTGACAGGATGATGACCGCTATGCGAATAGGTATATTTCTCATAATTCGTAATGATTAACTCTTAAAACCTTGCTCCGACACCTACCGCGATTATTCGCGAACTGAGCATATAAACGGTATTCATATCCCTAAGGGCATACATACCTCCGCATTCTACGGAAGCGAACCATCGCCGGTAGTTGGCGCTCACGCCGAAAACCGTGAAATTCACAGCCGCGCCGACCGCAGTGTGCCGGCCTTTGGTGTCCGTCTCCGTGCCGCCGTTGATATCTATTCCGACGCCCAGACCCGAATAGAGGTTCACGTTCGGATGGTGGAAATACGTAAACCGTACGGTAGGCATGATCACGAAGTTGTAGAAATAGTTCTTGCCGTTCCTTGTGAGTTCCGTCCCGCGGCCGTCACGCGTCACAATATCCCATCCCACTTCGTTCATATCGATCATTCCTCCGAAAGAGAACCAGTGTTTGAACCGCCGCTGGTATTCCACCCATATATGCTGGTTATGGCGGTAGTGCTCTTTGTACGCATACGTGGCGGTAGTCGGCATGGTCGTAGTGATCGAGGTGGGGTTGTGCCACGCCAGACTCTCGAAGAGCTGGTCGCCCCATCCGATACGGATCTCATTGGGGCGGTCGATGTATTCCCATCTGTCCTCCGCCCTCAGGCCAATCGTCAGACATATCAAGCCGACGAGGGTGCATAATAGATGTTTGTTCATTGGTTCTGTCGTTTTGCGTCAAACGCGTGGAGCTTGCGCAGCTATATCGGTACTCAGCGTGCGCGGCACCCATTCGGAATAGACCTGCGCCGCCGTCTCTTCGCCGTTGCGGCTGATCGAATGGATATAATGGTACACCCTCTCTTCGCTCTCATTGGGCAGGAGCGTCAGACGGCTCACCAGCTTGTCGCCCAGGAAAGTCTCATGCAGCCAGTGGATGGTGAGTCTCCGGATCGCGTGCAGGTCCAGAAACGCTTCGTCGGCAGACTGCATGGCGATCGAGAGATAGGTGCGGTTGTTCACGTGGCCGTTGAAATCCAGATTGATCGGATTGACCTGATGACTATGCTCCTGCAGGAGGGTGCCCTCTGCGGAGGGGAAACGCATCTTGCGGTGGGTGTCGGTGGTCATCTCCGGACGGATAGGTATCTGCGGCGCAATAGGGGTGTTAGGAACCAGCCGGTGAGCCTCCGTGTCCAGCAGGGTCCAGCAGCCGTAGCCGTGAGCCACTTCTGTACCGTCCGACCGGTTGACGCGGAACTCCGCATACAGACGCAGCGCTCCGATCTCGCTGTTCCATACCGTCACTTCTATATCGTCCGACCACAGGGCGGTCTGAGGCTCGAAGAAGGTGTTAAACTCCGTGATCACCCACATGAGGTTCTGCTTGACGATATCGAATGCCGCCAGATGCAGACAGGCCATATAACGTGCCCAGCAATCCTGATAATACAGCAGCACGGCATTCGGAGTCATGCGGTAACGCGTGTCCATATCCGCAGCCGTGAGCGAGTAACGATGCGAGTAGATATCCATAGCTTAATACGATTCTTCGGTTGAGGGGAACGAACTGTCTTTGACCGCGTTGATATAATCGCCCACGGCGGACTTGACCTCTTGCGCCAGGGAGGCGAAATGACGGAGGAACTTCGGCTTGAAGCCCTGGTTCAGTCCTAACATGTCATGCAGTACCAGCACCTGGCCGTCGCATTTGTTACCGGCTCCGATACCGATGACGGGGCAGGAGACGGCTTTTGTAACGCGTTCGGCTAATGCCGCGGGGATCTTCTCCAGCACAATCGAGAAACAGCCTGCCTCGTCCAGCAGTTTGGCGTCCCGCAGCAGTTTGGCAGCCTCTGCCTCTTCTTTGGCGCGCAGACCGTACCCGCCGAACTGGTTGACCGACTGCGGCGTGAGACCTAAATGACCCATTACGGGAATGCCGGCTTGAACCATATGGCGGACGATCGGCAGAATCTCTTCGCCGCCCTCCAGCTTGAGCCCGTCGCATCCGGACTCTTTCATGACCTTCACGGCATTGCGCAGGGCGTCTTCTTCGCTGATCTGATAGCTGCCGAACGGCATATCGCACACCACAAGCGCGTGTTGCGCTGCGCGAACGACACCCTTGGTGAGGAAGATCATTTCGTCCACCGTGACCGGCAAGGTGTATTGATTGCCGCATACCACATTGCTGGCGCTGTCGCCCACAAGGAGCATATCTATCCCGGCTTCATCCACCAGCGAGGCAAGGGTGAAGTCATAACTGGTTAACATAGCGATCTTCTCGCCGTTAACCTTCATCTGACGAAGTCTGGCCGTCGTCATACGGCTATTTTGTACATGAACGGACATATATTATGATTTGTTTTTAAGAATTATCCACACAATGATCGGTGCGCCGAAGAGGGCACTGATCGTAGAGATCGGGAGCGGGTAGGTGAAGAGCGAACAGAGGATATCGCATACCAGCAAGAGACAGGCTCCGATCATGATGGTAGCCGGCACGGTTATCCGGTGGTTGGAGGTGCGGAAGAAGCCTCTCGCTATATGCGGCACAGCCACGCCGATAAAAGCGATCGGTCCGCAGAACGCTGTCACGCCTCCGGCCAACAGACCGGTAGCCAGCACGATATAGAGACGGGTGCGCTCCACATGGATACCCAATCCCCGCGCATAATCCTCGCCGAGCATCAGACCGTTGAGCGGCTTGAGCGCCAGCAGAACAAAGATCATTCCTGCCGCGATGATAGGGACGAGGATCTGCATGTCCGTCCAGCCTACGCTGCTGAGCGAACCGAGCGTCCAGACGATAAAGAGCTTGAGGGCGTCGGGGTTGGCGAAGTTCTGGAGCAGACTCACCAGGGCGCCGGCAATAGAACCGAACATCATTCCTACGATCAGCAGACTCACATTATTCGTCACCCTCCGGCTCACGGCAAGCACTAACAGTAATATCAGCGAGGCGCCGAGACAGGCGGCTACCGGCAGCATGACCGCCAGATGCATATTCGTGATCGCAAAACGGCTTGCAAGAACCGTGCTGCACATCGTCAGAAACGCCACACCCAGACTGGCGCCGGAAGACACTCCTAACGTGTACGGACCCGCCAACGGGTTACGGAAAAGCGTCTGCATCATCAATCCCGCCACCGACAGCGATGCTCCCGCCAGAATGGCGGTCAGAGCCTTCGGCAAACGGATGGAGTGCATGATCTGCTGCTCCATCGGCGATAACTCGCCACACGGCCACAACCAGATACTGCCGCTGCATATATCTATGCAGAAGAACAGCACCAGCGCGGCGCCAAGCAGAATGAAGATGAGTGCGTTACGGTTCATTACGAAGCGCAAAGATACAAAAACTTTTTTATATGCGCAAGCGCACGCGCGTTTTTTGCGAAAAAAAACGCTTTTGGGCTCCGAAACATATAATTTTGAATTGTGAATTTTGAATTGTGAATTATTTTTATTACCTTTGCGCCATAAATCGTAAGTATATGGAAAAACAAGAACTTCGTAAGTTAATCGCGATCTGGTTTGAAGAAGATATTCGCGACGGCGATCACACTTCGCTCAGTTGTATTCCGGCTACCCAGACGGGTTGCCAGCAGTTGATCATCAAGGATACCGGTGTGCTTGCCGGCGTGGAGGTGGCGAAAGAGATTATCGACTATTTCGACCCCGACTGCCGCGTGGAGCAGTATCTGCACGATGGCGATCATGTGAAGCCCGGAGATATAGCGTTCAAGGTATATGGCAGGGAACTGAGCCTGCTCCAGATTGAGCGTACCATGCTCAATATCATGCAACGGATGTCCGGTGTCGCCACTACGGCGCACCGCTATCAGAGCCTCATTGAGGACACCGGATGCCATGTGCTCGACACACGTAAGACCACGCCGGGACTGCGTTATCTGGAGAAAGAGGCGGTGGCGCTCGGAGGAGGCATGAACCACCGCATCGGTCTTTTCGACATGATCCTGCTCAAGGACAACCATGTCGATTTCGCCGGAGGTATCACCAACGCCCTCACCCGTGCACGCGATTACCTCAAAGCCAAAGCGGCAGAGGGACAGACAGAGCGTTTCCTCAATATGAAGATCGAGATAGAGGTGCGTAATTTCGACGAGATCCGGGAAGCCCTCGCTACGGGTATTCCCGACCGTATCATGCTCGATAACTTCACGCCCGAGAAAACCGGCGAAGCCGTCAGACTCATTCGGGAGTTTGAGAAAAAGACTCCTTCCCTCGAGGGGAAGGCCGGGAAGAGGTTCGAGATCGAGTCCTCCGGGGGTATCACGATCGATACCATCCGCTCATACGCAGAGCAGGGAGTGGACTTTGTTTCCGTCGGTGCCCTCACCCATTCCTACAAATCCCTCGACATGAGTTTTAAGGCGGTCAAATAATAGAACATCCGACAGCGGGATATTCATTATTCATTATTCATTCCCCACTTCCGAGGATTGAGTTTCGTGCCGTCAGGTAGAATGGGTCGCTGTAGCACAGTGACCCATTTAGGTCTTCCTACGGATTTGTCCTGCGATTTATACTCATAACTTCGCGGACAGGGGTTCTCGGGATCATAATCGTCCCTCTTCTGGATCAGTCCGGTGCTCCATCCCTCGGGATTGAGCACGCCCTTGTCCCATGTGGTGTAAGCCCATACCGTCTCGCCCCATGGTCTCCACGGCCGTGCCAACCATACCTGCTGGCTGACGGCTGACGGCTGATGGCTGACGGCTGATAGTTCCTCCTCCGTCGCCAGCCGTATATGGCATTTATAGAACAGCATGCCGCGTCCTTCGCTCCTCCCCGCACTGATATAGCACCTGTCGCCTTTCTCGCCGTTGATATTGGCTACTATCGTTGCTCGGTCCACCGCCATCGTCATGCCGCCGAAGATAAAATCCACGCCGCCTTGGAGAATACCTTTCTCCCAATAGATACTCGCTCCCTCGTCGCCGTAAAGAACATCTTGCCTTCCTACGGCGCGGCAGTTCTTCAGATGCGCATTCGTCGCCGTCTCGGTGAAGGAGATAGCGGCTGCACGTTCGCGGTAGCGTTTGAGCTGCACCTCGGTGGATCCTGCTTCTTTGGGGCGCTCAGGCATGATCTTCTTCGGTCGCTCTTTCTCAGTCCACGGCATGGCGGATTGGCTGATATCAACGAGGCTGTCCGCGGCTTCTTTCTCGCTGACATAGAGATTGAACGAGTTCTCGAAAATGATATTCTCTGCATAGAAATCCGGTGCGGTCACAAGCACGGAAGCGTTCCACCTGCGTTCACGGCTCCCGCCGTAGTTGACGCGCTCACCCATACTACGGTACTGATACCCGTGACCGTAGTACCACGTGAGACGCACGGCGTTCTTGTCGCATTCTACGCCGCCCTGGCGCAAACCGATGGAAGGCCGTTTGGACGCATTGACGAGGCGCAACCCGGGGATGTCGATCGTCAGTTCCTCCTGATACGTGCCCGGCTCGATATAGACCGTCGTCCTCTCGCCCCGTTCGGCATACACGCTCCGCGCCGAGTCCAACGCCGCATTCACGCTCCCGCCTGTATGCACATACAGGACTAAAGCCAATATGTTAGCCCAAATGAAATTCATATCAAAATACATTCCGTGGTTCAGGAGCACGGCCATCCCAAGGGTCTCCTCCATTGTCTCGCCGGTCACGGCATACAGCAGTTTGTTCTGCGTCTCTTCTTTTTTATGCTTCGTCGATGGTCATTCGGCATCTCTGGCAGTCGAAGCGGAGAGCAAGCAGTTTGCCCGTGCGGAGGCGAAGGAAACGCGGCTCCTTGCCTTTCGGATAGGGATTAGTCTTGCGGCAATGACCCGCCTCATGCAGGATGCAGTACTTGCATTCCATGAGAGGACGACCGCTTCGCTCACTCAAAGAAGAAAGACCGCTTCGCTCAAAGGAGAAAGACCGCTCACCACGTTCTTTTGTCTTTCTGCTTTCTACTATATATCTTCTCCAATCGTTCAGAACACTGATCGGAATAAAATAGGGTTTGCTCTCCACGCGCACGTGACGCGCGATATAAGGTGTGCCGCCTAATTTGGATAACTGCGTGCGGATCGTTTGGAGGGCTTTCTCTTCGTTCTTCGCCGGCTCAAATGACAAGCCCTCTCCAACCCGCCCCATAAGGGGAACGAGCCTTGGGTCCGCAGGCGTATAAGACAACTCAAATCCGTCTTCCTTCTCGCGGAGCAGGATATCCACGGGTATCCGCCGCTCCGAGTGCAGATTCTTGACGAACTCGGTATCGAGATTGCGGAAAAGGGGGGTGAATTGTGAATTGTGCATTGTAAATTGTGAATTGATCTTGACCAGATCTCCACTGACTCCGTTGACGGAGAAACCCTCGCTGCCGATGGTCAGTCCGTCGCCGTTATGGAGCGTCACGCCTTCTTTGAGCCGTACGCGGAGGGTGTTTCCTCTCGCCTCCGTCACTTCACCTATATACTCTCCGGTTGATTTCGGGGTCTCCCAGTTCGCCATATGCGGCGTACGGCCGTGCAGAAAATAATCCGTTCCTCCGCGGTGGAAGGTCTTCTCCGGATTAGGGATGAAGCCACGGCTGATAACTGACGGCTGATGGCTGAATGCAGAAAGCTTCTCCCTGTAATACGCCGTGATATTCGTTACGTAGGCGGCGTCCTTGAGTCGTCCTTCGATCTTAAAGGTCGTCACGCCCGCGTCAATGAGTTCGGACAGATAGGCGCTGCGGTCCATGTCCTGCAGCGAGAGCAGATAGCGTTGGCGGATGGGGTTGCCTTGGTCGTCAAAGACCTCCTCTTTGTTCCCGTCCAGCAGGTCGTACGCCATCCGGCAGAACTGTGCGCAGGCTCCTCTGTTGGCGCTGCGGCCTGCCAGCACTTCGCTGATATAGCACCGTCCGGAATAACTGACGCACAGCGCTCCGTGGACAAACGCCTCCAACTCGATATCCGGCACCGCCTCATGGATCGCACGTATCTCTTTGATCCCCAACTCACGCGCCAGCACAACTCGTCTGAAGCCCAGATCGCGCAGTTTGGCTACCTGCTCTATGGTGCGGTTGTCGCACTGCGTCGAGGCGTGCAGACGGATCGGCGGCAGGTCGTAATCCAGCAGATGCAGATCCTGGATGATCAGCGCATCTACGCCGATCGCGTATAACCGGTGGATCATCGCCACGGCATCCGCGTACTCGTCTTCGTGCAGGAGGGTGTTCACCGTCACAAGCACCTGCACGCCGTACCCATGGGCGTAGTTCACCACTTCCTGCAGATCCTCGATCGTGTTGCCCGCCGCCTGCCGCGCACCATACGCCGGCGCACCGATATACACGGCGTCCGCTCCTGCCTGGATAGCCGCCTTGGCTACTTCTTTATCTCTTGCCGGACTCAGTAATGAGAGCATAACAATTTAACGTTTTTCGCAGAAAAACCATTTTAACTCTTTCCCCCTTCAGCGGCACGCATTGCCCCGCTCAGGCGGTACATGACGATCCCGGCTGTGACGGAGACATTCATGGAGTGCTTGGTGCCGTACTGCGGTATCTCGATACACCCGTCGCATAGGTCCACAACCTCTTGCTGCACGCCGAAGACCTCATGTCCCAAAACGATAGCCGTTTTGGGAGGAATTGTGAATTGTGCATTGTGAATTGTGAATTGTGCATTGTGCATTGTGCATTGCTCCGCCGCTTCTTCCAGCGTCATGGAGTCATGCGCCTGCTCCACGGCATAGACGGTATAGCCCTCTGCCTGCAGCGCCTTAACCGCCTCGGTTGTGTCTTTGTAATAGATCCATTCGACGCTTTCTTCGGCGCCGAGCGCAGTCTTGTGCAACTCCTGGTTAGGCGGACAGCAGCATATACCGCATAGCACCACGCGTTCGATACGCATCGCGTCCGCCGTACGGAAGACGGCACCTATATTGTGCTGGCTCCGCACATTGTCAAGCACTACCGTCAGCGGCAGTTTGTCCGCTTTCCGGTATTGGTCTATCGTCATCCGCCCCATTTCGGCGGTCGTCAGTTTTTGGCTCATAATACAAAAGGTAATTGCACGCGGAGGATACGCGCTTCTTCGTCTATCTCCATGATAAAATCCTCGTGGAGGGGAAGCATCCGTCCGTCCTCGAGTGTAGCGAGGGTGTTGATTGTCGACTCATCGACAGAGACGATCACGCCTGCTCTGATCCATTCGCCCTGCTCGTTCCGGTCCCATAGTTCATAGCCCTCCAGATCCTGCCATGTCAGAGCCTCGTCGCCCTCCTCCTGCATATCCGACAGCAGCGCAAAAGCCTCTTCGCCGATCAGCAGCGGGCAGTCTTCCGAGCGGTACGGAACGAACAAACCGTCGCGTTTCACAAAGATGAAAGGCGGCAGATCCTTGTAATGCGTCCGGCGGAGAATGCCGAGGGATATCAAGTCGTTTTCGCTAATCATTGCCGTTGTGTGATTGTCAGTTTGCCATCCGATTGGATGATATTCATTCGTCTCAGTGCTTCATGGCTGGTGCCGTTCTGCGGCAGAGCGTAGCCGGATCCGAGGTCGTAACGCTCGCCGCAATGCGGGCAGGTGGCATAGATCCCGTCTACCTCGCATGTGGTCCGTGCGCTGCGGGAGGCGCAATAGGGACATGCCAGATCGTAGGCGCTGTAGCCGTACAGATCCACGAACGCCACGATACCGCCGTAGCCGCAGGCATCGGTGGTCAGGCGGTCCATGACAAACTTGCCGTCCACGTAATAGCCGTTGGTAAGCACCTCGATATGGCTTCCGAAATTGTCCGGCTGGAAATGGACGAAAGGTCCCATCCGTGTGTTGATCGTGATCCGCACGGGGTAAGTGGGGACGGAGCTTTGAAAAGTCGTCCCTTCGCAGGCAGCCATCATGACAGCCGCAAGCAATAGTCCTGTCAGGCGGGATCTTCTCATGCTCAGTTGCCGGTTATTCCGCCGATATGGATGGTGTAGATAAGGGTGGAATAGGGCGGTATGTAGCCCTGTGTCCCCTCTGTGCCGTACCCTTCCGCTTCGCTGTATTCGTTCGTCTCGTATTTGGCGTAGTCGTAGCCCAGATAGGCTGGGATGAAAAGCTCTATATCGCCGTTGTTATGTACCTTGTGGCAGCCTTCCGAGAAACCCGGAATGGTGTTGCTCAGGCTCAGCGACACGTTGTTGTTCGATTCCACGATATAGCCGTTGATCAGTTTGACGGTATAGTCGCAGATGATCGTACTGGTGGTGTTCGGCCGTGCGTCGGAAGGCGTAGGGTCGGCGATAATGCGGTATTGCAGACCGGTGGAAGAGGTCTGCACACCCGGTTGGCTCTTGTTGTTCTCCAGCCATATCTCGTTCTGAACCTTCCAGTCCGTCCAGTCGTTTTTCTTGCAGGAGGGAGTAAGGAATAAGGAATAAGGAATAAGGACTAACATGATTAGTCGGATGGACCTTTCTACTTTGAGCGTAGCGGTCTTTCTGCTTTGAGCGCAGCGGTCTATTTGGCTATCCATAATTCGGGGTTTTGTATCGTTTTGTCTTTGTATATCTGGAAGTACAATTCGGTTTTCTGATCCTGCTCGGCATCGGTGAAGATGGTTCCGATCGCCTGTTTGGCTTCCACCTTGTCGCCTTGTTTGACGGTCAGTCTGGAGAGGTTGGAGTACACCGTCCGGTAGTTACCGTGCTGGATGATCACGGCGTATGTTCCGGCTACCAGGAAGCAGCTCGTCACTTCGCCTTTGTACACGGCGCGTGCCTTGCTGCCGGCGGTCGTCTGGAGGTATATGCCTTTGTTGTCGATCGTCACCTGCGGATAGACGGGGTGTTGCTGTTTGCCGAAATGTCCGCTGATCATGCCTCTCTCGATCGGCCAGGGCAACCGTCCTTTGTTCGCCTCAAATCCTCCGGCAATGAGTTTCTGTTCTTTCGTGAGCGTCGTGGTGGAGGATTTCTCCGCCTGCTTGCGCACCATGTCGTCGATCTTCTTGTTCAGTTCGGCTACTTTCTTCTGTTGTTGCTGCAGTTTCTTGTTCAGGTCTTTCTCCTTGCTCTTGAGCTGGTTGAGCATGGTCTTTTGCTTCCGTTCGTCGCGGCGCAGATTGTCCTGTTCGCGTTTGCGTTTGGTGAGTGCCGATTCCTTGTCGCTCTTGTTGGTCTGGAGCAGTTGGTTCTGGGTGTCTATCTCCGCCTGCGTGTTCCGGATTCGCGCCACCTGCTCCTGCCTGAACCGTGCGAACTCCTGCATATAGCGTGTGCGGCGGACGAGTTGCTGGAAACTGTCGCTGCTGAGCACAAACAGCAACGGCGATTGCTGCATCCGGGCGAAATGGGTCTGACGGACGAACTCCGCGTACTCCTGTTTGTATTGTTCCAGCACCCGTTGCAGCGAGTCGCGCGTGAACCCTAACTGCCGCATCTGGCCGTCCAGAGCTACGATCTCGTTATCCAGCGTTGAGATCAGGCGGCGCTGGTTCTTGATATTCTGGCTGATCAGGGTGAGTTTGTTCATCGTCGCGCTCTCGTCGCGTTTGGTCTGACTCAGCATTTTATTGGTCTGCTCGATCTCCTGCTGCAGCTTCTTCTGCTTTTTCTGCAGATCCTTCACGCTCTCCGCCCATGCCGGCAGGAGCAGCACCGATGCCAGAAGAACTAATATGATCCGTTCTACCTTCATCCCTTAAAACTTACTGATATCAATCTTGGTGTACCGGTCGGTCCGCAGCCGGTTCATCTTCACCGGCACATCCGTCTTGCGGGCAGGGTAGGTGATCTCGATCTCTACGGTCTTGTCGGCGGCGGTATAGACGAGCCTTGCTTTCTCGCTGCCGGTGGGCAGTTCGCCCGAAGCGATCTGCTGGAGGGTCTTCCAGCTCATGTCCGGCGTGATCGCCAGGTTCAACTCGTCGAAAGTGGTCACGAGATACCGGCTGTGTATCTTGTCGATGGCGATGAGCTGGCCGGGTGTCGCTTCCAGCCGCGCCATCTCCATACTGAGGACCGGCATGACGCTGATAACGATCATGGAGTCGCGCACGGTCTGCATGGTTACCGAGGCGGAATAGCGGTCGTCGCCCGCCTTCACGGTCGCATGCGCACCCTGCATGAGGCAGGTGTGCCATGTCGGTTGTTCTTCTTTGGGTTGTACCGCTACGGCTTGTTTCTTCACGCCGCAGGCACTCAGCACGACAGCTGTCGCCGCTATCGCCAGCCGGATAAACAGGGTGTTATGTTGTCTCATTTGTTCTTGATGGCTTGTATATGGTTGTTAATCTCGTTTTGGTTATGCTCGTCATGTGCGTTCCATAGCGCGCGGTTGAGATAGAAGAGGGCTAACTCGTCCTGCCCCTGCATATGCAGGATCCATCCGTAGGTGTCGAGATAGACGGGGTTGGAAGGCTCTTCTTTGATCGTGACGGCGCTCATGCGTTCGGCTTTCTGCAGGTCGCCTTTGTGGGTGGCCAGATGGTAGGCGTAGTTGTTGAGTACCATCAGGTTATAGGGTGCGATCGCCAGGATCTTCTCGTACAGCGCGTAGAGCTCCTTGGGCTTGGCTCCCGTGCGCTCCATGATCTCCAGCCGGAAGAGCAGGAACTGCACATCGTTGGGATCTAGTTCCAGATACTTGTCCACGGCGGCGATGGCTTGTTTGGTCTTGCCCCATTGTGCGTAGATACGGTATCGCGTCAGGGCGCTGTAGGCGTCGTAACCCTTGATACGGTCGATCTCGTCCTGCATCGTCAGCGCTTGTTTCCATTGCCGCGAATAGAGGTACATGGCCTGCAGACGGCGCAACAGGTCTTCGTCCGCTTTCCGCTCTTTCTTCCCGCCTTTCTGCACCTCGTAGGCTTTCTCCATGACGCGGATCGCCTCGGTCACACCCTCTTCCGTATCTTCGTCGATAAGGGACTCGGTGTATTTGTACCACTGGTCGTAGGGGTCGGCTTCGAACGCCAGGCGGTACGCCTCTTGCGCCCGTGCCTTGTCGCCTGTGCCGGCGTAGATCATACCGAGGTAGGTGAGGGTATAGCCGTCCTGCGGGTTCAGGGTGTGGCAGAAAGTCAGCAGCACCAGCGCCTCGTCGTACCGCTCTTCCATGATCGCCTGTTTGGCGGCATAGCGGTAATAGGTGAACTGCTGCAGCTGTTCCGTGCTCAGCATTACCGGCTGCCGGCCCGGCTTACCCGCCGCCATGCCTGCCGCCGCTATCGTCAATATGATCAGAAAAAATCTTCTCAATGCTCAACTCCTCCCGCTGTGTCCGAATCCGCCTGCTCCGCGTTCGGTATCGCTCAGTTCGGTCACTTCCGCTACCTCCGGTGTCTCGTGCCTGGCGATCACCATCTGGCAGATCCGTTCGCCGGGTTCGATGGTCTGCGCCTCGCCGCTGAGGTTGATCAGGATCACGCCTATCTCTCCGCGGTAATCGGCGTCAATAGTGCCCGGGGTGTTCAGTACGGTCAGTCCGCGTTTGAGCGCCAGACCGCTCCGCGGGCGTATCTGCGCTTCGTACCCTGCCGGCAGTTCGATGAACAAACCCGTAGGGATCAGCCTCCGCTCCATGGGCTGAAGGGTCACCGCCTCCGCTATATGGCAGCGGATATCCATGCCGGCCGCCTGCGCACTCTCGTACCGCGGCAGCGGGTTATTGCTCTTGTTGATGATCTTTAAAACCATTAATTGTGAATTGTAAATTGTGAATTGTGAATTGTGAATTCCCCTAAAACCTTTTTTCTGCAAGCACTCTCAGCCCGTCCTCGACGATCCTGATATGGATGTCTTTCTCCATCTCCACGGGGTCGCCGTCGATATGGAAAGGTGCTTCCTCTTCGCGCTCAAGCGTCACCTCGCGGGCACGAACGGTGTCCATGAAATAGCTGTCGTCGATGTTTCCGGCGAAAAGCCGCAGGGCAAGCGAAGCGCTGCCTAAGATCGCGTGGCTCGACATGAGCATGATATCCATCTTGCCGTCCTGAATGCTGGCTTTGGGAGCAATCATCGCTTCGTAGCCCCATTGGTTGGCATTGGCGAAAGTGATCAGGAAGGCGCGGTGGGTCAGATCCAGCCCGTCGCCTACGATATGGTAGGTCTGCGGCGTGTAGGTGAAGATATCTTTGATGATGTTCCGGAGATAGGTGGAGAACCCGCGTTTGTTGCTGCCGGCGAAATGATCGGCGATCACGGCGTCAAAACCGGTGCCGCAGGTGCTCACGAAGAGTTTGCCGTTCGCCAGACCGTAATCGACACTGATCGGCTCCGCGTGGTTGAGCATCTCGATCGCTTTCTGCGCACGGACGGGGATGCCTAAATGGCGTGCGAACCCGTTGCCGCTGCCCATCGGCAGAATACCCATCGCCGTGCGTACTCCCGTACCCGGTATGCTGTAGCCTTTCACCAACCCGCGCGCCACTTCGTTAACCGTACCGTCGCCGCCTACCGCCACAACGGCGTCAAAACCCATTCGGGTATATTGGTATGCCAGCTCGGTGGCATGGCCGGCGTACTCCGTGTAAACGATATTCGGCAGCCATTGCTCCGGATCGATCGTCTGCATGATCAGTTTCGGCAGTTTGCGCTTCGCGCTCTGCGTCTCCTTGCTTCCTGAAATGGGGTTGATAATAAATGCGATATTCTTCATCTCACTATTGTGCCTTGTACATTGTACATTGTCCCTTTGTACATTAAATAAAGTTGTCCGTCACGGAGTACCTTTGTACATTGTACATCGTCCCTTTGTACATTCTCTATGCCTTGCGGCGCAAATCCTACGAACGACCCCATGTAATACGGCGCGCATACATCCGCGGCAGTCTTGCCTGCGGTGATCTGACCGGTGCGGTTGATCGCGT
This sequence comes from uncultured Bacteroidales bacterium, assembly GCA_946414805.1. GTDB lineage: Bacteria > Bacteroidota > Bacteroidia > Bacteroidales > Paludibacteraceae > Colicola. Next base: position 212,013 of record CAMKPZ010000002.1, read on the forward strand.
GACCGCTCTGGGATGTTTTCTCGTTCCAGAAACCGCGGTTGAGCCAATCCGGGATAACCGTAGCTCCCGGGGTCGGCCATTTGCTGTCATCGCCGTTGCCTGCTTCCTCAGGAAACCAGTAACAGATGCCGTCCACGTTCGGAAGCGGCTTGAGCGCATCCACGAGGTCTTTGACAAATTTGTATTGACCGTCTATGCTGCATGGCCATACGGTCTGGGTGTTGACATTCACGCCGGATGTTGGCCAGTTTTGGAAATTATAGGCGGTCTCTACGACAAACACGGTCTTGTCCGGAAAATCCGTGGCTAACCGGTTAATGGACTTGGTCAGATTGTTATTGCTGTTCTGGCTGTCGGTCAGAAATCCGTGCCAGAACGGATAGTAACTCAATCCGATAATGTCGTAATCCACCTCGCCGTCGATAAGCTTCTGGTAGAAAAACTGATTGTAGCCGGTGTTGGTCGGCCGGTCGGTATGAATAATGATCTGTGCCTCGGGACAAACCTCCCGAACGGCATTGCAGCCGGCTTTCAGCAGTCCGAGGAAACCGTCCCAGTTATCGTCTTTCTCTCCTTTTTCATATTTGGGCGTAAAATTGAACGGATGTACTTTAATGCCGCACAGACCGTACATGATCTCATTGCCTACCTGCACGAAATCGGGCGTAGCCCCTGCTTCGTTCAGCGCCGTCAGCACCTTGCGTGTGTAAGCAGCCACGCTGTCCGCCATCTCCTCGTCGCTCAGACCTTTCCATGCCTCCGGCGCCTGGATATGCGTAGCGTCCACCCACGTGTCCGAATAGTGGAAATCTAGCATGAACGAAGCGCCCGCATCCTTGATCCGTTTGCCTAAGGCCGTCACGTATGCGAGGTCCTGACAAACGGACGGGTTGGCCGATCCGTCCTGATCCTTTTTATTCGGGTGTACGAACGCACGTACGCGGAAGGTGTTCCAGCCGCAGTCGGTCACAAACCAACGGATCAGGTCATCGATCTTTTTCCCGTTCGCATCCTTGTAATACGAGTTGTGTTCCTCATAGAGCGGCAGCGCGGAAATATCTCCGCCGATATAGCGCCGGTGCTCCTCTGCATTCGCTCCAATGCACGCGAGTGCGGCTAATAAAATCAGTAATGTTTTTTTCATATATGGTATGATTGTTAGTTACACATAATTTGCGGGTGCAAATTTACTGCTTTTTTTTGACATGTGCAAGGATTTCGTGATTTTTATGACGAAATATGCCATTTTGTCAGTCCCAAACTGCCAAATCGCCTTTGGCACGCGATTTGTCATTATTTGGGTGACTAGTTTCCTAGTTCCTCCTAGGCTCCTAGAACTCTAAAACATAAAACAGAAATTAATTAAAGAAAGGAAAAATACTATGTCTAAGATTATTGGAATTGACCTCGGTACTACCAACTCATGTGTAGCCGTTATGGAAGGTAACGAACCTATCGTTATTGCAAATGCAGAAGGCAAGCGTACCACTCCTTCAGTGGTTGGATTTATTGATGGCGGTGAGCGTAAAGTGGGCGATCCTGCAAAACGTCAAGCTATCACGAACCCGACAAAAACTATCTATTCAATCAAGCGTTTCATGGGTGAGACCTACGACCGTCTGCAGTCGGAAATCGCCCGCGTTCCGTATAAAGTAACCAAGGGCGACAACAACACCCCGCGTGTGGACATCGACGGACGTCTCTATACCCCGCAGGAGATCAGCGCCATCATCCTTCAGAAGATGAAAAAGACCGCTGAGGATTACCTCGGACAAGAGGTTACCGAAGCTGTCATCACCGTACCTGCGTACTTCAATGACTCCCAGCGTCAGGCTACCAAGGAAGCCGGTGAGATCGCCGGACTTAATGTCCGCCGTATCGTCAACGAGCCTACCGCAGCTGCCCTTGCGTACGGTCTCGACAAGTCCAACAAGGATATGAAGATTGTAGTCTTCGACTGCGGTGGCGGTACCCACGATGTATCCGTACTGGAGTTGGGCGACGGCGTCTTCGAGGTAAAAGCAACCGATGGTGATACCCACCTCGGCGGTGATGATTTCGACCACCGTATTATCGACTGGCTCGTTTCCGAGTTCAAAGCTGAGAACGGCGGTGCCGATCTGAGCAAGGACCCGATGGCTATGCAGCGTCTGAAAGAGGCTGCCGAGAAAGCCAAGATCGAACTTTCTTCCTCTACCTCTACGGAGATCAACCTGCCGTATATCATGCCGGTCAACGGCGTGCCTGCACACTTGGTTAAGACCCTGACCCGTGCTAAATTCGAGCAACTGATTGACGACCTGATCCAGCGTACCATCGCTCCGTGCCGTACGGCCCTCGAGCATGCCGGATTGAAGACCTCCGATATTGACGAGATTATCCTCGTAGGTGGTTCGACCCGTATCCCGGCTATCCAGGATGCCGTACAGAAGTTCTTCGGCAAGGCTCCGTCCAAGGGCGTTAACCCGGACGAGGTAGTGGCAGTCGGTGCAGCTATCCAAGGCGGTGTGCTCACAGGCGATGTCAAAGATGTCCTCCTCCTTGATGTAACCCCGCTGAGCCTCGGTATCGAGACCATGGGTGGTGTCATGACCAAGATGATCGAAGCCAACACCACCATCCCGACCAAGAAGACCGAGACCTTCACCACGGCGGTAGATAACCAGCCGTCCGTAGAGATCAAAGTCCTCCAGGGTGAGCGTCCGATGGCTGCCCAGAACAAGCAGATCGGTATCTTCCACCTCGATGGTATCATGCCGGCCCGTCGTGGCGAACCGCAGATCGAGGTAACCTTCGATATCGACGCCAACGGTATTCTGAATGTCACCGCCAAGGATAAAGCTACAGGCAAGGAGCAGAAGATCCGTATCGAGGCATCCTCCGGTCTGTCTGACGAAGAGATCAAGCGTATGAAAGCCGAGGCTGAGGCCAACGCAGAGGCTGATAAGAAAGCCAAAGAGCAGGCGGACAAACTCAACAAGGCTGACGCTACTATCTTCCAGACCGAGAAACAACTCGCTGAAGTGGGTGACAAGATCCCGGCTGACAAGAAAGCTCCGATCGAGGAAGCCCTCAAGAAACTCAAAGAGGCGTATGAGAAACGTGATGCAGACGCTTGCGAAGCTGCAAACAACGAACTCATGACCGCTTTCCAGGCTGCTTCCGCTGAGATGTACGCTGCACAGCAACAGGCTCAACAGAATGCCGGTCAGTCCGGAAATGCTGGAACTTCCGGAACCTCCGGTTCTTCTGATAACAACGGCCCCACCGCTGAGGATGTAGACTTCGAAGAAGTAAAATAAACCTTCAAACTAACAAAAGAGCGACCCGAAAGGTCGCTCTTTTTGTTTAATGGTTCTTCTCGTACTCCGCTTTCTCGAGCGACCAGAGGAACGAACGCATGGTGGTGTACTTGCTCTGGGCGGCGTACGCCTCCTGATCGGCGGTGATCTTCGTCAGGTCTTTGGCGCGGGCGTTGACCGCCTTGGCGATCGTGCCGAACTTCAGACGCTGTGCGATCTCGTTCTCCGTCGGTGCGGTCGAACGCTCGATCCGGTTGCGCAGATACAGACGCGTACAACTCTTGCTGGTCGTCTCCGCCACGCGGTGGGTGCCAAGCAGCATCTTTGCGCAAGAGTGCTGACCGCTCTTGCTCGGTTTTGCCAATGCGCCGGATACATAGTCTATTCCGGCACTCCATCCTACTTTTGCCATGTCAGTTAAGGTAATTGTGAATTGTGAATTGTAAATTGTGAATTGTGAATTGCTCACAGTTTCTTCGAAGCGTCATAGGTCTCGACGGTCTTGGTCTGGATAACCACGCTCGTGTCGCCTTTCTGCCATGCCTCACTCCGCGTGGTGATGCTCCGCGTCACGTTGCAGGAGCTCAGTCCCAGCGAAGCCGCAAGTGCCGTCAGTGCCGCTATCAGAACCGAAACGATTACTTTAAGGATTTGCTTTTTCGTCATAATTCTCAATTTTCAATTCTCAATTCTCAATTCTCAATTCCCGAACTCGGGTTTGACATACTTCTGCGCCACGGTGTAGGCGAAGAGGGAGGTGTACTTGCTCTGGGCTTTGAAGGCTGCTTCAAGCGTTGCGCGTTCGGCAGGGTCTGCCAGTGCGGCTTTGGCTGCCTGCGCTGCCGTCTTGAGAGCGGCTTGGCAGGCGAGGACTTTGGCATCCTTGCTGACACGGACGGGGTTCAGCAGATCCACGCCCAGCTGCTCCTTGCCGCAGTTGCAACGCTTGAAATACAGCGTCTCCGAGCGGTTGAATTTGCCCATCACGCGGGCAAACATACCATGTAATGTGATTTTTGCCATTTTTGATAAGGTTTAAGTTTAGTTGTTTAGGTGCACCGGATTTGAAACCTTCCTTTTTGGGTGAACGAGACTGAGAAGGAAGCAACAAACGCCCCGGTCATCCATTATCTTGTTTTCTCAAATCCGATGCAAAATTACTGCTTTTATGCGAGAGTGCCAAAAAACGGCTTTCGCAAATTTATCTATTGACAAAAAAGCCGGTTCAAGCAGTCAGATCATACCCTGCATAGATGGAAAGCGATTCCGTTTCCGGATACGTGAGGTAGTCACGCTGGTAGATAGCGGTGTCCGTAAACCGGTGTTTTTTCCGCCAGCCGTAGATCAGGGTCTCCAGTCCTTCCATGCCTACCGGCGCACCTATGTGCCGTTCCAGAGAGTGCACAAGGTCGGTTTTTAAAAATTTCTGTGCCATCAGTCAATAAATTCAATTTCTAATTGTCCTTTCATGATCCGTTCCATATACTCGCGGTGGCGCTCCTTGCCGTAAGTGATGCCGAAAGCCGTGCGGTTGGCTTTTTCCGCTTCGCTCGGCGTATGTCCGGAGCGGTCGGGACGAGCCTGTACGATATGCATTACGCCGCCGTCACGCGCCGGATAGCGACGCAGGTAATACGGATCGGTGCCGATCAGGATCCCGCGGACGGATTCGATGCCGGGATCAAAAAATACTTTACCCATCAAATCATTTACCATTTTGTCATTGGGTGGTTCTTTGCTTTTCGTCGGGAGATGGTCGCGTGATGGTCAGGCGGAGGACACGATCATCACGGGATCATCTGCCGGGAACGACTTAACCGCGATGGGGGAACGACCCTTTCGGGGATGTCGTGCGTTTGTAGATCGTGCCCCGTTTGGTAGCAATAACGGTCTCGACTCTGCCGTCAGGAAAACGCTTCCGGCTGATCACCCCGGACATCGTCTTGAACGGGGCTTCCAAAGTGAATTTTAGTGCCATAGTTTTTAAAACTGTTAAATTGTTAAACTGTTAAAGTGTTAGATTGTTACATATAATGGTGCACATTCAGGGCGAAGGCTTCCGCTTCTTCGCGGGTGCAGGTTTTGTAGGTCTGCGTAGCTGGATCCAGAGCCACAGCCAGAGGAGTGTGCTGCGCAAGCGCATTAGCCACTTGTGCAGGAGTCAGCCAGTCCGGTTGAGGGTCTGCACGGATGAGGTAGAAATAAGGATTGGCGGTGTGAACCTTTCTCTCTCCGTCCGGCATTTGCTCTCTTTGGAGTTGATAGATAATCCGCCGGCGACGCAACTCATCCATGTCGTTCCACACTTTCTCGCAAGCGCGGTAACGGTTGCGGTACTCCGGCTGCGGGATATAAAGCCGCCAAAAATCGTAAAACGAGTTTTCCATAAATAAATCTTTAAACTTTAAAAAAATATCTCCGCCACACGTATGTGTCTCTACAGTCCTTTGGACTGTGGCTACAGCCCATAGGGCTGTGGCGGACTTTTTCTTTATTAATTTTCTTTTGCTTCTTTTCTTTTATCGGCTTTCTTTTTCAAAGCAAGCCTCTAACGATCTGCATACGCCGTATGCTTTTATAACCTTTCTTTTTGATCGCGCGTTCGTTCGAATGACGGTGCAAAGGTAGTGCTTTTTTGCGAAACCATTGTGGTGGTTTTCACCACTTTTAACACCGCCGTGCAATTATTTGTTAATGTGTCACACAACTTTGTGTCACACAACTTTATGTTAATTTTATTTGCATATTTTGCTGATCCTGTCTTCGTCCTTTGGATGCAGAGAAATTTGAAGCGCTAACACCGCCGTGCAATTATCTGCCGGACTTGTTCGGCGGAGAGGTAAAATTGATACCCCACCGCCTCATAGGCGTCCATAAACGAAAAGCCCTCTTCGACTGTCAGATGCAGGAAGAGGGTTTTGATAGTTATATTAAAAAAACACCCCCGCAGAGGGTGGGCTGCGGGAGTGCGGAGATTACTGCTCTTTTCTGAAATAGTAGGGATTATTGCTTCAGTAATACCAGCGGTTTGATATACAGAGTTCTGATCCCTCCGTCACGTGCAAAAGAATCGATGGTCAGTGTATTTCCCTCGATGGAATAATCGGTGGCAAAACTGAATTTTTGTGTTTCTTCTCCCCGCATTGGATGGCTTGGATATTCTCCGGAAAAATAAATTTTATTTTTCTTGACGGTATAAGTAAGTTTCTCCTCTATGCCTCCCCAGGTAATTATCACTTCCCATGTAGTATCCGGCTTTTCGGTATAGTATGCGGTGCCATTGGCATCAAAGGTGATCGATTTTACGGTCGTATTTACATGATACGGTTCAGTCCATTTACCGATAAGTTTGTTTTGCTCCGGATTGTTGGAATTGCATGCAGCCAAAATAGCCACTAATGCCATTAAAAATAATGTTTTTGCTTTCATAATGTTTGTGTTTTTAAGTGTTTGACTTATATTCTGCAATAGCTTTGTGGCTGCAAAATTACTGCTTTTTGACAATGTGACCAAATATTTACGTGGATATTTTATTTTGCTCAAACAGCAGAAAATCAGTTGATTATAATTTTTACGCGTGGACAAATGCACTATTTGTCTGTTTTTTGTATCTCTCCTACAGCTATATTTAGTAAAATTTCACGTAGTTCAATACTATTTGTGCCTAATTTTTTAGCAGTCCTGTTCTTGAAATTTCTGATTCCGCTAATCCCGTAATGTAACATCTCTGCTAATTGTTCACTATTGGAAATACCCAACAATACAAGTATACATAGCCGAATTTCTCTTTCCGAGAGATGATATGATGTCTGTAATTTGGTCGCAAGCATACCAAAGCGGTCATTGATCAACTCGAATAATGCTTCCGTCTCTTTCCAATGAATATTCTTCGGAAAATCCCCGGAATGGATGAGGATAGTACAATTTTGCTCTGTCTGGGATAGCAGATTTTTTGTATATTCCGTATGTTCGTGCACAATCTGCTCATGTTGCTGTTTAATATCTTTGTTTTTCGCACGCATATCGTCTATTTGTTGGGAAAGCAATTGATGCTGTCGGCGTTTTCTATGAATGTATATCAGCAGAACTATTCCTATTACCAATATGGTGGCAACTATAGCATACAACCATCGCAAATCCGGCTTGCGGTTTAAATCCTGCTGCAATAATTGAACGGCTCGGGTTAGTTTTTCTTTATCCGGCTCATACTCGTAATAACGAATATCTTCCCGTTGCGAGGATAGTTCTGCTATTTCCCGTGCACACAATGTAGAATCAAAATGAGTAATAATATACAATGCATTGAATCTGTCTTGATAATTGGCATCGGGATGGGTCAATAATATGTTCGCATACCATAAAGCCGAATCTATCTCTGATAATTTATAGAAAGATTGTGCTTTAATGATTGCACATGTAGGCATAGTTATTCCGTAAGATTGCATGGATATAGTAGCACAATATATAGCCGAATCGTACTGGTGAATTTGCAAATATAATTCAGCTTTTGTTTCATTAACTTTCGCTTGAACACCTTGATCCCAGCACTCATTTTCAATTCTCTTTATGAGGGAAAGAGCGCCGTCTTTGTCTGCGCATATGGCCAATTCAAACGCCATATCATTAAGCAGGTAGTAATAGGAGATAGTGTCACCGTTTTGGAGGAACATATCTGCTGATCGCTCGAACATATCATACGATAACTGAAATTCTCCTGCCAGATGGCAAAGATCTCCCATATTGCTATAGACGCGCCCTAAGATATGATAGTCTTTTGTACCGGAATGGGTGGCATCAATGAACGCCTGCATGGCTTCGGCGGGATCGCCTTTCTCGCGCAGCAGACGGCCGTAATGATAGCAGGCATGGGCGTATTCTGACTGCTGACGGCTGAATACTGAATGCTCCTTCAGCGTCTCATACGCTTGCGCGAGGGTGGTGCTGTCGCCCGCATCAATACCGTACATCTGTCCCGCCTGCCAGAGGCTGTCCGCCTGCGCCACCACATCCTGCGCCTCACGGATGGAGCGGGGCGCGCAGGATGATAGCAGGAGGCAACCAAGAAAAACAAAATATGTCCGGAGGTATTTTCTCATAATGCGGCTGCAAAGGTACAAAATAATTCTCATTTATGCAAAAATATCATATATAATTTGGTTATATCATTTCTTTTTTGTACCTTTGCGGCGGTTTATTCGGGTCCGGATAGCATGTAAGACTGTAATTCACCAAAATCAAATAAAAATGAAGAAGATTTTAGCAATCGTATGCGCAAGCGTGATCGCGATCGGCGCGATGGCGCAGTCACCCGTTTACCGAGTAGGAGACAAATACATGATGAACGGCGAGATGATGAACAAGCGCGAGTTCAAGGGGTATCTGCAGAACACCTGCCCGGAAGCTTTTGCTCTGTTCGACAACGGTCACAGACTGTCCATCGCCGGATGGTCATGCTTCGGCGTAGGTCTGGCGGTGAACACCGCAGGCAGCACTCTCCTGAACCTCTATCTGCGCGCCGAGACGAAGAACCCTAACCTTTTTGATGTAGGAACCTCGCTGACCTCGTTGGGGGCCGGCGTGACGATAGCGGGTATCACCTGTATCAGCGTCGGATACACGCGGATGCACAAGGCGGTGAACCTGTACAATATAGAGAAAGCGCATCGCCCTGACCTGAGATGGGTCTTCGGACTGAACAACGAAGGCGGGATGAGTGTCGCTATGCAGTTCTAAGGAAAGATCTCCGCGAGGGGAATACGCACGAAATCACGCTCCTGCCAGAGAGGATGGGGGAGAGTGAGCAACGGTATGTCGCTCATTGGTGATTGGCAACCGGTAATGGATGATCGGATCTCCTTGCCTTCGTCGTCAAAGGCGCGGATGAGATCAATATCTATCGTGCGGTCGGAATAAATGCCTTGGGTCGATTTATGAGTTCGGCCTAAGGCTTTTTCTATGCCCTGGGTGGCACGCAGCACCTCTATCGGCGCCATCGGCGTAACGAGACGGCAACAGAGATTGCAGAACGCATGATCGGAGGTGAAACCCCATGCCCGGGAATAAAAAAAAGAAGAGCAGCGATCGACGGAACCGATAAGCTGTTCTATACGGCGTATGGCTTCACGCAGCGTTTGTTCGCGATCACCTAAGTTCGCTCCGAGAGAAAGATAATAAACCATCTGTGAGTTGCACCATCCGCGGATAGAGCACCGAACTCTGCACTACCGGCGAGTTGTCGAGATAATGATAAGCCTCGTTGGTCCGATCCATGACAAAAACAACAATCAGCACCAACAGACCGTATTTGCATACGCCGAAAAGCCCTCCGGCAAGACGGTTCGCCCAACCGAGATGGACCGCCTTCAGAAACTTATTGAGCATCTTCGCTGCAATAGAAAGGACGATCGCGATAGCGAGGAAGACAAGGGTGTACCCCACCACATCGCATACGCCTTGCGGCCACGCAAAAAGCGAGAGCAGAAAGGCGGAGAACGGCGGAGCGATGAGACGCGCACCAAGTGCTCCGAGAATCACCACCGCGAAGGCGATGATCTCGGAGACAAGGCCGCGCATCAGACCTCGGACGAGGCCTACGAGAAGAGGCAGGAGTATAAGGATATCCAGCCAGTTCATCGATTAGCGGTAATCATTCGGATTAAACTCTTTCGGAATCCACGGATCATCATGATCATTGGTCATGTTGATATCCGCTACGCCGACACCCGGTATACCGCGCGGAGTAACCGACCACTCGTATCCGTCGAGCTTGTTAGAAGCCATATCAGACGCCTTGTCGAGATACCAACCGAGGATACCGGTGACAGTACCGGAGAAAGACGGACAATCGGCTACGCCGTGACGGTCTGCGCCCGGGAGATAGTAATAGGCGAATTTCGCATACTCCGAGTTGGAGCACATGATCTTGTTGGCGCCATCGGCGATAACACGGCTCTGCGGATAACCGATATTCTGGGTAGTCGGCGCAAAGACATTGGCGTTAGACGAACTGTCGGGATGAAGCGTGTCGCATTTCGCGAGGGAACCGTTATTATCGAACTCACCGGTGAAATGCACATTCTTGATGCGCACGAGACGACCGTCCGCCTTACGCACTTGATCCATACCGGCTGCATCCGTAGCAGGCTTGAGAGGCACTTTGGCATAAAGCTCCGCCAGGGTCATCTCGTCATAGACGAGTTGGGACGCATCCGGAGTGCCGATCATGCGTGTTGCGCGGCGGAAGACACCGCTGGGAATACGACCCGGGCACCATCCTACTTTCTGCGATGCGTTCATCGCATAGATATTGTTGTTGTAGGACGGCACGCAGAGCTGCGGCTGGTTGGCATAACGGCCTACTGCCAGTCCGTTGCAACGGATCAGGATCTCCTGACCGATCTGGTACATACCGCCGGACGAACCCAGATCCACGGAGATACGCAGGTTCTGCTGGTCTATGTCCGCACCGGTAGACCAGTCCTTGGTCTGCTGGATCACCAGCGCTTTGTAGAAATTGCCGGCATAGTCATCCGTGGAGACCCGTCCGCGGATATAGATACCGAGGGTGTCGGTCTTGATCGTATCTACGGAATACAGATAGAGGCCGTGATTGGCGTCATACGAGCGCTCACGGTAAGGCGTAGTGTCGTTATGGAAACTGCCCTCCTCCGTCATGAAGGCATCAAGGAACTCATTGAGCGAATAGATCTTATAGCCATGCACGGGGTTCTCGTCCGCCAGAATCTGATCCAGCGAACCCGCCTGTACAAACACATCCTCGGTCCCTAAAGCCTTCGGTTCGCAGGAAACCAAACCAAGTACAAAGGTACAAAGTACAAAGTACAATATATATTTCGGAGTCTTCATAGTGCTTAGAATTTATAGGTTACTGTTAAGAAGAAGTTTACTCCCCAGGCATAGTAATACTTGGACGGGTATTTCCATGCATTGGCGGTGATGACAGAGTTCTGGTAGTCCTTCTCGCCCTGACGCACGGCGCGCGGCAGACGGGCCTGCTGGTAACCTCCTGTCTTGAAATGGGTGTTGTTGGTGAGGTTGGTTACCGAGAGGTTGATCGAAACGGACTGGCGGTTAGGCAGATAGATCAGTTTGCCCACCGATGCGTCGATCAGGAAACGGTTCAGCGGGTTGGTGGCTGCCAGATTCTCCTGCATCGTCATGATGTTATACGGATATTTGAGCACCGGAACACCGTTGGCGTCAAGCACTGCGTTCTCATATACCACATTGCCGTTCTCGTCGAAATCCCAACGGAGGAGTTGCCCGTCCGTGGTTTGGATAGCATTCGCATTCTCGTCGCCAAACCAGCCGTTCACTGCCGTTCCGTCTGTTCGTGTACCGGTGTACAGACCCTGCATACGACGGCTCGGAGCCACGGAGAGATAATTCCAGTCGTGATAGCTGACAGTCACATCCGCAAACCACATCTTCGGATGGAAGAACGACAGTTTGAGAGAAGCGTTCACCTGCGGACCGGTCGAGAGTTTGAGACCCTTCAAAAGCACCTTGTCCTCGGTCTCGAAGACAAGTGCCTTGGTCGACTGGTCCTGCGTCATCGGCATGCCGTTCTCCGCTGACTGGATAGCGCGTGCATCGCTCGTATAGCGGTAATCGCCTACGGATGCCACACCGGTCAGGGTGAAGTATGTACCGAGTTTCACAGCCGCTGCCGCCTCGATACCCATGTAGCGCTTGTCAATACCGGTGAGAGCCTGGTTGACGAACGTACGCGCCTCGTCGTCGTAGTAGCCGTTCAGCTCCGTGCCGTTCCAACTCTGGGTGAAGAAACCCGTTACACGGCCGCGGACGATCGGGTAGTTGAACTCATAGGTCAGGTCCGCCGAAGCAACCTTCTCAGACGCAGCGTAGAAATCCACAAGCGATTTGGCATTGTCGTGGGTGTAGATATTCGAGACAACGCGGTCGTGTACACGCTGCGAGATATACGCATCGCGTGCATACGGAGCACGGGTCTCTGCAAGCGCATTGAGTTTCAAACGGTTACGACCGTTGATCTTATAGTTGACGCCGAACTTGAAAGCCGGATCCAGGAAATGGTGCGCATCGCCGGCATAGGTGGTGCCGGCTTTCAGAGATCCGTCTGCCTCTGCCGACTTGATGAGGTCGTAGGACTTCTGTCCGTAATAGAGATAGCGCCTGCTTCCGTCTCCTATCGCACGCTCTTCCGCTACTTTGGTCAGATACCATGCACGGCCGTTGAGCATGTTGGTGGTGCGCTGCATGGAGCTGTAATCGAGAGCCAGCGCATAGTAGAGATCCACCTCGTTGAACGACCACTCGTTCTGGAACCAAGCCTTCACGTTGCCCATATTGATGCGGTAGTCGTAGCCGAAGCGGCGGCCGTTAGCCTTGATCACATCATCATAATCCGAAGCGATCTCGTTCTTGCGCACATTCGCGATATCCTCCTGGGTGAAGCCGGAGTTGGTCGCCAGCTCCTTGATATCACGGTCAGCGAATGCATCAATATCGATCCACTGGTTACCGCCGAGCAGATCATCAATGGTCTTATAGTGAATACCTTGCGAGAACTTGCCTTCTACGCCAAGGGTCATCTTCAGATGGTCATACTTGGTGTTGACATAATTGAAGGTTGCGTTCACCTCCTGGATGTCATTATGGCGGCGCTCCTGGATATAACGCGCGGAGCCGTTCGGATTATTGACATTATTGGCGAGGTTGGCAGCATAGATATTCTCCCAATCGATCTGGGTCGTCTTGTTGTCGCGCGCTTTCCAGAGATTAACGAGGTTCATATACTGGTCTTTGTTAACCGACGGACCTACCCATGCACCCGGATTCATAGGATCCTCGAAACCGGAGCCGAGACTGTTGCCCTTCATGTCCTCGCCGATGAAAAGTCCCCACGGATAGTGGTTGCCGGCGTCGTCGAAGAGCTGCGCAGCGGAACTCGGATTATTGGGGTTGGCGATCTGGCCATCCCAGAGGAAGGAAGGCAGATTACGGTAGTAATCCGGACGCGGATCCGGCGCGTTGTAGAAATTGAGCGCCGAGTTCGAATACCATGAGTAATGGTATCCGGCTGCCACTTTCAGTTTCTGCTGCTCGTCGATCTTGTACTCATATGAGGCAATGACCGTAGGATCATAGGACTTCACGATACGCGAGTTACGAACCTGACCGTTCTGGTAACCCCAATAGGGGTTATAGTTATTCGAACCGGTGAGATCATACACCTCTTGGGTCACTGCCGCATTCTGGCCGCGCTCGGTAGGAGCACCGAAAGTGATCAGTTTGAGGCGGGCGTTCTCCCAAAACTTCTCGGCGGTGAAGAAATAACCCAGCGAGTAGTATTTGATACCTTCTCCGATGATGCCCTTATTGTCAATATAAGGGGAGAAACGGTAAGCCAACTGGCCGGTGAAAGCCCATCCGTTGGAGAGCACTCCGGAGGAATAGGTGGCGTTCACGCGTGCTTTGTAGTTACGGTTGGTTCCGGCTACGCCTACTTTCCATCCCTGTGCATAACGGCTGGCACCCATGAGGTAGTTGGTCGACTGACCGAGTCCGCCGAAGGTGAAGTTGGTCGCCTCCATCGGGTTTACCACCTCTTTATAACGGCTTGCGTCGTTGAGTCCGCCCATAGCAGAGTAGTTGAACTGGCCGCGCTCCTGAGAATTGAAATGCAGACCCTCGATGTAATAACTCTCCGCCGTCGATTGGTAACCACGGTTGCGGTAACGCGCTGTGGACCAAGCGAATGAGGTGTTGGAGTTGAAGACATCGGTGGATGCGGAAGAGGAAGAAGCCTGCGCTTGAGAGCGTCCTTCGTCATCCGACATTTCTTCTTCTGTCAGATTCAGCAAGATCTCGCCTTGGGTCTGCGCCACAATGTCCTGCTGCAAGGAGATGGCATCCATCTGGTTGGACTGATCCGCGGAGAGGTTCACGAGTTCGAGCGCAGCGACATAGCCGTCCGCCTCAATCAGCACCTCCTCGTCGATCGCCTCCAGATAGAGCAGAGAAAACTCACCCGACGCATTGGTCGTGGTTGAAATGTTTTGGTTTGCCAATGTTACCTTGGCGCCCACAACAGGACTCTGCGTTGCACCGTCGATAACCCGACCCTTGAGCGATGTCTGCGCCATTACGCTAAGCGAGAGCAACAAGGCAGCCATCAGAGAAAAGAGTTTTTGTCTCATAACGATTGTTTGTTAGTGTTTTTATGGTTAATGATAGTTACTATTCTGTGATTAGAACTCAGCTGTCTTCGGAGTACGCGGGAACGGAATGACATCGCGGATGTTCTGCATGCCGGTTACGAAGAGCATCAGTCGCTCGAAACCGAGTCCGAATCCGGCGTGCGGAGCAGCGCCGAAGCGGCGGGTGTCGAGATACCACCACATGTCCTTCATCGGGATATGGCGTCGCTCGATCTCGCTGTTGAGCTTGTCAAGGCTCTCCTCACGGACGCTGCCGCCGATGATCTCGCCGATCTGCGGGAAGAGCACATCGGTGCCCTGAACGGTCTTGTTGTCCTCATTGATCTTCATGTAGAACGCCTTGATCTCTTTCGGATAATCGGTCATGATCACGGGCTTGCGGAAGTGCTCCTCTACGAGGAAACGCTCGTGCTCGGAACTCAGATCATCGCCCCAGTTGCAGGGGAACTCGAATTTCTTACCGTTCTTGATCGCCTCCTGGAGGATATTGATACCCTCGGTGTACGGCAGGCGCACGAACTCGGTATCCACAACGGAGCGCAGACGCTCGATAAGACCTTTGTCCACGTATTGGTTGAGGAACTCGAGGTCGTCCATACAATGGTCAAGCGCCCAGCGTACGCAGTACTTGATAAAATCCTCCTCGAGATCCATAAGCTCATCCTTCTGGATAAAAGCGATCTCGGGTTCGATCATCCAGAACTCGGCGAGGTGGCGCGGCGTATTGCTGTTCTCGGCGCGGAAAGTAGGACCGAACGTATAGATCTTGCCTAACGCCATAGCCCCCAGTTCGCCTTCGAGCTGTCCGCTGACGGTGAGGGCGGTCATCTTGCCGAAGAAATCGTCGGAGTAATCGATCTGCCCGTCCTCGGTCTTCTTCAGATTATAGAGGTTCTTGGTGGTCACCTGGAACATCTGACCGGCTCCTTCGCAGTCGGAGGCGGTGATCAGAGGCGTATGGAAATAGAAATAGCCGTGCTCGTGGAAATAGGTGTGGATCGCCATCGCCATATTATGACGGATACGGAAGACTGCCCCGAAAGTGTTGGTACGCGGACGGAGGTGCGCAATGGTGCGCAGGAACTCCATACTCAGTCCTTTCTTCTGAAGCGGGTACTTCTCCGGATCGGCGGTGCCATAGACCTCCAGTCCTGTCAGTTGGATCTCCACGGTCTGACCGGCACCCTGGCTCTCCACAAGGATTCCGGTAGCGGAGATACAGGATCCGGTGGTAACCGGTTTGAGTTGCTCCTCGGTGAATTTCGCCATGTCGGCTACGATCTGGATATTCTTGATCGTGGAGCCGTCATTGAGGGCGATAAAGGAGATATTCTTGTTTCCTCTACGGCTGCGAACCCATCCGCGCACATTGATCTCTGCGCCGAAATCGGTTCGTTTTAAGGCATCTATGATTACTGTTCGTTGCATATATAGTGTTTTTATTAATTACAAATTGTGAATGGTTATGTGTTATAACGTGAACTGGCTCAGGTCTTCGCCCATGCTGTTCATGGATGCGCCGTCGGGCGTCATCTGTTGGCCGAAGGAGACAGCCCCCATGGAGTTGTTCATGCTGGATTGGATCGATACCCCTCCTCCGTCGGGTATGATCGGAGTATTGAGTTCGTCGTCGTCGATCGCTTCGTCCTCGTTCTGGAATTTCGCATACTTGCCGCGGAAACGGAGCCATATACTGTCGGTGGCACCATTACGGTGCTTGGCGACGATGATCTGGGCGAGTCCGCGAAGGTCTTTGCCGGTCTTGTCATCCGAGTAGAGGTGATAGTATTCGGGGCGGTGAATGAAGCACACCATATCCGCGTCCTGCTCGATAGCGCCGGACTCACGGAGGTCGCTCAACTGAGGCGTCTTGCCTTCCACTCCCTGCCGCGCTTCTACGCCGCGGTTCAGCTGCGAGAGGGCGATGATCGGGATATCCAGCTCTTTGGCAAGTCCTTTGAGTCCGCGCGAGATGATCGACACCTCTTGTTCGCGGCTGCCGAAACCGGCTCCCTGCGCATTCATGAGCTGCAGGTAATCGATGATAATGAGCCGTACGCCATGTTCGTTGACGAGTTTGCGGGCTTTGGAACGCAGTTCGTAGATCGACAGGGAAGGGGTGTCGTCCATATAAAGCGGCTTACCCTTCATGATATTGATCTTGGTGTTGAGCCGCAACTTGTCCTCACGGCTCATCTTACCGGTCTTGATCTTCTCGCCTTCCAACTCGCACACATTCATTATCAGACGGTTAACGAGCTGCACGTTACTCATCTCAAGCGAGAAGATCGCCGTGGGAATACCCCTGTCGATCGCTATATTCTTCGCCATGGAGAGGACAAATGCGGTCTTACCCATTGCCGGACGGGCGGCGATGATAATGAGGTCAGGCGTCTGCCAGCCGGAAGTGATCTTGTCGAGAGCGTTGAAACCGGAAGGAATACCGGAGATATTACCGGTGTTCTTGGCGGCTTTCTCCATACGCGCGAAAGCTTCCTCAATGACGGAGTCGATCTGGGTGACCGACCGTTTCTGGGAGCGCTGGGTGATCTCGAAGATACCGGCTTCGGCTTCCTGCATGAGATCGTCGATATCCTGGGTCTCATCGAACGCCTGCTCTTCGATACGGGCTGCCATCGCGATAAGGTCACGCGCCGTAGCTTTCTTCGCTACTATCTCCGCGTGGTAATGGAGATGGGCGGTGGAGGCAATGCGTCGTGTGAGGTCGGCGAGATAAACGGTTCCGCCGGCTTTCTCCAGCGTACCGAGCGATTTCATCTTCTCTCCTACAGAGAGAAGGTCGATCGGTTGGTCATTCATCGCCAGATCGCGGATCGCCTCATAGACCATCCGGTTCTGATCCTTGTAGAAGACCTCGGGACGCAACAGATCCGCCACGGTTCCGTATGCGTCTTTCTCGATCATCAGCGCGCCGAGTACGGAGTCTTCCAACTCCTGGGCCTGCGGGGGCAGTTTGCCCATCTCGTTCGCGCCCACTTTGATAATAGTGGTTTGCGGGGTGCGTTTGTTATTTCTCGTTAATCCTGCCATATGTGGTCAGTAAATTATGGGCAGCGATAAAACTGCTGATCTCGTTATTGAGCACTTGCCGTTCGGTTACTTCGATATAATGCTCCATCTGTTCGTTCTTATAGAATCCGTCAAGGAGTGCCTGGTTGATCGTCTCGTACATCCAGTATTTGGCCTGCTCGGTGCGGTGGGCGTCGAAGAAACCGTTTTTCTTGACGAACTCGATATACTTCTCAATGTTCTCCCATACCTCCATTACGCCGGAATGATCGACCGCGGAGCAGCACAGAGCATCAGGTTTCCAACCGGATTCGGAAGGCGGAAAGAGGGCAAGTGCGTTCTTGAAACTTACACGCGCAGCGCGCGCACGTTCAATATTATTACCATCGCATTTGTTGATCGCAATGCCGTCCGCCATCTCCATGATCCCTCGTTTGATGCCCTGTAGTTCGTCTCCGGTGCCGGTGACTTGCAGGAGAAGGAAATAATCTACCATGGAATGTGCGGCGGTCTCGGACTGGCCTACGCCTACCGTCTCCAAGAGTATCGTGTCAAACCCGGCTGCCTCGCAGAGGACGATCGTCTCGCGGGTCTTTCTCGCCACGCCGCCGAGCGAACCGGCGGATGGACTGGGACGGATGAAAGCATTGGATTTGACCGACAGCTCGTTCATTCGCGTCTTGTCGCCGAGGATCGATCCTTTGCTTCGTTCGGACGAAGGATCGATAGCCAGCACCGCCAGATGTTTGCCTCGGTCGCATAACTCGCTGCCGAGCGCTTCGATGAAAGTCGATTTGCCGGCTCCGGGAACGCCTGTGATACCTACGCGGACAGAGTTACCCGCATACGGAAGGCACAGTTCGATCACTTTCTGTGCGATCGCCTGATCCGCCAGCAGATTGCTCTCCACCAGCGTTACGGCCTGACTCAGGATCGTCATGTCTCCGCGACGGATGCCTTCGAAATACTCCTCGGGGCTCAGCACGGTTTTCTTGCGGCGGAAAGTCGCATACGGGTTGACGGAAGGCAGGTTCTGCACACCTGCATTCACGGTCAATCCTTTGTACTCTGCGCTATTTTCCGGATGATCTATCTGCATTATTCAACCTCAAAGTTGACTACTACTTTCTTCACCGATTGCTTGTAATCGTTATTGATGATCACGATCTCACGGGTGTATCGACCGGGGTTGAGACCCTTGGCGTTGATCTCCAGGTTGATTGCACCTTTCTTGCCGGACTTGATGGACTTCGGAGCTTTCACTGCCACGTTCTTGTCGGCGCAGTAAGCACGACGGATCTCCAGCGGGTTCACACCGATGTTCTTGATCGGGAACGCAAACTTATGAGCCTTGCCGGCTGCAATCTTACCTGCGTTTTGCTCCAAAGCGGTCTCGATGATCGGAGCCTGCTGCTTGTCCTCGATCGTGAGGGCGGAGAAGTCCTCAACGATATTGGCCTTGACGGTCAGCTTGTAGGCCTCTTCAATGGCTTTCTTGCCGTCTACCTCTACGTATGCGGATACCTCTACCGGACCGTATAACTTGGTAGCCTTGGAGTCGAGCACGAAAATGAATTTGCCTACTTCGTTCGGCTTCACCGTCTCAAGGGTTACCTGGTGAGCCATGAATGCATCGTCCTGTGCGGTAGTGAGCAGGCGTACTTTCTTCTCCTCTTTGGTGAGGTTGGTGTACTCCAACTCGCCGGGTTTGGTCTCGCCTTTCTTGATCGTACCGAGATCCAGAGTCTTGCTCTTCATGTTCAGGTCTCCTACGGAAACGGTGTAGCGGTTAACGGGTTTGGCCTGCTTGGGGATCACTTCGCCTTTGATATACACGCGTTTGGTGGCCTCTGTTGCATTGGAGGTGATCGTCACGGTCTTCTGGAAACGGCCCGGACGTCCGTTCGGGTTATAGGTGACGGTGATACTGCCGGTCTGACCCGGCTCGATCGGTTCGCGCGACCATGCAGGGGTCGTGCATCCGCAACTCGCGCGTACGTTGCTCAGTACGAGCGGCGCCATTCCTTCGTTCTTGAACGAGAACACTACGGACACACGGCCGTCTTCTTCATGAATCTTTCCAAAGTCATGCTCGGTTTTCTCGAATGTGATCACCGGATCCTGACCCATCATGGCTACTGCTACGAGAGCCATGCAGAGAGTGCTGAAAATCTTTTTCATTTTTATTCTTTTGTTCTTTTGTTAGTGTTTGATATCTTCGTTAGTCTTCGCGGGCTATGCGCTTGACTTCCTGTATGTTTTCTATCTTCCGGATCGCCTTGAGCAGGTCGTTCAGCTCGGATCGGTCATATACGTAGATCTCCATCGTTCCGCGGAAGATACCATCCTCGCTGGAGATGTTGATGGTGCGTATATTGATGTGAAAATCGGTCGTGATGGTCTGCAGCACGTGGATGAACACGCCGAATTTGTCAATACCCATCAGTTCGATTGTCTCCACAAACGACTGCACGCGGTGGGTGTTCCATGTGGCGGAATAGATGCGTTTGCCATAACTGGTCTTGAGCAACTGCGCTTCCTCGCAATCGATCTTATGGATGTGCATCTTGCCGCTCTCGTCGAGGTAT
Organism: uncultured Bacteroidales bacterium; assembly: GCA_946414805.1. Lineage (GTDB taxonomy): Bacteria > Bacteroidota > Bacteroidia > Bacteroidales > Paludibacteraceae > Colicola. The sequence goes on from CAMKPZ010000002.1 coordinate 232,158, forward strand.
CCGAGCACTTCGTCTCCGGGGATCGGGTGGCAGCAGTTGCTCAGCAGGTAGTCTTTGCCTAAGTTCTCGTCGGTGAGAACGATCGCATGTTCGCCTTTCTTCGGTTTGACGATCTCTTTCTTTGGTTCGGCTACCGGTACAGTCAGGTCGTTGTTCCGCTTTCCGATGAAGGGGATATAGGACCGCCAGCCGCGTTTGGGCAGCACGATGTCGTGGATATCATCCAGCCGGATCGCGCCCTGGCCTACCTCTAAGAATAACTCGTTGGGCGTCGTTATGTGGTGATAGTTCAATAATCGTGCCAGAGCCTGATCGTGGTTTACCGCCAGATCTTTGTCCATCGCGATAGCATCCTCGACGAGGCGTTCGCCATGCTTGATATATTTGCGTTCTTCGCGCCGGAAATACTGGTTGAGTCCGTCCTTGGCTTTCGCCGTGGTCACCATATCCAGCCATTCCTTGCGCGGGTGCTGGCTGTTGGAAGTGAGGATCTCGATCTGGTCGCCGCCTTTGAGCTGGTAGGAGAGCGGCACAAGCACATGGTTGACCTTCGCGCCGATACAGTGTTCGCCTAACTCCGAATGGAGCATGAACGCAAAATCCAATGCGGTGGATCCCTGCGGCATTGTCTTGAGTTCGCCTGCCGGGGTGAAGACGAAGACCTCTTGGGCAAAGAGATTGAGTTTGAAATTACCTAAAAACTCCATCGCATCCTTGTCCGGATGGGCAAGAATATCCTTGATCTCCTGCAGCCATTTGTCGAGTTCGGAATCGTCCGACTCGCCGGTCTTGTATTTCCAATGGGCGGCATAGCCGTGTTCGGCTATCTCGTGCATGCGCAGGGTTCGGATCTGTACTTCGATCCATTCGCCGTGGGTGCCCATTACCGTGACATGCAGCGCTTCGTAACCGTTCGCTTTCGGCGTGGATATCCAGTCGCGGATCCGCTCGGGGTGGGGACGGTAGATCTCCGTGATCGCCGAATAGATCATCCAGCACTGGTCTTTCTCGCTCATCGTCTCGAACGGGGTGAAGATGATACGCACCGCCATGAGGTCATATACATCCTCGAAGGCGCATTGCTTGCTGACCATCTTCTTCCAGATCGAATAGACGGTCTTGATACGCGCTTTGAGGGTGAAATTATAACCCATGCTTGTCAGCCGTTCGCGGATAGGCTGGGCGAACTGCTCGAAACTGTCCATCTGGGATTGCTTCACCGCCTCCAGTTTGTCGTGTATCTCCTGCCAGGTCTCGGGGTGCTCGTATTTGAAACTCAGATCCTCCAGCTCCGTCTTGATCGGGAAAAGACCCAGACGGTGCGCCAGCGGAGCGTAGATATACTGGGTTTCGCCGGCAATCTTATACTGCTTGTTCTTCGGCTGCGCACCCAGCGTACGCATGTTATGCAGACGGTCGGCGATCTTGATGAGCACCACGCGGATGTCATCGCTGATGGTCAGCAGCAGCTTGCGGAAGTTCTCCGCCTGTTCCGATGCCTGCTCGCCGAAAACGCCGCCGCTGATCTTCGTCAGACCATCCACGATCTGGGCGATCTTGTCGCCGAACAGACCGGCGATATCTTCGGTCGTATAATCGGTGTCCTCCACCACGTCGTGGAGCAGCGCGGCGCAGATACTCGTACTGCCCAGACCGATCTCCCGCACGCAGATACGCGCGACGGCAAGAGGATGCATGATATACGGCTCTCCGCTCAGACGGCGAACCCCGTAATGTGCCTTATGTGCGAAATTGAATGCATGCGTAATGAGCTCCACCTTCTGGCGATGAGGGGTGCGCGCATAGTCATCCAGCAACGCCTCAAACTCAAGACGGATCATCTGCTCTTCGGCCTGTGTGAATTCGGTTTTCTGCATAAATATACTCAAATGACGCGCAAAGGTACAAAAAATATTTTATATACGCAAGTGCCCGCGCGTAAAAAATCGAAAAAATACCTAAAATGGCATATTTTTTGCGACTTGTACAGGGAGAACTTTTATGTTTCGACATTTTTTTGTAATTTTGCAAACGATTAAATTGGCTTTTTATGCGGAAATATGTACATATAGCCTTGGCGCTACTGCTCTCTTTGCCGATGATGGCTGCGAACGCTTTTACGCTGGTGCTGGACCCCGGACACGGAGGAAAAGACCCGGGAGCAACGGGGCGTTTCTCTAAAGAGAAAGACCTGAACCTGAAGCTGGCGCTGAAGGTCGGTGAACTGATCAAGGAGCAATATCCGGATGTGAATGTCATCTACACGCGTTCGACGGATGTGTTTATCCCTTTGCAGGAGCGCGCGGATATCGCCAATAAGAACAACGCCGATCTGTTCATCTCGATCCATACCAATTCGGCGGAATCGAAGACTCCGCGAGGTGTGGAGACTTTTATTCTGGGTACCGAGCGGATGGAAGCGAACCTGGCCGTCGCGATGCGCGAGAACGCGGTAATGAAACTGGAGGACAACTATCAGACTACCTATCAGGGCTTTGACCCGAACTCCATTGATTCGTATATCATGTTCGAACTCATGCAGAACAGTTATATGGACCAGTCGCTGCAGTTCGCCGAGCAGGTGCAGAAACGGTTCGTGGGGCATCTCAACCGCGAGGACAGAGGCGTTCGTCAGGCGGCGTTCTGGGTGCTCCTCAAGACCGCTTGCCCGTCCATCCTCTTTGAGATGGGATTTATCTCCAATCCCGAGGAAGAGAAATTCCTGAACCAGAATACTTCGATCGCGCAGATGGCGAATGCGATTGTAGCCGCTTTCGGCGCTTATACGCGCAAACAGGCGGTGAAAAAGCAGGAACCGGAAGCGGAGGAAAACGAGCCTCAAAAACCTGCAGAGGTGGAGCAAGGGTCAAGTCGGGGGCAAGCCGAGGTCAAGTCGGGGTCAAGTCGAGAGCAAGTCGAGATAAAGTCGCATCCGGAAACCTATTATGCCATCCAGATTTGTGCATCCAAGACGCCTGTCGCTCCTTCGGATCCGAAACTGAAAGGCATTGCCTGCGACACCCTCAGGGTGGGCGAATGGATCAAGTATTACACCGCCGCGGATACCGACCGCGCGAAGGTGGCGCAGAAACTGCCGGAGATGAAAAAACTCTTCCCTGACTGCTGGATCATTACATTCAAGAAATAACAGAATCCGTAATCTGTAATATTAATTCATAATTTTAATTTTTAATTCATAATTTTTAATTTCCAAATGAAGTACGCACGTGAGATCAAAGTGGGGGTGTTGGCTACCCTCTGTCTGTTTCTCCTTTTCTTTGGTTTTAACTTTCTGAAAGGCGTAAATATCTTCTCGCCCACCAACTCGTTTCATGGTACTTACGCCCATCTCCACGGTCTGGAGGAGCAGGCGGCGGTATATATCCGCGGACACAAAGTCGGACAAGTGGACGCTATTCATTATGACTACACGCGCGACAGCGCGTTCACGGTGGATATCTCGGTGAACAAGGATATTGACCTCCCGCAAGGAACGCAGATGGCGCTCATCGCTGACGGACTCCTCGGAGGCATGGCGATTGAGCTGCAACTGCCGCTCTCCCAAAACGGGAAAGACATGCCGGGAAACAGTGTCTCAACGGAGGAACTGAGGGAACCGATTGCCAAAGGATCTTTTATCCCCACGGTTTATGTGCCGGGTCTCATGGAGAGCCTGCAGGGCGATCTGATCGCCAAGATCTCCGGCGCGGTGGAGAATGTCGATTCCCTTGTGGCGGTTCTGCATTCGCAACTGGAAGGCGATCATATCAAATCGTCGCTGGCGAACGTAGACCGGATCTCGGATGATCTCACCAGTGTGTCCTCTGATCTCAAAGGGTTGATGAACACGCGTTTCCCGCGGATAGTGGATAACGCCGACACCGCGATCGCTAATCTCAATACGATCGTAGCCGATATCAAGGAAGCGGATCTCAAGACCACGCTGGCACGTGTTGATACAGCGGTCAGCGGTGTGAATGCCGTAATCGCCGATGTGCGTTCGCCCGAAGGGACGCTGGGCAAACTCCTAACGGATAAATCGCTCTATAATCATCTGGACGCTACGGTTGTTTCGGCGGATTCGCTGCTGACCGATCTCAAGGCACACCCCAAACGCTATGTCCATTTCTCCGTCTTCGGAAAAAAAGACAAGTAAATGAGCAAAATATCCGTGAAACACGTGTTTCACAATTTGTATATTTTCTAAATTGCAATAATTTTATTCCTTGCGTAACGCCTGCATTTTCGGGGCGTTACGTGTTTTTTTGCTCAAAAAATGAAACAAGGTATTGCATATTTCAAAGACGCTATAAATCAATAGGTTAGGTGTTAATAACTTTTGTAACTCATTGATAATCATATATTTCGCCGTAAGTGCTTATAAATGCGGCAGTTACAAAAATGTGCAATATTTGATCTCCTTCTTGAATTTGGTCATGTCAAAAAAAAGCAGTACCTTTGCACTCGATTTCGCTAAAAAAGTAACGATGCAACAGTCACTTCAACAACAATGGGCTCAATGCCAGACAATCCTGGCAGACAATACCACGAGCAGCGCCTACCAGACCTGGTTCGCGCCGATCGTGCCCTTGCGGTTTGCGGATGGCGTGCTGGTGCTTCAGGTGAAATCGCAGTTCGTGGCGGAGTATATAGAGGAGAATTATATTCCTCTGCTCTCTTCCGCTATCTACCGCGTGTTCGGGCAAGGTACGCGTTTGGAATACCGCGTGCTGATCGACTCGACCTCAGGAGCGGCTACGATGCTTCCTTCTGCGGGACCGCAGGCAAAGCAGGCTGCGCCTAACGGCATGAAAGCCGCTGCGGAGTTTGACTCCCAACTGAACGCCCTCTATACGTTCGATTCTTTTATCGCGGGCGAACCTAATAAACTCGCGCGCACGGCAGGTCTGGCAATCGCCAAGCAGCCGGGCTACACCGCTTTCAACCCGCTCTTTATCTACGGAGGTAGCGGAGTAGGGAAAACCCACTTGGCGAACGCGATAGGGCATCAGGTGAAAGCCTTGTATCCGCAGGCGCGTGTGCTGTACGTGAGCGCAAATACCTTCAAACTGCAATATCAGGACGCCACCAAATGCAACCGCATTCCCGATTTCTTGAACTTCTACCAGTCGGTCGATGTGCTGATCGTAGATGATATCCAGTATTTCTCGGGTTTGAAAGGCACGCAGGACACCTTCTTCCATATCTTCAATTATCTCCAGCAGTCGCGCAAGCAGTTGATCCTCACCTGCGACCGTCCGCCGGTGGAGTTGAAGGACATTGAGGAACGGCTGCTGACACGCTTCAAATGGGGCTTGTCTGCTGAGATACTGAAGCCCGATTACGCCCTGCGCAGGGATATTCTGATCTCCAAGATGCGCCGTGACGGGATCGTTCTGTCGGACGAAGTGGTGGATTTCATCGCACAGAGCGTACGGGAGTCCGTGCGTGATCTGGAAGGCGTGTTAGCCTCCTTGCTGGCGCACTCGACACTGACGGACAAAGAGATCGACTTGGCGTTGGCAGAGCAGGTGATCAGTCATATCGTAGCTATCCAGCCGCGCCAGATCACGATCGAAGAAGTGATGGCGAAAGTGGCGAAGCATTATAATCTGCCGGAGAAGGCGCTGACGGCGCAGAACCGTTCGCGCGATATCTCGCAGGCGCGCCACATGGCGATCTATCTCTCCAAGCAGCTTACCAACAGTTCGCTCTCGGAGATTGGCATGAAGATGGGACGGCGCACCCACGCTACGGTGCTCCATTCCATTTCGATCATCAAGGACCAGATGGAGTACGATCCTGTACTGCGGCAGCATGTGCACCAGTTGGAGTCTGCCTTGAGAGCATAAACGAAAGCATAAAAAATGACACTCGGCCGAGTGTCATTTTTCTTATTGCTTGGTACTTATTGCTTTGTACTTTTTACTTTGTACTTGGTACCTTGTACCTTGTACCTTGTTGTACCTTACATCATTCCTCCCATTCCTCCGGCAGGCATTGCAGGAGCGGGGTGCTCCTCCGGATGATCAACGATGACGCATTCGGTGGTGAGGAACATTCCTGCTACGGAAGCGGCGTTCTCCAGTGCTACGCGGGTCACCTTTGCGGGATCAACGACTCCTGCCTCGAACAGGTTCTCGTATTCGTCCTTGCGGGCGTTGTAACCGAAGTCAGCCTTGCCTGCGCGAACCTTGTCCACTACGACTGCGCCTTCTTTTCCTGCATTGGCAACGATCTGACGGAGCGGCTCTTCGATGGCACGGCGTACGATCTCAATACCGGTCTGCTCGTCCTCGTTCTCGCCTTTGAGGCCTTCGAGGGCTGCCTGTGCACGGATGTACATTACGCCGCCGCCCGGAACGACACCTTCTTCGATAGCCGCACGCGTTGCGCTCAGTGCGTCATCCACGCGGTCTTTCTTCTCTTTCATCTCTACCTCGGATGCAGCGCCAACGTTCAGCTGTGCCACACCGCCTGCGAGTTTGGCAAGACGCTCTTGCAGTTTCTCCTTGTCGTAGGTGGATTTGGTAGCGGTGATCTGTGCTTTGATCTGTGCCACGCGTGCTGCGATAGCCTCTTTGTCGCCTGCGCCGTTAACGATGGTGGTGTTGTCTTTGGAGACAGTGATCGTCTCAGCGGTACCGAGCATCTCAAGGGTAGCCTGCTCCAGTTTGATTCCTTTCTCTTCGCTGATAACCGTTCCGCCGGTGAGGATAGCAATGTCTTCCAACATCTCTTTGCGGCGGTCTCCGAAGCCAGGAGCCTTGACAGCGCAGATCTTGAGTTGCGCACGCAGACGGTTGACAACGAGTGCAGTCAGCGCTTCGCTGTCGACATCCTCAGCGATGATGAGCAGCGGTCGTCCGCTCTGTACGGCGGGTTCGAGTACCGGCAGCAGCTCTTTGAGGTTCGAGATCTTCTTGTCGTAGATCAGGATATACGGTTTGTCCATCTCCACCTGCATTGTCTCTGTGTTGGTGACAAAATAGGGGCTGATGTAACCGCGGTCGAACTGCATACCTTGTACTACATCGATCGTGGTGTCCATACCCTTTGCTTCGCCGATGGTGATGACACCGTCTTTGGAGACCTTGCGCATTGCGTCAGCAATCAGTTTGCCGATCTCGGCGTCATTGTTCGCCGAAACGGTAGCCACTTGCTCGATCTTGTCGAAATCGTTGCCTACAACGACTGCGTTCTTCTTGATCTCGGCTACTACGGCAGCGACAGCTTTGTCAATACCGCGTTTGAGGTCAAGCGGATTAGCGCCGGCGGTCACGTTCTTCAGACCTACGCCTACGATGGCTTGTGCCAGCACGGTTGCAGTCGTGGTACCGTCGCCTGCCTGGTCTCCGGTCTTGGAGGCTACTTCTTTCACAAGCTGTGCACCGAGGTTCTCAGCTGCGTCCTGCAGCTCTACTTCTTTGGCTACGGTCACACCGTCTTTGGTGATATGCGGTGCTCCGTATTTCTTGTCGATGATCACGTTGCGTCCTTTCGGACCGAGTGTCACTTTCACTGCGTCGGCGAGTTGGTCAACGCCACGCTTCAGCGCTTCGCGCGCCTCTACATTATAGGTAATGTCTTTTGCCATAATTTTGTTGGTTTATCTAGGGGGCCTAGGAATTCCTAGGGTTTCTAGGGTTTCTAGGGTTATTTCATGATTGCTAATACGTCGCTCTGACGCATAATGAGGTATTTCTCGCCGTCGAGTTCGAGTTCTGTTCCGGCATACTTGCCGTAGAGTACTTGGTCTCCGGCCTTGAGAACCATTGCCTCGTCTTTGGTTCCTTCGCCTGCGGCGAGTACTTCTCCGCGGAGCGGTTTCTCTTTTGCACTGTCAGGGATGATGATTCCTCCGACTGTTTTTTCTTCTGCGGCAGCGGGCTTGATCAGCACACGGTCTGCCAATGGTTGAATTTTGCTCATAGTATTTACTTTTTAGAATATTTTAACCGACATTTGTAAAAATCACAGGATATATATTATTTATAATATATATAGGGTGGGGTAGGATGCGGGATTGACTCGGCATAAACACGGCAAGCACGCGGCACGTACCCTGTTGGCATAATGCAAATGGTGTGCCAAAGGGTTTTGTCCTGCCAAAATGGCAGTTTTGACAACTGCTTGGCGGAACAAGCAGAAGCGGATGGCGGAATAACCGGAACAGTCAGGCGGAATAACCGGAACAGTCAGGCGGAATTACCAGAAGCGTTTGGCCTCGGGGCTGTATTCGAAGCCGGCGAGGCGGAGGTTTCGGGAGAGTTCGTCGATATTGATACCGAGATCGTCGCACAGCGATTCCAGAGAATCGTATTCGTCACGGAGTTTCATGTTGACGAAACTGACAAGCATGTTTGGATCAGAAGGAACAGTCATGGTTTTGAAATTTTTTGCAAAAGTAAACATTATTTTCGAAACCGCCAAATTTTCAATGAAAAAATTGCATATGTCAGAAAAAAGTCGTACCTTTGCAGCGTAAAAGTCAGAAAATGGAAAACGAGAAGCAACATATAGGCAGTTTGTTTGACCGGATTGCGGGTACGTATGACGGTCTGAATCACGGTTTGTCGCTGAATATCGACCGTCTCTGGCGCAGAAAAGCGGTCCGTCAGATGCAGCCGGCGAACAAAGTGCTGGATGTGGCGATCGGTACGGCGGATCTGACGATCGAGATGTTGCGTCAGGAAAAAGTGATGCGTGTGACGGGGATTGACCTGTCACGCGATATGATGGCGATCGGAAAGAAGAAAGTTGAAAAATTAAAGGAGAAAGGGGAAAAGTCAAAAAACGTGGAGTTCCTCTACGCGAATGCGCAGAAGATGCCGTTTGCGGACGGGTTCTTCGACGGCGTGACCTGTGCGTTCGGTTGCCGTAATTTCAGCGATCTGGATGCGGGTCTGCGGGAGATGTACCGCGTGGTGAAACCCGGCGGACAAGTGACGATATTAGAGTTCAGTTATCCCAAGAACAGAATCGTGCGACGGGTGTACGACCTGTATTTCAGTCATATACTCCCGTTCATAGGAAGAATAGTGAGCAAGGACAAGACCGCGTACAGCTATCTGAACAGGAGCGTGAAGTCGTTCTGTTGGGGCGAAGCGTTCGTGCAACATCTGCATGACGCGGGTTTCCGCGAAGAGCATTTCCGGGAACTGACATTCGGAATAGCCACCGTTTATACAGGGGTTAAGCCGTTAGGTTGTTAAACCGTTAAATTGTCAAGCTGTCAAACTGTTAAATTATTAGATATATATGGTAAAGCACATTATTTTATGGAAGTTGCGTTCGGAGTTGGGCGCAGCGGAGAAGCGAGAGAAGGCACAGGCAATCAAAGCAGGTCTGGAGGGTCTGAAAGGTCAGGTGCCGGGTCTGGTTGAGATTCATGTTCAGATCGACGGAGTGTTAGAGAGCAGCAATGCGGATATCATGCTGGACAGCACTCTGGAGAACGAAGAGGCGCTGAAAGGGTACGCCGTTCATCCGGCTCACGTAGCGGTCGCCAACGGCGTAGTGCGGCCGAATACGGAGGTACGTACCTGTCTGGATTACGAGTGCTGATCACGGAAGCACAAAAAAAGCCTGCAAGTTGCAGGCTTTTTCAGTAGTGCTACCCGGACTCGAACCGGGGTTTACGGCGTGAGAGGCCGTTGTCCTAGGCCACTAGACGATAGCACCCAGCGCTTTCTTTTTCAAAAGCGGGTGCAAAAGTACTGCTTTTTTTTGACATGACCAAATATTTTTGCAAAAAAATGCATTTTTTCCTCATTTTTTTCGAAAAAGTTTGCATATATCAATTCTTTTTGCTAATTTTGCGGTCGGAATTAGTTCCAAACAGCTGCTGTTGTATGCAGCGCATGTGAAACCTTTTTAAATATAACAAACTATGGCAGAAACAAAACAAAACGCTCCGGGTTCAGTAGCAGCATTGGTTCTCGGAATCTGCTCGATCGTATTCAGTTGCGGTGTAGTAGGTCTGATTCTCGGTATTATCGGTCTGGTTCAGGCGAAGAAAGCCAACAACGCCATTCAGGAGAATCCGAGTCTGGACGGCGCGGGAATGGCAAAGGCCGGCAAGATCACTTCGATCATCGGAATCGTATTTGCAGCCCTCTCTCTGTTCTACTACGTGGTATTCGTGCTCATTCTCGGAGCTGCAGGAAGTATCGCTGCACTGTCGCTTTAATTATTAATGCTGTCGGCAGACCTTCCTCCTCTTCTTCCGTGTTTCCATAAGCAGTTATTAGGGATCAGTTGCCCGCTGTGCGGGTTACAACGGTCGGTCTGGTATCTGCTCCATGGAGACATAACGGAAAGCGTGCGAATGTTTCCGCTGCTGCTGCCCTGCCTGATAGCATTCGGGCTTCTTGTGTATGCATGGCTGAAACACAAAGACCGGCTGTTGAAATGGTCAACAATCGTATTGCTGGCAATGCTGGCGTTAAACATGATATATCAGAATATCTGGAACTGACGCCTGCTTCTATTAAAACCGCCTGACTCACTCTCAGACGGTTTTAATTCCTTAATTTAAATCCAAAAAGACACCTTGAAAAACCTATTTTCTATACTGATTTTGTTGTTGTTACCATTTATGGTAAGCGCTCAGAGCGGTTCGTCCAGGCGCAAGCAATTGGATATCGAGACGCTGGAGTCGCTGACGGACACGCTGATGGTGGAGACCTCCCGCCGCGGTCACCTGACGAACTCGCTGGATGTGCTGAACGGTCAGACGGCGGGTGTGACGGTAGGTCCGAACTCCAACCCGGAGGCGATGCTTTCTTCCGTTCGTGTGCGCGGTAACCACTCGCTGACGGGCGGAAACGAACCGCTGGTGATCATCGACGGCATGTCATCCGATCTGCGGACCCTCTCATCGGTCTTTCCCGGAGACATTGAGAGTTTCACTATCCTCAAAGACGCCGCGCAGACAGCGCAGTACGGAGCACGCGGTGCCGCCGGTGTGATCGAGGTGCGTACGCGACGCGGCGCGGAAGGGAAGATACATGTCTCCTATGCCGGCGATGTGGGGTTCGCGCACGCGGACAAATATCTAAGGATGCTGACGGCGGACGAATACCGCGCGATTGCGGACAGGTATCATCTGCCGATAGCGGACGGCGGCGCGAACACCGACTGGCAGCGGGCGATCATCCGTACCGGACTGGTGCAGAACCACCATATATCGCTGAGCGGCGGAACCGAAAACGCAAGTTACCGCGGAGCGGTCAGTTACAGCCAGAACAACAGTATCGTCCGCGAGACGGGTACGCGTAATTTCACGGCGAAAGTGGATGTGACGCAACATCTGCTGGACAAGCACCTGACGATTGATTTAGGACTCTTCGGCGCCGTAGGAAACAACCGCTATCTGAACGATGTGCAGAAGACCTTCTATTCGGCGGCGACCTTCAATCCCACTTTCCCCAACGCACGCAACAGCAGCGGCGGCTACGACGGCTATCCGGACGCCAGTCAGATCAACAATCCGATGGGATTGCTGGATATCAAGAAACATAACGAGGCGATGTATTTCAACACGCATATGCGTGCGACAGGTAATATAGGGTACGGGCTGCAGGTGACCGCTTATGGCAGTTACAGCTACGATGCGGACGACGACAGCCATTTCTATCCGACCTATATGGAGAGTACGGGCAAAGTATACCGCGGTGCGGGCAAGAGCCATGTATGGCTGGCCAATCTGCAGCTCCGTTATGCCCATGACTGGGGGTCGCATCGCCTGGAGGCGGATGTGTCAGGCGAGATGCAGGGACGCACGACGACGGGTTTCCATACCACGGTCAACCGTCTGGCATCGAACGTGTACGGGTACGATAATTTAGGCGTGGGTGCATTGCGGCTCTGGGACGGAACCGGCAGCAGCTACGAGAAACACCATATGGCGAGTGTGATGGGGCGTGTCAGTTATACGGCGCTGGGACGATACACGCTTACTCTGGCAGCCCGCGGCGACGCCAGTTCGCTTGCCGGCAAAGGGCATAAATGGGGTTTCTTCCCTTCGGCGAACATCTCCTGGGACATGAAAAAAGAAGCGTGGCTGCAGGATCAGCCATGGCTCACGCGGTTGAATATACGCGCCGGATGGGGTCTCTCCGGTAACCTCGGAGGTATCGCCGCATACCAGTCGCTGGATCTGATGATGCCGACAGGAATAGCCGAATCCGACGGACTGCCGGATGTGGTGCTTGGGATGACGCGCAACGCCAATCCGAACCTCACATGGGAAAAGACCCGGACCACCAACGTAGGAATGGAGTGGGGCTTCTGGCATAACCGGATCCTGCTGACCGCCGACTATTACTACTCCTATATCTATGATATGCTCTATAACTACACCGTGCCGGTACCGCCGTTCCTCTTCGACAAGATGCTGGCAAACTTAGGCAAGATGGAGAACCAGGGCGTGGAGATCGGTTTCGGTATCGCGGCGGTGAAGAGCAAGGACTGGGATCTGAATATCGGTTTGAACCTCTCATGGCAGCATAACAAACTGATTTCTCTGGACGGCTATTACGAAGGCGAACATCTGACGGCTCCTACCTACACGCCGATAGCGTCGGTGAACGGCGCAGGTCTGCATGGCGGCAACACGGATGTGGTGTATCAGATCCCGGGATACCCGTTAGGCGTGTTCTATCTGCCGCATTGCATGGGGCTGACGACGAACGAAGACGGCGTACGCGTATATGAGATAGAAGACCTCAATAATGACGGCGGCATTGATATATCGGACGGCGGCGACAGACAAGTGTGCGGTCAGGCGACACCGAAAGTGCTGCTCGGCAGTAATATCTCCGTGCGGTACAAGCAGTTCGATCTGAGTGTGCAACTCAACGGCGCTTTCGGCCATAAGATCTTCAACGGAACGGCGCTGAGTTATATGAATATGGGCAGTCTGCCGTATTACAATGTGCTGAAAGCGGCTCCGGAACAGGCGATCGATGATCTGACGGTAACCGACTACTGGCTGGAGAACGGCGATTACGTGAATATCGATTACCTGACCTTGGGATGGACGCTTCCCTGCAAGCCGGAGTGGAAACTGAGCGCACTGCGTCTTTCCGTCTCGGTGAATAATCTGGCTACGATCACAGCCTATTCGGGCCTCACGCCGATCATCAACAGCACGGTGATCAATAATACGCTGGGTATGGACGACAAACGCGCGTACCCTGTTTCGCGAACCTATAGTTTCTCTATGCAAATACAATTCTGATGAAAAAATATACCCTATATATATTCCTGTTGACAGCGTTGGGCGGATGCGGTTTTCTGGACGAAGATCCCCGTTCCGGGCGCACGGAGGAGAGCGTTATCACTTCGGCGGAAGTGCTTCATCGTCAGGCGGTTCTGTCGCTATATGATCACATAGGCGGTTCACAGGACGGTTATGGACTGCAGGGAATGTACCGCGGAGTGTATGACCTGCAGACTTTCGCTTCCAACGAGGCGGTTATCCCTGTCCGCGGCGGCGATTGGCTGGACGGCGGCCTGTGGGTGGATCTGCACGAGCATACATGGACGGTGGATAATGAGTGCTTTGAGAACTCATGGCGATACCTCTATCAGCTTGTCGGTCTTTGCAACCATTCGTTGGCGCTCCTGGATACCTATCGTTCGTTGGAGACGGACGGTCAGAGGGTGACGGACGAAGCGGAGGTGCGTGCCGTGAGGGCATTGGCATATATGTATCTTCTGGATCTTTTCGGCCGTGTGCCTGTTGTCACCCAGGAGGGTATCGCTATTCAGGAGATCCGTCAGTCGGAGCGGAGCCAAGTGTTTGATTTTGTGTGGGATGAACTGCAGTTCGCCTGCCAATATCTGCCGGACGAGCGATCCAACAGCCGCGGCGAATACTACGGCCGGATCACCCGGCCCGTGGTATGCTTTATGCTGATGAAGATGGCGCTGAACGCAGAGGTGTGGCGGGACGACGACTGGACGGACGACATCCGTCCGGACGGAAAAACGATGACACTCCGGTGCGGCGATGCAGGAGAGAAAAACGCATGGGAAGCAACTTGTTTCTATGGCAATCAGATCCTTAGCTCCACCGCCGTATATGTCCTCTGCCACAGTATGACAGAGTGCTTCCGGGTCTATAACGAAGAGGCGGCGGAGAATATCTTCACTATTCCGATGGATCCGAATATCTTCCGCAACCGGTTCAAGAACATCTTCCGCAGCCTGCATTACCAGCACGCGGCGGCACTGGGCTACGGCGGAGAGAACGGTTCCTGTGCGACCCTCGAGACCCTGGGCGTTTTCGGCTATCCCAGCCATGACGAACTCGACTGCCGGTTCCCGATCAGTTTCTTCTCCGGTGTCGTGCATGTGAACGGGCAACCGCTGGTGCTTTCCAACGGCGATACCTTGGTTTATCACCCGCTTGAGGTGAAGATGAACCTGACAGGAAGTCCGTATGTCTCCACTGCCGGCGCGCGGATGCACAAGTATGCGTATGATCCGGGAGGTATCTTCGACGGTCAGCTCCGAAACTCCGATATCGTGCTTTTCCGTCTGGCGGATGCTTATCTGATGATGGCTGAAGCTCAGGTGAGAAACGGCGAGAGCGGACAAATGTATTTTGAAGCGGTGCGGCTCCGCGAGGCACTGGCGCTTAACCTCACGCAGCAGCCAAGGGAAGCAACCCTTGAGAATATCTATTATGAGCGGTGGATGGAGTTGATGTGGGAAGGCTGGCATCGTCAGGATCAGATCCGTTTCGGTAAGTATGAGACCGAACCGGCGAACCGGTATCTGACCGTTTTTCCGATCCCGATGACAGCGCTCCAGACCAACAGCAATCTGACGCAGAACAAGGGCTACGAATGAGGCAGTGCTTTCCTGCCGGCACCGGTCATCAGCCCTCGCGCCTCCAAATCGGCGCAACGCTGTTTGTTGAGTTCCGTCCAATGACTTTTTGGGGTGCGGGGCGATAGCCGTTGGGCTAATCTGCCGTCCGGCAGTTTCTTCACCGTGGAGTCAATCCATCCGAAGCATAGTGCCTCTTCCACTACATCGAGATAAGGCATACAGTCCGTCCGCGGAATCTTCGTCCGGTACATCGTCACCCAGCAGAACCGCTCCTTGTCATGGTTCGCTTCCAGCCATTCCCGGAGTTCTTCGCGGGTCTTAAATTCCAATAGACCAATTATTTCCATGTGAACTCTTATTCAGGCTGCAAAGGTACAATAAAAATCGCATATCTGCAAGTTTTAGCCGAATAAATTTGTGTATATCATTTGTTTTTACTACCTTTGCAGCGTGAATAAAGACGAAATAACCAACAAAAAGAAATATGTTACAGATTGGCGACAAGATGCCGGCGTTCAAGGTATTGGACGAGGCAGGTAAAGAAGTGACGGAGAAAGAGTTGACCGGCAAAAAGACCGTGATTTATTTCTATCCGAAAGACTCAACCCCGGGGTGTACTGCGGAGGCTTGTAATATCCGCGACAACTACCATGCGTTTATGGCGCAAGGCTATCAGGTGTTCGGCGTGAGCAAGGATTCCGTGGCAAGCCATGTGAAGTTCAAGGAGAAGAATGCACTGCCTTTTCCGCTGCTGAGCGACCCGAGCACGGAGATGTTGCAGGCTTTCGGCGCTTGGGGTGAGAAGAAGTTGTACGGCAAGGTCTCCATGGGCACCTTGCGCAAGACCTTTGTCTTCGACGAGAACGGCGTTTTAGTGCGTATTATTGAGAAAGTGGACACCAAGAATCACACTGCGCAACTTCTTCAGTCTGTCGAGTGAATCCCGACGGTCAACCGACAGTCAACGCTAATGTAAGTACAACACAGTGCCCCAAAAAACGCCCGCACGAAAACGATTTCCGTAAATATATTTGTATATGTCAAAAAAAAGCAGTAATTTTGCGTGCAAAATTGGAAATGTGCTGAAAGATATATAAAATGGCTAAACTCCAGGAAATAATCGTTAGAGACACTACTATCCGTTCTTTTTCGCAGAACGGATGGGATTATATCTGTATCACGGATATAGCTCGGCAGAAGAATATAGAAGATCCCAACGCCGTAGTTGGCAATTGGATGCGCAATAGGAACACTATTGAGTACCTTGGAATCTGGGAAGCTCTGAATAACCCTAATTTTAACCCCATCGAATTCGAGGGGTTTAGAAGTCAGGCCGGTTTGAATGCTTTTACTCTGTCTCCAAGCCGTTGGATAGAAGCCACTAATGCAATCGGGCTTGTTGCTAAAGCTGGTCGTTATGGTGGCACATATGCACAACGGGATATAGCATTTAAGTTTGCCAGTTGGGTATCCGTTGAGTTTGAACTCTATTTGATTAAGGAGTTCCAGCGTCTCAAAGAGGAAGAACAAAAGGCTATCGGATGGTCGGCGAAACGCGAGTTGGCAAAGATTAACTACCATATTCATACGGACGCTATCAAGGAGCATCTGGTGCCGCAAGAGATTGATACGTACCATCGTTCGCTTATCTATGCCAACGAAGCCGATGTGCTCAATGTAGCGTTGTTCGGAATGACCGCCAAAGAGTGGCGTGACGCCCATCCGGAGGACAAAGGCAACATCCGCGACTACGCAACAATCAACCAATTGATCTGTCTGAGTAACATGGAGAACCTTAATGCGGTCTTTATCAACGAAGGCCTTCCGCAAGGCGAACGCCTCCAGAAACTTAACCAAATAGCCATCCAGCAAATGACCGTGCTGGAGAATGTTGAAAGCAAACATATTTTGAAGTAACACATCTGTCGCTCCTTCGGATATAAGGGAGCAGAAAAAAGCAATAAATAGAAAATCAACAATAATCAAAATATAAACAAAAATCTGCCTATGGCATAAAACAACAGACAAACAACATACATAAATAATAAAGCATTCAGCTAAGAGCTTGGAGTTTCGAAAACTGGACACTTTTGAAATTTCCTACCAAGAACAAGGCGTTTGAGTGCTCATGCGCAAGCGTGAGCCTTGTTTACAGATATTTGGTAGGATAAGGTAGTCCAGAATTCCTCGAAACTCCAGATTGAAGCTAACAAGTCTCACGTTTTTTATGTCTCTATACACCAAAATACAAAACATAATCCATTCTCCAAAACTCCATGAGTTTATACGGTTTGCGATAGTGGGTACTATTGCAACGGGCATTCACTATGGCATATATATGCTGTTAGTATGGATGAACGATATTGGCGAGGATGAGAAATTATATACAAACATAGCATATTCAATTGGTTATATCATTTCATGGCTATGTAATTTCTACCTCTCTGCGCATTTTACCTTCAAGGAGAAAACATCTGTCAAAAGAGGAATCGGGTTTGCTCTGTCGCATGGAGTGAACTATCTGCTTCATCTTATATTCCTTAATTTCTTCTTGTGGCTTGGAGTGTCAGAAGGTTTGGCTCCGATCCCTGTATTCTGTATAGTTATACCGATAAACTTTTTATTGGTTCGTTTTGTCTTTAAATCCAAACAATTTGAGAAATGAAAAAAGTATCCGTAATAATTCCTTGTTATAACGAGGCGCAATCACTACCACTGTTGCATGTGGAATTGTGTAAGTTAGCAGACGCAGAGCAACATTATGAATGGGAGTTCCTGTTCATTAATGATGGTTCGCGCGACACAACAATAAATGAATTGGAGAAGTTGCGCGAGAAAGACGCACGTTGTAACTACGTGGATTTGAGCCGTAACTATGGCAAAGAAGTGGCTCTGCTGGCCGGTTTTGACTACGTAACAGGAGACTGCGCTGTCATTATGGATGCCGACTTGCAGCATCCGCCTCACGTCGCTCATGAAATGTTGCGGAAGTGGGAAGAAGGCTACGAAGATGTATATGCCCGTCGTAAGTCGCGCGGAAAAGAATCTTGGTTGAGAAAACAACTTTCACTCGCCTATTATCGCTTGTTGAGCAAATCCACCCGCATTGATGTATTGCCTAATGTCGGAGACTTCCGTCTTTTGGATCGCCGTTGCATAGATGCGCTTTGCCAACTACGTGAGCAAAGCCGTTATACCAAAGGCATGTATTGCTACATCGGTTTCAAGAAAACATTCGTGGACTTCGAAACACAAGACAGAGTGGCAGGCGAATCTTCAATGAGTTATCGGGTACTTGTTAAATTAGCGATAGAAGGACTAACAGCCTATACAACCTCTCCGCTCCAATGGGCTACAGGCGTAGGTCTTGTTGTATCATTGGCTTCATTCCTATATGCAATATGGGTAATTATAAAAACGCTTGTATGGGGCGAACCGGTTGCAGGCTTCCCGACTATAATGATAGCTATTTTATTTTTGGGCGGAGTGCAACTATTATCACTTGGTATCATTGGAGAATATTTAGGACGCGTTTTCAACGAAACGAAGAACCGTCCTGTCTATTTTGTACAATCTTTTAATGGAGACAAATATGAAAAATCAAGAAAACATCATTAAATGGACATTCTGGGGAATATGGATTGCCATAGTAGCCATATGTTCCTATTTTATTGTCGCTAACGCGGCTTGGGTGGATTACGACGATTCACAAGTAATCATGTACACCGGCTGGGACAAACCGATTTTCGGTTTCTTTGTTGATCCGTCTTTGGGTAGATTCTTCCCGTTGGACTACACGGTTTATGACATTCTTCCCATCTTCTACGACGGTCAGATTCCACCTGTTGCACACTATGCTATTCATGTATTCTGGTTTATCTTATACATGGCTTTCTTTGCTGCCATAGGTTTGCATATACTCAAAGATGAAAAGCCTGTTTGGAAATATGCCATTACACTTGTTTTGCTGATTACTATAGTTGGCAGGACATATAACCATTTTATGCAATTATGGACGGGAATATGGACAATCTTTGCTTTTATTCCTATATTTTTATATGGATATATCCGATTTACAGAAACAAAGAAATGGGGCTACGGAATATTAGCACTGATAGCAATAAATTATGTGCTTTATTATTACGAAACGATGTTTACTATCCCAGTCGCAATCGGAGTATGTTCTCTCCTGTTCTCATACAAGAAGCAAGACAAGCAAGAACGCATATTCAACTATCTTCTTATTGCAAGTGGCGTGCTATTCTTACTGCTATACCTAATCTTGGTAGTGCCAAGAATTGAGCATATGTACCACCACTATACAAAAGATTCTATTTGGGCAAATGCTGCCAAAATTCTTTTTGCACAGAAAATAATGTGGCTGGTCATTGTTGCTTTAATCGCCCGCCTAATCTCTTTTATAAAGAAAAAAGCAGACTACACTATATATGATAGCATGCTGCTTGCCTCGTGTGCTTATTGTTGCGGAGCAGCTGCGTTACATTTGGATTACACGCTCTATTATACTCCGGCTACTATCCTTACGCTCCCTGCTATTTTGTATTTCGCGCACCAATACTTAAAACCATGGATGGTTCTTGTGCTGTTTGTTTGCCTTGCAGGATTCTATGGCAGAAAGATTCCTAAAGATATCAAAGAGAGACAAAATGGTCGGATTAGCTATTATACAAACATCTGCAAGTTCAACGAATTAGTTGCAACAGGAAATGATTTATACTATTATTTACCGGAGAATCCTTCTTTAGATGAAGGCGAATTAGTGATTCGAGCATGCAAAGTCATGTATCTGGAAAGCAAAGCCGGTTGGTATCAAAACAATCCGGATTTCTCAATTACTCGTGTAGAAGACTGTGAGAATTTTGCTTCCGGCATATGGATTATGGATAAAAAAGACGAGCAGACTTTTAACGAAAAGTGCCCGTCCGCTCAATTGGTAGAAAATGTCACTTTTGAAGATTACAAAATCTACATAGTAGAATAGTCCCTGTAATCAGTTCTGTTTTTAGCGCTTCTCCGAGCCTAACGCGATGCCATATGTGCCGCGTTAGGCTTTTATAATGAACATATATTTTTGCGTGAATCAGTGAATGAAGAATCTCAACAACTCTTGTGTCATGTATGGTAGTGGCGCGAGAGTGGCTGATTGACTGCTACGATTTGGCAAGGGGGAATGGGGACCCCGCAAATTTCAATTTGTGCGGGTGAAGAAGTGCTTCGGATAGCACTTCGAGTGTTGCAAGCAACACATAGAACCTCGGAGGCAATGGTCGCACTTGCCAATTAGCAGAGCGGTTTGGCTCTTGCGATTCATTTGCCGAACGCGAATCTTAATAATCGGAAACTTTTGAGGTTTGAAAAGAGGCGATTTTCGGGGTGCTATCGTCGGATAGGTGTGCCGTAGGTGTCTCGTACGCGGCAAGTACGCCGGTAGTGTGGGGCGGAATCTTAATAATCGGCAACTTTTGGGAAGAGTGCCGAAGGCCACTTGCTATTGTTCTGATTCGTACTTTCTTAAGTCGTTCTCGGAACATGGTCCCGTGATGGTCCTGTTCTAATCTGTATATTGGCACAATTTAAAGACATTATTTACATATTGCGGGGGGCAAGATTATAATAATCGGCAATAATTACGCCTATATAAACCAACAACGCACTCTCATTCGGGAGTGCGCTGTGTTATGGTTACAAAGTGGACTTTAGAATTTCCATAAAATGGAGTATCTGTTCGCTTTTGCGAGGCTCAAAGAGAAGGTGCTCAAAATCACGCTGCTTGGTCTTTAGATCTGTATGAGTGGCAGTTTCCTGCAGTTGCACCAATAGTTGTTCCTTGTTCTCTATCCCGTGGCGTTGTTTCAAGAATTCGTAATCCGGTTTTGTGCGTTGCCATAAAAAAAGGACATCGTAAAAGTCACGCCCTTTTTGACGGGTCAAAAGAGCCAATAGTTTCATTGAAAGAAGAATGCTCACAGGAGGAACAGGAACGGGAAAATAGAAGCCTAAACGGCTGATTGTCGCCATTTCTCGCGGATAAACAATGCCTTGGTCTTGCGCCTCTATCTTCATCAAAAACCGTTCTTCACGATGACCTGTTAATTGGAGAGAGAAGAGTAGTTCCGGGAAATAGACATTTCGACGGAAAGCAGTCAGTTTCGGATTCTCCTTGTCACGTGCCTCAACGGTTAGACCTTGAAGCGTCAAATAACGCATAAGACCGTCTGTCATTTGGATAAAATCCTCTTGGCTAAGGTTCTTGCAATCAAAATCCAAATCTTCAGAGAAACGGTCAATGCCGTGTATCAGCCGTAGGTTCGTGCCTCCGATGAAAGCCAGTTTGTCCGACCATGCCGATTGAGAGATCCATTCCATTGCCAGACACTCAATATACTCCTTGAGCAAATGCTTTTGGAAGTTGGCATTGTTGGCAATCTGTGGCGGATAGAAACCGCGTATGTATGTTAAGTCAATCATTTTCCGTATGTTTTGAGCATGATTTTCACCCGCTTGGTCAGTACCGGGCTTCCGATGCGGCTGGCGTATTCTGTAAGCCGTTCCTTGTCTAACTCGTATTGCATAAAATCTTCGTCCAGACGCAATTCGCGCATTTCTTCTTCCGTCGAATACTGCGGATAGAGATAAAGCAAATCGATAAGCGCCTTCTCCGGAGTGGCTAACATAAAGGTCTTGCCGTCGGATAACTGCTTTGGTTCGTAGCCCCAGAAAAGACTTGGCTTGATAGTCTGATAACTATAGGAAGCAAAGACATT
Source organism: uncultured Bacteroidales bacterium (assembly GCA_946414805.1). Lineage (GTDB taxonomy): Bacteria > Bacteroidota > Bacteroidia > Bacteroidales > Paludibacteraceae > Colicola. Next base: position 253,790 of record CAMKPZ010000002.1, read on the forward strand.
CTCAAACTGCGCTGTTTTGCGCGTAGTAATACTTGTAATGGCTACCACTGCTTCGGGAATAATGCCATAAAACGACAAAGCGGTATGCAGACTGATATAGGAAGGGGTATATATCTTCGATGCAATATAGCGTGCGTAATCCGGCTTGTTCACGTAATCCGCAAAGGCATACCATCCCTGTCGCAAGGGAACAATATAGCCAGCTTTTTGCCAACGCAGATAATTTCCACGCGGAAAGTCCGGGTGTATTGCTCTCACTTGGGCTGTAGAAAAACAAGCCAAATGATGCCACTGATTATAAAACGAATTATAGGTCATAATGTGCTAGTCATTTCTGTAATGCACTAAAATTAGTGCGTTATGGAAACAAATCCGCTGCAAAGGTACAATAAATATTTTGATTATGCAAGTAAAATTGTAAAATTGTGCATAGAAAGTGCACTTTTTCTGCACTTATTTTGTATGATGACAAATTAACAACGCACTCCCGAATGAGAGTGCGTTGTGTTATCCTTACTCCCTTCCTTTTAGGGAAGGGTGGGGTTAGGCTTCTTATTTCTCGTCCCCATCGCCCGTCTGGCAGCCGCTCAGGCAGCCGTAGAGGACGAAAAGTGTGGTTCAGAAAGCGGCGTTCTGCAGACGCACGTTCTCTATCCGGATGTTTTGGCAGTTACTGATATAGACGAGGCGCGGGCGTTGCTCATCCTTGTTGGTACATTTGGGGGGCCACTGTCTGCGAAGCCAGAAAGCACGGTGGTATCGGAGTCCGTTGCCGTCCACCAACGGACGCACTTTCTTGATATCCTGCGCCTAGTCGATTGACACGATATACATCTCCACACCGGTCTCTTCCTGCCATTCCGGATGGAGATCACTGATGGCTTTCAACTAATTACTCGTTTCATACTTATCATTGTGTTATTCGGGTGCAAAGTTACAGCTTTTTTTGATATATGCAAATTTTGCAGCCTTTTTTGAAAATAAGCCAAGAATACACAACTAATTGCCAATTATTAAGATTTGTCTGATCACAACTTGACCACGACTTGCCCTCGACTTAACCACGACATTAACCCGACCCGATCTGTGCCTTTTCAGGGGCCCAAAAATATACGATCATTAAGATTCCGGCTTTTTTGCCGTTACTGCTAAATGCTGCCGCTCAGCATATGACGGAACGCAAGAGGGGTGCATTTCTTATGCTGGCGGAAGAAGGTGGAGAACTGGTTGGGGTTCGCAAAACCTAATTCGTATGCTATGTCAGCGATAGACAGAGTAGGGTTGGAGAGCAGAAACTCCGCACGCTGGATCCGCAGCAACTGCTGATATTGCGCCGGAGAAGCCCCCACATGCTTTTTGAAGGTCTGGCGGAACCAAGAATAACCAACGCCTATCTCTTGCGCAATCTCTTCCGGCGAGATGTTTTTGCCTACATACCGCCGCATCAACGCCTGCGATTTGTCAATGGTGTTGGTTATGTTCCGGTTGATATTGAAGGTGCTGTGCTGCGAATAACTGACAATCCCCAATATATGGGTTGCCACCCCGGAGCAAAGCAGCTGGTAACCCGATAACTCGTACTCGGAATCATGTATCAGCTCGTCGAAAAGGCTGACAATGCGCACCTCGTTCCGTATCCTTACCAAGGGTTTCTCGGGAGAGAGGAGCATCTCATGGAAGAGCGAATCGGCGGCGGAACCCCGGAATCCCACCCAGTATTCCTTCCATCCGATTTCCGCCAAAGGCGCATATTCATGCCATTCGTTGGGGAATAACAGGATTGCCGTTCCCTTCGATACCGGCTGACGCTTCACATGCTCCGACTGGAAGAAACCTTCTCCTTCGGCAATATACACAATCTGGTATTCCGGCAGCCGTCTGCCGTATCCTTTCTGGAAATAATACCCCTCCGGATGAGATCCTACCGGAGGATAGTACTGGTGGGGCTGGACGGACTGGAAACCTACCGTCGTACAGATGATCCCTCGTTGGTCCAGTTCGGACGCAATCGTCATGTAGTGAACGTACGAATTTTGCTTTTTCATGCTCTAAAACATATAAAATCGAAATCCTTGGCAAAATTAATACTTTTTTTCTCATTATACAAATTTTTATACAAAAAAAATATAGTAATTTTGCACCAGAAATATTTTTAAGGGAAAATAAACAACAAATGGCATGAAAAATCGTATCTTTCTTGTATCAATGATGCTCTGGATGAGTCTTGCTCTTTGGGCTGTTGAGACGGTGAATGGTGTGGTAACAGAGCAGAATGGCGATCCTGTGATCGGAGCGGCTGTCAAGGTCTCAGGCTCCTCCGTTGGTACGGTCACTGATTTTGACGGTAATTTTAGCATCAATGCGGACTCTGATGCCCGCATAGAAATCTCCTACATGGGGTTTGTGAGTCAGACAATCCGTGTGTCAGATTTGGTAGCCCGAGGAGGCAAAGTGGTGCTGCTGGAGGACTCGAAAGCCTTGGAAGAAGTGGTCGTCATCGGCTATGGCACCCAGAAGAAATCCGTAGTGACGGCGGCGATCAGCAAGGTCAGCGCGGAGGATCTGGAGAACGTGATCCCTACGCGAGTAGACAATCTGCTCAAGGGTAAAGCCTCCGGCGTGACAATCACTTCGTCTTCCGGTCAGCCGGGTGCCGGCACGCGAATCAATATCCGCGGTATCGGTACGATCAACGATGCCAGTCCGTTATACGTGGTGGATGGTATGCCGGTGGGCAATATTGACTATTTGAACCCCTCCGATATCGAGTCAATCGAAGTGCTGAAGGATGCAGCGTCGGCGGCTATCTACGGTACGAAAGGTGCTAACGGCGTTATTCTCGTGACTACCAAGAACGGCGAACTCAACAAACGGGTGAGCATCTCCTATGATATGAATATCGGTTGGCAGAACCCCTGGAAGCAGAAAGCGGTGCTGAACGGTCCCTGGTACCAGACGATCTTGAATGAAGCGCGTATCAATGACGGTACGGCGCCTTATTTCCCTGCGATAACTTCTGATCCGGGTACCAACTGGCAGGACGCTCTCTTCAACTACAACGCCCCTGTGCAGAGCCATCAGGTGAGTGTCAACGGCGGCGGAGACAAGGTGACCTATTTCGTGAGCTTCGGTTTTCTGGACCAGCAGGGTATCGTAGGCGGTAATTTCAAACGCAGTAACTACACGCGCTATAGCGTGCGCGATAATAATGTATATAAGATTATTGATACCGATTCCCGCAAATGGCTCAATCATCTGACTCTCACCTCCAATATCAGTTATTCGAATGTCAAATCGACGGGTATAGCGGAGAACTCTGCGTTCTATTCGCCGCTGGGGTCTGCGTTGCTGATTGATCCGACTCAGCCGGTTTTTGCCGACGATGCGACGGCTGCCTCTATTCTGGAGCGCTATCCTACAGCGGTGAAGGATAAGAACGGACGCGTCTATTCGATCCCGGATATCACGATGTCGGAGATTATCAACCCGGTGGCGAATCTTGAATTGCCGGCGGGATGGAACTACAGCGATCGCTTCACGGGTAATTTTACTGCAGAGCTGGAGATATACGACGGTCTGAAATTCAAGTCGAGTTTCAATGCCGATTTCAATCTGGGTCGCTATGACGGCTATGGTTATCCCTATTATCTGTCATCGGGCGGAGCCGGCAGCAGTACCACCAGTTCTGTTTCCTCGTCCCAGAGCCGTACCTTCACGTGGCAGGTGGAGAATACCCTCTTCTATAATCATACGTTCGCCGGCCATGAAATCGGCGTGCTGCTGGGACAATCGGCGACGAAGACGAGTTACAGTTATGTCAGTGGCACCGCATACGATCTGCCGAGTAATGATCCCTATAAAGCGACGATCGATTATGCGCAGGGTTCGACTGCCGACCAGCGTACCTCCGGCGGACGGAGCTATTCTGCGGGGGCGTCATATTTCGCGCGCGTGAATTATAATTATAAGGAGAGATATATCTTCCAGGCTTCTCTGCGTTGCGACGGATCTGATAAATTCGGCAAGAATAACCGCTGGGGTCTTTTCCCCTCTTTCTCTCTGGGATGGAATATCGCGCATGAGGAGTTCTGGTCTCAGGCTCCGGAATGGTGGTCGGGTCTCAAGCTCCGCGGATCATGGGGTATGAACGGTAACGACCGTATCAGCGATTTCGCCTATACTTCTCTGATCGTGAGCGGCAGCAACTATACTTTCGGTCGCGGCGAGAACGAAGCGATCATCACCGGTGTGCGTCAGGGGCGGCTGGCGAATGCGAACCTCAAATGGGAAACCAGCCGTCAGACGGATATTGGTCTGGAGTTGGGATTCATGAGTAATGCGCTGACCTTCAATATCGATTATTTCCACAAGGTGACGATCGACATGTTAATGCCGGCGCTGCTGCCGAGTTACGTAGGTATCGAGCAGCCGTGGACCAACGGCGGCAAGATGCTCAACTGGGGTATCGAAGCGGATCTTAATTATAAGTTCCACGCCGGTCCGGTTAACTTTGCTGTCGGCGGAAACATCTCGTATCTCAAGAACCGTCTGATCGACTACGGCAATGAGACCGGGTCAAGCAATCTGGATGCCGTGCAGGCGGTGGGTACGGTCAGCCGTGCCGAGAACGGAGAGGTCTATCCTTTCTTCTATGGCTATAAGACCGCAGGACTCTTCCAGACCCAGGCGGAGATAGACGAATATGTGAATAGCAACGGTGAGTTGCTCCAACCCAATGCGCGTCCGGGCGATGTACGCTTTGTGGATTTCAACGGGGACGGTAAGATCAATGATGACGACCGTACGAAGATCGGTAAAGGAATGCCGGATATCACCTATGCGCTCAATTTCAATGTAGAGTGGCAGGGACTGGATCTGACGCTCTTCTTCCAAGGTATCGCCGGTAATAATATCTTCGATGCGACGCGTCGTCCGGATCTTTCACTCAGTAACCAGCCGCTATGGATCCTCGATCGCTGGACGGGACCGAATACCTCCACGCGTATCCCGAGGGTCACGGAGCAGGATCCGAATGACAACTGGCGCTCCAGTGATCTCTATATCAAGAACGGCAGCTATTTCCGTCTCAAGAACCTGCAACTCGGCTATTCTCTTCCGCGGCAATGGATGCAGAAGATCCATTTCCAGAAGATCCGTATCTATTTCTCGGCGGAGAACCTGCTGACCTTCACCGCCTATGACGGATTCGATCCGGAGATCGGTTCGGGCGGAACGAGTATAGGTATCGATGCCGGTTGCTATCCTCAGAGCCGTACGCTCAGTATCGGAGCGAACATCGTATTATAATGTCTAATGGGAAAATGTAAAAATATGAAAAGGATAAAATTACATAAGCTGATAGCTTTGAGTGCAGTGTTCTGCTTCGTCGCGTGCGACAACTCTTTTCTGGATATCCAGTCCACCACGGCGGATCTGATGGAGGATTATTACAAGACCGAAGCGCAGATATACAAAGCGTTGGTAGGGGCGTACGACCCCCTCCAATGGTCGGACTGTTATGGCGGATATAACCAATTTATGTATGTCAGCGATCTGCGCGGCGATGATATCTACGTGGGCGGTGACAAAGGATCGGATAATTTCTTCCATCAGATGCAGCGCTTCCAGATGATGCCGATTGATGCGCCGGGTGGTATATGGGAGAATATGTTCACCGGTATCGAGCGGTGCAATACCGTGATTGACAACCTGCCCGATGTGGAGGATATCTCTCGCGAGAAGGCGGAGCAATACGAGGCGGAAGCGCGTTTCCTCCGTGCATGGTATTATCATTGGTTGTGGAAATACTGGGGTAATGTACCGTATTATGATCATGTACTGAAGGCGCCTTATACGGCTGACCAGATTCCGGCGGATGAACTCTATGCCCATATCATGGAGGATCTCGATTACTGCTGCGATAAATCCAATGGTTCGTATCGTCTGATGGACCGTCCGGCGGAGTCCGAATGGGGTAGAGTGACGATTTATGCAGCGATGATGCTTCGTGCACGGGTGGTGCTTTATCAGAACGATGTGACGCGTTTTGAACAGGTCTATAATGATATGGATGCGATCAAACGCTCCTCGCTCTTCATGCTCTGTAATGACTATGAGCGGATCTGGACGGCAGAAGGGGAATTTATCACCAACCCCGAGTCCATGAACAAATCTGAGTCTATCTGGGAGATAAATCATCGCTCGGAGTCGGGCTCTTGGTCATGGACCCAAGGCGGTCAGGGTACGATCCTGCCTAAGTTCCTCGGTGTCAACGGTCTGGACGGTGATCCTGAGTTCGCTGATGGATGGGGCTTCGGGCCTGTCCGCCGTCAGGCATACCTCATGTATGAGGAAGGCGATCAGCGACGCGATGCTTCTGTACTTAATATAGAAGCGCGCAAGCAACTGCTGCAAGATTCGCTCGGCATCACCATCACATGGGCGGAGAGAGCGAACCATACCGGTTATTTCAATAAGAAATATACGGCACGTAAAGGGTATAACGACTGTCCCTACGACCCGGAACTCAACTTCAACAACAACGTACGTGTCTTCCGTTATTCGGAGTGCCTGCTGAACCTCGCGGAGGTGAGTGTCCGAATGGGCTATGCCCGTCCGGCGCAGACCAATCTCAATGAGGTGCGCAAACGCGCTTTCCCTGATGAGAATTATGGTGAAGGTTCTCCGCACTACAAGGCGGCGTCTATGGAAGCAATCATGCAGGAGCGCCGTCTGGAGTTCCTCGGAGAAGGACACCGCTTCTGGGATCTCGTTCGATGGAGTCATGCTACGGATGTAGCACCCTGCGATATATTCTCGATCCTGAGCGGTACGGATGAGATCGGCGATTATTCCCGTACATGGAATGATAACTGGAAATACATGCCGATCCCTTCGCTGGAGATTGACCGCACTGAGGGAGAGCACAAACTGCAACAGAACCCCGGATATTAACCCTTAAACAGATATCAGTATGAAAAATAATAAATTGTCCATTGTCCTTTGTCCATTGTCCATTGTCCTTTGTGCATTGCTTTGGGGCTGCAAACCGCGTAGTTATATGGGGGACATCCCGGAGTTGACCCCGAATACCGATTCGGCAGCTGTGCTGAATCTTCATCCGCGTGCAGTGGTGGACAGCGAGGATCCAAATATGGTCCATCTGATTATGGATGACGCTGACGGATGGGTCGGCTTATGGACCATCGGTAATAAACGCTATGCCCGGAACCGCGTCGATCGCCGCTTTGAGTTCGCCGGCGATTATCATGTGACCGCGGCGGCGTATAATAAGAACGGCGTGGCGCCCGGTGTGACGGTTTCTTTCACGATTGAGACCATGGATGAAGCCGTCTGTATCAACCCCGATTATCGCTCCCTTACCGGCGGATGCGATGCGCCGGAAGGAAAGACCTGGGTGCTCTCTCAGGAGAAAGGCTACTATGGCCTGATCGATGTCAAGACTTGGGTGTTGGAGTATATGACCGATTACTGGTGGCCTGCCGATCCCGGAAGCCATCCGGAGGTCTTCGATGATGAGATCACATTTGTCCTCGATGCGAATATGACCTACCGCCATGTCACGCATGGCAAATCGGCTTTTGATAGCGAACCCAGAGAGATACTGGATTATGAGGCTTCATGGGAGATCGTTCCTGCAAATGAGAGCGTGGACGGACGGATGCACCTTGTGCTTTCGGGGGACGGATTTCTGCCGCCTTTCCCCAGTGAATGCCAGGGACAGCACGACTATACGGTCTTGACCCTCAATGACTCCGTTCTGCTCACTAAGATCTATAAACCCGGATCCAATCAGGCATGGGTAAATAAATTTGTACCTAAACAAGCTGAATAATGAAACGCTCCCAATCACCAATAACCAATCACCAATCAGCAATTATCCTCATTTTCCTCCTTTGCGTGGTGAAGAGTTTGGCACAGCCCCCTCGTTTCGGGCAGGTGCCTGACGAACAGGTCATAGCTGCGATGACGGTAGAGGAGAAGGTGAATCTGCTCGTAGGCACCTGCAAGGATTGGAATCTGGTGCCCGAACCGGCGCCGGCTACGATTCATCGTCCGCCTGTGCCCGAGGGTTATTGGGATACCTATCAGGGTAATACGGCGGCGATGAAAGGCAAGGTACCCGGTGCCGCCGGAGTTTCTTATGCAATTCCCCGTTTGGGAGTTCCTTCTGTCGTCTTGGCGGACGGACCAGTCGGACTGCGTATCGATAGCGTTTGTACCGCATTCCCCTCCACCGCACTTCTGGCGGCTACGCGTGACACAGGTCTTGTATATCGCGTGGGGCAGGCAATCGGAGAAGAGATGCGTTATTACGGCGTGGATATACTCCTCGCGCCCGGTATCAATATGATGCGGAACCCCCTTTGCGGACGGAACTACGAGTATATGTCTTCCGATCCGCATATCGCAGCCATGACGGCTGCTGCCTATGTGCGCGGTGTGCAGTCCCAGGGAGTAGGCGCGTGTCTCAAACATTTTGCCGTCAATAACCAGGAAACCTATCGCAACGGCATTGATGTGCAGCTCTCCGATACGCTCTTGCGTGCCCGCTATCTGCGTGCATTCGAGTTGGTGGTCAAGGAGGCGCACCCATGGACCGTCATGAGTTCGTACAACAAGATTAACGGTGTCTATGCTTCCGAGAATACGTATCTGCTTACTGATATTCTGCGAGGCGAATGGTGCTTCGACGGCTTTGTGATGACCGACTGGTGGGCGGAGGAAGATCCGGTCCGCATGCAGATTGCCGGCAATGATATGCTTATGCCCGGTACCCAGTTGCAGATCGACACCCTCATTGCTGCCGTGCACGACGGACGGCTGTCCGAAACGGTGCTGGACCGCAACCTCATGAATGTGCTGCGTATCATCCGCCGTACGCCTTCTTTCCGTTGCCCGGACGAAACACGGAAAGGCGATAAACAGTCGATGCTTGCCCGCCATGCGGCGCTTGCACGCGAAGCGGCTGCCAAGGGAATGGTGCTCCTCAAAAATAACAGAACGCTCCCCATCTCCAATCACCAATCAAAAATCGCCCTTCTCGGCATCGGTTCCTATGACACCTATGTCGGCGGCACGGGATCGGGATGCGTCACCCGCGCCTATTCGGTCTCTATTGCCGAAGGACTCAGTCGTGCCGGCTTCGCGATCGACTCCGCCTTGGCGGAAACGTACAACCGTCATATCGCTCTCTCACGCGCGGCGCAACCGCAGGAATCGGCTTGGTTCATGCCCTATATCAGCGAACTCCTGTACGGCGACGACTATCTCTCGCAGCTCGCCAGAACCAATAACATGGCGATCCTTACGATCCGCCGGATGGCAGGCGAAGGAGGCGACAGACGGCTTGCGGAAGGGGATTATTATCTCACGAAAGAAGAAAAGCAACTGGTCTCCCAAACCTCCCGAGCTTTCCATCGGGAAGGCAAGAAGGTCATCCTGATCCTCAATATCGGTACGGATATCGAACTTACGGATGTCTGCGATCAGGTGGACGCGATCCTTTTGGCGTGGCTGCCAGGGCAGGAAGCCGGAAATGCCGTGGCGGATGTGTTCACCGGAGTCGTACCCCCTGCAGGCAAACTGCCGATGCCGTTCTATCGTAGATACGAAGATGTGCCCTCTGCGCCCGATTTCCCCTCCTCGGACGGCGATCCGAACAAGGTGTGCTATCGGGAGGGCTTCGCCGAACCGGCCCGGACACTTTTCCCTGTCGGCTATGGTCTCACCTATCCCTATCCGCAGTCGGCGCAATGGCTCCGGACCGCCGAAGCCGCCACCCCCTCTCTCCGCCATACGCGCTGCACGCCGGTTCGGATGGTCGAACCGGTGCAGGATTCCGCGGCTTTTCAAGGATGGCGATATACGGAGTCTTCTGTCACTCCGGCGCAGATGGATACGACGGCGTTGCATCCCGGTATGGTCTTTACCTATGATTTCGGGCGGCATATGGTCGGTTATCTCTCTTTCTCCACACGCACCCTGCGCCGCTGTCAGGACGCACCCGTACGGCTCCGCCTCTTTATGGGCGAACTGCCGGCGGAACTCAATACGCCGCTCGAACCCTGGGGTGCATGGCTCAGCCGCGCATGGATGCAGGACGAGATCGTCAATATCTACGAGACCGACCGTCCGATAACCCTTCCGCGCCGGCTGGCGGGACGCTATCTCCGGGTGGAGGTGCTCGGCGCTTCGCTGGATTTTGACTGCGCCCTCACGGATATCTCTTTCGATGCCGTCACCTCGGCGGGAGATGACACAGGCTTCCGCACCACCTCTTCGCCTATGCTCGACTCCATCCGAGCCGTCTCTATCGCTACCCTCAGCGAGTGCATGCAGACGGTCTATGAGGACGGACCAAAGCGTGACAGACGCCTCTGGTCGGGAGACCTCTATCTGCAATCTCTCGCCAATCGCTATTCGTTCCGTAATTTCGGACTCACCAAGCGTTGCCTATACCTCTTCGCCGCGCTTACGGCGGATGATGGCAGGCTCATTAGCAACCTCTTCGAGCACCCCTCTCCGCATCCTCAGGAAGGCTCGTATATGATTACCTACAGCCTTCTCTGGAACTCCACCCTTCTGGAGTACCTTATCGACACCGGCGACACCCTCACTGCGCAGGAGCTGTGGCCTGTCGCCAGACGCCAGATGGAGGACGCGCTCTCGTATGTCGGCACTGACGGACTCTTCGACATCCATAAGCGCGATGTATGGATCTTCTTCGACTGGCGGGAGCATGAAGGACTTGATGTCTCGGCGGCGATGCAGGCGGCTACTGTCTTCGCCCTCGACCAGACCTACGAACTGGCGCGACGCATAGGACGGACCGGGGAAGTGAAATCCTATCCCGCACTCGCAGCCAAGATGCGCCGTGCAGCGATGAAGCATCTCTATGACCCTCAAAGGGGTGTCATCCTCTCAGGACCGGAACGCCAGCTCTCCGTCCAGTCCCAAACATGGGCGGTCAAGGCGGGTATCCTCTCCGGCGCCAAGGCGCGCAAAGCGCTCACAACCGCTATGAATGCCCCCGAAGCTATTCAGCCCGGTACGCCTTATGCCACCCATTATCTCGTTGAAGCAATGATCATCGCGGGCATGGGCGCACAGGCACGCGCGTACCTTATAGATTATTGGGGTGGAATGGTACGTAAAGGGGCGGACACTTTCTGGGAGGCGTACGACCCCGACGATGATTTCATCTCGCCCTACGACTTCACGCCTGTCAACTCCGCATGCCATGCCTGGAGTTGCACACCGGTCTATTTTATCGGCAAATATCCTGGGATATTTAAATAACCTTTATTATTAACCCTCAAATTTTTAAAATTATGAAAAAGATTTTCTTTTTGGGTCTGATGCTGCTTACAGCTTCGATGACTTTTGCTGCCCGTTATTATGTAATGGGTGACGACCGGGCTATCCCGATGTCGGCGAACACCAGTATTATGGAGAAGACAGAGTTGATGCTCTGGATTCGTGACTGGGGTGATCAGTCGCTTACCTGCTCGCTGGAGTCCAGCGCGGATGCAGGTCCTTCCGGCTACACCTATTCTATCTTCATGTGCCATTCAGACAACTCCGGAAATCCGGCTTCCGGCTACTATGGAGTGACATGGGCAGTAAATTCATCCCTCGACCTCTCGGCTATTACCGAGGATTGGAAAATGGTTATCGTGTGCAAGACCGATGTACCTGTTTGGGAACTCACTGTTATTGGCGATGCTTGCAAGATTGATTTGGCTGCCAAAGTTGCTACAAAAGACAACCAAACTTGGCAGACGATCGAGATCCCGATGTACGACATTTTCGACAAGGGTATCTCCTTTGCTTCTCCGCTGACCTCCGGCTATCTCTTCAACATGCTCACCAATGACAATACCCCGACTACCCAGCTCTGTATCGACTCCTGGTATTTCACTGACGGCAACGATGACGAACAGGCGGTTGAGAACGTAGCGGACGAGGTTAAGGCGGTGAAGACCATTGAGAACGGCCAGCTTGTGATTCGCAAGAACGGTGTACGCCTCAATGTATTAGGCACACGCTTTTGATTCCTGAAGGTACAAAAAAGATTCCGGCCGGAGGCGGCTGATTACCGCCGCCGGTTACAAATTAACTCAATACGATATGAAAAAAATATTCATTATTCATTGTTCATTATTCATTGCCCTCTGTGCCTTTGCCCAGCAGCCGCGCAGTTTCAAACGCGGCGTGGGCACCAACAACATGGCGTACCGTGCCAACTATGAAGTCCTTGCTCCGGGTGTCAGTTGGTTTTATAACTGGTCTTCCTCCGCACCGGCTATCGTGCAATCCGATTGGGAGACGCTCGGCATGGACTATATACCTATGGTCTGGGGCGGTGGAGTGGACCGCGAGGACGGACGCAACCGCGTGCGCGATTACATCCGGCAGCACCCCTCTATCAAATATCTGCTGGGCTTCAATGAACCCAACTTCACCTCCCAATCCCGCATGACGCCCCAGTATGCCGCGGCACAGTGGCCCTATCTGGAGCAGATAGCCGATGAGTTCGGACTCACCCTCGTCGGACCGGCGCTTAACTTCGGACCCGCGGGAGGCTCCGTGCGCGACCCCGAGGACAACCACGAATACACCGATCCCTACGACTGGTACGACAAGTTCTTCGCCCTCTGTCCATCCTGCCGCGTGGACCATATTGCAATCCACCTTTATATGCCTACCGGAGCTCTCGCGGGCGTGATTGAAAACTTTTGGAATAAATACCACCGCCCTATTTGGCTCACCGAGTTCAATTATAACAACGGTTCTTCCGCTTCGCCCGAGGATCATATCAACTTCCTCACCTCCGAACTGGAGCAGTTGGAGAAGAACCCCCATATCTTCCGCTACGCATGGTTCATGACCTATTCCTCCGTCTGGCAGATCAACCTGCTCGACCTCGGCGAAGGCAAACTGACGGATCTCGGTAAGTTCTATGTCGGCATGTCCTCTTTTGACTCCACCTATTACCATGCCGTAGGCGAGAAGATTCCTGCCGCCCATTACCAGAACGCCAAGTCGCTCACCATCCGTACCTCCACCGACGATCCCAACACTCTCATGCTCAAGGATATGTCTACCGGCTCATGGGCGGAGTACCTTGTGGACATACCGGCGACCGGCACCTACGATCTCTTTCTGCGCATGGCTTGCAAATCCGGCTCCAAGATCGATGTCTATGAGGACGATGTGAAGATAACGACTCTCCAACCCACAGCTACCGCCTCTGCGGATTTCGACCACTGGGATACGCAGTCCTTCCCCCTCTCTCTCACTGCCGGAAAGCACCGCCTCAAGCTCTATAGCGCCGCACGCCTCTTCTATTACGAATGGCTCTCCGTCGGTACTCCTGCTGAAGACCTTGATCAATCACCTATTACCGATCACCAATCACCGATTCAGAAACTCCTCCGTGACGGCCAACTTATCATCCGCTCCAACGGTCAGGAATACAACGCCCAAGGGGCACTGATCAAATAAAAACCATGAAAAAAATATTCATTATTCATTGTTCATTATTCATTCTCTTGGCTTGCAGCCATAACCCCTCTCCTCCGCTCATGCCGGAGCCTACCGTCGGCACCCGTTTTCAGGCCCTGCCGGATAGCCTCTGGGCTTGTTCCCAGTGGATCTCTGTAGCGGACGCACCCGTCATTACGGACACCGTCTATGACGGATCGCGTGCAGCGGACGGAGCCAGTTGGTTTATGCTGACCCTTCCGATGGACAAACCCCTCAAACAGGCCGTCTGGATGACTGCCGGATTAGGTGTCTATGACCTCTTTGTCAACGGACAGCGTGTCGGGACCGAGTTCCTCAAACCCGGCTTCACCCATTATGCCAAGACCAAACGCTCCTTCACCTACGACATCACCGACGCCCTCTCCCAATCACCAATCACCCTTGCTGCGCAAGTCACCCCCGGCTGGTGGGCGGATAAGATCATCACTCCCGCAGGCACCAAAGGCATGTACGGACACAGATGTGCTTTCCGTTCCGTCCTCCGTCTGGTTTATGAAGACGGCACCACCGAGACGATCGGAACGGACACGCTCCGTTGGCAGGCTTCGCTCGGCGGACCCGTCACCCATGCCGCTATCTTCGACGGCGAGGACTACGATGCCCGCATACCCGTCCCCAACCCCCAATCACCAACCCCCAATCACCAATCACCAATTACCAATACGGAGTTCTCCGGTTCCATCCTTCCTTCCGAAGGAGCCGAAGTCTATCTCCGTTACGATCTCGCCCTCGCGCCCGTGCAGGCGTACGTATATAATAGGGTGGAGGGTGCCGACTCCGTGCATTTCGGCAGGGTTGTCATTGACCGTACCTACCGCTCCGGCGAACCCCTCTCGCTCTCCGAAGGAGAGACGCTCGTTCTGGATTTCGGCCAGAACTGCGCCGCGGTGCCGTATTTCGCCTTCTCTGCACCCGAAGGTACCACCCTTGTCTTTGAACCCGGTGAACTGCTCAATGACTCCCTCGGTGCGCGCAGCCGTGGTATGGACGGACCCGAAGGATCGGTGCATCGCACCAATCTCCGCATCCCGGACACCGGTGTCACGCTCCGTTATACCTTTGCCCGTTCCGATGCTCCCGTTTCCTTCCTTCCCCGTGCTACCTTCTTCGGCTACCGCTACGCCTCTGTCCGGATCATTAATACCCCCTCTCTTGAGGAGAGGGACGGGGTGAGGTTGTTCTCTATCCTCTCCATCCCCGTCTCATCCATCACGCCGGAACTGGAGACCGGAACCCTCACCACCGGCTCCGAACTCGTCAACCGCCTCATAGCCAACACCGTCTGGGGACAGCGCTCCAACTACCTCTCTGTGCCTACCGACTGCCCGCAACGCAATGAACGCCTTGGCTGGACGGCGGACACCCAGGTCTTTGCGGAGACAGGAACCTTCTTCGCCAACACAGACGCTTTCTTCCGCAAGTGGCTGCGCGACCTTCGCGACACCCAGAAACCCAATGGCGGCTACCCGGGCGTGGCGCCGTGGGGCCAGTACGGCTCGTCCGATGTAGACATGGCGCGTGTCGGATGGTCCGACGCTGGAGTCATAGTGCCTTGGACTATCTGGAAGCAATACGGTGACACAGCCCTTGTTAACGAACACTGGGCTTCCATGGAGCGCTTTGTGGATCATATAGCCGAATACAAATACGACCATACTGCCATGTTTCCCGATAACGGCGGTTACCAGTGGGCGGACTGGCTCAGTTATGAAGCCCTCGAGTCTTTCACCGGTCAGCCTTGGGATGCGAACGGACTCCGGCCCGAAGCAGCCGAATACTGGTCTTTCCTCTGCGGCTCATACTGGGCGATGGACGCGGCGATGATGGCGGACATGGCGCGCGCTACCGGACGCGATGACGCCAAATATACTGTCATGACAGACGAAGCGCGTGCGTATCTCCGCTCCCGTTTCCTAAACGCCGACGGCTCCTTCAAACTGCCTGTTCTCAACACTATGCAGACCCCTGCGCTCTTTGCCCTCCGTAACCAGCTGGTCGAGGGCGAAGCCAAGGAAAACCTCATAGCACGCCTCCGCCGGAACTTCGTCGACCACGGCAACTGTCTCCAGACCGGATTTCTCGGCACCTCCATCCTCATGCCTACGCTCTCCGAGAACGGCATGTCCGACATCGCATACGAACTCCTTTTCCAGCGCAAGAACCCCTCATGGCTCTACTCCGTCGATAACGGCGCAACGACTATCTGGGAGCGCTGGAACAGCTATACCATCGAGTCCGGCATGGCACCTAACGGCATGAACTCCTTCAACCATTATGCCTACGGTTGTGTCTGCCAGTGGCTCTGGGAGTACGCTGCCGGCATTGCCGCAGACCCCGCTCAACCCGGATTCAAGCATATCATCATGCGTCCTGTGCCGGATCCCCGTCTCGGATCCCTCTCCGCCGAGTTCTGTTCCCCCGCAGGCCTCATCTGCTCCGAATGGCACTATGATGGGGAGATTTGGATATGGAAATTTTCCATCCCGGAGGGTGCCACCGCCTCTGTAACCCTCCCCGGAGAACAGACCGCTACGGAATTTTCCTCAGGTCATTACGAGCTCAGAGTGGGTGATTAGTGGGTGATTACTGGGTGATTAGTGGGTGATTAATATGGGGAATACCTGACGACGAGCTGGGGAATATGCTTTATAACATAGAATTAGAACCGTTTTGTCAAAATCCAAACATTTTTCATCATTATGCATATGTGGATTTCAACAAAACTTAGTAATTTTGCAGCGTGAATTAAACTATATTAACCTTTAAATCAAATGGTATTATGAGAAAATTCTTCTTCTTTCTCGCTTTGGCAATGTCTGTTTTGACGGCCAATGCCACGAAGTACGCCCTTTACGGCGAAGTGCCGGAAGGCGCGGTGGATCTTACCACCTCCGTTGTTGCGGAGGCGCAGGGTACTGCTACGTTCGCGGACGGAGTGCTCACCGGAGCCGGTCTCCCGGGGCGTATCAACGAGACATCCAATTATCTCCGTCTCTCTTTCTCGGAAGCTACTACCATGACGCTCACTGACCGGTTTGCCCTGCATATGGTCTTGCAGAAAGCGGCCGGCGCGGCCGGCAAAGTACAGGTATCGCTTTGCAAAAACGGCTGGAATGCAGCACGTATATCTTGGGAGATTGAGAACGCCGCTGTCGCTGCCGATGAAGCCTCGGATGTCGTTCTCAAATACGGTGACCGCAATACCGGCAACTGGAACAGCTACGGCGAAACAGGCATGATCGGCGAAGTCGAATATCCTGCGGCTGAGATCATGCGTATCTCTGCGGCTGCCGAGGAGCAGTTCACCATCCTCTCTGTCTATCTGGAGTCCGCTTTCGAGGGTGGGGATGATCCTGTTATTGATCCCGTGCTGGACGGCAATATCCGCTATTATCTCTATCGCGGCAATAACTCCGACGCTCTACCCGAGGCCGAAGACCTGACTTGTATCGATGTGCGCCCCACGGCGAAGGCTTCTGTCGCTTGCAACTCCGCTGCGCAGGACGCTTCCGTCACGGATTTTGCACAGTTCACCGTCAACGGCTCTTGGTGCGCGATCGATCATAAGCCCTCTGCTTCTGTCACCAATACGATTGACAATACTTATTATCTCGTCGTGCGTTTCAAATCCAACCTCGGAGACGGCGCTTTCCGTAGCAACCAGATGCGTTTTAACCTCGCTAACGGAGCCAATAACTTCCAGTGCAACAACTCCGATGATGAGACCTTCAATGACGAGCGTTGGCATACCGTAGTACTCCCGCTGGCGGATGCGCAGGGCAACAAACCTGCGGTATACCTGGAGGCTAACCAGATCGCTTTCCAGATCCACCTCAACGGTAATGGTGAGTCCGGCAAGTATATTGCGGTCGATTATGCCTATTTCACCAATGATATCACTTCTCTGGACCCAGGAACGGCAGAAGACGGTGAGATCACGCCTCCGGAACCACCGGTTTTACCGGAGCAGGATCCCCAACGCATCTATCTCCGCAAAGGATCTGCCGTCACGCCTGAAGATGTAACCGAAACTGCGGATTACAGCACCGGCTCATACCTCACCTCCGAGTGGTGGAACTGCACGCCTTCTTCCGAGTTCTTCGGCGTCTCCACGATGAGTGAAGGAGATGCGGCGTGGTGGTTCAATTTCCAACTCAGGAATAACGAACCGGTCGATCTCACACCGGTATATAGCACTTGGCGGCTCATCCTCCGTCTCAAGAACGGCGTCGTGGAAGAAGGTACCGACCGCGGCCTGACTATCGAACTGGGAGCTCCGGCTGCAAACATCTCGTTCACTACCACTTTCGACGAAGCAGAGTCTTTCGTCATCAAGGAACTGCCGCTTGCAGAGAGCCTCAAAAACGCAGACCATCTCGCTCAGATCGCTGCCGGCAACAATGTGCTGGTGATGTCTTCCGGCAATAACGGTCAGGCTGGACGGGACATCGAGTTCGATTATATCTATCTCACCAACGAGCCCGCTTCCGACGATCCGGGAACGGAGACGGCGATAGACAATGTCCTTGAGACCGAGAAACCGGTTAAGTTCTTCGAGAACGGCCAACTCTATATCATCCACCACGATACGAAATACAATGTACAAGGTGCAGTGATCAAATGAGAAAATATGAAAATGATCAGATGATCAAATGATCAAATAAGAAAATGTATAAATACTTAAATGATTTAGTACTATGAAACGGTTACTATTTACTCTCGTCGCAGCCTGTGCGGTCTTCTTCACCGCCTCTGCGCAAACTCCTGGTTACGCCATCTTCGGCGATGTGCCAGATGATTACACCGACATTAGGTCTTCGGTAAATGTTCCGAACGTATCGGAAGGAATTCTTACGATCTCTGGCACACAACACTCAGACCATATTTGCCAGACTGCAAGCACAAGTATTGAAGTGAAGCCGTTATCTAATTTTGATATGACGCTATCTGGGGACTTTGCTATCCATATGAAAATTAAAAAAGCAGAGGGTACTAACAATAACGTTCAACTCTCTTTTTGCTGTAATAATTGGAACTCCATTCGAGCTGGGTTCTTGATTGAAACAATGTCATTACCTACTGATGATTTTGAAGAGGTTATCATTAAACACAGTGATAAAATGGTCAATGGCGGGGGACAATATTATTGCGATGGTAATCTCACTGGAACACATACGTGGAATAGCAATGGTGATTTTTTACGGATAGCGGCTGCCACTGGAGAAGTTATTTATATTAGTCAGATCTATATAGAGGTGGAACATACAGAGCCATTAGTTCCGCAAGCTCCTAAACGCTACTATTTTGTTCGCGGAGGTGATCTTCCCGTAATTGATGGTGTAGAATGTGTGGATCTCCGTGCCACCACCTATTCTGCATGGGGAACAAATAGCATTAGTGCGCCGACATTAAATGACAACGGCGCTTCACTTACACTGCCGAATAGTTGGTTTGCAGCAGACCTGAAACCCAAAGCTCAGTGCATGGCTGACGTCCGTAAAGCGGATTGGTATTTGCGTATGAAATTCAAAACTGATGCTTCTTCATTAGCTGGGCAAAATCTCCGTATCAATCTAAGCAATGGTGCTAACAACTTCCATTTGACAAATGACTACGGAGACGGTGAGTGGCATGATATTACATTTGCCTTAGCTGATGCGGCCAATACCTTGCGTTCGTTCCCCGTTTCTGCAAATGATATTGCATTCCAATTACATGCCAACGGATCCTTGAACGGTACGTATTTCGATATTGAATACGCATATCTTACCAACGATCCGACTACAGACGAGAAACCGGCTATTGTGGATAATGTACCTCCAACTAATTTCAGCGTAACGGAGAAAGCTGGTGCTACCACCCATAATAAAGCGACACTCCAACTCTACGCGGAGGATGAAGATACCCCTATTACTTATACCATCCATTATGCCGTAAAGAATTCAGGAGTAGCTCCTACAGAGGTCATTGTGAATGGAGCGCAGGGTACAACGGTTGAGAAAGAGATTTCCGGCCTTTTGCCAGAAACAACATACAGTTTCTCTGTTGTTGCTTCCGATCCGAATGGTAACGAGACCACAGCAACGGAGATAGATATTACAACTACTACATTAGTAGAAACGCGTTATTATTTCTTCCGTGGCGATCCTGCCTCTGTCACCCTTCCTTCCACAGGAGTTATTTCATACGATTTACGAGAAGGTGTTGGTTCTACGGTGGGAAATGGTGGAGGTTTCACACATTCACAGAAAAAATACTATACTGCTTTCGTAAATGGCGGCAGCGGTTGGTGGAGTTTTAACCAAAATCTATCTTCCGCTAAAGATATGTCTGAAATCTCTCAGGCAGATTGGTATCTTGTTGTGAAATTCAGAACAACTATTACATATGGTAATTTTAACATCCGACTTAATAATGAAGTAAGTTACCAAAACGGACAAAACTTGACATATGAGTCAGACGGCTCATGGAATGTATTGACACTTGCATTGGCTGATGCGAAGAATACGCTGAACTATAGCGCCTCGCAAACCGGCACCGTATTTCAGTTCCATGCTGATGGCGGAGCAGGTTATCTCGACATCGCGTACGCATACCTTACTAACAATGCTGCCAATGTAGATGATTTAGCAGATAATGTAGCACCTGTTATTTCGTCCATATCTGACGGAGACAAAACGACCAGCAGTGTTGTACTGACAGTAACTGCTTCCGACGACAGCGGCGAGGACATTACTTATATTGTTAAAGAAGGTACAACCGTTCTGACTTCTACTCCTGCTACCGGTGCTTCTGGTGCGGCTACTGCCATTACTGTATCCGAATTGGTAGGGCAAAATCATACCTTGACCGTCATTGCTCGCGATGGAGCAGGTAATGAGGTGTCGCAGAATATTAATGTGGAGCTTTTGGATGCTGATACTCCTCCGCATGATTTGGTTGTAACAACCACTCACGATGATCGTTCAGTAACCTTCACGATGACTGCCGAGGATAACAACGCTGCACTTATTTATGCCATCTTGGATGCAAACAATGCAGATGCAGTTCTGGTAGATAATATCGCAGGAACTTCCGGAGAAGAAAAGGTGTACACATTGAAAGGCCTTTCTTCCGAAACAACTTATTCCTTCAAGGTACGCGTTACTGATAATGGCAGCAACTCCATTACCTCGGATGCAATCAATGTCACTACCGACGCCTTTGTAGAGCATCGTTTCTACCTCACGCGTGGCGATAACACTGGCGTACTGCCTTCAGGCGCAAACCTGACAAGTACTTTGGTAAACTGCAACGTGACCTATAGTAACAATACTTTTACCAAAGACACACGTATAGATAAGTATTTGAGCCAAAAAACAACTTCTACGTGGTTCGCATTAGATGTCAAGCCAACAGAAACAGTTGCAAATGATATTGATGATGATTGGTATATTGTGGTACGTTTCCGCACGAACATGAATGACAATGTATTCTTCGGAAATCGTTTGCAGTTCAATCTTGTTAGCGGAGGAAATAATTTTAATATTAGCAACAATGAATGGGTGAAATATAATGACGGTGCTTGGCACACCGCTTCGTTTAGAATTAGTAACCATGCCGGTTCGCTTCCTGCTTCCTACCTGACATCAGGGCAGCTGGCACTCCAAATACATATAGCCAATCAGGTCGTTGCCGGCGAATACCTCGACATCGACTACATCTACTTTACGGATGACATCACCTCTTTGGACGAAGGTACGCAGACACACAAACGCGTTGTCCTGAAAGAGGATGCGGACAACGCCGCTGCGATAAGCAGCAATATTACCGTTGATGCGGATTTACAGCGTTCGTTTGTGGCTGATGGCGAGTATTACACACTCTGTATGCCGTTCGATATGACAGAGGAGCAGGTATCCAATGCGTTCGGTTCTTGCACACTCGCTAAATTGGAGAGCAGCGAACTTCGCGGCGCAGATATGATTCACCTCAATTTCGATTATGTTCATTCGATTGAAGCGGGAGTGCCTTACCTCTTCCTGCCTTCTGCTGATGTACAGGCTCCGCTGATTGAGGGTGTGACGATTGATAATGCGGCTTCAACGGAGATAGTCACCACTTATTTCACCATGCGTGGTATCTATGCGCCTACCGCCCTGTCCGCCGGAACCGATTACTTCCTCTATGACGGTTATTTGTACGCCGTAAATGACAATGCTGAACTTAAAGCTTTCCGCTCCTATTTCTTATTGAGCGGAAATGCACCTGTTCCGGCACCCGGCACTCGCGCACGTATCATGTTCAATGAGACTCAGACTCCGACAGACATCGACCAGACTACCGTAACGCCGGTGGCAGAGAAGATTCTGCGTGACGGCCGGATTTATATCCGCCGTGGAGATAAGGTCTATACAATCAATGGTCAAATAGTTAAATAATTGCAGCATATGAAAACCAAATATCAAACACCGGTTGTAACCTTTCAATCAATCCGGTTACAGCAAATGATCCTGAATGTCTCCGGCTCGGGAATAAAAGGTACGAATGATAACAACAACGGCGGATTTCCTATTATTCCTACCGATTGGGGAAGATAATCGTATCTAAAAACGGTTGCTTATGAAGCGAATAGCGTGTATATGTCTTTTGGCTGCTTGCGCCGTGCTTGTCTCGGCGCAAGTGGCACGGCAGTTCTGGTTCGCACCGCCGTGGATGAACTCCCATCATACCGGAGAGGCTGAGTTCCACCTTATCCTCTCCGCCTATGATAACGATGCGCACGTGGTTGTCTCGCAGCCTGCGGATGACGGTAAGGTGCTATGCGACACGATCGTCTATGCCCATAGCTATTGCGATATCATCATTGCTCCCAGGTCGGATCACAAGACTTATGCCGAGACACTGATCGAAGTGCCTTATAATGTTGTCTCCAAACGCGGTATGTTTATCTCCGCTGATCACGACATCGGCGCCTATTACCAAATCACGCATGCTAACGGTGAGGCTTATACCCTCAAGGGAAACAACGCCCTCGGTACAGAGTTTGTCGTTATGTCGCAGAACCGATACGCCAATCAGGCGAATTATAACGGCTATATCAGCCATAATAACTCTATCCAGATTGTCGCTACCGAGGATGCCACGACCGTCACGATCTATCCCTCCCAACCCGTGATCCACGATGACGCTTCATCGTCCCTCGCCCCGATTACCGTCACCCTCAATAAGGGCGAGACCTATGCCGTCAAGGCGTCCGGCACTTCCGGCTCCGCCCATCTCATCGGTACTGTCGTGCGTTCCGACAAACCCGTCGCGGTCACTACCTCGGACGACTCGGTCGCTGCCGGATCGGGGCAGGATGCCATAGGGGAACAACTCGTTCCTACCGATATGGCGGGTACGGATTTTACCGTTATACCCCTTGCCGGCTCCTCGCTAGAGAGCATCTATATCTTGGCCCTTCATCCCGCTATTTCCGTCACCCTGCATAATGCCGGAGGAGAAGAGACCATCTCGCTTGATTCGCTGCAATCCGTTTCACGGATCATCAGCGGCGTCACCTACGTGCATGCCGATGCGGACATCCAGATCTTCCAACTCACCAACCGTAACGGCGAATCCGGAGGAACAGTCCTGCCGCAGATGCTCTGCACCGGATCGGATCATGTCACCTACAAGCGTATTCCTAATAGCGATTATACGATCCTTAATATCCTTACCCAGACGGTTAACACCTCTTCGCTCTATATGAATGGCAATGAGATACCCGCTTCATCCTTCTCCCCGGTGCCCGGTACGGATGATAAATGGTCTTATATTGCCCTCAATGTCACCTCCAAACCTGCCGACATGCCGGTGGAGATCGAGTCGGTGCGCGGTGTCTTCCAACTCGGCGTGGTGGATCATGCCTCTCTGCCGCAAGGTACGCTCACCTACGGGTTCTTCTCCAATTATGCGAACGGCACGGCGATTGATGTGTTCGCGGAGGATGAACTTCTCGATACCGTCTTTGTCCTTTGTGAAGGAGGCACGGTCACATTGGTGGCTACTGCGCCGGACGGAGTCGGTAATTTCAAGTGGTATCGCGATAACCAATTTCTCTATGCCGGCGACACGCTGACCCTGGAGGGAGCAGGAGCCGCTATCGCAGGCCGCTACCGCGTAGAGGGAGAGAGCCGCGAGTGTACGGTGGAGAACAAGGAGTTCCTCTTTGTCGTTCAGCCCGCCCAGAAGACCATCCCTCTCACCGAAGTGACGATCGAAGAAGGCGAATCCTATACCTGGCCCGCTAACGGCAAGACCTACACCGCCTCCGCACGTGATACACTCTGGATCCCGGTCTTCTATGACGATATAGCGGTCTCTGGATGTGATACCGCGGTGGCGCTCCATGTGATCGTTCGGTCTTGTATTGCTGCTTCCCTCACATGCCCGGAAGAAATCTGCGGAGATGAGAGCCGGATGCTTCTCCCGTTCTCTGTCTCCGGCGGCGGCGAATATACCGTCTCGGCGGCTTTTGATGCCAGAGCGCATAGTACCGGTTTTGTGGACGGACCGATTGCTCATGACGATGAATATGTCTTCCTCCCTCTACCGGAGGCGGTGTATGCCGATACTTATTCGGCGGTGGTTACGTTCGCTCCTGCGGAAGCCGGTTGCGATACCATACGTTTCGATATCGCCTTCCTCGTGCGATATCCGGTCTCCGTCTTTACGCAGCGCTGGAATGACATCCTCGCCGTCTATAACGACCGCTATAACAGGGGGGCAGGGAATGAAGGCTATCATTTTACCGCTTTCCAGTGGTACAAGGATGGTTCGCCTATACCCGGCGCTAACGGATCCTATTATTATGTCGGACCCGAGGAACAACTGGATTGCAATGCCCTCTATTCCGTCCTCCTCATGCGCGATGACGGCGTGGAGATACGCTCCTGCGAATACCAACCTGTCCGTACCGATGTGCCCGACATGGCGCCTGCCTATAAGTCGCTGCAGCAGGGCACGATCATCATCCACCGGGAAGGACGGCAATACACTATCTACGGAACTTTGGTGCAATGAAAACGCTATCCCGCTATATAACGCTTGTTCTTCTGGTGCTCTGTTCGGCGGGTGCCGCTGCTCAGATGCGCGATTCCCTGCTCACACATTATATAGGGATAGAGGGACATATCGGGTATGATAACCTTTTCACCCGTCGCGACGGACTGCGTGACATTGGCGGAGTCGGAGGCGGGGTAGGGTTCGCCTATAAGTTCCAATACCGCCCGTGGCGCTTCCAGACGGGAGTGGCTGTCACTTCCCTCAACTCCCTCTCGAAGGGAGGATGGTACTCCGCTGTCCCGATGTCCGGTTCCTATCCCTCTATGGAGCTGCGTGAGCGGTATGACGATGTGCGCTATAACCGCCATGCCCTGTCGCTCTCTATCCCTGTCAAAGTCGGATACCGCTATCGTGACTGGACCTTTATGGCAGGGCTGCGTGCCGGACTGCCCGTATGGCAGACGGCGGTGTTTGAGGGGAATAAACGTACTACCCTCATGGATGAGCAGCTCTATGATGAGTTCATCGATATGCCGAACCACGGACTGACCACCACTCCTTTCCGCGAGATACACCCCCGGACAATGCAGTACGATCTGGCGGTTGAGGCGGAGGTGGTATGGGATCTGGATAAATATCTGGCATACCACCCCAAGAAGAAAGCACGCGGACGCAATAGGAAAAAGACCTTCCGCGAACTGCTGCACTACGAGGCATCCCTCTTTGCTTCGGTAGGTGTACTCAATTCCGGTACGGTGGAAGAACCGCTCAATAGCCTTTTCGTTGGCGGCCGGTTTGCCGTCTTCTATGAGTTTGAGCACCCGAAGGCGAAGAAGAAAAACTCTTCAAAGCCGAAACCCCAACCCAAAACCAAGCCGAAGCCGCAACAGCAGCCCAAGCCGAAGCCGAAACAGGTAGCGCCTCCTGCTCCGGTTCTGCAGGATACGGTCTTCTACGGCGAACAGGCGGTCACGAAAGGCGAGAAAGTGGTGCTCAACAATCTCTATTTTGCAATAGATAAGACCGATGTCCTCCCTTCGTCGCAGCCGGCGCTGGATGCGCTGTACCGTTTCCTTGAGGAGAATCCGGAGGTACGTATCCGCATCACCGGTCATACGGACAATACCGCTTCGGAAGCGTATAATCTCCGTTTGTCAAAAGGCAGGGCGGATGCGGTGGCGAAGAAGATGTTTGAACGGGGGATTGATCCTTCACGTATCGAGACGGACGGCAAAGGAATGTCCGAACCCGTGGCGGATAATTCCACGGAAGAAGGACGCCAGCAGAACAGACGTGTAGAATTTGTAGTTTTATAAATATACTTTATCAGACCATGAAAAGAATCTGGATACTCTTGGCACTATGTGCGGCGATGATCACTGCCCGCGCGGAAAATCGGATCTATTTCTTCCGCGCCCATGATCTACCCTCCGAGGTGCAAACCGTTGATCTGCGCCCCGACCACGGTATAGCGCAACTCACCCTCAATAATAT
This sequence comes from uncultured Bacteroidales bacterium, assembly GCA_946414805.1. GTDB lineage: Bacteria > Bacteroidota > Bacteroidia > Bacteroidales > Paludibacteraceae > Colicola. The sequence continues at coordinate 279,884 of CAMKPZ010000002.1, forward strand.
ATATGCGGATGAGAACGCCCGCTATGCCCTTTTTACCAAGAAGGCGGATAGCTGGTGGCAGGTAATGGTGGAGACGGCGAAAGGACACACGGTAGATCTCAGCGCGGTGAATGAATCATGGTATCTGAAGATAAAGATCCGGCGTACCGTCAATTATCCGCTTACTCTTGTGCTGGCGGGAGCCGGAACGGCGAATGGCTATGCTCTCCCTGTATCCAAAGTCCCTGCGAACGGAGAGTGGGTGGAGTTGTCCATTCCTCTGGCGGATTTTCCTGTATTGCCTTCTTTCTCGGAGAAGTATGCAGGACGGTTGTTGCAGATCCACTCCGATCTGGGCTATGCGGGCGATCAGGTAGGTATCGATTATTGCTATCTCACGGATAATGCCGCTTCGGTTGACCCCGGTACGGTGCAAGCCCCCAAACGCTATTATCTGGTCGCTAATACCCGCACCCCCTTGTCAGGAGTGCCCTATACCGTGGTGGATTATTCCGGAGACATTGAAACCCGCGAAGACGGATGGCAGCAGTGGTCCTACATCCCCTTCCCCTACTATTCGATGGAGAGCACGATGCCGGTAGCGCTACAACTTTTGGCTACACGCGCTCTGTCGATGCCCGATATCAATGAGGAGTGGTATCTCGTAGCTCAGATCCGCACTAATATACAGGGTGCCTTCGCCTGCCGGCTGTACCTGCCGGACGGGAGCGCGTATGTGGATACGGTCGCTTCTTCCGATTGGACCCGCGACAATGTCACTTGGAACAGGCTCTTCCTGCCCCTTGACCGCATGACACCCTATACCTATGAGGATGCGTCGGAAATAATCTTCTCTTTGTCTTCGGAAGAAGAGGCGGAGTCCGGCGAATGGAGTATGGCGTCGTTCATGCTTACAAATGATGCGGCGGCGGATGATCCGCTCCCGCTCGTGCCAGCGGATCCTTCGCAGGAGACCCGTATCTATCTCCTTAACGACGGTTCGCCCCTCCCCGCGAACATGAATTGTATAGATTACCGCCTGGATTACACCTCCTTCCTGTCCATCGGCTATGGCAATAACACCACGCGCAAGGCGTCGGATCCTTTCCTTACCCTGCTGCCTACCAACGGATGGTGGTCGGCGGACATTTCTGCCAAGACACCGGTGGACCTGACTGCTGTAGACGCCTCTTGGACGATGCACACGCGTATCAGGACAACCTCTGCTTACCGACCGGTCAATCTGATCCTCTATAAGGAGGGAAATGCCCAGTTGGCGCGTTATCAGCTCACCGAGGCCCTTCTGCCGGTGGCGCAGAACGGCACTTGGTTTGACTTTGATATCCCGATGTCCGCTTTCCTCTCCGGATCGGCTGCGCTGATCAATTATACGGGGCGTATCCTCTCTTTCCATTCCGATAATGGTGGAGTGGCTGGTGTAGAGGTGAGCATGGAGTACTTGTATTTCTCCCATGCCGGAGAGTCCAAACCAGACCCCCAACCGGGACAATCTACGATAGACGAACCGGAGCTGACTCCTGTAGAAGAGAAGGATCCGACGGAGGGTATAGAACCTACAAACTATTTGTATCAACCGGTGAAGGAACTCCGTGACGGGCATTTATATATCCGTGTAGGAGAAAAAACAATGGATGTTCTCGGAAGAGTAGTATATTGAAACGGCTATTATCCATACTGATCATTTTGGAATGCGTATCGGTTGTATCGGCTCAGACATATCATTCTTTTATAGCGGAAGCCGAAATCGGATATGCGGGGCCGTTATATGGAGTGACTGCTGCTGTCCGTCCGGGTTACGAACTCAAACAGAACCATTTTCTTCTCCACCTGACGATAGGAGCGGGTTACACCTACTGCCGGACACCTATGCCCGATTATGACGAGTCCGTGCCGGCGACGGATACGGAGCAGTACCAACTGATGGAGCATTCCTATTATACCCACCGCATGGATACTCGCCAATGGATGGAGATACAGGCTTCTTTCATGCTCGGCGGAGAATGGGAGCGTTTCTATTTCCTCGCCGGAGTGATACCGGCTTATAGTCTGAACGGGCGAAATACGATTGATGCGACTGTGCGGGTCGAAGGGGACTACGGGATGTTTATCGATCCCTATACCGATATGCCGAACCACGGCTTTACTACCCGCCCTTACCATCAGGAGACCGCACTCCGTCCCTTCGGTACGATAAATGCGGCTTTGGAGATCGGAGTTCCCCTTGGCGAACATCTCCGCTTGGGATTATACGGGCATTACCCCGCGCTCTCGCAAGCCACTCCTCCTACTTGGTCCGCAGGCATCAAACTGACGGCTGTGGTATCATGGAAGCATAAGAAACATTATCCATGCAGATGCATCTTTGATTGATATGCAACGAATAAAACAATATAGTACAATGAAAAAGTTTCTCATTTTAGTAGCGGCAACGTTTTTTGTAGCCGTTGCGAAAGCAGACATCCCTGCCGGGTATGCTATTTATGGTACTGCTCCTTCCGGTTATACGGATCTGACAGGTAGTATAAGTATTAGAGACTGCGGAGGAGGATACAATAGCTCCCAATCTTCCTATATCGAGTATACCGGTAAGGGGTTAGGTGGACATGTAGGGGACGGGAATTATTTGAGTCTGTCTTTCACTTCAACACAAATACTTCAATTAACTCCTACATACCGGGTACATATTGTGATGTGCAAGGATGCAGATTCGGGAAATAATGTGCAGTTCTCCCTTTGCCGTAACGGATGGGGGGCTAACCGTGCCTGTAAAACGATCCCTGCGGCGTCCCTTTCTACGGATGATCAGGAGATCGTATTGTCGGAGACAGAATTAACGGAATCCCCATGGGGAACCATTCGGACTGGTGACGAAACAGAATTTGGAGCCGGAGATGTGATGCGTTTCTGCGCCGTGAATGATGAAGTGATCAAAATTAGGCAGATATACATTGAGAATGTATTCACTCCCTTTGCTCAGTCCGCAAACTTAGGTATCCTGCGTGTAAAGGCTTGTCCTCTATATGCAGAAAGCAACGCTTTTGTTCCTACGGGCGCAAGTGTTGACAATTTGAATTTTTATGTAGTCAGTGTCGATCAGGATATATATGCCCGCATGACATCTACCGGGCATGCTTTTGATGCAGGTTTTACAGATAACTATCAAGTATGCACATGGAGAAGCGATAGAACAACCAATGCTACCGAAAGTACAAATAGTTCTTATCCTTATCCGGAAGGAGCCTTGTTTTTCATTAACAACGGATTATTTGGTATAGGAGGTAATGCCGATTGTTATGTAAGTGCACGTGCTAAAGTGTTCTGGCAAACCAATATTACTTGTACGGAGCAGCTGCCTTTCCGCGGTACGTATGTATGTACCCCTACAGGTGACAGAACGGCTCCTACCGCCACTGCTACGGCGCTTTATGATAGCGGTACTTGTACCATCTCTTTTACCGCTTCCGATAATAGCGGAGAGATATTCTATTATGTAGTAAATGAAACAAAGAGTACCAAGCAAATATCTTTCGTTCCTACATTTGTAGCAGGCGGAGCTTCCGAAGGAGACATTTTCACTTGTTACGCTGTCGATTTTGACGGAAACATGTCCGCACCGTTCCGCGTAGCGGCAATGACTTGCGATAACTGTTTTTTAGTACAATAATTATTACCCAATGACAATGAAACGAATATTTTCTTTGCTCTTGATATGCCTGCCATTAGTGGTTTTTGCGCAGACGCAGAGTTACAAACGCGGCTATGGAGTGGACCAATCCAAGTTCTCCAAAGATGCCCTCGTTAATCTCTCGTCGGGTGCCGGGTGGTATTATGACTGGTCTACCTCTACCTATCTGGATTTTGAGAGCGTGGGAGTGGATTTCGTGCCCATGACCTGGAATGGCGGCTATAACAAGAATGAACTGCGGACCTTCCTGACCAATCACCCCTCAGTGAAATACCTCCTGGCGTTTAATGAACCGAATTTCCGCGATCAGGCGAATATGACCCCCTCTCAGGCTGCGGCTGCGTGGCCTGCATTGGAAGCTATAGCGGATGAATTCAATCTCAAGATCGTTTCTCCGGCGCCTAACTGGTGCGGATGGTGCGTGGAAGAAGGAGGTACCACCTATAACTCCCCGTATGACTGGCTGCGCGATTTCTTCGCTGCTTGTCCTTCATGCCGCGTGGATTACATAGGCGTGCATTTCTATATGGGGGCTATGGAGTCGGTCAAAGGCAGCATCGATCTCCTTTGGGAGCAATTCCATAAGCCGGTATGGCTGACCGAATTCAATATGGATAAGAATGGAATGGGGGATAATGGTACGACAGACGAGCAACGCGCCTTTATGGTCAATATGATTGACTGGATGGAGCGTGATCCACATGTCTATCGCTATGCATGGTTCTTGGGACGGGGCGGTATCAGCACCGATTTGATAGGCTCGGATAAGAAAACGCCTACGCTCCTCGGTAAGGTGTATGCCAATATGTCATCATATGATGCCGCTTTCTACCACCCAGTCAACACTCGGATTGAAGCGGAGCATTATATCGATGCCGAGAATTTCTCGCTGGTAGAGTCTACGGATACCGATGGCCAGCTTTCCGTGGGGTACACCCTGCAAGGAACACGCTTGGCTTATCAGGTGGAGGTGCCTTCTTCCGGAGAATGGACGCTCTCTTTGCGTCATGCCGGAGAACAGAATACTTGGTTTGATATGTATTCTGACAACACCTATCTGGCTACTCTGCAATTGCCCTCCACAGGAGGATGGGCTACGTGGCAGACCCAGTCACAGACGCTCTCTCTCACGGCTGGCAAACAGACTATTGAGTTGCGGCTTACCGCCGGCGGATGTGACCTTAACTGGCTTTCGCTGGATAGAGAGGGGATTGGTGAAGGACTCGTTTCTCTGCAAAACGGAGATGCTTTGACTCCCGTCAAACAGTTATCGGAGGACGGACAGATCATTATTAAAGTCGGAGACAAACAATACAATGTATTAGGTCAATTCGTACGCTGATGAAACATTATATTGCTATCGATTGGGGCGCTACTTCAGGTCGGGTGATGGTTGCGCATGTGGAGAACGGACATATCGGGATGGAGGAAGTTCATCGCTTCTCACATGCGATCCATTATGCGGAAGACGGACATTACTATTGGAATTTCTCTTCGCTCCTGAAAGAGACCGTAGAGGGCTTGCGTAAAGCGGCCTTGCTTGGACATCATTATGAGTCTGTCGGAGCGGACACATGGGGTGTGGATGTTGTCTTCTATGATGGCGAGGGGCAGATGATTGCCGAACCGCTCTCGTATAGAGATCCATTTACGGCAGAAGTCACCAAGCATTTCTTTGAACAATATATCTCCGCAGAGAAGCTCTACCACAAGACAGGCATCCAGTTCATGGATTTCAATACGGTGTTCAAACTCTTTGCCTGCCGGTGTGAGAACTATCGTCCATACGCAGAGGCGAAACATATTCTCTTTCTGCCCGACGCGGTCAGTTATTACCTGACTGGGCGCATGGTATGCGAGTACACGGCACTCTCGACCTCGGCAATGATGGATCCGCGCACCAAGGACTTGGATGCGGAGATCTTAGCGGCTTGCGGTCTGAACCGTGAGCAGTTCCCGGAAGTGGTCATGCCGGGACATGATTTGGGCACACTCAAAGAGGATATTCTGGCAGCGACAGGACTGAACTCCGACTGCCGCGTAGTGACCGTGGCGGGGCACGATACCGGTTCTGCCGTAGCCGCGTGTCCGCGTTTGATAGGCGGCAAAAGAGCCGCGTATCTCAGTTGCGGCACATGGAGTCTGATGGGCATTGTGACCGACGAGCCTGTGATCACCGGGGAGAGTTGCGTCCTCAATTTTACCAACGAAGGCGGCGTGAACGGCACAACGCGGTTGCTGAAGAACATCACCGGCATGTGGATCTTGGAGCAATGCCGTAAGGAATGGGCGGTGCAAGGCAAGGACTACAGCTATGACGAACTGGTGCAGATGGCGCAGTCAGTCAAGAGCAATCCGAAGCTCCTGTTCAATCCCGACGAGCCGCGTTTCGCCAAACCAAAGAGCATGTTAGCGGAGGTACAAGGCGGCAAAGCGTTGACTGACCAAGAGATCATCTGGGCTATCTATAACAGCATGGCACACCGCTACGGTGAGGTGTTCCGGATGATGCAGAGTCTGGCGCCGTGGCAGATAGAGTGTCTGTATGTCATCGGCGGCGGAGTACAGAACAAATACCTGCTCCAACTCACGGAACAAGCCGTAGGCGTGCCGGTAGTAGCCGGTCCGTCCGAAGCCACCGCGATAGGTAATATCATGGTGCAGGCTGCAAAAAATGAATAAATCAATATATTTATGAACAAGCCATTAGTAGAAACCAAAGCCCGCGTGGGAGTGTTCTCCATCGCTCTGGGCGCTTATCTGCCTCAGTTCCCGACCTTGGTGCCGGAGTTTGAGGCGCAGTATGAAGCCTTCAAAAAGAGCCTGCCGACGAGCGTGGAGCTCATCGACGGAGGCATTGTGACGACCAAAGAACTCGCCATGACAGCGGGAGACAAGTTCCGCGCCGCGGATGTGGATTTGGTGATTTTGCAGTTGCTGACTTATGCCACCTCGTACAACATGCTGCCGGCAGTGCGCGATCTGGATGTTCCGGTAGTATTGGTGAACCTGCAGAAACTGCCTGCGCCGGACTACAAGCATACAGACACCGCCAAATGGTTAGGCGAGTTGTATGCCTGCGGCGCCGTAGGCGAGATGGTAGCCGACCTGGAGCGTGCCGGCAAACGGCATGCCGTCATCACCGGGCTGCAGGGTGATGATCCCGAGGTGCAGCACGAGATAGAAGACTGGTGCCGTGCGGCACAGGTGCGCCGCCGTTTCCGCGACACGAACATTGCGCAGATCGGCCGTCCGTATCCGGGTATGATGGATCTGTATATCGACGAGACCAACCTCTACCACCGTATGTGGCTATATACCAAGCAGTTCGACTGGGAGAAGATGTGGGCGATAGCGGACCATGTGACCGACGAGGCTGCTATCCGCGCGAAGGCGGAGGATATTCTGGACACGTTCGAGATAGAAGCCGGCGCGACAGTAGAGACCGTTTGGGACATGGCGAAATACGTGGTGGCGTTCGAGCAGTGGGTGAAGGACGAGCAGCTGGGTCTGATCGCTTCGCACTACGACGGTTTTGCACAAGGCGTAGCCGGCAAACTGGACTCGATGCTCATTCCGGCATTCTCCATGCTGATCAAGCAACACACCGCCTGCGCCGTGGAAGGCGATATCAAAGTAGCGATGGCGATGAGTATCTTGAAGACCATCAGCGGCACCGGTCAACTGAGCGAGATGTACTCGATTGATTTCCCGGCAGACATCTGTATCATCGGTCACTCGGGTAGCGGCGATGCGGCTATCTCACAGGCGCACAAGCCAACTATGAAGATCGTGCCGGTGTTCCACGGCAAGACAGGCGGCGGCTACCTGACGCAGTTCTATCCGCCAACAGGTGCTGTGACCTATTTAGGTATCACCCAGGACAAGAACGGCGTATTCAAGTTCGTGGTGGCAGAAGGCGAGAACGAGGCAGGCGAGATATTCATGTTCGGTGACACGAACATGCGCACGCGTTTCTCTATCGGTGCGCGCGAGTTCTGCAACCGCTGGTCGGAAGCCGGGCCTACTCACCACATGGCTGCCGCCGTGGGACGGCATATCGACACTATCCTCAAGGTAGCGAAGATCTTCAACGTGCAGGTAGATATAATATGCAAATAAATGAACAAATGGTAAATGATAAAATGGTAAATAAGCCGGCTTCCAGCCTGCGTTCCACACTGGCTGTGTCGCTCAATAATTATCTGGATGCCGGAGCGATCGTAGCCGGTGCCAGTGGTCTGACCCTTTGGCAGAACTATCTGGGATTAAGCGAGTTGAGTCTCGGGTGGCTCAATTTCATCAGTGCCAACTGTCTGGGTGCCGCTATCGGTGCCATTATAGGCGGTTTTCTGGCGGACAAGTACGGACGGAAGTTCATTTTTACTTACAACCTGCTTCTCTATATGGCAGGTGTGCTGACGATCATGTGTTCTGTCAATTTCCCTATGCTCCTGATCGGTTTTCTGCTTACAGGCATCTCGGTTGGAGTGGGTGTGCCGGCGTCATGGACCTATATTTCCGAGAGTTCGGAGATTGACACCCGGGGACGCAATATCGCTATCTCGCAGATGTCATGGGGCATCGGTCCGATGTGTATTCTGCTGCTCGGAATGCTGTTCGCTCCCGGTCTGCCGGGCGAGGAAGACGGAGTGCTGTTCGGGTTGGTTAGAGGTCTGGCAGAATGGTTCTACGGTTCAGAAGCACCTCTCGAGGCAGTACATGTATTCAGTTCCCGCATTGTGTTTTTCTCGCTCTTTGTGGTAGCGTTTTTCGCCTGGTCGCTGCAACGGAGATTACAGGAAAGCGCAGATTTTGAAGCGCAGAAAGCGGCAGGCAAGCAAGCCGGACTGATAGAAAATATCCGGCTTCTGTTTACCAATCGTGTGGCGGTCCGAACCGTCTGCTTTCTGGCTCTCATCTATCTCTCTTGGAATCTTGTGGCATCTGTCATGGGCTTCTTCCAACCGCATATCTATGAGTCGGCTGGCGGCATGAGCAACAAAGACGCCAACATGCTCAGTTGTGTCAGCTGGGCAGTGGTGGTGCTGACTACTTATTTTGTGTCCCTTTGGGTAGATAAGATAGCGCATCGGATCTTTTATGTATTCGGATTACTGTGCGCGCTGACGGCATGGTTCATCATTATCGGCATTGGCGTAAACAATATCGTATGGCTGTGGGTGTTCACTATTTTGTGGGGCATCAATAACGGCTGTTCGGTGCAGTTGTTCTACGCTCTGTGGGGCACCGAACTCTTTCCCGCCAAGTTCCGCGCCGGTGCACAGGGACTGATGTTCTTCCTCGTCCGCGGATTGTCTGCTGTCTGGGGACTGGTTTTTACCGGTATCTACGGCGAGAACGGAGAGGGATTTACTATGGCTGCGTGGTGCATGGTGGCGCTATTGCTGACTTCGCTCATCGTGGGCGCTGCCGGTGCTCCTAAGACACGCTGCAAATCATTGGATGAAATCACTAAAGAACGTTATGGAAATACTATCGACTAATGCGGCTCTGAAAGCCGTGATTATGGATGTGGCGGAGGTCGCCGGCCATATCTGGGTAAAAGGGTGGGGCGAACGCAACGGCGGCAACATCACCGTGCGTCTCTCCGAGTTTGCCACGCCCGAATGGGCTGCTATGCCGGCGCAGAGCGACCCTATCGCTATCGGCTGTGAGCTGCCGTATCTGAAGGGGCATTATTTCTACGCCAAGGGTACGCAGAAAAGGATGCGTGACCTCGCGCGTGACCCGATGGCGAACGGTTCGGTTATCCGTATCTGCGACGACTGCGCGCACTATGAGATCATCGCCGACAGCGCTGTTATGCCTACCTCCGAACTGCCGTCGCATCTGATGGTACAGAACTACCTGTTGGAGTCCGGTTCGCGCTATAAAGCCACGCTGCATACTCATCCAATCCAACTGGTTGCAATGAGCCACCTGCCGCATTTCAAGAACAGCGAAACGATGACCCATACCCTGTGGTCGATGATTCCCGAGACGCTGGCATTCGCTCCGCTCGGCATCGGATGGGTGCCGTACGAAGTGCCCGGCTCACTGGAGCTGGCAAAAGCTACGCTGGCGAAGATTCACGATTACGATGTAGCCATGTGGGAGAAGCACGGTGTGTTTGCAGTAGGGCAGGATATCATGGACGCGTTTGACCAGGTGGATGTGCTCAACAAGGCGGCGGAGATTTACATGTGCGCCCGCAACATGGGTGGCGAACCGGAAGGCCTCACCGACAAGGATATGAAAGATGTGCAGGATATTTTCCAACTGCCAACCTCCCGTCCTTGCTAAGTAAAGAAATTATACTGTTACATTAAAAGAGAGTGCACCAAATTAACCGACGCACTCTCTTTTTGAATGTATTATAATATTTAGGGTATAGCAAGGGTATAGCAGCCCTATACGATTAGCGCGAGGTTAATTAGGCTTTGTCGGAATATAATTGAACACCCGCATTTAGCGTGTGTCGGGCAGACCTTCGGCGTTTGAGTCCTTGTGCTAAACATGACATAAAGACGAAGGGCGACACGCGGTAACAAACATCCTCACGTGGAGAGAGGACGGCGCTGCGCGCCATGTGGGCTCTGCCTACACCGCAAGCCCAAAAACAAAACAACCCGCATACCATGCGGGACAAAGAACGAAAGAAGGGAAACGCGCTAACGGAGATAGCGCGCACAGGACACAGAGGAATGAAACGGAGCAAGAAAAAAAGCTTGTCTGTCATAACAAAGAGAGCGGATACAGAAACACGGCAGGTTAGATGCCTGCCGTGTTTCTCACAATCACGCGCATATACGCGCACTATTCAATTAAGGTTTTGCGCGACTGCGCGCACGAATAGGTTGGAATAGTATTGTCCCAAGCGTTCTTTTTACTTCTCGTCCTCAACGGCTGCCTGAGCGGCGGCGAGACGGGCGATGGGGACGCGGAAGGGTGAGCAGGAGGCGTAGTTCATGCCGACACGGGCACAGAACTTGACGCTGGAAGGCTCACCGCCGTGCTCACCGCAGATACCTGTACGGAGTCCCGGACGAACGGCACGACCTTTCTCTACCGCCATCTTGATCAACTGACCGACGCCGTTCTGGTCGAGAACCTGGAACGGATCGACTTTCAGGATCTTCTTCTCGAGGTATGCAGGGAGGAAGGAAGCGATATCGTCACGGCTGTAACCGAAGGTCATCTGGGTCAGGTCGTTGGTACCGAAGGAGAAGTACTGAGCTTCCGTAGCGATGCGGTCGGCAGTCAGGGCTGCACGCGGAATCTCGATCATTGTACCGATCTCGAACTCTACCTCAACGCCATACTCAGCGAATACTTCCTTAGCTACTTTTTGGATGATCTCTTTCTGCTGTTTGAGCTCATAGAGAATACCAATCAGCGGCACCATGATCTCCGGCATCGGGTTCTTGCCCTCCAGCTTCAGTTCGCAAGCGGCGGAGAGGATAGCGCGGGTCTGCATAGCGGTGATCTCCGGGAAGGTGATACCCAGACGGCAACCACGGTGACCGAGCATCGGGTTGTTCTCTGCCAACTGAGCTACACGGGTCTGGATCTCCTCAACGGAAACGCCCATCTCTTTCGCCATCTGCTCTTGTCCCTTCAGATCATGCGGTACGAACTCGTGCAAAGGCGGGTCGAGCAGACGGATGTTCACAGGCAGGCCGTCCATAGCGTCCAAGATACCCTTGAAGTCAGCCTTCTGGTACGGCAGCAGTTTAGCCAGTGCTTTCTCGCGGCCCTCGCTGTCCTTGGCGAGAATCATCTCACGCATAGCGATGATCTTCTGGTCGTCGAAGAACATGTGCTCGGTACGTGTCAGACCGATACCCTTTGCGCCGAAAGCACGTGCAACTGCTGCGTCGTGCGGTGTATCGGCGTTGGTACGAACCTGAAGGTGTGTATATTTGTCGCAGAGATCCATGAGCGCCTTGAAGTCACCGCTGAGCTCAGCAGCCTTGGTCGGGATCTCACCTGCGTAAACCTGTCCGGTAGAACCGTTGAGAGAGATGTAATCGCCCTCTTTGTAGGTCACGCCCTCAATCTTAACGGTCTTGGCTTTGTAGTCCACCTGGATGGCGCCTGCGCCGGATACGCAGCACTTACCCATACCACGGGCAACGACAGCTGCGTGCGAGGTCATACCACCACGTGCGGTGAGAATACCCTCAGCGGCGCTCATACCTGCGAGGTCCTCGGGGCTGGTCTCGATACGAACCATGATGACCTTGTGTCCGTTCTGGTGCCACTCCTGTGCGTCGTCAGCGTGGAAGACAATCTGTCCGCACGCAGCGCCCGGAGAAGCAGGCAGACCCTGGGTGATGACTTTCGCTTTCTTGAGCGCGTCCTTGTCGAAGACAGGGTGGAGCAGTTCGTCCAGTTTCTGCGGCTCGCAGCGCATGATAGCCTCTTTCTCGCTGATGACACCCTCGCGAACGAGGTCCATAGCGATCTTCACCATGGCAGTACCGGTACGCTTGCCGTTACGGGTCTGGAGGAACCAGAGCTTGCCTTCCTGTACGGTGAACTCCATATCCTGCATGTCGCGGTAGTGGTCCTCGAGCTTCTGCTGGATGGCGTTGAGCTCCTTGTAGAGCTCCGGCATAGCCTCTTCCATAGACGGATATTTGCTTGCACGCTCTTCCTCGCTGATACCCTGGAGCGCTGCCCAACGGCGGCTGCCTTCCAATGTAATCTGCTGCGGAGTACGGATACCTGCAACCACGTCCTCACCCTGTGCGTTTACAAGGTACTCACCGTTGAAGAGGTTCTCACCCGTTGCAGCGTCACGGCTGAAGCAGACACCGGTAGCGGAGGTCTCGCCCATGTTACCGAATACCATAGCCATTACGGAAACGGCGGTTCCCCACTCGTCAGGAATTCCTTCCATTTTACGGTAAAGGATAGCACGCTCGTTCATCCAGCTGCGGAATACGGCGCAGATAGCGCCCCAGAGCTGCTCGATAGGATCGTCCGGGAAATCTTTGCCGGTCTGCTCTTTGATAGCGGTCTTGAAACGCGCTACGAGGAGCTTCAACTCATCTACGTTGAGGTCCTTGTCCAGCTTGATACCGCGGATCTCTTTCACCTCGTCGATGATCTTCTCGAACGGGTCGATATCGGTCTTGTTCACCGGCTTCATGCCCAGTACCACGTCGCCGTACATTTGTACGAAACGGCGGTAGGAGTCATAAACGAAGTGCGGATTGTTGGTCTTGGCTACCATGCCCTCAGCTACGGTATCGTTCAGACCGAGGTTGAGGATGGTATCCATCATACCCGGCATGGACGCGCGTGCGCCCGAACGAACGGAAACAAGGAGCGGGTTCTTCGGGTCTCCGAACTTGCAGTTCATCAACTCCTCTACGTGCTTAACGGCAGCCTCTACCTCAGCGGTGAGCTCCTCCACGATCTTCTCCTGTCCTACCTGGTAGTACTCGTTGCAGACCTCCGTGGTGATGGTGAATCCGGGAGGAACGGGTACGCCTACCAAGTTCATCTCCGCGCAGTTAGCGCCCTTGCCACCAAGGAGCTCACGCATTTGCGCATTACCCTCGGCCTTACCGTTACCGAAGGTGTAAACTCTTTTCTTCTTTTCCATTTGGTTTAAAGTATTAATAGTGTTAGATATTGAACATTTTTAAGGCTATTTGTAAAAATCACGGAATAATATACTATGTATATTATAGGGTAGGGTGGGATACGGGATTGACCCGACTTACCCCTTACCTGCCCCTTATTCAATCCATAATTCGGCTGCAAAGTTACAAAAAATTATTCATATATACAAATTTTAGTGCGATTTTTTTATAATAGTGTCTATTTCGAGGGAAGGAGACTGCCAAAATGGCAGGCGAGGAGGTGTTGGCACGGGATTTGAAGGAAAAGAGAGGAGGCTAGGAGAACTAGGCGGCCTAGGGGGACTAGGGGAACTAGGAAACCTAGGGCGGATAGGAGACCTAGGAGACCTAGGAAACTAGGAAGAATGGGATTTTGGAAAAAACAAACAAAAACAAAAATACTATGAGTAAAGGTAATATTGGGGTGACGAGTGAAAACATCTTCCCCGTGATTAAGAAATTTTTGTATTCGGATCATGAGATCTTCCTTCGCGAGTTGATCTCCAATGCCGTAGATGCGACCCAGAAACTGAAGGTGATCAGCCGTCAGCCGTCGGCAGCCAACATTCCGATGGATGACTTGCGCGTACGCGTAAGTATCAATAAGGAGAAAAAGACTCTGACGGTAAGCGACCACGGAATAGGCATGACCGCAGAAGAGGTTGACCGATATATCAACCAGATTGCATTCTCCGGCGCCGAAGAGTTCGTGAACAAATACAAAGACAAGACCGAAGCTATCATCGGCCATTTCGGACTGGGATTCTATTCCGCATTCATGGTAAGCAAGAAAGTGGAGATCTTCTCTCTGTCTTATCAGGAAGGTGCGAAGGCGGTTCACTGGAGCTGCGAAGGCGATCCGGAATACACGATGGAGGAGACCATCAAAGCAGAACGCGGAACAGATGTTGTGCTGCATATCGACGATGAGTTCAGCCAGTATCTGGAGGATGCGACGATCGAAGGACTGCTGAAGAAATACTGCAAGTTCCTGCCGGTGGAGATCGCTTTCGGCAAGAAGAAAGAATGGAAAGACGGCAAGCAGGTAGAGACCGAAGAGGAGAATATCATCAATGATACGACTCCCGCCTGGACACGCAAGCCGGCGGATCTGAAAGACGAGGACTACGACAAGTTCTACCACGAGCTCTATCCGACCCAGATGGACGAACCGCTGTTCCATATCCATCTGAATGTCGATTACCCGTTCAACCTGACGGGAATCCTGTATTTCCCGAAGATCAAGAGCAATCTGGATGTACACCGCAACAAGATCCAACTCTATTGCAACCAGGTGTACGTGACGGACGAAGTGGAGAATATCGTGCCGGAATACCTGACGCTTCTGCACGGCGTGATCGACAGTCCGGATATTCCGCTGAACGTGAGCCGCAGTTACCTGCAGAGCGATAACAACGTGAAGAAAATCAGCGGTTATATCACCAAGAAAGTAGCGGACAAGTTAGCCGAGATGTTCAAAAACGACCGCGAGAACTTCGAGAAGAAATGGGACGACATAAAGATGTTTATCCAGTTCGGCATGCTGACGGACGAGAAATTCTATGAGAAAGCGGTTACGTTCGCCCTTCTGAAGAATATCGAAGGCAAGTATTTCACGCTCGACGAATACAAAGAGAAAGTGAAAGAGGCACAGACCGACAAAGACGGCAATCTGGTGCTGCTCTACACACAGGACACGGACGCCAACTACACCTATATCGAACGCGCCAAAACCAAAGGTTACGATGTGCTGCTGATGGACGGTGAGCTGGATGTACACTCGATGAGCCAGTTTGAACAGAAAGCCGGCGACGAAGGCAAACTGCGTTTCGTACGCGTGGACAGCGACACGATCGAGAACCTGATCCGGAAAGAAGACCAGGCGAAAGATAACTATTCCGACGAGCAGAAAGAAGGTCTCCGCAAGGCTTTCGAAGCTCTGATCCCGCAAGGCGAGAAACTGAAATATTATGTTTCCTGCGAAGCGGCAGCGGCAGACGCTCTGCCTGTCTTCCTGACGCAGAACGAGTTCATGCGCCGAATGAAAGAGATGAGCGCACACCAGCAGGGAATGAGTTTCTACGGTCAGATGCCGGACAGCTACAATCTGGTGCTGAACACCGCCCATCCGCTGATCCAAGACCTGGTAGCGAAGATGACAAGCGAAGAGGTGCAGGAAGAAGTGGAGAAGAAAGACGGCGAAGAGACCAAAAAAGAGACCGTCGTTAAAACGGTCTATTCTCTGAGCGGCGAGGATGAGAAACTGAAACAACTCATCGACATCGCGCTGTTAGCTTCGGGCCAGCTGAAAGGCGAAGCACTCGCCAAATTCGTTAACCGGAGCGTGGAACTGCTGTAAGCGTCAGGCTTTTAGCGCCTCACACTTACGCGCAAGGAATTCAGCCTCGTCTGCATTGAGCAGCGGGGCTATTTCTTTGTACACGCGCTGGTGGTAAGCATTGAGCCAATCGATCTCCGTCTGTGTCATGAGCGACATCTCGATAAGCGAAGTGTCGTAGAAACAGAGGGTGAGCGTCTCAAAAGCAAGCCATTCGTCTTCCGTAGTCGCAGCTTCGGTTCGGGGGGCAGGAATGACGGTGATCAGGTTCTCCGTGCGGATACCCCATTTGCCGGTGCGGTAGATACCGGGTTCGTCGGAGACGATATGTCCGATCTCCAGCGGCGTAGGGTTGTTGTCGGTGCGCACGTTCTGCGGTCCTTCGTGGCATCCCAAGAAATGTCCGACGCCGTGTCCCGTGCCATGCCCAAAAGTAATACCTGCCTGCCACATATACTGCTTTGCTAACGCGTCAAGCTGGTTACCCCTTGTGCCGCGCGGGAAACGTGCTGTAGCAAGGGCAATATGGCCTTTGAGCACGTAGGTGTAATCGAGTTTGGCTTGCTCGGGAACAGGTCCTCCGAGCCAGACGGTACGGGTGATATCGGTGGTGCCGTCCAGGTATTGTCCTCCGGAGTCAAGCAGCAGCATTCCTTCGGGTTTGACCTCGGCGCATTTGTCCGCTGTAGCGGCATAATGGACGATCGCTCCGTTGCCGTTATATCCTGCGATCGTGCCGAAAGATTCGTCTTTGAAATTCAGGCCTTTAGCGCGGAACTCATGCAGTTTCTCCATGAGAGACCACTCGGTAAGAGGTTCGGATGTTTGGAGGTTTGAAGGTTTGAAGGCTTCTTCCTCAAGCCATTTGAAGAAACGGGTGAGGGCTGCGCCGTCCTGACGCATAGCAATGCGTTCACCCTCCAGTTCGACGGCATTTTTCTTCGCTTTATCGACCAGAATCGGGGATTGGATATTGCGTTTGAGGCAGGTGTCGGGAATGGCTTCAAAGAGCGCTTCATTGACCTTCGCGCCATCGTAAAAGACCGTGCCGCTGAGGCTACGGATATAATCGAATACGGCTTCGTACGGGAGCGTATCTATATTATTGAAATCCAGATAGTTGCGCGCCGGCGAATCAAGTTTGGCAGGATCGACGAAGAGCGTACATTTATCGTTCTCCAGAACGGCATAACTGACCACAACGGGATTGTATTCTACATCGTTACCGCGGATGTTGAGAAGCCATGCTATTTCGTCCAATGCACTGATGAGAAGAGACCAATGGTGATTGGTGACCGGTGATTGGCGATTGAGGAGATCGCGCATTCGTGCAAGTTTGCTCTCTACGGATTCTCCGGCAAAATCGGCAGAATAGGGGTAGAGAATACTCTGCGGAATAGCGGGTCTGGATTCGGTCCAGATCGGTTTGATGAGATCGACCGATTTGAGGTTGAGCGATTTGTTCCAACGCGCAAATTCATCAACGGAGAACATCTCCGGATTGACACCTACCATGTAGTTGCCGTTCGCACCGTCGGTGTTCGCCATCTGCTCTGACAACCAATCGGTTATAGACGGACAGTCGATGTCGGATTCCCGCATGAGTTCGATGGTTGATCCCTTCAGTTCGATACCTGCCTGGAGGTAATAACGGCTATCGGTCCAGAGAAGGGCTCTGTCCATGGTGATAACCATAGTACCGCTCTCTCCGTTAAAGCCCGAGATCCACTGCATTTCAAACCAGTGGGAAGCCATGTATTCACTTGCGTGCGGGTCGTTTCCGGGCACTACATAAGCCGACAAACCTTCTTTCTTCATCTCTGCTCTAAGAGCAGCCAAACGATCTAAAACAGTCATAGTAATCCAAAATTTTGTGCAAAAATACGAATTTTCTGTCAGACAAACAAGAAAAAGGGCAAAAATCATACAAAGAAAAGGTCCAATTAGAAAAAATACGTGATTTATTTGCATATATGCAAAAAAAATGCTACCTTTGCACCCGCAAATTTTATAGGTTGCCAAAATCATCAATAAACTCAAATATTAATCACAATGAAAAAGATCTTCACAATGATGGCTGCGGCTCTGATGAGCGTAGCGATGTGGGCAGGTCCGAACGACCTGCTATGGGATTACACGGAGGCGGCTCCGTCTGCCAACCCTGATAGAGGGTTGACTTATGGTAGTAAAGTAGATGATGGCGAAAAAGCAGCCAACCTCGGATTGAACGGTGTTAAGATGAACAGTAGCGGTTTTGCGTATTTTACCAAGAATGCAGTAGCCGGCAAACTGAAATTGACTTACGGTCCGCGTAAGACAGGAAGCAAGGTTGCTTTGGTTGTTAGCACATGGTCGGGCGAGGAGCCGAAAGCAGAAACAACAATTGCTACTACTGCCGAAGTAACGGAGTTGCAAACCGCAGTGGTCGAGTTGACAGAGGAGCAGAATAATATTTACATTGCCCGTACTTCATCCAGTGGAGAGGGTGTGCTCCAGAAAATCCAATTTATTGAGAACGTAGCGCGTACGTTTACGGACTTCAAGATTGAGTTCCGCGTGAATCCTTATACGGTGCTTCTGCCGGAAAGCGGTGAATTGCCGGATGGCGTGAGTGTAGAAGGAACGAATTACAATGGCGGACAGCATGGTGTTTATGGCGGTACTATTACCGTTCCGGTTGACGGACCGGTGAAATTCACTTTGGGCGCATGCCAGCACAGCAAACACGACATAACTATCAAGAAGGACGGCGTGTATTTTGCTACCTTCAGCAACAAAGCTGCCTGCGGTGAGACGGCAGGCAACTTCGCACAGAATGTGATGTATGTTTATACCGGCGATGCAGGTACACTGACTTTTGAGTTGGGAAGCCAGACCTATCTGCCTTATTTCTTCGCCGAGGCAACAGAGATTACTCCTTGCGAGGTGATCTACAAAGACCAGAACGGCGTTATTCTCGGTAAGTTCGATACGTATGAGGGTGCTACGCTGGAGACAATTCCGTATAACGAGGCAGACCTGCCTGCTATCGGCGAAGGCAATGCTTTCCGCGGATGGTTCTATACTTCAGGAAAGAAAGCCCAGGAGGGAGATGCTATCACCGGCAACACTACCATTCAAGCCAGAGTGACTCCGTTTGAGACGGCAACTATCGGAAGCGTGCAGACATATGATTTCGCTTCGGCAATCTTCTATCCGGAGGACCATGAGACCGTAACGGCGAACGGCGGTAGTTATTACAACAACCACGGCTGGTATTTCAATGCAGACGGAAGTATTGATATTCAAGTGGCAGGCAATGCAATTGTAGTAGTGACGCTCTGCACCTATTCGGAGACAGGCGACGTGATTCTGAGCAACGGCGAGAGTGAGGTTGGTCGCACGAGCGTTGTGAAGAACGGTTCGGAAGGTGCTACACCGGACGGAACGGAGTATTCGTTCAAATACACAGGCGAGGCAACGACCTTGACGCTGAGCTGGACGGCTAAGCAGTACATTCACAAGATTGTGGTATATAATGTACTGGATTTCCTTGAGAAGGATGAATCTACAGGTTATTTCGTGGTTCCGGGAGGCGATGTAGCATGCTTCCTGCTGGCATTGGTTCAGGCTGAGAGCGGCGACAAGATCTTCCTGCCGAACGGCATATATGACCTCGGCGAGACCTGTCTGACCACTATCAATGCCAATAATATCTCTATCATCGGTCAGTCGATGGAAGGCGTGATCATCAAGAACGCTCCGGACGCAGGGAAGGAATCCATTGACCAGACGGCAACGATCAAGATCAACAAGAACGTGAAGAACACGTACTTGCAGGATCTGACCATCCAGAACGCATTGGATTACTACAAGAATGACAACGGCCGCGCCGTAGCACTGTGGGATCAGGGAACGCAGACGGTATGCAAGAACGTGCGTCTGCTCTCTTATCAAGATACGTACTACAGCAACCTGACCGAGAAAAACGGCGTGAGTGCAGTACGCTATTTCGAGGATTGCGAGATCCACGGAACCGTAGATTTCATCTGCGGCGACGGAAGCGTTTATTTCAAGAACAACCTGCTGTATTGCGAGAAGCGCAAGAAAGACGGCGGCGGAAGCGATGCTCTGACAGCGAACAACGGTTCTGCCAACGACAGAGGTTATGTCTTCGAGGGCTGTACGGTGAAGAGCGAATGCCCGACCGTATCTTTCGGCCGCGCATGGAACAACACTCCGAGTGTAGCGTTCCTGAATACGACAGTGGACTACAGCGCAGGCGAGTTCGGATTCTCGGACGACAACAAGATCCAGCGCTGGACGAAAGAGCTGATGAATGCCAACGCATGGCCTAAGTTCGGCGAGTACAACACCCGTCTGCCGGAGAAAATGGTTATGGAAGGAAGTACGATAAGCTTCGAGGAAGGTAGTCTGCTGACTCCGGAGAGCAATGTGGTTACTTTCGTAGATACGAAGAGCGGCAACACCACGCGTGATATCGAGACCGTGTTGAGCGCAGAGCAGGCTGCTACCTATACGATGGAATATACTCTCGGCAGCTGGGCAGAGACCGCTAAAGCAGATGCGGAACAAATTGTGCTGCATAAGACATCGTCGAGGTGGTATATATCGGCAGGCGAAAAAGAGATGGAGCCTTCAGAAATAGCTGCATATTTGGTGGAGCGTGACGGAGTGCTTTCTATTGAAACTGAATTGCCGGATTGGCAAGGAGAGGAAAATATAATCATTCGTGCAGCCAATGGTCGTGGAGGTTTCGGACATGTAGCAACTTATGGACCGGAAGCAGCCATTGACAACACTTCCGCCTGTAATTGCAAGGTAGAGAAAATCGTTCGCGACGGACAGGTGATCATCGTTCGCGGCGAGAAAGAATACAGTGTGATCGGTCAGGAGCTGTAAAATAGAACATTGTTGCTCTTGACATGACCTCGACTTGCCCTCGGGACGATCTCGACTCGCTCCCGAGGGGTAATATTGAACATTTTAGGAAAAAGAAATGGAGTGGTTTAGTAATTTATTTTTAGGTACCGGGATAGCACACTCGATATTTGTGCTGGCAATGGCGATCGCTGCGGGTATCTTCTTGGGCGCCAAACTGAAGTTCAAGGGGATCACCCTCGGCATCACCTGGATTCTGTTCTGCGCGATTGCGTGCAGTCATTTCGGAATGACGCTGGATCCGTTGGTGGAGTCCTTTGCAAAAGATTTGGGCCTTATTCTGTTTGTTTATTCAATCGGTCTTCAAGTGGGACCGAGTTTCTTTTCGTCTTTCGGCAAAGGCGGATTGAAACTGAACCTATTAGCCGCCGGCATTGTGTTGTTAGGATGCGCGACGGCTTATGTGATCCATATGTTAAGCAAAACGGATATAGCAACGATGACCGGTGTGCTTTTCGGCGCAGTGACGAACACCCCGGGTCTGGGTGCCGCCCAGCAGACCTATCAGGATCTGACAGGCGTGTCGAACCCCGATATAGCGTCCGGTTATGCGATGGCGTATCCGCTTGGCGTAGTGGGTATCCTCTTTTCGATGATGGTTATCCGATGGGTGTTCCGTATCAAGATGGAGAAGGAAGAGGAGCGTGTGCAAGCGGAGAAAGGCGAAGCACAGCAAGTGGAGCACTACGACATGAGACTGACAAATCCCCAGATAGAGGGTATTCATGTGCGTGATTTAGGGCTGCTGACCCATGTGACGATCGTGGTGAGCCGTGTCTTGGACAAAGAAGGAAATGAGTTTATGCCGGACGCAGAGACCCTGCTGCACGTAGGCGACCGTGTGCGTCTGGTGACCGATAAGAAAAACGAGAGGACGGTGTTCCTGTTAGGCGAACAGACCGATATCAAATGGGAGGAGAAAGAGAAGGATATCCATCTGGTGAACCAGCATATCGTTGTGACCAAGGACAAGATCAACGGCAAGCAGATCAGCGATCTGAAGGTGCGTGACGCGTTCCATATCACGATCACCCGTGTGCGCCGTGCCGGAATCGAACTGCTGGCCACGCCGGAGTTGCGGTTGCAGTTAGGCGACCGTCTGACGGTAGTAGGCGAGAAAGAGGCGGTAGAGCGTATAGCCAAAGCGTTCGGAAACTCCGCCAAGAAACTGGATGCACCGAACCTGGCATCGCTGTTCTTCGGAATCGTCTTGGGTGTGGCATTAGGATCCATTCCGTTTGCATTGCCGGGACTGGATCAGCCGTTCAAATTGGGCATTGCCGGCGGAACGCTGATCATCGCTATTCTGATGGGCGCTTTCGGAACGAAATGGCACATAGTGACCTATACGACCACTTCGGCGAACCTGATGATCCGCGAGATCGGAATATCGCTCTTCCTTGCGGCCGTCGGATTCGGCGCCGGCGGATCGTTCGTAGAGACCTTGCTGGACGGCGGATATGTGCTGATCGGATACGGCGTGATCATAACGCTGCTGCCGCTGCTGCTGATAGGTATCATTGCGCGCCAATGGATGAAGTTGGATTATTTTTCGCTGATGGGTCTGATAGCAGGTTCGACCACCGATCCCCCTGCACTGGCTTACGCCACTTCGCAGAGTTCGTCTAACGACCGTGCCGCCGTGGCATACTCGACGGTATATCCTCTGACGATGTTCCTGAGAGTGCTGACGGGGCAGTTGATGATACTGCTGTTTTTATAAAGGGAATAATCCGGGTTATCCGAAATGATCCGAATTTACCGGAAGCAAAATGAAAGAAGTCAATAGAGACATATTGCGACTGGCTGTGCCGAGCATATTAGCGAATATCACTATTCCGCTGGTAGGCATAGTAGATACGGCGATAGTGGGGCATCTGAGCGATGCTTCGGCTATCGGCGGAATAGCTATCGGCACAATGCTTTTCGATCTGCTCTATTGGAACTTCGGATTCCTGCGGATAGGAACGAGCGGTTTGACGGCACAGGCTTACGGGAAAGGAGATCTGAAAGAATGCCGTAAGATCCTGACGCAGAGCGTGACGATCGCGCTTATGGCCGCTATCGCTATCTGGGCGATCCAATGGCTGTTCGTGACGGTAGTGCTGGCGATCGTGCCCTGCTCGGAAGAAGTGGCGTCTATGGCACGCGAGTATTTCTATATCCGTATATGGGCGGCTCCCGCAACCCTGTGTCTGTTCACTTTCAAGGGATGGTTCATCGGTATGCAGGACACCAAAAGCCCGATGGCGACAGATATTCTGGTGAATGTGGTGAATATGGGTGCCAGTTACGGATTGGCGGTATATACTCCTCTGGGCGTCTCCGGCGTGGCTTGGGGAACACTGATCGCACAGTACAGCGGTCTGGTTCTGGCAGGAATAATACTGGCTTCCCGATATTCCGACATGTCGGTATTCCGGCATTTCGATGAATGGAAGGAAACCATGCGATGGACGGAGATGAAACGAATGATGCACCTGAACGGCAATCTGTTTATCCGGTCGCTCTGTTTCATGGTGGTGTATGTCGGTTTCACTTCGCTTGCCAGCCGCTACGGTGATACCGAATTGGCGGTAAGCAGTATATTGATGAAGCTATTTATGTTCTTCTCCTTTTTCGTGGACGGTTTTGCCTACGCCGGCGAAGCACTGGTGGGCAAGGCTTTCGGCGAGAGGCAGAAGGACAAAACGCACAGCACCACGGGCGTGCATGCAGTTGTGCGGTCGCTGTTCGTCTGGTCTATCGGTGTAGGACTGGTGTTCACCGTTCTCTATGCGTTCCGGGGTGACGAGTGTATGGCGCTCATGACGAGCGACGGCGAAGTGCTGGAAGCCGCAAGAAAATACATGGGATGGCTGATTGCAATGCCGATCATCAGTACCCTGGCGTTCATGTGGGACGGTATCTATGTCGGAGCCACCGCAGGTGTGCAGATCCGAAACGCAATGATCTGGGCGGCTGTAGGATTCGTGGCACTCTATATCGCCACCTATCGGTTCTGCGGTCCGCAAGCTTTGTATATAGCCTATTTTGCGCATCTCTTTGCGCGAGTGATTTATTTGACAATCCATTGGAGAAAGACTTATGAGTTATCCGAAATTAGAAAATAGAGCGTGGAAGGTAGTCGACAGCAAGAATATCCTGCGGTTAGGTCCCTGGCTATCCGTGCGCCAGGAGTGCGTGGAGTTGCCGTCCGGAGTACAGATACCCACTTGGTATATCTTCGAGTTCCCGGATTGGATCAACGTGATAGCGATCACCAAGGACGGCCGGATGGTGATGGAGGATCAGTACCGGCATGCCTTGGGCGAGACGCGGTACGAGCTGGTGGCAGGCGTGGTGGATCCGAACGAGACACCCTTGCAGGCCGCGCAACGCGAGTTGAGCGAAGAGACGGGATACGAAGGCGGCGAATGGTCGCTGTTCATGACGCTCTCGCCGAATCCGACCAATCATAACAATCTGTCTTACACGTTTCTGGCAACGGGTGTGGAGAAACGCCGTGACCAACACCAGGAGCGGACAGAAGACATACACGTAGATATATTCTCTCCGGAGCAGGTATACGAAATGCTGCAAGACGGCGAGATCATACAGGCATTGCACGCAGCGCCATTATGGAAATGGTTTGCGGAACGAAATAACAAGAAATTATGAAGAAACTCATTGTTTTATTATTAGGAGTACTGCCTTTCTGCCTGACCGGATGTCGGGACGAGGTGAGGCAACTATCGGGTTCTTATTCCTACAAGATCAGCGGAATCGCTGTTGTAGAGGGCGACGAAACGAGGCTTGGCGACGAGATGGGCGCGATGGATGTTGTCCGGATCAACGGAGACAGTGTGCTGCTGACCTTCAATGCGTTGACGGGTCCGGCTTATTATACGCGCGCGCTGATTAACGGAAAGAAGATCACGGTAGACAGTTATACCCGCAGCCTGAATGTAAACAGCGTCAACTACACCGTTACCGGTTCCGGAGAAGGCGAAGTGTACGACGAGACGATCCTTATCACGCTGCGCTATCAATCGCCGGATGTGAAGGCTAACCAACTGACATTACTATGCAAAAAGAATTGATCCTATTCCGTGCTGCTCTTTGTGGTTTTGCCGCGCTGGTGCTAACGGCCTGCGGAGGTCAGCAAGACCAGAAGAAAGTGGCTCCTATACCCGTCAAGGCAGAAGTGATCGCATCGCATCCGGATGGCGGGACAGTCCGTTACGTGGGATCAATAGAAGCGATCAGCGAGACGCCTCTGAGTATGCAGGCCGGCGGACGCGTGAGCAGTATCCATTGCGTCGAAGGCGAACGGGTGCATAAGGGAAAGGTACTGCTGTGCGTGGACAGTACGAGGGCGGTGAATGCCCTGCGTGCTGCGGAAGCCGGTTATCGGCAGGCGCAAGACGGGTACGAACGCGTGAAACAGGTGCATGCCAAAGGGGCTGTGACCGACCAGAAACTGGTGGAGGTGGAGAGCCAACGCAATCAGGCACGGGCATTATATGAGTCTGCACGCCGGCAGGTGAACGAATGCAAACTGGTGGCTCCGAACGACGGCGTGGTGAGCGGTTTGAATCTCCAAACAGGCCAGACAATCATTCCCGGTTCGCCGGTGCTGACGCTGATGGATGTATCGGCTTTCTGTATCCGCTTTACGGTGCCGGAGACGGAGATAGGAGGTGTCAGGATCGGGCAAAACGGTGTAATGGAATGTGCCGCCGTGGATCAGAGTTACGCTATCCGGGTTACGGAGAAGGGCATGAAAGCCAATCCGGTCGCACACACCTACGAGGTGAAAGCAACGATCGAAGGGGATACGAAAGACCTCTTGTCCGGAATGGTCGGAAAAGTGATCATCGGTAGGAATGACGGTCAAGACGACGGAATGGTAGTTGTTCCGGCTCAATGCGTACTGTTGAAACCGGAAGGCCCCACTATCTGGACGGCGGCAGAAGGCAGAGCACGCCGCCGGATGATCACCATTGACGGATACTCGGTGAACGGCGTCTGTGTCCGCGAGGGATTGCATGCCGGCGACACAATCATAACAGAAGGATACCAGAAACTTTATGACGGCTGTACCATCGTCATCCAATAACGAATGAAGACGCGCAAACACATAGAGAACGCGATGCGGCATCACGGAATAGTGATGGCGCTCTTCCTCTTGCTGACGGGCTGGGGTATATGGTCTCTGCCGCGGATGAACAAAGATGAGTTTCCGCAGTTCACGATCCGCCAGGGTATAGTTGCCGCTATCTATCCCGGAGCCACGGCGCAAGAGGTGGAAGAGCAGGTGACGACTACGCTGGAGGACTATATCAACTCGTTTGAAGATGTAGATAAGGAGCAGACTTACAGCCAGACAGAGGACGGGATCGTATATGTATATGTCATGATCCGCAACTCGGTGAAGGACAACGCGGGCGCATGGACAAAGATCCGCGCCGGTCTGCCCTTGCTGCAAAAGACCGGCCTTCCTGCCGGTGTGCTGCAGACGGTGGTGGTGGATGATTTCGGAAACACCTCTTCCCTGTTGATTGCGGTGGAGAGCGCAGAGCGCAGTCCGCGTGAGTTGGAGGAATACACCAAGCTGGTATGCAGCAAACTGCGCACCATTCCGGAGATGGGCAAACTCCGGATCATGGGGCAGCAGAGCGAAGAGATAGCGGTCACGATTGACACCGAGCGGTTGTCGATGTATGGCATTAATCCGACAACTCTCCGCGCGCAATTAGCATTGCAGGGGTTGCGCACTCTCGGAGGAGAGAGTGATCTGAGTGGCGCATTGCAGGTGGTGATTCCTTATCAGACGGAATACGAACTGCAGGAACAGATCATTTGGGCGGATCCGGTCACGGGTGCTACAATCCGTTTGAAGGATGTCGCTTCCGTGGAGCGCCGCTATCAGAAACCGGACAGGTATGTGGAGTACGAAGGTGCTTCCTGCCTGATCATCAATATGGAGATGGTGCCGGGCAATAATATCGTGGCTTTCGGCGACGAGGTGGACAAGCAACTGGCTGAGGCTTCGGCGTTGCTGCCGCCGGACATCCGGTTCCATCGCATCACCGACCAGCCGAAGGTGGTGAATGACTCTGTTCTGTCTTTCCTGCGCGACATCGTGATATCGATCTTGGTTGTGATCGCAGTGATGCTTCTGCTCTTTCCGCTTCGTACTGCCTTGGTGGCTTCCACCGGTGTGCCTGTCTGTACGGCGATCTGTATCGGGCTGATGTATATGACAGGGATAGAATTGAACACCGTTACGCTGGCGGCGCTGATCTTTGTGTTAGGAATGATAGTGGATGACAGTGTGATTGTCATCGACGGCTATACCGACCAGCTCATGCGTCGGAACCACTCGCGTTGGTATTCGGCGGTGGTGAGTACGAGTATGTTGTTTGTGCCGATGTCGCTGGCTACCTGTTCTATATGCGGTATGTTCTTCCCGATGACGCGTATCATCACCGGGCCGTTGGGCGAGTTTGTACAGCTCTTCCCGTGGGCGGTATTGTTTGCATTGGTAGCCAGTATCTTTTATGCCTCCTGGGTAACGCCGTATTTGTCCTACCGGTTTATCAAGAAGAATACGGAGGAACTGAACCTCTTCGAGCGTGTGCAGAACAAGTTCTTCGGATGGCTGCAGGAGGGGTATAAGAAACTGCTTGAGCGTTGTTTCCGGCATCCGGCGGCGGTATGGGGATTGCTGATAGTCGTTCTGTCTATCGGTCTCTTCTTGCTTTCGCGCCTTAACCTGCAGCTGTTGCCTAAGGCGGAGCGTGAGTTCTTCGCGGTGGAGATCCATCTGCGCGAAGGGGCAACGGTGGAGGAGAGTGCTCTGGTGGCGGATAGTCTGGCGCGTATCCTGCGGGCGGATAAAAGGGTGGAGAGCGTCACGGCGTTCATCGGTCAGGCTTCGCCGCGTTTCCATGCCACCTACACGCCGCAGATGGCGCATCCCAACTATGCACAGCTGATCGTGAACACACGTTCCAGCAAAGCTACCGCGCAGATCTTGCAGGACTACGGCAGCCGGTATGAGAATTATTTTCCCAATGCTTATGCACGGTTCAAGCAGTTGGATTATCAGGCGGTGAAGAACCCTCTGGAGGTTCGGGTGCAAGGGGAGAACTGGGATCAGATGGCGGTGTACGCAGATAGTATATTGCGATACATGTCCACTATGCCGGAACTGCAATGGGTTCACTGTGAATACGATAACATGGCTCCTTCCACCCGGATAGAACTGAAGGCGGACGAGGCTACGCGTCTGGGAATTACGGAGACCACGCTCTCGTTGTACCTGCGTCAGGCTACCAAAGGAGCTACGCTTACCACCTTGTACGAAGGCAGTTATGCAGTGCCCGTGGTGCTCTATACCGCGGGAATGAAAGAGATGACCCCGGACGAGTTAGGCGCAATACAAGTGCCGACGGCAGTGCCCGGAGTGTGGGTTCCGTTGCGTCAGGTGGCTTCTATCACGCCTGACTGGCATCACACGAGCCTGGAGCGGCGAAATGCGGTCCGTACGGTTACCGTGGGGGCTGACTTGCGGGGAAAAATCAGTCAGGTGAGCGCAGAGAAGAAAGTGAGGAAATGGATCAATGCGAATATCAGGGAATTGCCGGAAGGCGTGTCCATTACGTATGGCGGTCTTACGGCTGTCAACGGCATGATCGTGCCGCAGATCATCTGGTCGGTCATTGCTGCTCTGGCGGTGATGCTGGTGTTGCTGATCTATCACTTCGGCAAACTTGGTCTGGCCCTGCTGGCACTGTCGAGCGCATCGCTCTGTATCTTCGGCGCGATGTTGGGGCTCTGGATCTTCGATCTGGATATATCCATCACGGCTGTGCTGGGTATTGTGAGTCTGATTGGTATCATAGTGCGGAACGCGATCATGATGTACGAGTATGCCGAAGACTCAAGGAGATATAATCACTGCACCTATCGTGAAGCGGCTTTCATGGCAGGGCTGAGGCGGATGAGGCCGGTTTTCCTCACCAGTGCTACTACGGCGCTGGGGGTTCTCCCGATGATCATCTCGCATTCCAGTCTCTGGATGCCGATGGGAGTGGTGATTTGTTTTGGTACGATATTTACGCTTCCGCTGACGGTTACGATCTTGCCGGTGGTTTATTGGAGGGTGTATAAGAACAACGATCCGAAAGAATGAGACGCAATGCTAAAATAGGACTTTTATTGATCCTTTGCTTCGCTTTCGCAGGCATGGCAAGGGCGGAAGAGGTACGCCTTTCTCTCGATTCGTGTATGGCGTTGGCGAAGCGGAATAATCCCGTGCTCCGCAAATCCGAATACGATGTGAAGCGTGCGGAGGAAGTGAAAGCGCAGGCGCTGACCAAGTATTTCCCGCAGATACAAGGTACGGCTTTCGGTTATCACTCCCTGCATCCGATCGTGGATATAGGTATCGATGATATCAACAATGCCGCTGTACGGGATCTCTTGACCACGCTCTACGGCAATTACGGAGCTGCGCTGGGACTGGATAACTCCCTCAATCTCTTCCGGCACGGCTATATGGTTGGCGTTACGGCGCTGCAGCCTGTTTTTGTCGGAGGGAAGATTGTTGCAGGGAACAAGTTGGCGAAAGTGGGAGTCGAGGCTGCCAAACTGCAGGCGCAGGTGAGTCAGCGGGATGTCCTGGAATCGGTGGAAGAGAGTTATTGGCTCGTGTACAGCCTGCAGCAGAAAGAACAGATCATCGACGAGGCTCTGGAACTGCTTGACTCGCTCTCTGCTGCCGTCTCGTCGGCTGTGGATGCGGGATTGGCGTTGCCGTATGACCGGATGCAGGTGGAGTTGCACAGGGACGAGATTTTGCGCCGGCAGGTGCAGCTGCAGAACGGTCTTCGCCTTGCACAACGGGCGCTTGCACTGGCGATCGGAGCGGAGGACGAACTCGCTATCGTCACGATGGATCAAGAGACGGAGATGGGTGTCCTGCCGGTGAACGACACACTCGCGCAGACCGCAGAACAGCAACTGCTGGATCTGCAGGTGCAGGCGGCGCAACTCCGGAAACGGATGGCGCTGGCGGATGCCTTGCCGCAGATTGCCGTCGGGGCTAACTACAGTTACAGCCGCTATCAGGCGAATATACTACGAAACGGACTGGGGAACAATACAGGCAACGGAGCGCTCTTTGTCACGCTGAATGTGCCGCTGACCCAGTGGTGGGAAACGAGCCATAAACTGCGGGAGAAACAATATGCGATCGAGCAGGCGAAGATTGATGCGCAGTATCTGGGCTCCCAACTGAACATGCGTACGAGGCAGGCTTATGATGAGGTGGTGAACGCGATGGCGCTGCTCCGGATACACGAACGTACTGCCGCGCATGCGCAGCAGGCGTATCTGCATGCGAAAGCCAATTATGAAGCAGGCTTGGCTACCGTCACGGACTTGCTGCAATCGCAGACAGCCCTGACGCAGGCGCAGGATGAATGGACGGATGCCCGCATCGCTTACCGCGTGCATCTTCGCAGATATCAGGATCTGATTAGCACCACTGTGCAATGAGGATAATTGTCTTTGACCATATGGACCGGGCAACGGAGCAGGAAGTGGAGCGGATGCTGCCGCTCGTCTCTCCGCAGCGGCGGGAACAGGCGCTGCAATACAAACACACGCTGGGACGGTTCTGTTGCCTCAAATCATGGCTGATGCTCCGCGAACTGCTTGAGGAAAACGGGATGGAGATGAGTCCGTGGCAATATAACGGATACGGCAAACCCTTCCTGTCGAAGGGACCGTTCTTCAGTATCAGCCATTGCAAGGAAGCGGTCGCGGTAGCCCTGAGCGAAAACCCGATAGGGATTGATATAGAGGGAATACGGCACGTGGACGATTCCCTCGTTGAGCGGACTATGAACGGGGAGGAGCAGACATTGATCCGTGACTCAGCCGCGCCCGACAGAGCCTTCACACGCCTCTGGACACGGAAAGAAGCGATCCTCAAATGCAAAGGAACCGGCATCGGGGGCTTTGACTCCCTCCGCTCATCCATAGCGGATTTTGAACAGGAGTACCGAAGTGTCAAAGCAGAGCTGAAGACGGAGGAAACCCCGGCCTATATTTATAGTTTATGCTCTGTGACTCGTTCCAAACACGTAAACGACACGTAATCGACACGTAAACGAAAACTAACAACACAATATGGAAAATTACATTGTATCGGCGCGTAAGTACCGGCCGCAGACCTTTGAATCGGTAGTGGGGCAGCAGGCACTGACTCAGACGCTTCAGAATGCGATCCGCCAGAACCATCTGGCGCATGCCTATCTGTTCTGCGGTCCGAGGGGAGTGGGAAAAACCACTTGCGCGCGTATCTTCGCGAAGACGATCAACTGTCTCAATCCGCAGAACGGATACGACGCTTGCAACGAGTGTGAGTCCTGCAGGGCTTTCAATGAGCAGAGGTCGTTTAATATCCATGAACTGGATGCTGCCAGCAACAACTCGGTGGAGGATATTCGTTCGCTGATTGACCAGGTGAGGATTCCGCCACAGATCGGTAAATACTCGGTCTATATCATCGACGAGGTACATATGCTTTCGGCTGGAGCCTTCAATGCGTTGCTGAAAACGCTGGAGGAACCCCCTTCATATGCGATCTTTATTCTTGCTACCACCGAGAAGCACAAGGTGCTTCCTACGATCCTCAGCCGGTGCCAGGTCTATGATTTCAACCGTATTACGGTGCAGGACACAATCGCCCATCTCCAGTCGGTGGCTGCCAAAGAAGGGATCACGGTGAGCGAGGAGGCTCTGAATGTAGTGGCGCAGAAAGCGGATGGAGGAATGCGCGACGCTTTGTCGATCTTCGACCAGTTGGTGGCATTCTGCGGTACGGATATCACGTATGAGCAGACGATTGCGGTACTCAATGTGCTCAATGTGGATTATTATTTCTCGCTGGTGGAGAACGCGCTGAAACACGATGTGTCTGCGGCGTTGTTGCTCTTCAACGATGTGCTCAATCATGGTTTTGATGCCGGACATTTCATTACAGGCTTTGCCCAGCATCTGCGCGATGTGCTGGTGTGCAAGGATCCGCAGACTGCCTCTCTGTTGGAGAGCAGTGACGCTATCAGGGCGCGATACACAACCCAGGCAACGCAATGCCATCCGCAATGGCTTTTCCTGGCGCTGGATATCATCAATACCTGCGATATCAACTACCGCACCGCGCGCAATAAACGCCTTACGGTGGAACTCGCCCTCGTTAAATTATGTCAATTGGGCGTACCGCAAGTGATCGCGCAAACGGCTCAGCCTGCACCTCAACCGAAGGCAGCCCCTCAACCGGTTACCGCTCCGCAGCCGCAGAGACCTGCGCCTCAACCAACGCCTGCGCCTCAACCCACGGCTGCACCGCAACCGAAGGCACCGACCGTGCAGGCGATCCCTAAGATGCCTAAGATCGGTCTGGGACTGGGGCCTAATCCGGTTCAACCGTCTGCACCGGCTTCTTCTGCCGAAGCGTCCGCTCCGGCACCTGCGGCATCGCAGGCTTCAATACCGAACGACCGCCCTTTTACGGCTGACCAACTCAAGGACGCGTGGGTTGGTCTGGCTGCTACTCATAAAGAGGAATTGCGTCTGAGGGAGTTGATTGAGACTTACACCCCGCGATTAATGGATGATCTGAACGCAGAGATACAAATGCCGAACCCCTGGCAGCTGTCGGAGATGCGGAAAGCACTGCCGACCTTGCTGAAGCAACTCAGGGCTGCGCTGCACAATGATCATCTTCAGATCCAACTGGTTCAGGCTGAATATAGTCAGGAGCAGATGGCTTTCACTGCGGAGGAGAAATATGCGCTGATGACGGAGCAGAACCCTGTGATCGCGCAACTGAAAGAACAACTGGATTTACAAATCGATTAGTGCAATACGATCTAAAGAAATATTTGCCCACAACCCGTAAAGAGATGGAGCTTCGCGGGTGGGATGAAGTGGATATCGTCTTCTTTTCCGGAGACGCGTATATTGATCATCCCTCTTTCGGCGCAGCGGTCTTGGGACGCGTGCTGGAGGCGGCAGGCTATAGAGTGGCGATCGTGCCGCAACCGGATTGGCATGGTGACTATCGGGATTTCAGGAAGTTCGGACGGCCGAGACTCTATTTCGCGGTCTCTGCCGGCTCGATGGACTCGATGGTGAACCACTATACGGCCTCGCGCAGAAGGCGTTCCGACGATGCTTACACGCCGGACGGAAGAGCCGGAGCAAGACCCGATTACTGCACCGTGACCTACTGCCGCATCCTCAAACAGTTATATCCCGATGTGCCGGTTATCATTGGCGGTATTGAGGCTTCCATGCGACGGCTGACCCATTATGATTACTGGCAGGACAAACTCATGCCCTCTATCTTGGTGGACAGCGGAGCCGATCTGCTGGTGTATGGAATGGGCGAACAGGCAATGACGGCGGTCTCGGATGTTATGGCGAAGGGCGGATGGACAGAGAAAGAACTCCATTCGATCCCGCAGACGGCGTATCTGACGGATGATATATCTGCTCTTCCGGAGGATGCTGTCCGCTTGGCGTCGCATGAACAGGCGTTGCGCGACAAACGTGTACATGCAGAGAACTTCCGCTTGATAGAAATAGAGTCCAATAAGATCCACCAGAAGACGATCATTCAGCCTGTCTCAGACCGCTTTGTGGTGGTCAATCCCTCTTATCTGCCGATCACGACGGAGCAGCTGGACGCCATCTACGATCTGCCTTACCAATATACGCCGCACCCGAAATACAAGGATAAACACATCCCTGCATACGAGATGATCAAATGGTCAGTCTGCATGCACCGCGGTTGTTTCGGAGGCTGCGCGTTCTGCACGATCTCTGCCCATCAGGGCAAACAGATTGTCTCGCGCTCAAAGGCGTCTATCCTCCGTCAGATTGAGCGATTGAGCCGTCTGCCGGATTGGCACGGCGTGATCTCCGATTTGGGCGGACCCTCTGCGAACATGTACGCCATGCATGGTAAGGACCGCTCTGTCTGTGAGAAATGCGCACGCGCCAGTTGCTTGCAACCCTCTGTCTGCAAGAATCTCAATCGGGACTTTGCGCCGGTCTTGGATATCTACCGCACGGTAGATAAACTGCCGTATGTCAAGCACGCTTTTGTGGGATCGGGTATCCGCTATGATCTCATGAGCGAGGAGTACGCACGCCAGCTCATCACGCGCCATGTGTCCGGCAGACTCAAGGTGGCGCCTGAGCATTGCGCAGATAATGTGCTTCAGATCATGCGCAAACCGGCATGGGAGAACTACCTCCGTTTCCGCGAACTCTTCCTGCGCATCAATGAAGAGGCGGGACTCAAGCAGCAGCTGATCCCCTATTTCATATCTTCCCATCCCGGTTGCACAAAGCGGAACATGGCGCAGTTGGCGGAGGAGACTAAGAAGATGCATTATCGGCCGGAGCAGGTGCAGGACTTCACCCCGACACCCATGACCCTTTCTACCACGATGTTCTATACCGGCATCAATCCGTACACGCGCGAAACGGTATATGTAGCGCGTACGCCCGAAGAGAAAAAACAACAAAACCAGTATTTCTTCTGGTATAAACCTGAAAATAAATATCGTAAATGAAATCAACCATTCAAAAAAGGCATTATCGTATAAACCCCGATACCTTGCAGCTTGAGCGTATCGAGCACGGTTTCCGGTATTGGCTACGCCGTTCCGGAGGTTATATCATCGGAGGTGTATGCTTGGGCGTACTCTTCTTCTATGTGTTCCTCTATTTCTTCCCTTCGCCCCGCGAGGCGTCGCTCATGCAATATAATCGCAACCTATCGGCTCAGATGGAGGTGCTCGGCAAGCAGGTGGATCAGATGCAAATAATCATGGAGGACCTCTCGCAGCGCGACGATAACCTGTATCGGGCTATACTTGGCGCTGAGCCTATTCCTCTCAGTGCACGGATGGGGGCAACCCGGCAGGTCTCTTATTACGACTCACTGGCGCGCATGACCAATACCCAACTGGCGGCGGATCTCCAGCGCAAGGTGGATGTGCTGGAGAAAGAGGTGTATGTTCAGGCCCGTTCTTATGACGAGATCCTCGCGCTTGCTAAGAACCAGGAGATTCGTATGGAGAATATACCGGCTATCCAGCCTGTTCTCAATAAGGATCTCAAGCGAATGGCTTCCGGCTATGGATGGCGTGTCGATCCTGTCTATCATGTCCGTCGCTTCCATGAGGGAATGGATTTCTCGGCACCGGTAGGTACGGACATCTTCGCTACCGGCAATGGGGTGGTTGTCTATTCCGGATGGCGTCAGGGCTATGGAGAAACGGTGGAGGTGGATCATGGCTTCAATTATACAACCCGTTATGCTCATTGCTCCAAGCGTCTTGTTCGGGTGGGGCAGAAGGTGAAACGCGGAGATGTGATTGCGCTCGTCGGCAATACTGGTAAATCCACAGGACCTCATTTGCATTATGAGGTGCATTATCTGGGACGGCCGATTGATCCGCGTAATTTCTATTTCTATGACCTCAGTCCGGAGGATTACGACAAGATGGTGCAACTGTCCTCGAATATGGGTACAATGATGGATTGATAAAAAATATCGCGGCTCATCCGAGTCGCGATATTTTTTCTAATTCTTTTTGGTCTAATATCTGTATGTGCCGTCCGTTGATATTCACCAGACCCTCTTGGGCAAACTGGCTGAGAGTTCTGATGGCGTTGCTGGTAGTCATATTGCTCATGTTCGCTAAATCCTCACGGGGAAGAAGCATGGCTAAGGTATGGCCGTCTTCCTCGAATCCGTAGTTTTTGAGCAGTAGCAGCAGACTCTCTGCCAGACGGCCGCGGATGTGTTTTTGAGTCAGGTTTACCGTTTGTATCTCCGAGAAAGCCAAATCTTTTGCCATCATCATCATTACTTGGTAGCATAGTGCGCCGTTCGATTGAACCAGATGATTGAAATGCTCCCGGTCCAGACGATAGACTACGCTGGTCTCAAAGGCGCTGGCGCTGGAGTTATAGGCTTCTTCGGCAATGCAGGCGCGGTAGCCGAAAATATCGTTCGGCTTGAGCAGACGGATAATCTGCTGGCGTTGACCTATTCCTTCTTTGTAGATACGTACCTTGCCGCTTAGCAGCATCCATGTGTAGCGCGATTCCTCGCCGTCTTGGTGAATGATCTCGTTTTTCTTGTAATGAACGAGTTCCGATTCCCGGGCAAGCATCTGGCGCTCTTCTTCGGTCAAGGTGTTCCATAGCGGGTTGAGTTCCCACATGGGGGCAAATGTTTCTTCTTGTAATTCCATGAGTTATTATTGTATATTATGAGATTTCTTTTCTCAATTGCATCATCCGCCATTCATTGGCTTCATGCTTGGCGATCAGGTGCAGCCCTTGTTCCTCTGCGGCGGCTTGCAGTGCCTTGCAGTCGGTCTCGTAGAAACCGCTTAACCATAGTTCTCCTCCGTTCGCGAGATGTGCTGCATATTGCTGCATATGCGCCAGCAGTATGTTTCGATGGATATTGGCTACGATCAGATCGTAGTGGTCTGTCTGTCCTTTTTCGGGAATCAGCGGTGCTTCTCCTTGAAGAACCGTGATCTCCTCCCCGTTGAGTCGGGCGTTCTCCGTTGCGTTCGCTACGCTCTTCTCGTCGATATCTATTGCTACAACACGGGCGGCTCCCATACGTTTGGCGAAGATGGCTAACACGCCGGTGCCGGTGCCGTGGTCGAAGACATTCTTTCCCCGGAGATCCGCTTTCATTAGGGCATCAATCATCATCGAGGTGGTCTCGTGATGGCCTGCTCCGAAAGCGCAATGGGGGATGATCCGGATGCCCATAGGCAGTTCCTGTATCGGGTGTTCCGCTTCCCATGCAGCATTCCAGTTCTCGTCCGGACAAGCCTCTGCGCCGGTTATCTCTACGCCTTCTGTGGAAGCGCATAAGGTTTCTATCTCATTGCGATGAGATTCCCATTCGCTGCTCGGGATATAGGCGTCCTCTCCGTCGAGCGTGTCAAAACCGGCGTCGAAAAGTTGCTGCTCAAAGATATCCCGCTGCCAGTCCTCGGCAAAACGGGTCTTAATATGTACTACATGATAACGCATTGCCTACTAAATAATTACTGCCTCCTATAAAGATGGCATCTTCTTCTCCTGCTTGTTCCTTTGCGTGTCGGATGGCTTCCTCCGGATCGTTAATCGCTGTGCGGTCACTTCCTGCGTGGGGTTGCGGATGGGCGTTCTCCCATATCCGAAGCATCTCTTCTGCGCTCCGTGCCCGCAGGGTACGCGGCGTGGTGAAGATATAATGGTATCGTTCGCCTTCGGGCATCATGCGTGCTACAACCTCGGAGTCTTTGTCATTCACCATCCCGAAGACAATCCATATATGCGGGTTGCTCAGTTCTTTCAGCTGGCGGGCTACGTACTGCAGGCCATGGCTGTTATGGCCGGTGTCGCAGATCGTGAGCGGTTTCTCGCTCAGTATCTCCCATCTGCCTCGCAGCCCCGTCATCGAACACACATGTGCAAATCCCTCTCTGATGGCTGATGGCTGAATGCGGAGGGCGCTGTAATTTCTCAATACCTGCAGCGCTACATATGCCGTCTGCAGGTTGTGTTCCTGATAGAGACCCTTCAACTCGCTCTCCGGTGCTTCTCGCATCCGGCGGCTGCGCATGTATCCGCACTGGTCGGCAAACCATATACGGCATTCGGTTGTCTCTAATCCTTCGCCTAAGATGCCGCATTCTGCCGCGCGGTCGAGAAACACGTTCATCGTTTGCGGATGACTTTCTCCGATGACACACGGCACGCCGGGTTTGATAATACCTGCTTTCTCACGGGCGATCTTCGTTAAGGTGTTGCCTAAAAACTCGGTATGGTCCATCCCTATATTCGTGATCACTGATAGGATAGGGGAGAGCACGTTGGTGCTGTCCAGCCTTCCGCCAAGACCTACTTCCACCACCGCTATATCTACTTCCTGCTCTACGAAATAAGCGAAAGCCATTGCGGTCATGGTCTCGAAGAACGACGGCTGTAGCTCATCGAGGAAAGCCCTGTTGGTCTCGATAAATGCGGCCACTCGCTCCTCTGCAATCGGTTGGCCGTTGATCCGGATCCGCTCGGTCATACTCACCAGATGCGGACTCGTGAAGAGCCCTACCTTGAGTCCGGAGGCTTGCAGCGCAGCGGCAATCAGATGACTGGTAGAGCCTTTACCGTTGGTGCCGGCTACGTGTACCGCGCGAAGCCGTTCATGCGGATTGCCTACATGCGCCATCAACCGGTAGGTGTTCTCCAACCCCGGTTTATACGCCGCCGCACCCACCATATGGAAGGGTGGGCGGGAACTGTATAGATATGTCACTGCTTCCTCGTAACTCATCAATCACCAATTACTAATCACCAGTTACCAATCACCAATTACTAATCACCAATTACCAGTTACCAATCAACTCCTCTCTACATTATTGAAATCCAGCACTCCTTCAGACCGTTTCATCGTCAGCCATTTGTAGAAAGCCGGTGTTACATGTATCGGCAGCGAACGGCTGGTGAGTGCCACTTGGTGCCGTGTCATGGGGTTGACAAGCGTCACATGAAGCCGTCCCTGTCCGGGGTTCGCTTTGATCCGGTCGGATAACTCATCGATTAACTCCGGTGTCACTGCGTTTAACGCTAATCGCACATTGAGCCCCTCTGTGCGCTTGTCTTGGGTCTCGTTGAGCATCTCTACGTGCTGGACGACGAACTCAAACTCCGCCTCTTCGTCCTTTGCTTCCTTGAACCATTTCATGCCGGCGTTTTTCTGTTGTACTACGCCGGAGATAAGAATATACAGATCCTTCAGCAGCAGATGGCCGTACTGGTTGTACGCGTTGCCGAAGAGTGCAAACTCGTAACTGC
This sequence comes from uncultured Bacteroidales bacterium, assembly GCA_946414805.1. GTDB lineage: Bacteria > Bacteroidota > Bacteroidia > Bacteroidales > Paludibacteraceae > Colicola. Next base: position 318,432 of record CAMKPZ010000002.1, read on the forward strand.
CGGTATAGTCCTCTATCGTGTATCGGCCGTAAGGGTTGCCCTTCTGGCTGATCCGTTGTTCCGCCGAGGTGATCAGTCCGCCGAGTAGGCAGGCTTGGTTCTTATGCGCCGTGATGAACTCCGAAGGGATGACCGGTTGTTCTTCGCTATCTCCGCTGTTCTCCGCCATCTCTACGCGGATGCGTTTTTCGGCTTCTTGCCGTTCCTCCGGTCGACGCCATTTGTCGAACTGCGCCAGCTCCCCGGCAGTCACGTTGCATAGTTCGCGGATCTCGTATTCGTATTCGTCTAACGGGTGGGCGGAGAGATAGATCCCGATCAGGTCTTTCTCCTTATTGAGCCGCTCGATCGTGTCCCAGCGGGCTACTTGAGGCAGCTCCGGATGCTTGATCTCAATGGCATCACTCAGATCTCCGAAGAGCGAATTGCTGTTCTGCACCTTGTCCGCCTGCCATTTATTGCCGTAGTTCATCAGCAGATCCAGACCGGTGGTTCCGCTCTCGTCTTCGCCGAAGAACTGCTCACGGTAGATGTCTTCGAAGCACTCGAATGCACCTGCCTGCGCCAGATTCTCTATCGTCTTGCGATTGCAGGACTGCAGGTTCACGCGCTCCAGAAAATCGAAGATACCGTTGTATTTGCCGTTCTTCTCACGCTCGGAGATGATCGCCTCTGCCGCTCCTTCGCCTACACCTTTGATGCCTCCCAGACCGAAACGGATAGCGCCCTTGCTGTTGACCGTGAAGGATAACTCGGACTCATTCACATCCGGTTCCAGCACGCTCAGACCAAGCGCCTTGCATTCGTCCATCAGTTTGGTTACCTCTTTGATATCATCCTTGTGTACGGTGAGATTGGCGGCCATGAATTCAGCCGGATAGTGCGCCTTCAGGTATCCCGTCTGGTAGGCTACCCAGGAGTAGCACGCCGCGTGCGATTTGTTGAAGGCGTAGGAGGCGAACTTCTCCCAGTCTTTCCATATCTTGTCCAGTATCTTCTCGTCGTGTCCGTTAGCGCGGCCGCCGTCCATGAATTTGCCTTTGAGCGCTTGCAGCACATCCATCTGTTTCTTGCCCATCGCCTTACGGAGTTTGTCGCTCTCGCCGCGGGTGAAGTTAGCCAGCAGGCGGCTCAGAAGCATCACCTGCTCTTGGTAAACCGTCACGCCGTACGTGTCCTTGAGGTATTTTTCCATCACAGGAATGTCGTACGTAACCGGCTCGACTCCTTGCTTGCGCTTGATGAACTGCGGAATATAATCCATCGGTCCCGGACGGTACAACGCGTTCATGGCGATCAGGTCGCCGATCACAGTCGGTTGTAACTCGCGCAGGTATTTCTGCATTCCTGCCGACTCGAATTGGAAGACTGCAACCGTACGGCCTTCTTGGAAAAGCTTGTAGGTCTGCTCGTCGTCGATTGGGATATGATCGATATCCACATCAATGCCTTGCGCCTTTTTGATATTACGCAGACATTCCTTGATAATCGTCAGGGTAATAAGGCCGAGGAAGTCCATCTTGATCAGTCCTACGGACTCTACCACATGCCCGTCGTATTCGGTCACGAGTACGCGTTTCTTGCTGTTCTTGTCCTCTACGGAACTCAGCGGCGCGAAGTTCGTCAGGTCGTCCGCTCCGATGATCACGCCGCAGGCGTGTACGCCTACCTGGCGGATCGTTCCCTCTAATCGTGCGGCATATTGTAGCATCGAGCGGGTGTTCGGATCGCCGGTCTCGTATTCGCGCTTCAGTTCGTCTATATATTTATAGCAGTTCTTCAGGTTTACCTTCGGCTTTTTGCCTTTGGCGTCTTTGCCTACGCTGTCCGGGAACTCGCGATCGGGAATAAGGGCTTTCAGTTCGTTCACCCTCGGCAGCGGCACTTGCTGCACACGCCCTACATCCGCTAAAGCGGATTTGGTTGCCATCTTGCCGTAGGTCACGATGTGTGCCACGTGCGTCTCGCCGTATTTGCGGCTCACGTAGTCCAGCACTTTGCCGCGCCCGCAATCCTCGAAGTCGGTATCGATATCCGGCAGCGATATACGGTCGGGGTTCAGGAATCGTTCGAACAGCAAGTCGTATTTCAGCGGATCCAGATCCGTGATCTTCAGACAGTAGGCTACTACGCTTCCGGCGGCGGAACCACGCCCGGGACCTACACTCACATCCAGTTCTTCGCGTGCCGCACGGATGAAATCCATCACGATCAGGAAGTAGCCTGGGAAACCCATTGTAATGATCGTGTTGAGCTCAAACTCGATTCGCTCTTTCAGCACCTCGTCGTTCTCTAACCGCTCTTGTCCGTAACGCTCCAATGCTCCTTCCATGGTCAGGTGGCGCAGATAGGCGGACTCGAATGCCAGACGGTCCGGATAATCCTCCTCTTTGCCGAAGGAAGCAGGGATGTCGAATTTCGGCATGATCGGTCCATGGTCAATGTCGTACAGCTCGATCTTGTCTACGATCTCTTGGGTGTTTGCTATCGCCTCGGGAATATCGCTGAAGATAGCCTCCATTTCCTGCGGCGTCTTGAGCCATTCCTGCTTGGTGTAATGCATGCGGTTGATGTCATTCACATAATGGTTGGTGCTCAGGCAGATCAGCCGGTCGTGCGCCTCCGCGTCTTCTTCGTTCACGAAATGGCTGTCGTTGGTTGCAATCAGTTTTACGCCGTATTTATGCGCCAGCTCGATCAGCACGGGGTTCACTTGTTTCTGCCGCTCATATACCTCCACATCGCCGCCGGGCTTCTGGGTCTCATGGCGTTGCAGCTCGATGTAATAATCATCCCCGAAGAGGTTCTTGAACCATTTGACGGTCTCCTCCGCCTCTTTAAACACCCCTTGCTCAATGAGTTGGAGGACTTGGTCTTTGAGCGGCTCTGCCGCATCCTTTCGATTTTCGACTTTGAGCGAAGCGCTCTGTAATCCATCCAATATCTTTTGGGGCAACTCGCCGCCGAGGCATGCCGACGAACAGATGATACCTTCGTGGTATTTCTCTAACAGCTCTTTGTCGATTCGCGGTGTGTGGTAAAACGCATCCGTCATGTATCCTGCCGACACGATCCGGCACAGGTTGTGGTAGCCCGCCATGTTCTTTGCCAGAAGGATCAAGTGCCAGCCCGAGCGGTCGATGACATAGGTGCGTCCTTCGCCGTTCACGGCTTTGTCCTCCCGTTTGGAGAGGCGGCCGCGCCGTGCGCAGTACGACTCGGTGCCTACGATCGGCTTGAAGGGAACGAACGCTGTTCCGTTCGCTTCGGCTTCTGCCTTGCGTGCTTTGTTGATCTTCTTGCAATAGTCTAACAGATCCTTGATACCGTACATGTTTCCGTGGTCGGTCAGCGCCACGGAAGTCATGCCGGTAGCAATACATTTATCTACTATCTCCTCTACCTTCGACAAGCCGTCGAGTAGCGAATAGTGGGAGTGTACATGTAGATGCGTGAAACTCATAATGGATTATAGGTCGATTCTTTCTTTTTCTTTGCGGGTTTGTATTCTTTTGGCGGGAGCGTTAGCCGGTCCGCCGTTCTGAATAGCGGTGGAACCGACCAGATTGATAGATGAGCCATTCAATGCTTTACCCCTTATGTTCCATCCTTTGGCACTGACCGTCATCTCTCCTTCTGCGATCATCCATTGTGCGGAGGGCACTAAATAACCCTGATTGAGATAACTCAGCGAGGTGAAATAGAATACACTGCCGTCGATGGTGAAAGTCTCGTCGTCGCGGAATCCTGCCATCACTGTGCCTGCTTCTCCGCTGTTGTTGATCGCATATGTGCCTTCCGGAATGGCTGTGGCTTCCGCGTCTGTGAAGAGATAGAGGAAGGCGAACGGTACGCACACCGTGCCGCCGATCGTTACGGTGCTGGCGGTATTATAGGCTTGTATCGTCCATAGTTTCTTGCCTTGATAGTTCTCATACCATCCGGTCGCATTGTTCAGAGTCTCGTTCTTGTTATTGGAGAACGTACCCGGTCCGGAGGTTGCGTCCGGCTCCGGATAATAGTCGGCTACCGGCACAGGAGTGATACCTCCGTGCAGGATGTCTGCGCCGCCTTGCGTACCGGCTACCACCGGTTTCTGCTCCGCTTGTACCACCGGCTTGAAGTCTTCGCTCAGGAAGGCTACTACCATGCAGTTCTCGGCTACCCATTCGTCTTTGATTGTCGTTGCCAGCTCTACCTCGTAATGGCGTGTGCTGTCTTCGGTCACCTCGATGGCATCGCCTTTGGCGGCAGTCAGGAAGGCGCGCACCGCATTAGCGTGGCGGAACTCCTGCCATCCTTCGTAGGTGTTGTAATAGTCCGCCTGCGTGTCGATCATGCCGGACTCTTTTACAACCACGGTCAGTTTCAGATTGCCGTAATCGCGCTTGCCGATCAGACCCGATACACGTACTTTCAGTTCTCGGGTGCTCTCGTCGAACTCATTGGCAATATTGATGGTGGCATAGGTGGTGGTGGCGAACTGCGATTTGTCGGCATCAGGCAGATAGCCCGGATGGAAGACAATCTTATTTCCGTCTGCGGTTCTCGTCTTTGCACGGTCGATAGCCGCACTCGGAGCGCCGCTTACGCCTAATGCGCTGGTGATCGTCTTACTGCCGGATACGGAGAAATGGTCTGCCGCATAGCCGTAATGGTGCAGAATCAGCACCCAGTTGGTGTCGTTGCCCATAAACTCATGAATGCCGTCCATGCCATAGGGACAGTAGCCGCACCCTTGCCCCGTGAACTCCTCAATGAGGTGTTTCTTTGGTACGGTGAAATCGGCAATCGTGTCGGTGCCTACTGCGGTGCTGTCGGTCGGTTGGTTCGGCTGCTCCGGTTGGTTTTTCGGTTCGCAGGCTGTCAGAGCCAGCATAGCAATGCTCGTCAGAGCGATAAAAATCTTTTTCATTGTGTCTATAAGTTGATGGGTTTATTGTATCTTTTGTCCTTGAAGATCGTACAACTGTCCGTTGTACTTCAAATAGAGAACGCCGTTCTCAATGACCTTTGTACTTTGTACATTGTCCCCTTGTACATTCTCTATTCCTTGCGCCCCGTAGATATAATGTACGGTGAGCGTGCGTGTCTCGCTCGCGTCGGCGAAAGTATAAGTGATCGTCTCGTTCGATCCTTCCGCAGGCGCGTAGTGTATAAACCAGTTGGCGATGCCTTCCGGCGTGAACGCTAACTCTTCTTTCTGTTCGCCGTTGCCGCCGGTGCACAATCCTGCGCAGCAGAACTCGTCTTCTATCGCGGTGGCGGACCGCTCGATCGCCACTTTCAGTGCTCCGTTGCTCAGCAGCGTGCCGTTGATAGCCATCTGCATATCGCCTGTCAGCGGATCTTCTTCCGCTTCCGTCAGAGTGATCTCCATGCCTCCGGCAGGGATCTCTCCTTGACCTTCTACGTTTACAATCAGCGCATTAGCGTTCGTCGCTATCATTGCGGCGAACATCATAATAATCCAGTTTCGTTTCATAAGCTTGTAATATATGGTTGTCGTTTTTGTCAATGATCATCGCTACGAGGGAGCATTGTTCAGCCCGGCAGGTGTCGGGTATCTGCATCTTGCCGGAGAGGGTACGTATCGTCCCGTCGATCGTCATGGGTTCGCCCCAGGGTTTGTCATTCAGCGTACTGCGCAGCACATGGCGGTGCACGTAATCGTTCCTGACGCTTCCGTCCGGCATAGCCTGCATGCCTTGGATACTGTCTGCCACCAGCCATACAGCGATCCGTACATCTGTCTTCTCCTGCGCCTGCGCGAACACGTGTACATTTATATCGCGCGTAAGAGTGTCTGCCATTGCCGTCATCGTCATGCTCGGCGCAACCGTATCTTCCATCGCCTGCACCATCAGTGCCGGCCATTCTGCGTTGTCAAAGAAATACTTGCCTTCGCGTGGTGTGAGATCGATATTACCGGTCGGGAAAGGAGTCGATTCGTTTCCGCCCATGTATTGATAGATGCTGTCCGCTGCCGGACAGGTGTAGTCGTATTCTTTCTTGCCCTGCGTGAAATGGTTGGAAGCGGGGTGGAGTGCTACCACGATCAGGTTCCCGCCGTATATCTCATGCAGCGCCTGTGCCTGCTGCGCAGCAGTCGGACAGTTCACGCACCGGAAGCCCGTGAACTCTAAGAGTACGTGCTTCCGTCCGCTTGTGATCCCGCCGGCTACAGGGATCAACTGTTCCCCTTCGCCGATCACTTCGCATCCCGTCATCAGCACCGCTATAGCGATGAAGACTAAGGAAATAATATGTGTATGTCTGTGTCTCGTAATCTTTTGTCTTTCTGTTTTCTTCTTTGAGCGGCCTCGCCGCGTTCTTTCGACTTTCGACTTTGAGCGAAGCGTTCTTTCGACTTTCAGAATGTATATGTATAATTGACCGCTACGCCTTCCTGCCGCGGAACGTACCGGCACACGCCGCCTACGCAGTTATGCCCTTCGCGCGTCTTGGTGTAACCTAAACTCACATGGTGACCGCCGTAGGTGTAGGTGCCGTTCACCGTGTAGAAATGTTCGTTCGTCGCTTCGGCTGTGCCGCCTATGTTGTACATCCATTGTCCGCTGATCATCCAGTGGCGGTAGAGGCTCAACTCGCATAAGGCGAAGATCCACTGCCCCTGATAGTCCCGCGACCAGGCGTATTGGAGCTCTCCGCGTACCGATACATCCTTATGCGCCTGCACCCGTGTGTCGATGACAGCGATGCCTGATCGGATGAATCCGCCCGAGCCTTCTATCACCAGCCGGTTGTAGTTCTGGTACATCACCATGGCGTTGAGCCACCACCGTTTGGTGATCCGTTTGTTCAGTTCGATATTCACATCCGTGTAGTATTCGCCGTCCGCTCCTTTGGCGATCGCCCAACTGCCCGGTTGCTCCAGTCCCCGTATATGTGCGGCGCTCAGCTTGAGGGTGGTGCCGTACCGTCCGCCCATCTTCGTCTTCCGCGCCCAACTGTAACGCACCTCCGCCTGGAATGCCCATTCGCCGTCCGCGTAACGCGTAGCGTAGGGATATAAGGCGGCTAAAGCGTACGTATGCTGGGGCGCAAAGGCAGGCATGTTGTTCAGCCGTCCGGCGATGCCTGTCCGGAGACGCTCCGAGCGGAAAGCCATGTTGTCCGACCGCTTCACCTGAGCCAGCACCGAGAAGCCTTTCTGCGAGTACGATCCGCTGATGAATAACGCTTCTCCGGCGCGGTAACTGAACCCGTTGTCCAGACAAGGGTCATTCGCCTTGCGTGCGTATTCCGCCAGGAGGTTCCATCCGCCCATCTGCCATTCCGCACGCACTTCGCCTGCTCCTACCCATCGCGGCAGGTTGTATAGATAGAGCGCCCCGTCTATAGGTTTGATGATCGTGTCGAACGCCTCGTATTTGGATACATAACTGCCGCCGATAGTCATACGCATGTCGCGTGTCTGCATCGCCGGCACCCATTGTTCGATATGCAGTTCCAGGTCGCCGCCGATCGTGGCGTCACGCCCGTAGTTCCATCCGAAGGCATGGTCGTCGTAGCAACTCCAGTACCGCCGCTGCTTGCCGCCTATCGCGGTCAGCCGGATACCCTTGTACGGCTGCACTTCTATCTTCGCGCCGCGAAGCGATCCGTCAATGCCTAACGACCGCTCCTCATAGAGATTCAGGATCAGACCCGATCCGAACTGACCGTACACATCGCCTATTGTGATCTCGCCCCAACTGAATGCGGCGGCAACGCTCAACCGGCTCATGCCGTATCCTCCGAAATCCAGCTCGTAACCCTTCATCGGCCATTTCGTCAACTCCAAACGCGTTGAGACCCGCATCTCACGGAAAGTACTCTTTCGACTTTCTGCTTTCGGCTCTTGACTTTCTACTTTCGGCTCTTGACTTTCGACTCGCTGCCAATGTAGTGTCAGATCGACATATGAGTTGCTGTGATACATCACGGGGCTCCAGTCCAGCAGTCCTTCATGCTGAACCCCTCCGCTCACATACACGGTGTCTTTTGCTTCCGCCTTTGCCTCCGCCTTTGCTTCCGCCCTTGCCTCCGCTCTTGCCTCCGCCTTTGCCTCCGCGATCACCGCCAGTGCGATGAAGACCAAGGAAATAATATGTGTAAGCCTGTTATTCGTAATCTTTCTACTTTTTGTCTCTCTACATCTCTCTACTTTGTCTTTCTACTTTCTACTTTGAGTGGCTCTGCCGCAGTCTCTCTCGTATCAATCCCGTGCCAATCCCGTGTCAATCCCGCATCCTACCTATACATATAATATATATAATTATATATATTATTCTGTGATTTTTATAAATATCCGAATAAATGTTCTATTTCGCGCAATCATAGATCTTTGATCCTATCTCAATCTCTTCGCCGTCGGTGTAACCCGTCTGCTGATAGACGATCGTTCCCTTGCGGTCCAGAATAAACAGGTGCGGCACGTTCTGTACGTTCATGGCGCGTTTGAGCGTGCCGTTAGGATCCAGCAGCACATGGTATTCCCATCCGTTGCCGTCCACCAACGGACGCACTTTCTTGATATCCTGCGCCTGGTCGATTGACACGATATACATCTCCACACCGGTCTCTTCCTGCCATTCCGGATAGAGATCACTGATGGCTTTCAACTCGCGCATACACGGTTTGCACCACGTAGCGAAGAAAGAGATGATCACCGGTTTGCCTTTGCCCGCCAATGACGAAACGGCTATTTGTTTGCCGTCCATATCCTGAAGCGTCACCTCCGGCAATGCGGCTTGACAACCTAACCAGCACAGGGCTGCCAACAGACTAATAATTACTCGTTTCATACTTATCATTGTATTATTCGGCTGCAAATTTACAGCTTTTTTTTGATATATGCAAATCAATAAGTACCCAACAAGCTCTTTTTTTGCAGAAAATCGTGCACGTACTTGCATATGTCAAAAAAAAGCAGTATCTTTGCACGATTTTTTGTTAGCATGGAGGAAAACGGGCTCATATTCCGGTGTTTTGCCAGCGGTAGTAGCGGTAACTGCTACTATCTCGGTACGCGTCAGCGGGGAATACTCATTGACGCCGGTATCTCTGCGCGCCAGATCCAGAAGTGCCTGCGGGATATGGGCTTGGATTTCAAGAATATCATGGGCGTTCTCATCACGCACGATCATGCGGATCACATACGCGCGGTAGGTACATTAGGAGAACGCGTGAAGCTGCCGATCTACGCGACTCCGTTGATCCATGAGGGCATCGATCATAACTACGGCGTACGCGAGAAACTGCGCACGAGCCGCCGCTATTTCGAGAAAGGGGTGGAGTGGCACCTCTCCGGCATGACGATCAACACCTTCGGCGTGGAGCATGACTCCACAGACTGCCTCGGCTATTGCATTGATTATCTGGGGCAACGGTTCGTACTGATCACCGATTGCGGTTCCGCCAACGAGGAGATAGAGGCCTATATCCGTACGGCGAACCATCTGGTGATAGAGGCGAACCACGACGAGCACATGCTTCTGAACGGTCCGTACCCGACTTATCTCAAGGAGCGTATTCTCTCTCCGCGAGGCCATCAGAGCAACGACACCTGCGGTGCTCTGCTCGAACGCAACTGGCACCCCGAGCTGCGTAATGTGTGGTTATGCCATCTGTCGTTGGAGAACAACGATCCGCAACTCGCCTACGACACCGTGAAATCCTACCTCGAGGAGATAGAAATCATCCCCGGACAGGATATTTTCCTCAAACCACTCGACCGGCTCACACCCAGTCCCGTCTATGAACTCAATGATAAGGTGATTGGTACTTGTGAATTGTAAATTGTAAATTGTGAATTGATAACATGGAACGACTGGTAATCATCCCTACTTATAACGAGAAGGAGAATATCGAGGCGATCATTACGGCTGTGATGGATCTGCCGATTGAGTTTAATGTGCTGGTGATCGACGACGGTTCGCCGGACGGTACGGCAGCGATCGTGAAGGGTCTGATGGCGGGCCGGTACAAGGACCGTCTCTTTATCATCGAGCGCTCCGGCAAACTCGGTCTCGGAACCGCTTATATCACCGGTTTCAAATGGGCGATCGAGCATAAGGCTAATTATATCTTTGAGATGGATGCCGATTTCAGCCATAACCCGCAGGATCTGCTCAAACTCTACGACGCCTGTGCCAACCACGGTGCGGATCTGGCGATCGGCAGCCGTTATATCACGGGTGTGAACGTGGTGAACTGGCCGATGGGACGCGTGCTGATGTCTTATTTCGCATCCAAATACGTGCGTACCGTGCTGGGCGTGAAGATCAAAGACACCACCGCCGGTTTCGTCTGCTACAAGCGCCATACGCTCGAAACGATGGAACTTGACAAGATCCGCTTCAAAGGATACGCCTTCCAGATCGAGATGAAGTTCACTGCCTATAAATGCGGCGCAAAAATCATCGAGGTGCCGATCATCTTCGTAAACCGCGTACTCGGTACCAGCAAGATGAGCGGAGGTATCTTCTCGGAGGCTCTCTTCGGCGTGATCAGGCTCAAGATAAGCAGCTGGTTCCGTAAATATCCTAAATTGTAAATTCCGGTATCCCGACATGTCGGAATATCGATATCTCGGAATAACGCTAAAACGAAAAAAGCAATGACTTTAGAACAACAGATAACCGCCCTTGTTAAAAACGCCGTCAAGGCGCTCTATGACCTTGATGCTACCGATGCGCAGATCCAGTTGCAGAAGACCCGTCCCGAGTTCGAAGGCAACATCACGCTTGTGGTCTTTCCTTTTGTCAAACTCGCCCGTAAGGCTCCGCAAGCCGTGGCGCAGGAGATCGGCGAAAAACTGAAGGCTGACGGCTCAGGGCTGATCGCCGAATTCAATGCCGTGCAGGGCTTCCTCAACCTCACTGTCTCCGATGCGTTCTGGGTGGAGCAACTGAAAGCCATTGATGCCGACGGGCACTACGGCCGCTTCAAACACCCGAATGGTAAATGCCCGAATGGTAAATGTGAAAATGACCAAACGGTACATCCCTTGATGATGGTCGAGTACTCTTCGCCGAACACCAACAAACCGCTGCACCTCGGACACGTGCGTAATAATCTGCTCGGTTATTCGATCGCGAAGATCCAGGAGGCGAACGGATGGAACGTGGTCAAGACCAATATCGTCAACGACCGCGGCATCCATATCTGCAAATCCATGCTTGCGTGGCTCAAATACGGCAACGGCGAGACTCCGGAGACCTCCGGCAAGAAAGGCGATCACCTTATCGGCGATTACTACGTGCGTTTCGACAAGGAATACAAGGCGCAGATAGCCGAACTCATGGCTGCCGGAAAGGACGAAGAGACCGCTAAACGCGAGGCACCGCTGATGATCGAGGCACAGGAGATGCTCCGTAAATGGGAAGCGAACGATCCCGAGGTACGCGCCCTCTGGGCGAAGATGAACGAGTGGGTCTATGCCGGTTTCGACGAGACTTACAAGCGCATGGGTGTCTCTTTCGATAAGATCTATTATGAGTCCAACACCTATCTGGAGGGCAAATCCGAAGTGGAGAAAGGTCTCGCTTCCGGTGCTTTCTACCGCCGCGAGGACGGATCCGTCTGGGCGGATCTGACCAAGGACGGACTGGACGAGAAACTGCTCCTCCGCTCCGACGGCACCTCTGTCTATATGACCCAGGATATAGGTACCGCCAAACTGCGGTTCCAGGATTACCCCATCGACAAGATGGTCTATGTGGTCGGCAACGAGCAGGAGTACCATTTCAAGGTGCTCTCTATTCTCCTTGACCGCCTCGGTTTCCCCTTCGGAAAAGAACTCGTGCATTTCTCCTATGGTATGGTCGAACTGCCGAACGGCAAGATGAAATCCCGCGAGGGTACGGTGGTGGACGCAGACGATCTGATGGACAAGATGGTAGCCGACGCCAAGGAAATCTTCCTCCAGAAGTCTAACAGCGATAGCGGTCTAACAGCAAAGCGGTCTGTCAGCGACAGCGGTCTGTCAGGCGAAGCCGGTCTGACGAGCGATGACATCGCTCGTATGGTGGGTCTCGGCGCACTCAAGTACTTCATTCTCAAGGTTGATCCGCGTAAGAACATGCTCTTCAACCCCGCGGAGTCGATCGACTTCAACGGCAACACCGGACCGTTCATCCAATACACCTACGCCCGCATCCGTTCCGTCCTCCGCAAAGCGGAGGAAACCCTGGGAAATCTAGGAACCCTAGAAACCATAGAAACCCTGGATCCCAAAGAGCTCACCCTCATCCAGCGTTTGACGGAGTATCCGGCGGCGGTGCGTACTGCAGGCGATGAGTTCTCGCCGGCGGTCATCTGCAACTATGCCTATGCGCTGGCATGCGAGTTCAACTCTTTCTATCACGATCTGTCGATCCTGAACGAGCCCGATGAGCGAAAGAAATCGCTACGCTTGCTTTTGTCTGCAAACGTAGCGAAAGTGCTCCGCTCCGCTATGGCGCTGCTGGGCATTGAGATGCCCGAGCGGATGTAAGCGTCTTTAGTTCCGGAATTTCAGTTCGCCGTCCCTAAGTTCTACGATGATCGGTTTGCTCTGACTCACCTTGCCGGCGATGATCGCTTTGCTCAGTTCGTTGAGTACCAGCCGTTGCAGGGCGCGTTTGACAGGCCGTGCGCCGAACTGCGGATCATACCCTTCTTTCGCGATATAATCGATCGCGTCGTCCGTCACGCGCAGGTCGAAGCCTTCGCTCTCCAGCATCTTGTGGATTCTGCTTATCTGGAGCCCTACCACCGCGCGGATGTCGTCCTGACTCAGTTCGCTGAAATGGATGATCTCGTCGATTCGGTTTATAAACTCCGGTCGTACGGATGCCCGCAACTGCTCTTCCGTCAGATTGGAGGTCATGATGATGAGCGTGTTCTTGAAGTTCACCACCCGCCCCTTGTTATCCGTCAGACGGCCGTCGTCCAGCACCTGAAGTAGGACATTGAAGACATCCGGATGGGCTTTCTCTATCTCGTCGAAGAGCACAACCGAGTACGGTTTGCGCCGGATCGCTTCGGTCAGCTGTCCGCCTTCATCGTATCCTACGTATCCCGGAGGCGCACCGATCAGACGGGTGGCGCTGAATTTCTCCTGATACTCGCTCATGTCGATCCTCGTGATCATGTTCTCGTCGTCGAAGAGATAATCGGCGAGGGCTTTTGCCAGTTCGGTCTTACCGACGCCGGTGGTGCCGAGGAAGATGAAACTGCCGATCGGTCTTTTGGGATCCTGCAGTCCGGCACGGCTACGGCGGATAGCGTCGCTCACCGCTTCGATCGCTTCGTTCTGACCGATGATGCGCTTATGCAGTTCTTCCTCCAGATGGAGCAGTTTGTCCCGCTCCGATTGCATCATTTTCGCTACCGGAATACCCGTCCAGCGTGCCACTACTTCGGCTATATCGTCTTCGTCCACCTCCTCTTTGATGAGCGGAGAACTGACTGCTGATTGCTGATGGCTGAGGGCTTCCTGCGCCGCTTTGATATTCGTCTCCGCGGCAGGGATCCGGCTGTAACGGATCTCCGCCACCTTGCCGTAATCGCCTTCGCGCTCCGCTACCTCCGCCTCGTGTTTCATCTGCTCGATGAGCGCTTTCTCGTTCTGGATGGTGGCTACATAGCCTTTCTCCTTGTTCCACCGCGCGTTGAGTTCCTCGCTCTTGGCTTTGAGTTCTGTCAGCTGATTGCTGATGGCTGAAAGCTTCGCATCGTCCTTGTCCCGCTTGATCGCTTCGCGCTCGATCTCAAGCTGCTTGATCTGACGGTCCAGGCTGTCGATCTCTTCGGGTTTGGAGTCGACCTCCAGCCGCAGTTTGGCTGCTGCTTCGTCCACAAGGTCAATCGCTTTGTCCGGCAGGAACCGGTCGGTGATATACCGTGCGGAGAGGGTGACAGCCGCGATGATGGCATCGTCTTTGATACGCACTTTGTGGTGCGTCTCGTAGCGTTCTTTCAGCCCTCGCAGGATGGAGATCGTAGCCGCTTCGTCCGGCTCGTCCACCATCACTTTCTGGAACCGGCGCTCCAGCGCCTTGTCGGTCTCGAAATACTTCTGGTACTCGTCGAGCGTGGTTGCACCGATCGCTCTCAGATCGCCTCTTGCCAGAGCCGGCTTCAGGATGTTCGCTGCATCCATAGCGCCGCTGCTCTTTCCGGCACCTACCAGCGTGTGGATCTCGTCGATGAAGAGGATGATCTCGCCTGCGGCTGCCACTACTTCGTTCACCACGCCTTTGAGCCGCTCTTCGAACTCACCCTGGTATTTGGCACCGGCGATGAGCGCACCCATGTCGAGGGAGTAGATCTGTTTCTTCTTCAGGTTCTCCGGCACATCCCCGCGTACGATACGGTGCGCCAGACCCTCGGCGATAGCGGTCTTGCCGACACCCGGTTCACCGATCAGAATAGGGTTGTTCTTAGTTCTTCTTGACAGGATCTGCAGCACCCGCCGGATCTCATCGTCACGGCCGATCACCGGATCCAGTTTGCCCTCCCGAGCCCGCTCACACAGGTTGATCGCGAACTTCTTGAGGTTCTCATTGTTGTTTTGGTTGTTCGTTGCATTCATAGTTGTATGTTGTTTGGTTAGTTAATTCCGTTATTCTCGGAAAGCAGACCGCTTCGCTGTGTTCTGTGCGCTGTGTTCTGTGTTCTGTGCACTGTTTTCGAAGAATCGCTTTCACCCGTTAAACTACAAACGCCGTTCCAAATCCCTCAAGACTGACAAAATGGCAGTTCCTGTCTCAACGAACGAAGTCAGAGATATTAAATGTGCCGCTGATGGTCTGTGCTTCCGCCTTGCCGGATAGCAGATCGAAGAAGAATGCGCGAATCTCATCGAAAGTCAGTTGCTTCGGTTTGCCTTCCGCGTCAGTTCCAAAATCATATGTGCGTAGCAGCTGCGGTCCGAGAGCAGCGGCGGTGAGCAGGAAATGGTTCTGGAACTTATCGTAATCCACGAGATCAGCAGCCAGCACTTTTCCTACCACAGTGTAGCTATATAATGTCTTCTGCATGTGCTCATCGGTAAGGGTAGTGCGGATGGCATCTACCTCCAGGTTCATCTCTATACGCCCCGAATCGGCGGATTGCGGTAGGCCGCGGTACATGGATCCCAAATCCGCCAGACTGAGATTATACATCTTCGTGCCCGGAACATAATGGATTTTCTCCACGGAGAAAGCCGTTGGAAGCAGCATTTGGATAGTCCCTTCGATCTGTACGCTTGGCGCGTTAAACGTACCGATAATACAATTATTCATATCCACTGATTGTGTGGCGAAGATGCCTCCGATAACTATGCAGTTCTCCAGACTGATCTCGTCCGCATAAATACTACCGGCCACAAACGCGTTCACGAGCGCCACGCTCTTGGCATTGATATCCGAATGGAAAGACACCCGGCATTTTCGTGCGCGCGAGACAACGGAAGAAGATGAAGCCACGCATTTCCGGAAGTCGATAGCACCTTTTGCATCTGTGTTGATGTGTAGTTCGCGCTGCGTGAATACGGCACCCTCAAAACGCGCATCGCCGCTCTGGATCTCCATCTGCGCAGCGTACACCGGTCCTTCGATGACACTATCCTCCTGGATCGTTACGATGCGGGTTAACTCTGCGATCTTGTTCGGTAGAATACCGCCTTTTACCAAATTGCCATTGAGCAATATATTTGTCTCATTGATATGAGTTTCTTTTAACTTTTTCATACTATTACAGGGAATAAAGTTTTGCAATTAGTTTTTTTACACGTTGTTCGTGCTCGTTTGCGGGAGTGGTTTCGTTGAGCATGTCCTGAAAATAGACAGACACATTCTCTTTCTCCTCGTCCGTCATCTCCGGCAGTTTTGCAGCTTCAGCTTTGTCCGTCAACATGCGTTTCCGATCCTCGGGCAGCATATCGTTCATAAAGATTTTGCTGTACTGCACATTGTGGTCATTCGTCATTGATGCAAAGCAGACAGGCGTGTAGAAAGTGCGTTCCGAGTTGTCATTGAGTTTGCAATGAGTGAGTGTGATCTCGGTAGCCAGTTTTTTGGACAGAAAACCGTTGGCTTCATGGAGCGCCTTTTGGGCATGCGTTTTGGCAATGGCGGTGCCAATCTGGGCATCGAGTAAAGTATTCTCTTTACCGGATAGCGCCACGATGTTGAGCATATCGCTTTCCATAAACCGGTCTTCTGCTGCGTACATGTTCGCTGCTGTCACAAAGACCGGTTGGTCTAAAGCATGCACGCGATTGTCCAATTCTTTATTCAAATCATTGAATATCGTTGCGTATTGCTGGGCTTTGCGATGATAATCGCGCTCCATCTGTTGTCGCAGGGCAGTCAATTTTTTTTGTGACTCATGCATATCCAGCAGCAGTGCTTCCACGCGTTTCTGCAGTTCTACAATCTGGTTTGAGATGTCGAACCGGATGGTCTTGAAGAACCCTTCCACTACGGTGTCACCGATTTGCTTTGCTTTTGCCTTGATGCTTGCCACTTGCGCGGTCTCTGTAGCGATTACGCTTGTCGTCAGGGCGTCCACATGGTTGTTACAAGTGGCTACACTACGGTCGAAAGGAACCGTATCCACCTCGATATCCACTTCCACTTCTTCTACGGCAGTGCCGCTATAATGGGCAGTACCGCTACCTCCGCTTTGGGAAGGACCGTACGAGTACGAGACAGTTCCTGAGTAAGGAATGCGTATCGTTTTTCTGTATGTTTGTCTGTAACTCATAAGCCTGGGTTTTAGATCGTTTGATAGGGGGTGGCTTTATCCATTAACTGTAGGATCGTTCGTTTGACACGCTCGGGAATTTCCGATTCGGTCATGATGCGTACAAATTCGTTTTGCACATTCTCGTTTTTTGCCGCCTCATGCCATGGCATAGAAGCCGCAGCTTGCATGAGTTCTCCTCGGATGAGTGAAGTGTTCTGATCGGATAGCAGCGCCTCACAGCTCGTCACTTTTGCAGACGCTCCCTGCTCAAAGCAACGCTCGGAGATTACTACCGGCATGTACAGTACTTTCGTCTCTGCTTTCTGATTGGAGAGGAGAATACGATTGGTCAATTCCTTCTGTTCCTCCATGCTCCCTACGAAAGACTGCGCGGCCTCAAGTACCTGAATGCCATGGTATTTGACATTCGATGCGAGGATCCGCTGTGCGTCCGTCACGCTCTCTGTCTGCCCGACAGGAATAGTGGCAGTAAGAGCGGTCATTCGGTTGTTGATCGTTTCCACTTCTGTCGTTGCGAACCGGAACACAGGTTGGTCCAACTCCTGTACGCGCTGGCGCAATTCTTTATTAAGGGAATTAAACGTTTTGGTGTATCGTTGGGCAGTACGCATGTAATCGCGTTCCATCTGCCGCTTGATATTCAGCAACTGCTTCGTCTGTTGGTTCAGCCGCATCAAATGCGAGTCCACTTCGCTCTGCAGTTTTGCAATCTTCTGCGACAGCGTAGAACTCATCAGCGCGTGGAAACCCCGGTTCACATCCTTGCAAACCTGATTGGCGGCTTCTTGATCCGCCTTGATGACTGCGGCCTGCATTGCTACTACTGCAGTGGTCGTGCCGGTGACATGTCGGCTGACAGAATGCAGCTCGTCGGCCATCGGTTGAGTATCAACTCTACAATCTATATATTGCATAATACCCTCCTTTATTCATTGGTTTCATCCTCGGAAAGGACTTCTACTGTGGCTCCTAACTCCCGCAGAGCATCTGCAAAGGCATTGGCTTCTTCTTCGGTCAATCCGTCGCAAACAACCTCCGGCGCCGCATCGGCAATGTCTTTGGCTTCTTTGAGACCGGTGCCTAACCATTCTTTCAGTTCCTTCACAATAGATAATTTGTTAGGTCCTGCATCCTGGAGGAAGACCGTGTATGTACGATCCTCTTCTTCCTCTTCTTCCTCTTCTTCCTCTTCCTCTTCTTCCTCTTCTTCTTCCTCCTCCTCTTCCTTTTCTTCTTGGATATCTTCCTCTTCATCTTGCAGTTCCTCTTCTTGCAGTTCCTCTTCTTGCAGTTCCTCTTCTTGCAGTTCCTCTTCTTGGAGTTCTTCCTTTTGCGAGAGTTCTTCCTCCTCCGGAATTTCCGGCTCTAACTCCTGATTCTCGGTAGCCGTTAACTCATCCAGCGCATTCTTTGCAATCATCGGCAGGTTCAGAGACAAGTGGTCAAAAACGATATCTTCCACCTGCGGGGTAGGTGGCAAGTCGGATTTTTTTGCCAGCAGAGGGTTCACGGCAGTCAGCGATTTGCGGCGGTCTTCCATCTCACGGACTTCATTCGCGGCAATAGCCAACTCGTTGGAATGACCGTCTTGTAAACGTGCATCAAAATATTCGATATGTCCAAACTCCTCAGCACGCGTGTCAATATCTTCTTTCAGACGATCCATGTAATCCTCAAAATCATTCTGGACCTGCTCAAACTGTTTCGCCTGGGTCTCGAAAGCCAGCAGAGATTCGGCACTATTGTCTTCAACAGATACAATACCGCTCTCAAGATCCTGGGATTGATTCATCGATTGCTGGGTTTTCTGCAACTGCACCAGCGTATTATACGCGGCTACGTATTCACGCAGACTGCCCTGCATCAAGTTGATCAAATCAGCCGATTGTGCACGGTTGGACAGGTAGAAGTTGTCAGTGTCCTGATGCCATTTGTTGAGGTAAGAGAGTTTCTGGTCTTTAATATGATTATAGATCTTCAAACGCTCAATGCGGTTCTCCTGCATGAGTTTCTCTACCATTGGTGCTACAATCTCTTCGTAAATCTGGTGTACACCGAACGGCATAGTAGTCAAACTGCCGTCTTCCGCAGTCCATTGGTCGGTAATGAGGTTATAACGGACGCGTGAACTTTGCCGGAGCGTGAAAGGCTGATATCCCTGAACGGAATCCGAATAATCGAATTTCTCGTCGCGGATTCGTTGGATCTCTTCGGCTTCTAAAAGCGGAGAATAGTGGTTGTAGGGTGCCTTCAGAATCTTATAAAGAAGACTGTTCGAGGCGTTAACCAGCTTGTCCGTGCTTGATAATTTCAGCATGGAGATTGTTTGTACCGAGGTAGCCATTGTTTTCATGAGATCTTTCAGAACATCTTCGAATTGTTCGCTCTCGTTGCTTAGCGAGTCCTTGAGTTTATTAAGTTCCTCAAACTTGGCAATGTCGTCATTGTACTGGTCTTTATCGAAGATAGGTAGTACTATGGCATTTTTAGGCAGTTGCGAGGTGGTGTACTCATTGATATTCGCCAGACGGCTGCTATCGTCCGATACCAGCGGCAGCGAAACGGACGATGTGTCCAGATCATTCATGCAGTATGAAATGGTGCGCAACGAGCGATCCAGTTTACCGAAATAGTCATTCTGGTAAATCTCCTGCATAGAGAGCGAATATTCGTCGGTCTCCACCGCTTCGGCTTCATTGGAGGTCTCCACTATCGGTGCTTCCGTATTCAACTGCTTGATCTCCTCAATGGTGTTGCATAGCAGTTCATTCTGACGGCTCATCTGCAGTGTGACTTGGGATTTAGGCACCTGACCTGTGTAATCAACGATAAAACTCTTGTCTTCATATTTGATTTGGTCCGCAATCGGTACGTAAACGACACCGAGTTTGTTCACCTTGTAGTCGCGGAATATCTCTTCGTGCTGCTTGCGGAATTCTCCGATGCGTGTTTGCAGGTCCGCTATCTGTTTCTTGTACTTGTTCTTCCGCACCCAATACATGAAAAACAGTATAATGGTGAAAAACCATTTCCAGCAGTTGGAAGCCTGTGCTTCGATATCACGTTGCTTGGATTCAAGGGAAGCGATCTCTTTCTCTATGCGCTCCTCCTCGTGTACAATCCGCTCTGCGGCTTGCTGATAATACGAGAACAATACCTTGGCTTCATCCTGGTAGATATTGCTCGATTCTTGAAAAATTTTACCTGTAGTTGCCATTCTTCTATAAGGTTAATGTGTTAATTCATTATTTGTTTGCGTTGCGCGAGGGTGCGCTCCAGACGGGCTATCAGCGCGTGAATTTCCTGCTCTTCCGTCTTCCTGTGCGGAAGGGCGATTGCAATCTCATGAGCGAGGCGTATAAACTGTTGCTCCAGTTCTACCGCTTCTTGTTTGTCAGAAGGCGTTATATATCGCAATTGGTCTGTGATTCCGTTCAGGGCACTGCGGATATCCGCCGGGATGTCCGTTCCGTCGGCTAAAGCGTTCTGTAGCTGGTCCACTACTTTTTTCATCTGCTCTCGACCGGCCAAGGCGTTTTTCTCTTGCGCTGCTACAGCGCTGGCTTTATGCCCTGCAGCCGTACTGAAGACCCAGGCAAAGAGCAGAATCCCCAGCAATCCTCCTTGTCCCAGAACCTGGTATATAAAGGCGCATTCATATATGCCGGCAGCCACGCCGAACCCAACGGCCAGTACCATGTATGCTAATTGCCCCTGCCAGCGGATACCTATACTTGCTACTTCCGGCGCATGATCGCTATCGCTGATGATCGGGCAATATAGATCATAGCAGATAAGCGCCCAAATGATACTTAGCACTACCGTGTCTAAGATCATTATATCTTGTGCCAAACCATGAGGCAGCAGAAGCATCGCACTAATGATGAAGGCTTCACCTAAAAGTGCGAGAAGGGAGGTTAAAATAATTCGTTTCATGATAATAGGAGTGTTAAAATGTCAGTTTTATCTGCGTTGACCACAAACGGGACAGAACTTATCCCGAGGCTGTAACTGTGCTCCGCAGCGGCTGCATACATTCTCGTCGGCTATCGGCGCACGTGAGCCGAAAGAACCTGCTGCCAGCGGAGTGCCGCAGGATACACAGCGTCTGGCATGATCGGCGTTGTCCGTTCCGCATCTGGGGCAGGGATTGTATTTATGGCCGCAATGAGGGCAAAAGGCCTGATTGGATTTATATTTCTTTGAGCAAGCCCCGCAATATATATCGCGTACTACGGCGGCATTCCCGGCATCTATCAATCCGGCGGCATTAGCGTTTCCGGAACCGCCCATTGCAGGCTGATTATAGGCAGGCTGCATCATCCCTGCTCCTACACCGCCCATTCCTCCTGCCATTCCGCTCATCATCTGGACAGCCATCAATCCGCCTAACAATCCACCGCCGTTTCCTCCCATGTTGCTGAAACCGTCGATGGCATTATTCGCGGTGCCAAACAGCTGTTCCTGCTGCCATGTGCGACCCGTGATCTTCTGGGCTGCCTGCTGTGAGATGGCCTCGGCTATTTGTCGACCTTCCGCTGTCGTCTTATCGATCTCTATTGAATTGACATAGAATTTCGTCAACTCCAAGCCCATATTGGTCCAGAAAGGAGCCAACTGTAGTTGCAGATCAGCACTAAGCCTGTCTAAGAATGCGGAGATCTGCATGAAGCCGATTTTATTTATCAGCATGTATTGCAAAATCAGTGATTTCGCTTTCGAGCAAATTTCTCCGTATGACTGATTGGTCATATTTTCTTCGGTGAAGGTGTAATGAGTTCCTACAAAATTGATGATGAATTTCTCTGTATCCACAATCCGGAGACCATATTGCCCCATTGCTATCAATGGCAGTTGCGTTTTGTAATCCTCGTCGAAATAGGGAAGACCTGTCAGACTCCAGTCAATGGCAAAGGTCTGTATTTTATTTACAAACCATACTTCGGCGGTGAAGGGATTCTCTCCCCCGAATGGAAATCCATACAATGTACGTAGGATAGGTAAGTTTTCTGTCTTTAACTGGTGTTTCCCCGGACCGAATTTACCGATCAATTGCCCTTTTGAGAATAATAAAGCCTCCTGGCTCTCATGTACCAGCAGTTGCGTAGCGGTAGACAGGTTACGCTCGGGATGGTGATACGCATAAATCACTTCATCTCCCTGCGGCTGCCATTGTACGACATCAATGATTGGTTTGCTAAATAATCCCATAGTAGTATTAAGAATTAGATTGAGTATTAGTATTAGACGCCGCAAAATTACTATTTTTTTATGAATTATGCAAATTTTATCTATATTTTTTTTGCGATACTCTTTTCCGGTAGGTACAACAACAAAAAAAAGAGACCTTGTTGGTCTCTTTCTTGTGGGCGTTTACGGATTCGAACCGCAGACCCTCTGCTTGTAAGGCAGATGCTCTAAACCAGCTGAGCTAAACGCCCGTCGTTTTACCGACTTTAGAGCTCTTTTTCAAAAGCGAGTGCAAAGGTACTGCTTTTTTTTGACATGACCAAATTTTTTTGCAAAAAAATGCACTTTAGGGGTCATTTTTTTGTGTTTTTCTGCTTTTTCAGGTTAAAAAGGCGGTAATTGTACCATTTTTTATCCTCAAAACGGTGCAGAACAGCGTAAGCGACGACCGAAACAAAGATGCCGACAAGTATTCCTCCGAAAACATCCATTGCGAAATGCTGGCTGAGGTAGATCCGGCTGTAACCTCCCAATGCTGCCAGAACGAAAAGAAGGATCTGTATAAGACCGGTGGTTGGTGATCGGTGACTGGTGGCAGGCGAAGTGAGAAGAACGCACACGACAAACGCCAGCGAGAAGAAAGAGGTGGTGTGACCGGAAGGGAAGGAGAACCAAGCGTTCATCCGCACGCCTTCGACGAGCGGCAGTTGGACATCCGGCATGTTGGCAGCAAACCAAGTGACAGGTCGCGGAGCATTGATGATATGTTTGGCAATCTGGGTAGTGAGAGCGCTGCCGAGCATACAAGCGCAACCGAGCACGCCGTTGCCGATACGGCTGAAGAGAAGCAACGCAATGCATACGAGATAAGGAAACCACTCCGCTACCGTGGTATAATACCTATAGAATATATCGCGTGCGGGCGTGTGACGATCGCATAAGAGCAGATGCAACTCGCCTTTCGGGATACATATAAGCGCTAAGCCCAATACTCCGAGGAGTATCAGGCTTAGCGTCAGAAAGATCTTGTTCTTATTCCACACGTTGGCCATAGACATCATAGGTCTTATCGCCCATGCGGATCACGATGCGGTTATTGCGCATAATCTTCTGCGCCGGTGCCTGAGTGGTTGTGGGGTGATAATCCGGCGTTTTATCGATTATCTGCGAACAAGAGGGCAGAGCGAAGCCGCTCTTATCGATGAACACGACATATACCTCGTCATTGATCTCAAAAGAACCGCCGTGGTGATAAACCGACTGGTTAGCGCCCTCAATCGCTTCGCCGTTCAGATACCATTGGAAGGTATAGTCTGCCAAATCGTAGTATGGATTGTTCTCCGTTCCTTTCTTATAGACGGCTAAGACATTGTTGAATTTGTACTTGAAGATATCCTTGGGGTAATAGATATCAAAGTCAACAGGGAAGACGAGCGAGTCGCAATAGTAATCATCGACGATAAGCGCTCCGTGATACCGTCCGGCTTTCTTAATCGAATAAGTCGGAAGGGACAGGGAGACAGGACTCAGATGGTTGTCATTCGGGATCGTCACAGCTTCGTCAATCAAGCCCGGCACCACGAAACGGGCAGAGGCGATCGTTCCTTTCGTTTTCGTGTAGGAGACTTCTACTTCTTTGCCCGGACAGGCGTGCTGCTGCTCGATAGTATTGGAGACATCCATTCCCAGACAGGTGATAACGGATACGCGGTATTTGCGGTAATGGTTGCAGAACGCATCATTGAGCAGCGTGTCCACTACAACCGTATCGGAGTAGTACATCTTGCCAAATACCTCAATACTGTCCCGTCCCTCGAAGTCCGGCAGCGTCTCTTCGGTCTCCAGACCATAGACCACGCGATAGATATATACGGTGTCCCAGCAGGTCTTCTGGACGACGGAGTCGGATCCGAACTCAATGAGCGAATCGCAGTAATGCGGGTCCGCTGCATACTCCTCAGGCGTGAAACACTCGTGCATGGCACCGGCTACAACGGTGTCCGGACGAACGATACGGAAGGTGAAGGTGACGGTTTCCTCGGGATAGGTTGTCGCCGGACAATCCTTATGCGCCGAGATACGCGCTTCCACGGTGTACCAGTTCGGGGTAGAGTAAACATGTTTGGCTTCGATACCTTCTTCGCGGGTGGTGGTAGCGGTTGTACCGTCTCCGAAATCCCAGACCACCTTGTCAATGACATCGGTACCGATTTGCGGATTGAAGGTCAGTTCGTCGTCAATACAGAAGGGTTCGTCTCCCCAGTCTTGGTCAATAAAGCGTTGTCCGCCTACCTCGACACCGCGTTTGATGGTACTGGAGCCGACGGTGTAAGCATAACTCTCGTCGTCGCCGTTACCATAGACGGTAGCGATAAAACCATGCTTGCATTTCAGCTGGTAGAAGGGGTTGGGAGTGCCTGAAACCGTATGAGGCAGCGAGATGCGCGCATAGTAGTAATCGGGGTTACTCTCTACGGGCCTGAAGAAGGATGCTAAAGGTTTGTCCATCATCGTTGCCTCCGAGACACCGGCTTTGGGCACAATGATATTCACGAAATGGCGGTCGGTCTTGGTCGTTCCCATCACGCCGAATACGACTTCGTTCATCATCTGCTCGATCGGTGCAATCCAGGTCATAGCCGGAGCTCCCCAGTATGATTCCTTGTCGTCGCCGGGCTTCTTCGTATGATATGTCTCGATACCCGCATCTTTGCGGTAATAGCCGTTTCCCACATCGTATGAAAGTACGGCGCACGGGCAAGACGCTTTGATATAAGCCGTGCTGTCAAGGATAGTGATACCGGAGAAAACTTCCCGTTTGCTGTCCCATCTGCCATTCTCATAACCGGCGGACATCTCAAACTCGTATGATTGACCGGACTTGAGTTCGAAGGAGTAATTCTGCTTGATAGTATGGTCATCGTTTTTTGCCGCAGACGGATCATAGTTACCATAAATGGTGACAGTGGTATTATCCTCTTGGGCGGTAATGATCACACGGTTGGCATCTTTCTCTTTGGATCGCACCACTACGAAATTCTGTCCCCAGTAATCAATAGGGAAGAGTTGCTCATACACCAAGTCCCTGTCAGACACATTATCCGGTATGTTCCCTAACGGACATCCGGCGAAAACAGCAATTTTCTTACCATCTTTCGCCAGTATACGGCTACCGTTCAGAGAAGCCCCGTCTGCACTCTTGACATGATACACCTGTCCTGCCTTGAGGGATAAACCTTGAATGGAACCGGTCTTGCCTCCTTCGGTTTGTGCTGCCAGTGTGATATCCACCTCACAATCTTCTACCGCTAATACGGAGAATACGTTTTTCTTGATACCATCCTTGTTACTCGGTCCGTAGGTCTGGACGATATATTCGCTCTGCAAGGCGGTGACCGGAAGGATATTGGTAGCATCCATACTGTAATTCCACCGCAGACAGGAATATATGGACACTTCTTCCGTGGCTTCGACCTTCAGACCATTGTCTAACTCTCGCTCGGAAGCCGGCATGGAAGTGCTGTACCACTGATCGAGCGGAATATCCTTGATCTCCAACCAGGCATTGTCGTTAGCGATTTGGTATGTGTTTGACCAGCCTGTTTGCGGGTTAGACACACGAACTGCACATTTCTTCGGTGCACTGATGGCAATGTACGAGTCGAATCCATTGCTGGAAGGGCTTTCTCCGTCCGGCGATCTACTCGGGATGAGTGCTACCCAGAATTCCTTACCTTGCGTTGACGACTGGCTCCACGCGGGGATGCAGCTACTCGCAATAAATGCAATTAACACAAGTGATTTAAAGAATCGTTTCATATGATTATAATATTTCAATTTCCACGCGTCTGTTATTCTGACGGCCTTCTTCGGTGTCGTTGGTGTCAATCGGTTGGGTCTCGCCACGGCCTTCTGCCTCGATACGATCAGTTGCGATGCCGCGCTCGACAAGGTCTTGCAGGACTGCATTCGCGCGTCCTTCAGACAACTTCCGGTTCGCTTCGTCTTTACCCACGCTGTCCGTGTGGCCGATGATCTTGATGCGTACTTGCGGGTTGCGCGCAAGATACATATAGAGGTCGTTGAGCGCTTCCTCGGAGGTCTTCAAGATACGTGTTTTGTTGGTGGCGAAATGGAGGTTCTTGATGATAAAGACCTCACCTTTCTTAACCGGCGTGAGTTGCAGGTTCAGCGAGTCGCCGACAGACGCGATAGCCATCTCCAGCGAGTCGTAACCCATCTGGGCGATCAAGAGGCGGTATTGGCCTTCCTCGAGTGCCTGACGCGCCGCACCGGAAGTGGAGTCGGTAGCCATTAGGTAAGCAGGCTCCGTCTCGCCGCGTCTGATGATCCGGATATTCGCCGGAACGGGCATGCCCGTTTCCTTATTGGTTACGCGTACGCGGAAGACGGGCGTCGGCGTAAGACTGATAGCCAGACTGTCGGTAACGCCGTATTCGTCAATCGTGAAGGGATAGGAGAGCGGTTTGTAACCGTCCATATTCACATTCGCGATATAGGAGCCTTTGAGGTGTCTCTGTCTGGTGGTCTTAGGCTGTTTCCTGCGCATCACTACTTTGCCGGTTTGCGAGTCTGTGGTCTCAACAAAAGCCTGTAGCAGCGACTCGCCGGTCTTTTCGTCTGCGATGTTGAAGACCGCGTAGGAAGGAGGTGGCGGCACAGGGCGTTCTTTCTTGCCCGGGATCTCAAACTGGATGGTGAATTTCGCGCCCACAAAGAGGTTGTTGAGCTTTGTATCCCCGTTCATGGCAAGCATGGTGTTGGTTTTCTGAACGAGCGTCTCTCCGGCGAAATCCACCGGATTGGCTTTCGGCGTAGCATTGGTGTTGAGCACTCCGTACTCGGCGAAGAGTCCTACGCGGTAATGCACGTGCTGGCGACCGAACGGCAGACGCTCACCGGCTTTGACTTTGGCTTTCTTTGCCTTCGGATCCGGTTGTTTCTGGAGCCATTCGTCGAGATCGATACCTACCTCGGCTGCGATACTGAGATCCGGTTGGCGGAACTTGATCGGCGCATCGGTGGGCACTTTCTGTTCGGAGAGGTCATAGATACCTAATCCGTACGGCTCTAACAGGTTCGGGTCTTCCACCGTGACATCATATTTGCCTTTCTGGCTATAGCCCATCGGCAGGCCGTAGTGAACCTTTGCGCCTACAAGGAAATAGTAACGGCTGAACTGCGCACCGAACATCAACGGAAGACCCACTTCGAACATGTTTCGTGTCTCGGAGAGGTTGTCGAAGAGATAGGTATAGGTAGCGCCGGTGGCGGTCTCTGTCTGTTGCGCTTGGAAACCGTAGGCGGAGGTGGAGTTCAGGAATCGCAGATCCAGACCGGTCTCAAAGAGGAAATGTCCGTATTCGAGGTTGTAGGTCAGATTCAGTCCTGCGCCTGCTCCGCCTTTGAGCTGCTGGAGGGCATTGCTCTGATTCAGCGTTCCGGCGCCCATATAACTGCCGTTGATCTTATCCATCATCGCGGCATAACCGAGACGCAGACCGAGATTGATATACGAGATTGCCTCTGTCTTCGGGTTCTCCAGCGATTCTTGATATTTCTCATAATCGCGGATCGCTTTCTGTTCGCGTTCCTCTGCTTCGGCAGCCTTACGGTCGCGCTCGGCTTGCTTGCGCTCCGCCTCTCTTTGCTTGGCCTCCATAGCTTTGGCTTTCTCCTGCGCTGCTTTCTCGCGTTCCTTGGATGCCGCTTCACGCTCTTTCTCTTTGGCGGCCGCGGCTTTTGCTTTTTCTTTGGCAGCCTGCTCTTTCTCTTTTGCCTTGGCGGCTTGCTCTTTTTCTTTCTCTTTGGCTTTGGCCTTGGCGGCTTTCTCTTTCTCCTTGGCTTTCGCCTTGGCCGCTTTTTCTTTCTCTTTGGCTTTCTGCGCAGCGGCTTTCTCTTTGTCCGTCTGCGTAGCAGGCGCAGGTTCCGGCATTGCGTTAGCTACTACCGGTGCGCCGCTCAGACTAAGGATCACACATCCGATCAAGAGGTAATATAACGTATTTTTCATTGCTGTGCTCTCCTATATTTATTGAATGATAAATTTGAAGCTGCGACTGCCTCTTCCGGTAGTCACACGCAGTAAATATAAACCGGTCTCTTTCGGCGTGTCAATGGTGCATCCGCCGTCCGGGATCTCGAATTTCAGACCCTCGTAGATATGTCCGCTGGCGTTGATCCACTGTGCATAGCAGGAGATATTCGTCTCGCCGTTCCAGTCTGCATTGACAAACACTTTGTCGCCTGCCTGCAGGCTGTAGGTAGCGCTGATGGAGAGGCTGTCCGGATCGGTTTCGAACTGCGGCTTGGTGGTGCTTCCGGTGAATTTCTTCGAGCAGGCGCAAGTGGTGCTTGTGGCCTTCGTCTCCTTGTTGGTCAGCGTGAAGCATACATAGTATGCGTCGTCCTCGAACTCGCTCTGCTGCAGGTCGTAGAAATTGAGGTTGGCGGAAACCTGACCGGCAACCTTTGTGCTGTCCGATTTGCGATACCACTGGAAATCAGAGAGTATATAGTTCTCGAAATGCGGATCGTTCTTCAGACCTAACACATTATCGTACCGCTGATCGATCACATCGTTGCTGAAGGGCAGGGTGAAGACCATGCTGGTGTCCGTGCCTCCGCAGTCCGAGATGATCTGCAGATGGATGCTGTAGGACGAGCCCGAAGGAGCGTCTTCCGGAATAGTGATCTGGAAATAATCATCATAGATGATCAACTGGTCGTTGCTGAAACCGGCAGCGATCGCCTCATCGTCAAACTCCAGAATCACATTATTGCCCTTGAGGTTCACTTTGCCTTCATTGGTGTAATATACTTTGCCGATGTTCGCAGTACCTCCGTCTTCGGGACAGGGGATCTCGGTCTCGCGGATACCGAAATGGTAGCGGCCGATCGTCACAGTGATAGGAATCGAATCCACGGCATTCTGGCCTTCGCATACATTGCTGCTCTCGCGGTAGATAAGCACGTAGGCGGCATAGACGCCTCCGTCCTTGTAATAATGCGGCACGATGGAGTCGCCGGCATCCGCTTCCGCTTTGGAAATGGTCTTGCCTGTTCCGTCGCCGAAATGCCATTCGATCTTCTGGTATTCATAGTCCGGATGGCACGCAAACTTAATCGTGTCCTCGCCGCAGAGGGTGTTCTCCGTATCCGGTGTGAAGATCTCGCCGTTGATCGTGATATACTGGGTCAGCGGTTTGGTGGCGCCTCCGGCGGAGTAGCCGTAACTCTCGTTCTCTGTGAATCCGTAAACGTGTGCGATGAAGTTCGAACCCTCGCTCTTCAGCGTGTGGGACTCAGCCTCGTTGCCCAGCGATTTCTGAGCGTAATAATAGGTGTCCGAACCGTTCACTTTCTTGAAATCGCCTTCCGCAAAAGCCTTGTCGTCCAGTCGCATCAGTGACGGTTGGTCGGTTACGATATTGACATAGTGGTTGGTTGTACCGTTAGAACTCTTGTAGGTGGCGAATGTCACCTGGTCTATCTGCTGCTCGATCGGGTTGATCCACAGCATAGCCGGGTCGCCGTTGGAGTTCTTGTCGCCGTGGTACTGCTGCGAAACGATGAAGAGGTGTACCGCGCACGGGCAGGAGGTGTTCACCACGCAGCTTCCGTCCTTTGCATAAGTGCCGTTAGTGCCGATCTCGAACTCCCAGAAATGCTTCTTCTCGGTAGCGAAATCGAACGTGTGTACCAGTTCGCCGTTGATGCGCACTTCGGTGCCGTCATTGAGCGCCATGATACGGATGATATCCGCCGGGCGTGAAGCCGAAGCGGTCAGCACAAAGGTGTTTCCCCAGTAGTCGGTAGGCATCGCTTGCGAGAAGATATGATCGCGTTGCTTGATCTGATAGGGAATATTGAGGTGCGGACTTCCCTGGAAAACCGCAATGTTCTTGTTCGCTTTGACGACCGTACCGCTCAGGTCGTAGTCATCGCCCTCGCCGTTACCGGACCATACATAATAGACCTGTCCTTTATTGAGCATCACCGTGTCGGAGTGCTCTCCGATGACGAAATCGCCCCATTTGGCCTCCAGCTCGGCAAGGGTCTCCTCGTAAGTCTTCTTCTGTGCCTCCGAAACCCACGGATCGTTCTCCCAGAAGCGTTCCGCATAACGCAGATATTCGCTGTATTCCGCATTCTTGGCCGTGATGATAGACGGGGTGTAAACCACCTGCGTATTATTCTCCGTAGCGATGATCGCAAAATGGGTGCCTTGCGCCGTCCCGTCATGGTCAGACGGGGTGTAGGACTGGATCACATATTCCTTGAGCAACGACGGAGTAGGAAGCACGTTCGTTGCATCGAAAGTGGCTTTCTTGTAGTTCGTCGCAAAGAGCGATACGTTCTTCGTAGCGGTCACGTGCAGCGCGCAGGTATCCGCTTGTTCCGAATGAACGGCATAGCAGACTTTTCCTGTGGCAGCCATGGCCTCACGGGCAGGTTCGCTGACCGGCAGACCGTTGAAGAGCTCTACCTCTTTCATTTTGTTTGCCTCTACATCCACGGTCTCTTTGTAGCCGGTGAAGGGGTTCTCAATAGTCACTTGACAAGCTTCGCGGGCAGAGATGGACAGGGATAACACCATGGCGTTGTATTTGCTGCCGTTGTACGATAAGGGGGCGTCCTTACTCGTCTTCTGGTCAGCTTGCATGAATGTTACCCAGAAATCTTTACCTTCGGTCGATTGGCCTTCCACTACTGTGTCGGCTTGGATCCCGATTGACGGAACCGCTAAAAGCCCGCAGAGCAGAAGTGTAAAAAAATGTTTTTTCATAAAGATTGATTTGTTAAATGTATGCGATCTAAATCGACTGCAAAGATACAAACAATTTATTACGCGCGCGTGCATATTTCCGCGAAAAATGTGTAAAAATTGACACTCCTATCGGGTTCTTTGTCCTAAGGGGGTAAAAATTGCCGAATTGCGTATGATCACGATCTTTCCGTCCCGCAATTCCTTGCGTGCAGCCGGTCGTGTATCGCGGATGTCGCCAATCCCGGTGGTGCCGCTTTTTGGGGTGAGGAGATAGAGTTCCTGCATACAGGCGCGTTTGGCGGTGGATCCTCCGACGGACACAAAGCGGATAGTTTTTGTCCCTGCGGGAACAGCCAGCCGGTAGCGGATCTCATTTCTGGTCTCTTTCTCAACCGTGACGCATATTGAGGTGTCTGTCGCTTGGTCATAATAGACATCCAGTTGCATGGAGGTCGCACTGTTATACGGTGAAGCTCTGAAAGCAAGGACCGCGCTGTCTGTCAGATTCAGGCCCGTAAATGAAATCTCTCCGTCGGTACTGCTTTTGCCCATTGTGATGGATGCATTTCCGTTGGACTGGATGCCGCTATTGGCGTTTCCGCGGATCCCGTCGTGATTAACGGCGTTCACAAGCGCTGCGGTGATGGCCGGCAGACTGATAATAGTGTCATAAATCTGCGGCTCCGGTTCCCCCGTATCGTCAGGGCACCAGCCTTGCTCAAAGACGCAGTCCATGGCAGACAGATCCACCGCTTGCCCTTTCTTGTCGCCCCAGATATATTCGACCAGTTCAGGGTAGTCGATAAACGGATTTCTGTTGTGTTGAATATCTGAAATCACATCCGTTCGGCAGAGTTCTTTCGGACTCACGGGATCCGCTCTGTGCCAGTCCAGAAGCACTTTCTGGATGCTGTCGGAAAACATCAGATAGTTGGCATGGCTGATATATTGCGGATATGCGGTCCATTCCAGATACTCATAAGCGGTAGCCATATAGAAATAGGTGCGTGCGAAATCGCCGCGGTACTCTTCTGCCGGTTCCCAGCAAATATATCCATAGCCGGAACTCTTGGCATTGTCAATACGGAAGGAGCCGTTATCGAACTTGTCGCCTTTCTTGACATGCCCGGGGGCATAGTTGCTTTTCTGACTGTTGGCGCGCTGGTCCGATGGATTGAGGTTGTAGAGATCTTTGTATGCCTCGTTCACTGTGCCGCCCCACCAGCTTTTGGGCAGACAGTGCTCGATATTGAGAGAGCATCCGGAGTCTCCTGATTTATTGGGGTAGTAACGCACGCAGTTCGAATACATATCCCAAACCACGCCTCCTCCTTTGCGGTCTGTGAGCGGTAAGGCTTGCCACGTACCGTATGCCTTCAGGTCTCCTTTCTCCCACTCGGGCGGATTGTTGGAACTATGGTAACTGTTGGTTCCGTACTCATATCGCTCTCCGCCGCGTATAATAAGGCTCAGGGTGGACTTCAACGCAGAGTCTTGTTTGCCGTCTATGGCTTCGTAATAGCCGGTTGGAATGTCTGCGGCGAACAGGCTCGTCGCGCAGATCAGAGCGGCCAATGTAACCGGTAGATTTTTCATGGTTTTCTCCTATTCGTTGGTCTAATGCTTCTTCACGCACGCTAACAGCAGGTTAAGCGTCACATACCAGACGATGCAGGCTGTTCCGCTGAAGAATGCGAACTCGATATGTTTGGTGATAATCGCTTTGCTGATGCAATAGGCCACTAAAATTACGCATCCGCATAAGAAACTGATTATCACGGCTTTTTCTTTCTTGAAACTCTTAAAACTGAAGAACGGAATTTCTGCGTTCAGCAGATAACAACTGACGATCGAGAGACCGATCAGCGCCCAGGCTATCCAGTCGTAAGCAATCGCGGAAACGGGAAGACAGCATATACCGCCCCAGAAAATCGCGTTAGCAGGCGTTGCCAGACCGATGAATGAGTCGTGCTGGCGTTCGTCCACGTTGAATTTCGCCAGGCGAAGTGCCGAGAACGCCGCCATCAGCAGGGCAATCGCAGCCCACCAGCCCAAAACCGGCTTCAGGTAGCAGAACAGCATCATGGACGGAGCCAGACCGAATGTAATATCATCCGCCAGCGAGTCCAACTGAATACCTATCGGGCTGGGAGCTTTCAGCACCCGCGCACTCAGTCCGTCGAAGAAATCAAAGAATGCGCCTGCCAGAATGAAGCAGAATGCCCATATGAAACTGCCGGAGAGGGCATTTTGGGTCGCCATAAACACTGCTGCACTGCCGCATAGCAGGTTGCAACTGGTGATTGCGTCCGGTATGATCCGTTTATAATTCATATTTATCTTAAATTTATCGATCCAATTGTTTCCGTACAAAATATGTGATGATGAAAGTGGTGATGCTGCAACTGTTTGCGATCCAGAAGAATGTGGAATACCCCACAGCAAGTTCCAGTTTGCCGGCAATAAAGCCTGGTATCATCATCGAGAGCGCCATAAAAGCCGTGCAGATCGCATAATGCGAAGTCTTGTACTCTCCTTCGGAGAAATGCATCATATACATCATATAGGCGGTGAAGCCGAAGCCGTAGCCGAACTGCTCGAAGCACACAGCAGTGCCGATGATCCAGAGCGATTCGGGTTGAGCCATGCTCAGATAGACATATACGAAGGACGGTAGCGTCAGCGCCAATGCCATCGGCCACAGCGAACGCTTCAGTCCGCGGCGGGCAATGAAGATGCCTCCTAATATACCTCCCAACAGCAGACAGATCACGCCGAACGTACCGTTTAACAGACCTACCGTGTCGGTGCTCAGACCTAAACCTCCGCCGAAGAGCTGGCCGTCACGGAGTGTCACAGCGCGATTATCGACAAGGAACGGCTGGCATAATTTAACCAGAAATCCTTCGCTCAGACGGTACATCAGCATAAATCCGATCGCTAACCACACTCCGCGTTTGGTGAAGAAAGTAGCGAATGCTTCTTTCAGCTCCTGCCACACCTGACTGCTGCTGATCTTCGTCCCGTCTGCTTTCATCCGGGGATGATCGGCTGCCGGACGGGGCAGGAAAAACATATGGTATAGCGTCACAAGCAGCATCAACAGGCTGGTAGTGCCTATTGTCACACGCCATGAGAGCGGAATATCGCCAGTCCTCTCCTCGATAAGCCCTGCTATATACACCAGCACGCCCTGAGAGAAAACGGAGGCTATGCGATAGAACGTGGAGCGGATACCGATAAAGGCGGCTTGACTCTTCTCGTCATGTGCCAGCATATAAAAGCCGTCGGCTGCTATATCATGCGTCGCAGAGGCAAAAGCGGTGATAATGAACAATACCAAGGTCCATTGGAAGATACCTACGGAGGTTGTCTTGGTGGCTATCGTCTCTGCGGAGGGCGAGGGGAGAGTGAATGTCATTAGGATACTCAGCGCCGCGATCAGACCTTGCATTCCGATGATCCACAGGCGTTTGGTGCGGAAGATATCTACAAACGGTCCCCATAGCCCTTTCAGGAACCACGGGAAATAGAGCAGGGTGGTGAAGAACGCCAACTGGTCATTGGGGACACCCATCTTGGCAAACATCATCACCGAGATGTTATTCACCAGAAAGAAGGGGATTCCTTCGGTGAAATACAGCGTTGGAACCCATGCCCAGGGAGACACAAAGGAGAGTCGCCCTTGACGGGCACTCTCCTTATTATATTCACGCGCGTGCGTATGCATTATTGGAAATTAGCGCGGTTGTCTTTGATTTCCGACTCGTCCTCTAATAATTGCAGAGTCTGCTGGTACTGCCATCCTATCGTGCGGTTAGCCAACTGAAGTTTCTCGTACTCCGGCTGGAAATCCTCGTTGGTGTTGATGGCTGCGCCGGCTTTCACTACGAACACGCCTGCTTTGCCGCCGATCACTTCGCTCAACTGGTTCTCGTCCAGAGCCAGAGTGGCGCCGATCACTGCCGGTTCCATACCTGCGTTGCCGAAACGGCTGTCGTTCAGAGTCACGCGCTCGGTGTGCTGGATCGGCTGACCCAGAATAGTAGATACCTCCTCCAGGCTGCTAACGCCTTTCAGCTGCTTTGCTACGTATTGTGCTTTGGCTTTGTTGGTGGCTTCCAGACTCAACTGGCCGCGGAGGTCCTCCAGCGGACGATACTCGCTCTCGTTAACCTCTTTGAGTGCGGCAATCACGATATACTGGTCGTTGTCGCAGCGGTAAGGCTCGTTGCATACTGCTCCTTCTTTGGCCTTGAATGCCCAGCGTACGATCTCGCGGGTGCCTTTGATGTTTCCTACTTTCTCGCTCAGAGCGGTCAGGTTGTATTGGGGAGTTACGGTGTAGCCTGCCTCTTGTGCTGCCTGCTCGAATGCCTCTGCGTTGTTATGCTCTGCGATGAATGCGGATGCGTTATTGTAGATGCCGGCACGCGTACGGTCGGAAGCGTCCACTGCACGGCTCAGAATAGCCACTTTGGCTCTCGGACTCGCCTTGCTTACATCCATTACCTCGAAGCTCAGTTCGCCCAGACCGTGGGTCGCCGTGAAGCGTCCGCCGCGTTTGGTGTTCAGTGCCTGGTTGATGAAGTCTTTGCCCAACTGCTGTTGTGCGGCAAAGGCTTTCAGACGTGCCTCGTCCAGCCAGCCGATCTCTGTGTCCTCGCCGCCTTCTACGATCACTTTCAGCTCTACGGAATCAGGCACGCTGTAACCTACCTTCATGATACGCGCCATCGAATAGGTCTGGCCGTCGAAGAGCAGATCGGTGCAATCGCCTTCTTTTGCGCCCTTCGCGAACGCAAACTCTGCAAACTGTGCGGGAATAGTCTCTTTCGTATAGTCGCGGCCGTCATAGACGATATCCGAGTTCGGGTTTACTACGATCGTCACGTCTTCTGCGGTGCGGAACTCCTCCTGCCAGCCTTCCATCTTGGCTTTCTCTGCCTCGAAATCCTCTGCGCTCGGAGTGATATTGAATACTATATATTCGATCGCGCGGGTGGGAGTCTGTTTGAACAGCTCTTTCTTCTCGTTGTAGAGTTTCTTGATATCGCTCTCGCTTACTTTTACCAGGCTGTCGGCGATCGTGTAATATGGTTGCATCACATACTCTGCGCTCACGCCGTGCTGGCGGTTGTTGAAGGCGAACTCCGCGTCAAGCGTGTTCACTTTCAGCAGGTGCTGGAGGATTGCCTCGTATTTCTCGCGCATATAGGTCACGCGCAGACGGTGCTCGGTGTCCAGCCAGAAGTTGCGGTTCAACTGGAAGCTCTCGCTCTGCTGCGTCTCTTCGTCTGCCTCGTTGAGCATGTTGATGAACTGGGCGATTCCCGTGCGGTTAACCTCGCCGTTCTCGTCCAGGAACGCCGGATTGCTGGCGATCATCTGGTGCGGCTTCTCGCCCAGACACAGCTCCGTCATCTCCTCCGAGGTCAGATCCATTCCGATCTTCTCTGCCTGCGAACGGATAATGTTCTCCTGCAGGAACAGGTTCCATACGGCGTAACGTACCTGAGTCTGGAAATCCTCGCTTTGGGCGCTCGACGGATATAAACTCTCTAATTCTTTGATCGATGCGTCATACTCTGCGTAAGACAGTTTGTTGCCTTCTACAACTCCTACGGTCGTAGGATCTTCTGCTCCAAAGAGTTGGCGCAGAGCACTTGACTGGCTCAACGCATCTCCAAGGATAAATGCCAGCATTGCTACACCCACAATGATAATCAACAGGGTGCCATGATTTCTGATTCTTTGTAAACTTGCCATTTTTTGTATTTAGTTAATAATTTTTTTGCTCGTATTAATCCGACGGATTAGAAGTTCGGATTCGTGGATTGCTCTATAAATCCTTGAACAGGCTCGCAGGTGCCGTTGTAGTTCTGGATCTTTGCGTTCACCAGTACCGTGTCGCCCGTCATCACTTGGTTGAGGTTGGTGAATTTGTTGTTCGCGCTCTTGTAGAACAGACGGTAGCAGGTCGCGGTCACATCGCCGTCCGAAGAGATATTGAAGGTCATGTTGCCGTAGTTGCTCAGCGTCTTGTCGTTCACGCTTACTACCACGCCGCGGATCTTGTAACTCTCACTCGTCGTCTTGCCGGCTCCGATGCTGTCGCTGATCTCTTTCGCGCGGTTCACGCTGATCTCACCTTCGCCCGGCTCCGGACAACCCGGGAACGGCGGGAAGACTTCGTTGAAATGAACGTTGCTGGACGAATAGATAGCGCAAGTACCGTGGTTCTCAACTGTGCTGCTGCCAAATTTCAAAATCTGGCATTTAATCACCACAAAATCGCCAATCTGCAAAGCATCATGGTCTGGTAGAGGAGCGCCGTTCTTACCCAGAATACGGTAGCAGTAGAACTCTTTCGTACCTTTGCCGTCGTTGCGCGCTTTCAGATACACATAGTCGTTGCCGTATTGCGCAAACTTGCTCTCGAAATCTGATTTGCTGCGCTCTTCGTCGTTAAAACGGCTTACCCAACCTTTTATGTAGTACTCTTTTTCTGTTGGATATTTGTTGTCTTTATCTGAAGCAGGTAAATTCATACCTATCTTCACTGCCTCGTTCACATTGATCGTTCCTTCCGGTATTGCCACGCCTGCCGGATCCGGGGTCGGATCGGGATCGGCTATCGACGGCATGGTGTCGTTCTTCGTGATCTCGCCATCGCCGGGGGAGCTGATGTACGGACTTTCCTTGCAGCCGAAAAATACTAAGGCGGCCATTGTGGTCAAAATCAAAATACTCTTTTTCATATCGTTATTATTTTTCATGGTTTTATTCATGATCGTAAAAATCGTGCAAAGATACACTTTTTTTTTTACACGCGCAAATAAATAAGGAAAAAAGTAAAAAAAAATGCATTTTTCTTGCATGTATCAATTTTTTGTAGTAATTTTGTGCGCTTTTTCGATGGTAGGGCAAATTGTGCCTGCACGACAAGCATAAGTATTAATCCGGAAAGTGGTGGCTGAGGGGCCTTCGGCTTTCGTCTTTGAGCGAAGCGGTCTTTCGACTTTCGACTTTCTACTAATGGCTAAAACTATAGCAACTATTCCTCCTAGACCACGCGGTGGTCGAGTTATCAAAGAGGACCCGCATCGTATCAACGATAAAATCCGCGGAGTCCAGCAAGTTCGCCTGATTGGCGACAACGTAGAGCAGGGTATCTACTCCTTCCAGCAAGCCCTGCGAATGGCCGATGAGCAAAATCTGGATCTCGTCGAGATCGCGCCGACTGCCACACCACCCGTGTGCCGCATCGTCGACTACCAGAAGTTCCTCTACGACCAGAAGAAAAAGCAGAAAGAAGCCAAGGCTAACCAGAAAAAGCAAGAGGTCAAGGAGATCCGATTCGGCCCGCAAACCGATGACCACGACTACAACTTCAAGCTCAAGCACGCCATCGAGTTCCTCAAGGAAGGCAACAAAGTCAAATCGTATGTCTTCTTCCGCGGACGCTCCATCGTCTTCAAGGAACAGGGCGAACTCCTTCTCGCGCGTTTTGCGGCTGACCTCGCCGAGTATGGCAAACCCGATAACGTGCCGACCCTCGAGGGCAAGAGAATGATCCTCTTCATCAGCCCCAAGAGCCAGAAATAACAGCCCCAAGAGCCGGAAATAACAGCCTCAGGTGCCCTAGAGCAAGGACTGTCCCGTGGTAATCCCGTGGTAATCCCGAGTCAATCTCGCATCCTACCCGCACCTATATATATTATAAATATAATATATATCCCGTGATTTTGATAAACTGCTGTTAAAATGTCGCATATCGCACCTCGTGTGCGCTTACATAACCGCCCGCAGGCCTACCTTTACTTTTTGCGCCGTGTGCGCATGGCTGCCTGACGGACGAATTATTAACAATTAAATATTTATTCAAAATGCCAAAGGTAAAAACGAACTCCGGTGCTAAAAAGCGTTTCACGCTTACCGGAACCGGTAAAATCAAGCGTAAGCACGCTTACAAGAGTCACATTCTGACGAAGAAGACTAAAAAGCAAAAACGCAACTTGACTCATGTTGCTATTGTTGATCAGACGAACATGCGCTCCATCCGCGAGATGCTGTTGCTTCGTTAAGTACTAACCATTAAAGTGAAAGGACAGAAACATGCCAAGATCAGTAAATCACGTTGCTTCGCGCAACCGTCGTAAGAAGATCATGTCGCTCACCCGTGGTAACTTTGGTGGTCGTGCTAATGTATGGACCGTTGCAAAGAACACGTGGGAGAAAGGTTTGCAGTATGCTTACCGCGATCGTAAGAACAAAAAACGTAACTTCCGCGCTCTCTGGATCCAGCGTATCAACGCTGCCGCTCGTCTCGAGGGACTGAGCTACAGCCAGTTGATGGGTTGCCTCAAGAAAGCAGGAATCGTTATCAACCGCAAGGCGCTTGCCGACCTCGCTATGAACCAACCCGCTGCTTTCAAAGCAGTCGTTGATCAGGCGAAGAAAGCTGTTAAGTAATTCTTAATTATGAAGTAATCGGCATTCGCCATGGCGAATGGTTCTTACAAACCCAAGCTCGTTCACCGAACGGGCTTTTTTTAGAAAACAAAAAAATATCTTATATGGAAAACGAATCGATTGAACTCTCCTTGCTGGATCCGGAGGAGCGCGAATTGGTGGAGTTTGTGCTCAATGCCATTCCGGCGGAGGACCGCAAAGGCCTCTCGCCGGACGATGTCTTATACGTGCTTGACGCAATGGATGATTTCCTTGAGGAGCAGGGATTGCTTCAGGAGAACACCCGGACAGGAGAAATGGAGTATCTTGACGGAGATGTCGATGAAACCGAACAGTTGAATTATGTCCTCAACGCCATCCGTGAGGACGGGCGTTCCATTTCGGCGGTGCAGGTACAGCTGATCCAGGATGCCGAACTCCAATACGGCATTGAGAAAGGTTATTACGAAGAGGACTAAACCCCAATCACCAATTACCAATCACCAATCCCCAATCCCACTTTGCAATCCCGAATAGCAACTATAGGATTTTTTGACGGAGTGCATGCAGGCCATCGTTTCCTCTTCCGTCATCTGAACCAACTGGCGGAGGAGCGTGCTCTCTCTCCGTTGATCGTTACGTTTGATGTCCACCCGCGTGTGGTCCTTCAGAGTGACTACGTGCCGCAACTGCTTACAACGCCCGAGGAGAGAAAGCAGTTACTGCTGCCTTACGGTGAAGTGCTGATGCTTCCCTTTGAGGAGGTGCAGCCGCTGACGGCGGAACAGTTCCTGCTCCGTCTGAAAGAGCAATATAATGTCTCTGTCCTCCTCATGGGCTACGATCACCGCTTTGGTTCCGACCGTCTCCATTCCCGTCAGGACTACAAACGCCTTGGCGCACAGGCTGGCGTCGAAGTGATCTCGCTCGGAGAATATATTGACGGAGAACTGCATGTCTCTTCGACGGAAGTCCGTCAGGCGCTGGAGAACGGTAATATAGCCGTAGCGAACGAACTCTTGGGAAGGCCTTACAGCCTTACCGGAACAGTTGTACACGGTAAAGCGATCGGACGCACAATAGGTTTTCCTACTGCGAATATTGAACCGCTGAGTCCTCTGAAGATCATTCCTAAGCCCGGAGTTTATGCAGCGCAGGTAAACACCCCTACTATGGACGATGCTCCGGCGTTTGTGAATATCAGTGCGGATCGCCTGATAGAGGTGCATGTACCGTCCTTCAAAGGAGATCTGTACAACCAGCAGCTGGAGATCCGCTTCCTGCGCTTCCTGCGTGAAGAGAAGCATTTCGAGAATCTGGATGCGCTTCGGGAACAGATCAGGGATGATATTGATAGCACCCTGCGTCCGGCTTGACGCCTGATCTGGAGAAACCCTCGCGGTCCGTAGGATAGGGGAGTGCTACAAGGCTGTCGCCGATCCCTATTGCCGGACTGAGCGAATCAAGGCGGAAATCATAATAGACATATTCCTTGTATCGGTAGAATGTATTGCGGAAGACCTGCGTTGTGTCGGTCTTCTGCCAATACACGTTTTCCGAAGCATGCGGCATTCCTAATGTATCGGTCTTGAGATAATTGCCGCTCCACACGCCCGGATAATAGCGGTCGAACGGAGTTGCCACCACTAATTGATTACCGGTATAGCCGGTAATGATACTATTGTAGAACGAAGTCGTGGTGAAGGGTTCGCTCTTTGCCAGATTATCAATATATACCGCTGCAGCGTCTTCTTTGTCGGTCGACTGGATGCGTATGTTCGTGAACCCGAAATAGGAAGCGATTGTGGAGTGTATAAACGTGTGTTCGCCGCCCGAGCAATAGACGCAGTACGAAGCGCAGTTGCTGATCTCTGTATTCGTCACCAGCGCATCTACATGGTTCAGCACTAATCCGTATAACGCATGGTTGTGAATGCGGCAGCCGTCCATCCGGAGCGAAGGAAGAGAAGCCGTGCAGGTGCTCATGCAATATAAACCTACCTTGCCGGACAGAATATCTACATACGAGAAAGAGTATTCATGCGTCTCTTCGGCTTGGATGTAGAATCCGTCCCAACTGCCGCCCGCATACAGATAAGGCACGCTGTCGAAAAGCCGGTCGAGTCTGTCTCCGCGAATGAGAACAGGCGCTTCTCTTGTGCCTGCTGCCTCTACATCGCCCAAGGCTACAATACAGGCTCCGGCGTGCATATAGACCGTTGCGCCGGGACTGATTGTCAGTTTGCCTCCTACAACCAGCGTGTCGAAGATCAGGTAAGGTCTCTCTGCGCTCAATGTCAGATCGCCTGCTTCTTCTGTCCGTCCGCATCCTACACGGCCGATACGCGTCACGTTCTGGCCGTATGCCTCTAACAGAACCTCTTGCGTCACGCCGCTCTGCAAATGAAAATGCAGCAGATCCTCTATCCGTACCGGACTGTCTTCCGTCATCTTGCCGAAATCGGTTACCCGGATGAAGACAAACAGACTGTCGCCTCCGTTGATCTGCAGACGGGTGATGCGGCTCAGATCCGCCTCGCCGTCCATGTTCACGCGGAAAGCCTCTCCGTCCTCCAGCCATACGCGGTCAATTAGGATCGCAGAGGCATTGCGGTTATAGACCTTCAGCTGCATGGTCGCGCTTCCTTGCTCTGTGAAAAGAGTGTCAAACCGGACTGTGTCTGCCGAGAAGGACAGACGCAGCGACGGATCATCGCTTACTTGGTACTCGCGGCAGCCTGACAGGAAAAGAACAACAGACAGCGAAATCCAGACAAAGATGATTTGGGCTTTTTTCATTATTCAAAATTGAAGGTCAGACATACGCAATGTGTGGTCAGGCGCGAGATAGCATCGGAGTAGAAAGCCTCATGCGGCGCCAACTCCATGCGTCCGTCGGATGGCGATAACTGGTTGGCGAAACCGATGCGGTACGTGATCTCCGGACAGAACTTGAACCATCGGAAATAGAGATCCACGCCGAATCCCACTTCGCAGAAATAGTCTGTCAAGTTCAGCAATACCGGTTTCTCTCTGTCGCGGCTGACATTAAAACTTGCGCCGCCTCCCGCAATCACATACGGACGGTAATTGCCTTCGCGCGCAGCAGACCATTTCAGATACAGCGGCAGGTAAACCGGCATAGCCAGAATATCAATATTGGCGCCTGTCTTACCCGGAGTTCCGACTACAGGGCGTCCGCTCTCTGTCTTGTAACTCAGCGTGCGGCTTGCAAACTGAATACCCGGACAGAAACGCAGATTCAGGTATTTGCAGAGCCTCAGATCGCTTACAAAACCTACATGGAAACCCGGTAGAAGACTGCTCACGCGTGCATGGTAGATCTCCGTCTCTCCGGTAAGCGGATTGGTGATAGGCTGCTCACTGTCGGTTACACCGAAACTCGCGAAATCAAGTCCTAACTGAAAACCGAAGTGGAAGAGTTTGTCATCCGCATACGGCCGGTTCATCCCCTGTTGCGCAAAGGATGGAGTACTGAGTACCGAGTATAACGTACAGAGTACCAAGGCTGCTATGATCCGTAATCTATTCGTAATTCTCAATTTAAAAAATTAACAATTCGTAATTCTCAATTCTCAATTCTCAATTCTCAATTCTCAATTCTCAATTAATAGTCGCTGCTGCTATTTCCGCTATCGTCGAAATCATCGCTTCCGCCCATTGAGCTATCGCCTTTGTCCGGACGGCGTTTACCTGTCTGGTTACCGAAGTTATAGGTCAGTGTCAGACTGATGGTACGGCTGTGCCATCTGTTCTCGCTGAACTGCCAGAAGCCGTCTCCCCAAGTGGTGTTACGCCTTGCGCGGCTGTCCAGAAGATCGCGTACATTGAGCGCCAGCGCCAGCTGTTTGTTGAGGAAAGTATGGCGCAAGC
Source organism: uncultured Bacteroidales bacterium (assembly GCA_946414805.1). GTDB lineage: Bacteria > Bacteroidota > Bacteroidia > Bacteroidales > Paludibacteraceae > Colicola. The sequence goes on from CAMKPZ010000002.1 coordinate 361,507, forward strand.
CTATATCTATCGAATAACTGTGACTCGTCGTACCCTGTGCCACTACGCGCGGAGAGCGGTAGTTCGCGGAGATCTGACCGCTGAAATTCTTGGTGAAGAGGAACTGTGCGTTCACGCGTACAGAGCCTGCAAGAATGTTCTGTTGCGGCAGGTTTACCGGAATCTCCGTTCCCTGGTAGAGAATCGTCTGATCCACTTTCGCTACATTGTTCCAATAGAAGTTGGCAGAGGTGGTCAGTTGCAGTACTTCGCCGAAGAGACGGTTCTTGGCTACCACCTCAACACCTAACTCCTGTCTTGTGGCTACATTGAGATAGGTGTTTTTCATTACTGCCTTAGTAGGGTCGGACTGGTCGTAATTATCCATATATTTGACATTCTGCACTGCGCCTTCGCGGTATTTCCAGAAGACCCCTGCGGAAAGGGTGTGGCGCTCCCAGGTCTTGAGGTAGTTGAGTTCCAGATTATTGGAGTATGCCGGTAACAGATCTACGTTACCGAAGCTGATGTTCGTGCTATCGGAGAAATCCATGCGCGGGTTGATCTGGTGTCCCCACGGACGGTTCACACGCCTTGTGTAGTTGAGCTGAAGCTCATGTCCGTTGCCGAAATCATAACTGATATACGCACTCGGGAAGATCTGGAAATACGAGGTGTCTTTCTTGTTGGGGAAGGCGGCGTAAGAGTCTTGCACCGTGCCGCTCTCATCCTTGTAGAAGGACTCCAGATGGCGCGAATAATACTCTCCGCGCAGACCTACCTGGATCGACAGTTTGTCCCAGAAGCGGTTGCCGTACGTGATATACAGAGCGTGGTTCTGGGTCAAGCCCCGGAAATCCGTGTAGTATGCAGGTAGCTCGGTAGAGATGCCATCCTTGATATTATGTGCGTCCGCGAGACTGTTGCTCCATCCGCGCGTATAGTCGTATCCGGCTTCCAAGCGGCTCTGCGGAGTCGGTTTCCATTCATAGTCCGCCTTGATCTCCATACTCTGCTCCTTGCTTCGGTTGCTCTGGTCTTGATAGGTGGTGTCATACCGGTCGGTCAGCAAGTCCCTGTCCGCCTGTGTGTAGTCGGTGAACTGGTTGAAGCCGAAGTTATTATAGGTACCGCTGACGATGAGTTGGTGCTCGTCCAGTTTGAAGGTATAGTCGATGGTGGCATTGCCTCCCGGGTGCGAACCGGAGCCGCTCTGGTCACGCGTGTAATCGCGCATGACAGTACCGTCCGGAGCGGTCAGCAGGTAGGTGCGGTGGTTGGTGTTGGTCATCTTGAAGACATTCGGATCGCTCACCATTCCGAATCCGGACACACCGAGCGTATGCCCTTCCGCGAGACGGAAATTGAGTCCGGCTCTTGCGAACATACCTCCTCCGCGATGGGTCTGCAGACCTTCCTGCACCAGATGGCTCTGGATCAACGAACTGTCCAATGCCTGTTCGCCTGTGCCGCTCAGGTTATACCGGTCGGTCTTGCTGCCGCCGTTGCTTATATGATAGCGGTACCCCACATTGAAATAACCATCCACGGGGCCTGCGTTGAAGTTGATATTAAAGCCTACGTTCGCTCCGGGAGGTACATTCCACGGCGACGCCAGCGCGTAGTTCAGACCGGCTTGCACCGAACCGTAATATCCGGCGGATCGGTCTTTTTTCATCACCAGATTGATAATACCAGATGTGCCTTCGGGGCTGAACTTGGCGGAGGGATTGGTGATGACTTCTATCTTCTCGATCGTACCTGCGGGCATCTGCTGGAGCACCTGTCCTCTGTTCTCGGAATTGAGTCCTGCGGGCTTGCCGTTGATCCAGATCTCGACATCCTCGCTGTTACGCAGGCTGATCGTACCTTCCTGATCGACATCCACGGAAGGGATGTTCTCGAGTACATCGGTAACGGACGCACCTGCGGAAGCGATATTCTGATCAACGGTGAAGACTTTCTTGTCGAGTTCAAAGCGCATGGATGATCCTTGTCCGACCACCTCTACATCCTGCAGCACCTGAGTATCTTCCTTGAGCTGTATACGCCCTACGTTGAGCGGTTTGCCGGAGACTGTGATCTCCTTGCGGCTCTCGCTGTAGCCCATGAAGGAAACAACAATCGTGTATTGTCCGTCCTTGAGGTCCAATGCGAACGCGCCCGTGGCATCGGTGATGGTACCGGTCAAGGGAGCCGTTTCTCCGTTTTTAAGGACACTGACATTCGCAAAATCGATGGCTTGCTTTGTGCCGAAGTCAACCACCTTACCTGTTACTTGCGCGGCAAACAAACCGACCGTCAGTAACAAGAGCGAAATAACACTACTTAATCGTTTCATATACTATTTAACGTCACGTTAGTGACCTTAATAACTCTTTACCTCTTCAGCGTGCCGAGCAGCCACTCGACACCGAGTCGGTATCCGTCCGTTCCTTTTCCTATTATATTATGCGCGCACACGCCCGTGAGCAGACTTGTCCGCCGGAAAGGTTCGCGTGTCCGGATGTCGCTGATATGTACCTCCACCACCGGCAGTTCACACTCTTCCACGGCGTCGCGGAGCGCCACGGAAGTGTGGCTGTAGCCGCCTGCATTGAGTACGACGCCGAGGCATTGGTCATGGGTGATTGGTGATTGTTCACTGGCTTGCTGGAGCCAGTCGATCAGGTCTCCCTCATGGTTGGACTGACGGTACACAAAATGCACATCCGGCCATTGCCGCTGGATGTCCCACAAAATTTGTGCCATCGTCTTCGAACCGTATATCTCGGGCTTGCGCAGCCCCAAGCGGTTCAAGTTCGGACCGTTGATGATCAAAACCTGCATGAGGAAATGTACGATTATTAAGATTTTTCTGCTCCCGACTTAACCACGACTTAACCACGACTTGCCCTCGACTTGCCCCCGACTCAAAGGTGGTCGTGAAAAAGCCCCGAAAAGTTTACGATTATTAAGATTTACCGTGCGCCGTTAACCGCAAGCAGGAACTCATCGTTATCCTCGGTACGCTCCATGTACGCCTTCAGTTTCTCCATCGCTTCCTGACCGTTCATGTCGCTGAGCATCTTCCGGATCTGCCACATTCGGCTCAGTACGTCCGGCGGGAGCAGCAGGTCATCGCGGCGTGTGCTGGAAGCCGGAATATCCACCGCAGGGAAGATGCGGCGGTTCGCCAGCTTGCGGTCGAGCTGCAGCTCCATGTTACCCGTTCCCTTGAACTCCTCGAAGATCAGGTCATCCATCTTGCTTCCGGTCTCGGTGAGCGCCGTAGCGATGATAGTGAGCGAACCTCCGTTCTCGATATTACGGGCAGCTCCGAAGAAGCGTTTGGGTTTATGCAGCGCCTGGGCTTCCACACCGCCGGAGAGCACTTTTCCGCTGGAGGGCGCAACGGTGTTGTAGGCGCGTGCCAGACGCGTGATCGAGTCAAGCAGGATTACTACATCGTGACCGCTCTCCACCAACCGTTTGGCCTTCTCATGTACGATGTTCGCCACTTTCACATGGTTCTCGGCGGGTTCGTCGAAGGTAGAAGCGATCACTTCGGCATCGACGCTGCGCGCCATGTCTGTAACCTCCTCCGGCCGCTCGTCGATAAGCAGAACGATCATATAGACCTCCGGGTTGTTCTTCAGAATAGCGTTCGCCAACTCCTTGAGCAACACGGTTTTACCGGTTTTCGGTTGGGCTACGATCAGTCCGCGCTGACCCTTACCGATCGGCGAGAAGAGATCGATCATACGTACGCTCAGGGAGTCGTTATGACCGGTGCAGAGTTTGAATTTCTGATCCGGGAAGAGGGGCGTAAGGTTCTCGAAAGCGATGCGTTTCTTCGCCAACTCGGGATCCAGCCCGTTGATGCGGATCACCTTGTCCATGGGGAAGAACTTGTCCGGCTGCGGGTTCACGCGGATCGAGCATTCTACGGTGTCTCCGGGCTTCAGTCCGTACTGGCGCACCTGCTCCTTGCTCACGTAGATGTCGTCCGGACTGGAGAGGTAGTTGTAATCGGCAGAACGGAGGAATCCGTAACCGTCCGGAGCGCACTCCAGCGTACCCATCGCGATCACGTTCTCGCCCAGGTTGGGCATAACGAAATCAGGGGTTTCTTCTTCCGGCTCTGTGTTCTTGGGCTGCGGCGTTTCCTGCTTGGGCTGCTCTTGGGGTTTCGCCTCCGTTTGCGGCTGCTCCTTCACCTCTTCCTTTGCCTCCTTGACCTCTTCTTTTGCCTCCTTGACCTCTTCTTTCTTCTTCCGTCCTCTTTTCTTCTTCGGTGCTTCGGCAGCTTCCGGTGCAGCGGTCTCTTCTTTCTCCGCCGGGGCTGCCGGAGTTGCCGGAACCGGTTCCTCAATCAGGATTTCTTTCACGGCTTTCACCGTTTTGTTAGGCTTGTGGTTGTTCGCCTGCAGCTGCTCCTGCATCTCCGCCATCTGCTCTTTCTCCGTACCGACCGTAGCCAGCACGGGTTTCTCGCTGACAGCAACCTTGGCGGCTCTCTTCACTCCTCTTGCGCGTTCGCGTTTGGACGGTTTGCCCGCAGCGATGCGTTCATCCTCTTTGGCCTGAACGGCAGCGGCACGGTTGTCCGCCTGCGCATCCAGGATAGCATAACTGATCTCGCGTACCGACTGGCTGCGACGGGGATTAAGGCCCATACTCGTAGCAATCGCACGCACTTCTTCGAGCGACATACGCTCGAGTTTTTGTAATTCGTATTGCATAAACTAAATAAAGTATTTTCTTGGAAAAACTTGGGGAAAGCAGACTCCTTTCCTCAAATCCGGTGCAAAAGTACAATAATTTTCTGACATACGCAAATTTATTTTACAAAAAATGCAGATATATTATCAAAAATCTTGCGTATGTCAGAAAAAACAACTATCTTTGCACTCTCTTTGAATAGCATGGATCGATTGATTGACATACACAAACCGGTGACGGTATGCAAAGCTTCGGCGGGAACGGGTAAAACATTCACGCTGGCTGCTTATTATGTGGGGCTGTTGCTTTCGGGCGAAGACTACCGCTCTATACTGGCGATCACGTTCACGAACAAAGCCACGGCGGAGATGAGCGAACGGATTATCGGTTATCTTCACGGTATATGGCAGGGAGAGGAAGAAGCGTTCCTCGATCGCGCGCGTGCTTTCATGCTCCGCGATGCGGACGCTCCGCGAGAGGTGTTGGCCGAGCGTGCAGGAGAGTGCTTCCGGCGGATGCTCCTTGATTATGACAATGTGCATATCATGACGATCGATTCCTTTCTGCAGACCCTTCTGAGCGGGCTTGCCGGCGTGCTGCATATGAGTGCCGGATTCAATACGGAGCTGGATATCGACCACGTGATCCGCGAGGCTGTGGATCAGTTGCTCACGACCGATCTGACGGCGGCAGACAAACATATCATTGAGGATTATATGCTTCTCAAGCTCGATGAGGAGAGCCAGTGGGATGTGCGTCAGAGCCTGTGCGAGATGGCGAAAGAGATGTATAACGAGTCGGTTCAGATGCTCGATGCGGACGGTCTGATCTGTTTCGATGCGTCGGCTATCGCCCGCAGACGCGAAGCGTTGGAGCAGGCCTGGCCCGCCAATCCTCATCTGCGCGAACTGCGCGAATGGATGGCGCATTGCAGTCCCGACAACTATAACAGGAATACGCTGGCGGCTTACAAACGGCTCATTGCCAGTCTCGATGATCCCGAGTCGGTGGCGGTCAAAGACCGTTTCCGCGGCGTGACGGAGAAGAGCTGTAACGCCGACGAGATGCTCCGTGCCTCGGAGATAGCCGCCCGTGTAAAAAACGCATACAACACCTATCGTCTCACGGTGCGTTTCAGCCGTGATTTGGAGCTTATGGCCTCCCTCCGGTCGCTTATCAACCGCAATCTGGCGGAGGCTAACTGTGCGCTTCTCGCCCGTACGGCAGGCACGCTCAGCGATGCGTTGCGCGAAGGAGACGCGGATTTTATCCTCGAGAAAGCGGGCATCCGGTACCATCATATCCTCATGGATGAGTTTCAGGACACCAGCCGCCTCCAGTGGCGCGTCATCCACCAGCTGCTGCGGGATATACTCGCCGGCGCAGGAAACACCCTGCTTGTGGTGGGTGATATCAAGCAGTCGATCTATCGCTGGCGGAACGGCGACTGGCATATCATGGATGATCTGACCCGAGCCGGAAATGATCTGACGGACGGGCGGATCAACCCCCTTTTCACTTCCCTGACCCGTAATTTCCGCAGCAGCGAAGAGGTGGTGCGGTTCAATCTGTCCCTCTTCCGCCACATCATCGAGCATCAGGGAGCGGAGGAACGTATCTACGGCGAGGGCTTCGATCCCGGGCGTCTGGAGCAGTTCTACCAGGCGAAGAAGAAAGCCGGAGGTTATGTCCGCTTCCGGGCTATACCGAACGCCACGAAAGAGGATCTCGCGAACGAGATGTTCGCGTCCATGGAGAATCTTCTCGCCCGCGGTGCGCGTCCGTCCGACATGATGGTTCTGGTGCGGGAGAAGAGGGAAGCGGCGTTTATCACCGCTATGCACAGTTCGCTTGATCCGGCGGCTTTCCCCTGTCTGGGACAATCGAAGATCGTCTCTGCCGACAGTTTTCTTCTGGACGCTTCGGCGGATGTGCGGACGGTTATTGCCGGCCTGCGATGCGCGGTGCAGGAAGATCCCGTGGCTGCCAAATACGTAGAGATCCATACCGCCCGACCCAATATTATCGCCCGTATCCGCGAACAGGTGAACAGCCGTACGCCGCTATACGAAGCGGTAAGCGAACTGCTGCGGCTGCTTCTCACCTCCGACGACGGCCGCTATCACGGGACGGAGACGGCTTATATCGCCAATCTCCTTGACCGTACGCGTGCGTATGTCAACTCGTACGGAAGCGATATCAATGAGTTTCTCGCTTATTGGGAGGACACGATGCATGCCAAACCGATCTCTGCTTCGGCAGCCAATGCGATCCGGATCCTTACCGTCCATGCCAGCAAGGGTCTGCAATCCCAGACGCTTTTCATTCCTTTCTGCTCCTGGACCAAAGAGGCGTCCCGTCATCCCCAGAAAATATGGTGCCGTACAGCGCCTGAACTGCAGGCCGGAGAGGATTTTGTTCCTATCCAGGACGGCGCAGAGATGAGCGAGTCCGCTTACCGCGCCGAATATGAAGAGGAACACCTGAATATGCGGGTGGATAACCTGAATATGCTTTATGTAGCCCTCACCCGTGCGGAGGACAATCTTTTCGTCACTACCTCTTATCCGGTCAACAAGGATGGCAAGACAGGCGCCTGCAATCACGTGGGACGATATATCATGGATTACCTGTCCGCCGATGATTACGAGGCAGGCGAACCGGTGATCAAGACCGGTCAGCGGCCAGACGGAGTACAGAGCACAGACCGCTCTGCGGACGGAGTCATGGAGGCGGAACTCTGGGCGGACAGCGGTCAGGTCCGTTTCGTCCAGTCCCAGGAAGGGGCGCTCTATACCGATTGCGGCGAAGAGGCGTACCGTCGTGTGGCACGTATGGAGCAGGGTGTTCTCTGCCATGAGATCTTCGCCCATCTGCGTAAGGCGGACGAACTGGATCAGGTGCTGGACGAGTTCATGAGCAAAGGGCAGATCAAAGACGAGACCCAGCGCACCGGGTTACGGTCGCTGATCGCTGCGGCATGGAACGGCAGCCCGGAGATGCGCGACTGGTTCACCTCTCCGTGGGAACTGCGATTGGAGGAAGCGATCTACATCGATCATACGGAGTTGCGGCCGGACCGGGTCATGATCAATCCCGAGACAGGCGAAGCGGTTGTGCTGGATTACAAGTTCGGCAACTGGGAAGACCGGTATATCCGTCAGGTCAACCAATATAAACAGGCCTTGCGGCGGATGGGTTACGCGCCCGTACGCGGATATTTATGGTTCGCGCAAAAGAATAAACTGGTGGAGGTTTATGATGGAGAATAGTTTCTTGTATACAACCGCCCGTTCGATCCTCTCGCAGATCGATTGGCGCCGTCTCAACCGCACGACGCTTGTTCTGCCGTCCCATCGTGCAGGACTGGTTCTCAAGGATCATCTTCTCCGCCTTCAGGAGCAGAGTGACGCACAGGCGGTATGGGCGCCGCAGGTAGTGACGCTACCCCAACTGCAAGATTCCCTGTCGCCCCTTTACGCGGAGGACGAACTGATGACAGTCATCCGTCTCTACCGCCTCTACCGCGCCGCTGTTACCGATGATCCGATGCCCCTTGATGTTTTCTACGGGTGGGGCAGACAGATGATAGCGGATTTCACGAATATCGATGCATCCATGCCGGCATCCGAGGTGCCGAATTTCTTCGATAACACGATTGCGGCGCACGAACTCTCTACCTGGCATCTTGATCCGGAGGTGGAGTCGCGTCTGCGCTCTCTGATCAATCCGGAAGCGGCTGCACATACCGCTGCGGATGATAGCATCCGTGCGCAATACGAGACCCTCTGGCGGCAGTTATATGATTTCTACCGTTCGCTGCGCGCCCAGATGCAGGCGGAGCAGAAAGGCTATCCGGGTATGCGCCAGCGCGCTGTCATCGAGCACTGGTCCGATCCGTCCGTTCAGAAGCAGATAGAAGGACGAACCTATATCTTTGTGGGCTTCAACTACCTTTTGCCCGTGGAGCGCGAACTGATGACGCTCCTCCGCGATGGAGGTCAGGCACTTTTCTTCTGGGATTATATTCCGGATTTCAAGACCAATGAGAAGGCGTTCTCTTTTGCCGAACTCAACTCCCGCCTGCTGGGATCGGCACAACAGACGATTGACAATTCACAATTTGCAATTCACAATTCACAATTACCGATTACCGTCATTTCAACCGTCTCCCGTGCTTCGCAGGCTCAGTTTGTGCACCGTTGGCTGCAGGAGAACTATACCGCCGCCGGTCAGAAGGTAGGCGTGGTGATCTGCGATGAGACAATGCTCGAGCCTGTCATTTATGCCCTTCCGCCGATTGTGCTGGCCGGAGAGACCGAACCCGCACCGATCAATATTACCAAGGGTTTTCCGCTGCGTAACACCGCGGTTTGTTCGCGTGTGCTTGCATGGCTTGCGGATCATAAGAACGGCCTGCCGGAAGATCTTGTTACGCCGGAGACCATCGACCGCCTCATCGCCGGAGTGCTTGACGCTCAAGAAGGTCAGACCTGCCTCAGCACTCAGCCGTCACAGGAAGCCGGTGACTCCCTCTCCTGGCAGGAACTGCTGATCCTCGAGAGCGAATATCAGGTTCGTAAGATCCTTAACCAGCTCCGTCAGATCCTCTCTGCCGGACCGGACGATCTGCCCTTTACCGTCAAGCTGCTGAGGCTGCTTCTGCGCCGGACGATGGAGTCCGTGACGATGCCTTTCCACGGCGAACCCGTTACGGATGTGCAGATCATGGGTGTGCTCGAGACCCGTCTTATGGATTTTGACAAACTGCTGATCCTCAATGTGGAAGAGGGCGTTATCCCGCAGCGGCAACAGGATTCCAGTTTTATTCCGTTCTATCTGCGTAAGGCATTTCACATGCAGACCTCGGACGAACGTGCCACGGTGTATGCCTATAATTTCTTCCGTCTTCTCTCCCGTTCCGGCGAAACGACGCTTCTCTATGCTTCAGCCGAGACGGCGGAAGGAGGCAAAGGGCCTTCGCGGTTTATTCTCCAACTCCTCTATTCGCCGGAGTTCGAGGTGCATGTCCGCTGCCTGGAAGAACCTTCCGTGCTGGACACTTCGCCGCGCGAGATAGCGGAGGAAGGCGGATTCCGCTCACTCCTGTCCACCCTCCGTGAGGAGCAGGGACTCCTTGTCAGGACGGACGGAAGGCCTTTCAGCCTCTCGCCCAGTGCGCTCAATACGTATATCTCCTGTCCGCGGTCGTTCTATCTCCGGTACGTGCTGGGCATGCAGCCGAAGGAGAAGGAAGAGGTGCTTTTTGCGCCGAATACGCTGGGTTCGTTTGTACATCTTGTGATGGAGTATATCTATCGCACTTATCTCCATTGCGACGGGGTGCATCCTACGCCTGTCACACCCGAAGCGATCGAGGCGGTGCGTACCGATGAGGCCAAACTGCAGGAGGCGCTCATGGCGGCATACGGGATCATGAACAGCGACCCAGAGAACCCGAACCGCTATATTCCTGAGCAGCACACCGGCGAGAATGTGATCATCGCCGGATATGTCCGTAATATCCTGGAACGCGATGCGGAGGATGCCCGGACAGGTCTGCAGATCGTTCTGCTGGAAGCGGACCGGCGTTTCCGTGTCCACCTGGACGGAATCGGGGATGTTTTCACCGGAGGAACGATAGACAGGCTGGATATAGTCGGTCCGCCCGAAGCGCCTGTTATGCGTGTGGTCGATTATAAATCCGGTTCGTACTCCGATTCCACCCACGCGAAAAAAATGTCTTCGTCCCTGGAGGAATTGATGGAGAGCGAAGAAAAGGGTTATGTGCGCCAGACGCTCATCTACGCCCATGCGGTTCTGAGTACCGATCATCCTCAGATGCCTGTCGAGCCCAATCTCTTCTTCTGCCGCCGTCGCCTGACGGATATCACTACCACCATTGATCTGGAGGGAACGGCGGTGAGCGATTATGCGGCAGTCAGAGACACGTTTTACGAGTCCCTGCAGTCAAAGATTGCGCAGATCCTTACGACAACTTCTTTTCCGCCTTGCGAGGAAGACAAATGTCCGGCTTTCTGCCCCTTCTTCGACCTCTGCGGCCGTACACCGAAAGAGCATTAATAGCAATTCACAATTTACAATTCACAATTCACAATTAGCAATATGAAATATTCCGTAGCAGATCATCTTTTTGAAATCAACGCCTCGCCGGAGGTACTTCGTCCGCTTGCCAATTATGCGCCGTTTGAGACCTCCTCTGAGGCTGCGCCTCTCTTTGCGATCCGTTTCCGGTCGCCGGACTCCCCTCTCCCGTCCACGGAAGGTTGGGAGAGTGTCTATACCGACCGTTCGGACGATGATATGCCTCGTATCGAACTCTACCGCCGTCCTTCCGAATGGCTCTTCCGTCTCTCCGTGACGCGTGACGGGGGAATCGTCTGCGCGATCCGGTGCGATGACCGCTGGCAGTCGGCTGCGCTGTATGCCTTACCCGAATATACGCGTTTTGCGATAGACAACGCCGCAATGCTTCTTTTCGCTTTTGCGGTGGCGGACAAACGTACGCTGCTCTTCCATTCGTCGGTGACTGTCCGCGAAGGCAAGGGCTATCTCTTCCTCGGTCATTCGGGTACCGGCAAGAGCACGCATTCGCGTCAGTGGCTTGCTGCTTTTCCCGATGCGGCGCTTCTCAACGATGACAACCCTGCGGTACGTGTCCTGCCCTCCGGCGAGGTGCGCGTCTACGGTACGCCTTGGAGCGGCAAGACGCCTTGCTACAAGAACGAGCAGGCGCCCGTTCAGGCACTCGTGCAACTCGCACAAGCACCGCATAATGAGATCCGGAAACTGAAAATGACGCAAGCCTATCCCTATATTCTGGCTTCCGTCAGCGGGCTCAAAGTGCTGCCCGAAATGATGGATGATTTATATGAATCGATAGCGGCGTTGCTTGCGGTTATTCCTGTGTATTATCTGGAGTGTCTGCCGAACACGGCTGCTGCACGGTTATGCGCTCAAACGTGTTCACTTTAGCCTCGTCGTAAGGGCAGCTCACGCGGATGTAATTCTCCGTCCATCCGTACATGCGGCCGTCTTTTTTATCGGCTTCCCACAGTACGGTAGCCTCGTATCCTTCGTGCTCACGGTAGAAGGCTTCGGTCATCTGCGCGCTCACAGCGTGCAGCTCTTTGCTCCTCCGTTCGCGTTCTTGCCGGGGCACGACTTCTAAATCCATCTCCAGCATGCGCGTGTTCGCGCGTTCCGAATAGGTGAAAACATGCAGTTGTGACAGCGGCAGGCTCCGGACGAACGCAACGTACTCGCGCCAGCATTCCTCCGTCTCGCCCCGGACACCTACCATGCAATCCACGCCGATGAACGCGTGCGGCATTACGGCCTTGATATGCGCAATCCTTTCGGCGAAGAGTTCGCGTGTGTAGCGTCTGCCCATGATCTTTAATACGGTGTTGCTGCCGGATTGGAGCGGAATATGGAAATGCGGTGCGAAATGCCTGCTCTCAGCCACGAAATCAATGATCTGGTCGGACAGGAGGTTCGGTTCGCAACTGGAGATGCGGATCCGGTAATCCGGTCCCTTCAAGTCGTCCAGCGCTTTGAGCAGGTCGATGAACCGTTCGCCTGTCGAGCGTCCGAAATCGCCGATATTCACGCCCGAGAGGATGATCTCTTTGGCTCCCTGGCCGATCGCCTCCTGCGCTTGCGCCACGACCGTTGCAATCGACGGGTTGCGGCTCTTGCCGCGTGCCAGGGGAATGGTGCAGTAGGAGCAGAAATAGTTGCATCCGTCCTGCACCTTCAGGAAGCATCGTGTCCGGTCGTCACGGCTGTAGGCTCCGCGGAACTCCTCCACCTCGCGTATGGGGCAGGTGTGGATATCTCCTTTCCCTGCCGGAGAAGGGTGGGGGGCTGTCTCCTCCAGCCGCTCCACGAACGCCGCCAGATCGAATTTCTCGTTCTGGCCCAATACATAATCCACTCCTTCCATACGGGCGATCTCGTCCGGTTTGAGTTGCGCATAGCAGCCCGTCACAATCAGAACGGCGTGCGGGTTCTCGCGGCGGATCCGATGGATCGTCTGACGGTCTTTATGATCGGCGGCATCCGTCACGCTGCACGTGTTGATGATGCATATATCCGCCTCTTCGCCCTTGGCTGCACGGGTGTGACCGCGTTCAATCAACGCCTTGCCGATCGCGCTGCTCTCCGCGAAATTGAGCTTGCATCCTAATGTCGTAAAAGAAATCTTCATAAAATCGGCCACAAAATTACAAAAAAACTTGCATATATGCAAATCTTTTCGTATCTTTGCAGCCGATTTGTAAACTCGACTTTACAAAATACACCTTAAATAAATACAATTATGGCTAAAGTTTATCATGCTAATGAGATCAAGAATGTCGCTATGTTAGGCGGCTCGGGATCCGGTAAAACGACTCTCATGGAGTCGATGTTGTTTGAGTGCGGGGTGATTAAGCGCCGCGGTTCGATTGAGCAGCAGTCCACCGTTTGTGATTATTTCCCGGTGGAGAAGGAGTACGGTTATTCCGTCTTCTCGACGGTCTGCAATATCGAGTTCGAGGGCAAGAAACTGAATATTATTGATTGCGCAGGTTCGGATGATTTCTGCGGCGGTACGGTGGCAGCGCTCCAGATGTGCGGTTCGGCTCTGATCGTTCTCTCCGCCAACGGAGGTGTCGAGGTAGGAACCCAGAATAACTACCGTCTTGTGGAGAAAGCTCACAAGCCCCTGGCTTTCGTGATCAACAAATGCGATCATCAGGATGCGGATTTCGAGCGCACGTTCAACCAGCTCAAGGAGAACTTTGGCAATAAATGTACCCTCATCCAGTTCCCTGTGAACGCCGGAGCGGGCTTCAATGCGGTCATCGATGTGCTCAAGGGCAAGATGCTCGTATGGAAAGCAGAGGGCGGTGCGCCGGAACTCAAGGATATTCCTGCCGAGTACGCGGACCGCGTTGAGGAAATGCGCCAGCAGCTGCAGGAGCAGGCTGCGGAGGCGGACGAGACGCTTCTGGACAAGTTCCTCGGCGAAGGCCTCACCGACGAGGAGATTATGCAGGGCTTGAAGAGCGTGTATGCAGACGGCTCGATGTACCCGGTGATCTGCTGCTCGGGTCTCAAAGATATGGGTGTGCGCCGCCTCATGGACTTCCTGAACGGGATGGCTCCCAGCCCCTCGCAGTTCAGTTATCCTACCGTGGACGGCAGGAAGATCAGTCCGGACGCTTCGGCTCCCACCAGCCTCTATGTCTTCAAGACTTCCGTGGAGCCGCACATCGGCGAGGTCAACTATTTCCGCGTAATGCAGGGAACCGTCCGTAACGGCGACGACCTCCTTAACATGGAGCGCGGCTCCAAGGAGCGTATCTCGCAGCTCTATCAGGTAGCCGGTTCTATCCGTACGGCTGTGGACGAACTGGCTGCCGGAGATATCGGTGCCACTGTCAAGCTCAAAGACACACGTACCGGCAACACCCTCAATGCCAAGGATTGCGACAACCAGTACGCTCCGATCGTTTATCCCCAGCCGCGTTACCGCCGTGCTATCAAACCCGTTACGGAGTCCGATGCGGAGAAACTCGCCGCGCTGCTGACCCGTATGCACGAGGAAGATCCGACTTGGATCGTAGAGCAGTCCAAAGAGCTCCGTCAGATGATCGTTTCCGGTCAGGGTGAGTTCCACCTCCGTACCCTCAAATGGCGTCTGGAGAACAACGACAAGATGCCGGTTGAGTTCCTGGAGCCGAAGATCCCGTACCGTGAGACCATCACCAAGGCTGCGCGTGCCGACTATCGGCATAAGAAACAGTCCGGCGGTGCCGGTCAGTTCGGAGAGGTCCACCTTATCGTGGAGCCGTACGAGGAGGGACAGCCCGTGAAAGAGACCTATAAGTTCGGCAACCAGGAGTATAAGATCTCCGTCAAGGACCAGCAGGAGATCAACCTCGACTGGGGCGGCAAACTGGTCATTGTCAATTCTATCGTCGGCGGCGCTATCGACGCACGCTTCATTCCTGCGATCGTCAAAGGTGTCATGGACCGTATGGAGCAGGGACCGCTGACCGGTTCGTATGCACGCGATGTGCGCGTCATTATTTATGACGGTAAGATGCACCCGGTTGACTCCAACGAGATCTCGTTCCGTCTGGCAGGCCGTAATGCCTTCGCACAGGCGTTCAAGGAGGCGAACCCGAAAGTGCTGGAGCCGGTTTATGACCTCGAGGTCTTCGTGCCTTCCGATATCATGGGCGATGTGATGTCCGACATCAACGGCCGCCGCGGTATGGTCATGGGTATGGAGACGGAGAAGAGCTTCACACGCCTCAAGGCGCAAGTGCCTCTGAAAGAGCTGTCGAGTTACTCGACCACGCTCTCGTCGCTCACCGGCGGACGCGCTACCTTCACCATGCAGTTCAACAGCTATCAACTCGTGCCGCAGGATGTACAGGACAAGCTCCTTGCTGCGTATGCGGCTACGCAGACCGACGAAGACTGATGAACTCGTTTCTGGATCTCTGCCGCTCCCGTCGCTCTATCCGGCGCTATACCCCGCAGCCGGTGGAGCAGGAGAAGATCGATTATCTTCTGCAATGTGCGCTGATGGCGCCTTCGGGCAAGCGGCTCAACCCCTGGGAGTTTGTGGTCGTCCGGGATATTCCTACCATCCGTGCTATGGCACCCTGCAAGGAGTACGGATCCGGTATGCTCGAGACGGCTACGGCGGTTATCGTCGTGGCGCTGGACAGCGCTAAGTCAGATACTTGGCAGGCGGACGGAGCCGTCGCCGCCGAGCATCTGCTGCTGGCAGCCGAGGAACAGGGGCTCGGGGCGTGCTGGTGCCATATTTACGGACGGGAGAACGCGGAGACGCTCATCCGTTCCCTCACCGGCTTGCCGGACAACTTGTCTGTCCTCTGCCTGGTTACCCTGGGCTATAAGGACGAGCAACGCAAGCACTACGATCTTGCCAAACTGCCATATACCAAGATCCACTATAACCGTTTTTCATTGTGAATTTCAAAAAAAAGTGCCCCGAAGGACACTTTTTTTAATTGTGAATTGTGAATTGTGAATTGTGAATTGCGAATCAGTGGTTCTTCTCGTACTCCGCTTTCTCCAGGCTCCAGAGGAACGACTTCATGGTCGTGTACTTGCTCTGGGCGGCGTAGGCCTCCTGATCGGCGGTGATCTTGGTCAGGTCTTTCGCACGGGCGTTGACCGCCTTGGCGATCGTACCGAACTTCAGACGCTGTGCAACCTCGTTCTCCGTCGGAGCGGTCGAACGCTCGATCTTGCTGCGTACATAGAGACGGTTGCAGTTGGGGTTGGTGGTCTCTGCTACGCGGTGGGTAGCAAGTACCATTTTTCGGCAGGAGTGCTGACCCTTGCCCGGTTTGGAGAGTGCTCCGGAGACGGAATTAATCGCCTCGTTCCAATCTACTTTTGCCATAGTTGTTAAAGTTTGGGTTTAATGGTTAATGATTAGTGTTTTTTGGTGCCCTGGTAGTCCTCTACGGTCTTGGTCTGGATGGTAGTGGTTACCTTGGCTGAGTCGTTGGTGACCTGCGAGAAGGAGGAGGTGGTGGTGATCGTTCTTACCGCCTTGCAGGAGGTGTTAGCGACCGACACCGCCGTGAGCGTCAGGCAGATCAGTGATGCAAATAGAAACTTCTTCATCATAGATATTTTTTAAACGGTTCAAAAAAGCGTCGATGCAGCACGTGCCGTAATAGTCGGTGAGGATGCATCCTTCGGAGTGTTCGGGTTTGGTGCCCATGTGGATGCGGATGCCTTCGCGGTCGGGCACGTTGCCCACGAGCGGCAGTTCCTTGCGGAACTTGGGCGACCATGTTTTCTCAAGGGGGTACGTGCCGGCAGGGATGATAAAACCGGCGTTCTCAAGGGTCTTGACGGTAATGTCCTTTTCCCCGTCCTTGACAGGCCAGAGCGAGAAAGGGAGCACGAGGGATCCGTGTACGGCGTTACCCACGCGGGTCGTCCGTACCAGAGTTATTGTTTCCATGGTTTTCGTCTTTGTGGTATTTATACTTATAATCGATACCGAGGATAGACCCGGCGAAGGTGGCTGCTTCTCCGAAAGCGACGAGGAGGGATTCATGCACCTGCCCCTTCGGCTCAACGAGAGCCCCTACGTAGAGAAGCGCCAGTCCGCCGAGTACTATCAGCGCGGCAATGATCAGTTGAAGATTGTTATTTGACATTTTTAATTTTTAATTCGTTGTAATTTGGATTACAGACCGTTCGCGTTGCTCACTGACAGAGTACAGACCGTTCGCGTTGCTCACTGACAGACCGATTATGTATCAGCCGATAGTAATCCGGTCTTTATTCTGTCAGGCGAAGCCGGTCTTTTTGAACGCGAGTGCAAAGGTAGTGCAAAAAAACCGAACCGCCAAAAAACGGGGTTCGGTTGGATATGCATTTTTTGAAAAGTTACTACATTTCCGCTAAATGTCGATAGGATACCCAGCATATTCAGCGAGAAAAGCGACTTCTTCGCGGCTGAACCAGAGGAATCCGTCTTTGCGTTTGCGCTTCGAGAGGGTATCCACAGAGGGAGCCTGATCGGGGTGTTTCCTGCGCCAGCAGGCGACGAGGACGGCGAGGTGCGCAGGCCTAAAGTCGTAGCCGGTCTGCCGTGAGAGGGCGGCGCAGATCTGCGCGTTAGTGATTTTGTTGGATTTTTTCATAAGCTGTCTCTTTCT
>CAMKPZ010000003.1 GCA_946414805.1 uncultured Bacteroidales bacterium
CGTGGCACTTATCGAGAAAATGAACTGAATGAGTTAGTATGACGAACAAACACATATATTTAGCCGGAGGATGTTTCTGGATGTGAAGAACTGGGAACCTATAAAAGACCCTCACAAATTCGATGGGCAACGTATTGTAATCGGCTCAGTGACAGACGGCTACAATCCGCAAGAAGAGCACTACCGTCGCACACGCCGGCTATTAGAGGAGTTGCAGGGCGCACAGGCGGAGATTCTTGTCACTACCAAATCTGATCTCGTGCTGCGCGATTTGGATGTACTGAGTACATTCCCAAAAGTAACCGTATCATGGTCAATCAACACGCTCGACGAGCAGTTCAAAAATGATATGGATGAAGCAGTCAGTATTGAGCGTCGGCTAGCTGCTATGAAGCAGGTCTACGACAAAGGTATCCGCACTGTATGTTTTATCTCGCCTATCTTCCCTGGTATAACAGATGTTTGGAGTATCATGGAGAGGGTGCGCGAACAGTGCGACCTCATTTGGCTGGAGAACCTGAATCTGCGCGGACAATTCAAACCCGTAATCATGCGTTACATTGCAGAAAAATATCCGCATCTTATGCCACTGTACGATGAAATTTACAACAAAGGCAAACGCAATTGGTGGCATCGTCTGGAGGAAGACGTGCAACGCTTTGCTACCGAGCATGAAATGCCGTATTTACGCAATGATCTGCCATATGGGCGAGCCGAAAAAGGAAAGCCGATACTGGTCAATTACCTTTATCATGAGGAGATCCGGTTAAATAACAATAAATAGCAAAAAATTGCAACTGTTGCCAAGCTAAAGGCACTTCCTTTACATTGTGCTTGCAACCCAAGTACGGATTGTGTAAGACTGCTGACTCATAACAAGCCGGCAGTTTTCTTTTATACCTAACTACGGTCTACCTCTTTCAGTCACGTTTGTTCGCCCTGACCATGCAGCTGCGCCCTTCCAAATCCTAACGCGGGTGAAAGATTTTAATGTGAACCCCCTTCGAAAGTATGTCATAAATCCTGCAAATGGCAAATTTATACCCGAAAATTTGCATATATCAAAAAAAAGTAGTATCTTTACACCCGATTTCAAAAGTGTTCTTTTTTCCGTTTGGAGCAACCGCTTGTGGCTGTACATTTCAATGTCCTACAACAGACCGCTCCGCCCCGCAACCGCCTCGACCTAAAATCGAGGTTTTATAATGGTTAATAGCATCCAAAAGCGCGTGATTAGCGCGTGATAACCGCGTGGTTACCGCGTCATTAGCCTGTTGTTTCTATAACGTAAGCGTGAGAAAAACTTGACGAGCACTCAAAACCCTAACTAGAGTTAGAAATCTTGAAATCCTATAAAATATACCACAAAAACTATGCCATTCTATGACGAAAGTTAAGTTACATGCACCCGTGGCGGAAATGCACGGAGAATTTGAGAAAAATAGCGGAATTATCATGCGCCAAAAGAAGTATCGCGCACCCAACGGAGCGGTCCTCAAAGTCGGTGTCCAGGAGTCCTACAAAGTAGCCTATCCGCGCGATTTCGACAAAACGCCCGCGAAAGGCGCCGAACTCGCCAATATGCGCTCGTTTGGCGAAGTCAGCCGGATGACGACCGAAATCATCCGTTCCGAGCGTTACACCGACGAAGAACTCGCTGCAATGACGCCCGATGAGCGCGCACACGTAGCCGAACTCCGCCTCCGGCTGGAGAACTATCGTACCCGTTTCTATGCCCAGTTCAAGAAACCCGACCCGGAAGCACCTTTCGAGAAAAAACTGCGTCCCGGAGCATCCAAACTCTACCGGAAGCAGTACTCCAAACTCGACACCTTCATCCAAGCCCTCCTTCGCCAAAATCAGCAATAAACAACTAAAAATCCCTCAAACCCTTGCACATGTGGGATTTTTTATGTACCTTTGCAGCCCAAACAAGCAAGTCTGATTTATGAACGTAGAAGATATCCGCGAATTCTGCCTTTCTTTAGGTTCAGATGTAGAAGAGAAGCTGCCTTTCGTCATGTTCAAGAACGGCGAAGGAGTGCTGGTCTTCTATGTCTGCGGACATATGTTTTGTTTCTTCGATCTGAATGATTTTCAGGTTATCTCGCTCAAGTGCCAGCCTGAACGGATAGACGAAATAATCGTGCCCTCGCGGCTAAGAACTGAAAACCCAATACGATTGTGTCGGCAACCCGTACAACGAGTCGCCGAAACATTGGATAGGTATCGCCCCACATACCGCGCCGGACGAGTTACTACGTGACCTTACTCGCAACTCGTACGAGATTGTCAAAGCGAAATATAATAAGAAGAAATAAAACAGATGACGCGAGAGAAAGAGATTATACGAATCACCCTATGGGGTAGCGTGGTTAATGTGGCATTAACTGCCTTGAAGTTCGTGGCGGGAATCATAGGTTGCTCGGCTGCGATGATAGCGGATGCCGTACATTCGTTGAGCGACCTGCTGACGGATTTTGTGGTGCTTCTTTTTGTGAAGATCAGCAGTCGTCCGGCGGACAGTGAGCACCCCTATGGTCACGGTAAATATGAGACACTGGCCACTACTATCGTGGCTATTGCGCTCTTGGTGGCAGGTGGTGTCTTGGCGGCGGAGGGTGTGCAGAAGATAGTGAGTGCGCAGCACGGCGCGGAACTGGTGATGCCTGGTCGGATAGCCTTATGGGCGGCGCTCATCAGCATAGCAGCGAAAGAAATCATCTATTGGCTTACGGTCCATGTCAGCCGTCGTGTCAACTCACCGGCTCTGGAAGCCAATGCCTGGCACCATCGCACAGACGCGTTGTCGTCGGTAGCTACGGCGGTCGGAATAGGCGGAGCGTTGTTGTTCGGCGGTCAATGGGCTATTCTGGATCCGATAGCCGCTGTGCTGGTAAGTATCTTCATCATCGTCACAGCCGGCAAACTGCTGCATGAAGCCGTACAGGATTTGATGGAGAAACGTTTGCCGGAAGAAGTGGAGCAACAGATCCGCGAGATCGTAGCACAGGACAGCGAGATGAGCGAGATGCACCATCTCCGTACGCGACGTGTGGGCAATGTGTACTCGATTGAGATGCACTTGCGCATGCATGGAAACGTGTCGCTATACGAGGCGCACAGGCATAGTGTCCTTCTGGAGCAAAAACTGCGTGAACGTTTCGGCGCAGCGACGATGATAACCATCCATCTGGAACCGCTCAAAGCCAATGGCGTTTATTTACCCGATTAATAGAACTGATAGCATATGAGTAAGTTTCGTGCAATAGCCGGCTATGTGCTCGGCGGAGTGATGTTCGTGGTGTTGTTGCCGACGATCATGTGGTTGGCATCAGGTATGCCGGCATTGGAGCATATCGGCGTGTGTCGCGCATCGATAACAGGTGTGCTGATTATCGGCGGTTTGGCTCTCAGTATATGGACGATCGTGTATATGAAACGTCGCGGCAAAGGCAATCCGATGGACGCTTTTGATCATGAGATAGGTCCGCGCACCCAACATCTAATGGTGGATGGACCGTATCGGCTCAATCGCAATCCTATGTTGACGGGGACGTTCATCTATCTGCTCGGTTATATCGTGTGGCTCTGGACGTGGCAAGCTTTGCTTGTTTGGGTTATCTTCGTGGCTATCATGATAGTACAAGTACTGAGCGAAGAGCAACGGCTGCGCCGTGATTTCGGCGAGGAATATGAAGCTTATTGCCGCCGTACCGGCCGGTTTCTGCCATGGACATGTAAAAAATGAACTTCCAAATTTTCGGCAGCGAAAAAGCCCCGACGTTATTGCTCATTCCCGGATTGGGAGTGTCGTACGAGATATTCCTTCCTCTCATTCGTTTGGTGGAAGAGCGGTTTCGTATCATAGCCGTGGAGGTGGACGGTTTTACGCTTGGCAAGCACACACGCTTCACCTCTGTGGACGACCAAGCTTCGCAAATCATTGCCTATGTGCAAGCGCATTACGACAGACATTTGGATTGTGCCTATGGGCTGTCGCTTGGCGGCAAAATCCTTTCGCGTATCTTGGAGCGCAACGTATTGACCATTGACCATGCTATCCTTGACGCAGCTCCTTTGCTGCCCTTGCCCAAATGGCTCGTCAATCCTTTGCGGCACTACCAGGCAATCAATGTCTGGACTTGCTACCACTGGACGGGATTTTGGAAAGCCGTCTTCCGCAACCACTATTTCGACGTGCTGCTGGACGAATGCAAGAAAACATGGCCGTGGGGTGGCAGACAGGCCGTCTTAGATGGCTACAAGTCCGTTTATACCAATAAGTTGGAATCTATCTCCGGCAATGACATCCATTTCTGGTATGGCACGAAAGAAGCGTTTGTCGCCAAGCCGCAAGCGAAACATCTGCTTTCGCTTTATCCTCAGGCACATGTCGAGATTTTCGAAGGCATGAACCATGGTCAGCTCCTTGTCGATCGTCCGGAAGAGATAGTCCAACGAATCATTCAAATATGGAAATGGAGTTAAACAGAAAGAAATGACGATACAAGAAGCCATCCAAGTCCGCCATAACCGAGGCTGTCAATCAGCAGAAGTTCCTCTTTGTGCTGCATGACAACAACCGCGTCGAGGCGAAACCGAACTATTTGCTTATCGGTAGCTATGTCCATACCGACCTTGGCATCGTCAAGTACCATTTCGAGATAGGAGCAGGTAAGGAAAATTTTGAATGGATAACTTTGTAGCCGAATAGGCGCATTATGTAAGAGGACATTAAAAGAAACGATTATGACAGAATACGAAAAAATGCTTCATAACTTGCCGTATGACTACACGGACAAGGAGGTTCAAGCGAACATCCTGCGGGCGTATTATGCGATGCGAGACCTCAATCAATGCGGCGCATGGGACATGGACGAGTTACATCGTTGTATCAAAGCCCTCATCCCTGATGCCCATCCTTCGGTAATCATTTGTCCGCCATTCCATTGTGACCATGGCAACCGGATCTCCATTGGAGAAGGTTCGTTTGTCAATTTTAACGGCGTATTCTTGGATGGCGGGGGTATCACTATCGGCGCCCACACGCTTATTGGTCCCAACTGCCAGCTCCTGACCCCCGACCATCCGCACGATTATATCGAGCGGCGTCAGACCATAGAAACAGGTCTGCCGATTCATATCGGCGATGACTGCTGGCTGGGCGGCGGAGTAATTGTCTGTCCGGGTGTCACCATCGGTAACCGTGTGATCGTTGGCGCCGGTTCGGTCGTCACTCATGACATCCCTGACGATGTGGTCGTTGCCGGCAATCCCGCTAAAGTAATCAAAAAGAATCAATAACACCATTATGGATAAATTGGAAGATTAGGGAAGATAGGTTGACAGAATTATTATGACACTGCGAATCTGTAATTTTATAGCCAAATGGATGGGTGTGATCGTGCTGCTGGTCGCAGCACTAAGTCTTATTGTGCCTTCTTCGCTCGCGTGGATCGGCACTTGGGTGATCAATCCGATGCTGGGTGTCATTATGTTCGGCATGGGGTTGACACTTTCAGCGAATGACCTCAAAATAGTGCTGAGTCGTCCCAAAGATATCCTCATCGGTTGCCTCACGCAGTTCACCGTCATGCCGCTGTTAGCATGGGGTCTGACCAAGGTTTTCTCGTTGCCGCAAGAACTGGCGATAGGCGTCATCCTCGTCGGCTGTTGTCCCGGAGGAACGGCTTCGAATGTAATCACTTATCTGGCAAAAGGCGACTTGGCTCTTTCTGTGGGCATGACCGCTGCATCCACTTTGCTTGCACCTCTACTGACGCCGCTTCTCGTTTGGCTCTTGGCGGGCACGATGGTTGATGTGCATACCACGGGGATGTTAATGAGTATCGTCTATATCGTCATTCTGCCTATTGTATGCGGTTTGCTCTGCCAGCGTTTCATCCCCAAACTCACGCAACGCGTCACGCCTTACCTGCCTGCGTTCTCGTCCCTTGCGGTGGCGCTTACCGTCGGCATCGTCGTGTCCCATAACGCTGACCGGCTGATGACCGCAGGCCTGCTAGTCGTGCTGGTGGTGATGCTTCATAACCTCTTCGGACTCGGTATCGGTTATCTGGTCGGTCAACTGTTGCGTCTGCAACGCCCGAAGATCATAGCACTCAGTATCGAAGTAGGCATGCAGAACTCCGGTTTGGCTACCTCGCTGGCGGTAATGCATTTTGCGGCATTCCCTTTAGCCACCATTCCCGGAGCTGTCTTCAGCGTCTGGCATAACATCAGCGGTGCCATCATGGCACGCATCTATTCAAGAATATGACCATCGATACCACTAATTTTGTTCGGAAATATGGCTGACTTTGTACAAATGTACAAAATTATTTGTATATGTCAATTATTTTTTGTACCTTTGCAGCGTTTTTAATGAATACCACTATGCGTAAACCATTCTTACTCTTGGCATTGGCGTCCGTTCTGTTGCTCTCGTGTCAAAAACAACAACCCGCTCCCGAGCCGGAGAAAGACAGCAGTGCGTTTGTCAATCTGACAGACATCATCCCCGATGCCATTTTGGAGATCCGCTATTACAGCACCTATAACTTCGTAGGCGCGCGTATTGACGGCTACGAGCGGCCGCTGGCGCTGATGACCAAGCAGGCGGCAGACTCACTCAAAGCGGTCAGCGACGAACTCAAGGCACGTGGGTACCGTCTCAAGATCTGGGACACCTACCGTCCGCAGCGCGCCGTCAACCATTTCATCCGCTGGGCGGAGGATGTGCAGGACACAGCGATGAAAGCGGTCTTCTATCCGATGGTGGACAAGAGCCTGCTTTTCGAGCAAGGCTATATCTACGCGCGTTCGAGTCACAGCCGCGGTTCGACGGTGGACCTCACGCTTCTGGATGCGGCTACCGGCAAAGAACTGGACATGGGGTCGCCTTTCGACTGGTTCGGTGTTGAGAGCCATCCGGATTACCGATGCAAGCTCTACCGGCAATCCGAGAACCGCCTTATTCTCCGCGAGGCGATGCTTCGTCACGGTTTCGAAGGCATTGACAGCGAGTGGTGGCATTTCACGCTGAAGAACGAACCGTACCCCGATACCTATTTTGATTTCCCGATAGAATAAAAAAATAACTTATCAGCTCATCTCGAGCATTCTATTAATAGAGGAGACAGCCTTACGGGCTGTTTCTTCGTTTACATGCATCTCCGGCGACTCGTTAAGCAGACAATCATACACTTTCTCAAGCGTATTCATGCGCATGTACTCACATTCGTTACAACTGCAACCTACGCCCTCTGTTACTTCCGGTGGAACCGGAATAAACTCTTTATCCGGACAGGCTTTCTGCATCTCATGGAGAATACCGCTTTCAGTGGCTATTATAAAGCGTTTGGCGGACGATTTGATTGTGTGCTCTAACAATGCCTTGGTCGAACCAATTACATCGCTCTGTGCCAAAATGACCGCCTTGCATTCGGGATGTGCGAGTACTTCTACTCCGGGGTTTTCTGCTTTGAGTTGCAATAGTGCCTCTAACGAGAAACGGCTGTGTACATGGCAGGCTCCGTCCCATAGAAGCATGTTTCTGCCTGTTACGGAATTGATATAAGAACCCAGATTATGATCCGGACCGAAGATAATCTTCGCGTCTGCAGGCAATTGCTCTACGATCTTTACCGCATTGGAACTCGTCACCACTACATCTGTCAACGCTTTCACATCCGCAGAAGTGTTCACATAAGAAACTACAATAGGTTTCTGATCTGTGAATTGTGAATTGTCAATTATAAATTGTTTCAAGTCCTCTGCCTTGCAACTGTCTGCCAGCGAACAACCCGCGTTCATATCCGGGATCAGCACTTTCTTGTCCGGACATAGAATCTTCATCGTCTCTCCCATAAAATGCACGCCGCACATTACTAATATATCCGCGTCCACGCGCGTAGCCTGCTGCGCAAGCGCAAGAGAATCTCCGATGAAATCGGCTATTTCTTGTATCTCCGGACGAGTGTAATAGTGTGCGAATATAACTGCATTTTTCTTTTTTGCTAATTCGCAAATTGATTGCTTCAGTTTATCCTGCTCGGCTAAGTTCATATAATATAAATATTATTTAATTTTAAAAAATTCAATGAATATAATTGGGTGTTGAAAATGTCAATAAGTAATCAATTTTCCTCGATTTCAACGGATTATAATGATCTGTAGTTGTGTCAAAAAAGTAAATGGATTTAACAACTACTCTGTGGAACAAGTTTTAGACTATACTGCATGTATCCTGTTTACAATTTGTTTATAACCATTTCTTTAACTTGAAAATCAGCAATATAAGGAATACCGACAGTAACATCAGTCCGATTGCCCATAGATATCCGTACTGCCAGTGGAGTTCCGGCATAAAATCGAAGTTCATACCATATAGACTGCCTATCAATGTAGGCGGCAGGAAGATGATATTGATGACTGTAAATATCTTAATGATCTTGTTCTGCTCGATATTAACCAAACCGAGGAATGTATCCTGCAGGTAGTCAAGACGGTCAAAACCGAATCGGGTATAATCAAAGAGTGAGTTGATATCTTTGATAATCATGGTTAAGCGCGGACCAAGTTCTTCGGGGAAGAAATCACATTTCATGAGATTGCTGATAACGCGCTGCTTGTCCAATATGTTCTGACGGATGATCGTCACTTTTTCTTGCAGATCCTTGATCTGTACCAGCAAATCTTCATCCACGTGATCGCTATTGGCGTTGATCTGTTGGGATAATTCGGTAATCATATCCGTGGTATCCTCGATCAAGTCGGCGTCTTTCTCCACACGGGTTTCCATCAGCGCTACCAGCACATGGTATCCGCTCGGGAAATTACGGGTGTTGACAAACATCTTCTTCACTGTCTCGTTAAAACTGTCCAACTCCACATCACGGATAGATACAAGAATGGAGTTTTTAATAATGAAGTTCACCGGCTCCATTTCAAAATTAGACTTCAGGAAGTTGCTGTTTGCTACGATGGAATCGTCGGTTTGTATATATCGGGACGACAACTCGATCTCCTCCATCTCTTCATCTTCCTGAATTTCTATTTTCAGAAATCCCTCCAAGGTATCCTCGGTTTTATCGGATACATCGAGTAGATCGATCCAGATGATATCTTTCTTGTCAAGCTCTTTGAGCGCGGAGATAGTGCGTGCTACCTTGATCTTCTCCTTGTCCTTATAGAATATTTTGATTTCAGACATGACTGTTTTCAATTAAAGTGGTTAGTTCAATAAATTCTTCAACAGATAGCTGTTCCGGTCTTCGGGTCAGGAACCATTCTAATCGTTCTGAGCTTTCGACTTTCGACTTTTGACTTTCGAATAAACTCCGTAGCGAGTTTCTCATCTGTTTTCGTCGCTGGTTAAAAGCTGTTTTCACTACTGTCTTGAATAATGCTTCGTCGCATTCCAACCGTCGTCGCTTGTTACGCGTCATCCGGATCACGGCCGATTTGACTTTTGGAGGCGGATTGAATACATATTCATCCACAGTGAACAAATATTCTATATCGTAATAGGCTTGTAATAATACACTCAATATTCCATAGGCCTTTTTGCCCGGTTTGGAAGCAATACGTTCTGCTACTTCCTTTTGGATCATTCCCGAGCAAACAGGAATCCGATCCTTATAATCCAGTACTTTGAAGAAAATCTGACTGGATATATTATAAGGATAATTGCCGATGACATTGAATTCACCTTCGGGATAGAGGGTATTCAGATCGAGTTTCAGAAAATCTCCTTCTATCAGCTTCAGCTCCGGATACCACTCCTTCAGATATGCTACACTCTCACGGTCAATCTCAATGGCCGTGAGTTCTATATTCGGATTTTTGAGGAGATACTGGGTTAACACACCCATTCCGGGACCTATTTCCAATACGCGTACTTTTTCATTGGTACTTGGTACTTGGTCACTTTGTCCCTTATAGGTGGTTTCAGCAATCTTCTGGGCGACATTCAGGTCCGTCAAGAAGTGCTGCCCCAGAAATTTCTTGGCATGTACTTGTTGCATTGTTCGGGTGATAATCGTCCATAGAGTTATTACTTTTAGTTAACCTTCGAAATCGGCTGCAAAAGTACTACTTTTTTTTGAATTATACAAATTTATCGGCAAAAAAGCGAGTTTTTGTTCGCTTTTTAATCAAAAATATTGCGTATATGAAAAAAATATACTATCTTTGCACCTGCAAAGATTTGCTACTATGCGCCGATTAGCTCAAATAGTAACGAGAATAATTGATTTCTTCTATCGTCCTTTTGATAAATGGATATCCAGACAATTATTCCGTTATGCCGCCTGCGGAGGCGGAAACATGGCGTTGGATCTGCTTCTTTATTTCTTGATCTATAATTTCGTCATCGGGCACGATCTGGTATATTTAAATCTTCAAATCTTCAAATCTTCAAACCTTCAAATTTGTTTGACCCCTCATATTGCTACCCTTTGTATCGTTTTTCCGATTACGCTCCTGACGGGTTTTTGGCTGCAGAAATATGTCACTTTCACGCAATCTGATCTACACGGTGCACGCCAACTCGCGCGATATATACTGATAGTGATGATCAATCTGGCTATCAATTATTTCGGTCTCAAACTCTGTGTCGAGACTTTCGGATGGTATCCAACGCCTTCAAAACTCGTCATCACAGTCATAACGGTAATAATCAGTTATCTCGGCCAGAAATATTATACTTTTCGAGTCAATAAATCTAAATAACCAATCACCAATAACCAATCATAAAAGCCATGTTACACACATTATGTTCTGAGCTCCACACGGAGACCGCGACGATTCCCTTCAAGGTATCGGATTCGTTTATCGATGAAAATCAAGTAGTAGCTGTTCTCACCGGAGGAACGGAGGCGCAGTTTGTTGATCTCGTTAAGCAGAAGAAGATCGACCTCAAGCGTCCTGTTTATCTGTTGGTTAGCGGTTACAGCAACTCTCTGGCCGCAGCCTTTGAGATTGTTAGTTTCATCCGCCAGCGTAATGGTATTGCAAAGGTAATGCAGCACGCGAAGGACACGATTTTCCCGGAGGAAAGCGAGACGGATTCACTCACCCGTGTTCCGCTGGAGAAAGTGCTCCACAGTGATGTCAAACAGCGTCTGGGTGTGATCGGCAAACCTTCCGATTGGTTGATCGCTTCCAGCGTGGATTACAAGGATGTCCTCAAGAAGATGAATTGCGAACTGGTGGATATCCCTATCGAGGAGGTAAGCAGCCTGGGCGAAGTGGATCCAGGTATGAAAGGAGCTGAGGCTATCTATGCCCGCGTGAAGGAAATCATCGCTAAGTACAAACTTGATGGCGTTACCCTGCGTTGCTTCGATCTGCTCAAGACAGTCAAGAACACCGGTTGTATCGCTATGAGTAAAATCAATGACGAAGGTATTCCTGCCGGTTGCGAAAGCGATATTCCGGTGCTGCTGACGATGATGATCTGCAAGCGTCTCACGGGCGAACCGGGCTTTATGGTGAACCCTGCACGTATCCAGCCCGACGGACAAATGCTTCTTGCGCACTGTACTATTCCGTTGAAGATGACCGAGAAACACGAATATACCACCCATTTCGAATCGGGTATAGGTGTGGCTATCCATGGCGAACTGCCTACAGGCGATTACACCCTTGTCAAACTCAGCGGTGATATGAAGCGTCTCTTGGCGGTTAATGTCACGCTCACCCGTTGCCAGTACGAGCAGAACCTCTGCCGCACACAGGTGTGGATCCAGTCTACGCCGATCGTCAGCCAGTATTTCCTGACTTCTCCTATCGCGAACCACCACCTCCTTATCCGCGGTCATCAGGCTGCTAAATTCTGGAGACCGTAACTGTCCGCGTACATAGAAAATGCCCGACCGACGGCCGGGCATTTTTCATACACTCTTGCTTACAGCTCGATCCCTAAAATGGAATACTTCTTCTCGCCGCGAAGGATATAAAGCACGCCGTTCTGCAGCACTTTTCTACTTGGTACTTCGTCCCTTTGTACATCCTCGAAACCTTCCGTATTCGGCAGATCGGTGCGACCCCAGCTCACCTCATCCACATAATAGGTTACTGTCCCGTCGCCGCCGTTCGGACTTTTGTATCGGAATGCGAAGAAGAATACATCTGCGATATTCGGCTGGTTCTCCAGATGGATCTGGAATGGCACCCACACATTGTTCTCGTCAGCCGTCTTCGGGATCGATAGACCGTCGAACTGCTGGAAGAACACATTGTTCGGATCCGTCGCATCGATATAGAAGAGATCGAAGCTGGCTTTATTACCGTCATCCGGCATATATTCGCCCATTACGCTGAAGGCGAAGATCTTTCCTTCTGCATTCTTGTAATCCAATGCCGGAGTAACAAGCCACATCTCCCACGTGTCGGTGGAGTCCTTGCCGTACTGGTAAGCCGTCGCCTTGGCGCTCTTGTTATCGTTTCCGGCATAACTTACCTGACTGTTGTCCTGGCCTCTCCACGGCCGTGCATCCGCTTTCGCTATGTTCTGCCATCCGTCCAGAAGAACGGTCTCGTTATGCTTGACGCTCTCGAAATCCTCGTTCAGCAATGCTCTCGGATTAGTCATGTCCCATCGGAACGAAGTGCTCCAGTCGATCGTCTCTTCGCTCTGTGCCACAGCCTTGCCGTTCAGCGTTACTACCACCGGTTCTGCGCCTTCCGTACGAAGTGTCAGAGTGGACTGGTAGGTGCCTTCTTCCAACGGCGTGAAGTAGATCGTCACCTCCGATTCCCAGTTCTTGGCGAGTACGCTCTCCACTGTCGTAAATGCTGCGCCTTCCACGTGGTTGACACTCAGATAGACATAATCCGTGCAGTTCTCGCTCTTCACGGTGATCTTGCCGCTGATCTGCTTGCCTACGATAGTCTCGAAACTCGGTATTTCGCTCGTCACGCTTATGGTCGGTACAGCCGAAGGATCGGTGCAACTGCCGCGCAGCGAAATGATATCCGGCAGGATTGTGGTATGCTGGGCGTTGTCGAAGATCAGCGATGCGCTATGCGTGCCCGCGCTCGTGGGCGCGTATGTTATAATAAGGTCTAAATCGCTCTGATCGGCGGCTAACTCACTCGCTGATAACCGGAAATGCCCTTTGTCGCTACCGCCGATATAGAAAGTCGTCGGGCCTTCCAAATTGCCTTGTTTGATATGGATAGTCTGGAAATCAACGCTCTCTCCGATCTCGCAACTCACGCTCGACACTTTGTTTGGCGTCACGCTGATAAACGGCTCGTTCTGCTCTGCTTCAACAAGACTGAAATCGTCGAACAGCACATTGGCGTTCTTCGGTACGGTGACGCGTATCAGCAGTTTGGAGGAGTTAACCGGTTTGGTGGTACGGACGCTGAACTCCTGCCACTCATTGCCGGCTTCCGTGCAGATAGCGCGTTGCAGCAGCTCGGCATCGTGTTTCTTCATCTCGTCTGCATTTCCGCTGCTGATCGGTGTCCAGTAGCAATCAAGCCCGATAGCGCCTCCTTCCGGCAGACTCTGCGCTTTGTAATGCAGCTTCAGTTCGAACGGAGTACCGCCTGCGTAGTCCGCGTCCGTCAGAGATATGTCTTGCTCCAGAATACCGTTGCGGGTGGGTTGGACACGCATCGCCTCTTCGCCTTCTGCTACATCTTCGCTCTCTACGCTTGCACCCGAACCGTTCCAGCTCCAGTCGTCGAAGGAGCAACCGAACATCGCATTGCAACTGTTTTCTTCAAAACTGCCGTTTGCCAACAGGTTTGTTCCGGCTGCAGGCACAGGTGCTTTGGCTGTCCAGCTTACAGTGATAATCTGATCGCTTGCACCAGCGGACGAAAGTGTCACTTCTGCATTGCCTGCTCCGTCTTTTGGGGCGGTCAGGGTCAGCGCCAGACTGTAACCGGCTTCCGCTTCTGCTTTGGAGATAGTATTCACTTTGGGCACCAACGCGCTGTTGTTGGATGCAACGCTGATTCCGCCTTGCAGACTGCTGCCGCTCACTTGGATCGTCTTCTCGATAGCTGCGCCGGTCGTCACTTCGCCGAAAGCCAGACTGCTTTTCACTTGTATCTCCGGCTGAGGCTGACTGCTGTCTTCCCATAGCTCGCTCCATTGGCTCACTACACGGATCTCGTCTATCAGCATACCGGTAGGCGTGTTACCGTTCGAGCAAAGCGCTATGCCCACTAACGATCCTGCATCGGCGCTTGCTGTACTCGGATTGACGCTCACCACTGCTGCATTCTGTTCCTCCGGAGTGGGGTTGATATAGAGACGCACCAGATCGTTCTTCTCGCCTTCCACAAACTCATATTCGGCTACCACCAGATAGGTCTCGCCGGTCTTCAGACTGTTTGCGGCAAACTGCGGTGTCTCGCCGCGACGCGAAACGCCTAAATGGAAAGTGTTCTCATCCACACTCTGAATAATCACACGGCCGTTCAGACTGCCTAAGGCATTGTTCGAAGCGTCGATAGCAAAACTCATAATACTGTTGTTGGCATTCGATGCACTCATGGCATTTTGGGTCGTCTGCAATACGCTTGCTTTCAGCAGAAACGCCAGATACGCCTTTTCGCCGCTCAGTGCGTTCTTGAAAAGGATATAGTCTCTGCTGTGGTTGGCGCTGAACTGTACGGCTTTTCCGCTTGTCGCTGAGCAGTAATCGCTTTTCGTCAACTGACCGTTCACTACCTGAAACTGCACTGACCCGGGGCTGTAAGTATGCCAGTTGCTGTCGTTGGGTAATGTTCCGCCCGACGACCATGTACTGGTGGATAGTGTTCCCAAACTACGGTCAAAACTCTCCCGCAGAACCACACTGGCTTGGATACTTCCGATCCCGATCATTCCCGCGCATAGTAATGCAAAAATCTTCTTCATACAATATATATTTTTAAAATTTATTACATTAATCCATTCTTATTTTTCTTTCAATAATCAAACCGCCTGCAAAATTACAACATTTATTTGAATTATGCAAATTTCCGCCCATAAAAATAGAATTCTGCTCCCAATTTAACATCAAAATGTAAGAAAATGAAGTAAAATTACATTTTTTTGTTAAAATATTTGCATGTTTTTTTATTTTTGCTTATCTTTGCACCGAATTTGTGACATTCTGCTCAATCGGCAACAAAAAAGTATCCGGTTATTAAGATTCACACAATTCTGCTCGGTGTCGGGGTCATGTCGAGGTCAAGTCGAGAGCAAGTCGTGGTCATCTCGTATCCGGAACTGGCACAAATTATATACGATTATTAAGATTTTTAACTAAAAAAGGTATTCGTCATGAAAAAATTATTTACCACTTCCCTCTTCGCATCTCTATTATCCCTCTCCGTCTTTGCAACGGATTACACCGTGGAACCAACTACGGCAATTAAAAGCAACACTATTCCTATTTTTCGGAGTAGTTCTTCAATGAGAGGATCTATCACCCAGCAGATATATTTGCCTTCAGAGTTCACTCCATCAGGAGCTTCTGCAGGTAATATTACAGCTGTTACATTTTATTATGCTGCAAAAGATGCCAACAGCGTTAATGAGTTCTCTCGTTCAATAGAAATATGGTTATCAGAGACTGAAGTCAATGCGTATTCATTGGATAAGGTAAGCACAACCTATAATTCAAAGTTTTTACCCAAAGGGACTAAAGTGTTTGACGGTAATTTAGTTACAGAAGGTGGTATAACTGATAGTGATGGAGCTAAAACGCTGAAATTAACTTTCAATGTAACTCAATTCCCTTGGGATGGTTCAAGCAATATTGTACTGACGCTTTATGACAAATCTACCACAAACGTAGGTGATAATGCGTATAATTATTTAAAATTTTATATAACAGCAACAGACCATGCACGTTTTGTTCATCAACAATGGGTATATAGTACATATAGTTTTACGGACGACAGAGAGGCTTGGATGGCAAATTTACATGAACGATATGGATTCGCTTTCGGATCGGGAGTATCCGATTCTATTGGTTATGCCAATAAGCGAAATTACATCCCTAAAACAACTTTTACCATCGTCACTCCCATCCCCGCTCCTGAAAATCTCTCTGCAAGCAGTATAACCACTTCTTCTGCTCGTCTCTCATGGGACGCTGTAACAGATGCTACCTCTTACAATGTACGCTGGGGTACAACTTCCGGTAGTTTAAGCGAGAGCGCAGAAGGTGTTACCAATACCTATTTGGATATTGATGAATTGGAGGATGGTACAACCTATTATTTTGATGTTCAGGCGGTAACTGAAGATGGCGAAAGTGCCTTTGCGTCTGAGGTATCGTTTGAAACCACTGCCATCACTCATGAACATAATGGTATCACTTTCTCCAAATGGTCTTTTACTAACTCTCTTCCTACTTCCGGCAACTACTATTTAAAAGAAGATGTGCTCTTTACTTTGGATAACCCGGATGTCACCCTTACTGGCGATCTAAACCTTTGTTTAAACGGCAAAACAGCCACTTTGGGTATAAATAGAATAATTGTTCCTAATGGAAAAACGCTCACTATCTATGATAGCGAAGGCGACGGAAAGATTACGAGTTTCTATCCGGGTAGTAATGGCGCAATACTATCATCTGGCTTGATAACTATCCAAGAAGGAGGAACGCTGATCCTCCATGAAGGAGAAATAGAAAACACGTATGTAACAGATGAGGATGGCGTATCTATCGCTATCTGCAATCAAGGAACACTACAGTTATCCGGAGCACCGAAATTAACAAGCGGAACGATAGATATTTTCTTGGCAACAGGAAAAATAATCACTATTGATGGTATTCTATCAACTCTCGAACCATACAGTGTTTATAAAGAATTAACAGGAGATTTTACATCTGGTTGGAGTACGTACATGAGTACTACAGATCCATGTCTGTATTTTACGACAGTGAAGTCCGGTCAAGGAGTTTGTTTGAATGGTAGTGAGTCAAGAATAGTTTCGGCTTTTTCTTTTGATGGCACTGTCAACAACAATTCCACTATTTCCTCCAACTCAGGTCAATTAGTAAATGTAACTCTTGCAAATCGAGATATCACCTCCGCCTCGTACAACACCCTCTGTTTGCCTTTCGCCCTCACAGACGACCAGCTGCAATCAGTCTTCGGCTCCGGCTATGACCTTGAGGAATTTACCGGCTCTTACGTCAACGGCGAAGAATTGGATCTTTCCTTCAGCAAAGTAACATCCTCCCCCTTCCTCACCGCCGGAAAGCCTTATCTCATTCGGCCCTCCGAAGATGTTTCCAACCCAACCTTTACCGGTGTTACTATTTCGGCTACAAGTCCGGTGGACCAAACGAGCGATACATACGTATCTTTCCACGGTGTATTCGCTCCAACCGAACTTGCGGCAAACAACCGTAACCTCCTCTTCCTCGGTGCCGCCAACACCCTTTTCTGGCCTAACGAAACAGCACCGATCTACGGCTTCCGCGCGTACTTTGAAATAAAAGGTTCGGCTGCACAAGCGGCTAAACGCGCACGTATAGTGAACCGTACCGACGAACCAACAGCGATTGATCAAACCGCTGCAACCGCTCAACCTGCCAAACGCCTTGTGAACGGTCAGCTCCTCATCGATTTCAACGGCAAAACCTATAATGCGCAAGGCATCCTGATCAAATAAATAATAAACACGAATAAACAAGCAATTATGAAAGCAAAAAAGATATATTCTTCTCCCTCAATGGCCCGGCAACCCTTCGCTGCGGTATCAATCCTCTGTGCCAGTACTCCTGTACCCTCCAGCCGTATTGGAGGCGGTACTCTCACCGGCGGTAACTCCGGCGCAAACCCGACAACTGCCTTCTAACCACTCCGCCTGACAAGAACTATCCGCAGGTATTTTCCCCATTTACCAATAAAAAATGATTTTTTCTTGCATATGTCATAAAAAAAGTGTACCTTTGCACCCGATTTTGAAAATTGACAATCATGGCAGCTGAAGAAAAAACTACTTTGAGAGAGATTCTCGCCATCACCGGCAAGCCCGGTTTATACAAACTCGTTTCCCGCGGCAACAATATGTTGATCGTTGAATCCCTCGTGGACGGCAAGCGTACGCCTACCTATGCACGCGACAAGATCGTTGCTCTCAGCGATGTATCGATGTTCACCGATTCCGAGGATGTCCGCCTTTGCGATGTGCTCACTTCCGCAGGGAAGAAAGAAGGCTTGAAGCCCGTAGCGATGGATCCCAAGAAAGCAGCCAATAACGAACTGCACGCTTGGTTTGACGAGGTCCTCCCTAACTGGGATCGAGACCGCGTTTACCCCTCTGACATCCGCAAACTCATTCAGTGGTACAATATTCTGGTCAATGCCGGAGTAACCGATTTCACCATTGAGGAGGAGACCGCTGCCCTTTAGGGCGATCGGCTTTTGAAAACTTGCTTTTAAAAAGCATTATTGATAGCATAGAGTCTGTAGCGCCACGGAGTGCCCAGGAGCAATGGGATAACTCGGGAATGCAGATAGGTGACACAGGACGTGATATCACATCCGTTCTCTTGACCACAGATGTTACGCCGGCTGTGGTCGATGAAGCCGTTATGCTTGGTTGTGACCTGATTGTCTCCCATCATCCTTTGCTTTTTCATGGTCTCAAACAGATCTGCGGCCAGTCGCCGCAGGCACGTGTCGTGGAGACGGCTGTCCGCCATAACATAGCGATCTATTCCGCCCATACCAGCCTTGACTCTGTGCAAGGCGGCATCAACACCCGTCTCGCGGATCTGCTTGGTATTAAGAAGTATCGTATTCTGGTGCCTTCCTCTCCGTCCGGTAATCCCGGTCTCTCAGGAAACGCCTCTCTCTCCGCACAGACCGGACTCGGTATCATAGGTTCTTTGCCCCAACCCATGACTTTTGATGCGTTCCTGTCTCTCGTCCGTGATACCCTCCATACAACGTATATCCGCTACACCCTCCCTCCGCAAAAGGGCAATGGCCAATCATCAGTCACCACCGTCGCTCTTTGTGGCGGAAGCGGAGCGGAGTTTATATCCGAAGCAATCCGCCAAGGCGCGGATGTCTATCTCACGGCGGACTGCAAATACCATGAGTTCCAGGATGCCGAAGGACAGATAGCCCTTGTCGATATCGACCATTGGGTCAGCGAACGCCATGCGCGGGAAATCTTCCGCGACATCATCACTCCCTTGGGAGTACCCTGTTTCATTAGCAAATCAGATAAAACACCAATTAACATATACTAGACTTCCTAGGTCTCCTGGATTTCCCAGGTCTCCTGGACAAAATTCAAAACATTATGCCCAGAGTAAAAGAATTAACGGTAGAGGACAAACTCAAATACCTCTACGAACTGCAGCAAGTGGACACTAAGATTGATAACCTGCGCACCTTAGCCGGTGAGCTGCCGCAGGAGGTAAAAGACATGGCAGATGAGGTGGAAGGACTCAAGACCCGTCTCAGCAACATCGAGAACGAGATCAAAGAGTGCGAGACCCAGATCTCCGATCACCGTGTCCGTACCGAGAATGCCAACGCTTCGATCTCCCGTTACAAGGAGCAGCAGAATAGCGTTCGCAACAACCGTGAGTTCGATAACCTCAATAAAGAGATTGAGTATCAGGAACTTGAGATCGAGGCTTCACAGCGTAAGATCAAGCATTTTACGGCGGAGCTTGAGGCTCGTACTGCCGACAAAGCGAAAACAACCAAGGATATCGAGGAGCGTACTGTCGATCTGAACCAGAAGCGTTCGGAACTCGACCAGATCCTTTCTGAGACCAAGGCGGAGACGGAAGCGCTTGTCCTCCGTTCAAGCGAACTCGAGAAGAAGATCGACGAGCGTCTGCTCACCGGTTTCAAACGCATCCGTAAGAATGCACGTAACGGTCTGGCTGTCGTCAAGATCGAGCGTGACTCTTGCGGCGGCTGCCACGCCAAGATCCCTGCTCAGCAGCAACTCGACATCCGTACCCGCAAGAAGATTATTGTCTGTGAGTTCTGCGGTAGAATATTAGTAGACCCAGACATGTAATCACTGCGCTCATTACGCCTAACCACCATGTATCGCCGGCACCTAACGTGTCGGCGATATTGATTTCGCCCTCTTCTGCGCAGAAATAATAACTCAGCACCGCTGCAAAATTATTGGTGAAATGCATTACGATCGGCACCCAGAGACTGCCGCTCCACGCAAACGCGTATCCTAAGATCGCGCCTAACAGCATACGCGGGATAAAGCCGAAAAACTGCATATGTATGGCGGAGAAAAGAATAGCTGTCGTCCATACCGCCAGATGCATCTTTATCTTTTGTTCTTGGCCGCCTTGCCCCCTGTACATGATCTGCTGCAGCGTTCCGCGGAAAGTCAGTTCTTCCGTGAGCGCCGGATGCAAAGCCATCAGACCGATCACACCGAGCAATTCTGTAAAGTTGTCTGCCTGCAGAAAACGCTTCGTGATCTCTGATGCCTTCTCTTCCTGTTCGCGCATAAATTGTTCGATGAAATCGAGACTTTCTGGCAAATTCAGCCGTCCGTTGAGGTCTGCAAACAGGTTGATCGCAGGCAGCGCCGCTAACATGATTCCTACCCCCCATAACAGATACTCCCATCGCCCTATACGATCCATCCGGAGCCAGCGGAACGGTTTCTGCTTCTCGTCCCATAACATCGCACACAGGATCGGCGGAATGGCGAATGTGCATAGCGTCTGCGTAAACTGAAGCCATCTCAACGACCTTATTGATTGATCGCCGCCGGACAGCAAACCCCATGCCGTAGCGGCTGTAAACGTGAAGGCAAACATAAGGCCGAACCACGTGATAATACGAATAATCCCTCTTTTCATGCTGCAAAAGTACTACAAAAATTGC
Source organism: uncultured Bacteroidales bacterium (assembly GCA_946414805.1). GTDB lineage: Bacteria > Bacteroidota > Bacteroidia > Bacteroidales > Paludibacteraceae > Colicola. The sequence continues at coordinate 20,866 of CAMKPZ010000003.1, forward strand.
ACATACGCAAATTTTCAGCATGAAATTTTTAAAATATAATAATCCATTATTATATATTGGAGGCTTTATTATGGGCTTGGGTGCTTGCACATAAAGGCCATAATTAGGTCTCCAATTAAGAGTTTACTCTTTAAAAATTTCATGCATAATGGCGTATGTACCGCAGGACGCGAACGTATATTCGGGGGAATGCTCAAAGAGCAGGCGGCGTCCGAAAGTACTACAAATTTTTCATATACGCAAATTTTTTTTGTATATGTCAAAAAAAAGCAGTAACTTTGCAGCCGTTTTTTATGCCAAAAGATTAATTACTTAATATGAAACATTTTAACGAATACAAGCAAATGAATTTGCCCCTGTTGAGCCGCGAGGTGCTGGAGCAATGGGAGAAAGAAGGGTTATTTGAAAAGAGTATTTCTACGCGGGAGGGCCATCCGCAGTTCCTTTTCTTCGAGGGACCTCCTTCGGCGAACGGTATGCCGGGTATCCACCATGTCATGGCGCGTACCATCAAGGATACTTTCTGCCGTTTCAAAACGATGCAGGGCTATCAGGTCCGCCGCAAAGCCGGATGGGACACACACGGCCTGCCTGTCGAATTGGGCGTGGAGAAGATGCTGGGTATCAAGAAAGAGGATATCGGTAAGAAGATCACCGTCGATGAGTACAACGCCGCCTGCCGCCGGGAGGTCATGAAATACACCAAGGAGTGGACCAACCTCACCAAGCAGATGGGCTACTGGGTGGATCTCGATAACCCGTATATCACGTACGACAACAAGTATATCGAGACTCTCTGGTACTTGCTCAAAGAGCTGTACAAGAAAGGCTATATGTACAAAGGTTACACCATTCAGCCTTATTCGCCTATGGCGGGAACGGGTCTGGCAAGCCATGAACTCAACCAGCCCGGCTGTTACCGTGATGTCAAGGATCTCACCTGCACCGCGCTCTTCAAGCTAAAACCTTCAAACAGTTTCAAACTGTCAAACGGCGAGGCCGCATATATCATCGCGTGGACCACTACGCCGTGGACATTGCCTTCCAACACTGCCCTTTGTGTCGGTCCGAAGATTGACTACGTGGCCGTAAAACGGCCTTCCTCCCTCTCCTCGGAAGAGGGTCGGGGAGAGGTGATTATCCTCGCCGAAGCGCGTCTGGATGCCTACCGCAAAGAACTCTGCGGTACGGACGAGGAGGGTAATCTGCTCCAGCCGGAGATCGTTTGGAGAGGCAAAGGCACAGACCTTGTCGGACTCCGATACGAGCAGCTCTTCCCCTGGGTCAAACCGATTGACTATATCAAGGATACCAATACCATCATAGACCGTTCGGCGGACGCTTTCCGTGTCATCCCGGGTGATTATGTCACCACCGAGGATGGTACCGGTATCGTGCATATCGCGCCTACTTTCGGTGCGGATGACAAGAAGGTGGCGGATGCAGCAGGAGTGCCGGGATTGTATATGCTCACCCGTAACTGCGAACTCCGCCCGATGGTGGATTTCAGCGGTAAGTACTGGCTGACGGAGGAGCTCGACGAGAGGTTTGTCAACGGATATGTCAACCGTGCGCTCTATGACCCTTGGGCGGGACAGTTCGTCAAGAATGCCTACGACCGCGAGAATTTCTGGACCAATGACAAATACGACGAAGCCAAGGCCTTGAAGGCGGAGAATCTGGACCTCCGTCTCTGCATGTTCATGAAGCAGAACGGACTGGTGTTCAAGACGGAGAAACATGTCCATAATTATCCGCATTGCTGGCGGACCGATACGCCGATCATCTATTATCCGCTTGACTCATGGTTCATCCGCTCCACCAAGGCGCGCGACGAGATGATCGCACTCAATAAGACCATCAACTGGCAACCCGAATCGACCGGTACCGGCCGTTTCGGCAAATGGCTGGAGAACCTCAATGACTGGAACCTCTCCCGTTCGCGTTACTGGGGAACGCCTCTCCCGATCTGGAGAACCGAGGATGGAAAAGAAGAGATCTGTATCGGTTCGATCGCGGAATTGTTCGATGAAATCGACAAATCTGTCAAGGCGGGCTTCATGACTGCCAATCCCTGGCCGAACCATAAACCCGGTGATTATTCGAAGGCGAACTACGATCCTTCCGTCATCGATCTCCACCGTCCGTACGTGGACTCGATCATCCTTGTCTCGCCGTCCGGCAAACCCATGAAGCGTGACCTGGACCTCATCGATGTATGGTTCGATTCCGGCGCCATGCCCTATGCCCAGAACCACTATCCCTTCGAGAACGCCGATCTGCCGCGTACCGCCGACTTCATCTCCGAAGGCGTCGATCAGACCCGCGGATGGTTCTTCACACTCCATGCCATCCATACCATGATCGAAGGTAAAGTGGCATACAAGAATGTCATCTCCAACGGTCTGGTGCTCGATAAGAACGGTAGTAAGATGTCCAAACGGCTCGGCAATGCCGTCGATCCTTTCGGAGCACTCGATACATACGGAGCCGATCCGGTACGCTGGTATATGCTCACCAACTCCAGTCCGTGGGAGAACCTCAAGTTCGATCCCGAAGGAGTTGAAGAAGTCCAACGTAAGTTCTTCGGCACCCTCTATAACACCTACTCCTTCTTCGCCCTCTACGCCAATGTGGATGGATGGGAGCCTTCAGCCGTCAGCCTTCAGCCGTCAGCTTTCAGCGAAATCGACCGTTGGATCCTCTCCAAGCTCAACTCCCTCGTTAAGGAGGTCACCGGGGCGTACGAAGCCTACGAACCTACCAAAGCCGGGCGTGCTATCTCCGATTTCGTGCAGGACGATCTCTCCAACTGGTATGTGCGCCTCAACCGCAAGCGTTTCTGGGGTGGCGAGATGAATGCGGACAAACAGGCGGCATACACCACGCTCTATACCTGTCTCAAGACGATCGCGCAACTCATGGCGCCCAACGCACCCTTCTTTGCGGACCGTCTATACCGCGATTTGACCGGTGAAACCGTGCATCTGAGCACTTGGCCTGTAGCCGATGAAGCGCTTATCGACACAACACTTGAGCGCCAGATGTACCTCGCGCAGCAGGCTACCTCCATGATCCTTTCGCTCCGCAAACGCGCTGAGAAGAACGTGCGCCAGCCGCTACAGAAAGCCGTCATCCCGACGCCTGATCAGGAGACTACCGATGCCCTTCTGCACGTAGCTGACCTCATCAAATCCGAAGTGAACGTGAAGGAACTGGTCATCGTTCCTGCCGAGCAGTCCGAGATACGGCTGGTCAAGAAGATCAAACCGAACTTCAAAGTGCTGGGTAAGAAAGTAGGCGCTAACATGAAAGCCCTCGCTGCGGCTATCAATGCCATGTCGCAGGACGATATCGCCAAGATGGAAACCGAAGGTGCTTTTGACTTTCGACTTTCGACTTTTGACTACACAATAGTGCCCGAGGATGTCGAGATCATTACGGAAGACATGCCCGGATGGCTCGTTTCCAACAATGGTATTCTCACCATCGCCTTGGATATCGAACTGACCGACGAACTGATCGAAGAAGGTGTTGCACGTGAGCTCATCAATCGTATTCAGAACCTCCGTAAATCCTCCGGCTTGGAGATCACCGATCGTATTGCTGTCGAGCTTGAGGATCGTCCCGAGATCCATAATGCCGTCCTCCATTGCGGCGACTATATCAAGAGTCAAGTGCTTGCTACCAGACTGGAACTCTCAAACAGCGAAGCGCTCAAACTCTCAAACAGCGAAGCGCTCAAGATGGACGGCTACACGGTAAATATCAACCTTAAAAAAGCATAAGTTATGTTCAAACTATTTCAAACAGTCCGCAGGGGTCAAACCTCCAAACTGCTGCTTCTTGCCGTACTCGGCGTAGCATTGGCGAGTTGTTCTATGATCGGAGGGGAGGGGAATGATCCCGAATACCGCCTTTCTGATCTGCAGGGACTTTGGCAAGAGGATAACACGGAGCACTATGTCCGTTTTACCACCGAAAACTCCGATGAAACCGGCTATTTGTACGGTCGTGAGTGGGACGAAGCGGAGGATGTCTTTGAGCAGGATCTGCTCGACTCGTGGAACAAGAACGGCGTGCGCGGAAACGGCTGGTTCAAGTATCAGTTGGAAACCAAAGGAGACCTGCACGAGATTCATTTGATGGATAACGTAGGCGCAGAGATTCCAAAGGAATATATCGTTTCCAAACTCACTTCCACACAACTGGAGTATTACGAGAAAGATCATAAATCCATCAAGTTCTATTTCACCAAAATGGTTGAGACGAAATGAAAAAAGCGCTCAAAATAATTGGCTGGACGGTCTTTGGTCTCTTGGCGGTCGTGGTGATTGCGGTCGGTATTGCCTGCTATGTGATCTTCACGCCGGCGAGACTGACTGCTGTCGCGCATAAGGCGGCGGATCAGTTTATCGCTGCCGAATATCAGATCGGAGAAGCGGAACTGACTTTCTTCTCAACTTTCCCGCGTATGGGACTGCGGGCGAACGGACTGCTGATCCTCAATCCCGTGGAAGGAGCGCAGAACGATACCGTCGTTTCGGCTTCTGCCCTGACCGCTACAGTCGATGTCATGGAGTTTCTCAATCGCAAGAATCTCCATGTGCACGAACTGGGACTGAGCGACGCGTTTGTCAATTTCTATATCGCGCCCGATGGAACCACCAATCTCTCCGATGTCTTCATCACTTCGCCGGACACAACGGAGGAAGACACTTCTGCCTTTGCTCTGCCTTTTAACGAACTGAAGGTGGACGGGCTGAGGCTGCAGGCACGGCAGATCACTTTTCTCGATGAAAAGGACACTATCGCCGCTTCGCTTGGCAAAACAGAACTGGCGGCTATGGCGAATAGTTGGGATGATATCTTCCTCTCGCTGAATGCCCACGATGTCTGCGCGGAGATGAAGGGAGAGAACTACGCCGACTCGCTTTCGTTGAGACTGAATGCACCCATGGCGGTCAATCTGGACTCCATGCACTTCGCTTTCCGGCGTGCCGAACTGGCGGTTAATGACTATGCGCTCGTGATCGGTGGAGAAGCAGATATCCTCGATTCCATCGGAATAAATATGGGAATTGCTACGAAGAATAAATGGCAGATCAAACCCCTCTTGGCGCTTGTGCCGGATCGCTTCACCTCATCTCTCAAAGATCTGGATGTGGATGGAGAGGCATCGCTGGATGCAACGATCGAAGGTGTCTATAGCGAAAATCATATGCCGCGTGTACAGGCGCATCTGACCCTTGAGGACGGAAAAGGCGCATACAAACCCCTTCCTTACACCCTTCGCGATGTTGTGCTGGATGCCACAGCCGACATCCGTCTGAATGAAGGAGAGACCAGCAATGTGGAGATCCATAAACTGAAGGCTGCTACCCGTCATTCTCAATTCTCCATGCTCAATGCCCGAATAAACGATCTCATGGGAGCAATGAAGCTCAATCTGCCGCTTCAGATCGATGCCAACCTGCCGGACTTCGCCTATTTTCTGCCGGACTCGATGGAGCTGACCGGACGAACCAAAGGTACGGCGAACGTGAATATAGCGCTCGATGATCTCACTCAGATGCGGCTCCGGAAAGGAAAAATAACTGCCGACCTCAATCTGACCGACATCCATTATGCGATGGATTCGATGATAGCGGATCTGCCGTCCACTCGCGCACGCATCTGCATCCCGAATACCAATCCTTCCAAACCGAAGGTCAATTGGGCACGCATCGATCTGGATGCCAAACAGCTGGATTTCTCGATGGATACGACGGTTTCTGCTGCTTTAGGTGCTTCTACTGTACGTATTGAGGTGAGCGATATTCTCAATAAGGAACAGGATTATTACGCTTCCGTCGCTTCGGAACGGGTACGCGGTTCTTTTGAGGATATACAGGCGGATCTCAGGAAAGCGGACTTGAGCGCGCATGTGGTAGGAGGCAAACGACTGAGTGCCGCCCTGCGAACCGATGCGCTGGATGCACAGATGGGTAACGAACTCATTGCCAAAACCGGTTCCCTTTCCCTCGAAGCGGCAGCGCGGTATAAAGCGGATGAAAAGAACCTCTTCCTGCAATGGAACCCGCGCCTGAAGATCAACCTCAAGCAGGGACAACTCACCATGCCGGAGAGACTGCCGGAGACGGTTTTCATCCCTTCTATCGAGTTCGCCTATTCGAACCGCGAGATGAACATTGAGAACTCGCGCATCGAACTTGGGCACTCGGATCTGAACCTCCGCGGAAACGTACGTAATATAGGCCGTTGGTTCCGCCATGACACGATCCTCATCGGCGAACTGGATGTCGTCTCCGACCACTGTGATGCCAACCAGCTCTTGGCGTGGTTCTCCGCCGACGAAGGCAGCGAGGAGGAAAACCCTCAAACCGGCGAAACCTCAAACTCTCAAACAAGCGAAGCTTCAAACCCTCAAACGGGCGAAGCCGGTCTCAAGGAGCCCTTTCTGGTTCCTACCGATGTTGACTTGGCGCTTAACACCCATATCCGTGAGATTGAGATCTTCAACCAGGTAGCGAAAGATCTCAAGGGCGGTATCTTCATTCAGGACGGAAACCTGATCCTCGATGAGGTGGGTTTCATCTGCCGTGCGGCTAAACTGCAACTCACCGCCATGTACCGCTCTCCCAGACGCAACCACCTCTATCTTGGGTTCGACTACCATATGATCGATGTCGATATAGACGAACTGCTTACGATGATCCCTAACCTCGAGCAGATGGTGCCGATGCTCAGTTCCTTCAAAGGAGCGGCGGAGTTCCACCTCGCGGCGGAGACCTATCTCAATAGTCAGTACCAGCCTAAGATGTCTACGCTCCGTGGCGCCGCAGCGCTGACGGCACAAGATCTTGTGGTGCTCGACGGTGAGACTTTCGATAAGATATCCAAACTGCTGCTCTTCAAGAAAAAAACAGAGAACAGGATCGACTCGCTCAATGCCGAGATCACGGTCTATAAGAACGAGATCGATGTCTATCCGCTTTGTGTACAGATGGATAACTACATGGTCGCACTCGGCGGACGGCATAATACGAACATGACTTTCGATTACGATATCAATGTCCTCAGTCCTATCTATCTCGGTGTGAACGTGAGCGGTAATATCGATGATCTGAAGATCAAACTCGCCAAGTGTAAGTTCGCCCAGGATTTCCGTCCGCATTGGTATCAGAAGGCAGACACCCAGTCCCGCGAACTCCGCGAACGCATCAAGCGCTCCATGGAGAAAAACCTACGCATCAAATAGACCTTGGATCTTTGTGCCTGCAAGAGTCGCGTCTGTGTGTTTGTTCTTGTTGCCGAGAACGCACACAAAAAAACGGCAGCCTTTCGGTTGCCGTTCTTTCTGATTTCTGACAGCTGACAGCTGACAGCTGATGGCTGACAGCTGACAGCTGAACGCCTACTTGATCTCAATCTGTTTCGTCGTCTTGCCGACTACTTTCTGTAGTTTCGGCAGTTCGATAGTCAGAATACCGTCTTCTACCTTGGCGTTGATTTCTTCTTCGTTCACATCATCCGGCAGACTGTATTTCTGCTCGTAGTTGGTGTACGAGAACTCGCGGCGCAGATAGTGCGAGTGTTTGTCTTCCTCTTTGTGCTCGAACTTGTTCTCGATGGCTACGCACAGGTTGTGGTCTTCGTCGATATGAACGCGGCAGTAGTCTTTCTTTACGCCCGGCGCTGCCAGTTCAACGATATACGCTTTCTCGGTTTCTTTGACGTTAACCGACGGAGCGGTTGTACTTACGGTGTTCATCAGATCCGAGTTCAGAAACTCATCAAATACTGTTGGGAACCAACTGTTTCTACGATACATTGCAGGTGTCATAATTCAATCTCCTAAATTTGCGGGCTTCGTCATCTTGTTTGATTCCGAAAACCCAGGTTAAACAATCTTGCGTTGTTTGCGGTCTGTAGGAGTAGTTGCTGCTTTGCAGTAGTCTGCTTGCTTTAGCAGGTCGCTTTTAAACGTTTTCACCCTGAATATTGCAATCTCCGTGCCAACCCCTCCATCCCTGCCAAATTGTCCACTTTCGTGCCAAATTGTCCATCTTTGCCCCCTCCGTCCTCTTTGCCCCCTCCGTCCTCCCTTCTCTCCTCCTGTCCAGCCCTCGCGGCTGTTTCCGCGAGTCTCCTTTCTTGGTAGTTTCAGGGCGATTGTATCGCCCGCCCTTTCCTGTCCTCTCTCCTTCCCTCCGTCCTCCCATGCTCCCTCCTGTCTAGCTCTCGCGGCTGTTTCCGCGAGTCTCCTTTCTTGGTAGTTTCAGGGCGATTGTATCGCCCGCCCTTTCCTGCCCTCTCTCCTTCCCTCCGTCCTCTTTGCCCCATCCTTCATCGCCTGTCCTCCCTCTCCTGTCCAGCCCTCGCGGCTGTTTCCGCGAGCCCCCGTATCCGCCCCCTCCCATGCTCCCGTCGGTCCTGCTCTCGCGGCTAGTACCGCGAGCCCTGCTTCCCCTGCCCACCGGTCCTGTGTTCGTGCTCTCCGAGCGCGATCCCCTGTATCCGCCTTCCTTCCCTGATTTTTCCAAAAAGCGCCCCTCCCCCTTGCATATGCCAAAAAATTGTTGTACCTTTGCACCCGATTAGCCTCCACTGTCGTACTATCCACGTAAATCACACGGAGGATTTACGGAGGATATACGGAGGATATACGGACGATTAAGCCACTCAGAAGCAGAGAACAAGCATAGAACATACTCATTGAAAAAATAACTAAATAAGACAAAAAAATGGCACATGTAGAAACTAATGTCGCTATCGACTCCTTTCAAGGCAAGTTCAAACGCGACGATCGGATCGTTTATCGCACCCGCAACGGCAAAACGCACGCTTATGCGTTTGACAACCCTTTCCGTGGCACGGCATCGGAAGAACAGGCACAGACCCGTTCCACCTTCGGCGAGGCGGTCAGACAGGCGTCTGTCATTCTGAAAGACCCCGCCCTTCGTGCCGAGTGGGAAAAGCGTTACGCCGCCTACCGCAAGCATTTCCGCCGCCATGCCCCGACGCCCCAGAACCCCAAGCCGAACAACCATTTCTGTTCCACTCTCCGCGGCTTCATCATCTCCACCCTGAAGGCAGGGGAATAAAGAACATACAGCCTGCGTTTTTCTCAAAACATACAGCCTGCGTCTTTTTTCCAAAGCAGCCTGCCCGCGTCTTTTCTCCATAGTATCGACCATGCATGGGCGATAAAAGACGCAGGCTGCCAAACCTCACCCCGCCTGCGAACCGAAAATCCCATCCCAAAATGCAAATAAATTTGCATATATCAAAAAAAAGTTGTATCTTTGCAGCCAAATTTATAAAATGAGGAAGAATGCCTAAAAAACGCCAATATACGGTTATTGATCTTTTCGCCGGATGCGGAGGCTTGTCGCTCGGTCTGTATCTGGCTGGATGGCAGGGACTTTTTGCCATCGAAAAGAACGCTTTTGCCTTTGAGACATTGAAACACAACCTCATCGACAACAAGAAACATTTCGATTGGCCGGATTGGCTGCCACAAACGCACCATGACATCAACGAGGTGCTGAATAACTACGCGGAACAACTGAAAAACTTGCGCGGCACGGTCGATTTAGTGGCGGGCGGCCCGCCCTGCCAAGGATTCTCAATGGCTGGGCAACGCATAGAGGATGACATCCGCAATCAGTTGGTGTTCTCCTATATCCGTTTCATCGATTATGTCCGCCCTAAGATAATTCTCTTTGAGAATGTGAAAGGTTTCACGTATGCTTTCGACAAGAAGAAAAACAGCGACGCAGAGCCTTATTCGCAAAAGGTCATCCGCGAGTTGAAGAAACTCAATTATAATGTCAAAGACTTTGTTATCGATTTCTCTAAATACGGTGTACCGCAGCGCCGCAAGCGGTTTATTCTGGTGGGCATTCAGGACACTCTCGGCACTCCGGACAACTTTGAGGAATTGCTGATGGCAAATCGGAATAAATTCCTTCAAAAGAAAGGTTTATTAGATTCTATAACTATCAAAGAAGCCATTTCTGATTTACTGCAAGCTAACGGAGAATACCCCACCCCTGATAGAAAAGGATTTATGTCCGGGCTATATGGTAATGATGAATTAACGCCATACGAAATACTGATGCGTGGAGATTATCCAACAACTCATACCGTTCCGGATAGCCATAGTTTCGCTCACCATACAGAAGAAAAACGCGCTTGTTATAAACGCTTATTGAAGGAATATCCGACTCGCGGCAAACGCATAGATGGCAAGGCTCGTGAGCCATGGGGAATCCACCAACGCGGACTTACTGTCTTGAACCCCGATGACATTTCTCCAACGATAACTGGCCTTCCAGATGATTATTTACACTATCAGGAACCGCGTGTCATGACTGTACGAGAATGTGCAAGAATACAGTCATTCCCTGATTGGTATGAGATCAAAAAGAAATACACAACTGGAGGTAAAATGCGCAAACTTGAAGTACCGCGTTATTCGCAAATAGGAAACGCTATCCCTCCTCTCTTTGCTGAACAAGCAGGGAAAATCTTAATGGCATATCTGTGATTATGGAACAATTACATTTTAAAACAAATGTGCAAATAAAAAGTATCATTGGTAAAGATCTTATCAATGATGATAATATTGCTATTCTTGAGCTTGTCAAGAATTCCTTTGATGCTGATGCAAAAAGGGTGGAGATATCATTTCTAAACCTTAAAGACAACGATGATAGCGAGGTAGAAAGCTATTCACATAAGACCTCAAGAATAATATTAACCGACGATGGTGTAGGCATGGATATTGTTGATATTCGTGAAAAATGGTTAAATATTGCATATTCCGAGAAAAAAACAAAATCCAGACAATATGATCGGTTAATGGCGGGAGCCAAAGGAGTTGGACGTTTTTCATGTGACAGATTAGGCAAATATCTTAATCTATACTCTAAAAAAGATGGCGACACATTCATTGCTTTAAAGATAGATTGGAAAAAATTTGAAATAAATGACAAAGATACAGAAATACAATCTATAGCTTTGGATTATGAAGAGTTAACTTCTTCGGAACTGTTGCAGCGTGGTATTCTGCCTTTTGAACATGGAGTTGTCTTAGAAATTATAAAATTGCGTAGCAATTGGGTTTCGTATGATGGCAATCGTTGGATAACTGACAAATTATCAAATTTGAAAAAGTATCTCGAAAAACTCATCAACCCCAATCAGGCATTTGAGAAGAACGATTTCGGTATATACCTCAGCGCGCCGGAATTCTTGGCGGAGAATGCCGAGCAGGAAGATAATGATAAGTTTATAGGTAAGGTTGAAAATACTATTTTTCAAAAACTTGATTTTAAAACAACGAGTATAGAATGCAAATCAATAGAAGGCGGTACTCAAATACAAACAACTCTCAAGGATAAAGGGGAAACTATATATTGGGTTAAAGAAGTCTCGGATTTCTATCCGTCTATCAAGGATTTCAAAATCACTTTGTATTTTCTTAATACTTATGCCAAAGCATTTTTTACCAAACAAACAGGTATTCGCTCTGTGGATTACGGCTCAATATTTTTATTCCTTAATGGGTTCAGAATACCTCCGTATGGAGAATTTGGCGATGATTGGCTGAAACTTGACCAAAGACGGGCACAAGGCTATGCACGTTTTATTAGTGCTCGTGACGTAGTCGGTCAGATAGAGATATTGGATGTAGATGAAAGCTTTCAAATTGTTTCCAGCAGGGAAGGATTGGTAAAAAACGATAACTATGACAGACTTACAAATAAAAAAAATGGCTTGTTTTATAGAGTATTAAGACGATTGGAAAGGTATGTTGTTGATGGGCTGAATTGGGATAGTATTCCGGAAAAGGACAGAAACAAAATTTCTGAAATTGAAAAGAAAATTATTAGTGGTGAGCTTGTTGAGAATGATTTAAAGTATCAAGAAGATTCTAATACAAAACGTCGTAGGATATATGAAAGTATTCATTATATCATCAATGCCAATCCTCAAAAAGTGATAGAACTGTATATTAATGAAGACTTGATTGAGTCAAAAATCACGGAGGAAAAAGCATTGGCAGAACAAGAATTTTCTCAGTTGTTATCTGATTTCGAGAACAAAAAAGTATCTGGAGAACTTTTGGCACAAATATTAAGAAGAAAAGCGGAAGAAAGTGAGGAATTAGAGAAACAATTGGCAGCTTTCTCTAGATATACTACAACAGAGGCAACCTCTAAAGCGATAGCAGAGATTCAACAGTATAAAAAAACGATAGAAGAACAAACGCATATTATTGAAACTCTGAAAAAACAATTAGAAAAAATACAAAGTGAAATAGAGGAAACTAAACAAAATGCAAACATTCGAATCTCTGCGGCAGAAAAAAAGCAACAACAAGCGGAAAAGGAAAGAGATTTAATTAAACAAGCCAATACGTATTTGCAATCCACGCGAACCATCTCTGAGGAAGAAGAATCCTTTATACATATCATAAATGTATATGCAGCAGAAATTGAACCTGCATTTGAAAAAATTGATAGCATCGTAGAATCAAACAACTCAATATCAAAAGACTTAATTCGTGAGATGGGTGTCATTCGTGCCTTCTTTGATAAAATTTTAAGCACCGCAAGTCTGTTAACTAAAGCAAATATAAAAAAACTCGCTGATAAAGAGATAATAAATCTATCAGATTATATTGTTGAATATATAAACAAATGTTCAGAAGTGCTCTTTAGAAATATAGATTTTAAAATTATTAATGATAATCATGTAGAATATTATGGTGCATATAGTTTGTTGGATATATCTGTTTTGTTGGATAATTTGATAAGCAATGCGAAAAAAGAGCATGCAGATAAGATACAAATAAATATCTTCCAAGAAAAGGATAAATACATAGTAGATTTTTCGGATTCAGGTAATGGAGTTTCAGACCCCGTTATAGGGGAGCATATGTTTGATGTAGGTGTAACAACTCGCTATGGAGGATCTGGTATAGGGCTTGCATCGGTAAAAAAGATAGTGAACGATATGAAAGGGAAAATCTCGTTCCTCGGGAATAATATTTATCTAAAAGGAGCAACATTTAGAATAGAATTTGACATATGAGAACACATTGCTTAATAATAGATGATGACAATCAGGAAGAGTATTTCAATACGCATGTGCAACGTGTGTTAAGGGCAGAAGGTGTTGAAATTGTACCTGTTTTTGTCAAACCGACAGATAGAAAATACCTAAAATCAGATCATTCTGGTCTGGATTTAGATGCCATTGTTTCTGATTGTAAAAATTTGATCGATACATTAGATATATCAATCATTGTTTCTGACTGTAAGGTTGCTACAAGAAAGGATCCTTTTACTGGTGTGGATATAATTTTAGCTCTCATAGAAACACATCCGAAAATTTACAAGATATTATATTCTGCGACAATTAAAGATGCCATTAAACAAATCTTATCACTATTGCCGACGAAGGCTAAAATGGAAGATACAGATGTTAATACTGTTATTCGTGATTTAGCAAAAATTGCAAAAATAAATGATTTTGTAAGTGGCAAAGGATATGAACAAAAAGTAATAGAATATTTCCGTAATCCAGAAATATGCTATAAACAGCATTTGATTAATGTCCTTAAAGAGTGTGCTCCAGATGTGATATTTAAATCATGTTATCCTCCTTTCAACGGAAAAACATTAAAGGAAATTGGAAGAGAAATAGAATCTGACACTCCACAAGGGCGCGAGTTTCAGGAAGAATTAATTCGTCAAACGCTTGCATATATGGTAGCCATCAATCATGAGTAAAATTGTTTGTATATATTCTCAGGAGAAGGACGGTTCCACGGATTTCTTAAAACCGTTATATGATTATATTTGCACAACTCTTTCAGCAGAAGGTGTTGGCTACGATGCAGATAGCGAAGAAGATACAGTTTCAAAAATATATGATACCATAACAGATGCAGATACGCTTATCTTTTTAGGACATGGTAATAGCAAAGGACTATATGCGAGTGTTCAAGATAATTTTGAATTATTCAACGAGACGAGCATTTTCCGGCTGACAGACAAGTCTTTGTTCCTACTTGCATGTAGGTCTGCTGATTTTATAAGAAAGTTCTCTCTAAAAAATGCTATAGGCTTTGGGCATTTACCAACAAGTGTGGAAGATGCCAATCATTGGCATAACGAGCATGATATCTCATTGAATGACTTTTCTGAAGATGATATTAAACTCTACAATGACGCATTAGTCGCTATTCTTCGCAATGTGATAAATTCTGAAACAATATCGGATTTCCATCTTTTGTATAATAGACTTAAGTTACAAACGAGTGTAGAAATCGTTAATTCACTAATTCTTCACACTGATAATTCGAATTACCGGAAAGTAGCTGATTTGTTGTTTTATTTGCAGAAAGATATTAGAATACAATAGAGAAAGAAGGGATAATCAATGATCAAAACAACGAATGACATACTTATTATGCAAAAGAAATATACTTTCATAGATTTATTTGCAGGCATTGGAGGTTTCCACCAAGCAATGCATTATGCAGGAGCAGAATGTGTGTTCGCCAGTGAATGGAACAAATATGCTCGGCAATCATACGAAGCAAACTATAAAAAGATTGCTCCAAAAGTGTTTGCAGATAATGCACAACTGTTTAACGAAGATATCCACGACGCAGATCCAAATATAATACCGAATTTTGATGTGTGCTGCGCCGGTTTCCCATGTCAACCATTCTCTATAGCTGGACACCGTTTGGGATTTGAAGATACTCGCGGAACTCTGTTCTTTGAGATAATGAGGATTGTTAAGGCAAAGATAGAAACTGGATATCCTCCTAAAGTATTGTTCTTAGAAAATGTTCGAGGGTTAAAGAACCATGACAAAGGCAATACACTTAAAGTTATATTAGCAGCTTTAGACGATTTAGGCTATGATTGTTCTATTGAAGTGCTGAATGCCAAATATTTTGGCGTACCTCAAAATCGTGAACGTCTGTTTATTATCGCGTGGTATCGTGATTTGATAAAATGTAATGGCTTTAAATTTCCTTATGGCATAGACGAGAAGGGGAGTCCTATTTATGACAAAAAAGAGGTCTCAGAAAAAGCAATCAAGACTCACGTTTCTGCTATATTTGAGCCACAAGAGACGATAGACCCTTACTACACAATTAGCGATAGAATGTGGATTGGGCATCAGAATCGAAAAGAAAGAAATCGTCAAAACGGAAAAGGGTTTGGCTATTCTCTTTTCACAGGAGATAGCCCATATGCGAGTACTATTTCTGCACGTTATTGGAAAGATGGAAGCGAAATTCTCATTGATCAATCAGAGTTGGGCTTAAATCCAAGGAGATTAACCCCAACAGAAGCTGGGAGGTTGCAAGGATACAATATTAAAGGCAACGGATGGGCGAATTCGCCAGACCCAATTATATCCAAGCAAGAAGAATATACAATTGTTGTTTCCCGGAAAGAAGCATATCAACAATTTGGGAATAGCGTTGCTGTCCCAGTAATAAAAACCTTAGCAAAGGAAATCGTAAATCAATTACTAAAATAATATACCATGTTAAAGGATTTGCATGAATTAGGAGTAACACTTCAGAACTCTTATCAAACAACATTTACGCCAGAAGATAAGGAACTACCGTCTTTATTCAAGCAACTGGTAAATAATATCGAAGGAAGTGCAGTAAGTTATAATCGCAATTCTTTCGTTGTTACAATCAACTATTCTAACCAAAAGATTTATTTTCCAAATCAACTTTGGTATATTGCTGCATATTTTGCCGATTTTTACAAAGCATTATCAGAATATGCCCAAATAATAAAGACGCATTTACGATTATCGGATGATAATATCAAAAAAGCAAAAGATAATAGAGAAATTGCCAATAGTTTAATATCATCTGCATCTATTGATGACGAAGATAAGGAATATTTAATACGTTTTCTTTCAGATTATGATTGGTGGTTCGGTGGCAAAGGAATAGAAAGAGCAGATTATTATGTCTCACCTATCCTCTCTCTTTGTAAATTGGTTAATGCATCGCAAAGTTATGTAGCTGAATTATGTAAATTTCTAGCTAAAAATGATGAGGCTCTAACGGTTCTCAAACAAGTAAATGAAAGCCGAGAACAGAAGATAACTCGGATTTTAGAGGATAATGTATTAAATTCATTTGTATACAAATTATTTAAGTATATTGAGCAAGAAGATTCTTTAGATGTTTTAATTCCATATGTTCAATATTCTAACGCAAATAGACTTGGGTTTGATGATATCCTAATGCATCTTGAGTTAGAAGGCAGAAGGACCCATAGCATTTTTATACAGACTGCAGATGAAACCAACATCAGTTCACGTAATAGCGGTAAAATAAAAAGATGGTATGAAGATATTTTCCATATTGACCAAAAGGAAGTCTATTTAACGACTCAATGGAGCTCTGAGTCTGTAGAGACATTAATATTTATTATCAATAATGCGTATTGTGGAAAATTCCATATAGAAAAAATCGGAGAGAACTGTATACTTTATGCCATTAAGCATAATAAAATATTAAGTACCAATCCTTCTTATCTCCCCTATCTGACGGCATTGCGGACGAAGCCGTTTATGCTGCTGGCGGGAATATCGGGAACGGGAAAAAGCCGTATTGTGCGGGAGATGGCGAAAGCTTGTTGGGCTTCGCATGAAGAAGACTACGGAAAGAACTGCCCGAGGAACTTCTGCATGGTTCAGGTCAAACCTAACTGGCACGACTCGTCGGATCTCATCGGTTACGTGAGCCGTATCAACGGAGAGAAATATGTGGTTGGTCCGTTCCTGCGCTTCATCGCCAAAGCAATGCAGGATCCCAAGCGTCCGTATTTCCTTTGTCTGGACGAGATGAACCTTGCACCGGTGGAGCAGTATTTCGCGGAATACCTCTCGGTCATCGAGAGCCGCAAGCTGCAAGACGGACATATCGAGACCGACCCGATCGTACCGTTTGAGAACACCGAGGCATATGGCAGCCTGATTGACCAACTCTTTGATTCGGATGAAGAACGCAAGGCTTACAAGACCGAAGAAGGCGGCAAGCGGCTGACTATTCCTGAGAACCTCTTTGTGGTCGGAACGGTCAATATGGACGAGACGACTTTCTCGTTCTCGCGCAAGGTGCTTGACCGCGCGATGACGATTGAGATGAACGAGGTGAATCTGCACGGCGGGCTGGAAGCCGGCGGAGCTGCCGAGTTCGGCTATATAGGCGAAGATCTGATGGGCGAAGCAGCCGAGGGACGCGATATCTATGCGGACAACCAAGCCCTTTGCGAGGATGTGATTGAGTATCTTGGCAAAGTGAATGATATTCTGGAAGGGACGCCGTTTAAGATAGCGTACCGCACGCGCAACGAGTTTCTGCTCTATGCCGTCAACCGCCTGCATTTTGCGCCGGAGTCGGAGGTTTGGCAGACACTGGACGAGATGACATCCATGAAGATCCTGTCGCGTATCGAGGGTGACAACGAGCGTTGCGAACATGTGCTCCGGGAGCTGAAGAACCTGCTGACTGAGACCGTCGGCGATCATGCCGAAGACAGCGCTTCGCTCAAGAAGATTGACGAGATGACCCGCAAACTCAAATCCGGCTACACCAGTTACTGGGCGTAATAAATATGAATTGTATATGAAGAAATTGACAAAATTAGGGGTACAATGGTTTTACAATCTCCTTGAAAAGGGAGAGTGCGATATTTTGGATTTCAAAGAGCAATTAGACGACAAGCAGATTTTTGGAAAATCTTTTCAAAATTATTCGCGCTCTTACGAAGAATTAGCACGAGATGTTGTAGCTTTTGCCAATAACAAGGGAGGATTTTTATTTATTGGCATTGTTGATGGTACAAAGGAAATTAATTGTCATTTTACCTATTCCGATGAGCGTATATTTGAGCTAATTCGCCAGATTCGGGATAGGACAGTGCCTGCTGTTACATTACAATATCATCGATTAAAAGTAAATGGAACAGATATATTGGTTCTTGAGATACCTTTCTCTGAGCAATTGCATCGTACCTCCAAAGGTGAGTTTCTAATACGATGCAACGATGGAAATCGGGCGATTGAACCATACGAGATGGCTACAATCCAATCCGAAAAGGGGCTGGTTATATATGACCAGAAAACATGGAATATACAATTACCCTCCACTGAAACGGACAAGTATGGCTCTGCATTACCCGGGTGGATAGATAGAACGAGGCTGGATATTTTACGAAATCTTATTCGTGAAAAAAGATCTGATAGTCCATATTCCCAAAAAGATACTATGGAATTACTGGATGCGTTAGCTTTAGTAAAACAAGAAAAAGATTCTGTTCTTCCTACTACGGCAGGCATTTTATTTGTAGGAAATCGACAAGCGTTACGAGAAATTCCTTATAGCCAAATTAAGTATATTCATTATTTTGAGGACGGTACGTATCAACCATATGAATATTCTGGCAATATTTTGGAAATAGCACAGCAATGTTTTGCTCAGTTAAAATCCGAGATCCGTCAAAAAGAATTTCATTTCGGTCTCTTCCGTGAATATATAGAAGACTACCCTGAAATTGTACTTCGCGAATTATTAATGAATGCCATAGCGCATAGAGACTATAGCCGGCAACAAATCATAGAAATTCGGAAATATCCTACTTATATTGAGTTTGAAAGTCCTGGAGGTTTTCCACAAGGCGTAGATTCTACTAATTTTCTGCGCAAGACGAATGCGAGGAATCCTAACATAATGGATGTTCTACGCGAGGTAGGCTATACCGAGAAAGCAGGTAGCGGATTTGATAAAATTTTCCAAACCTTGCTTTCGAAAGGAAAAGATATTCCGACCCCCGAAGAAACGGAACATTCCGTCATCTTTAGAGTAAAAGCAGAAGTTTGTTCAGAACAACTGATTAAGTTGTCACACCAATATCTTGAACTCACAGGTCAGGAAATGGATATGGATTATCTCTTGATTTTGAACAAAATACTTCAATCCAAGGGAATAAGTTTCCATAACTTGGAAAAAGCGCCGTATATCAGTTCTATGAAATTGAAACATATATTAGACGATTTGGTAGAAAACGAGTTTATCGAAATTACAGGTAAAACTTCTGGTCAAAAATATATTCTTCATATCAGCAAACGCAATACTACTAAAGATAGAATCAATTACGTTCTTATAAAAAAACAAAATAAAGCAAGGCAGAAAGAAGCTATAATGAGATATATTGAGGATGTTGGCCAAATAACGAATACAGAAGCACGCCAATTATTAAAACTACCTCAAAATGATGTGGCTTTAGTGTCTAGACTTTTCAGAGAAATGGTAGAATCCAACTTAATAGAGATTCATGGTGAGAGTGGTGGACACAATAGGAGAATTTATGTAAAGAAACGATAATTCTGTTTGCAAGTTGTTTGCATAAATCTCTAACTTTCGGTCATGACCGCAAACAGCTTAACACGTTAGTAATCAATCATTTGTAGAAACAGTTGTTTGCAAGTTGTTTGCAAGTTGTTTGCAAGTTGTTTGCATATTTGAATAATTTATGGACATCCTGCGGATTACACATACGGATTTTGTGCTGACATTCGAGTGCAACTCGCTCCAACGGGTTTGGGAGAAAGGCTGCCAGAGACTCGGAGCGCACCGGCTAACCTCTACTTATACGTGGTCGGACGATTGTACTGTGGAGCGGATGGACCAATATGAGAGGAGAACAGCCGCTATTACCCAAGAAGCAAACAATCAGGAAGCCTATTTCTTTGAGCAGACCGATTACAGCATCTGGATTGAGTTCAAGGATGGCACTACCGAGGCGGAATTAGATACACCGCGCCAAGATGTCAACGAACGCTTCTCGTGGAAGAAGACACAGCGCGTCTTAATGGGCTTTATAAACTACGGCAATGAGATCGGCCGTGCAGATTTCCCGATATTATACACCCGCAACGGCGTGAAGAAGCGATTCGTCTTCTCTTACGATGTGCTTTCCGCCAAACTCGATTACCACCACGACTGGAAAATCATTCTCCGTGACATCGAATCCGAATACCGGATGCTTTCTCTTGACTATCTGCGCAAGACATATCACGGCATCTCCGAAGGAGAAGGCGAATCGTTTGACTTAATCTGGTGGAATATCTTCCGCAGCCTGCAAGAGCAATATATACGCGCGTGCAGGAATATTATTGAGCGCCCGCGCCATCGCCTGCGCGCGGTTAATACATACAAACGTGCAGACCAAATCAAGCGGTTTACGCCTGTTCTGGAACAACAGTTCGCGGAACATAAAACAGAGGAACAGCACCTCTACTATGTAGAGGAGCAACAGACCTCACACAACACGCTGGAGAACCGTTTTCTCAAATACACATTGACCGTCATCGAAAAACATTACCGCTCATTGGCGGACCGGATTCTGTCGGATTCGGCATACCAGATTGCAGACAACGAAAAGGCGTATATCCGTCAGACAAGAGACGAACTGCAACACCTCGTGCGTAATCCGTTCTTCCGCACTATTGGCAAGTTCGAGGGACTGAAACAGGAATCGCTGATACTCCAGCGCGATGTCAATTACTCCAATGTCTTCCGCACGTACATTATTCTCCGCAAGTCGTTCAACTTAAACGACGGCTTGTACAGGATGGAGACCAAAGATATTGCTACGTTGTACGAAATATGGTGTTTCATACAGGTCGAGAAAGTGGTGAAGGAATTGTTCGGCAACTCTGTTTCTGTCGAGCACCCAAGCCGACCAGAGATGAACGGACTCTTTACACGCGACCTGAAATGGGGAGAGCAATCCAAGATCGTGTTCAAGCAGGGCGATATCACGTTAGCCGAGCTCTTCTATAATCCGCAACACGGAGATTCGGTTAACGGTCTGAAGGGCATTCAAGGTCTCCGGACATACACCGTTCCGCAACGCCCGGATATTGTGCTGCAACTGACCAAAGATGACTTGCAGCGGGGTATGCAGATGACCTATCTTTTTGATGCCAAATACCGTGTCGAAGTGACTCCCAATGGTATGGAGATGCCGCCGCAGGACACCATTAACCAGATGCACCGATACCGCGATGCTATTTATTACAAACGCACAGAAGGAGAACCACGAAAAGAAGTGCTCGGCGGATATATCCTCTTCCCCGGCAACATGTCTGACTCCGACAAATACCGTCGCTCGGTAGATGAAGTCAATATAGGTGCTTTCCCGATGCAACCGGGCGATGAGGCACATACAATGCTCAAATCGTTTATCAGGGACCTCATGCAGCGGAATGCCGTGCAAATCATCGAACAGGTCATTCCGCAGAAAGGCACTTTTGTCGAAGTAGGCAACCGCGTACTGATAGGAGTGGTCAAACCCAGCGCAAGAAAGGGATATTATGAGGCCTTTGAGAATAGCAATGCAGAACTCTATTATACCGGCGTACAATTCCCGACAACAGTCTCCTTGCACGACTTGCATTTCTTTATGCCGTATATGAAGAACAGAGGCATCCGCGATGTGTACGAGGTAATCAAAGTGCGTACCACAACAAGCAAAGAGGCACACCAAGTTCCTACTGATCCGGACAACGATATGCGCATAGCGTTCCAACTGAAATTCCATCACCGCCTGTATGGCGAATTCCGCATGATTGACCATACGCAATGGAAAGGACATACTTTTATTGACACTACGTTCGGAGAAATAGACTCTTTATTGACAGACTAATATGCCCGACATTCTGACACCCGCCCAACGCCACCGCTGCATGTCACATATCCGCAGCAAGGCGACGAAGCCGGAGATAACGGTCCGGAAATGGCTGTGGGCGCATGGATACCGGTACAGGCTGAACGTGAAGAGTGTGCCGGGCAAACCGGACATTGTGATGCGCAGATACAGAACGGCTATCTTTGTTAATGGCTGTTTCTGGCACGGACATGAGGGATGCAGACAGTTCGTACTGCCCAAGACCAACACCGCCTTCTGGCAGGCGAAAATCGACCGCAACCGCGAACGGGACCGACGGAACTACCAATTATTGCTTGACGCCGGTTGGCAGGTAATCGTCATCTGGGCATGCAGCCTCACCAAAGACAAGACAGAACCCACCATGCAGCAGGTAGCCGTCACCCTCAACCGCAATTTACTTGCTCTCGCACAAAAAAAATAAAAAAAGTCCATATATTGGGGCCCCCACAGGAACCAGCAAAGCGTTCCGCATGGGGAGAGCGGAGGCAGGAGTTACCTCGTCGATTAAGCAGAGTGGTATCGACTTTTGTAACCTCCTTGCCGAACGCGAAGGTGATAGATTTTAGGTCTTTTTTGACTTATATATGGAGGGGTATATAAAAACACGAATCTATTAACACAAAAACGCAAATGAACAAAGAACCATGCGGAGAAAAAACGACCTATTCGCCGCAAAAGTGCGGAGATTAGGCACGATTTTTGTTGCAAGATAAAGAAAACAAATACACTATGAATACCGTTTATCTATGGCAAAATGACAGGTTTCCCCGTTTCGAATGGGATGCCGATGCGCTGCTATTACCTTTAGGCGAAGTACACACCTTGCAAGGGCAGTTGCTGGGACGCATGTCTGCGCTGGGCTTTGAAGGCCTTGCGCAACAGGTGGAAGCCGTCACACAGGAGATCATCGGTTCATCCCAGATAGAAGGTGTGACGCTGAATGCCGATAGCGTACGAAGCAGCGTTGCACGGCATCTGGGATTAGAAACGGCGGGCAATGAGCGAAGTGACCATTATACCGAAGGGGTGGTGAATGCGATGATGCAGGCCACACAAGCATTTGCGGCTCCACTTACTGCGGAACGGATGTTTGGATGGCATGCCGCTTTCTTCCCGACCGGTTATAGCGACGGCTACAAGATAACGGTTGCTAACTGGCGTGTGGGAGACGAGCCGATGCAAGTGGTTAGCGGACCTATGGGCAAAGAGAAAGTGCATTTTGTAGCTCCGTCAAGCGATATGGTTCCGGCAATGATGGAACAATTCACCGCATGGTGCAACACCCCGAATGACACCGACTCGATACTGCGTGCGGCTATAGCACATTTATGGTTCGTAACAATCCATCCTTTTGATGACGGCAACGGACGTATGGCACGCACCATTACCGAGATGATGCTTGCACGTGCGGACAACAGCAGCCGGCGTTTCTATAGCCTTTCGGCAGAGATAATGAAGCAGCGCAAGGAGTATTACGATGCGTTGGAACAAGCGCAGAAAGGCTCAATAAATATCACGCTTTGGTTACTATGGTTTGTAAAAACATTGCATAAAGCACTGCTCTTTTCGTTGCAAACAACCGACCGAGTACTGCAGAAAGCATCTTTCTGGAGCGAACACAAAGAGACAGAACTGAACGAACGGCAACGGAAAATCATCAATCGGCTATGGGATGGTTTCGACGGCAAACTGACTACGCAGAAATACGCCAAGATCAATCATTGTTCGCAAGACACAGCGCTGCGTGACATACAATCCTTGATAGAAAAAGGCATTCTCCGCAAGACTGATGAGGGAGGTCGTTCCACCAATTATGAACTAATAGAAAAAAAGTCGCTTTTAAGGTGATAGATTCGGACTCTTTTTTGACTTATAATGGAGAGGGATATAAAAACACGAATCTATTAACACAAAACACAACCGCAATTTACTGGCTCTCGCACAAAAAAAGAAGAATAACGAAATGCAAAACTCAAAAATAATATGAATGATCTTACTGTTTCTAATATTGAACGGCAAAATGTTCTAAACAACAAATATGCAGTAGCCAAAATTCAGGATAATCTTGGTATTACTGGCATGGAATTTGAAGGCGAATATCGCTTTACTAAAAAAATGGTTGCAGATTTCTATGAAGTAGATGAAAGAACAATAGAACGGTATATAGAGCAATATGCTGATGAATTGTCATATAACGGATATGTTTTATGCAAGGGTAAACGCCTGAAAGAGTTGAAGTTACAATTTGCTCCCGTCATCAATGTCGGTAGCAAAACGACTCAATTAGGACTTTTCAATTTCCGTGCATTTCTTAATATTGGTATGCTCCTTACCGAAAGCGAAAAAGCCAAGCAGGTACGTAGCATAATTTTGGATATTGTGATTGCCACGATTAATGAAAGAGTCGGAGGAGGAACCAAGTATATTAATCGACGCGATGCCAATTATTTGCCTACTGCCATTAAAGAAACCAATTACCGTAAACAACTCACATCAGCTTTGCGGGCTTATGTAAACGGACACGAAACAAATATGTATTCTGAGGTTACTAATGCTATATACAAAGCTGTCTTTAGAGAGAATGCAAAGGAATATCGCGAGATATTAAAATTAGATAGTAAAGATAATGTTCGCCATACTCTCTATGCCGAGGTATTACTTGTAATCGCCTCCTTTGAGAATGGTGTAGGAGCTGCTATACGCGATGCCTATAATGAAAAGGGAAATATAAAATTAACGGTACAAGAAGTGGAGACATTAATCATGAAACTTGCGGAAGCACCGATGCAAAAGCCATACTTGGATGATGCTCGTGCTAAAATGGCATCACGCGATTTGAGTTTCAGAGATGCATATCATAGTAATATAGAAGAATACCTGAGAGCCGTTTCTCCTGAAGAGTACGATCGTTTTATTGGCGACAAATCTATAGATATTGACCAGATTCTTGAAGAAAACTCTGATGTTCTGAAACGCTTAAAACAGGCAGACGAAGATGGAGAAGATTAGATATATTGAATACGATGAACTACTATCTATATACTATAAGATGATTGAAAAAAGTGGTGGTGGTTCGCCCGGAATATTAAAAGAAGGGAATATTCGTGCAGCATTGGAATTTGTTCAAAATGATACCTACTATCCTTCTTTTGCAGAAAAATTAACATATCTTGTTTTCTCGTTTTGTTGTGGACATTGTTTTATTGACGGAAACAAACGAATAGCACTGACTATTGGCGCGGCATTTTTATTACATAATGGATATTTTCTGGCAGCTAAAGTTTTTATGTCAGAAATTGAAGCATTTGTATATCATGTAGCAGCTGGGAATATTGACAAAGAATTATTGCAGAGAATCATGGTATGTATGGTAGATGGGACAGACTATGATGAAGAGTTAAAAATCGATATTGCAAATGCGATACGTGATAAATCAACCGATTTTCAAGAAGATGTATAATTTATGGCAAATGTCCTGACACCTGCACAGCGGCACCGCTGCATGTCGCATATACGCAGCAAGGCGAGACCAAGACACCCACTAAAAAAACACGCGAAAACTTGCATATGTCGCAAAAAAGCAGTATATTTGCAGCCGAATTATGAAACAACTCATAAAACAATTATAGAATAACTAATAAAACAAATACCAATGTACAAATCCAAATCTCTCCTTATCGGAGCATTAGCAATGACATTAGTAGCTTGCAACCACACCAATCCCCTGTTGGATCAGCCGAACACCCCGTATGGCGTGCCGGCGTTTGACCAAGTAAAGAACGAGCACTACCTCCCTGCTTTCGAAGAGGCAATCCGTCAGAACAAAGCGGAGATAGACGCCATTGTGAATAACGAAGCGGAGCCGACTTTCGAAAACACGATCGTGGCACTCGACCGCGCGGGTCTGTTGCTGGAACGTGTGAGCGGCGTCTTCTTCAACGTGTTGGAGGCGGACGGCAACGATGAGATGAACGCGATCGCCGAGAAAGTAAGCCCGATGCTCTCCGAACTGAGCGACGGGATCATCCTCAACGATGCGCTCTTCCAACGTGTCAAGTTCGTCTATGACCAGCGTGACCAGTTAGGTCTCAACCCCGAGCAGATGCGTCTCGTGACGGAGACCTACAAGTCGTTTGCGGACAACGGCGCTAACCTGCCGGAGGATAAGAAAGAGCGTCTGAAGGAGATCAACCAGGAACTGGGACTCCTCTCCCTCAAGTTCGGCAACAACGTGGTGGCAGAGACCAATGCGTGCCAGCGTTTTGTGACTGACGAGGCGCAACTGAAGGGTCTGCCGGAGGGTGCGAAAGCGGCGGCAGCCGAAGAGGCGGCAGCAGCCGGTCATCCGGGCGAGTGGCTCTTCACGCCGAAGCGTACTTCCTTCACACCGGTGCTCCAGTACTGCGAGAACCGCGAGTTGCGCAAGCAGCTGCTGATGGATTATACGACCCGCGCTAACCACGATAACGACAACGACAACAAAGCCGTGATCATCCGCGAGATGGAGCTGCGTATCGAGAAAGCGCAACTCTTCGGCTATGACAACGCCGCCGATTATATCTTAACGGACTGCATGGCGAAGAACCACCAGACGGTGGACGCTTTCCTGCAATCGGTATGGGCTCCGTCTCTGGAGGCTGCCAAACGGGAGGCTGCCGCCCTGCAGGAACTGTTGGAGCAGGATCTGCCGGGCGAGAAGCTGCAGCCTTGGGACTGGTGGTACTATGCGGAGAAACTGCGCCGTGCCAAGTATGCGCTGGACGAGGAGGAGTTGAAACCCTATTTCGAACTCAACAACGTGCGCAAGGGCGCTTTCGGCGTTGCGACGAAACTCTTCGGCCTGCAGTTCGAGCCGCTCCAAGACATGCCGGTGTATAACAAGGAGGTGGAGGTCTTCAAGGTGACGGATGCGGAGGGTGAGTTGATCGGTATTCTCTACACCGATTATTTCCCGCGTGCCGGCAAGCGTCCGGGCGCATGGATGAACAATATTCTGCCGCAGTATATCGATGCCGATGGTGCGGACCACCGCCCCGTGATCATCAATGTGGGTAATTTCAACAAGCCTACCGCCGGCAATCCTTCTCTGCTGTCGATGGACGATGTGGAGACCCTCTTCCATGAGTTCGGTCATGCGCTGCATGGTCTGCTGAGCCGTGCGCATTACAAGAGCCTGAGCGGCACGAACACGCCGCGCGACTTTGTGGAACTGCCTTCCCAGTTCATGGAGAACTATGCTTACGAACCCGAGGTGATGAAGACCTATGCTTTCCATTATCAGACGGGCGAACTGATCCCGGACAGCCTGATCGCGAAGATCAACGCCGCCGGTAAGTTCAACCAGGGCTTTGTGACCACCGAACTGCTCTCGGCTTCCATCCTCGATATGGATTTCCACGAACTGACGACTGCCGAGGGACTGGATGTCAATGCCTTTGAAAAAGCAAGTCTGGAGAAGATGGGTATGATCGACGAGATCATCGTCCGTTACCGTCCTACCTTCTACAATCATATCTTCACCACGGGTTACGAGGCGGGTTATTACAGTTACACTTGGGCGGCTGTGCTGGACGCGGACGCGTTCGCAGCCTTCAAGGAGACCGGAAACCTCTTCGACAAGGAGACGGCGGCTCGTTGGCGTCACCTCTTGGAGCAAGGCGGCACACGCGATGCGCAGGAACTTTATCTGGAGTTCCGGGGCAAGGAGGCGGATCCCAAGAACCTCCTGCGCCGTAAAGGATTCATCGAATGACGCGCCAAGTACAAACGATATTATACCACACCCTGCCGATAGTCTTCTGGCTGTTGGCGGTGGTGGGGTGTGTGTCAGCGTGGTTCTTCGCCCCTTTTCCTGAGGAGACAGACGGACTGCGTTTCTTTCTTCCGGGGGTGTTGGTGCTGATCGCACTGGTGGTGATCGGCCGTCTTGAGCGTCATACCTCGTCTGTGGAGCCGTGTTTCCGGATGGGGCTGCTGGTCGGTCTCGCCGCCTATTGGATGCCTTCGGTGGTGTTGGTGGTCCTGCCTTTATGGGGCGTGTTGCTTTTCCGCAACCTCTTCTCTTTCCGTTCGTTTCTGGCTACCCTGTTCGGGCTGGCATTCGTAGCAATATGGGTGGCTGTTTTTTGTTACATAGGCATAATAGAAACGCCCTCCCTTGAGGGGAGGGACGGGGTGGGGTTCTTGCCTTGGATCCCCACAGGTGCATTCGCTATCGCCTATATCGGCTCTACCATTGTACGACAAACCCTGCGTGTACGTTGATACCCGCCTGGGGCATGAAATAAGCCACATCGCTTCCTGTCCAGGCGTCGTGATACACGTAACCGTTGCTCTCATACATTGCATTGAACAGATTGTTAACCTGGCATTTAAGCGTAATGTCCGGGCATCTTCTGTATTTCTGCAACGGTAAGAGGTATTGCATATTCAGGTTGGTCACGGTATAGGCCTTCAGCACCGCATTCGGATCCTCGTTGTTGGCGAGGAACTGCTTGCTGATGACCGTTGTCTGAAGCTCGGCGTTGAACCCGGCAACGTGGAAAGAGAAGATGTTTCCGGCTATCCAGTCCGGCGAGAACGAGATCGTGCGCCACTGATTGCCATCCAGCCATTTGTTACGGCTCCATGTCAGCGTTCCGCTCCAGCTGAACCACTTGGTCCAGTCCACACCGAACTGCAACTCGGCACCGGTGCGGTACGATTTATCTACATTTTTGGTCAGGAAGATAGCGATGCTGTTGATCTCTCCGGTGAGCACCAGCTGGTCTTTGTAATCCATGAAATAGAGGTTAAGACCTATATGCCACGGGATGGCATAACCGCTTTTGGTCACCCCCGCGGAGGTGTAGTTATAGCCCAACTCGTAGTCGAACAGTTTCTCCGGCTTGGGTTTTGCCTCGCCCGACTGCCAGTTGATGAAGTTCGATCGCGCCGGCTCACGGTTGGCTAACGCGAAGGTCGCCGACAGGCGGTGGCCGCCGTTGTCGTATGTCAGACCGGCTTTCGGGTTGAAGAAATGCCACGTGCGTTGTTCCTCGATGGCTACACGGCTGCCGGGGACGGTGCTGTTGTCGTTATCGCCGTACATGTGGTGGTGAACCAACCGGTACTGCAGATCGCCGTACAGACTCAGTTTCTCTTTTCCGCGGTGCAGTACCCGCCAGTTGGCTTTGGCGTAGATGTTACCATCCAGTTTGTCGCCATAGCCGCGGTAGTACTCTGTGAAATTAGTGCCGTAGTTCTGGTCTATGTTTCCGTACGAGACACCGTTGTAGTTATTGAGCGCGATACCTGCCTGTACATCTACTTTCTCGTGGATGTATTTGGTGCTGAGGATTCCTCCGTAGAAATGGTTGCGCAAACCTTTTTGGGCAATACCCATAAGGTTCCAGGTATCGAAGGTCTCCCAATAACCGGTGCCGAAAGTGTAGTGCCCGGTGGCGCTGAGGCTCCAGTGGAGGTTGAAACGGTGCGTCACATTCAGGTGCACATGGTGCTGCTGGTAGTTATCCGTCTCGTTGCGGTAGTACTGGGTGTTGCCGTTGGCATCGATGAAAGCGCCCGCGGTGTTCTGCCTTCTGTTCACCGCTATGTCTTCCCGCGTCAGACCGTTCCAGGCGAGATAAGTCTTCTCTTTGCCGCCGAAGGAGAGCAGGTTGACTGCCGTTTTGCTGTTCTGCCATCCTAACTGCGCCTGGTAACTGAAGAGGTCGGAGAAAGCACGGTCGATATATCCGTCGGAGTTCACCTTGCTGAATCGTCCGCCGGCGTGCCATGCGCCTTTGGCGCTGTTCTTGTCGCCCCAATAAGCATCTATCTTGGCCATCTCGCGGAACGTGTTGTACATACCGCCGTTGAAACTCAACTCACCTTTCACCGGCCCATTTGTACTTTGTACATTGTCCCTTTGTACATCAATGGTGCTGATATTGATGCTTGCGCCGAAACTGCTGCCACCGTTAGCGCTGGTACCGATACCGCGTTGCACATCCAGTTTGGTGATGGACGAACTGATATCCGTCATGTTCACCCAGAAGACCGTCTGGCTCTCTGCATCGTTCAGCGGCACCTCGTTGATGGTCATGTTGACACGCGTATGATCGCTACCGCGCACGCGGAAATAGGTGTAACCCACGCCCAGACCGTCATCGCTGGTGGTTACCAGCGAAGGAGTCTTCGTCAGCAGCATAGGTAAGTTCTGACCCGTGTTGTCACGGTTCAGTTCCCTGTAACGAATCTCCTCCCTGCTCACAGTCACTTGTTTGACCGGAGCGGAAACCACTACCTCTTGCAGATTGAAATCACTCGCGGACAGACTGTCCGCTTTCTCCTGCGCACTCACTTGCGCAGCAAATGTACCAATGACACAATAAACGGCCAAATGGTAAATGTCCAAATGATGAAATGTTTTCATTTTCTTTAACAGCATTACCTGTCCAAGTTCAGCGGGTCTTATCTCAGCCGCTACCGGCACCCCGAATGAATGTAACAGAATACGTATGTTCAAAATCCGCTGCAAAGATACTGCTTTTTTTTCATATACGCAAGCATATACATACAAAAATGCAAAATATTTGTCAAAAAGAGAAAAGGAAGTTTCCTATATTTCGCAAAATAACACATTTTATTATAAAAAATTAGCAAAATGTTGCATATATTAAAAATTTGTAGTACTTTTGTCGCCGATTTTCCTAAAAAGAGGAAAAAGAGAAAGGTATAACAAACAATTTAAGGTATGAAGAGATTCTTACTCTTTCTGTCCTTACTCGCGATTGCGGTAGGACAGGTTTTGGCAGAAAGCCAAACAATTTCCGGAACCGTTCTGAATGCAGCGGATGAGGAACCGGTCATCGGTGCCTCGGTTCAGGTAAAAGGCTCTTCGAAGGGAACTATCACTGATATCAATGGTAAGTTCTCTATTGAGGTAGCGCCTAATTCTCTGTTGGTGGTATCGTTTATAGGTATGACCAGTCAGGAGGTAGCAGCTCAGGACGGCGTAGTGATTAATCTGTCGGAAGACACGAAGCAGCTGGACGAAGTGATTGTGGTTGCGTTCGGTACAACGACGAAAAAGTCCTTCACGGGTTCCGCCTCTGTGGTGAAGGCTGACGAGATCTCGAAGCGTCAGACAAGTAACGTGACGGACGCGTTAGCGGGTCAGATCGCGGGTGTGCAAGGTTTGAGCACGAGCGGACAGCCGGGTACGACGAGCAATATCCGTATCCGCGGTATCGGTTCGATGGCTTCCAGCAATGCGCCGCTGTATGTGATCGACGGTATTCCCGCCACGAACGACGATGTGTCTACGCTTTCGAACGCGGACATCGAGACCGTGACGGTGCTGAAGGACGCGGCTTCCAATGCGCTGTATGGTGCGCGTGGAGCGAACGGCGTGATTCTCATCACAACCAAACGGGGAAGCACGCGCGACGCGAAGATCAAGATCGATGCCAAATGGGGTACCAACCAACGCGGTGTACCGAACTACGATGTGATGACCGATCCGGGTATGTACTACGAGACCTTCTATCAGGCTCTCTATAACCAGTACGGATCGCATGACGCTGCCAACCGCTATCTTCTGGATGCCAATAACGGCGGTCTGGGATATCAGGTGTATACAGTACCTGAGGGCGAACGTCTGGTAGGAAGCAACGGCAAGTTGAACCCGAACGCAACGCTGGGATATATCACCTCAAACAAAGGTGTGGACTATCTCCTGACCCCGGATAACTGGTATAAAGAGTTATTCAACACCGGTAATTTCCGTCAGGAGTATAACCTGAGCGTAAGCGGTTCCACGGACAAGTTGACTTATTTCGCTTCGGGCAGCTTCCTGGACGATAGCGGAATCATCCAGAACTCCGGTTTCCGCCGTGCTACGGGGCGTGTGAATGTCGATTATCAGGCCAAGAAATGGCTGAAGATCGGTACGAACCTCAGTTACAGCCACGCGGACATGCAGTATCCGGAGGAGGATGAGTACGGCAATTATAGCTCGGGCAATGTCTTCTACGTGAGCAATAACATGGCGCCGATCTATCCGTTCTATATCCGTGACGCACAAGGAAACGTGATGAAGGATGCCAACGGCTACACAATGTATGATTACGGCGACGCAACCGTGAACGGAGTGACGCGTGCGTTCATGAACCAATCCAACCCTGCCAGTGCTATCGCACTCAATAAATCGATCTATAAGAAGGATATTTTCACGGGCAAATGGTTCCTGCAGGTCGAGCCGATCAAGGGTTTGAAATTCACAGCCAATCTGGGTGTCCACTATGGCGGTGTGCGCTACCAGATGACCCAGAACCCCTTCTATGGCCAGTTCGCTTCGTCCGGCGGTTACGCTTATGTGTCAAGCTCGCGTACGATCGCGCTGGATCAACAATACTTGGTGAATTTCGCGCGTAATTTCGGCGAACACAGCGTAGATGTACTGGCCGGTTACGAGAACTATCATCTGACGATGTCCGGTCTCTCGGGCACGCAACAGAAGTTATTCAACCCCGACATCGCCGAGATAAGCAATGCGATCCTCTCTCCGAGCACCAGTTCGAGTACGGATTCGTATTTCCACCAAGGTATCCTGGCGCAAGCGAAGTATAACTATGCCAACCGCTATTTCGTGAGTGCAAGTTACCGTCACGACGGTACTTCCCGTTTTGCCAAAGGGCAGCAATGGGGTGATTTCTGGTCGGTAGGTGCCGCATGGGATATCAAGGGCGAGTCGTTTCTGGAGAACGTGGATCAGATCGATCTCCTGAAACTCAAAGCGAGTTATGGTTCGCAGGGAAATGACGCCTTGCTGACCCAGGACGGCTATGCCAACTACCACCCCTGGGCAGACCAATACACGATCAGCGAAAACAACGGTGCATTTGCTACCACGCTGACCTATAAGGGTAATCCGGATCTGACTTGGGAGACGAGTTACAACTTCAACGGAGGTGTTGATTTCGGCTTCTTCGGTGAGCGCCTGACCGGAACGATTGAGGGTTGGCGCCGTCGCACGGAAAACATGTTGTACTATCGTCCGGTAGCATCCTCTTTGGGATACAGCTATCTGCCGGTGAATATCGGTTCGGTGAGCAATGCCGGTCTTGATGTAGAGCTCCATGGCGAGTTGGTCAAGACCCGTAATATCACTTGGGGCGTGTATTTCAACATCTCTTATTTCAAGAACCGTATTCTGAAGCTCTCTCCGGAGTTGGAGGGACGATGGGTGGACGGCTCCTATATCTACAAAGAGGGCGAATCGATGTATAACCTCTATATCCGTGAGTTCGCGGGTGTGAACCCTGCTAACGGTAACTCAATGTGGTATGTAGATAGCATTTCTACGGAGACGGGCGCGCGTGCTACGACCGAGAGTTACGGTTCGGCATCGTTCTTCGAGACGGGTGATATTCTGCCGAAGGTGTATGGCGGATTCGGAACCAACCTCAATATCTACGGCGTGGATCTCTCGGTAGCCTTCAATTATCAGGCAGGCGGCCGCATCATGGATATCGGTTATCGCCAACTCATGCACGCCGGTTATTCCAGCAGCGCCGGCCAGAACTGGCATGTGGATATCTTGAATGCCTGGACTCCGGAGAACACTACCTCCGCTATACCGCGTCTGAACGCAGCGGATCAGTATGCGAACGGTACTTCCACGCGTTTCCTGGTCAGCAGCGATTATGTGAGCCTGCAGAATATCACACTGGGCTACACCTTCCCTGCCAAACTGACCAAGAAAGCGCATATCGAGAAGATCCGTCTCTATGCGGTAGCGGATAATATCGCGCTGTGGTCTGCCCGGAAGGGACTTGACCCGCGGCAAGGCTTTGCTTCGTCCAACTCGCTGTATTATTCTCCGATGCGTACGATCTCGGGCGGTATAAGTATCACATTCTAATCAAAGAAAGGAGAGAATTATGAAAACGATAAGTAAATATGTATCCGTTCTGCTCGTATCGGCGTTGGCTCTCACCTCCTGTGAGGATTGGATGAATGCTGCGCCCGAAGGAGCGACAAAAACAGCAGACCAGAAGGCGGATGCTGCATCGCAGAACCCTGATGCTGCGGCTGCCGATATATCGGCTATCTATGCGCAGTTTATCCAACTCTATCCGGGTCTGGGTGATCTGGGATACGAGCGCCACAACGATTTCGGCTACGCCGCTATCTGTCTTTTCACGGAGGCGCAAGGCCAGGACTTCATCGGTCCGAATATCGGCTATAACTGGTTCAGTTTCTCCGACTGGGCCTCTATTCGGGATAACACGCTCCAGACCACATACGGCTTGGTGAGCCACCTCGTCTGGAACGAGTATTACAAGATCATCTCGGCTTGTAATAACGTGATCAGTCTGGTGGACCGTGCTAATCCGGGTTCGCAGAAGTACGCGTTGTCGCAGGCATTAGCCGTACGGGCTTTCTGCTACACCCAGTTGGCGCAACTCTACCAGTTCACCTATGACGATGCTACGAAGGCGCTGCCCTGTGTACCGCTGGTGGTAGAGAACATGAGTTCGGAGCGGCAGGAGTCTAACCCTCGCGCAACAGTGGAGGAGGTCTTCAATCTGATTCTCGCGGATCTCAAGTACGCCTGCGATTCCTTGGAGGACTTCCAGCGAAGCGACAAAGGTTATGTCGATCAAGCGGTGGCTTACGGACTGCGTGCACGCGCAAACCTCATTGCGAAGAATTATGCCCAGGCGGCTATCGATGCCGACTCGGCATTGATCCTGTCGGGTGCCACGCCTCTGGATATCGTTGAGGCGGCTAAACCGGGTTTTGCCGAGGCGAACACGCATAATGTACTCTGGGCGAATATCATCGTAGAGACCAATGATATCGTGCAGACCGGTATCATCAACTGGCCTTCGCATCTCTCTACTTTCTACGGCGACGGTTATACCGGAGTAGGGGCAACCCGCTTCATCTCGGATGCACTCTATGATCAGATATCCGCAACGGATGTACGCAAGGGCTGGTGGCTGAA
Organism: uncultured Bacteroidales bacterium; assembly: GCA_946414805.1. Classification (GTDB taxonomy): domain Bacteria; phylum Bacteroidota; class Bacteroidia; order Bacteroidales; family Paludibacteraceae; genus Colicola. Next base: position 55,669 of record CAMKPZ010000003.1, read on the forward strand.
CGAGAAGCTGCAGTCGCCGCTGCTGGATGTAGCCGGTTACAGTGCTATGAAAGAGGCTATCCAGATAGACGGCAATGAGTACGTGACGGTTAAGTTCGGTACCGGCGACGGTACGACTACGGGTCTCGGCGCTGCGGCAGCAGACTGGATCCTGATGCGTGCGGAGGAGTTGTATCTGATCAAAGCGGAGGGTCTGGCTAAGTCCGGCGGCGACGGAGCCGGCACGCTCACCTCTTTCGTTCAGACCTACCGCGATCCTTCTTATTCGGTGGCACAGCACGGTCTGGGGCTTGAGGATGAGATCTGGTGGCAGCGTCGTGTTGAACTCTGGGGCGAAGGATTTGCTTTCGGCGATATCATGCGTCTGGAGAAACCGATCATCCGTACCAACTCTTCCAACTGGCCGGCAGCTTGGGCTTCACAGGATGTGCAGGCGCGCAGCGGTGTGCTCCTATGGCGTATCCCGCAGGCCGAGATAGAGGCCAATAAGGGCATCAGCGAGGCTGACAATAATCCGTACGTAGCGTATTAATCCTATAAACAGAAATGATTATGAAAAAGTTAAATAAATATTTGTTCCTTCTCGTAGCCGCCGTGTGCACTTTCACGGCGTGCGAGAAAGAAGTAGAGCGTGGGGCGTCGCCGGTAGCGGGAACGGATGTAGCGGCCTTTAAGGCTTCTGCCGTCGAGGTGGATATCAATCCCTCCAAAGCCGCTCTGGAGTACGCTGTAGCGCTCGTGCGCAGCAATACCGCAGATGAACTGGCGGTTGGCATCGAGGTGGTGGAAGGAGATATCGATATTATCACTGTTCCGGCTACTGTCACTTTCGCAAAGGACGCATCAGAAGCTTCTCTTCTACTTACTTTTCCTGAGGCGCAACTGGATTCCACGTATTCAGTAGTCCTGACTATTGCGAGTGACAATCAGTCGCCTTACCTCAACGGTGCATCGACATTCGCCTTCACGGTCAATATCGCCTCATGGGAGCAGGCTCCGGCACCGGCAGTGTTCGTGGACGGAGTGATCAGTCCTGTCTTCGATCTTGATCCTGTGGCGTGGTATGTGCCGTTCATGGAGAAAGCGAATGCGGATGGTTCGAAGGATTTCCGTTTCCTCAATCCCTACCGTGCGTTTGATCCGGAGGCGGAACCCGATCAGTTCGGCGTCTTCTCCGTCTTCCCCTATAACGCGGAAGCAGATGTGGATCTCACCGAAACCTATAACTGGGAGATGCACGTGGATGCAGAGGGGAATGTCACTTTCCCGCGTACCTTTATCGGTGTTGATTACGGTTATGGTCCGATGAGTCCTTGGCTGATGGCTGATTATCTGGCTGCCCGGAATGAGACGGAGCCGGATTATACCGCCAACCCTTGTGGTGTCTTTGACCCTGCGGCGCAGACTATCACAATCCCGGACGGAGCACTGCTTCTCTTCATGGGAACAAGCGGTTACTACGCCGGTGAACACGTGATATATCTTGATTCGAAAGCTTATCAGAACGACCACCTCTCTATCGACGACTACAACAGCGAGGCAATCGAATGGGTGGAGGTCGAGTCGGAAGTGAATCTCTTCGAGTCCTCGATCTTCCGCTTCTCCAACGAGGAGCAGAAACTCTTCAAAGCCGTTGATCCCTATGAGGGCAACGACAAGAGCCCCTTTATCGATCTCTATTGTCTGAAGGACGCATACGCCGCCGGCGGCAATCTGGCGTTCTACTGGAACGGAGAGGACGGCGGGATCCGTGTTCCTTCGATGCAGAACACACACCTCGCTTTCATGCAGCAGGATCTCTTTATCGCTGAAGGATCCGGAGAGGTGACCACCTCCGATGTGAAGGGTACCGAGGTCAAGGTCTTCTCCTTCGATATCGTAGTGACCGCCAAGAACGGAAACACCGTAGGCGAGTTCGTCGAGACTTTCTCGATGGCGAACGAACAGATCGTCTTCTCGCGTGAGGACTTTATCGGCGCCTTCACCCTTAACGGCACCGATCAGTTCGAAGGAACCGCCGCTTCGATCGATGTGGAGATAGCCGACGAAGAGGGAACGCTTGTTCTGCATGGCATCGACTACTGCTCAGGTCTGGCACTGGGCTTCGACGAGGCAACGGGCGTACTCAGTCTGGCACCCCAGAAACAGGACAGCCTGTACGGCAAGTATGATATCACGCTCTATACGACGGTAGGAAACAACACCAGTACTACGGCTTCGATCGATCTCGCTTTCGGTCTCTCCGGAGTGGCGAAGAGCACCCGTACAAGCGAAGCGGACGGGTATCTCGTCCGTAGCGTAGCAGCCGGCGGATGGTTGGCAGGATTGTATGACCTCTCACTCATACCATCCGAAGCGGCTCCTGCGCCTGCAAACAACCTCAAACCAGCGAAGCTCAAACAACCTCAAACCATCCTACCCCATGCCGTAAGAGGCAGCCAACCCACCATGGCACACCTCTCTTTCTCCGGCAAACGCTCTCGCACACTGCGCGCTCCGCGGATCAATCATTGATGAGCCGTCAGCCGTCACCAATCGAAAAAAGTGCCCCCGCGGCACTTTTTTCTTGCATATTCCAAAAAAAAGCAGTACCTTTGCACCCGCAAAGGTTTTCAAACAATCAAACATATCAAACATACCAAACAATAAATTTTCACAACTATGGTTTCTTACAAGGAATTAGGCCTCGTGAACACCCGTGAGATGTTTGCCAAGGCAATCAAGGGAGGCTATGCTATCCCTGCGTTCAACTTCAACAACATGGAGCAGCTTCAGGCTATTATCAAGGCTTCGGCTGAGACCAAGAGCCCGGTTATCCTCCAGGTATCCAAAGGCGCTCGTAACTACGCTAACCAGACCCTCCTCCGTTATATGGCTCAGGGCGCTGTAGAGTACGCTAAGGAGCTTGGTTGGGAGCACCCGCAGATCTGCTTGCACCTCGACCACGGAGACAGCTTCGAGCTCTGCAAGAGCTGTGTGGACTTCGGTTTCTCCAGTGTGATGATCGACGCTTCTTCTCTTCCGTATGAGGAGAACATCGCCCTCACCAAGAAAGTCGTTGACTACGCTCACCAGTACGATGTAACCGTTGAGGCGGAGCTCGGCGTGCTGGCAGGCGTGGAGGACGAGGTAGCTTCCGAGGTCAGCCACTATACGAAGCCGGAAGAGGTAGTTGATTTCGCTACCCGCTCTGGCTGCGACAGCTTGGCTATCTCCATCGGTACCAGCCACGGTGCATACAAGTTCACTCCGGAGCAGTGCACCCGTGACCCGAAGACCGGCCGTCTCGTTCCGCCGCCATTGGCATTCGACGTGCTCGACGCTGTAATGGAGAAGCTCCCGGGCTTCCCGATCGTTCTTCACGGTTCGTCTTCCGTTCCGCAGGAGTACGTAGATATGATCAACAAGTACGGCGGCAAGCTGCCTGATGCAGTAGGTATTCCTGAGGAGCAACTGCGCAAGGCTGCCAAGTCTGCTGTCTGCAAGATCAACATCGACTCTGACAGCCGTCTTGCCTTCACCGCTGCTGTCCGCAAGGTGTTCGCAGAGAAACCGGCTGAGTTCGATCCGCGTAAGTACTGCGGTCCGGCTCGTGACCTGATGACAGAGCTCTACAAGCACAAAATCATCAACGTCCTCGGTTCCGACGGCAAAGCTGAATAATCATGGCACTTCCATTTATGACCGCTGAAGAAGCGGCGGAATTGATCCAACATGGTGATGTCTTGGGCATGGGTGGTTTTACCGCCACCGGTGTGCCCAAGGCAGTTCCTTTTGCGCTGGCACAGCGCGCAGAGAAACTGCACGCACAGGGCAAACCTTTCCGCGTAGGACTGGAGACCGGTGCGTCGATGGGCGACAGCTGTGACGGTGCGCTGGCACGTGCCCACGCAGTCGAGTTCCGTACGCCGTATCAGTCCAACAAGTCCATGCGCGAGGAGATCAACGCCGAGGGTACGCATTATTTTGATATGCACCTGTCCCACATGGCGCAGGACCTGCGGTACGGTTTCCTTCCCAAACCCAACTGGGCGATTATCGAGGCGTCGTATGTAGGCGAGGACGGTACCATCGTGCCGGCTGCCGGAGTAGGTATCATGCCTACTATCTGCCGCATGGCGGATAAGATCATCGTCGAGCTCAATGAGATGTTCCCTGCCACCATGCGCGGCATGCACGACCTCTATGAGCCCCTCGATCCTCCCTGCCGTCGCGAGATACCTATCTACAAACCCTCCGACCGCTGCGGCTCCGACCATATCAAGGTCGATCCCGCTAAGATTGCGGCTGTCGTGAAGACCAACCGTCCGAACGAGATTGCCGCTTTCACGCCGGTAGATGCTACTACCGCCAATATCGGCGAGAACGTAGCTCTCTTCCTTGAGGCGGAGATGAAAGCCGGGCGTATCCCTGCGTCCTTCCTGCCCATCCAGAGCGGAGTAGGCAACGTAGCTAACGCCGTGCTTGGCGAACTGGGCAAGAACCCGCATATCCCGCCCTTTGAGATGTATTCCGAGGTGATTCAGGACTCCGTCGTGGACCTCATCAAAGCCGGCCACTGCAAGTTTGCTTCCGGCTGCTCCCTGCGTCTCGTGGAGAGCAAGATGGCGGAGGTGCTGGCGGACCTCGATTTCTACCGCGACAAACTCTTGCTCCGTCCGCAGGAGACATCGAACAGTCCGGAGGTGGCACGCCGTCTGGGTATCATCGCCATCAACACGGCGTTGGAGGCGGATATCTACGGTAACATCAACTCCACCCATGTCACGGGAACGAAGATGATGAACGGTATCGGCGGTTCGGGCGACTTCGCGCGCAACGCGTACCTTAGTATATTCACGACCGCCTCGACGGCGAAGAACGGAGCTATCTCGTCTATCGTGCCGATGGTCACCCACCTCGACCACTCTGAGCACTCCGTCAAGGTCATCGTCACCGAGCAGGGGGTAGCGGATCTGCGCGGCAAGAGCCCGCGTCAGCGTGCCGAAGAGGTAATTAACAACTGCGTCGCACCCGAGTACAAGGAGATGCTCCGCGACTACCTCAAGTACGCCAAGCACGGCCAGACGCCGCATAACCTCTCCCTCGCGTTCGCTATGCATGAGGAGTTCCTCAAATCCGGTGATATGCGTAACACCAAGTGGGAAAATTATATCCGATAATCGGACAAAAGGATCAGAGTTCGATCTTACCGATCTCTTCCTTGCATTCTTTGAGCAAAGCGGCTGCCTCAGCCGCTTTGCTCTTGTATTCGGCCATGCTCAGCGCTTCGGCTTGCTCCAGAGACTCGATAATCGTCTCTGCGCGTTGTATCTTCTCGTCGTAATTCATAAAATCATTTCCCTTTTCCGCGGACGATCACACCCGCTGTGAATACCAGGATCTTCATGTCCAGCAATAGTGACATGTTCTCTACATACACGATATCGCAGTTCAGCCGCTCGATCATTTTCTCCATGGTATCGGTGTACCCTACGCGGATGGGACCCCAACTGGTCAGACCCGGACGAACTTTGTATAGCAGGCAGTAATAAGGTGCTTCCTTCATGATCTGCCCGATGAAATATTCGCGCTCCGGACGGGGACCCACGATCGACATATCTCCGCGGAAGATATTCCATAGCTGCGGCAACTCGTCCAGACGGTATTTGCGAAGCCAATGACCGATTTTGGTCACGCGCGGATCATTGTCCGCCGTCACTTGCGGTATGCCGTCCGACTCGGCATGGTCGATCATCGTGCGGAACTTATAGATCCGGAAGGGGATACCGTATTTGCCGATACGCTCCTGACGGTAAATCACCGGTCCTTTCGAACTGCTCTTCACCAGGAGCGCAACCGTCGCTAACAACGGCGAGAGAAGAATCATTCCTGCTCCGGAAGCTACTAAATCAAAGGCGCGCTTGATACATAGTTCGCTATCGGTCATATGCTGCTCCGTGATCCGGATGAGTGACGGCCGGTCGATCTGACCGATACGAGCGGCACCGGTCAGCATGTCGTACACCCTCGGAACCATGCTTATCTCGCAGGACAACGGATAGAGCTCTGCTATGAGAGCGTATAGTTCGCGGTCGCTGTAGCCCTCCGGCAGATCGATGATCACCTCGTCCTGTTCGCCGGCGTTTAATTGCTTCGCTTCTGCCATCGAGTGGATCGTACGGGAACGCGAGAGACCTCTCCGACGGGAAAGCAGCGTGATAGTCAGACGAGGTATATAACTCAGTACGAACTGCAAGCCGAAGAGCACGCCTAAGGAGGCTATATAGCGGTTGTAATCGGTCACTTTATCGTCAATAATGATAATAAAGAAGAACAGAAGGGAGATCACGGCGGCAGAGATAAAAGTCCGCAGCAACTCCCGCCATAAGGGCTTCTGGAAAGGACGGAGATAGTAGCCCGATAGATAGTAGATCGACAGACACACCATTGGATAGACAATCAGCGGCGGCCAGAAACTGAAAGCAGGAACCAGTATATCGTCCGCGCTCCATACTTTACCGTCATACACCAGCCATCGGAAGCCCAGAAAACACAGCCACACCAACTCGCTGCTGATCAAATCAGCAGTCAGATAAGTCATCTGTTGTTTCCGTCTGAGTGTCATTCGTAATTTTATTTTCGGATGATAACGAACGTACCGTCGCTATTCACTTTGATGATCGAACTGGGTTCCTTGGGCTCCTCGTCCTCGCGACGGAAACGGCATACATAGTCGGCACCCTGCAGGATCGCCTCTTCTATCTCGTGGAAGAAATGCGCCGTGGGATGACCGCTTATGTTCGCGGAGGTGGAGACGATCGGATGCTTCAACTGCTGGCATAGCGCCTTGCTGAAAGCCTCATCCGTGATACGGATACCTATACTCCCGTCGTCGGCGATCAGGTTCTGCGCCAGGTGCCGGGCGTTGGGATAGATGATCGTCAGCGGCTTCATCCTTCCGTCGTCACCCTGTAAACCGGTCTGTGTTCTGTCAGTGCAACGGTCTGTGCTCTGTAACAATATCTCTGCTGCCTCCGGCACATCTGCATAGTAGTTCAGTTTGGCGGCCGAATCAAGCAGAACCAACATCGATTTGCTGTCTTCGCGCTGCTTGAGCGCGTATATCTTGGCTACGGCCGCTTCGTTCGTGGCGTCGCATCCGATGCCCCAAACCGTGTCCGTAGGGTACACTATGATCCCTCCCTCGCGCAGCACACGCAGTGCCGCCTGCAGATCCTCTCTGTCGTATCTGTTCAAATCCATTTGATGCTATCGGCTGTAAATTCACTGCCTTATATCCTAATCGGCTGCAAATTTACTGCTTTTTTCTGACATATGCAAGAAAAATCTGACTTTTTATTTTGTCAAACAAAAATGACAATTTTAAGAATTATCTTAAAAAAGATCGTATAGATTTGCGTATTTGCAAAAATTATTGTAATTTTGTGCCGAAAATGAGTGCAAAGCACTCCGCGAGTACGTTCAAACAATTAAATTAACTATTTATACAATGAAAAATTTGGATTTAACCAAGTATGGCATTACGGGCGCTACCGTAATCGCACACAACCCCTCCTACGAGTATCTCTTCGCAGAGGAGACCAAGCCTGAGTTGACCGGTTATGACAAAGGTCAGGAGACCGAGCTCGGCGCAGTTAACGTAATGACCGGTATCTACACCGGCCGTTCGCCTAAGGACAAATACATCGTTGATGACGCTCAGAGCCATGACAACGTATGGTGGACCACCGAGGGCTACAAGAACGACAACCACCCCATGTCCGAGGAGGTTTGGGCTAAGGTAAAAGAGCTGGCTATCAAAGAGCTTTCCAACAAGAACCTCTATGTAGTGGACGCTTTCTGCGGTGCGAACAAAGAGACCCGTCTGGCTGTCCGTTTCATCGTTGAGGTGGCTTGGCAGGCACACTTCGTAAAGAACATGTTCATTCAGCCGACCGAGGAAGAACTCGAGAACTTCGAGCCGAACTTCGTCATCTACAACGCTTCGAAAGCCAAAGTAGAGAACTACAAAGAGCTGGGTCTGAACTCCGAGACTTGCGTGGCATTCAACACCACTTCCCGTGAGCAGGTGATCATCAACACCTGGTACGGCGGCGAGATGAAGAAAGGTATGTTCTCGATGCAGAACTACTACCTGCCTCTCCGCGGCATTGCTTCCATGCACTGCTCCGCAAACACCGACATGGAGGGCAAGAACACCGCTATCTTCTTCGGTCTCTCCGGAACCGGTAAGACCACTCTCTCCACCGACCCGAAGCGTCTCCTCATCGGTGACGACGAGCACGGATGGGACGACAAGGGCGTCTTCAACCTCGAGGGCGGATGCTATGCCAAGGTCATCAACCTCGACAAAGAGTCCGAGCCGGACATCTACAACGCTATCCGTCGTAACGCACTTCTTGAGAACGTAACGGTTGACGAGAACGGCAAGATCGATTTCGCAGACAAGAGCGTTACCGAGAACACCCGAGTTTCCTATCCTATCAACCACATCGAGAAGATCGTCCGTCCTATCTCTGCAGGTCCTGCAGCCAAGAACGTGATCTTCCTGAGTGCTGACGCCTTCGGCGTACTGCCTCCTGTATCGATCCTGACTCCGGAGCAGACCAAGTACTACTTCCTCTCCGGTTTCACCGCCAAGCTGGCAGGTACCGAGCGCGGTATCACCGAACCGACTCCGACCTTCTCCGCTTGCTTCGGCCAGGCATTCCTGGAGCTCCATCCGACCAAATATGCTGAGGAGCTGGTAAAGAAAATGGAGAAATCCGGTGCGAAGGCATACCTCGTTAACACCGGCTGGAACGGAACCGGCAAGCGTATCTCGATCCGCGACACCCGTGGTATCATTGACGCTATCCTCGGCGGTGACATCCTCACCGCTCCGACCAAGAAGATCCCGTTCTTCAATTTCGAGGTTCCGACCGCTCTGCCGGGCGTAGATCCTGCTATCCTCGATCCGCGTGATACCTACAAAGACGCTGCTGAGTGGGAGGTTAAGGCAAAAGACCTTGCTGCCCGCTTCATCAAGAACTTTGACAAGTACACCACCAACGAGGCAGGTAAGGCGCTTGTTGCTGCCGGTCCGCAACTCTAATACGGACGCTATAGCCATTCATTGTTATGGATGACAAGATTCGCAAAACCGCCATGTATCGCCGTTGGGCATACATGGCGGTTGCTATTTTAGCAATTCTCTTGATGAAGTCGAGGCCTGCTTTCTCCTTTGCGGACGACAAGGGTATTATCTATGTCCGCAGTTTCTCGATGGACATGGAGCAACTGGAGGTCACCCAGACGGAGTTGGCCACAGGGGCCGGGCATACGACGGCTGTGATGTCCGTCAAGGGGCTGGATTACTGCTATTGGGCGATGCTCATCGGTAGTATAGCCGCCTTGCTGTGTGTCATGGGAAAGCGTTGGCGGTTACGCTTCTGCGTATTCACGATTATTGCGGCAGGCGTATATTATATCCTGCTGATCTACTACGCAATGCAGATCTCCGAAGACTTTTTTGCCACCCTCTCGCCTACATGGACGGTTTTCCTGCCGGCAGTGGTGTTGGAAATGATGGTGCTCACGATCCGTAATGTACGGAACTACGGACATTATCTCGACGAAGAAAACGCGAACGAGGAAGTGAACGAAGAAGGGTGATTACGAGTTCAGCGTATTGGGTTCGTAATGCCGCCATTTCTCGATAAGTGCCGTCATGTCTGCCGGCCATTCGCTGTCGAAGAACATGCGTTCGCCCGTGCGCGGGTGCGTAAAACCTAATGTACGCGCGTGTAAGACCTGTCTGGGGCACAGCGCGAAGCAATTCTCGATGTATTGCCTGTATTTCTGGGTGCGGAGTCCCTTGCGGATTTCGCACCCTCCGTATTTCTCGTCGCTGAACAGCGGATGACCGATATGCTTCATATGCACGCGGATCTGGTGCGTTCGGCCGGTCTCTAACCGGCATTCCACCAAGGTTACATACGGGAACCGCTCTAACACCCGCCAATGGGTGACAGCCTCTTTCGCCTGCGGACATTCCTCAGGATCCCATACGCGGTATATCGTCCGGTCGCGGTTGTCACGCGCCAATGCGCCTTCGACCGTACCGCTGTCTTCGGCGAACGTACCCCATACGAGGGCGTTGTAGGTGCGCTCTGTCGTGTGGTCGAAGAACTGCTTCGCCAAATGTGCTTTCGCTTCCGGCGTCTTGGCGATCAGCAGCAGACCGCTGGTATCCTTGTCGATACGGTGAACGAGTCCGATACTCGGATCGTTGATATCAATTTTTAATTTTGAATTTTTAATTTTTAATTCCTCAAAGTGCCATGCCAAGGCATGAAGCAGCGTGTGTTCGTAGTTGCCGTGGCCGGGGTGTACGACGAGTCCGGCAGGCTTGTTGATCACCAACAGGTCGTCGTCCTCATAAACGACAGTGAGAGGGATGTTCTCCGGCGTGATCGTGAAGTCGTGCGGCTCATGATCCAGCAGCACCTGGACCACATCGCCGGGCTTGACGCGGTAGTTGGAGGCTACGGGCGAACCGTTCACCCACACGTTACCGGCATCCGCAGCACTCTGGATGCGGTTGCGGCTGGTGTTGGTCATGTGCTCTGCCAGATATTTGTCAATGCGTTCCTTGCCTTGACCCTTGTCTACTTCGCATCGCCATCTCTCATATAACTCTTCTTCGTCCTCTATCATCAATGTTTAAAACCATCCGTCCTCTTCATGTTCGTTATTCGTGCCCAATGCAGATTTCTCGATATCGGCGGAGAGGTAGAGGGCAACGGTCTCTCCTTCTGCTACTATCTCTCCTTCGCCCGGCGTCTGGCGATAGACGAACTGGGGTACGCCTTCTTCCGCAGGCTCGTCATAATGCACGGCGCCTACGATCAGACGATGGCTCAGCAGCATGCTCCGCGCGTCCTGCAGCGTCATGCCTGTCACGCCCGGCACACTCACTTCTTCCGTACCGCGGCCGAAGCCGACCACCAACCGTACCTCGCTGCCCACAGCGATCTTGTCGCCCGGCAGCACGCTCTCGCCGTTCGATTTGACATCCAGCACCAGATCACGGAAGGCAGAGGGCTCGTATTCATATACCGAATCGACGATAAGCCCCAAGCTCCGCAGCGTCGTCTCCGCCTGGCGGTAACTGATATCCTGCAGGTTCGGCATGACGATCTGGCGTTTGGTGGAGGCGTTGACGGTCACGTACACGGCGCGGCCGGCTTTCACATGGCTGTGCGGCAAGGGATCCTGATCTACTACCGTGCCGAACGGCACTTTGTCCGAATAGGTGGAATCGATCACCACCATCCGCAGACCTTGTTCCTCCAGAATAGGCTGCGCATCCTCTTTCGCCAGACTGCGGATGTCCGCCACCTCGATCTCCACGCCATGCTGGGTGTAATGCCGCAGATAGGCGATCAGTCCCACTAACAGGAGAAGGAAGACAACAACCGCCAATACGATATTGATGCCTACGAATCGGATGTTAGATTTATTAAAAAAACTATTATTTTTCATAAAATGTAAGATTTATTGTGCAAAATTACAATTTTTTTTGGATATATGCAAAAAATATAGTACTTTTGCACCGTTTTTCGCAAAAAGGCGGAGACATAACATTATTTTTTAAGCTTAAAAACATTTTGACGTATGAAAAAGATGCTTCTTATCGTAGCTGTTGCTTTTGCTGCAATGGCTTGCGGAAACAAGTGCGACAAGAAATGCTGCGAGGCTGAAGAGGCTGCTCCTGCAGTAGAGGCTGTTGAGGCTGCTCCTGCTGAGGAGGCTGCTCCTGCTGAGGAGGCTGCTCCCGCTGAGGACAAGACTCTGATCGAGCGCGCCGTTGAGCTTGGCGAGGACGTTGCTGCTGAGGCTCAGAAGTAATTGCCCGTGAGCACTTGTTGAGAGGTATGATCCCCCTCAAAAAAAGAAGCGACCCTTCCGGGCCGCTCTCTTTTTTTTAATGTTCTAAAAAATCACCCATCACCACTTAGCACCAAAAAAAAATGATTTTTTTCTTGCGTATGTCAGAAAAAAGCAGTACCTTTGCAGCCGCAAAGGTTTGCGTAACCCGTGCCGTCGCTTGCCGACGTAAAACAGCAAGGACATAAAAAGGCGTTTATTGACGTTGTTTGCGACTCGACAGAATCTTCGCAACATTCTAAAGAATAAAGTCCGGGCAACAACAATGAATGTCCTCGTGGGTATGTTATATTATACCACGCCCTGCTATAGGCGGGGTGGGTGTAGCATATCGGGCGTGGACTTCGGTTGTTTTTCTACTTTATTCGGGGATTGCGAAGCCCTTGTCGAGCGTGAAGAATGGTCGGACTTCACGCTTTTGTTATGTATATGCGTACAGGTGCGTGTATGCATGCGTGCATGCGCACGTTCCATATAATAATACGCAACAATACGCAATAATATGCGACAAATGAAATAAACCGTTATAGTGGCAGCGCGCATAGGTGTGGTTTCCCATATCTTTTGTACCTCAAAATCCACGCCTATGCCGCCACGTGACACGCTACAATGCAAGTCGGGTCAATCCCGAAAGTGATCCGAGGGTGATCCGAGGGTGATTCGAGGTCAAACTTAACGCGATCCGCCCGACAACGCGGAAAACAATGTGAAAAATTAACTTAAAAACAACAAAATACATGAAGGTATGAAAAAGATTAAAAACTTAATTCTTACACGTGCAAAACTCTTTGCACACTTTTGCACCCTCACATTCAGTGCCGGGAATGTAATGGGAAAAGGAATCCGATCGGCTTTTCGGCCTATCGTGGGTATGGCGTCGTCCTATGGAGCATCCGATGAGCATCCGATGAGCATCCGATCAGCATCCGATGGGATCACGAGGCGAACACGACTCGTTCCGCATATCGCTGCTGTTTTTTTTATGCTCTTTTTTGTGGGAATCGGGAATGTTTGGGGAGTAACATATTATTATATAGAATTTACGGCTGTAGTGAAGTGTTTTAACGGAGCCACCGGACAGGTTCTTGTTAAGTCAGGAGGTGGTAGCACAACTGCAACCACTGTAACTTCCACTAACTCCTTAACTGGTGGTACTGGTTGGTCCCAAACTGCTAATAATAGTACTGCCGTTTTTACATACAATAGTGGCGGAGCAACGTCTAAGTATACATGGGGAGCTCTAGCTGGTGAAGGTAGCGAATTTGAAGGATGGTATACAGATGCTGCATGTACTGTTGCTGCACCGACGGCATTTAATTCTGCTAAACGGAGTAGTGAGAAAGTCGTGTATGTTATAGCAGGTAATAGTGTAAGTGGGTATACTAGTGCGACGAGCGATGCTAATCGCTGCCACTACACTTTGTATGCTAAATTCGTGAAAGCAAGGCCAAAAGCCGATTTTGAAATATCATCTTATAACGCAGCGTTTGCTAAAGATGATTATAACATATACGCAGAGGGCATTATATATCCTAACACTACAAATAATACTTCTATACCTAATACTCCCAAAAGCCTTTATGAGGGTGAGAGTATAGATCTTATATTCAGGATTACCGAATTGAGTAAAACCCGCGGTGTGCGGTTTGTGAGATGGTATTATAAAGCAGGTACATCCGGCACAAAGGTTTTGCTGACCAGCGAAAAAGAATATACACTTACCTATGCTAAATTGAAGGAGTTGACCGATGCTAATCCGGGCAAGACCATCATCTTCGGAGTGGATGCGGAAAAGAAAGCTACTCATACCGTCACGTTCAAGACCGGAGGTAAGGGCCCTTACCAAGTAAGGCATTATGATGCCAACTCCAGTTGGGCAAACTCTTTTGAAAATTTCCAAGTAGGTAAAGATGCTGATATAAGCGACAAAACCTTCTACGAGGGTGATGGTGTCAAATTGGAGTACACAACGGGAAACAATAGCAACGAAAGCAATACTACCTCCGGTTATATCTTCCATAGTTGGTACTGCAAGCACGAAGATGATGACACGAAATATCAGTTGACCGACGGCGTTGCTAATGTGATAGATACCGTACTTCCGGACGATGTTGTCGAGATAGGAGCTACGTTCATTGTGCCAGATACCAAAAATATCACATTCCTGGCAAACGAGCATGGCAGTTATAAAGTGAACGCTGTTACTTACAACGGCAGCAAGGGCAAAGCGAATTTTACCGTATCCGGGTCTAACAGGGTTGTCAACAATCTGCTAATTAGCTCAGCGATAACATTGAGTAATCCTGTTAGTAATGACTCCTCCACTTATTCGTTCTACCGCTGGTATTATGTGAATGAGGATGGAGTCAAAAAGACATTGGCCAATCTGGAAGCGACGGCAACCGTAGTACTGCCGTCTGAAGCGGTTTCGGTCGGAATAGAGTTTAGCCAAGCCGGCGATTATGCAGTTAGCGGTTTGTATTTCAACAGTCTCTCCGATGCTATTCAAGCGGCTCAGGCGGAACTCAAGACCGGTTCGAAATCGTCCACGATCTTAGTGGCAAGGGATGCCACCGTGCCCGCCGGCAACTATACGATCCCGAAGAACGTAACGCTTCTGATCCCTTATAAGGATGGTCAGACCAAATCCAGCGGTCTGCAAGTTATCGTAGATGGTTCGACCCCGACAGAAGCTTATCACACGCTGACTCTCGCGAATGGCGCGCATTTGGAGGTATATGGCACGATCGAGGTCAGCGGCTGCCAGACGACAGGCGGTGGCGACGGAAAAGGAGACACTATTCCAAGCCGTACCGGAGGTACACATTACGGTATGATGGATATGAAGGGCGGAAGCTCCATCACTCTTAACGGCGGTTCTCATCTGTATGCGTGGGGCTATGTGATAGGCGACAGAGGCGCAGACGGCCGTTATACCTGCGAGATAGATGTGCGTCGCGGTGCTACCGTGCATGAGCATTTCCAGATCGGCGACTGGAAAGGTGCCTTCCCGACGATGGAGATATGCAAAAAGGAAGGCACATATGCTGTACTGCCGATATGCCAATATTATATTCAGAACGTGGAAGTGCCTGCCCGCTACCATCCGGGCTCCCGATTATTAGGTGCTGCTTCTCTCAATATAGATATATTTGATAACGGAGGAGAGGGTGTTACTTTTGCCATGAGTGATGCCGGTTTGGTAGGAGTCAAATATGTTGATCAAGAGTCGGATCATGCCGTATTCCTGCTTGATGACACAAATGAGAGCGAAGATACATGGGTGCGTAAGTTCTATGACCCCGCTACGGATCAGCAAGTGTATGAGATCAACAACTCCGCAGATGTAGGTAGTCTGGTCATGAAGGTGTCCATCCCTGGTATCGGCAATGTAACAGGTGGTACAGATGATGAACTTAATATCGATTCGCGCTACTACCAATTCCCGATTACCAATAATTTCAAGATGCATCTTTTAAGCGGAGAGATGCACATCACCCAGATGACGGAGATGCTACCCGGCTCTGTAATCGAGATTGATAAGAAATCCACGATGATTATCAATGCCCAATATAAGCCGGATCCCAAAAACGAGATCACGCCGACATTGTTGTTCTACGATGCAGATGATTGGGGGAAATACATATATCAAGGAAAGAAAGACGGTGTCCAAAAATTCACGTATGGATCGAGAATAAAAGGCCGTCCGGGTAGTGTACCGATGGTGCGTGATATTAGCACGAAGACCAGCCAAGGCGATGCGAAACTGATTGTCCACGGATCAGTAGATGTAAAGGGAATGCTGTTGACGACCAATCATGGCGCATCGATTACTTCTACCATAGAAGATGCCGGAACGATAAGTTTTGCTACAAAAGCTCCTGCATCGGTAGGCTATACCTATCAAGTATCCGCAATATCCAGCAGCAATGGTCTTACATTTGCGAACATTTCCCGTAAGCCGGCATTGCTGAAGAACGGAACAGGAAGTACGTATGGCGAGACGAGCAGTACAGCATCAACCGAGGCCGGTCAGTCCTTCTGTTTCATCGACATGAACGGAGACGGCAAGGGCGAATGGGTTCGTCTGACCGACGACGGTTGCTTTGCAAAAGATACGAACGATGTCTATTACGCGAAGCCGAAAGAGTATGTGGCTCTGGCGAACGGCAAGACGGCGAATGCGGATCATACCTACAGCGACGCTGCCGGCGCAGGACGGTTGTTTATCCATATGGATGACTGCCAATGGTGGGAAGTGGAGAATGTAGATAACCTCTACCACTGCCTGCATCCGGATAATAACACCTATTACTATTGGAACGAGAATCGCGGTGTCGGAGACGAGTATATTCCCGGCTGGGAGGAAAAGAAATTTGAAATCTCATGGAAGAACTGGGACGGATCAACTATCAAAAAAGAAGATGGAGATATCATCGATCCCTATGAATTGACTTATGGCGTAACTCCTAAGTTCAATGGAACGAACCCGACCCGTCCGGACGATGTGGATTACACCTACAACTTTATCGGTTGGAGTCCTGCGCTTGCTCCTGTTACCGGCGATGTTACCTATACGGCTGTATATGAGAAGATTCAGAAGAAATACGTTATTGTCTATAAGGATGAGGACGGCAATGAGATCACCCGTCAGCAGTTGGCATTGGGCGAAACGCCGACCCCTCCTGCGATTGATGTGACATCCTATTGGGAGCCCGCGATCGGAGTTGTGACAGGAAACACCACTTATACCCTCCGCCCCGGTACTCCGGCGACATACACCGTGACATTTGTCAACTACGACGGCTCGGAATACAGCACAAAGTCGGATTATGCGTTAGATGGTACTGATACTATTGTTATTCCGAAAAAAGATCCGGAAAGAGCGCCTACCTCGGAGTATGTGTATCGTTTCACCGGTTGGAGTCCGGCAATCGAGTCCGGCGCAAAGGTAACCGGCAATGCCACCTATACGGCTCAATATGAAGCGACCGACCGGACATACGCTATCCGTTTCTACAAAGAGGACGGAGAAACGCAGATAGGCGAGACGCAGTATCTGCCGCAGGGCGCCGATCCGGTTGCACCGGCGTACACCAAAGCATCCGATGCTGAGTACACTTATGCTACAGAATGGGTGGACATGAGAACTGATTCAGTATCTGTACGTACAGTCACCAGAGCAGCCGATTATAAGGCTTCGTTTGCACAAACGCTCAACCGATATACCGTCAAACTGCAATCGAACAACAACTCCGTATGCACGTTCACGGGCGCTGGCATCTTTGATTACGGTACAACGGAACTGGCTGTCTCGGCTACTATCGGTACAGGTTACAAGTTCTCCCGTTGGGAAGGAGACGCAGATGTGGTATGGGAGCCTGTAAATGAAGAAACCCCTAATATAAGACGCGGTACGATCGCCACGCTGACGCACGATATTACGCTGACGCTGTATGTAGTGCCGGATGCAGGCGTTATGGACAAGACCGTGGGCGCAGAAGGGACCTTGGATATTTCAACTCTTTCGGCAGATAGCCGCGAATGCAAGGACTTTATTCTCTGTTCGGACGGCACGCACTCTGCTCAGGTACAGAACATCGATCTGCTGACTATCTGGGGCGATGCGTACTATGATTTGTCTATCAGTAATCCTACGGATCGTACATGGTACTCCGTGGCTGTTCCATGGGCGGTGGATGCCACCACGGGCATCTACGCGCAGAACGGTTCTTCTTCCCGCCGACTGGTATTGGGTAGCGACTTCGATATTATTTACTATAACGGAGCCTGCCGTGCCGCCGGAGGAGATAAATGCTGGGACTATCTGGAGGATCAGAGCGACAAGACAATGCATCCGGGCAAGGCTTATATGATTGCCTTCCGTTCCACACCGCAGACGATCCGTTTCCAGCGCGCCAACCGTACACCGCTGCTGAATACGGAGGTAACGGTAGAGTCTCATCCGTCCGGCGAGTCCGCAAAGGCCAACTGGAACGGCATTGCCAACCCTGCGTTGTACTACGCATATCTGAATGTGGGAGCCGAATTGAACATCGGATATGTCTATGTTGCCGGCCGAATGAACCACGCGACCGGAGAACGCGCTGACGGATATACTGATTTCAACATGAGCACGAATCAGTTGATAGTCGGTCAGCCTGTCTATGTGCAAACTCCTGACGCGAAGACAGTTGTCGTGAATTCGACTTCGTACGCATCAGCTCCCCGTCGCCGTATGCCGTCCGTAACGGATACGCGCTATACGGTGGAGATTGCGCAGAACGGCTATCAGTATGACCGCATCTATCTCCAGACGGATGACGAGAAGGAGGATCGTTATGTGATCGGTCAGGACCTCGCCAAGATGGGTGTCAGCAGCAAGATAGCGCAGATGTGGGTTGACCGCTACGGAAGCAAGTTGTGCGTCAATACCACGGCTTCCGAAAACGAGGTGGTGACTTATCCGCTCGGTCTCTTCGCTCCGATCGCAGGCGAGTACACGATCTATATCGCATCTCAGCCGGACGATGATAATGACCTCTATGTGACATTGGACGGAACGCCGGTATGGAACCTCTCCAACGGAGCATATACCGTATCTCTGGAGAAGGGCACGACCACGCGTTACGGTCTGCGCATCAGCGCCAAGACCCCGCAGGTCACCACCGGTACGGAAGAGGTGGATGCAGAGAAGAACGATGCGGTACAGAAGATATTGATAGACAATCAGATCTATATCATCCGCGAGAACCGTGTTTATACGGTAGATGGCCAGTTGGTGAAATAATAAATGAGTAAATAGCGTTATGAAAAAGAAAGCATATATATCCCCGAAGATGGATGTGGCGATTTATCGCATGTTGAATACCATCATGAAGACCAGTGTTGGAGATGATTATTTACCGGAAGATTTGGGTGCTCCTGCACCGAGAGAGCCGTTCTGACGCAACACGATAACGTGTTCAAAAGAAGAAAGAGAGACCCTGCATGAAACGATGCAGGGTCTCTCTTGTGCAAGTGCGGAACAGGGTTTTTAGTCGTGGATGAGGCATTTGCCGGTCATTTCCTTCGGCTGCTCGATGCCCATGATATGGCAGAGCGAAGGAGCGACATCGGCGAGAATGCCGTTCTCCACGTGCGCGTTCACGTGATCCTTACTGATATATACGAACGGCACAGGGTTGAGCGAGTGAGCGGTGTTCGGCGTGCCGTCGGGGTTGATAGCATTGTCGCAGTTGCCGTGGTCGGCAATGACGATGATCTCATAGCCGTTCTCCAGCGCCGCCTCGATCACCTTGTGCGAACACTCGTCAATGCACTTGACGGCTTTCTGGATAGCCGGATAAACGCCGGTATGACCGATCATGTCGCCGTTGGCGAAATTGAGGGTGATATAGTCGAATTTCTGCGTCTTGATAGCAGCAACCAGTGCTTCGGTCACCTCCGGAGCGGACATCTCCGGCTTGAGGTCATAGGTAGGTACTTTCGGAGAGGGGATCAGGATGCGCTCCTCGCCCGGATACTCCGCTTCGCGTCCGCCGTTGAAGAAGAAAGTCACATGGGCGAACTTCTCGGTCTCGGCGATACGCAGCTGCTTCATTCCGAGTTTGCTGACTACCTCGCCCAGGGTGTTCTCTACATTCTCTTTGGGGAAGAGGATATGCAGCCCCTTGAACGAAGAGTCGTACGGCGTCATGCAGCAGTAATGGAGACCGGGGATGGTCTTCATGCCCTGCTCCGGCATATCCTGCTGGGTCAGAACGATGGTGATCTCTTTGGCGCGGTCGTTGCGGTAATTGAAGAAGATGACTACATCGCCTTCTGCAATCCGTCCGTCGCAGGTAGCATTCACCAGCGGCTCCATGAACTCATCAGTGTCCTTGTGCTCCTCCGTGTGGCGGTCATAGCATCCCTGCACGGCAGCCACCATATCGGTCTCCTGACGGCCGATGCCGTTCACCAGTTGGTCATACGCCACCTTGATACGCTCCCATCGTTTGTCCCGGTCCATGGCGTAGAAACGGCCGATGATAGAAGCGATATGTGCGCCGTTGGCGTCGCATACCTTCTGCAGGTCGGCTACGAAACCCTTGCCGCTACGCGGATCGGTGTCACGGCCGTCCATGAAGCAGTGGACAAAAGTCTTGTCCGCTACGCCGTATTCCTTAGCGATCTCCACCAGTTTGAAGAGGTGATCCAGCGAACTGTGCACGCCGCCCGTGGAGCACAGACCCATCAGGTGCAGTTTCTTGCCGGCTGCCTGCGCCGCCTTGTACGCCGCAACGATCTCCGGATTCTCCATGATCGAGTTGTCGCGGATGGAGCGGTTGATCTTCACGAGGTCCTGATAAACGACACGGCCTGCGCCGATATTGAGGTGACCTACCTCCGAGTTGCCCATCTGGCCGTCCGGCAGACCTACATTCTCTCCGCTGGCTTGCAGCTGGGAGTGAGGATAAGTGGCTAAGAGTGCGTCCCAATGGGGGGTGGGGGTTACGCTGATGACATCGGCTTTCGATTTGTTACCGATACCCCAGCCGTCTAAAATCATTAATAATGCTTTGCTCATATGGTTGAAATTTATTTGAATGTTCCCAAACAAAAAAACCACTCTTTCGAATGGTTTCCTGTAGCGGGACCCAGGATTGAACTGGGGACCTCATGATTATGAATCATGCGCTCTAACCAGCTGAGCTATCCCGCCATCGCTTCGTTTTATCCGAAAGCGGCTGCAAAGGTACTGCTTTTTTTTGACATACGCAAATATTTCTGCATTTTTTTGTCTAAAAACAGCACTTTTGCGTGTTTAACCCACGGCAGAACCGTTTTTGACGGGAGCAGAGACGGTAGTTACAACGAGTTTGCCGTCTGCATCCACGGCAGAGAGGATCATGCCCTGGCTCTCGATACCCATCATCTTGCGCGGCGGGAAATTAGCGATATAGAGCACTTGTTTGCCTACGAGCACAGACGGATCGGGATAGCTCTGCGCGATACCGGAGAGGATCGTCCGTCCGCCCATTCCGTCGTCCAGTTTGAATTGGAGCAAGCGGTCGGATTTCTTGACATTGGAACACTCCAGAACGGTAGCCACGCGGATGTCATTTTTATCGAATTCATCGATAGTTGTCGGTGCTTTGACCGGCTCCGGCCGCCAGTTCTTGAGCGCCTCCTCTTTGGCTGCTTTCTCGTTCTCGGCTTTGATGCGCGCGAGTTTGTCGAGTTGCGCCTGAATAGCGGCGTCTTCGATCTTCTCGAAGAGCAGGCTCACTTCGCCCAATGCCTGACCGGCAGGCAGCAGATCGATGCGGCCGAGATCCTCCCATCCGATCGTATGATCCAGATGCAGCATGCCCTTCAATTTATCCGATGAAAACGGCAGAAACGGCTCAAAAGCGATCGCCAGATTGGCGGCAATCTGCAGCGAGAGATGAAGGATCGTCGCCGTGCGGTTCATATCGGTCTTGGCGAGTTTCCAGGGCTCGGTATCCGCGAGGTATTTGTTACCGATGCGGGCGAGGTTCATCGCCTCTTTCTGCGCGTCGCGGAAGCGGAAGTTGTTGATGAGTTCTTCCAGTGTCGCTTTGACATTCTTGAATTCCTCGATGGTAGCCTTGTCGTAATCGGTGAGTTCGCCGCAGGCAGGGATCTTGCCCTCGAAATACTTGTTGGTGAGGACCAGTGCGCGGTTCACAAAATTGCCGTAGATAGCTACCAGCTCATTATTGTTACGCGCCTGGAAATCCGCCCAGGTGAAGTCGTTGTCCTTGGTCTCCGGCGCATTGGCGGTCAGCACATAGCGCAGTACATCCTGTTTGCCGGGGAAATCCTCCAGATACTCATTGAGCCAGACCGCCCAGTTACGGCTGGTGGATATCTTGTCGCCCTCGAGATTGAGGAACTCGTTGGACGGCACATTGTCGGGCAGGTTGTAACCCTGCGCTTTGAGCATGGCGGGGAAGACGATACAGTGGAAAACGATGTTATCTTTTCCGATGAAATGGATCATTCTTGTATCTTCCTGCTTCCACCATTTCTCCCAGTTGCCGTATTTCTGCGGGTTGGCTTCGCAGAGCTCTTTGGTATTGGAGATATATCCGATCGGTGCGTCAAACCACACATAGAGCACTTTGCCCTCCGCGCCCTCTACGGGCACGGGGATACCCCATTCGAGATCTCGGGTCACGGCACGCGGCTTGAGTCCGCCGTCCAGCCATGATTTGCATTGGCCATATACGTTCGGCCGCCATTCCTTATGGTTATTGAGGATCCAGTCCTCAAGCCATGACTGGTATTGGTCGAGCGGCAGATACCAGTGTTTGGTTTCTTTTTTCGCCAGAGGATTACCGGTCTCGGCGTTATAGGGGTTGATCAACTCGTCCGGCGAGAGCGTTGCGCCGCATTTCTCGCACTGGTCGCCGTATGCCCCCATCGAGTGGCATCTGGGGCACTCGCCTCGGATGTTACGATCCGTGAGGAAATGGCCGGTCTCGGGATCATAGAACTGCTCGGAGGTCTCTTCTACAAACTGGCCGGCATCATACATCGCGCGGAAATACTCTGCGGCAAACTGATGATGGATGGCGGAAGTGGTGCGCGAATAGATATCGAAGGAGATACCGAAGTCGGCGAAGGAACGCTTGATCAGTTCGTGATACCGGTCCACGACCTGCTGGGTGGTGATGCCTTCTTTACGGGCGCGGATAGTAACCGGAACGCCGTGTTCGTCGCTTCCGCAAACAAACATAGTCTCTTTACCTTTTAAACGCAGGTAACGCGCGTAGATGTCTGCCGGAACATACACTCCGGCGAGGTGACCGATATGAACCGGACCGTTCGCATAAGGGAGTGCGGCTGTGATTAAAGTGCGATTAAATGCCATATTTTGTGTATTTTTGTACTAAAAAGAAAAAAAACAATACTTTTTTTTGCGTATTTCGAAAAAAAGCAGTACTTTTGCGACGCAAAATTGTTGTTGCCTTTCAAAATCGGCTGCAAAGGTACAACAAAAAATCCGAATGTGCAAATAAAAAACGTTTTTTTCATTCCGTGAAAAGACATCTGTCATATTTCGTTTTGGTCGTTGCTCTGCTCGTAAGCGGTGTGACGGAGGCGAAAGTGTATAATTACATGGGCGCCTACGCGCAGGTAGGCGAATGGACATTGATGCCCTCCCAGAGTGCGTATGGTCCCAGTTTCGGTGTGAACGGCGGTGTGGGGTTTGTCTATGAGTTGCAGGCGGCCAGGAAATACAGCGAGACGCGGTTCTTGCTGGATCTCGGCGTGGGAGCGTGGGGCGGAATGACTTCGTATATCCAGAGCAGTGATATGCTTGTGGAGCTGAAGGATCAAGAGGATCTTGACGGCGATAAGTTCGATTATATCTACGAGATCAGGAACCGGCACGACCGGTATAACAATCTTGCAGTGCAGGTGCCGCTGATGATCGGATTCCAGCATAACCGGTTCTATATGTTAGCCGGTGTGAAATTCGACGCCAATATTCTGACGAAAGCCTATACCACGGCGAATCTGGATACCTACGGCCGATATGTTGAATTCGAAAATCACTATAACATGCCGGAGTATCAGTTCTTCCAGGATGAGAAACTGTACAAGAAGGCAGACGCAAGCCTGAGACTGAATATGAGCGCCAGTCTGGAGTTGGGCGGCCGCGTAGGATTTCTCACGAATTCAACGGGCTATGATGTGCCGCAGCGCAAGGTCGAATGTCGTTTTGCCGCTTTCCTGGACTACGGCATAACGGATATCCATACACCCCGTTCGCTGGATGGATTTGCGACGCCGACGCTCTATGATACCGATCCCGAATCAGAGAATTATATATATGAATCACGCTCGATGATAGAGAACCTGGAGGTGAATGATCTGATGTCCACCGACGGGTTTGCCGCCAAGGTGAACAGTCTGGTGATCGGCGTGAAATTCACGATCCTCTTCCAGTTGCCGGAGCAGAAGAAATGCGTGATGTGCAAGGACGCTTACGTAAGCTCATACAGAGGCGGCAGAAGCGGACGTGGAGTGAAGTACGAGGAATAACTCATCTTCACGCACCTCCCGGATCGAACCGTTTACGGCTACGGAGATATGGCCGGTCTCTTCCGATACCACAATACATGTGGCATCGGTTTTTTCTACTAATCCCAATGCCGCTCGGTGGCGCAGACCATAATGCTGCGGGATCGTCTGATCCTTGCTGACAGGCAGGATGCAAGCGGCAGCCACCATCTTTCCGTCTCGGATGATGAGTGCGCCGTCATGCAGAGGGGTGTTCTTGAAGAATATATTCTCGATCAACCGTGCCGAGACGATGGCATCCAGCCGTTCGCCGGTGTCGGTGATGTCCTTGAGAGGATCGCCTCCGGCGAGGACGATGAGCGCGCCGGTTTTGGTAGAAGCCATATGCCGGCATGCCTGCGTGATCTCCAACACCTGCTGGCGGACGGCGGCATCGTCATTCGTTTTGGGACGGAAGATCCTGAGCGAAGAGAACCGTGCACCGAGACGGTAGAAGAACGTGCGTATCTCCTCTTGGAAGATCACGATGATAGCAATCGCGCCGACGGAGATGATACGGTCAAAGAGCGCGCCGGTCAGATCGAGCTGGAAGACAAAGCTGACGAGGAACCAGACAAGGATAAACGCCAGAATACCCCAGAAGAGGTTGGACGCACCGCTCTTGCGCAGCAGCCGGTACATTTCGTATAACAGGATCGCTACCAACAGGATGTCGATCAGATCCTTGAATCCAAAAGAATAAGCCAAAAGATACATAAAGTTATTTACAATTTAGTTATTTACAATTCAGTCATTTACGGTTTAGTCATTTAGTTGCTGCCAGAGGCGTATGGTCTGCGACGTGGCGGCTACATCATGCGTGCGCAGGATAGTAGCGCCGTGTTCGAGCGCGTAGAGCTGCAAGGCCTGGGTAGCGGAGAGGCAGCTGTCAGGCGTCAGCCCAAGAGGTTTCCATACCATCGATTTGCGACTCACTCCTACGAGAATCTGCCGATGAAATCGGCGTAAATCGTCCAGATGCCGCATACATTCATAGTCCGCTTTGACGGATCCGATGAACCCGAATCCGGGGTCGAGGATGAGATCTATATCATCGTATTCGGGATGCGCAGCAGGCAGATCCAGCCGCCCTCTGAGGGTCCAGATATAGGGGGCTTTCCATTGCCTCACGGTCTCCATCATCTCCGGACAACCGGAAGAGACATCATTGATGATGAGCGGCCCGAACTGCTCCAATGCGCGGCGTGCGATCCCGGGGCGGAAAGTATCCACGGAGAGGGAAACTTCGGGCATCTCTTCCCGAAGGATCGTCAGTGCGGGAGCTAACCGGCGCCATTCCTCTTCCGGGGAAGCAGGCGTGCTGCCCGGACGCGTGGAGCAAGCGCCGATATCGAGGATTGACGCCCCGTCCGCAAGAGACTGTTCCGCCCATGCGAGAAGCACCTCCCGATCGATGGAATCAGAAGAAGGGGAGAGCAATCGGGACGCGGCGTAAAAACTATCCGGCGTCACGTTTCCGATGGCCATAATTTGCACATTCACGGTGCAAAGATACAACAAATTCTACAAATAATTGCCGTTTTTTGATAAAAATGCACTTTTTTTGTGTTTTTTTCTTGAAAAGTTTGGTGTGTTTGCAAAAAAAGTTGTATCTTTGCAGGCTGAAACGTGTGTACAGGTGTATGCATGTGCGCCTACGGGCATCTACTAATGTAATAATAAACAAACAAAATATATGAAAAACGTATTAAAGTATCTGTTGATTGTCTCGGTTGTGCTGGGTGCCGGTTCCTGCAAGCAGCGCGAACTGAACACCCGTGTGAGCAACACAACCGGTTGGAATTACTTTGACCAGAAGACCACGAATTTTGAGGCTCGAGAAGGTGTGGGGAATGCAAATCCGGTGGGTATGGTTCAGATCCAGGGTGGTTCGTTCACGGTAGGCGAGAAGGATGAGTTCCTGACCGCTCCGCGTAACAATGAGACCCGTACGGTGACAGCAAGCCACTTCTTCATGGATAAATATGAAGTGACCAACCTGAACTGGAATGAGTATCTGCATTGGATGGAGTTCGTCTTCGGCGATGTGGCTCCGGAGCTGGTAGACAAGGTTCGTCCGGATCATACCGTATGGCGCGAGGATTTGGCATACAACGATCCGTATGAGCAGAATTATTTCGACCACCCGGCTTTCTCGTTCTACCCGATCGTAGGTATCACCTGGGAGCAGGCAATGGATTACTGCCAGTGGCGTACCGACCGTGTGAACGAGATGACGCTGATCAGTGCGGGTGCATTGGAGATTCCTAATTTCCAGGGTCTGCGTGAAGAAGTAGAGGAAGCAGGAAAAGAGGAATGGGAGGCAGAGCACGACGGCTATGAGATGACTCCTTTCGAGCGTCCGAGCGATGAGGATCCCGAGCAGACGGTTACGATGTACCGCCCGAGTTATGAGTGGATCAGGGACAAGTTTGTATTCAATACTGCCAAATATCAGCAAGACGATAGTTATGTTCCTGCCTATGGCCGCCGTCCGAAACTGGACAGCTACGGCGCAACGCGCAAGGCGCAGATTGCCGACGGTCTTTTCGTGACGGGATATCGCCTTCCGACGGAGATGGAGTGGGAGTTCGCCGCTTACGCTCCGGTAGCCGGCGAGGACGGTGTGCCGGTCGAGGGTAAGATATATCCGTGGAGCGGTTATCATCCGCGTGATATGACGAAACGCGATCTGGGAATGATGCAGGCTAACTTTGTCCGCGGACGAGGCGACATGATGGGTGTGAGCGGTGCGCTCAACGACCGTTATGTGATCACCGCGCCGGTGGATGCTTTCTATCCCAACGATTTCGGTCTGTATAACATGGCAGGAAACGTAAACGAGTGGGTAATGGATGTTTATCGTGAGACGACCTTCCAGGAGGCATCGGAGTACAACTCTTTCCGTGGTAATATCTATAGCCGCCCTGTTCGGGATGCAGACGGCAAATACAGCATTGACTCGCTGGGCCGCATCCGGATCACATGGGAGAGCAAGGACGATAAGCGTGATGTTCGCGACGGCGATGCTGCCAGCAGTTTTGCTACCGATTTCCCGATCATCGGCGACACGACCGGTTTTGCCAACCTGCAGAATTACAAGAACGATCCGACGGATGTGTTGGCGCCGAAGATCTCAAAGCGTACGCGTGTATATAAAGGCGGTTCGTGGGCAGACCGTATCTATTGGCTGAACCCCTCCACCCGCCGCTATATGGATCAGGACAAGGCTTCGGATAAGATCGGTTTCCGCTGCGCCATGACTGCACTGGGCGATCAGATCCCCGGTACGCCGGTTGAGCGCAAATAAATGAGAAAATACAAATGATTAAATAAAATAATATCATGAATTTTCCTGAGAATATTCGCTATACAAGCGAACATGAATGGATTCGCGTAGAGGGCAATGAGGCCTATGTAGGTATCACGGACTATGCGCAATCGGAGTTGGGTGAGATTGTCTTCGTAGATGTACCTACGGTAGGCGAGACGGTAGCGCAAGGCGAGGTCTTCGGTTCTATCGAGGCGGTAAAGACGGTGAGCGATCTGAATATGCCGGTGACGGGTGAGGTGCTGGAGATCAACGAGGCGCTGGATGGCCAGCCCGAGTTGGTGAACAACGATCCCTACGGCGAAGGATGGATCATCCGCGTGACGGTAAAAGACGCATCGGAGTTGGATAAACTGATGGATGCGAAAGCATACGAGGCAAGCCTTTAAGAGAATTCCGAATACGCGCATACCCGCGCGATAGATCAATAAGGTGTCGCTATGCGGCGAAAAATGAAAGGATGGCTATCTGGCCATCCTTTCGTATTCTACGGCAGCCATGAGATAGGCGCCGAGGACTTTTCCTTCCGTGTTATCTTGGATCGGTACATCCTTGCCGATGAGGTAATAAGCGGCTGTACCGTTGCGGTCATGGCTGAGACCGGCGGACTGACAGGAGGATGTGATGTTGATCAGTGATGGATGATCGTCCGTTGGCGACTGAACGAACTCGCGAACAATGCCTTCAAAGCCTTTCTTGCCGGCTTCGGCGTGATGGATAAACCCAAGGCGGGTGCCTTTGAGCAGCGCAGCCGTAATAAGGCAGGAAGCCGATGACTCGAGGTAATTGCATTGCGTGCCGCCTTCCGCTACATTGGTGTACTTGGACGAACCGGTGTCGTCGAGGCCTTGCGTAGCGCATTTCTCCGGACCGTACTGCAGGAGTTGGTACCAACATCCGGTCTCAGGATCTTGTCTGGCTACAAGTCCGTCTGCCAGCTGCTGCAGGTATTCCTGCATGATCTCGAAATGCTGCGCCGAAGGAAGAGGTTCTTCCTCATGCCATTCTCCGCTCTTCTCTAAATTCATCAGATACGCCTCCATGGCATCCACCAGCGCAAGAATATACCATCCCGCTGCGCGTCCCCAGGACTCTTCCGAGCGATAGACCTTCGTACTCGATACTTTGTCACCGGGTACTTCATAAAGGTGTCCGGCCTCATAGAGGGTGCGACCGTTCTTATTGGTCGTAACATCCGTGAAAAGCACATGATAGAGAAGTTGCTTCTCCTCATCCCATAGGAAAGGCCATGAGGCCTCGAACTGGGTATAGACATCATTCCAGCCCAGATCCGTTCCTTCGCAGGCTCCGACGGCTAACAGTTGCGCCAGCAGCGCAGGACCCATATAGGCGCCGTCGCACCACATCTGACCCCAATAACTCTGCTCGGGGTTGTCCGTGGCCTTGTGCATCCATCCGCCGTTGACGGGCGAGGACTCGTCGCTGACGGCGATCGAGTATTTATGCTTATGCTCCCCGAGTCCGCGTGCCGCACGCTGCATCTGCTGCATACAGAATGCTGCCCGTTCGGGGTTCTCAAACCGTCCGCCGGGTTTGGCGCCTTCATAGAGACCTAAAAACACTTTCGCGCAGTTGAGATCATCGAGGATACCGCCTCGTACCAGTTCGTTCAGTTCGCCTTCATCGAGATTCGCTGCCCATAGAGCCAGACCTTCATACCAGGCATCCGCCCATATGGAGTCCTGATAGTACGCCCATACATCGAGAATACCCTTCGCTACCACGCCGGGCACGTAATCCCATGTGGCGGCTGCCGGAGGGAGGGTGACGCCGTTGGTCGAATTGGCGTTCGGAAAACCGACGCAGTTATCCTTGTTATACCATGCGCTCATCCGCGCGTTGATCATCTCGCGGCTATAGCACCGCGGAGAGGTGGGACCCGGCTGCCCGGCGCACGACAGGAGCATCCATCCCGCTGCTGCAATGATCAGAAACGGCTTGATCTTCATGACTTAAAACCTGAATGTGGCTCCAACGAGGAAATTGATGCCCTGTGAGCGATAACCGTACACGATCTCGTTCTTGCGGTGGAGCCAGTTATTGAGTTGGAAGAAAAGGGTCAGGTTCGGCTGCGGCTCCGGACGGAGAATCTGTCCTTCCTCTGAATGCTGACGGCTGATAGCTGACTGCTTCTTTCCCACCCACATGTTATATTCCAGACCGAGGTTGAGTTCCACCGTCGGTTTGAGAACATGCTCTCCATCCGTGGCGAGAGCCAGACGGCTGCCGGCGAAATAATTATCCGAATAGAGCGACCAGTGCTTGTCGATCTTACCGTCAATCCGCAGACCGAGTTCCCAGTTGGGGCGGTCATAGACCGTTGTGTCGCCGGACCAGATATAGTAGTCGCCGTGAAGGTTCACGCGTACGTAATCGCGGTAGTGATAATTGAGCTGGCCTCCGATCTTACCGCGCTGGTAGTTGGTATGGAGGTATCCGAAATCACCGGGACGCATCTTGAGGTTCAGCGGCGTGAAGACAGCCGAGGCCGAGTCGGTGGTGGCGATCCATACATCCTGGTTCAGCATATAGGCATAGCCTCCGTGGATCTCCAGAAGCAGGTCACGATGCGGACGGATGTGGAATCCCACCTCCGCATCCACCGGCGTATATTCGGCGCAGTGCGGCTCGATGATACCGGCATGGATGATGCGGTAGCGGTTCTCCTCCATATAGCTCTGAAGCGATTTGGTACCGTGATAACCCGTCACATCGGCATAGATAGTGAGCCATTGTTTTGCTATCTGCGCTTCCAGGTTGATGTGAGGCGACGGGGCAAAACTGAGGTTCTCCACGCCGGAGAGGCTGTTGGCTTCATTGCCTAAGTTCAGATCCAGATTGACACCCACATGCACGCGGATACGGGAGCCTTCGTAAGCATAATACGGCTCAATGCGGAAATTATGGCGGCTGCGGTACAGCGAATCGGCAATGCCGAGCGCCTCATTGACCTGCAGGAAATTATTCTGCACATACACCTTTGCGCCCACATGGTGCTCCGCGGAATGCCAGTCGAAGGAGGCATGGGTACGGATCTGGTGCTCGGCTACGGCACCGCGTTTCGCGAAGAGCCGGTAACCCGTCTGCACGCGGTACCGGACATCCTGCTTGGCATTGGATTTCACGCCGATAAACGCTTCGGCGGTCCAGAGAGAAGTCTTGTCCTTGTCGCCGATGGTATAGGGCTTGGGGTACGTAATGTTATTACGTTCCCATGCACCCGGATCAGCCAGCGTGTAGTCGTAGAAATGACCGTATTTATGATAGTAGATATTTCCGCCGTTCAGACCGAAATAGAGATCGCAGTTAGTGAACTGGTGGGTGAAATCCAGACCGATCTTGGTGCGGCTGAGTGCTGCAAGCCCCCATTCGGCGCGATGATGTGCATACACATCGAGGATCGAGCGTTTGGAGTCATCGAGGTGGTATCCGAAATCGAAGAGGGTGTTCGGATACCCCAGACCGCCGCGTACATAGCCGTGGTAAGGCTTGCCTGCGCCGTAACGGGTCGGTTGCGACAGCAGCGGATTGAAACTTGCTCCGGGAGATACAGGCGCCGTGTAATCGGAGTACTCAACAGGAGTGGGGTCGATTGTCGTTTCCACCACGGCAGGACGGGTGGTGATCTTGCCTGCGGCTTGGATCACCGGTTGGAAATCACGTTCCACCGTCACGCTGCGATTGAGCACGGAGTCGTTCTGCGCAAAACTGGCGATGCTTGCCATTACAAACATCGAAATACCGAGATACCGGTACATCGATATATCGAAAATAGTCTTCTTCATGATCAATCCTCCTCTTCGTTTTCAGGGTTAGAAACCGCAGGACGCTCCAAGGCATCGAGTTGCGCGATGCGGCCGGAGATAAGCGTTTGGATATCATCGCCCTGGATCAGGTAGTTCTGCTGGAGAACCAGCAGGTACTGGCGTGCCTGGAAATACTCGCCGCGGTCGCGGTTGATGTCGCTCAGCAGGATCAACGCCCTTGCCAGCCAGTATTGCTGCTGGGTGTTCATCCGGGTGAATGCCATCACTTCCGCTTCTGCCTGATCGGGCTGCGAGGTCTCGTAATAACTCTGCGCCAGCAGATATTTGGCTTCTGCGCCTTGCGCCGTACGCACCTCTGCGGAGAGGCTCTTGAGGTCGGCTTGCGCTTTGGTCCATTGCTTGAGGGCGATCAGGGCTTTGGCACGGGCGTAGAGTGCCTCATCGCGCATCTCGTCGCTGACCGGCTGGTCGCCGAGGATGGTCTCTGCCACATCGATCGTAGCCTGATGGCGGTTGAGCGCCTGGCTGCAACGCAAGATGCCAAGCCGTGCAATGAGGGTGTTCTCGTGCGACGAAGCGAGGCCCTGCAGTCTGTAGAAACCTTCGAGAGCACAAGCGTAATCGCCTTTGTCATAGCAGATCTCGGCTACGCGGGTGGCTGCCTCTTCCTGATAGGGGTTGGCATTCATCTCCGCTAAGATCGCATACTGGGCCAACGCCTCGCCGTTCTTGCCGAGACGGTAATAGGAGTCCGCCAGATAATAACGCGCCGTGGTGCAATACCGTCCGCCTGCGCAGTACTGCGTGATATAATTGGTGAGGGCGGTTGTGGCTTTCTGGTATGAGCCTTGCATATATTGCATCTCCGCTGCGGCGTAGAGAAGCGAGTCCTCCTGGGTCGTCACGTTCATATTCACTTTTGCCAACTGCTTGGTGAACTCCACATACTCGTTCACATTGCCGGTCTCTACATACAGCGCCTGCAATGCGTCAAGGGCGGTGTATGCCTCTTCGGTCGCCGGATAACTCTCGATCGTCCGGCGGTAAGCCGTGATGGCGAGATCGTTCTCATGGAGGTTACGGTAGAGCATCGCACGCTCCAGCGAAGCCTTACGGGCCAGTGTGGAGTGGGGGTACGAGGCAAGCAGCTGCTCGTACGTAGCGATCGCACCCCGTTCGTCCTCTTGCTGCAACTGCGCACGGGCGATCTCATACACGCCGTCGTCCGCGTAATCCGATTTGGGATAACGGGTCGTCAACTCGCGCATGACCGTGATCTTCTCCGTGTATTTGTGTTGCAGACCGAGTGCGTAGCCTCGCTGGAAGAGCGCATAGTCGGCTCCCGAGGCCTGCAGATTGCTTACCTGGGTGTAATACGAGATCGCTTGCGGGAACTGGCGGGCATTGAAATAGCAGTCGCCTATCCGGTTGAGCGCATCGGCGTATGTCGGTTCGGTTGCGATCGCCAGATCGATATAGGAGGAGAAAGCCTCCTGCGCCTGGTCGTATTTGTTCTGGGAAAAATGGGTGTAGCCTTGCAGGTAATGTGCCATGGCGAAATTTTCCGACCGGCGGGCGTCAGGACGGAGGAAGAAAGCCTTCAGATCGTTCTCGCAGCCGGAATAGTTACGCAGGCGGTAGTTCGCTTCTGCGCGGAGGTAATACGCCTCCGTGGTATAGTCGGATGCCTCGTTGTCATGCTTGATCACCTCGGTTGTCCATTCGATCGCCTGCTGCATCTTGCCTTGCAGGAAATGATCGGCGCCCAGTTGGTAACGCAGATACTGTTTGGTACGGAGCATCTTGGACGAAGGCTGGTCAATCGAGTCGAGCACCGAGAGAGCCGATGCGTAGTTCTTGCTCTGCATGAGCGCGTCGCTCAAGAGACGGTAGACTTTCTCCTCGTATCCGGATTCCGGAAAACGGCGCAGGAAATCATTGAACGCCTTCACGGACTCGCCCAATGCGCTGGAGGACTGATAGGTGCAGAGGGCGTAGTTATACGACGCCTCTTCGGTTACAGCCGGCGTGATCTCATAAGCCGCAGCGGCCTGATAGGACAGTTTCGCCTGCTCCGGTTTGCCTAACTGCACATAGGCGTTACCCATCGCCATGCACGCTGCTTCGGAGAGGGAGTCTTTTTCCTGCTTCACCTGCTTGAGATAGGTCACGGCGTCCTGATATGCGCCGGTCCGGTAGGACGCTGCGCCGAGCATGAAGAGGTCGTTGCGGAGTAGTTCCTCTTTGTTGGCGGTGGCTGCGCGATGGTACTGCTTGAGGTGACGGATTGCTTGCGCGTGGTCGCCTTTGAGGTAGTACATCTCGCCTAAGATGCGGTGCAGCTCACCGTTGTTATCGCCTTCGGGGTTTTCCGCTAACAGGGCTTCCGCACGGGCGGCTGCCTCGTCGTAATGCCCCGTCGCATACTCGATCTGGGTCAGGAAATACGGTACGGTCTTGCGGTATTCCGGCGTGTTCTCCAGCTTCTTGAAGACCGGCATCGCCTGCTCGTATTTCTGCTGCTTGTAGAGGCAGTAACCGAGGTAATAGGTTGCCCGCGTGGTGTAGCGGTTGTCGGTCTTGCTGAGCATGCTGAAGTAGATCGCAGCGCGATGGTAGTCCTGGAGCATCAGATGGGCGTAACCGCGATAGAAATTATAATCCGTCTGGTGCGGTCTCGTCAGCGCTTTGGGATCCACCTGATCCAAGGTCTTGACGCTTTGTTTATACTGGCCTCTCTCTACCTGCAGCACGCCTTGCATGAATCGCACTTCGTCTGCAAAGGTGGTGTATGGAAAGGCTTGAAGATAACTTTTGAGATCACGGTGTAATGCCTTGTCGCGCACCTCGAAGCGCGCGGCAAGGGCATTGTAACGGGTCTCCATCTCCGTGGTCTGGGCGAAAGTGCTCAGAGAGACGAAGACGAAAAGAATGACTACTAATTTTCTCATTGTATTGTGTTATCGTCTTGCGCGACGGTTTTGTTGCTTTTTGAGCTGGCGGCGGTTATTGATCACGCGCCAGAGGGCGAAGAGAATAACCACGAGAACCACTACGCCGATGACGGCAAGCATGGTCGGGCTGAGGTTGTCGCCCTTCACGCGGTTCCACATCTTCACGAGCTCCTCGTTCATATCGCCGGCATCGTGCATCAGCGCGCAGCGGTCGATAGTGCTCTTGTCGGCATAGAAGACCGGATTGGCATGTACGGCGGTTGCGTCTTCGCCGAAGAAATAACTCAGATCCAGCGTCTCATCCCATTCATCTTCGTCGTCCGCCCATTCGCGTACCTCATCGGTCGCGATCACGGATACATAACCGATGTACTCCATGTTCTTGATTGCGTTCTCCGGCAGACACATGTAGTTGATCCACCAGGTAGCGGCCTTCGTGTTCACGGCATAGGCAGGGATGCACCAGCCGTCGAACCACACGTTCGATCCCTCTTCCGGAACGATGTATTTGAGCTCCACTCCGTTCTCTTCCGCCTCGTCGATAGCGAACTGTGCATCGCCGGACCAGCTCAGGTTCATCCATGCTTTGCCTTTGGTCATCTCCTCCTTGCCGAAGTCCACCTCCCATCCGGCGAAGTTGTCCTTCGCAGCGGTCAGCACCTCCTCTACACGGGCGATGCGCTCCGGGGTGATGGTCTTGACCAACTCGTCACGCGTCACTTCGCCGCGCGCGATCTCATCGCGGTAGGCATACAGAACCACTACCGAATAGACATCGCGGAAAGCGTCTTTCATGTAGATCTGGCCTTCGAATTTCGGGTTCAGCAGTGCGCCCCAGGACTTGAGATCCTCGCCGTCCACGTGCTCCGGGTTGTAGATGAAGCCCGTTGTTCCCCACATGTAACCGACCGTGTAGTCGCTCACGTTCTCGGTCTGGGACATCTGCTGGAATTTATCGACGGCGAAAGGTGCTACGTTGTCGAAATAACGCTGCTCCTCCGGAATCAGATCCTTGTCGATCTTCTTGAGCAGGTTGGCCTTCAGCATGCGCTCGATGATATACTCCGACGGACAGATCACGTCGTAATCCTCATGACCCACCTCTATCTCGGTCAGCATCGATTCGTTGATATCGAAGGTCTGATAGATCACCTCTACCTTCTCGCCGGTCATCTGCTCGTACCAGGCTGGGAAACCCTTGAGCACTTCTTCATCGATGTAGTCTGCCCAGTTGTACACTTTCAGTGTGTGTGCGCGGTCAATCGCAAAACTGCTCATCGCGAACATGGCTACGAGCACGAAAGAAAAGATTTTTTTCATTTTTGTATTCTGTATATTCATTAATAGTTGGTTTTATTTTTTTGTTTTTTGGGCTTGCTTGGAGGCACGCCAGTTAATGATCAGCAACAGTACCAGCATCGTTACGAAGATGAGCGAGAAGAGGGGACGCAACTCCGGCGTCAGACCGCCTTTGCGCGCGTCTGCGTATATAAAGGTACTGAGCGTATTGAGTCCGCCGCTGCCTTTCGTGAAGAATGTCACGCCGAAATCATCGATACTCAGCGTGATACTCAGAATGAATCCGCTCAGCATGCCCGGCCATAACTCCGGCATCATCACTTTGCGCAGCGCCTGGAAGGGTGTTGCGCCGAGGTCCAATGCCGCTTCGTAGATATTCGGGTTCATCTTCGTCAGCCTCGGCATCACGCTCAGCACCACATACGGCGTACAGAACACCACATGCGCGATAATCACGGTCGCCAGTCCGCGGCTGATCCCTAAGAACACGAAGAGCAGGAAGAGCGAGATACCCGTTAGAATATCCGGGTTGATCATCGGTACGCTGTTCAGCAGCTGGATAGCCTGACGGCTGCGCTGACGCATGTTGAAGATGCCGATGGCTGCCAGCGTTCCTAACAGCGTTGCGAACGTAGCGGCTACCACGGCGATCAGCAGCGTGTACAGCAGAGCCGAATACATATTCGGATCCACATGCACCTGCGCCACGCGGTCGTAACCCGTGAAGAGGTTCTCGTACAAGCCGAACGTGAAACCCGTCCAGTTGCCTAACACCTTGCTCCGTGTGAACGAGAAGAAGATGATCAGCACGATCGGGGCGTACAGCAGGATCAGCAGTAACCATAGATAGGACTGCGCAAAGAAGCGGCGCCATTTCAGACTGCGCGCGCGTTTTCTGGCCTCTAACTGGGCGGAAGAGAGTGTTTTCGTTTCCATCATATGACGCTCTGAGCCTCCTGCTCGTCTTTGTTTCCGAAGAAACTGGTTAAACCGATGATCAGCAGCAGTACCAGCGACAGCGCTGCGCCGTAATTCCACATCTGCAGACCCCCTTCGCCGAAGGCGCGCTGGATAAGCGAACCGAACAGCGTGATCTTGTTGCGGGTCAGCAGCTCCGAGATAGCGAAGGTGGATACAGTCGGCATGAATACCATCACTACGCCGCTATAGATACCCGATTTGGAGAGAGGCAGGATCACTTTCAGGAAGACCTCCCTGCGGTTGGCGCCCAAGTCATGCGCCGCCTCAATAAGCGAACGGTCCATCTTCTGCAGCGTGTTGTAGATCGGGTAGATCATGAACGGCAGAAAATCATAGCACATGCCATACAGCAGCGCCCCTTCGCCCAACGGGATAGAGAACATATTGAACAGTTCGACGGTCGCCAGCGTGCGAAGCAGGAAATTGATCCACATCGGCAGGATGAACAGCATCGACATCACCACAGGGGTCTTCAACTCCGCCGTCGCCATGATATAAGCGGCCGGATAACCCAGCAGCAGGCATATCAGCGTCGTCAGGAAGGCGATAGCGATCGAGTAGATGAAGGTGTTCACTGCTTCGCTGGTGGAGAAGAACTGCACGAAGTTATGCAGTGTGAAATCTCCGCCGGGCGTCGTGAACGCATACACAACGATCAGCAGCAGAGGCAGCACCACGAACAGGATCAGGAACAGCACATACGGCCATGCCCAGCTGCGACGGTTGTCAAATATACGGGATAGTTTCATAGCCTTACAAAATTCTCAATTCTCAATTCTCAATTCTCCATTCTCCATTCTCAATTCCCTTCATAAGGCGGATGGCGGAAGGCGGAATAACGATTCCTACGCGGTCGCCGTGATCCCATACATCGTCTGTGTTCACCAGAAGGTCGTACCCTTCGTCCGTACGGATCGTCAGATTATAGTGATTGCCCTTGTACAGCAGGTAATGCACTTCGCCCGAAAGCACGCCTTCGTCTTCGTAGTCCAACAGCTCCACTTCGCGGAAAGGCACTTGTACCTTCACTTTGTCGCCGGCTGCGAAAGGCGCTGTCTGGTCTGCATCCGCCTCCCATTCGGCGCCGAGGAACCGCACCTTGCCGTTCTTGAGCACTTCGCCTTCGAAATAGTTGTAGCGGTAATGCTCTTTCTTCATGATCTGGATATCTTCGGGGCGGACGAGCATGCCTACTTGCGTCCCGGGAACGAACTCATGGTAGTCCTGTACCATGAACTCATAGCCGTCTTCCGTCTTCACGGTCATCTCGTAATGCACGCCCTTGAAGATACAGCTTTCCACTACGCCGTACCATTTCGTGAACTTGCCTTTCGGCACGCGGTCGTCCGGATCCAGATCCTCTTGCTTTGAGTCCGCAGGACGGTCTTTCGACTTTGGACTTTCGACTTCCCATATATAGATATCTTCCGGACGGATCACTACATCCACCGGCATGTTCTCGCCGAAGCCTTCGTCCACGCAGTCAAACTCTTTGTCGCAGAAATTCACCTTGCGGTCACGGATCATCGTGCCGCTCAGGATGTTGCTCTCGCCTATGAAATCTGCCACGAAGCAGTTCACGGGCTCATTGTATATATCTGTCGGAGTACCGATCTGTTGTATCTTGCCTTCGCGCATCACCACCACGCGGTCGCTCAAAGTCAGAGCCTCTTCCTGGTCGTGCGTCACATAGATGAAGGTGATCCCTAATTTCTTGTGCATCTCCTTCAGCTCCAGCTGCATGTCCTTGCGCATCTTCAGATCCAGAGCCGCTAACGGCTCGTCTAACAGCAGCACTTCAGGCTGGTTCACGATAGCACGCGCTATCGCCACACGTTGTTGCTGGCCGCCGGACAGCGAATCCACGTTGCGGAACTCATAATCGCTCATTCCTACAGTCTTCAGTGCCTGTTTGACACGTTTGATGATCGTGTCCTCGTCCAGCTTCTTTAACTTCAATCCGAACGCCACATTGTTAAACACGTTGAGATGGGGGAATAAGGCGTACTTCTGGAATACTGTGTTTACCGGCCTCTGGTGCGGTGGCGTCTGCGTGATGTCTTCGCCTTTGAGCAGAATATCGCCCTCTGACGCTACTTGAAAACCCGCAATACAGCGCAATAAAGTTGTTTTACCGCATCCCGAAGGACCTAAAATGGTGACGAACTCGCCTTTCTTCACCTGAAGGCTCACGTCGTTGAGGGCGTACTTGCCATCCTCGAATTGCTTCGATACATGGTTCACCTCAATGATAAACGAACTTTTACTCATTTCTGTAAACAAACTAAGATCGGTTTCTGTGCCCCTAAATAGGGTTTCTGTACTCCGAATAAATCATAAAAAAACAATTTTAATTAAACATTTATCTTGCGCCTGCATGTGTTTATGCTTGCGCCTGCATGTGTTTATGCTTGCGCCTGCATGTGCTTATAAATGCACCCGCGCAGCGCAAATGTACGCATCCGCGCATATTTCGGCTGCAAAAGTACTGCTTTTTTTTGACATATGCAAGCCTTTGTGTGTTTTTCTCTATCTTTCGCGTCTTTTTATCCATTCTCCGCATGTTTTTTGTCCTCTCCTTCTCTCTCTTCGTTGTCCTCCTCTCCTTCTCCCTCTTCGTTGCCCTCCTCTCCTTCTCCCTCTTCGTTGCCTTCCTCTCCTTCTCTCTTGCCTTTTTCTTCGTCCATTACGCCCGAATTGGATTCGGGCATCGGCTCAGCCGACCTCTGTCCGCGTTGTCCTGTGTCCCGCCTTCTCTCTTGCCGGATCTCCGCTCTTCCGCCCCTTCTTTTGCTCTTTCTTTGTTTATTGCGCCCGAATTGGATTCGGGCATCGGCTTAGCCGACTTCTGCCCGCGTTGTCCTGTGTCCGGCATCTCCCTTGCCGTATCTCCGTCCTCTCACTTGCCGGATCTCTGTCCCTCCCCGCCCCTTTCCCTGCCAAAGTGCTGTCCAAACCGTAAGACCGCCACAGCATCACCATAGGATCACCATAAGATGAGCCCGCAATTTTGTCACAAATATGCTTTTACTGTATATATACTACGTATATATACATATTTCGTCGCCTAAAATAAATTTGTATATGTCGGAAAAAAGCAGTAAATTTGTGCCCGAAATGAGAAAAATTATCGTTTTTTGTATCGCAGCGATCGTGTTTGCGGCTTGTAACCGACCCTCACGGGTGGAGCAGTACCGCGCGGAGAAACACAAGAAGGATTCGGTTGCGCTCTTTGAGCAGCAACGCAGTCTGGCGTATTATCAATCCCAACTGGATGCCCTGATGCCGGTTGCCGACAGCCTTCTGGCGCTCTTCCTGTACGAGAAGAACGACAAATATCAGGATCACGGCTATTATGTCGTCCGGACGGAGAAACTCCGGACACGCGTCTATGACTACCGCGTCATGGTGCGTGACGACGGCGCGGATCTGCTGGTTTACAGGGACGGCAAAAGGCAGAACTACCCGGATATGAACCTCAAAGGCGGAGCGGAAGAGGCTGTCGGGCGTGCGGAGCATCTGCAGATCGTCATCAAAGACATACGCGAACTCGAAAAGCGCATCCGCAAGACCTCGCTGGAGGTACAGAAATACGAAAAACGGTTAGAAAAAGAAACAATAATCGCAAAATAGGATTTTTAATTTGCATATGTCAAAAAAAAGCCGTAACTTTGCACGCTAAATTGTTAGATACGTATGTCAGAAACCAAATACGAGAGTAAAATCACTTCTTCTCCGTGTTCCGCGGAGCAGATTTATCGGGTGATCAGTAATCTGCAGAATCTGGAGCGTGTGCGCGAGATGATCCCGCAGGACAAAGTGCAGGAGATGGAGATTGAGCCGGACCGCATCCGGATCAAGGTGGACGGGCTGGCGCAGAAGATCACCGTCGCTATCGTGGACCGGATTGAGAACGACACCGTCAAGTTCGGTGCCGAAGGTATACCGATGGACGCGAACTTCTGGATCCAGCTCAAGGAACTGGCGCCGAACGACACACGTATCAAACTGACCGTCAAAGCAGACATCCCTGTGATGTTCCGGATGATGATCGGCAAGAAGCTGCAGGACGGGCTGGACCAGGCGGCGCAGATGCTGGCGCAGTTCCCCTACTCTCAATGGCAATAAAGGATTATGAAAAGACCAAGAATACACAGAGAAGGACGCAACATGATTATAATCATCGTGTTGCTCTTGTTTATTATCAATATCCCGGTGTACATGTATTTCTCCCATTGGGTGTTCGGCGTGACACTCATCCTGACGGCAATGCTGTTGGTGTTCGTCACCTATTTCTTCCGCAATCCGGTGCGGGTGCTCGAGATCGATGATCCGAATTTCATCATCGCTCCGGCGGACGGACGGGTCGTCGTGGTCGAACCCACCGAGGAGAACGAGTATTTCCATGAGAAGAAACTGCAGGTCTCTATCTTTATGTCGCCCTTCAATGTGCATGCTAACTGGTATCCGATAGAAGGAACGATCCTGGTCAGTGAGCACCAGAAAGGACGGCATAAAGGCGCATGGCTGCCCAAATCCAGTACGGAGAACGAGCGTTCGCTCGTGGTCATCGAGACGCCGGACAAGGTGCAGATTGCCGTCCGGCAGATAGCCGGAGCCATGGCACGGCGCATCGTCACATACGCCAAACCCGGTCATCTGGCGCACCGGAACACCCATCTTGGCTTCATTAAGTTAGGCTCACGCGTGGATATGTATCTGCCGCTGGATACCGAGATGTTCGTCGGGGTCGGAGAAGCCGTGCGTGGCAACGAAACCATCATCGGCCGCCTCAGCGACAATTAAAATTCAAAATGGCAACTTACTTTAGTTGTAAATTGTAAATCTTTCTTTGATTGTAAAATAGTTAATTGTTAAATTGTAAATATCATTATGAACAAGTTTGAAGAATTATTCGCGCAGTACCCCTGCCCGTTTACCGATGAGCAAGTGAAGGCTCAGGTAGCAGAAATCGAAGCAAAGCATTTTGCCCAAAACAACAACGTGGAGGTTTGGAAAGAGTGTCTGCACCAGATCGACTATACCACGCTTTCTGCCGATGACACGGTCGCTAAGGTAGAGAAGATGGCGAATGCAGTGAATAATTTTGAAAAGGACTATCCGGGTATTCCGAACGTAGCGGCTATCTGCGTGTATCCGGCTATGGCGGAGTATGTACGCAAAGCGCTCAAGGATCCGAAATTCAATATCGCTTGTGTAAGCGGCGGTTTCCCTGCTTCGCAGACCTT
Source organism: uncultured Bacteroidales bacterium (assembly GCA_946414805.1). Lineage (GTDB taxonomy): Bacteria > Bacteroidota > Bacteroidia > Bacteroidales > Paludibacteraceae > Colicola. The sequence goes on from CAMKPZ010000003.1 coordinate 97,286, forward strand.
TCTGGAGGTCAAAGTGGCGGAAACGGCTATGGCTATCAAGGCCGGTGCAACCGAGATTGATATCGTCCTCTCCGTAGGTAAGTTCCTGGAGGGTGACTATCAGGAGTGCTTCGACGAGATCAGCGAACTCAAAGCGGTCTGCGGTGACAAGCACCTCAAAGTGATTCTTGAAACAGGCCTCCTCAAGACGGCGGAGAATATCTGGAAAGCATCGATCCTCTCTATGGCTGCGGGTTGCGATTTCATCAAGACCTCTACCGGCAAGATCGCTGTGAATGCTACGCCGGAGGCTACTTTCGTTATGTGCCACGCTATCAAGGCTTGGCGCGAGAAGACGGGTATCAAGATGGGTTACAAACCTGCCGGAGGCGTTTCTACTACCGAAGAAGCGGTACAGCATTTCACCCTCGTCAAAGAGATCCTCGGCGAAGAGTGGCTCAACAACGAGTCCTTCCGCTTCGGAGCTTCCCGTCTGGCAAACAACCTGTTATCCTCGATCGTCGGGAAAGAGGTTAAGTACTTCTAAATGCTCCTGAATGAATAAATGAGAAAATGAATAAATGAGAAAATGAATCGAATTCTATCCAAACGGTTTTTCTCGGACAATGTAGCGGAGCTGGTTGTAGAGGCTCCGCTCATTGCGCGTAGCCGCAGAGCCGGTCATTTTGTGATCATCCGTGTGGACGATCATTCGGAGCGCGTGCCGCTCACTATCGCCGGAGCGGATGTCGCGAAGGGGACAATCACGCTCGTGGTGCAGCAGGTAGGTGCTTCCACACATAAACTCTTAGCCCTCAATCCGGGCGATTGCATCCATGATGTAGTGGGTCCGCTCGGACGCGCTACGCGGATCGAGAACTACGGAACGGTGGTATGCGCCTGCGGTGGGGTAGGTGCAGCGCCGATGCTGCCTATCGCCGAGGCGCTCAAGAAAGCAGGAAACCGTGTGATCACCGTCCTTGCGGCAAGAAACAAAGACCTGATCATCCTCAAGGACCAACTCGCACAATGGTCCGACGAACTGATCGTCATGACCGATGACGGTTCGATGGGCAAACAGGGTGTGGTGACGGTCGGAGTAGAAGAAGTGATCAACCGCGAGAAAGTGGACAAATGCGTTACCATCGGTCCGGCGGTCATGATGAAGTTCCTTGCCCTCACTACAGCCAAATATAACATTCCTACCGAGGCGTCCCTTAATACGATCATGGTGGACGGAACGGGAATGTGCGGCGCGTGCCGTGTCTCCGTAGGAGGCAAGACGAAGTTCGTCTGCGTTGACGGTCCGGAGTTCGATGCACATGAGGTGGACTGGACCGAGATGCTGAGCCGTATGAAGTCCTACAAAGCCGAAGAGGCGGAGGCGATGGAGAAATATAGAGCGGGGACGGCGCCTGTCTTTAAAAACCCTAAGGACCTTAAAGACCCTAAAGACCTTAACGACATTAAGGTCAGCGAAGCGGCCTCTCCTTTCACCGGCACAGCCAAAGACCGTGCGGCGATAGCACGCGTGCAGATGCCGGAACTCCGTCCCGAGGTGCGCGTCAAGAGCCTGCACGAGGAAGTGAACCAAGGCTTGACTTTCGAGCAGGCGATCATGGAGAGCCACCGCTGCCTCAACTGCAAGAACCCTACCTGCGTACAAGGCTGTCCGGTGAATATCAATATACCCGGTTTCATCAAAAAACTTGAGACGGGAGACATCCTCGGTGCTGCTGCGGTGATCAAAGAGAGTTCGTCTCTGCCCGCAGTATGCGGCCGTGTCTGCCCCCAGGAGAAACAATGCGAGGCGAACTGTATCCACCTCAAGATGAAGCATCCGGCAGTCGCTATCGGCTACCTCGAGCGTTTCTGTGCCGACTACGCAAATAATCTTACAGCCGAAGGCGGTCTTACAGCGGAGCGGTCTTACAACGATAGTGGTCTTACAGCGGAGCGGTCCAAGATTGCAGTCGTTGGTTCCGGTCCTGCGGGTCTCACTTTCGCAGGCGATGCCGCCAAATACGGCTACGAGGTGCATGTGTTCGAGGCTTTGCACGAGATCGGCGGTGTGCTCAAATACGGTATTCCCGAGTTCCGTCTGCCGAACGCAATCGTGGATAAGGAGATCGACGGTCTGCGCGCTCTCGGAGTACAGTTCCATACCGATACGATCATCGGTAAGACGATCTCGGTTGAGGAACTGGAGCAGCAGGGCTTCAAAGGTGTCTTCGTAGGCTCTGGAGCCGGACTGCCGCGGTTCATGAATATACCCGGAGAGAACCTGAACGGTGTGCTCTCTTGTAACGAATACCTCACGCGCGTGAACCTTATGGATGCTTCCAATCCGGCTACGGACACACCGCTGTTATACGGAAAGAACGTAGCCGTCATCGGAGGAGGTAACACGGCTATGGATGCTGTCCGTACCGCCAAGCGTTTAGGCGCAGAGCGGGCGATCATCGTGTACCGCCGCAGCGAAGAAGAAATGCCGGCGCGTGTCGAGGAGGTGAAGCATGCCAAGCAGGAAGGCATTGAGTTCCTCACCCTGCATAACCCCATTGAGTACCACGCCGATGAGAACGGACGGGTCTGCGAGGCGGTGCTGCAGGTAATGGAATTAGGAGAGCCCGATGAATCCGGTCGCCGCAGTCCGGTGCCCGTGGAAGGACAGACACTCACCCTGCCGGTGGATCTGGTGATCGTAGCAGTAGGCGTTTCGCCTAACCCCTTGATCCCGTCGTCTGTCAAAGGACTGGAGATCAGCCGGAAAGGTACGATCGTAGTGAACGGGAACCAGCAGTCTGCTATCCCGACGATCTTCGCCGGAGGAGATATCACCCGCGGAGGCGCAACCGTCATCCTCGCTATGAGCGACGGACGCAAGGCTGCCAAAGCCATGCATGACTATCTGAATCACCAATAACCAATCACCAATCTTGAACATCTTATTATCCATATTCCTCTCTGCCTCGCTGTCGATCCTGACCGAGCATCCTGTCACAGGCCAGTCGAACATGTCTGTCTATGTGCAGAACCTCACTACGGGCGAGGTGATAGAGAGTTACAGGGAGGACAAAGTGGTACCGCCGGCTTCGGTAATGAAACTGCTGACGACGGCGGCTGCGCTGGAGGTGTTCGGAGAAGACTACCGTTTTCCGACAGTGCTGGAGTATTCCGGCACTATCCGGGATGGGGTGCTGCATGGTAATCTGTATATCCGCGGCGGCTGCGATCCGTCTCTGGGATGGAAAGGCAGAACGGCCTTCCTCATCCAATGGGGCAAAGCGGTCCGGGCAGCAGGCATCACGGCTATTGACGGTTCTGTGATAGCGGATATGACGATGCTGGACGGAGAGGCGCAGAACCCCGGATGGCTCTGCGAGGATGCGGGAAACTACTATGCCCCCGGGATCTTCGCACTCAACTATTATGGCAACACCATGAATATCGTACTTCAGAGCGGTGAACCCGGCTCGGTAGCTACGGTGCTGAAGACCGAACCCCGTGTGGACGATGTGCGGTTTATCAACCATGTGCGGTGCGATAAGATCACGTATGACGGTGCTTTCGTGAGCGGCCTGCCGTACAGCAATGAGCGTTACCTCACAGGAGCCGTTCCCTCCAACCTCGGTACATTCGGTGTCAAAGGCGATCTGCCTAACCCCGGTCTGTTGCTGGCACGGCATTTCACCATGTGGCTGCGGAATGCGGGGATAGAAGTGAAGCACGAACCGCTTTATGAAGCCGACTATTATCCTCTGCGAATACCGCGCACGGAGATTTATGTGCATTATTCGGAACCGCTGTCGGAACTGCTCAAAGAAACCAACATGAATAGCAATAACCTCTATGCGGAGGCGATGTTCCGGTTCTTGGGAACCCGTTATATCTTGCCCGGCACGATCCATAACAGTCAGGATTTTCTGCGGGATTACTGGCGTCGCAGAGGTGTCTCGCTCTCGAATGCGATCATCAAGGACGGTTGCGGTCTGGCGCCGCAGGATGCCGTGAGCGCGAAAGCGTTCGTGCAACTGCTCACGATCATGTATCGCGGTAAGAACGCTGAGGCTTGGATGGCTTCGCTGCCCGTAAGCGGCAAGTCGGGAACCCTCACCTCCCTGTGTCTGCAGACACCTCTGGAAGGACGTATTCATGCCAAGAGCGGCACGATAGCAGGTACCAAGAATTTCGCAGGCTATATCGATATGCCGAACGGCGATACCTGGGCGTTTGCTGTCCTCATCAACTCTGCACCAGGCAAGGCAAGGAATATACAAACCGTGATCCAACGATACCTGCTCGATGTATATAAGCAGCACCAATAGTACCAACACCCGCATGCGTGAACTCATCGCCAAAGGCGAATGGCAGGCAGGCGAAGAGTACCTCTACACAGGATTCCAGACTGCCGGGCGCGGTCAGGCAGGAAACGGATGGGAGAGCGAGGAAGGAAAGAACCTCCTGTGTTCTATCTTGCTGAGCCATCAGTCATCAGCCGTCAGCCGTCAGCCTTTCTACCTCAATGTGGTGGTTAGCGTGGCAGTGCACAAGGTAATCCGGTCTGTACTCTGTCAGGCGGAGCCGGTCTGTGTTCTGTCAGGCGAAACCGGTCTGACCATAAAATGGCCGAACGACATCTATTGGGGAGACCGGAAGATAGCAGGAATATTGGTGGAGAACGCCCTGATCGGCAGCGAAGTACGATACTCCATCGCTGGCATTGGATTGAATGTGAACCAGACGGAGTGGCTGTCCAATGCACCCAACCCCGTCTCCATGAAGCAGATAAGCGGAGAAGAGTACGACATCCATGAGTTGATGAAAGCGCTGATGGACGAAATGCACACCGTCCTCGCCATGAAGCCGGAAGAGGTGTGGGCGTATTACAAGGCGCACCTCTACCGCAAAGACGGCTTCTGGCCGTATGTAGAGCGCGAAGTGAGTATAGCACCCACCATGAACTACTCCCCCTCTCTTGAGGAGAGGGACGGGGAGAGGTTAGAACGACCTGTCTTCCTCGCGAAGATAGAAAACATACGGGGCGACGGAGAACTTGCCCTGCGAGACCAAGACGGCAACCTTCGTACCTACCACTTCAAAGAAGTCAGGTATGTGCTATAATTTTTAATTCGTAATTTTAAATTTTTAATTATATGCAAAGCATAATCATCACCGGCGGAGCCGGATTTATCGGAAGTCATGTAGTTCGCTTGTTTGTGAACAAGTATCCCGACTACCGTATTATCAATGTGGACAAACTGACCTACGCCGGTAATCTGGCGAATCTGAAGGACATTGAGGGCAAGCCCAATTACCGTTTCGTACGGGCGGATATCTGCGATTTCGATACGATCTATGCCCTGATGCAGGAAGAGCATGTGACCGGAGTCATTCATCTGGCAGCGGAAAGCCATGTGGACCGTTCAATCAAGGATCCGTTCACTTTCGCCCGAACGAATGTGATGGGTACGCTTTCTATGTTGCAGGCTGCCAAACTGTACTGGGAGTCCCTGCCGGAGAAATACGAGGGGAAACGCTTCTATCATATCTCTACCGATGAAGTGTACGGAGCGCTGAAGATGACCCATCCGGAAGGTATCGAACCTCCGTTCACCACCACTGCTTCTTCTGCGGAGCACCATTTGGCATACGGAGAGGATTTCTTCTATGAGACCACCAAATACAACCCGCATTCGCCCTATTCGGCGTCGAAGGCTTCGAGCGACCATTTCGTCCGTGCTTTCCATGACACCTACGGCATGCCGACGATTGTTACCAACTGCTCCAATAACTACGGTCCCTATCAGTTCCCGGAGAAACTGATTCCGCTTTTCATCAATAACATCCGTAACCGCAAACCCCTGCCTGTCTATGGCAAGGGCGAGAACGTGCGCGACTGGCTCTATGTAGAGGATCACGCGCGGGCAATAGACCTCATCTTCCACAAGGGAACGGTAGCCGAAACCTATAATATCGGAGGGTTCAACGAGTGGAAGAATATTGATATTATCAAGACGGTTATCAAGACGGTGGATCGTCTGTTAGGCCGTCCCGAAGGAGCGGATCTGGACCTGATCACGTTCGTCACAGACCGTGCGGGACATGATATGCGGTATGCGATCGATTCCACCAAACTGCAACGCGAGTTGGGATGGGAACCCTCTCTCCAGTTCGAGGAAGGCATAGAGCGAACCGTCCGTTGGTATCTTGACAATCAGGCTTGGCTTGATAATATCACCTCTGGCGACTACGAGCGTTATTACGAAGAGATGTATAAGAACCGCTAAGATGAAGAAATCTCAGGTTATTCTCCTGACCGGCGCAAGCAGCGGAATCGGTTACGACACGGCTGTCGCGTTGGCGAAACAGGGGCATAAGGTATATGCCGCTGCGCGTCGCGTGGAGCGGATGGAGCCGTTGCGCGAGTATGGTATCGTTCCGCTGAAGATGGATGTCACCGACGAGGCTTCTATGCAAGAAGGAGTCCAAGCGATCCTGTCCGCCGAAGGACGGATCGATGTGCTCATCAATAACGCCGGTTATGGTTATTTCGGCGCAGTGGAAACCGTGCCGATGAAGGATGCACGGAACCAGTTGGAGGTGAATATCTTCGGTCTGGCGAGGTTGTGCCAGTTGGTGTTACCCGCCATGCGCGCACAGCACTCCGGCAGAATCATCAACACCTCTTCGGTAGCCGGCAAATCGGTGTTCTATTACGGCGGATGGTACCATGTGTCCAAATACGCAGTGGAGGCGTTGAGCGATGCCCTGCGTATGGAGCTTCAGCCTTTCGGTATTGATGTAGTGATCATCGAACCCGGGGCGATCAAGACCAACTGGGGGATCATCGCCGCGGATCATCTGGCACAGACATCGGAGGGAACGGCTTATGCTGAAAGCGGTATGATGATGGCTCAGAACCTGCGGAACATGTATCAGTCGTCCTCGCTCTCTGATCCCTCGGTGGTGCGCAAAGCGATATGCCGTGCTGTCAACGCCCGTCGTCCCCGTACCCGTTACAGGATAGGATATATGTCCGGCACGATTGTCTTCTTCCATTGGCTGCTCCCTGCCCGTTGGTGGGATGCCTTCCTCCGCCTCATGGGAAAGAAGAAACTCTTCTGATCCAACTCTAAAAATAAGGAAAATGGCACTTTTATTTGCAAGTGTCATTTTTTTTGTGTACCTTTGCACTCGCAAACTCACGCTGGGATGTCTGCATGATATTTCGGAGTGAGGGAGCAGACATATTATAAGGCGTTTACTAACGCTTGTTTTGGATGATTTGGAACCTGAGAAATTTCAAAAAGTTGTAATTCAAAAACAAGGCAGTAGTAGATGCCCATGGGGTGTTTATACGCCCACGTGTACTATTCGGTGCACGTGTGTTTGTATATACACAGCGTGGGTTTCTGCATTGCTTATCTGATTACAACGGGTTTTCTCAGGACCTCAAATCACGGATAAGTAATTAAAAGAGATCCGCGTTTTTATGCTCTTTAACTCAATTGAATTTGCATTCTTTCTGCCGATAGTGTTTCTACTCTATTGGTTTTTGACGCCCTCCGGCAAGAACGGACCGCGTTACTCGCTCTTCCATTATTGGCACGTGAGCGAACAAACGGCATTGAACATCCAGAACGCCTTTGTCCTTGTCGCCAGTTACATCTTCTACGGCTGGTGGGATTGGCGGTTTCTATTGCTGATTGCTTTCACCTCTTTCTGCTCATGGGGAAGCGGTCTGCTTATCGGCAAATCTGTTTCATCCGGTCAATCTATGGACGGTCATAAAAAAGCCAAGTTCTGGATGATAGCTAACATCATTCTCAACCTCGGTATTCTGGCGGTCTTCAAGTACTACGATTTCTTTGTCTCGGAGTTCGGACAGTTGTTTGGAATTAACACAGACAGTTTGTTGCTCAAAATCATTCTCCCTGTCGGCATTTCGTTCTATACCTTCCAAGCCCTCAGTTACTCGATAGATGTCTATCGCCAAAAGATAGAACCGACCAAAGACAGTATTGCTTTCTTTGCGTTTATATCGTTCTTCCCGCAGTTGGTGGCAGGACCTATTGAGCGCGCAACCAACCTCTTGCCGCAGTTTCTCAACAAACGCACATTTTCGTATGACCAAGCTACCGACGGAATGCGACAAATCCTCTGGGGCTTATTCAAGAAAATAGTAGTTGCGGACAACTGTGCAACGTACGTGGATCAAATCTGGGCAACATACGACACGCAAACCGGCTCTACATTGCTCCTCGCCGCTGTTCTCTTTACGTTCCAGATCTACGGTGATTTCTCCGGCTATTCAGACATAGCAATAGGAACAGCCAAACTCTTTGGTATAAAGTTGATGCGCAACTTCAACAATCCGTATTTCTCGCGCGACATAGCGGAGTTCTGGAGAAGATGGCATATATCCCTCACTACTTGGTTCCGGGATTATGTATATATCCCATTGGGTGGCTCTCGTCCGGAGATCCCTGTGCACATTAAGAACCCAGACCGCTATAAGAAACTAATCATCATCCGCAACACCTTTGTCATCTTCTTGCTTTCGGGCTTCTGGCACGGTGCCAATTGGACATTTATAGCTTGGGGCGCATACCATGCCTTACTTTTCTTGCCCCTTATCCTTCTTGGTATAAACCGCAAATACACCAACCAAGTCGCAGAAGGACGCCTATTACCGACTTGGAAAGAGTGCGCACAAATATTTATTACATTTATGCTTGTGGTATTAGGCTGGATTATTTTCAGAGCAGAGACAATAGGTCAAGCATGGGATATTTTAGGCAGTATTTTTAGTAAAAGTTTGTTTACTGTCCCATGGTTACATAACCGCTATTTTTACATCCCCTTATTTGGATGTTTAATTCTACAAATTTTTACAGAATGGATAAATCGACAAAAAATTCATTCATTAGATTTATCTTCTATCAATAATCACGCTATAAAATACATTATCTATTTTATAATTATTACGCTAATTATATTTTTTACTCCTGCGACGCCATCACCTTTTATTTATTTTCAATTTTAAATAATTATGAAAAAGTTCCTATTACATATTTTAGTGTTTGTTACCATTTTACTCAGCTTACTCATAGTTGAAGATATTATGGTTACAAGTGGGTATCATTCAAAAGAGACACGGAAGTATGGTGTGTGGAATGAGATTCTGCATACTAACATAAATGCAGATCTTCTTATTATGGGGAATTCGAGAGCTTGGTGTCAATATTCTCCACAAATCTTTGATTCGATTCTTAGGATCAATGCATATAACATTGGATTAGACGGAAGTGCTTTTAACCGGCAAAAAGCACGCTACGATATATATAGACATTACCAGAAGATCAAACCTAGATATATCATACAAAATGTTGAATTCTTTACTTTGGGCGGATATACAATAGGCTATGAGAGAGAACAATTTATGCCATACTTAACGTATCCTTTTTATCGCAATAGAATCAAAAAAGAAGAACCTTTTAGTTTTGGGGAGTTATACCTTCCAATGTACCGCTATTATAAGAATAATGTATATGATGATATTACTAAATATGATTACATTATTCAGAAAGGATATTATGGTAGAGAGATTGAGTGGGATGATTCAAAATTAAAGAGTACTAAACCTTATAACGAAAATATTGACTCAACATTGTTACAATTATTTACTGATTACATTGAGGAATTGCAAAGTGATAATATAGTTCCTATATTGGTTTCTGCTCCTGTGTTTATTGGGGCAACAAATGTCGTGCTTAATATTGACGAGATAAATAATCTGTATAGACAAATAGCTGAACAATATAATATTCTATTTTTGGATTATTCAAAAATTCCATTGTCAAGAGATACATCATACTTCTACAATGCTACGCACATGAATAGAAAAGGAGCAGAGTTATTTTCTACTCAACTTGCAAATGATTTAGATTCTTTGGGAATTATTTCTCGTTAGTTTTTTCACACACTCGAAGCCCACCGCGCAAGCGCGGAGACAGTATATACCCTCTCGGGGCCATTCTTTCGCGAAGGGGTACGCGAAAGTATGTGCGCATGGGAGCGCTTGCTCCGAAGGGTATATACGCTATCTGCATAGTTTATGGGCTTCGCTATGCCTTTCCCTCCGCATAACCGCGCACAACATTATGCCCAAATCTTAATAATCGTAAACTTTTTGGGCAGGTGTACAACCCTTGCCTGATAAAAATCGCCGCAAAACTTGCATATTTCATAAATTTGTTGTATCTTTGCACTCGGTTTTCAGAAAACAACTGTTTCTATATAAATCAAGATATGAGTAAAAAAGTAGTAATCCTCTCAACCTCACTCCGTTCCGGCTCGAACAGCCACACGCTGGCGGAGCGGTTTGCCGAAGGCGCAAAAGCCGCCGGACACGAAGTAGAGCTGATCTCGCTTCGCGGCAAGGAAATCAGGTTCTGTATCGGCTGTCTCAAGTGTCAGGAGACAGGCGCGTGTGTCTTCAAAGACGATGTGCCGGCAATCATGGAGTCCGTGCTTAACGCCGATGTCGTTTGCTGGGCGACGCCCATCTATTATTATGAGATGTCGGGTCAGATGAAGACCCTTATCGACCGCATGAACGCCATGTATCCGAAGGATTACAAGTTCCGCGACATCTACCTGCTGACGACGGCTGCAGAGGACGAACCCTTCGTTCCCGAACGCGCCGAGAGCGGCTTACAGGGCTGGATAGACTGCTACGAGAAATGTACCCTCAAAGGCCATCTTTTCTGCGGTGGTGTCAACGACCCGCGCGAGATCGCAGGCCACGCCAAACTGCAAGAAGCATTCGAATTGGGCAAAAACTGTTAATGCAGCCGAAAATCCTACATATCCGCTCGGTGAACGACTACGCGCGCTATAATCTTTGCACTCGTTTACGTTAAGGCTCGTTACGACTCGCGGCTCTGCCGCTCAATGGAAACTCGCCTTACGCTACGCTCTCCCCGGAGCAAACAGTTTTCGGCTTCGGTTTACTCCGGGGACTCAGAATAGACATAGGAACTAAAATAATTTATAATTATTCATTATTAATTATTCATTATTATGAAAACAAGTACTAAAATCTGGATGTGCCTCGCGGGTATTGCCCTCGTGGTACTGGGTGTGCTCTGTATCATGTATCCGGGCAACACTCTTCTTTCGTTGGCTTGGGCTTTCGGTCTGATGCTGATTGTTACCGGTTGTTCTACATTCGGCGCATGGGCAACGCTGCGTCATGTCAACCCGTTCAACGGTCTCACTTTCCTTGCTGCGCTGATGCAGGTTTTCTTGGGTATCGTGCTGATTATCAATCCGGCTCCGCTGGCTGTAGCACTGCCGTTCATCTTCGCTTTCTGGGTGATGTATGAGGGTATTGGCCTCATGGTAGATTCGTTCAACTACAAGCGTCTCGGTTGGGACAAATGGTGGGTGCTCTGCCTGCTGTCTGTACTCGTCATCTGCGCAGGCTGTTATGGTTTGTTCTGCAACCCGGTAGCTTCGGCTGCAACGCTGGCTTGGTTGGTAGGTCTCGGTATTATCTTGGATGGTGTGGGCAACTGGCTCAAAGTGGCTGCTGTCAACCGTGTGGAGAAACGCCTTCACAAGATTTCCGACCGCATCCAGCAAGTCCTTGATGTAGAGGATGTTGAGGAAGTGAAGTAATGTACAAAGGTACAAAGTACAATGTACAAAGTAAGCGACTCACAGCGATGTGGGTCGCTTTTGGTTAGCCTTTTCTCGTAAGATGATCCCGTGATGATAAGGCGGAAGGCAGCACATTCCCTTAACAAGGCATGCACGTTCCCATTTTTCTTTTTTCTTTCTCCAGGGGGTAAGCCCAAACCGGCAAATTTAAGAAAATCGCTATAAAACTTGCATATGTCAGAAAAAAGCAGTACATTTGCAGTCGCAATTTGAAACACATGAAACATATCAACACACACATGAAACGTACTCTTATTATCCTCTGTGCGCTATGCGCCATCATCACCACAGGGTCTGCCAAGACCCTTGTGGCGTATTATAATACAGAGAATACCGCTATGCAAATCAATGTGATTGTAGGAAACAAAACCTTTAGTGCCACACTGGCGGACAGCGAGACAGGCAGAGCGTTCGCGCAGCTGCTGCCAATGACGATTACGATGAACGAACTGAACGGCAATGAGAAATACCACTATCTGAACTCCTCGCTGCCGACTGACAGTTACCAGCCCGGCACGATTCAGGCAGGCGACCTGATGTTGTACGGCAACAACTGCGTAGTGCTGTTCTACAAAACCTTCAGCAGCAGTTATTCGTACACCCGCATAGGCAAAATAGACAATCCTTCGGGCTTGGCTGAAGCCCTCGGATCCGGCAATGTGTCCGTGCGCTTCGAGAAGAGTACGACCACGGAAAACCTTACTCCTACTCTTCCGAAAGAAGAGGGAGGAAAGATTCTCCGCAACGGACAAGTCTATATAAAGTACAACGGACAAATGTACGATGTACGAGGACAACAAATCCAGTGATATGAGAAAACTCTTTTATCTCCTTGTGGCTGCGCTTATGCTCATCGGCTGCGCCAAGTCAAACAGTGATCGCATGAAACAACATCTAACTTCCAACGGCGATAGCGGTCTGTCTTCTGTCAGTCCGCAGGACGGTCTGATCATCCGCATCGCGGAGATAGAGGTCAATGACGGCTATCTGGAGCAATACCTTGCTGCCGCGCATAATGTCGGCACGAAGTCCGTAGAGACCGAGCCGGGCGTGATTTGTATCTGCCCGATGCAGGTCAAGGAACAGCCCAACACCATCCGTATAGTGGAGATATACCGCGATTCGGCTTCTTACCAAGCCCACCTCCAAACCCCGCATTTCCTCGACTACAAGCAAGGCACGCTGCACATGGTCAAATCGCTCAAACTGGTGGACACCAGTCCCTTAGCCCCCGAAGCCATGCCACTTATCTTCAAGAAGCTATAGCAAAAACGCCCTTTCTTGCCCGTTTTTTGTCTCCTGCCCTTGCATATATCAAAAAAAAGCAGTAACTTTGCAGCCAAAAGTTGCAAAGACGAGTATGACCAATACCGATTTTTGGAAATATATAGATACAATTATCGCCCAAGGCTTCGATGCTAAAGGGCTTAAACAACTGGAACAATATGCAGAACAATTCATCTCTGGGCGGCTTGTTTATCAACGATTTTCACCGCTCGAACAGCATGGCTGCGCAGCGGGAGGTAGCAATCATGTCATTGCATCCTTACTCGCGGGAGCAGGTATTGACCCAAGTAGCCTCACTGCGCCGGAAGGCAGTTTCCAAAGAGAGCGCGAATGCGCAGAGACGGAACTCCGCAATCCGCGTAACTGGACCTATACCACGCCGGAGATTTATCTGAGCGACTTGCACGACGAGAACGTAATCAAGTCCGTTAACGGAAATGTGTTTGTGATTGACTGCGACATCCGTATCAACACCCCCGAACTCAAACTGGGTGGCATCCGCCATCTAACAACAAATATAGAATTTGTTTCAGAATAAAATAATCTGCCTATGGCATCGTCAGAAATATCGAAACAAACACCCCTGTCCCAAGATTTTGAACACGCGCGTTCAAAATCTTTCGAAGCCTTGCTGACTGATGTCCGCCATATCATTGATAGTGGTCTGCAACAGGCGTATCAGTCTGTCAATCAGACGATACTCAATACGTATTGGCTTGTGGGAAGACGTATTGTGGAGGATGAGCAACATGGCAACCGCCGCGCTGAGTATGGCAAACAGCAAATCAAGAACCTTTCTGCGGAATTGGTTCCGCAGTATGGCACTTCCTATAACGAGAGGAACCTTTATCAGTTCCGCAATTTCTATCTGGCTTTCAGCGACTTAGAGATATTGAACGAACGCGTTCAAAATCTCAGTTGGACACATTTCAGAAGTCTGTTACGCATAGAAAACGAACAAGAGCGGATTTGGTACATGCAGGAAGCAGCCAACGAAGGTTGGAGTACAACGACACTTGACCGCAACATCAACACACAGTATTTCCGTCGCATTCTGGCGATGCAGAAAGAAGGCATAGCCGTGCCGAAAGAGAAAGAGCAACCAAGCAAGATGGAGTTCATAAAGAATCCTATTGTCGCCGAGTTCCTGAATATCTCGCCCAATGCCAAACTCTATGAATCCGATTTGGAGAGTGCCATCATCGACAATCTGCAGCAGTTCCTTATGGAATTAGGAAAGGGCTATGCGTTTGTCGGCAGACAGGTACACATCCGCACGGAGGAAAATGATTATTTCATAGACCTTGTTTTCTATAACTACATTCTGAAATGCTTTGTTCTCATTGATTTGAAGGCGGATAGACTTTCTTTCCAGGATGTGGGACAAATGGATATGTATCTGCGCCTGTATGATACATTGAAGAAACAACCGACTGACAATCCGACAATCGGTATTGTCCTTTGTTCGGAAACCAACGGCGATGTGGTACGTTTTTCCTCATTAGCCGACAATCCGCAGATGTACGCAGCCAAATATGAGTTATATCTGCCTACTCAGGAAGAATTAGCCCGTGAGATAGAACGCCAGAAAGAAATTTATCGCTTGCAAAAGGAGAATTAAATAATCGTCCCTCTCCGAGCGGTGCTTCCGAGCACTCCGGGAAAGGAGAAAATAACATAAAGACATAAAACAGCGCAAAGCGTTGCGCGATAACATATTATAATAATAAAGCAGACTATTATTTCGCGTTCGAAAAGAAAAAAGCCTAGGAAACTGATTTCTCAACGAAACGGGTAAATGCTTCACGAATGTGCCTATAATGGGACATTCCACTCACAACTAATAAAGTTCACACTTGTGTGGACTCTCTATGGGTTGTGAGGCGGAGGTTCTTCCTAGGCTCCTTCGTGAACGCGAATAGAGGTTCACACTTTTTTGTGCCCGTTGGTGGATTGATAGTTTTGCACAAAACAACTATCAATCTATGGCAGGAAACGCAGATTTGCATGCAGCTGGCAAGGCAAAAAAAGATGAGTTCTACACTCAATTGGTGGATATTGAAAAAGAAGTAAAGTATTACAAGCAACACTTTCAAGGAAAAGTGGTGTTATGTAATTGTGACGATCCGTACGAAAGTAATTTCTTCAAGTATTTTGCCTTGAACTTTAACGCACTCGGTTTGAAAAAACTGATTGCTACTTGTTATAATGGTTCGCCTGTTTCCGGTAATGAACTATTATTGGATTTCGGTGACACAGTTGATGATCCGAAGAAGATTGCCTATAAAGTAGAAATAACTGAAGTTACAGATGTAAATGGAGATGGCGCAATTAATCTTGCTGATGTAAAGTACCTCATGCAAAATGATAAGAATGTTATTTCTATACTTAAAGGAAATGGCGATTTTCGTTCTCAGGAGTGTATCGATTTGCTAAAAGAAGCAGATATAGTAGTTACAAATCCGCCATTTTCTCTGTTTCGTGAATATTTAGCACAATTAGTTGAATACAAGAAGAATTTTCTTATTATTGGAAATGTAAATACCATTGTTACAAAGGATACATTTCCTTTAGTAAGAGACAATATTATATGGATGGGTGCCAGTATTCATAGTGGGGATAGAGAATTTAGAGTTCCTGATTCTTACCCACTTAATGCCGCAGGATATAGAGTTGATGAGAATGGTATAAAATATATTCGTGTTAAAGGTGTTAGATGGTTTACTAATTTGGACTACCCTCAACGTCATGAAGATCTGGTCTTATATAAACATTATACTCCTGAAGAATATCCAAAATATGATAATTATGAGGCAATAAATGTTGATAAATCAAGTGACATTCCTTGTGACTACGATGGAGTTATGGGTGTGCCAATTACCTTCTTGGATAAATACAATCCAGACCAATTTGAGATTATTTGGCAAGCGAGTGGAAATACATACGCAAATGCACCAAAGGAAATATTAAAAGAACTAAAGTTCGATCCAACTATAAAATATGGAGGTGGTTTAGGGGCCGCAGTTCTTAATGGAAAAGCCGTATATACTCGCATTTTAATCCGTCGCAAAAAATAGAAAGCCATGAAAATAGAATTACACAAAATTACCGTTCGCGAGCTGACAGAAGGCTACGTGGACAATCAGGAAGCGGGCGTAAAAGCCTATGGTGGTAAGTTAGACGTGCGTCCACCGTTTCAGCGCGAGTTCGTTTATAACGACAAAGAGCGCGACGCAGTTATTGAAACGATTACGCAAGATTTTCCGCTCAATGTGATGTATTGGTCGGTAAACGACGATGGAACATTTGAAATCATAGATGGTCAGCAACGTACGGTTTCTATCTGCCAGTACGTGAACGGCGACTTTGCACACTTGTTCCGTTATTTTGATAATCTCACCAAAGAGGAAAAAGACCAGATTCTCAACTACGAACTCTATATCTACCGTTGTACCGGTTCGGACAAAGAGAAACTGAAATGGTTCAAAACTATCAATATAGCCGGTAAGAAACTGACGAACCAAGAACTATTAAATGCCGTGTATGCTTCGCCGTGGTTGAGTGACGCCAAACGCTATTTCTCTAAATCGAACTGCGGCGCGTACCTCATGGGCAATAAATACCTTACAGGCTCGCCTATTCAGCAGGATTATTTGGAAACCGTACTCGACTGGATTAGCGGCGGACAGATTGAGCAATACATGGCAGAACACTCCATCAAAGACTCCGACGCTACGGCGCTTTGGCTCTATTTCCAACAAGTCATTAATTGGGTACAAGCCAAGTTCAAATACCGCTCTGTGATGAAAGGCGTGGACTGGGGTGCTATCTATAATAAATACGGACAGGAACACATCAACATAGAGAAAATGGAGCAACGCATCTCTGCACTAATCCAAGACTCCGATGTCGGCAATCAGAAAGGTATTTATTGGTATGTGTTTGATGCCGATGAGCGGCACTTGCAAATCCGTGCGTTTGATGGCAATACCAAGCGCCGCCAGTATGAGAAGCAGAAAGGTATCTGTCCTATTTGCGGCAAGCATTTTGAGATAGAGCAGATGGAAGCCGACCACATTACTCCATGGTCGCAAGGCGGTCATACTACGCCGGATAACTGCCAGATGCTCTGCCGCGATTGTAACAGACGAAAAAGCAGCAAATAGCAGATTTTTTGTGATTTTTCGTCAATGTATTTGCTTATATCGGATTTTATTTGTAATTTCGCGGAAAATTTACAACTATGGAACGAATACGCAGATATTTTCTCGTTATACGGGAATTACACGAGATGGGCTATGAACTTATCCGTGTATGCCCGTGTGTCTCTCCGAATGGAATGAATTGGCGGTGTGCTACTACTGTAAAGAAATACACTTTAAAGAACTGCGGTGCTATCTATCGCGGACCGGAGCATACCGCCGCCAACACATCCGGAGGAAACTTCAGTTGGGGTGACTGCGATGGCTTAACGCCGCATGAGATAGCTTTGCAGTTTATTGAGCACTATCCGCATATTGCCGAATGGGGGAAAGGGAAAGATTCAGAATATGTGGAGTGGTTCAAGAAAGCCAATGACCTTGCCCAGCGTGGCTATACCTTCTTTGCTTTTGGAGACTGGTGTTCCTGTTTCGGAAATAACCATAGGATGTTACTTGCGCCCGAACCGCCTACTGGTGAATATTTGCCTTTCCCTCCTGCCGGTGAGGTGGTATAGTAGTGTCGCAAGAGTGGCTGATTGTCAGCTACAATTCACGGGTTCACAGATTCACACATCCGCGTGGCTTCAAATTATGTGTGAGAATTGCTCTGCAATATTTTTTTGTTATGTCAGTATTGTCAGTTTTGTCAGTTTCCCTAATTTGTTTAATTTGCTTAATTTGTGAATTATTCTAATTTTGGGCAATTTTGGATAATTTTTGACTAACCAAACTGACCAAACTGACAATACTGACATGCCTATTTTTATATTGCATTTTGCCATTTATGCCACTTTTGCCATTTCTGCCTTGTCAAAATTCTTTCTTCTTTTACCCCGAATCGGATTCGGGGGTTCTTTAAATCGTTACATATTCTTGTATATTCTTAGTGATTAGTTATCCATTACCGAACCAATTGCCTACCTATCTCTGTCCAATGTCGGTTCAAACACCCGCAAATCAGCAGACCTTATGCTGCCCTTGGGCTGACTTTGGTATATTACCCTAAATCTTAATAATCGGCAATTACAGGAAATCAGGCAAACTTTTCTGCAATTTGTGTTTGCATATGTCAGAAAAAAGTAGTACCTTTGCACCCGAATTATGCAAACATATCAAACATTATACAATATGAACATCCTAATTCTTCAAGCTTCGCCGAGAGCGAACGGCAACACCGCCTGGATGGCGGAAGAGTACAAGAACGCAGCTGAGGCTGCTGGTCACAAGGTAACGCTTGTCAATGTATCGCGCAAACATATCGCAGGCTGTCTGGCGTGCGAGTACTGTCACGGCAAAGGCAACGGTGCGTGCATCCAGAAAGACGACATGCAGGAGCTTTATCCGCTCATGGCGGAAGCGGAAGTGCTGGTTCTCGCTGCGCCGATCTATTATTTCTCCCTCTGCGCACAGATCCAGGCTCCGATTCAGCGAATGTACTGCGTCAATGCGCCGGCTAAAGTAAAGAAGATGGCGCTTCTCGTTTCGTCCTATTCGCCGAATGTCTATGACGGCGCAACGGCTGAGTTCCGCGACATATGCAACTACTGGCACGCAGAGAACACAGGCGTCGTAACCGCCAAGATCGACGAGCAGAAGACCGACGCCACCAAGCAGAAAATCGTTGACCTGGTAGCCAAACTATGAGAAAACTAATAACCCTTGCACTCGCGGCTGTACTATTTGCTGCCTGTGGAAAACAAAATGACAAAATGGTAAATGAACAAATGGTAAATGATTCGTGGGATAAGACCTTCCCGAAATCCGAGAAAGTAGATCACAAAAAAGTGACTTTCCATAACCGTTTTGGTATCACATTGGTTGCCGACTACTATGCGCCTAAAGACGCTCAAGGTCAACTTCCCGCTATCGCAGTGTCCGGTCCGTTCGGCGCAGTCAAAGAACAATCCTCCGGTCTGTATGCCCAGCACATGGCGGAACTCGGCTTCATCGCTATCGCTTTTGACCCTTCCTACACGGGCGAGAGTTCGGGCGAACCGCGCAGAATGGCTTCGCCGGACCTGAATACCGAGGACTTTCTGGCGGCAGTGGATTATCTCTCTACGCTGCCTGAAGTGGATGCAGAGCGCATCGGTATTATCGGTATCTGCGGTTGGGGCGGAATGGCGGTCAATGCGGCAGCACTGGATCCGCGTATCAAAGCTACCGTGGCGGTTACGATGTATGACATGTCGAAAGTCAGTCGCGAGGGCTATTTCGGTTCGACGGACAGCAAAGAGGCGCGTATGGAGCAACGCCGTGCGATGGCTGCGCAACGCACCGAGGATTACAAGAACGGCACTTACAAACGCGCCGGAGGAGTCATTGATCCGCTGCCGGAAGATGCACCATGGTTCGTGAAGGACTATCACGCGTATTATAAATGTCCGCGCGGGTACCACGCGCGCAGCGGTAACTCCACCGACGGATGGAATGTCATCGGCTGTCAGTCGTTCATGAACATGCCGTTGCTCTCTTATGCTAACGAGATAGAGACGCCGGTTCTGCTCATCCACGGCGAGAAAGCCCATAGCCGCTATTTCAGCGAATATGCTTTTGAGAAGATGACAGGTTCGCACGTTGAAGGCGTAAGTACCAAAATCGGCAACAAAGAACTCTATATCATTCCGGGTGCCAGCCATGTGGATCTATACGATGATGTGGCAGGCGTGATACCGTATGAGTATATAGCTGAATTCTTCTGGACTCGATAAAGTCTCGATAAAGTCTCGACAAAGTCTCGACAAAGACTCGATAAAGTATTGATATTATATAGAATTCTATTCAATTCGGCAAAAAAATGCCCGAAAGTTTGCATATGTGCAAATTTTGTTGTACCTTTGCACGCTAAATTGGAAGAATATGGCTAATTTTCAGAAACTGACTCCTCGTAGCGAGGATTATTCGAAATGGTATAACGAGTTGGTAGTAAAGGCGGATCTGGCGGAGCAGAGTGCCGTTCGCGGATGCATGGTGATCAAGCCTTACGGCTATGCGATCTGGGAGAAGATTCAGGCAGAGCTGGATCGCCGGTTTAAGGAGAAAGGGGTGAAGAACGCCTATTTCCCGCTGCTGATCCCGAAATCGTTCCTGAGCCGCGAGGCGGAGCACGTAGAGGGATTTGCAAAGGAGTGCGCTGTAGTGACCCACCACCGTCTGATGAACGATCCGGACGGGAAAGGCGTGGTAGTGGATCCGCAAGCAAAACTGGAGGAAGAACTGATCATCCGTCCGACCTCGGAGACGATCATATGGAGCACTTATAAGAACTGGATTTCGTCGTACCGCGATCTGCCGATCCTGTGCAACCAATGGTGTAATGTGATGCGCTGGGAGATGCGTACCCGTCTCTTCCTGCGTACTGCTGAGTTTCTCTGGCAGGAAGGCCATACTGCTCATGCTACCAAGGAAGAAGCAGAGGATTACGCCCGTCAGATGCTGGATGTGTATGCATCGTTTGCGCAGGATGTGATGGCGATCCCTGTTGTGAAGGGCGTGAAATCGCCGAACGAGCGTTTTG
This sequence comes from uncultured Bacteroidales bacterium, assembly GCA_946414805.1. GTDB lineage: Bacteria > Bacteroidota > Bacteroidia > Bacteroidales > Paludibacteraceae > Colicola. The sequence continues at coordinate 118,001 of CAMKPZ010000003.1, forward strand.
CCGGTGCGCTTAATACCTATTGCATCGAGGCAATGATGCAGGACGGCAAGGCGCTGCAGGCCGGTACATCCCACTTCCTGGGACAGAACTTCGCCAAGAGTTTTGATGTGCAGTTCCTCAACAAGGAGAATAAATACGAGTATGTATGGGCGACCTCATGGGGCGTTTCCACACGTCTGATGGGTGCGCTGATCATGACGCACAGCGATGACAACGGATTGGTTCTGCCGCCTCATTTGGCTCCGATCCAAGTGGTGATTGTTCCGATCTTCAAGAAACAGGAGGATTTGGACAAACTGATGGTCAAACTGAACCCGGTTGCTGACGAACTGAAGGCACTCGGTGTGCGTGTGAAGGTGGATACCGACGAGAAATACACGCCGGGGTATAAGTTCGCAGACTACGAGTTGAAAGGCGTTCCGGTTCGTCTGGCAATGGGCGGCCGTGACTTGGAGAACGGTACGATAGAGATCGCCCGCCGCGACACGCAGAGCAAAGAGACCATCTCGATTGACGGCATAGTAGAGGTGGTGAAAAACCTGCTGGAGGAGATCCAGAAGAACCTGCTCAAGAAAGCCGCTGATTTCCGTATCGCCAACACCCGTGAGGTGAACAGCTATGAGGAGTTCAAGGAAGAACTCAAGAAAGGCGGATTCCTCTTGGCTCACTGGGACGGAACGGCAGAGACCGAGCAGCGCATCAAAGACGAGACCAAGGCGACTATCCGTTGCATCCCCTTGGCGGATCTCGCCGACGAGAACAACGCCGACATCATCGCCCGTGCTTCCGAGCCCGGCGTATGTATGGTGACCGGCAAACCGTCCAAGGGGCGTGTTGTCTTCGCGCTGAATTATTAAATCCGGTAGAGAAACTAGTTAAACTAGACAACTAGGGGAACTAGTATGACTAAAGCACTTAAAAATATCCTTATGGCCCTTCTCCTCTTTTGCTTCCTGCCGGAAGCGAGAGCCGGAGAAGGGTCGGTTGCACTTGATTCGTGTATGCTGCGCGTGGAGGGAGGCGACACGCTGTACATGGCATGGCTGCACGAGGTATGGGTGTATCCGCCGATGAAATTCAAGAACAAGAGACAGGAGAAATTCTATTGGCGGACGGTGAGGGATGTAAAAAAATGCCTGCCTTATGCCCGTATGATCACGAAGGAAATGGCGTACGCAGATGCGCAACTGGCGCAGATACCCGATAAGAAGGACCGGAAGAAATGGTGGAAAGCCTATGAGCGTCAGTTGTTCAAAAAATACGAGAAAGATTTCCGCGGGATGTACGCTTCGCAGGGGCGGATGTTAATGCTGTTGCTGGATCGCGAAACGGACAGGACAAGCTATGAGCTGATCAGGCAATATAAGGGTAAGGCCGCCGCTAACTGGTGGCAGTTTGTGGCCAAACTGTTCCGCAATGACCTGAAGGAGGAATACGACGCTTCGGACAAGGATCGGATCGTCGAACGCGTGATAAACCTTGTCGAAGCAGGCCAATTATAGCCAAAATGAGCCTAAAAGGGCTCTTTTTTCATTTTTTGTTTGCATATGTCAAAAAAAAAGTGTACCTTTGCGCACTTTTTGTGTGTCGTGCGCGTTCGTACGCGCTATATATGCGAGGGAGTGAAAAAAACAAATCAACAATAAATCAACAACAATTATGCAAAACAAAGGACTTATTCGAATCTTGGCAGCGTGCCTTTTCCTGGCATGCGCCTTCTATCTGTCTTTCTCTTTTGTGACCCGTCGTTATGACAACAAGGCGAAGGAGTATGCAATTGCGAACCAGACATCCGAAGAGGTGTTTTACGACTCGATTGCCACCAAGAAAATCTGGTTTGGCTACACTCTGAAGGAGTGCCGCGAGAAAGAGATCAACCTGGGTCTGGACTTGAAGGGCGGTATGAACATCACGATGGAGGTATCTGTACCGGACATCTTGGATGCATTGAGCGGACATAACACTTCCGCAAACTACAAAGAGGCTATTGCTTTGGCTAAATCGAAGCAGGCAAAGAGCGGTGACGATTTCCTGACGCTCTTCTTCCAGTCGTTCCATGAGGTGGCTCCGGAGGCTAAGTTGGCTTCTGTCTTCGCTACAATGGACAGCCAGATCAAATCGAACATGGAGGATGCGGAGGTAGAGAAACTGCTCCGCGAGGAGGTTAATGATGCGGTAAACAACTCGTTCAACGTATTGCGTACCCGTATCGACCGTTTCGGTGTAGTTCAGCCGAACATCCAGAAACTGTCTCAGTCCGGCCGTATTCTGATTGAGTTGCCGGGTATCAAGGATCCGAAGCGTGTGGAGAAACTGCTGCAAGGTAGTGCAAACCTGGAGTTCTGGGAGACCTATGAGTTATCAGAGTTGCTGCCTGCATTGGCGCAGATCAACCGTGAGTTTGCCGCTGCCGCACCGGAAGAAGAGGTGAAAGCAGAGGCTCCGGCTGCGCAAGAGGCTCCGAAAGCAGAGACCGATGAGTTGGCTGATCTCGTAGATAACCTCGGTACTGACTCGGCAGCATTGGCTGCAGATCAGGCAGCGCAGTTGGCCGCATACAAGCGCTCGAATCCGCTTTTCGCTATTCTGAACACCCCGATCACCGAGAATGGACAGGCAGGCCCCGGACCGGTAGTGGGATCGTATGTGCACTATACCGATACAGCCCGTGTGAACGAGATGCTGAATTCGCACATTGCTAAATCCGTTCTGCCGCGCGAGGTACGTTTCTGCTGGACGGTTAAACCGGTGGATGAGCGCGGTGCTTACTACCAGTTGGTGGCTCTGAAGGCACAACGTGACGGCCGTCCGAGTCTGGAGGGTGATGTGATCACCGACGCCCGTGCGGACTTCTCGCAGATGAGCGTTTATGCGGAGGTTTCGATGGCTATGAATTCCGAGGGTGCTAAGAGATGGCAGCACCTCACCGGTGAGAACATCGGTAAATGCGTAGCGATCGTTCTGGACGGCTATGTATACAGTTTCCCGAGAGTGAACGACGAGATCGCAGGCGGTCGTAGCCAGATCACCGGAAACTTCACTGTAGAAGAGGCAAAAGACTTGGCAAACACCCTCAAATCGGGTAAAATGCCGGCTCCTGCTCATATCATTGAGGAGAGCGTAGTTGGTCCTTCGCTCGGTCAGGAGGCTATTCGCGCCGGTTTGCTCTCCTTCGCGCTGGGCTTCCTGCTGATCCTGATTTACATGGTGTTCTATTACGGTTGGACTCCGGGTCTCATCGCCGATGCAGCATTGGTATGCAATGTGTTCCTGCTTGTAGGTATCTTGGCTTCGTTCAGTGCTGTGCTGACCCTGCCGGGTATCGCCGGTATCGTCCTGACGATGGGTTGCGCCGTGGATGGGAACGTGCTTATCTACGAGCGTATCCGTGAGGAGTTACGCGGCGGTAAGGGTATGCGTAAGGCTATTGAAGACGGTTTCAAGGGCGCCATCAGTGCTATCGTGGATGCGAACGTCACTTCGTTCCTCACGGGTGCTATCCTTGCTATCTTCGGTACCGGTCCTATCAAGGGCTTCGCTGTTACCTACATGATCGGTATCATCACTTCGTTCCTCACGGCTGTGTTCATCACCCGTCTGCTGCTTGACGATTATGCATCGCGCGAAAACGCCAAGGAGTTGAGTTTCACAACCCGACTGATGAAAAACTTCCTGCAGAACGTTCACTTCGATTTCGTGAATGCACGCAAGTGGGCTTACTGCCTCTCCGGAGCACTGGTGATCTTTGCTATCCTGGGTCTGGAGCCGCACATCTTCGGCAAACTGAATCTGGGTATTGATTTCTCCGGAGGTCGTAACTATGTGATCCGTTTTGATCAGAATATCAAGACCGACGCCGTTCGCGAGAGTCTGGATAATACCTTCAAAGCTACTTTGGAAGACGGCGAGACCTTCTCCCTGAATGTGATTACTTATGGTAATGACGCTAACCAGGTACGTGTATCGACCAACTATCGCATCAAGGATGAGTCTGCAAATGCGAACGACAAGGTTGACTCGTTGCTCTACGCAGGCTGCAAGCCGTTCCTGAGCGAGAGCGTTACTTTCCATGATTTCCATTCTCCGGAAGAGGGTGCACAAGTAGGTATCATGTCGAGCCAGAAAGTAGGTCCGGCTATCGCCGATGATATCAAGACGAGTGCTGTATGGGCTGTCTTGGCAGCTCTGCTGGTGATCTTCCTGTATATCTTGATCCGTTTCCGCAACTTCGCTTACTCGGTAGGTGCATTGGTTGCATTGGCTCACGATACAGTGATCATCTTGGGTCTTTACGCGATCCTCTGGAAGATCATGCCGTTCTCTATGGAGATCGACCAGTCCTTCATCGCAGCGATCCTGACCGTAATCGGTTACTCGATCAACGATACCGTGGTTATCTTCGACCGTGTACGTGAGTACAACTCGCTCTATCCGAAGCGCGAGAAGAAGGTGAATATCAACGATGCATTGAATAACACGCTGAGCCGTACGTTCTCGACTTCTATGTCCACCTTCGTGGTATTGTTGGCGATCTTCGTATTCGGCGGCGAGACCATCCAAGGCTTCGTATTCGCTCTCTTGATGGGTGTGATCGTAGGTACGTATTCGTCTCTGTTTATCGCATCGCCGATTGCTTACGATATCCAATTGGCACGGGCAAAACGCGCAGAGAAGAACACTGTAGAGAAGAAATAAATCAATCGTAAGGCAAATCATGAGTAATGATTTCTTGAAATTCGCCGTATCGCAGGGAATGAACTCCATGCATGTTGAGGATGTAATGTCCCGCAGCATGGAGTCCACCCGCGCGAGCGGATATATCTCTCCGACAATTCTGGAGGAGCGTCAGTTGAACGTGACCCAGATGGATGTCTTCAGTCGTCTGATGATGGATCGTGTGATCTTCCTCGGAACCGAGGTGAATGATTACACGGCTAATGTGATCCAGGCGCAGTTGCTGTATCTGGATTCTACGGATAGCGAACGCGACATCAATCTGTATCTGAACACACCGGGAGGATCGGTGTATGCAGGTCTGGGAATATACGACACGATGCAGTTTGTAAAAGCCCGTGTGGCGACGATTTGCACGGGTCTGGCAGCCTCGATGGGAGCCGTTTTGCTGGTGGCCGGAGAGAAAGGGATGCGCGCTGCGTTACCCCATAGCCGTGTGATGATCCACCAGCCCCTCGGAGGTATCCAAGGGCAGGCTTCTGATATCGAGATCACCGCTAAGGAAATCCTCAAACTCAAAGACGAACTCTATCAGATCATCTCCGATAAGTCCGGCAAATCAATGGAGCAGATTCGTCAGGATGCTGACCGCGATCACTGGATGACAGCGGCTGAGGCACTGGAATACGGAATGATTGACAAGGTATATACGCGCAAAGAATAATAATGGCGAAGAAATCTTCAAACAGTAGCAATACGTGCAGTTTCTGCGGAAGAGAAATGCCGGAGATGTTCTCAGGCATGGACGATGTACTCATCTGTAGCGAGTGTATAGAGGCAGGTCATCAGATCGTAGCAGCCAAACCTCGCAGATCCGGTGCAGAAGACCTTGGTCTCACCCTCTCTTCTCTTCCTACCCCTCAAGCAATCAAGGAGTTTCTCGATCAATATGTCATCGGTCAGGAGGAAGCCAAACGCTTCCTCTCTGTGGCTGTTTATAACCACTATAAACGTGTCCTGCAGGAGATCAGCAATGATGATGTGGAGATTGAAAAGAGTAATATCTTGTTGGTTGGTTCGACCGGAACAGGTAAAACCCTTCTGGCCCGGACGATCGCTAAACTGCTGAAGGTTCCTTTCGCCATTGGCGATGCCACGGCTCTTACTCAGGCCGGTTATGTGGGTGAAGATGTAGAGTCGTTGTTAGTCCGTCTGCTTCAGGCTGCCGATTACGATGTAGAGAAAGCACAACGCGGCATAGTCTTTATTGATGAGATTGACAAGATTGCCCGCAAATCGGAGAACATGTCCATCACCCGCGATGTGAGCGGAGAAGGCGTGCAGCAGAGTCTGCTGAAGATGTTGGAAGGATCAATCGTCAATGTTCCGCCTCAGGGTGGGCGTAAGCATCCGGACCAAGAACTGATTCATGTAGATACCAAGAATATCCTCTTCATCTGCGGAGGCGCTTTTGATGGCATCGAGCGCAAGATCTCCCAACGTATGAATACGCAGGTGGTGGGATTTGCCGCCCAGCAGCAGGCAGCGCAGATTGATAAGAATAACCTCCTCCAATATATTGCACCGCAGGATCTCAAGTCCTACGGACTTATTCCTGAGATCATCGGCCGTCTGCCGGTGCTGACATATCTGCAACCCTTGGACAAAGAGGCGCTGCGAAATATTCTGACGGAACCGAAGAATGCACTGACCAAGCAATATAAGAAACTTATGGCTATGGATAATGTAGCGCTCTCGTTTGACGATGATGCGCTGGATTATATCGTAGATAAGGCGATTGAGTATAAGTTAGGCGCACGCGGTCTGCGCGGCCTGATGGAGAGTGTGATGACGGATCTGATGTATGAACTGCCAAACCGTAAAAAATTGGGTATTCCTCAGACCTTTACCGTCACGAGGTTATATGTGCAGGAGAAACTCAACCGCGCCAAACTGACCCAGTTGCAGCAGGCCGGTTGATCCTATTAGAATCCACTATACACTATTTCTAACTGCATTCCGTTCTTGGCGGAACGGATCTTTGTGGCAGAGAGTGTCTGTTGCTGTCGTACGGAAGTGACGACAGTATTGGTATTTGCTTCTACGGTCACAGGTACCAGCAACATATTCAGAATAGAGTCTCCATTGCCCTGACGCAACTGATTGGTGAGGAAATCGGAGAGATCATAGCTGTAATAATATGTGGTATTACCTACCGAATCCACCCCTTGCTGCAATGTTGCCAGAAGCGCGCAGGTATCCGATGGCAATTCACGGTTCTTGAAGAACCGATCCATGCTTTGCTCCCGGATCATGAGCAGGTGGTTCGCCGGCTGTAACCAGTCGTTACGGGTAATTTCGCTGGCTGAGCCGGTGAATTTATTCTCTACGTTCACGCGAACCTGCGCCTTATTGATATACGGACGCTTGACGGTATAGACCATTTCGTCGGCTGCGACATTCCATATGGAGTCGATACGCATGTTCATCATTACGGTATCGGCTATCTGAGCCATCGGAATACGCAGACGCGTGTATATGCCCGCGGGTGCGATAATATAATTATAGGTGTCGGAATCGTTTTGTAGAGAGGATACCAACTGTTTTTTGTCAGCGTACTGCAAGTGGTTCACGGTGCGCACTTCCGAGTTGGCGTAGAAAGCCTTTATGTCGGAGACAATAGTGTCCTTGCCGTTCTTCTGATAACTGAAATGGTAATATACTCCTAAAGCGATGTCGGATACATTCAGGATCGTGGACGAACCGAACGAAGTCTCAATCAGCAAACCTTTGAAGACTTCATTAAACTCCTCTTGGCTCTCAAAAGACTGAATAGAACCGAAATACCGCATGAAATCGTCATTGAGACGCATCCGGATCATTGGAGAGTAGGTGCCGTTATTGTTACGGATCGAATCCATTTTCTCCGAGGCCACGATGATGCGGTGGTTGGTCAGAATACTCTTGTTGCGTGAGCAGTAATCGTCTATATTCAGATCCGTTGGATAGGTTCCGGAATAACGGAAAGTCTTCCGGTCCATCATATAGGCATTGATAGCCAGCGGCGATAATTTGTCTCCTTCCCAACTGCCGTAATACATAAACAGACAAACAGAGTCCACCGAATCCACGGTGAATGACTCCGGATAGCGGAATCCTTCAGGGCAGGCTAATTGCGTCAGGATAGAGGCACGGAGCATTCCGTAGTCCGTTTCAATCTCTCCTAACAAGAAAGAATCCGCCTGTGAGATGATGGCAGTGCAACTGTCAATTGACGAACTGAACGCGAACGTGTCCGCCAATACGATCACTTCGTCGTCTGCCCCCAAAATAGACTGCCCCGTATTCGATACATCGTCTTTACATGCCATGAAAGCAATCAACACGACAAATAACACCCCTATAAACGCAAATCGTTTATTCATCTACCTGTATTTTCCTTATTCTTCTAATGTCTGACAAAACTCCCAAATTTGCTTGCTGACCTCCGTATGATCCTCCGAATCCGTACAAGTAAGGATAGGTTTGCTCTTCGTCTCGATATAATTGGCCACGCGTTGGTTTACCTTCGGCGTAGCATACACGAAAGCGTCCGAGAAATCGGCTGCCAAACGCATGAGTTCTTCGTAACCGACAGGGAAACCGGCGATGGATCGCACATCGGTGCTTGTAATGCCGTCAATGCGCAACTTCTCTGCAAACCGGGTAGAGAAGGGACGCTCGTATTCGTTATTATCCAGCATTAATACAATCTTCGAGTTTGCGAAAAACGGCTCGTCTCCGAATGCTTTCTTCAGGTACAGCGGCGCCAACGCACTCATCCAGCCGGAACATAAGATAATATTCGGCGTCCAGCGCAGTTTCTTTACCGTCTCGATTACGCCGCGCGCATAGAAAATCACGCGGTCATCGTTATCGGCATATTCCGCGCCATTCTCGTCCCGCACACCCTTGCGGCGGTGGAAGAGATCATCGTTGTCGATGAAATAAATCTGAATGCGGGCAGATTGAATAGAGGCGACCTTAATCAGCAGCGGATGATCCGACTCCTCGATGATCAGGTTCATGCCCGAGAGACGAATCACCTCGTGTAATTGGTTTCGACGCTCATTGATCTCGCCGAACTTAGGCATAAACGTACGCGTCTCATAGCCATGCCCCTGAAAATACTCAGGTATCTGACGGTTCAGCAAGCGTGTAGGCGTCTCTTCTGCCAGGTATGGAAATATCTCTTGAGAGATAAAAAGGATTCGTTTCGGCTCTTTCATAGGCGTGTGCACATTTTTTCACGCTACAAAATTACGAAAAAAAAATGACATAACGAAAAAAAAAGGCAAAAAAGTGACGAAAAATTTTATTTTTCGAGTATTTTTACTTACCTTTGCACGTTTTTTTGCAACAATAAACTTATTTTTACACATTTATATGCAAGTTTTAACGACAGTGAAAGAACTTCAAACGATGGTGGCTGCCTGCAAGGCAACGGGAAAAACCATCGGTTTGGTTCCTACAATGGGGGCGCTGCATGCCGGTCATGCCAGCCTGGTGAAGCAGGCAGTCAATGAGAATAATGTCTGCTTTGTATCCGTGTTTGTAAACCCTACTCAGTTTAACAACAAAGAGGATCTGGCAAAGTACCCGCGCAACCTGCAACGCGACGAGGAGTTGCTGGAGTCGATCGGTGCCGATTTTATCTTTGCTCCTACGCCCGAGGAAATGTATTCTCCCGAAGAGATGAATACCACTTTCTCCTTCGATTTTGCCGGTTTGGATCAAGTGATGGAGGGGAAAATGCGGCCGGGGCATTTTAATGGTGTGGTGCAGGTAGTCAGCCGTCTCTTCTATCTGGTGCAACCGGATAAGGCTTATTTCGGGGAGAAAGATTTTCAGCAGCTGGCGATCATTCATTATATGGTAGAGCGCAGTTCGATGGCCGGCACGTTCGGTAGCCTCAAGATCGTCGATTGTCCGATTGTTCGCGAGACTTCAGGATTGGCTCTCTCCAGCCGGAACGAACGTCTCTCTGCTGAGCAGAAACAGACTGCGGTGGCGATTTCCCAAACACTCTTTGCTTCATTGGAATGGGCAAAAGAAGCGGGAGCTACGGTTGATCATGTGCAGCGCCGTGTGACCGATACGATCAATGCGGTAGACGGGCTGGAGGTGGAGTACTACGAGATCGTAGATCGCACCACCTTGCTGCCTACGCAAACCTTTGAAAACGCTATCGGTTGTGTCACTGTATATTGCGGCGAAGTGCGCCTGATAGATAATATAAAGTATGCATGAGAATCGTCTGTGACCAATATATCCCTTATCTTGTAGAGGCGGTGCGTGAGGCTTGGCCTGAGGTGCAGATAACAGCGCTTGAACCCGAGTTAATCACGCCTGCTGCTATTCAAGATGCGGATATATTGGTGGTACGGACGCGCACTCGCGTGGATGAGGCGCTACTCGCCGGCTCTGCCGTGCGGATGGTATGTACCGCTACGATCGGTTTTAACCATATAGATACCCGTTATTGTGAGAATCATGGCATCCGATGGATGGCATGTCCGGGGTGCAACGCACAAGCGGTGTGCGATTACATTGAGCAGGCTGTTGACGAGCTCTTCCCATCCGTATCTTCTTCCCTTACGATTGGTGTTGTGGGCGTAGGTCACATTGGTTCACTTGTTGCGAAGATGGCTGAGTCCAAAGGACTGCAAGTGTTGCTTAATGACCCTCCGAAGAAGATCGGAGTACCGCTTTCGGAGTTGGCGAGGCGATCGGATATCATCACTTTCCATGTGCCATTGACCGATTCTTCCGCGCTTTTCCCGACTCTTCATCTCTGCGACGAAGCGTTCCTCGTGCAATGCAAACCCTCTGCACTGATCATCAATGCCTCGCGAGGAGGAGTGGTAGATGAAGCGGCACTGTTACGAAGCGGCCGGCCTTATGTTTTAGATACATGGGAGAACGAACCGGATATCCATCCGGAGGTATTAAGTCATGCTACGCGTGCCTCTATGCATATAGCCGGTTATTCGAAGCAGGGTAAACGGAATGCATCCCAAATGTGCCTTGATGCCATCGCACATGCCTTTTCCCTCCCGCCGATCATCTTGTCGGAGATTCCTGTTCAAGCCCGGACAACCGGTTCGAATTGGCTGATGGACATCACCCAGGCACTTCAGGCACAGCCTGATCAATTTGAAATTCTAAGGAAGAATTACCCCTTACGATAAAGGTCGGAACTACCCCGACCCTATAAAAACAAAGAAGGTTGTCTCACGACAACCCAACCTTTTTACTTAACCTTAAATCTAATACCATGAAAAACACGGTGCAAAAGTACTGCTTTTTGGTGAATTGACCAAATATTTTTCAAAAAAAGTGCTATAAAACATATTTTTGTAAATTACACTTTGCAAAAATAACTGTAAATTAACGAAATAAGACATTTTACTTGTTATTTAGCAAATCAGGGCGTCGTTGCTCTGTGTGAGCTAAAGATTGCTCATAAAGCCACTCTTCGATCTTCGCTTGATGCCCCGAAAGCAGGATATCCGGAACTTTCCATCCCTTATAGTCTGCCGGGCGTGTATATACTCCGGCCTCCAATAATCCGTCCTGGAAGGAATCATTGAGCGCACTCTCTACATCTCCCAGTGCGCCGGGCAGCAGACGAACGATGGCATCCGTCATCATCGCAGCCGGCATTTCTCCGCCGGTTAGCACAAAATCCCCGATACTGTATTCGCGCGTGATCAAATGATCGCGCACGCGTTGGTCCACCCCCTTGTAATGTCCGCATAGAATAATGATATTCTCCTTGAGAGAAAGTTCATTCGCTGCTTTCTGGTCAAACCGGACTCCATCCGGAGCGGTGAAGATAATTTCATCGTAGTGACGCTCGGAGGTCAGATGGGTAATGAGTCGGTCGATCGGTTCGATCTGCAGCACCATTCCGGCGCCGAAACCAAAAGCGTAATCATCGATTTTACGATGTTTGTCCAGTGTCCAGTCGCGCAGATTATGCACGTAGATCTCGCAAAGGCCCTTGGTCTTCGCGCGCTGAATAATAGAGTGATTGAGCGGAGATTCTAATAGTTCCGGACAGGCCGAGATGATATCGATTCGCATGAATTGTCTATTTTATATCTTAATAATAAAACGCTTTACTAATGAGATGTTTATGGTACAGGATCGTATCCGGATCCTCCCCATGGGTGGCATCGCAGGATGCGCTTGATGCCTAACCATCCGCCTTTGAAGATCCCGTACTTGAGAACGGCCTCCACCATATATTGGCTACAGGTAGGCGTATAACGGCAGGAAGGCGGCGTTAGCGGCGAGATGAACACACGGTAAAAATACACGGGCAGCAGGAACAACTTGCGCAACGCGGTTTTCCATGGGTTCGGGTTCTTTAGGGGATCATTCGGCATGGTTCGCGATCTTTTGTAATGCTTTTCTGATAGCTTTGTCTATCGTCTGGTAGGACTGCTCCTCCTTATCGATATAATTGAAGGCGATGAGAAATCCTTTCTTTTCTTCCGAGGCTAACAACTCCTGATTCAGACGGTACGCCTCACGCATCAGTCGCCGCAGACGGTTGCGTTTGACAGCACGTTTGAAGAGCGATTTGGGAGCCCACACCAACACTTGGGTCTTCTCCTCCGTCTCCTGCCAGGTCACGCGTAGCGGCCATGCCGTGAAGCGATGACCGGTCTTGTATAACTGCGCGATACGTAACTGACCGCAGAGCCTGTTATGTTTGGGAAAGAGGTTAGGCATTCTTCTCCAGATAATCAGCAATCGCTAATGGCAGGGATGCAAACGGATGCCCCTGACCTGCTTCTATATCTACGCGATAACCGGCTTCCTCCAGCGCGCGGATCGTTCCGTCTCCAAAAGCGGCAATCAGTGTCTCACCTTGTTTCCAATCCGGGAAATTCTCTTTGAGCGAAGTCACTCCGGCCGGAGTGAAGAGCGCAATCAGATCGTAGTCAAAAGGTTTCTCTGCCGGCCAGGCGGTTGTAACCGTACGGTACATGATCGCCGGGGTTACCTCTATACCATTCTCTGCAAACATATGGATGGGTTCCTCCGAGTGGATATCCGAGAGGATCATCAGGTATTTCTCGTTCGGGCGACGATGCATCGCCGGAAGCAGATCTTCAAATTTATTACCGGTCTCAGGGAAGAATACCTTACGCTTGCGGTAGTTTATGAATTTCTGCAGGTATAGACCTACCGATTCTGAGTTGCAATAATAGTGCATCGAGTCCGGTACGACCAGACGCATTTCTTCGCACATACGGAAATAGTGTTCCGCTCCCAGTTTGGAGTTCAGGATCACTGCCGAGTAATCCATGGGATTAATATGTTGCTGCCGGAATTCACGTGCAGGAAGCCCCTCTATGTGGATGAATTGGTAGAAATCGCATTGTACGCCAAACTGCTCTTCCAATCGGGAATAAGGATTATGTGCCGTCGTCGGCTGCGGTTGAGAGAATAAAAGTTTGTGGATCATATAATAGCCGTTATTTGGTCTGACAATATATAAACTACTGCAATCGGAAGCACTTCTAACGTGCTGCAGTAAAAAAATATGTATAGGATATCCATGGGTTTCGTAATGTATTGATGACAAGCGCGAAAGAACCATGTAATGACAAACAAGACGGCGATGCCGCCTATTAACCATCGGTTTACCGCCGGATAGTCCACCCTCATCAGTACCAGCACTATAGGGTAGAGGAGAACAGCCGCCAAGGTCATAATATTGCCGTAATGCTCGTACGGAGCGCCAAACCTCTGGGAGAGAGAGAACGTAAAATCCAGTCCCAGATTACATACCATCTTAATGCCTGCCATAGCGAACAGCAGACCGCATATCACTCCAAAACCGGCGAGAGAGAACGAACGATGGGCACTGCAACACAAATAGATCGCCATAGCGATGATGCCGATCCGGAAGATGGTCATCAGTAGCTGGCCGGTGAAATTGACCGGAGAATCCTTATACAGACGGTCGGTCTGCGTAAAGAGGGAGTTCTTGGCCTGCAGAATGATTCCCGGCTGGTAGTATTCGCTCAGTATTGCGCAAACCAGCAATGCCAGCATTATCCATCCGCTCCAGGATGAACTCAAAGCACTCTCTATGTGGTTTATTCCTCCCATATAAACAGTTTGTCGCCTCGCCGGATAAGCCGGTCGGTCTTGATCGAGAAATAACTCCCTTTTTTTACAACAGTGGCAGGTTGCCCCTCCGCGTCGTGCAGTCCCTTGGCTGTGCAGGTATATACACCGGTAGTCTCGCCGGTGATCAGCAGTTCCTGTCCCTCCTTAATATGCTCTACCGCTTCCACAACAAACTCCGCCACACTCAGATTCTTGAAGAAATTGGTGCATTTTGCGGCGTAGGTTTTCTTGCGTGTAGCCCGGTTGCCGTAGGTGTGCGTCCATTCGCCCAGACGCTGTCCCTGGTAATAACCATCCCAGAAGCCGCGGTTAAACACCGTGCTGAGGCGTTCGTCCCATTCTTTGATTTTGGGTTCGATGACGGCATTATCCCGGTATTCGCCTTTCTGCCATGCTTCTACTGCCTCGCGGTAGCACCGCACCACAGTGTCGACATACTCCGCGCCGCGCGCCCGGCCTTCTATCTTGAGAACACGTACACCGGCGTCCAGCATTTTATTCAGGAAATGAATGGTCTTCAGATCCTTTGGCGACATGATATACTGGTTGTCGATTTCCAGTTCCAGATCGGAGGACTTGTCCTTTACGGTATATCCCCGGCGGCACACCTGTACGCATGCTCCGCGGTTGGCGGAGAGACCGTAGTTATTCAGGCTCAGATAGCATTTGCCGCTTACGGCCATGCATAATGCGCCGTGACAGAACATTTCAATACGGATCAGTTCTCCGCTGCGGCCGCATATGTGCTGCTCCTGTATATCGCGGTAGATAGAGGCCACCTGATCCATATTCAGTTCACGTGCCAGCACGACTACGTCTGCAAACTGCGCGTAGAACTTCAGCGCCTCCGTGTTCGCAATATTGAGTTGGGTGGAGAGATGCACCTCTTGACCGATCGAGTTGGCGTACTGCATGACCGCGATGTCGCTGGCGATGACCGCATCTACGCCTGCCGCGTGCGCATGATCGACGATCTCGCGCATCAACGCCAGATCTTCCGGGTACATTACGGTGTTGACCGTCAGATAAGTCTTCACTCCCGCTTCGCGGCACCGGCGGACGATCTCTTTCATGTCGGCGGTAGTGAAATTAACCGAACTGCGGGCACGCATATTCAGGTGCTCAATGCCGAAATAAACGCTTGTAGCACCGGCGTTGATCGCCGCTGCCAGACTCTCCCAGCAACCCACAGGAGCCATTATATTTACCGTTAGGTCATTTGCCATCTGGTCATTTATTTAGCAGGTACTCCGCGATCTGCACGGCGTTCAGCGCCGCGCCTTTGCGGATCTGGTCGCCTACGCACCAGAAACTCAGCCCGCACTCGTCGGTCAGGTCTTTGCGCAAGCGGCCTATATATATGTCGTCCTTGCCGCTCAGGAACAGCGGCATGGGGTAAATCTTCTTCTCGGGTTCATCCATGAGCACGCATCCCGGCGCGTGCATGAAAGCCTCTCTGGCTGCCTCTAACGGAATCGGCTGCTCCGTCTCCACCCACACACTTTCGCTGTGGGCTCTCAGGGACGGCACACGTACACAGGTAGCACTCACGCAGATATCCGAATGCATGATCTTACGCGTTTCGTTATGCATCTTCATTTCCTCTTTGGTGTACCCGTTCCCGGTGAAGGCATCGATGTGAGGAATGAGGTTGTAAGCCAACTGGTATGCAAATTTCTCTACCGTAACCTTCTCTCCGTTGAGCACCTGACGGTATTGTGTCTCCAGTTCTTTCATCGCTTGTGCGCCGGCGCCCGAAGCAGCCTGATAGGTAGCTACGTGTACGCGGCGGATATGACTGATCTGCTCGAGGGCATTCAGTGCCACCACCATCTGGATCGTTGTGCAGTTCGGGTTGGCGATGATATTACGGGGTCTCTCTAATGCGTCCGCAGCATTCACCTCCGGAACTACCAACGGTACATCCTTGTCCATCCGGAAGGCAGAGGAGTTATCGATCATGATCGCGCCGAAACGCGTGATATCCTCCGCGTACGTGCGTGACGCATCCGCGCCCGCGGATACAAAAGCAATATTGACGCCCTTGAAAGCGTCATTATGATCCAGCCGTTGAACCGTGTGTTCTTTTCCGCGGAATAGATATTTCTTGCCGGCACTGCGTTCCGAACCGAACAGTCTGAGTTCGGAGACCGGGAATTGCCGCTGTTCGAGAACAGCCAGCAACTCCTGTCCGACGGCACCCGAAGCGCCTACGATAGCTGTTACCATATTAAGCTAATGCTACAATGGTATCTGCTTCTGCCTCTGTAAAGGTCAGTTTACCTTCACGAGCGAGCCAACCAAGAGCCAGATAGAGCTCTTCGTTTTTCAGTTTGGTGGCTTTCTTCAGGGCCTTGACACCCTGTGCACCCTGCTGCAGCGCAGTCCATACGATGCCTGCATTCTCACCGATTTTCGTAATCATAATACCTTAAATTTTAATTAAACATTAACTAATACGGGTGAATTAGAGGGTCACCCTTCCCATTTCTTGAAGATCAGGCACGCGTTATGTCCGCCGAACCCGAAGGTGTTGCTCAGCGCGTAGCGGATATCCCGTTTCTGTGCCTTACCGAATGTGAAATTTATGCGATAGTCAATATTCTCGTCCTTGTCCTCCGGATCATGATTGATCGTGGGAGGAATGATTCCGTCCTTGAGAGCCATTACGCATGCCATCGCTTCTACCGCTCCCGTAGCGCCGATAAGGTGGCCTGTCATCGATTTGGTGGAGTCGAGGTTCATCTCATACACATGTTCGCCGAACACGCGCTGGATCGCTTTCACCTCCGTTACATCGCCGAGCGGGGTGGAGGTGCCGTGCGTATTGATGAAATCGATATCCTCGGGTTGCAGTCCGGCGTCCTTGAGCGCCAGCCGCATAACGCGCTCCGCTCCCTTGCCATCCGGATCCGGAGCGGTCATGTGGTAAGCGTCCGAGGTCATTCCTTCGCCTACCACCTCTGCGTAGATCTTCGCTCCGCGCGCTTTTGCGTGCTCGTACTCCTCCAGGATCAGACACGCAGCCCCTTCGCCCAAGACAAAGCCGTCCCGTGATTTGGAGAACGGTCTGCTGGCGGTCGCGGGGTGGTCATTATTGGTGGAGAGGGCATGCATGGCATTGAAACCGCCGATGCCGCTGCGTGTTATATCAGCGTCCGCTCCACCCGTAAGCAATACATCGGCGTGCCCCAGACGGATCTGGTCGAATGCCGAACCTACGGCGTGGGACGAAGACGAGCAGGCGGTGCTGACCGAGAAACTCGGACCGCCCAAGCCGAACCGGATAGAGATCTGGCCGGCGGCGATGCTCGGGATCGCTTTCGGAATCATAAATGGATTAAAACGAGGTACTCCGTCGCCTTTGGCAAACTCGATGATCTCCTCCTCGGTGGACTGCAGACCGCCCATGCCGCTTCCCCAGATCACGCCTACGCGGCTGCGGTCCTCTTTCTCCAGATCCAGACCGCTGTCACGCAGCGCCTCGTCGGCTACGCACACGGAGAACTGGGAGTAACGGTCCATTCTGCGCGCCTCTTTCTTGTCAATGACGGCGGTCGGATCGAAATTCTTCACTTCGCCCGCAAAATGCGTTTTGTATTGCGTGGCGTCAAAAGCCGTGATCGGAGTTATTCCGCTTTCGCCGTTGATTAATGCACGCCAGGTGTCCGGAGCGGAATTGCCTACAGGCGTCACTGCTCCCAGGCCGGTGACAACTACTCGTCTTAATTCCATGATTTTCCTTTTGTTCCTATAAAATATACGAGTTTACAGTTATCCCGTAAACTCGCAAATGAATGTGAAAAGAAAATTACTTTCCTACTTTCTTCTCTACATAAGCGATCGCGTCGCCTACGGTTGCAATCTTCTGCGTATCCTCGTCCGGGATCTCGATCTCGAATTCCTTCTCGAACTCCATGATCATTTCCACGGTGTCTAACGAGTCTGCGCCCAGATCGGTCTGGAAGTTAGCCTCGTTCACTACTTGCGATTCCTCGACACCCAATTTATCAGCAATGATTGCTTTTACTTTTGCGTCAATTTCTGCCATAATACTAATCTTTAACAGGTTAATCTATTTATTGAATATATTAAAATTCTACAATCGAAGTTTCCGCTTATATCGCAAAAACGGCACAAAGTTACTGCTTTTTTGCGATATATGCAAATTTTTTTGTTTTATTTTTTATTTTTGTTACGTAAATATAGCATTATCTTCCCTAAAAAGGCACCGGACTTCCCCATTTGGCAAATCGGGATACTGTCTCCGTCCTTGTTTGCCACGAAGCGGTCGACATAAATTTTGTGGGTGTGTCCGCCGATGACGGCATCAATCCCGCGGGTACAGCTCACCATTGCCGAATCGCATACATCTTCGCAGTCTTTGCCCAAAGTACCCAGATGGCTGAGGCAGACGACGACCTCGCATCCTTGTGCGCGGAGTGTGTCTGCCGTCGCTTGCGCCACGGGGTAAGGTTCCAGGTATTTCGCCGGCTCGAAATTCTTGTCCGAGATGATCCCTTTAGGGTTGCATCCCAAGCCGAAGATTCCTATCTTCAATCCCCCTTTGTTGACGATCACGTACGGTTTGGTCATGCCTTCCATCGCTGTGCCGGTAAAATCATAATTGGCGCACACGATCGGGAACTGCGCCGTTTTGAGTACTTCGGCCAAGGTGTCCAGTCCGTTGTCGAACTCGTGGTTTCCCAGCGTAGCGGCGTCATAGCCCATCCTGTTCATTGCATCGAGTTCGACGCGGCCGTGGAAGAAATTGAAATAGGGCGTGCCCTGACTGAAATCCCCTGCGTCCACCAATAGCAGGTTCGGATCCGCTTTCCGCTCTTGGGCGATCAGGCCCATTCGGCGTGCATACCCGCCCTGACCGTTATCTTTGGGTTCCACCTGCGAATGCGTGTCATTGGTATGCAGGATAGTCAGATGATCGGGTTTGGTGCAACCCGCCAGAAGTACAAAAGTACAAAGTACAAGGTACAAATCAAATCGTTTAGTCATAAATCTAAAATCTCCTTCCTAACTCGTCGTCACTCATCAGCGAGACGATCGTCTTGCCTTCGGGTGTGCGTTTGTATTGGGGTAATGCAGCCAGACGGGTGACCAGATCCCGCATCTCGTTCTCCGTCAGGTTCCGTCCGTACGGGATAGCTGTGCTTTCTGCCAGCGACTGGGCGATCTGTTCGCGCCATTCGATAGGGGTCTCTGCCCCGCGTTCGCGCACCTGCGAGAGAATGTGTTGCAGCACCGGTACCGGTGACCGGTCGGCTGTCTGCGCCGGTACGCCCTGTATCGAGTAACTGTCCGGGCTCAGCTGCTCCAGATCGAATCCGATCCCTTTGAGGTCGGCGGCTATCTGCTCCATCAGAACCATCTCGTCCTTCGTGAGCGTGATCACCTCCGGGAAGAGCATCTGCTGGGTGCCGCCTTGAGCATGACTCAGCTGCTCTAAATATTGCATGTAAAGGATCGCTACGTGCGCGCGGTGCTGGTTCACGATCAGGAGTCCTTGTTCGCTTGGCAGCAGAATATACCGTCCGTTATATTGCCATAACGGGCAGGACTCAATCTCCGCCGGACGCAGCAGCTCTTCATGGCTCTCTTCCCCGTACAGCCGTTCCCAGCCGGAGGTTTTTTTCTCCGGGTAGACCGCTCCCCGTTGACGGAAGGGGTTGTACCCGGGATCTACCGTCATCTGCGGCCGGCTCACTTGTCCGACAGGTGCCGGAACAGGGATATCTATCGCGCCTGCGGTGTCGAAATCGATTGTGGGAGCCAGGGAGAATTTGCCCAGCGCCTCGCGCACAGCCGCCATCAGGATCTGGAAGATGGTCTGTTCGTCGGCGAACTTGATCTCCGTCTTTGTCGGGTGAATATTGACATCTATCGCCTCCGGACTGATCTCGAAATAGAGGAAGAAAGAGGGTTGGTAGTCATTGCTGAGCATACCCGAATAGGCGGTCTGGACGGCTTTCAGGAAATACGGGTGCCGCATGTACCGTCCGTTGACGAAGAAATACTGCTCGGCCTTGCGGGTGGCGTTCTCCGGTTTGATCACAAACCCGTGTACGCTCACCAGATCCGTCTCGGTCTCCACCTCTACGAACGAAGAGGTATAAACATTGCGTTTGGGGTTGCCGAAGACCGCCTCGATGCGTTGTTTCTCTCCGCCGGCGGGTAACTCCAGAAGGATCTCGTCGTTGTGGACGAAAGTGAAGTTGACCTTGGGATAAACCAGTACAATGTGATAGAACTCCGTGAGGAGGTTGCGCAACTCCGTCTGGTCGGTCTTGAGGAACTTACGGCGTACGGGTACGTTGTAGAAGAGGTTGGATACTTTGATGTTCGTTCCTACGGGGCAGGAGCATACCTCCTGGCGGACGACATCCGAGCCGTGAATCTCGATGAGTGTACCCACTTCGTCTTCGGCTCTGCGGGTGGTCATCTCCACCTGGGCCACGGCACAGATGGAAGCCAGCGCTTCTCCGCGGAATCCCATGGTGCGCAAGGCGAACAGGTCCTGCGCCTCGCGGATCTTGCTGGTGGCATGCCGTTCAAACGCCAGACGGGCGTCCGTCTCGCTCATGCCGATACCGTTGTCTATCACCTGCAGCAGCGTCCGTCCGGCGTCGCGGACGATCACCTGAATGCGTGTGGCATGGGCATCCAGGCTGTTCTCCACCAGCTCTTTGAGACACGAGGCGGGGCGTTGGATCACCTCGCCTGCCGCGATCTGGTTGGCTACACTGTCCGGTAACAGATGTATGATATCCATAAGACGAAGATCAGGATAAAACCCACACGAAGAGCAAAAGGATCAGCAGCAGCGCAACCCAGAAAACGAGATTGGATTTCTTTTTGTTCTTGCGCAGCTCCGTCATGTTCTTCTCATGCTGTTCGCGGAAAGCCCCGTGCTGAAGGCGCGCAAGTTTTCTGTCCTTGCGCGCCTCCTTTTCCGGGTCATAGTAAATGGGGCGGTAGTCCCACTCACGGGGTTTATTCGTTTTCGGGAATAAAACCGACATTATTTAACGATAGCTTGGAATTTCGTGTCCTCGGCGAACTTGGCGAACTCGATATCCTGTGCTGCGCGGGCCTTCATCTTGGCGTCTTTGGCGATCGCTACTTTGAGGTTCTCGTACACAGCCTCGGCGTCGTTGGTGCGTGCGCCTACGATAGCTTTCAGATAAGCGGTGGTGGCGTTCGGGTTCTTGACAGCGTCGAGGGTCTTGGCTGCGTCTGCATATTTCTCGTTGAGGATCTGCTGTGCGGCAGCGTTGTTGGTAGCCTGGCTTCCGTAAGCGTTCGCTGCTGCCTTGTAGTCGCCCTTCTGGGTGTAGAGGGTTCCGAGGGCTGCGTCCAGATTGGCCTTGGTGCCGGCTGCTTTGCCGAGGTACTCTTCCGCTTTCTCGGTGTCGCCGTCAGCGAGGGCTGCCAGACCTGCGTTGTAGTTCACATCCGGATCACTGGGGTTGATCTCCAGCGCCTTGCCGAAAGCACGGCGTGCCTCGGCGATCTCGTCGTCGTTGAAATAGATCTGACCGATGCTGTTCCATGCGCGGTAGTCGCCGTAGAGCTCGGCGGCTTTCTTGTAGATGGCGATCTTCTCTGCTTTGTCGTTGGTGAGCGTAGCGGCATAGAGCAACTCCTCAACGCTTAACTGGGCAGGGTCGTTCTTGGCGAACTCGCGGATCTCGTCATCGGTCTTGCCGATCAGGTCGGTTGTGAGGATCAGACGGCTGCGGCGGAGTGCCGGCAGAATCTCGTCCTTGATGGTACCGTATACGGAACTGAGGTTCTTGATCTGTGCCTCGCGCTCTTCGGGATCGCTGTACATAGCCAGTACGCGGAGAACGAGGTCCTTGTCCTGCATGTTGCTGTTCTCCATCGCTTTCTGGAATCCCTCCCAGTCCTCAGCGGTGATATCCGACTCGATGGAAGCGTTCACTTTGTTCTTCTTCAGATCTTTCTTGAGGAAGTTCTGTGCGGCTTTCTGACGGTTCTGGGCGAGTTTCTCGTTGAGGGCGACGCCGCCGTCCGGCGAAGCGTAGCCGGCTACCTCGAGGCTGTGGATCTGTTTGCGCTCAGCCTTGTCTGCGTCCTTGATAGCCGCCTGCAGGGCTTTCATGTTATCGGACTTCGTCTCCGACGAACGGAGGTTGGCGCTCTGGATGAGGAAGCGGATATCAGCCTCGGTGGTCTCCTGGATGATACGTTGGAACTTGTCCGGAGTGGTTGCGGTACCGTTGTCGCTGGCTTTTACCAGTTCCGGAGTGGTAACAACACCGTCTGCAACCTTCAGATCCGGCACCTCGATCACTTTCTTGCCGATCTTGGCGTCGAAACGCAGATAGAGCTCCGACTTGCTCATGGCCGGAACGTACTTGAAAGAGCATTTCTGGCTGTATTTGCCGCCTTCTTTGTAGTTAACGGTAATACCGTTCTCTTTTGCTTTCTCGCCTACGTAGGTTACCGGAGTACCGAGTACCTCCTGGTTGCCGTATTTCAGGACCGGGGTAACGGTGAGAACACCTTTCTTGGCGAATTTCTTGACAGGGAAAGTACCGGTAATAGTAGCATCTACCTTACCGCCCTTCAGCTCCAGAGGGCTCGGATTGACCGAAATCTGCTCGGGGTTTGGCAACGATTTGTTGCACGACGCCATCATCACTGCTGCGGCGATGAGGCTCAGAAATAAACCTTTTTTCATATGCATATAAATTTGTTTAGTTGGTTTTTGTACATATTTCGGCTGCAAAATTACTACAAAAAAAGCATATATGCAAATTTTTTAGTGTTTTTTTTTGATTTAACCCAAAAACTCCTGCGACATTCACATGCCGCAGGAGCCCGAAAATTACATGAAGACCTCTTTATTTTATCTTTCACCCTCCGACCATCTACTAAACTCATGAATTTTTGAAGAAACCTTTTTTCGAGGGCTACTATAAAGAGGTTTGGGGTATAGTATTCTTCTGTTTGTACCGGGAAGGTGTCATCCCGAACTGCAACCGGAACAGCCGGTGGAAATTGTTCGGCGTCAGACCTACGTTCTTTGCGACGGCGGCGATGGTCTTTTTCGGTTCGCTGCGCAGAATGCCGCAGGCCGCTTCTATACGGATCGTATTGATCCATTGCGGGAAAGACTGGCCGTTTGCATTGCTGTTGAGAATCTTGTTCAGCGTATGGCGCGAGATATTCATATGCGCCGCAAACGAGTCGCGTCCTAAATGCGGGTCGGCAAAAAGTTTTTCTTCATAAACTGCTTTTAACATTCGTTGGTATTCCTCCGCGCGAATCAACTCCTCTTGTTCTTTCATAATAACACCTCTAAGGTCTGAAATTTTCTGCAAAAATACTATATTTCCCCGAAACATGCAAGAAAATCGTTACATTTATTCGGTCCCGTCCCAAATTAGTGGTTTTTTCTCTTTTATATTTCTACTTTCGACTTTCTACTTTTGACCTTGAGCGCCTCTGCCAAGAACGAAAAAAGTGCCCACACGGCACTTTTTTCTAAATTCACAATGACCCGATTGTCCCCTTCTCGCGCATTCTTGCGCGAGGATCCGGCCTTATCGATACTTTATCGATACTTTATCGATACTTTGTCGATACTTTGTCGAATCATTCTCGCATCCAGAAACCATTGTTAAGGGTTTCCATAAGAGTGCTTTTTTTTATTTATTTTAATAAATATTTTTTTTTAAGAGATTTAAAGCAATCCGCATGGTTTTCTCATTTGCTTCTTTTCTCTTTTGGAAAACGGGTGATTTTACTCGTCGGAGAAATGGACGAGTACATGGCGGTAGGAGTTGAAAATCTTCGATTTGGAGACGAAGCCCAAATACCGCCGCTCTTCGTCCACCACCGGCAGGTTCCATGCGCCGGTGTCCTCGAAGGTCTCCATTACTTTCTCCATCGGCATGTCAAACGGCAGAACAGCCGGCGGAGAGGTCATTAGCTGGGAGACCGTGAAACGTTTGTACAGGCGCGGCTGGAACATGATATTACGCACCTCGTCCAGCAGCAGGATTCCGCGAAGGCGGCCGTCGTTGTCGATCACAGGGAAGATATTCCGTTTGGAAGCCGAGATCACCTGCACCAACTGCCCCAAGGTCATCTCCGGAAATACCGTCACAAAATCCGTCTCCAGCACCGAGTCCATCTTCAGTAGGGTCAGCACATTGCGGTCCTTGTTATGCGTGAGCAGTTCGCCTTTCTGAGCCAGACGCATTGCATACAGAGAGTGGGGCTCGAAGAGCATGATCGTCAGATAGGAGATCACCGACACGATCATCAGCGGCATGAAGAGGTGGTAACCCCCCGTCAGTTCGGCAATGAGGAAGATGCCCGTCAGCGGCGCGTGCATCACACCCGACATCAGTCCCGCCATGCCCACCAGCGCAAAGTTCGCCTCCGGCACACTCAGACCCGACATATTCATAATACGCGCCGTGAGGAAACCCGTGATAGCCCCCATGAAGAGCGAAGGCGCGAAGATTCCTCCTACGCCGCCGGCTCCGTTGGTGGCTACCGAAGCCACGATCTTAAAGAGCAGGATAAACCCGAAATAGGTCAGCAGCAGCCATGCGCCGTTGCGTGCCGCCCATTCGTTATGCTCCAGCGGACTGTTCTCTATCGACGAGAGCGAGTCGCCGTTGATGAGCTGGCGGATCACATCATAACCCTCGCCGTACAGCGGAGGGAAGATAAAGATCAGGATACTGAGCGTCATGCCGCCTAACAGCAGCTTGAGCCACATGTTCTGAATACGGTGCTTGAACCACTGCTCCAGACGGTTCATGCCCCTCGTGAAATAGAGACTCACCAGCCCGCAGATAGCACCTAAGATCAGATACCAGGGGATCCGGCTGACGATGAAAGGCTCGATCTCACGGATCGGGAACATGGGCTCCGATCCGGTGAGCAGATACGAGATAGCAGTGGCGGTCACCGACGAGATCAGCAGCGGTGCCACGGAGGTCATCGTCAGATCCATCATCAGCACCTCCAGCGTGAAGACCAGACCCGCTATCGGAGCCTTGAAGATTCCCCCGATAGCACCGGCGGCTCCGCAACCGATCATCAGCATCATCGTCTTCTGGTCCAGACGGAAAGCCTTGGCGAGGTTCGAACCGATCGCCGCACCCGTGAGCACGATAGGAGCCTCCGCTCCCACCGAACCGCCGAAACCGATCGTCAGACCCGAACCGACGATCGACGACCACATGTTATGAGGCTTGATAATCGATTTGCGCTGGGAGATCGCGTAGAGGATCTTGGTGATTCCGTGCGAGATGTCGTCCCGCACTATATATTTCACGAAACAAGCCGCCAACGTAATACCGATCATCGGCGTGACGAGGTACAGCCATGTGCGGTCATCGCCGATCAACTGCTCCTCAACCAGCCGTTGGATAAGATGGATAAAGGTCTTGAGAATACCGGCTGCCGCAGCGGAGAACATACCTACGAAGAAGGACAGGAGGAGCACCAAGTGCTTCTCCGATATATGGCGTTCCCGCCATTCAATCATCCTGTCGTAGAAAGTAGAATTCACAATTCACAATTCTCAATTCTCAATTCTCAATTCTCAATTATCCCAGCCGATGCCTTTGTACTTGTCCAGATCCCATTCTTCTTCCACCTCGTTGAGGTAAATAGTGTGTTCCTCCTCGTCGTCTGAAGGCTCAAGACTGAGTTCTGAAGGCTCCACCGCCGTGATATCAATCGGGGCATGGGAGATCTCGATGACCTGGTTCTGCTCTTTGTTCAGCTCCACCCACAGTGCATCTTTCAGCGCCTCTATTCCTTCGCCTGTCAACGACGAGACAGGCAGCACCTCGATACCGATCTGATTGCTGATAGCTGACAGCCGGGATCTGATATCCGGCAGTTCGTTCCCCTCCTCGTCCATGCGCGGCAGATCGGTCTTGCTGACCGCTAAGATGCGCGCCTTGGTGAGCAGCTCGGGGTTGTACTGCTCCAGCTCATGGAGGAGAATGTTATACTCCGCTGCTATATCTTTCGCCGTCGCCGGCACCATGAAGAGCAGCACGGCGTTCCGCTCTATATGCCGCAGGAACCGCAGACCGAGCCCCTTGCCTTCGGACGCTCCCTCGATAATACCGGGAATATCCGCCATGCAGAACGACCGTCCGTCGCGGTAGGAGACGATGCCTAATTGCGGCGTGAGGGTGGTGAAGGGGTAATCGGCTATCTCGGGTTTGGCGGCGGAGACAACGCTCAACAGGGTCGATTTGCCGGCATTGGGAAAACCCACCAGACCGACATCTGCCAGCACTTTGAGCTGCATGATCACGGTGCGTTCCTGCGCCGGTTCGCCCGGCTGGGCATAACGCGGTGCCTGGTTGGTTGCCGTGCGGA
The DNA here is from genome assembly GCA_946414805.1 of uncultured Bacteroidales bacterium. Lineage (GTDB taxonomy): Bacteria > Bacteroidota > Bacteroidia > Bacteroidales > Paludibacteraceae > Colicola. Next base: position 144,269 of record CAMKPZ010000003.1, read on the forward strand.
AATGCCAGTTGCCCAATCCGCCTCGTCCGCCTTTGAGCAGCACCACCCGCTCGTCATGTTCCTTCACCTCGCAGATGAACTCACCCGTCTCGCCGTCATAGACCACCGTTCCGCAAGGCACTTCGATGATCTTGTCTTCTCCGTCCTTGCCGAACGAACGGCTCTGACCGCCTTTGCCGCCGTCTGTGGCCATGATGTGCTTCTGGTATTTGAGATGCAACAGGGTCCACAGGTTGCGGTTGCCGTGCAGGATCACCGAGCCGCCTTTGCCTCCGTCGCCGCCGTCCGGACCGCCTTTGGGCAGATACTTGGCGCGGTGCAGGTGCATACAGCCCGCTCCGCCCTTACCGGAGCGGCAATAGATCTTTACATAATCGATGAAATTGGTAGCCATGACTCTTTAACGGCTTAACGGTTTGACATTTATTTTAACACTTTAACGGCTTGACACGTTAACGTTTCTCCTGGAGAAACCGGTCAACGATCCGCTCGATCTGCAGGAATACATCCTCGACGCCGTGATTGCCGTTGACCGCCACGTAGTTGCCGTGGTGCAGGTAATAATGCGCGATCGGTTCGGTCTGGTTGTGATAGACCGCAATACGGTGGCGGATTGTGTTGAGGTTGTCGTCCGCGCGTCCGCTGACCTTGCCTCTCTCTATCAGGCGCTGGATCAGCAGCTGCTCATCCACAAGCAGGTCGATCATCACCGCCTCCTTGTTGTATTTGCGAAGCAACTCCGTCAGCGCTTCCGCTTGCGCCACCGTACGGGGATAACCGTCGAAGATCGTACCCTTGCAGTCCGCCGGCAGGGAGGCGATATAGTTCTCGATCACGCCAAGCATGGTCTCGTCCGGCACCAGATTGCCTTTGGAGATCAGACCGTCGATCTGCTTGCCGAGTTCGCTGCCTTTGGCTATCTCTGCGCGCAGCACTTCGCCCGTAGAGAGGTGCTGCAGACCGTATTGCTTGACAATGAGTTCCGATTGGGTGCCTTTGCCGCTTCCCGGCGCACCGCATAAAATAATATTCAGCATAATGTAAAGTACAAAGGGACAAAGTACAATGTACAAACTCCCGAATTTAAATAAACAGACAAAACGAGTTGCCCGTTTTGCAGGGCAACTCGTTCATGAAGCTATATTGCCTGATTAGAAAGCAAACTTAGCGCCGATTTTAGCCTTAACGACCTTCTTAGCCGGTACGCTAACAACCTCACCGGTACGCGGATTCTTAGCCTGACGAGCCGGACGGGTAGCCGGAGCGAGGGTCAGATAACCAACGAGCTGTACGCTCTCACCTTTCTTTACTGCCTCAACAGCTGCCTCGAGGGCTGCGTCGAGAACCTTAGCTGCCTCAGCCTTGCTCACTTGAGCCTTGGCTGCTACTGCTTCTACAAGTGCAGATTTGTTCATAACTTTTTGTTTTTTAATGTTATTAATAAAGTGAACTGTTTGTGTCTGTACCAAAATACGCTTGCAAAATTACTAAAAATTCTTTACATACCAAATAATTTTACAAAAAAAATGCATTTTTAAGCGAAAAAAGTGTTTTTTCCTTGAATTTGCATGCTTTTTGCAGTATTTTTTTGTACTTTTGCAGTCGCTTATGAGAAATTTACCTATTGTAACGCGTTATCTGCTGATGGCGAACGTGTTTGTTTATCTGCTGGCCGTGGTGTTGGAGCGGTACGGCATTGATCTGAATGCGGTCGGAGGATTGCATTATGTTTCGGCGGGTTCGTTCCGTTTCTGGCAGCCGGTGACTTATATGTTCCTGCATGCGAACTTCAGCCACTTGTTTTTTAATATGTTTGCGGTGTGGATGTTCGCTCCCCTGATCGAGCGGGAATGGGGTGCCCGCCGGTTCACGCTGTATTATCTGATATGCGGTCTGGGCGCCGCTCTGGTGCAGGAACTGGTCTGGACGGCGATGATCGCCAATCTGGCTTCGTCGTATGACGCCGTTTCCGTAGCACATTACGCCTATATGCTGAACACAATCGGTGCTTCCGGTGCCGTCTTTGGTATCCTGTTCGCTTTCGGATGGCTTTACCCGAACGTACCCATGTTCTTCCTCTTTATCCCGATCTCCATACGTGCGCGTACGTTCGTTATTATCTATGCCGCGCTCGAACTCCTGGAGGGAATCCAGTCCGTGACAGGTCACAGCATAGACAATGTGGCGCATTTCGCCCATTTGGGAGGCATGCTCTTCGGATGGCTGGCGATCCTGTACTGGCGCAAACGGGAATGGGGCGAGTCGGTCTTCACGCAGTGGTGGAGAAAACTGAAAAACCGCTTCAGTGGTCCTGAGCGGCTGGATAGTTCGCAAGGCAAGGATTTCGACAACTATCATTACCACAAGCGCGTGTGAGCCGTCCGCAGCGGGCGGCGTTTACCACACGAGGGTAGCAACAACCGGCCGGTGATCCGAACCGGTTGTTTCCGGCGTCTCGCAGGCCGCAGGCACCAGCTCCGGCGAAGAGAGGATATAGTCAATACGGATGCCTACGCCGCGTTTGGTGCACGTGGCGCCCCATCGGAACCAACTCGTCTCCAGCCATGCGTCGTGTAGGCCGCGGCTGAGGTGACGGTAAGCGAAACTGAGGGGGATGGCGTTGAAATCACCCGCCACGATCACGGGATAAGGACTCCCGTCAATCATCGTCCGCACCTCGCGTGCCTGCTGGTTACGCAACGGCGTGGTGCGCTCCCATTTCGCCCGCAGATGGTTCATGTCATCCAAATCCTCCGGCGTGAACCGGTAGGACTCCAGATGGTTGTTGAAGAGCCGGATAGTGTCCCCGCCGATCACTATATCGCATTGGTTGGAGAGGTTGCCGTGCGACTCGTAGCGGATGCTCTGTTTGTTGATCAGCGGATACCGGGACCAGACCATGGTGCCGTACTGGTGGCGGCGGTTATACACCGAGAAATCGATATATGAATAGGGGTACTTGGCGCCCAGGGTCTTTTTGACCTCCGGCAGGGTGAGGTATTTCGGATCCTTATAGACATCTACCTCCTGCAGGCAGATGATATCCGCGTCTTGCTCTGACAGGTACTGCAGCACAAGGTTCTTGTCGGGTTTGGCGAACCCTCCCATCCGCATGGTGTTCCAGGTGAGCACTTTCAGCCGGTGGCTTGTCTTCGCCAGCTGCTTTTCGTCCGGCGCGGAACGATGACTCACCATCGGCCATAGACCCGCGGCAATCGCTGCCGGCAGCGCCAATAAGAGGATATACCGGAAAATATGCGGACGGTTTCTCTTCATTATCTCTTAGGCGTAAGGGTCACCAGCGGAATGATCATTTCTTCGAGCGATATACCGCCGTGCTGGAAGGTGTTGCGGTAATACTGGGCATAGTAATTGAACTGGTTCGGATAGGCGAAGAAATCGCTGCCGGTGCAGAACGCATACGAACTGCTCACGTTCGGGCACGGCAACCCTGCTTTCCTGGGCTGCTCGATCGTCATTACGTTCTTCGAACTGCAGTTGAGCGCCTTGCCTACCTTGTACCGGATATTCGTGTTGGTGTTCTTGTCGGCGATGATCTGTACGGCGTTCTTGACGCGCGTGGTACCATGATCGGTAGTGAGAACGAGGGTGAAACCCAACTCGGCGGCACGCCGCAGGAGATCATACGTGGGCGAATGACGGAACCAACTGAGTGTCAGGCTCCTGTACGCCGCTTCGTCGTTCGCCAGCTCACGCATCATTTTGCTCTCCGTACGCGAATGGGAGAGCATGTCAATGAAATTGAGCACCACGATCGTCAGAGGCGCTTGCACTCCCCGGAGCTGGTGAACGACCCGTTCGCAAAAATCGGATTCGTTGATCTTCCAGTACTGGAACGTCTCGCGTCTCCGGTAACGGTCCAGAAGGGTCTGAACCAGTTCTTTCTCGTACTGGTTCTTGCTCTCCTCGTCGCCTTCTTCCACCCAGTATTGCGGGTACATCTCTTGGATCTGCAGGGGCAGAAGGCCCGAGAAGATCGCATTGCGGGCATACTGCGTAGCCGTAGGCAGGATAGAGGTGTATTGCTCTTCGGCCTGCACGGAATAGAGGTCGCTCAGCAGCGGCTGGATCGTCTTCCACTGGTCGTAACGGAAATTGTCGATCACGCACAGCAGCACTTTTTCTCCTTTGTCCAGAAGAGGGAACACGCTGTGTTTGAATACGTTATGTGACATCACCGCGTTCGAGGAAAGCAGACTCTCGTAGTTCTTCGCTACCCATTTGCCGAATGCGGCGTTGGCTTCTGTCCGTTGGTCGGCGATCAGGCTGCGCATGCCGGAGTGAACACCTTGTTCCGACTCCAGTCCGGAGAGCTCGATATCCCATTTGCTGAGTGCGCGTTCAACGGCTTTCCATTCTTCCAGCGTACTGGCGGTGTTGATCAGATAGGAAATGTCGCTCCACTCCTGGCGGTAGGTCTGTTGCACCTGCTCGGTCACGATCTTGTGCTGGTGGATATGTTTCTTGAGACAAAGGAGAATCTGGCTGGGGTTGACGGGTTTGATCAGATAATCGGCTATCTTCTCGCCGATCGCTTGTTCCATGATGTGTTCCTCTTCGCTCTTGGTGATCATCACCACGGGGATCTCCGGGTGCAGGCGCTTGATCTCCTGCAGGATCTCCAGACCCGTCATGCCGGGCATGTTCTCGTCCAGAAAAACAATGTCCGGCAACTCCTGGTCAGAGCCTCCTCCGCGTCCGAAACGGTCCAAGGCGTCTTCTCCGTTACTGGCGGTGAGCACCTCGTAACCCTTGCCTTGCAGATAAATGATGTACGGCTGCAACAAGTCTATCTCGTCGTCAACCCATAAAATTCGGTTCATAAAATACTATTTGCGTGCAAAAATACTGCTTTTTTTTGATATAAACAAAATTTGTGCCGTTTTTTAGGAATAAATTTGCACATGTCAATAATTTGTAGTATCTTTGCAGGCTGAATAGTATGCACGCGCGCCATGCGCGTTTCCGTGCATGTATATATATGGTATAGTTATGGCGAATAAACGAAAGATCATCAACGACCCTGTTTTCGGGTTTATATCCATTCCGAACGAACTGGTGTTCGATGTTCTGCAGCACCCGTACGTGCAGCGTTTGAACCGTATTCGGCAGCTGGGTTTGTCCTATTTGGTATACCCGGGGGCAATGCACAGCCGCTTCGGGCACTCGTTGGGCGCAATGCACCTCATGCACGAGGCGATTCAGGCGCTGCGGCTGAAGGGGGTAGTGATCACGGAGGACGAAGAGACCGCGGCGATGATAGCGATCCTGCTACACGATATAGGGCACGGACCGTTCTCCCATGTGCTGGAGCACACCCTGGTGGACGGGGTGACCCACGAAGAGATATCGCTGCTGATGATGGAGCGGATCAACCAGGATCTGGGGGGGCGGCTGGAGACGGCGATAGCTATCTTCACGAACCGGTATCCGAAGCATTTCCTGCACCAGTTGATTTCCAGCCAGTTGGATGTCGACCGGATGGATTATCTGTGCCGCGATTCTTTCTTCACGGGGGTGCAGGAAGGCCGTGTGGCGAGTGAGCGTCTGCTGAAGATGCTCGACGTGCGGAACGACCGGCTCGTGGTACAGGTCAAGGGGATCTATTCGGTGGAGAAATTCCTCGTAGCACGCAGGCTCATGTACTGGCAGGTCTATCTGCACAAGACTTCCGTGGCGGCGGAGCAGCAGCTGATACGGATTCTCAGCAGGGCGAAAGAGTTAGCCCGTACGGGGCATGAGTTGTTCTGTTCGCCGGCATTGCATTATTTCCTGTACCGGCAGATCAGTTTTAATATGTTCAGCCCGGATAGCGAGGCGCTGGACCGGTACGCCCTGCTGGACGACACCGATGTGCTTTCGGCTGTCAAGGCATGGATCAGCGGGGAGGACAAGGTGCTCTCCGCTCTCAGCCGTTCCTTCGTCAACCGCCGTCTCTTCCGGGGTGAACTGCTGGAAGCGCCGCTGACGGAAGAGCAGAAGGCGGAACTCAACCGCGAATACGCGAAGGCGCTGGGAATCAGCGAACATGAGGCGCAGTACTGCTGGTCGGAACATGTCTCCACCAGCAACACCTATAGCGAGAAAGCCGACACCATCGACATCCTCTATTCGGACGGAACGGTGCGTGATATATCGGAGGCAAGCGAGATTCTGGATCTGCAGGCGCTGACCCGCAAACCCACCAAGCGCTACTTGTTCAAGTATCGCCTTGACCCAATGGAAAATAAGAAAATGTCTAAATAAGAAAATGTCTAAATGATTCAATTCAGTGCACAGCAAATAGCAGCTCTGCTGGGAGGGCAGTTGTACGGCAACTCCCGCGCAATGGTGAGCGATGTAGCGCCTATCGAACAGGCGGAAGCCGGACATCTGTCGTTCGTGACGGAGGAGAAATACCTGCCTTATCTGGGCAACACCAAAGCCGGTGTAGTGCTTATCACCCGTTCGCTGGTGGAGGGAAAGATCTCTTTCCCGGACGGCGAAGGAAAAGCCGGAGGGGCTTTCATCCTCGTGGAGAACGCCCGCGGTGCGATGGGACAGTTGCTGCAGATCGTCTCCAAGGCAATGAACCCTCCGAGGAAAGGGGTGGAGCAGCCTTCTTTCGTTGCCGAAGGAGTGGAGATCCCCGAGGATGCCTATATAGGCGCTTTTGCCTATATCGGTGCGAACGTGCGGCTGGGGAAGGGCGTGCAGATATATCCGAACGCCTATATCGGCGAGGATTCCGTCATCGGCGACAACACGGTCGTCTATGCCGGCGTGAAGATTTACGCCCGCAGCCGCATTGGCGCCAACTGCATCATCCATGCCGGAGTGGTGGTCGGAGGAGACGGCTTCGGCTTCGAACCCGACGCACAGGGAGTGAACCAAAAGATCCCGCAGATCGGTAACGTGATCATCGAAGACGATGTGGAGATAGGAGCCAATACTACCATTGACCGGGCGATGATGGGATCAACGATCATCCGCAGGAACGCAAAGATAGACAACCTCGTTCAGATCGCCCATAACGTGGAGGTCGGCGAGAGCACTTTCCTCTGCGCACAGGCAGGTATAGCCGGCAGTACAAAGATAGGCAGGCATTGCGTCCTGGCGGGGCAGGTTGGCGTAGCCGGACATATAGAGATTGCGGACAACTGTGTCTTTGGTGCGCAGTCCGGCGTACCGAACTCCGTCCGCAAACCCGGTACGTACATGGGCTATCCCGCGATTGAGGCTGGCCTCTGGAGACGCGCCGTCGTACGCTTCAAGCAAAACGGACAACGCTAAATAATTGCTATTAATTATTCATCTTTAATCATTCATTACTTTGAAACAGCACACGATAAAAGACAGTTTCAGCCTCTCGTCAGTCGGTCTGCACACGGGCTTGAATATCACGGCTACTTTCCGTCCTGCGCCGGAGAATACCGGTGTGTGCCTGCGACGCGTGGATCTGCCCGGACAGCCCTGCTATCAGGCGCTGGCGGATTATGTCTCCGGTACGGAGAGAGGCACCGTGCTTGAGCATGGCAAATGGAAGGTTTCTACGGTGGAGCATGCTCTCAGCGCCTTGTATGCCCTGGGTATTGATAATTGTATTATCGAAGTGGACGGACCCGAGATGCCTATCCTGGACGGATCCTCGCGATTCTTCGTGAGGGAGATACAACGCGTCGGGATGGAGGAACAGGAGGCGGAGCAGAGGATCTACGTGGTGAAGGAACCGATCGAATATATCTCCGAGCACGGCCACAGGATGCGTATAGAGCCTTGCGACCACTACGAGGTGGATGTCACCATCGCCTTTCAGTCTAACCTCCTTCGGGAGCAGCACGCCACGCTCACCAACCTCGCGGATTATCCGGGCGACATAGCGGCGGCGCGTACCTTCTGTTTCGTGCGCGAGATCGAACCCCTTCTCCGCGTCGGACTCATCAAAGGGGGAGACCTCAAGAATGCTCTCGTGATCTACGAGACCGAACTGTCGCAGTCCGGAATGGATTATTTCTGCGATAAGATGGGGCAACCGCGTTTGGATGCCAAGAAACTGGGATATCTCTCCCCGCTGAATTATCCGAACGAACCCGCACGCCATAAACTCCTCGATGTTATCGGAGACCTCTCCCTGCTCGGAATGCGCTTGCAGGGCAGGATCATTGCCTTCAAACCCGGACACACCTTCAACACCCAGTGCGTCCGCCGTTTCCGCAACCAGATCCTCTCCGAATAAATGAATAAATAGGAAAATGTGAAAATGAATAAATGAGAAAATGAATAAATGCGAAAATAATATCTCTCCTTTAGCTTATGTGAGCCCCAAGGCGCAAATAGGCAAGAATGTCACCATTGACGCTTTTGCCTATATCGACGATAACGTGATCCTTGGCGATAACTGCCATGTCTTCCCGTCGGCGGTTATTGGTGCGGTGCCGCAGGACTTGAAGTTCAAGGGCGAAGAGACTTGGACGGTCATCGGCGACAACTGCGTCCTCCGCGAGTTTGTTACCGTCCATCGCGGTACGGCCTCCAAAGGCAAAACCGTCATCGGATCCAACAACCTCATCATGGCGTACTGCCACGTGGCGCACGATTGCGTCCTGCACGATAATATCATTATGTCCAACGCCACCCAGCTGGCAGGCGAAGTGGAGGTCGATGATTTCGCGATCATCGGCGGCGGAACACTTGTCCATCAGTTCTCGCATATAGGATCGCATGTAATGATCCAGGGGGGCTCGAAGATCAACAAAGATATTCCGCCCTATTCCATCGCGGCACGCGAACCCATCGCTTTCTGCGGAATCAACTCCGTCGGACTCAACCGCCGCGGCTTCACGCCCGAACAGATACACACCATCCAGGAGACCTACCGCATTCTCTACAACAGCGGACTTATTATCTCGCAAGCCGTAGAGAAAGCGGAAGCAGAGATCCCTGCCTCGCCTGAACGTGACATGATCCTCAATTTCGTACGTGCCTCCGAGAGAGGCATCGTGAGAGCATGAGGACTCCGCCAATACACAACAACGAATAATTAAATAAATGTGAAAATATGGAAATGAATAAATGTGAAAATGACCCCGAGTCCCGTAGTCTCAATTTCATTGAGCAAATCGTAGAAAAAGACCTCGCCGAGGGAGTGAACAACGGACGTATCCAGACCCGCTTCCCGCCCGAGCCGAACGGTTACCTGCACATCGGCCATGTCAAAGCCATCTGCATGGACTTCGGCATCGCCGAGAAATACAACGGCGTCTGCAACCTCCGTTTCGACGACACCAACCCAGCCAAAGAGGACACCGAGTACGTAGAGACCATCGAACGCGACATCGCGTGGCTCGGCTTCAAATGGGGCAAGATCTTCTATGCTTCCGACTATTTCGAGCAGCTCTACGACCTTGCGATCCGCTTTATCAAAGAGGGCAAAGCCTACGTCGACGAACAGACCGCAGAGCAGATTGCCGAGCAGAAAGGTACGCCTACCGAACCCGGTGTAGCGTCACCCTACCGCGACCGACCCATCGAGGAGAACCTCCGTCTCTTCGAAGCCATGCAGGCCGGCGAGATAGAGGAAGGCAAGATGGTACTCCGTGCCAAGATTGACATGGCGAACCCCAACATGCACTTCCGCGACCCGATCATGTACCGTATTATCACTTCGCACCCGCACCACCGCACAGGCCGCCGCTGGAATGTCTATCCGATGTACGACTTCGCGCATGGACAGTCCGACTATTTCGAGGGTGTGACCCACTCTATCTGTACACTCGAGTTCGAGGTACACCGTCCGCTCTATGACTGGTTCCTCGACCAGATAACAGGACCCAACTTCGCTGGCCTCTCGCCCTACGGCCCGGACTATCGTCCGAAGCAGCGTGAGTTCAACCGCCTCAATATAACCTATACTGTCATGTCCAAGCGTAAGATGCTCCAGCTCGTCAAAGAAGGCCTTGTAGCAGGTTGGGACGATCCGCGTATGCCGACTGTCTGCGGTCTCCGCCGTAGAGGCTATACGCCGACCTCCATACGCAATTTCATGGACCGTATAGGCTACACCAAGGTGGAAGGTATGATTGACCAGGGTCTGCTGGAACACACCATCCGCGAGGACCTCAAAGAGACCGCACCCCGCGTATGCGCTATCTTCGACCCTGTCAAACTGGTTATTACCAACTACCCGGAATCTCCGGACAAGCCGGAAATTCTGGTAGCCGACAACATCGACGGTCATCCCGAACTCGGCACCCGTGAGATGCCTTTCGGACGCGAACTGTGGATCGAGCGTGGTGACTTCCTCGAGGAAGCGGACAACAAGTTCTACCGTCTCTCTCCGGGCGGACGCGAGGTACGCCTCAAATCCTCTTATATCATCCGGGCTACGGGCTGCGAGAAGGACGAGAACGGCAATATAACCACCGTCTATGCCACCTACGATTCCGACTCCAAGTCCGGCACCGAAGGAGGCAACCGCAAGACCAAAGCCACTATCAACTGGGTGGAGTGCAACTCTTGCATTGACGCCGAGGTTCGTCTGTACGACCGTCTCTTTGCCGTGGAAAACCCCTCTGCTGAGGAAGGCGACTTCCGTGACCTCCTCAACCCCGACAGTCTCAAGGTCGTTACCGCCAAAGTCGAATCCTCCCTTCGCAAGGAAATGAAGTCTTACAGCGACAGCGGTCTGTCAGCGCAGCGGTCTAACTACGAGGTGTTCCACATGTCCCACTACCAGCTCTTGAAGCAAGGCTATTTCGTAGTGGATCCGGACACCACAGCCGACCACCTCGTCCTCAACCGCACCTGCTCCCTCAAGGACAACTATTTGAAGTAACTCTTTAACCATTTAACGTTTATGCGCACACGCATAAACCAAAACAAAGAGCAGATCTTCTGTGACTTCCGCCACCGCTGGGTGCGGCTCACACCGGAAGAATGGGTACGCCAGCAGTTGCTTCACCGTCTGGTGGAGCAACTGGGCTATCCCGCTTCGCTTATTGCCGTAGAGCAGGCAATCAAGGTAGGGGAGGCGCAAAAACGCTGTGACGCAGTCGTTTATGACCGTGCCATGCAGCCGCGTTTGCTTATCGAGTGTAAAGCGGAAACGGTTCCTTTGACCCAGAAGACACTGGATCAGGCGGTTATATACAATCGGAAACTGAATGTGCCGTACCTGCTCCTCCATAACGGACTGCAGTCGGTCTTGGTCCATTGTCCGTCTGGAAAGGCGTATGCCCAACTCCTGCCGTATTCGCAGTTAATCCAAGACTGATCGGGCTTAACTTAAATGCCGCCGTTCACGGACAATCAGCAGCGCTTCTTCTCTAATATCGGGAGGAAGCGCTATGTCTCTCATCTGAACACTGCGGCACCAACCGGCGACATCGCTCTCCTGCAGCGAACGGAAGACGGAGCGAAGCGCCTCTTGTTGCTCCGGCGTGTACTCCTCAGGGGCAATCCCTGCCAGCGCGTCTAACTCCTCGTCGTCGTAATAAACGATCTCTGCGTTCGTCTGTAACAAGGTCTCGCGCTCACACACAAGGTGTTCGCCGCAGCAACCTTCCGGACGCTCGTTCGCTTGCTCGGACGCAACAGTTTCTCCCGCACCCGATGCTGCGGCTCCTTCTGCACCCGATGCTGCGGCTTTACGCTTGGAGCGCTCATGCCATTCCGTAGCTACAAGCACCACCAGACCTAATACTATGAATAAGATTAAAGGAATCACCGGTCACCAATTCTCAATTCTCTTCCTCCACTCGGTCTTCTTCGATCACCAGATTGTCGATGATGAACTGCTGCCGCTCCGTAGTGTTCTTTCCCATGTAATAGGCAAGCAGCTCATTCACAGCATCTTCCTTACGCAGCGTCACTTGGTCCAGACGGATACCGGCGCCGATAAAGCCTTTGAACTCATCCGGAGAGATCTCTCCCAGACCTTTGAATCGCGTGATCTCGGGGTTCTTGATTGCCTCAATCGCCTTCTGCCGCTCTTCCTCCGAATAGCAATAGATCGTCTGGTTCTTGTCTTTCACGCGGAAGAGAGGCGTCTGCAGAATATACACATGGCCTTTCTTCACCAGATCGGGGAAGAACTGCAGGAAGAAGGTCAGCATCAGCAGACGGATGTGCATTCCGTCCACATCGGCATCGGTAGCGATGATCACTTTGTTGTAGCGCAGCTCATCCAGACCGTCTTCGATATTCAAGGCCGATTGCAGGCAGTTGAACTCTTCGTTCTCGTAAACCACCGATTTGCTCAGACCGTAACTGTTCAGCGGCTTGCCTCGGAGCGAGAAGACAGCTTGTGTCCGCACATCGCGGCTCTTGGTGATACTTCCGCTTGCGGACAGACCCTCGGTGATGAAGATACAGCTCTCCAGCCGCAGATCGTCATCCGCATCCTTGGCGCTCTTCACCGGCTTGGCGTCATTGAGGTGGATCTGGCAGTCACGCAGCTTGGGGTTGTTCACCAGGTTCTTCTTCGCTCGTTCGCGTGCTGCCTTGGTCACGCCGGCGATCGCCTTACGCTCTTTCTCGCTGTCCTGGATCTTCTGCAGCATGATCTCTACGGTCTGCGGATTCTTGTGCAGGTAGTTGTCCAGATGCTGCTTGACAAAATCGTTAACGAACTTGTTCACGCTTACGCCGCCGGTGGGACTCATGTCTTTGGATCCTAATTTCACCTTCGTCTGGCTCTCGAAAACGGGTTCCTCCACATTGATTGCAATAGCGCCCACTACGCCGTTGCGGATATCTGCCAACTCTTGGTTTTTGTTGAAGAACTCCTTGATCGTTCGTCCGATGGCCTCGCGGTAAGCCGTCTGATGGGTACCGCCTTGGATCGTGTGCTGGCCGTTCACGAAGGAGTAGTACTCGTCGCCGTTCTGATCCGTGTGGGTCAGGGCGATCTCGATATCTTCGCCCACAAGATGAATGATCGGGTAGAGCGGATTGACCGTCATGTTCTCTGTCAGCAGATCCAGCAGACCGTTCTTCGATACGAATTTCTTGCTTTCGACTTTCGACTTTTGACTTTCGACTCTCGTATATACCAGCGTCAGACCCGTGTTAAGGTAGGCGTAGTTACGCAGCAGTTCCTCTATATAGTCGTCGCGGAAACGGTAGTTCTCGAATAAACCCTTGCTGCTGTCCGGCACAAACTCAATGATCGTACCCCTTTTCTCCGGTCCGTCGTAATCCTGGATGCCGGTGTCGCTTGTCAGCTTGCCCTGCGCGAACTCCGCACGGCGTCTCTTCCCTTCGCGGAAAGACTCTACGGCGAAGAAGGAAGACAGCGCGTTCACCGCTTTCGTTCCTACACCGTTCAGACCCACGGATTTCTTGAAAGCCTTGCTGTCGTATTTACCGCCCGTATTGAGCACGCTCACCACTTCTACCAGTTTGCCCAATGGAATACCGCGCCCGTAGTCACGCACACGGACCATCTGATGGCTGGCATCTGATGGCTGATGGCTGATCTCAACCTCTATCACCTTCCCTTCGCCCATGCGGTACTCGTCTATCGAGTTGTCGATGCTCTCTTTGATCAGCACGTATATTCCGTCGTCCGAGTGGCTGCCGTCACCTAACTTACCGATATACATACCCGGACGACGCCGGATATGTTCCATGTCATCGAGGTGAATAATGTTTTCGTCGCCGTAATCTACGGGAATGGCTTGTTGGTCCTTTTCGTCAATCATAACTGGTCTGAACTTTTGCGACTGCAAAAGTACTGCTTTTTTTTCAAATATGCAAGAAAAAAAATACCCGACAGGGATTTTTTCTTCCAAATGTTCTATTTTTTCTTGCCCTGTTAATGTCGGGGTCAAGTCGAGGGCAAGTCGAGGGCAAGTCGTGGTAAAGTCGAGAGAAAGTCGTGGTCAGAGATGTTCAATTTGGTTGAACCGTCTTCTTTCTCTGTCGAAGAACCAACCCCATTTGTTGAAATACCTACACATGTTCTGGATGTGGATCCGCAGCATGCGCGTGTCCTTATAAGAAGCCTGCGCGTGCGCGTGTATGATCGTCCATTCGGGATAATAGAGCGTCAAGTAATGGCGGTGGATCGTGCGCGTGAGGTCAATGTCCTCCGGGTACATGAAATACCGTTCGTCAAACAGCCCTGCCTCCACCGCGGCTTTCGTCCGGAGCAGCATAAAGCAGCCGCTCAGGTATGGCGCATTGACAGGCCTCTTCAGATCTAAATCCCGTAACTCATACCGCTTGTTCCGCTTTGCTATCATCCATTTCGGTAAGAACCGCCGCCCGAACACGTCTATCGGACTGGGTAACCGTTTGGCTAAATACTGTTGCGTCCCGTCGGGGTTGAGCACTTTCGGCATTAACTGGCCTGCTTCGGGGTGAACGGTCATCCAGTCGTGCATGGCATCAATATCTTCCGCCTTCACTTGGATATCACTATTCATCACCAGATGCAGCTCTGTCTGATAGTACGCACTCTCCCGCAATGCAATATTATGTGCTTTCCCGTAACCTAAGTTCTCCTCCATAGCCATATACCGCAGTTGCTTGGTGCCGAATCGCTTCGCCAGCGTCTCTTTCGCTCCTGCCATCCCTGCCTTCTCATGCTCCGCTCTTGCTTTCTCTTTTGCTATCCCTGTTTTTCGGAATGCCTCTTCTGTATTGTCTAACAGATAGATCTTCCGCAGGTTCTTCACCCGCAGCAACTCCTCCACCAGAGGCATTACTTCCTCTTCCCATTTCGGACGATATAAGACAATAGAGATATTGAGCATGGGGCTATTTACTATTTGGTATATCCTGTTTGCGGAGGTGTTTTTCCAGCGCATGGAGATATTCGCCGATGATGATTTTCTCATCGAACTTATCGAGCACCATTTCGCGTCCTTTTTGTCCCATTTGGAGCAGTTGTTCACGCGGCATCTTGAGCAGGGTGCGCATCGCCTGCTCCAGACTCTCCTGGTTGTTTTTCTCGCAAAGCAAGCCATTTATGCCATCCATTACCACCTCTTTGCACCCCACAGAGTTGGTGGTAATCAACGGCCGTTGCATAGCCGCAGCCTCCAGCAGCGAACGGGGAACTCCTTCGCGGAAATAGGACGGCAACACCACACATGTGCTTTGTGCGATACTGGCACGCACGTCTTTTGACACACCGAGATACTCTACCCATCCATGCTTTACCCAAGCCTCCAATTCCTCCGGTAATATTCCCGACGGGTCTTCTCTATCCAACGGTCCGAGCAACTTCCATCGGACATCGGGATATTCTTTGCGTAAGTCCTGCGCCGCCCGGACAAAGAGTTCCACTCCCTTGTAGCGCAACATGCGTCCGATATAGATGAACGAGAACTTCTCCGGCAGTGATTTCTCTGCCGCAAAGAAAGCAGTGTCCACTCCTTCTCCATGAATGACATGCACTTTCTCCGGCGCAACCAGCCGCAGCGAAACAAAACAGTCACAGTCGTCCGGGTTGAGAAACCAAACCTCTTGTGCCCGGTGCAATGCCAAGCGGTGCAAGAGACACGAGAGACGGAAAAGCCAGTTGCGTTTGATAAAGGTAAAGCCCAATCCCGTAACCACACTGATGAATTTCACCCCACACGCCGCAGCTGCCATAGAACCGTAGATAACCGGTTTAATCGTGAAATGAAAGATAAAATCGAAATGCTCCTGCCGGTAAATGGTCTTCAAGCGACGAAAAAAACGCATATCGTGCAACGGATTGGTGCCTTTGCAATCCACCTCAATAGGAATCACACGTATTCCTGTCCCCGCAACGGGCGACAGATCGCAGTCTTGCGGCACAATCATCGCCACCTCGTAGCCGTCTTTTACCAAAGCCGACATCACACCCTTACGGAAGTTCATCATCGTCAGGGCACTGTTTCCCACAAATGCTATCTTTCCTTTCATCATCTCAATAAGTCTTGCAATATTTTGCCGATTTCATCGGCTGTTTTCTGCCAACTGAACTTCTCCAAACGTTGCAGTCCCTTCGTTATCCATGTTTGCTGTTCCGACTCACTCATTTCCAATCCCTGCAATATAGCTTCCGCTATTTCTTCCGGTTTCTCCGGATTGAAATACAACGCAGCATCTCCGGCTACTTCCGGCAACGAAGAGGCGTTGCTGAGCAGAAGCGGTTTCCTGAAATAGAAGGCTTCCAGTACGGGTATTCCGAATCCCTCGCAGAAGGAAGGAAAAATGACTGCCTTGGCTTTTCGGCAATAAGCGGTCAAGACGGTCTGGTTCAGCCAACCGGTAGTGAGGACACAGTCGGAAAGCGCCTCTATCTGTTTATGCTGGGCGGCGGAAAGCATGCTGTTTTCACCCGCAATAACGAGTCCGGTGTGTTTGGGAAGCCGGGGTTTGGCAATCGCCATGGCATCCAATAGTCCCTGCATATTCTTGTGTCCCCGGGAACTACCGATATAAATGATATAATCCCGGAAGGGCGTTTGGACATCTTGTTCGGCGGAGAGGGTACGCAGGTGCTCCCATCCCTCATACACCACTTGTATTTTTCTTTCGTCTGCTTTCGGGTGGAAACGGAGTATCTCGGATCGGGTAAACCGGCTGACAGCAATCACGCATTTTGCTTGTTTCAGTCCCTGCGCCACATTGCGGTGAAGCCAAAGACGTTTCAGTGCTGCATATCTTCCCAACTGGCCGGGATAGCGTTCATAGATAATATCGTGCACCACATAAGCTGTTGGCATAGTCAGTGCCAAAGGATACTGGTTGCTGGGTACGAACGCTGCATCGAAAGGCGGTTGCTTCGACAACCACCGGCGGAACTGCCACTCACGTTTCGGTCCGATGGGAGCGATGGCGGACATATGGATGAGTATCCCCTGTTGTTCCCATCGGTCGAGATAATCGTTCGGGCACTCATCGGGACGCACCACCACATGGTATTGCCAATCGTCACGCACAGGCAAGCGACTCACCACATTGAGAATATATTGGGATAAGCCGTCCATATGGCGCGAGATGGTAGTGCCGTCTATGAGTATCTGTTTTGTCATATATATCGTCTTATACAAAGTTTAATCCACAACAACCACCTTGAGCCGAGCAAGGTAAACCGTTCCTTTCGGATAGTATGCATCCGCCGGAGTCCATTCATGCCGGGCAGGCTCAAATAGGTCTCCAAGAGCATTCTGTCCTCGTCCCGGAGACGAGTCCGGAAGTGGTTGTAAAAAGCTTTTGTAGCCTCGTAATGCGAGGTGAAGATAACCGGCGTATGCCTGTGCTCCCACATCAGCATCAGTTTCTTACGTTTGCTGCCGGGAG
Organism: uncultured Bacteroidales bacterium; assembly: GCA_946414805.1. Taxonomy (GTDB): domain Bacteria; phylum Bacteroidota; class Bacteroidia; order Bacteroidales; family Paludibacteraceae; genus Colicola. Next base: position 161,552 of record CAMKPZ010000003.1, read on the forward strand.
CGTTTCCCGTAACATTCCCCATATGCTGGCGGTAATACATGAGCGCTTGGTCCACATAGACTATTTCGCCCATCGTGACAGCCTCCAACAGCAAGGTATGGTCATGCATGGCATAGCATTCCAGCGGTTCGGAGATGATGTTCCGCATGTCGGCATTGAACAAAGCCGAGGCTCCCTGTACACCGGAGTTGAGAAACAGCATGTCTCTCAGGGTGTACGGATAATAGAGAGTGTTGCGTTTGGAGATTACTCCCTGCTGCGGGTTCCATAACTCCGCGTTGGCATAGACCACTCCGGCTCCCCGAAAATGCGCCTCTTCGCCTGCACGCAGCATCGTCTCCACTTTGTTCTCAAACCATATATCATCCTGGTCCGACCACATTACCCAAGGTGCGTCCGAATATTGGAGCAGATGAATAAAATGCTTGGCGGGACCGAGTCCATGAATACCGTCTTCCTGCAGGATAAAACGCGAGTCTTTCTTCACCCACGCGCGCAAGATTTCCACCGTACCGTCGGTAGAACCGTCATCATGGATAATACACCGCCAATCAGTATAGGTCTGCCGGCAGAAGGAATTGAGTTGGTATTCTACAAACTCCGCCCCGTTATATGTCGCCATCAGGATATCAACCATGGTTCTCTGAAGTAAACAGCCGATGGAAAGTATATTTGATTTTCCACCAACAGAACTGTAATTTATTGGCAAATATTTCCGGATGCGAGACAGAGTATGTGAACTGTATGTCCTCTATTCTCTTGCGTAGCGATTTGCCCCACGCCGTGTATCTTGTAGCCCCGAGTACATTACTGCCGTGCTGGCGGTACGCAACCGTAGTCCGATAAAGCGGAATGACATATCCGCCATTGAGCAATGTACGCTGTGCTATCCATAAGTCATGCATGAAAGCATTCTCCCGCATAGGAAGCGCACAAGCGCGCGCTGCGCGGTTGAAAAGCATCGCACATCCGGTTACGCTGGAGCATAATGCCATATAATGAATATTGTTATCCAGCAGTTTGGGACGGATATTACAATATTGCCAAAACGACGGAGCTATAGGCTGCAAATGCTCGTCCACCACCCGCAGGTCTGTATGAACGACTATCGGAGCGGCCGGTGTCCGTTTCTCCTGCTCCTGCATGGTTTTCACGCAAAGCGCCAGTTTGTCAAAATCCCACACGTCATCCTGGTCGGCGAAGGCAAAATAGTCCGCCTCGCCGAATTGCTCCAACAGATACACAAACGAACGCTTGGCACCGAGTTTCCCAGCCTCCTCGATAACCGTGATACGTGCATCCTTCTGCGCATAGGCCTTCAAAATGGAGCATGTACCATCGCCGGAACCGTCATCCCGGACATACAACCGCCAATCTGTATATGTCTGCGAGAGCAGGGAGTCTAATTGTTCTGCCAGCCAGCGCTCACCGTTATATGTGGACAGGAGAATATGAATCATAACTTTCTTCATCGGTTGATCCGGTTGGTGTCGTCCTTCATAAAATCCTCATCCCAGAACTTCCTGGCGCGTGCCATCTGTCTTCGTTGCACCTCTTCTTTGGTCGCTTTGCCGGCAAAACTGAATACGGTACATGTGTCATTCACATGGCTGTGCATTTTTTTATCAATGCGGAGCACAGAAAACGGAACATGGATCATATAAAGCACCATTATAAAGCAGGCAAACTGCCGGATAAGTTGTCCGTAAGGAATGTGTCGTGTTTTTTCGGCCTTTTGAACATAGTTGAAGATATAGAGGAGAAGTACCGGAGTGAAGTACGACCGGATACGGTTCAGCAGATAGTAATACTGGTATAGCATGACGATGAAAATCACACCGGTTATAGCCGCTGCTCCGATAATCTCTATCCGTGATTTGCAATACTGGGTATAATGCACCAGACAGAGTAGGATAATCGCATAAATAATAAAGACGGATTGTATCTGTTTGCCGTATGTCAAATGGTGCTCAATGGAATGGATCACCGAGTGCGAGAACGGTAATTTACCGATGAAATCAATAGAAATATGCGTGATCGGTAGCAGCAGAAACATGACTAACAGCGTTAGCAGTACCGCAAAAATAGCGCGTGGAGTACTGTTGTAACTGAGTATATAGTAAATCAAGGTGGGGACTACTACCATCAAACCTGCCTTGTGAAACAAAACGGCTAATATGGCGCACACTACCGTCAGGATATATTTGCGCTTGCTCAGGCATAGGATCATCAGCAGAAAAGCTACCACAGACAGGCATTGGCGGAATTCATACAGGATGATATTATAATCCAGAACCAGTAATATTGCCAGCGCAAAGGATCGTTTGCTATCTATCTTACGCAGAAACAAACCGATCACTCCGAAATATAAAATCGACACAATAGCGGTCATCCAGTAGAATGACACGCCCCAGTCTTTCAGTATACGGCAGAAAATAGCATAACCCGGTTCGAAATGGAAACGTATATCCTCCGGATGTGCCCATATGGAAGCTATCGAAGGTACGGTGTCATAAAAAGGAGCATAATTGGCTACATCCGGACCATAATAGTATTTGATGGTACAGAGAAAGGCAATCGTGAAAAACGACAGATAGGAGATGTCTTTCTGCAAGCGGGGGTAGCGTTCCGTTAGGAAATCAGTTATCCCGAAGCAGATTGCTACCAATAATATGATCACCAAATAATTATGCACGTTTCTTTGCCAATCCAAAAAGTCCGCAAAGATACAACAATTTTTGCATATATGCAAAATAATTCTCTTTTTTGTCTAAAAAAAGCCCGAAACTCTCGTCTCGGACTTCTTTTTAATTAACATCGTGCAGCGATTACGCCTCAGCCGGAGCCTCGCCGTTAGCCTCTGCCTCTGCGGCAGCTGCTTCCTGTGCGGCCTCTTGAGCAGCAGCTGCGAGTTCTGCGGCAGCAGCGGCACGCTTCTCAGCGATGGCTGCAGCTTTTGCCTTGTTGGTCTCTACCTCTTGAGCGTGGAGAGCCTTGGCAGCAGCTACTTTCTTCTCTGCCTCTGCAGCACTGATCTTACCGTTCTTTGCGTCTTTCTGAGCCTTCCATGCGTCGAAACGCTTCTGAGCCTCTTCCTGACTGAATGCGCCTTTGGCTACACCGCCCTGCAAGTGCTTGCAAAGGAGTACGCCCTCGTTGGAAAGGATCGTACGTACGGTGTCTGTCGGCTGTGCTCCTACGCCTACCCAGTACAATGCACGCTCAAAATTGAGGATTACGGTTGCAGGGTTGGTGTTCGGGTTGAACGAACCGAGACGTTCGATGATTTTGCCGTCACGCGGCGAGCGGCTGTCTGCTACTACAATGTGGTAGAAAGCATAGTCTTTGTGACCATAACGAGCCAAACGAATCTTTGTTGCCATTTAGACTTTTGATTTTAGGGACTTGCAACTTCACGAGTTGTCTGTCCGGGTTAAACAATAATGCTCTTCCGGTGCGGAAAAAGCGTGCAAAATTACTGCTTTTTTTTGAATTGACCAAATTTTAAGGCAATAATTTTGCTTTTTTATCAATTTTTACTCTTTTTGTACTGTCCAACAGCAAATGCAATTAAAATTACAAGTTCTCGAAATACCCACGAGAATGGTTAACGGACCATTAAGAATATCTAAAAAGAACTAACGATTTTAGGCGCAATCAGGCGCGAATTAATAAAAATTTACCATGTCAGTTTTGTCAGTTCTGTCAGTTTCATTCTCCAAACTGACAGAACTGACAAAACTGACAGAACAAAAAATGTACGTGAGACTATGAGACTATTGAGACAGCCGATTGTCGGAATAGGATTCCGGCGAAACAGACGAAGAAAGAACCTGCCTGCTCCGCCACCGAGCAGGCAGGAGTCCGATAGATCGAGTTATCGGGGGATTGAGAGATTGAAAGGGGTTATTTTACCTCCTGACCTTGGAGGGTGTAGGTCTTGTCTCCACATTCAATCAGTACTTGACCATTGTGGACAACTTTTCTTGTTTGCTTGTCGCTCTTATAGAGAATGTTCTCATTCGCTTCATCATCAATATAGATTTCGTCTATATTAAAGTCCTTCCATTGATATGCCGATTTATATGCTGCAACACTTTCTGAAGGGACTTCTAAACTTCGTTTTTCCACACCACTAAACACCTCGTTACCTAATGTTGGAGGAGTAACCGCTAAACAAGAAAATGGACATAGTTGCTTGCAATAGAAGAAACCCTGCGTCCCAATGTAAGTTAATGTACTCGGAAGTGTTATGCTATTCAGCATTTCACAATGCCAAAATGCACAATCTCCAATAGTTTTGATGTTTTTTCCCATAGTAGCACTAATCATCTCCACACAATGGTCAAAAGCGTACCTTTCAATGGTTATAACGCCATCTCCGATAATAGCATATCTTACATGCTGACACCATGCAAATGCGTATTCTCCGATAGATGTAACATTGTTAGGAATTTCAATACTGCCGAAATAGGAACATGTATGAAACGCAAAACCACCAATCGTCAGTAAACTTTTAGGGAATGTTACAGAGCGTAGTTTTTCGCACTTACGAAAAGCAGAATTACCGATACTCAAGAGCCCTTCGGAAAAATGAATGCGTTCCAGATTTTGGCAATAATAAAAAGCACTATCCCCGATACTTGTTACGTTAAATGTTAAATCGTTGTACTCCACAGAAGCAGGAATATCAATCGTTGTTTGCCAATAATAGCCTGAATTTGAAGACGTTACTTCCGCTGTCATATTTTCGGTGTCGAGATTATAACATACATCACCTATTTGAATGTGACTAAGAATTTCGGCAGACATACATACTGCGTATGTCATAAGCGCGAATAACATAATTAGTTTTTTCATACTTGTTTAATTTATAATGTTCTCAATATATCAATGATGTTTTGGATGCGTCGTACAGAAACACGACGACCATTAAGAATCCAATCATTTTGAGACAGACGCTGATGTGTGTTTGAACCTTTTGGTAAAAGCAAGACATAAGCATCAATATCTTTGCAAAATTGCTCTACCAAAGATACATCTTGTTCTCTGACTACATCTTCTTTAGTACCAACACCAAAGATGTCCTCTTGATAGACACGAAACAGAATTTGTTCTGCCTCACAAATAAGTTCTTTACTTGTTTTTGCCATAGTTGTGAATATTTAAATTGTTCAACATATTTACACGAAAAACGTGAGGCTTGTTAGCTTCAATCTGGGTTCTTTAGGGTTCTGGACTACCTCTTTTATCCAAATATCCGAAACAAGGCTCACGTTGATACGTGAGCAAAAGCCTTGTTCTTGGATAAAAGATTCTTTAGAATTGTCCAGATTTTAAAGAACCCAAGCTTTTAGCTGAATGCTTTATTATTAATGTATTTTGTTTGTCTGTTGTTTTATGCCATAGGCGGTGGGTTGATTTGATATTTTTAATCGGTCATATATGGCCGATACATTGCTCCATCTTTTATGTCTCGGAGAGGGACGGTATTATTTTACTGGTCACAAATTGTGACTTCCTATTTTACATCTTATTAAGCAATTCATCCGTAGTTTGCTCCAACTTGACGAAAGCGAACCATTTCTTTCCGAGGTCTTTGAGACTTGCTCCGATATGATAAACTGTATCATCAATACAAAGCCATCGGTCGTGTGAGCGGTCGAATTGCTCCACCTCTATCGGCGCATATTGCGCGTTGTGCTTCTCAAAATCCAAACTCAGTTGATGGGATATATTTTTGGTGTAAATCTTTGCACTTACATCTTTTCCGCGTTTGTCTAATAATGTTAATACACTATCGTCCACATAATTATCAATCAGAATAATACGTTTCTTCGCCTCGCGTACCCTATCACTAATGAATTTATAGGCATCGAAAATTTGACCATCATAGAAGATACCTTCAACGGGCGGTAATGATGTCCGTACAAAGAAATCCACTTTGTTCTGTAATTCATGTATCTGGTCGGTATGTTCCTGCAACCGGCGGTCCATACGATCTTCCATTGCCATTAACCGTTGATTTACGGCATAGCCTTTCAGCAAGTAATCCTTTAGAACCTTATTCGCCCATTGCCGGAACTCGACTCCTCGTTTGCTTTTTACCCGATAGCCTACAGATATAATAACGTCTAAATTGTAATACGTGGTTTCATATACTTGGTCGGCATCTATACCCATGTGTGCAAATTTTGCACATGTGATATTTTCATCCAGTTCACCTTCTTTGTATATATTGCGTATGTGTCTGGAAATAACTGTTCTGTCGCGGTCAAACAGCAGGGCTATTTGAGTTATATTGAGCCAAACAGTCTCGTCTTTCAGTTGTACTTCCAACTGAAACTGTTCATTAGGCTTATATAATACTATCTCGTCTTTCATTTTGTCGATAAACGCCTTTTATTATTATACGGTTTCGAGTGCTTTAGGTCGGGCACAATTACCGGTACATTGGAGCCATGATATAGTTTCATTTCAAACCTCCTCCGTTATGCGCACAGACTTGTGCCAGTGCCTCAACCGTATCAGGGAATGATTGCGTGTGCAGGATACCATAGTGTCGTTGCAGATGTTCCATTCCTTTATAACGTTTCATATACGCGTACGCCTGACGCGGCTCCACGCCAAAACGGTTTGCAAACTCACTCACAAGTGCGATTGTGTAACCGATAATATTTCTCTCTTCACGAGCCATAATCATTAAGCTTTGCAACTTTTGGCTGCAAAGTTACACAAAAAAAATGACATACGCAAATTTGTATGCCATTTTCTTTGGGATTTTGTTATTTGGTTCAGTTTGCAGTTCAGTTCTTGACTACTTTGCAGGCGACGCCTTTGTAGCCGGCGACATAGACCATATAGACATCGGAAGGAAGGGAACGCATACTGAAATGGGTGTTGGAACGGCCGACCATCTTGCCGGACGCGTCATAGATGGCTATTTTCTTGTGCTCGGAGTTGACGATTTCTCTACCGTTGAAAGAGACAGGGCTGCCGTTAGCGGAGATGATCGGAGCCGCGGTAGTTGTGCCGCCGGGCATCACCTGCACTTTGTTACGCGCTGTGTCGCCGGTAATAATGAAGACGGTGGAGTCCTTGCGCATTGTAGGAACGGTCTTGATAGTGCTCTCCGTACGGTCGTACCACGGCGCAGTAGGAGTGCTCTGACCGCCTTCCGCCTGCTCTATATGCGTCACCATACTGCGACCCACGGGGGACACTACGGCATAATTGCGGAACTCGTCCTCCGGCGCGTGCCTCGGCAGCCATTCGGGCATACATGTTTTTTGTGAGATATGCAAGTTTTGTGACATAAAAAAACAAAGGCCGGCTTCACAGTCGCACCTTTGCTCCGTTCCCACAGAGGGAACTATCTACTTACTCACTTGGATATTTATATAGCGCTTCCCAGCGCTTCCTATGGCATAAGTAAAGTAATAGTAGTTCGGAAGGTCAAAATAAGACGGCTTTAGTCGTCAATCCGGACGAATTCGTATTTTTTGTTGAATTCCAGATCCAGACCGTTGTTCAGTTCGGCTTTCCAGCGGCGGTCGTCTCTGCCCCACTCCGTAATGAAGGTGTTGGGGAAGTTGGCGGCTACATACGAACGCACGGCTTCCGGAATGAGGGCTTCTGGAACAGCCTTGGTGCCGCAGTCGATTTTGGTCAGTGCGCCGTCTTTGTCGAACTCCACTTTGGTGCCGTCGTTCAGACGCACTTCGTAGTCCGTACTCAGGAGTTCGCGGTCCATCATTACCACGGACACATCGGCTTTGGCGAAATGCGCCTCAATCAGCCGTTGCGCCTGAAGCGGCATTTCAAGATAAGGGATAACTTTTTCACCGGAACAAGCCGTGAAACATGTGGTCAGCACAAGGAGTGCAGATAAAAGGGTCTTTTTCATAGATGTTAAAATGTTAAATTGTTAAACTGTTAAATGGTTATTGCAGGTCACGAATGGTTTTCGCCACGTTGATAAGGTGGTCGGCAACACGTTCGGAGTTCTGGGCAAGGGAGATATATTCGGTTCCGGCTTGCGGTTTGCAGATACCCAAAGCGAGGCGCTGGATATGATTGCGCTCCATCTCGTCGGTCAGTTGGTCCACCTCGTCCTCAATCTGGTTGGCAAGCCCGAGGGCGGTCATGTCCATCTTATGGTACGCCTGCATCGCAGCGTCATAGAGACGGCTGATGAGGGTATTCATCTGGTCGATCTCCTTGAGCGCGTAGTCGGAGAAGCGCACCTCCTGCTGGCGGAGGCTGTCGGCGTACTCGATGATGTTCTTGGCGTAGTCGCCGATGCGCTCCAGGTCACTGACCGTGCGGATGGTGGAGACGAGGTATTGGTGGTCGAACTCGCTGAGTTGGTTGTTGGAGAGGAGCAGGGCATAATGAACCAGTTCGCGGTTGAGGTAGTTGAGTTGGTCCTCCGTCCGGTTGAACTCGTCACGCTCGGAATCGTCTAACGCCGTAACATTATGGATGGAGCGTTGGTAGTTTTGGAGCGCCAGTTTAGCCATGTTCTCCACTTCGGCTTTGAGCTGACGGATAGCCACTACGGGTGTGCGCAACATCTGCGGGTCAAGGAAATAGAGATGCGGCTCGTTGGTATCTTTCGCCGGTTGGTCTTTTATGATACGGCAGGCGAGGTTAACCAGCGCGTTGGTCAGCGGCAGAGCTACCAACATGGTAGTGACATTAAAGACGGTATGGAACATCGCCAGCTGCAGCTGCGGAGCGGAGGGGAAGAGATGCTCAAAGATAGTGCCGAAGGACCAGACGCCGGCGGTAACGAGACTGAGCGCCAAGGCTGCGCAGAGGAACAAGACGACACCCAAGACATTGAAAAGCAGGTGGATCATCGCCGTCCGTTTGGCAGCTACGCCGCTGGTCATACCGGCGATGATGGCTACCACGCACGAACCGATGTTACTTCCCATCGTGAGGTAGATACCCTGGTCCAGCGCAATAAGCCCCGTAACGACCATCGTAATCGCAATAGACGTCATGACGGACGAGGACTGGATGATAGCGGTAATAATGGTTCCTAAAAGCACCAATAACAGCGGGTTGCGTATAGAAGCGAGGAACAGTTTGACGGAGTCGAGCGCCGCGAACTCGTCCATGGCATTCGCCATCATACTCAGACCGACGAAGAGCATTCCGAAGCCCGTCAAAATACCGCCTGTCTTTTTCCATGCGTCGCTTTTGGCGAAAAGCATCATAAAGGCTCCAATGCCCGCAAAAGCGGCGAAAAGGACGGTGGTGGAGAGGCTGTTGGAGCCGGAGAGGCCGAGTGCCACTAACTGAGCAGTGACAGTCGTACCGATGTTGGCACCATAAATGATGGTGGCGGCTTGCGTGAGCGACATGATTCCCACGTTCACAAAACCGATGACCATGACCGTCACGGCTCCGCTGGATTGGATAGCCGCCGTGCCGAGCGTACCGATGCCGACACCGATGAGTTTGTTGTTGCCGGTGTGCGAGAAGAGTTGTTTGAGCCGCCGCGAAGCCGCCGACTCCAAGTTACTACTCATCATTGTGCAGGCGACGAGGAACACTCCGATACCTGCCATGAGAGTCAGGATAGCTGTTAAGATAGAAATAAAATCCATTGGTTCATTTATTTATTTTCGCATTTTCTTATTTTCGCATTTATAATAAAAACGGTACAAACTCCAATGAGTTTATACCGTATAATTTATGTCTGGGCATAGTTATAGCATGCAAGTGCTTTTCGCGGGGCATAACGACGCACCAAGCCGAGCCGCTGCTTGTCGGAAATAAAAGGAGCGGAGCCTACCCCCTGCCTTTCTGTAAAAGGAAGAGAGATATACATTACGGACAGACCGCCGGCATATACAGGCTGACTGCTCAGATCCAACTCATCCCACTCATAGTCCTCCGTCTCCAGTTCCACGCAACTCTCGATGCGCAGGTCCTCCGCAATACGTCGGCTATCGCTGTATTCATCCATCGCCAGAGCCATAGCAAACAGGCTCATCAAAAGGATGAGTACCATCGGGGCATATTTGCGAATAATCTGAAACATGGTGCAAAGGTACTACATTTTTACGACATATGCAAATTTTTCGCCATTTTATTTTTGCCCGCAGGTCGGTTTAGCCTATTTAGTCTATTTGCTGCTTTTGTGCAGATTTGGTGATGGTCTCGTGGTAGAAATAATTGACCACCACCGGTGGTTCGCCATGTTTGGCACGCACACTGTCATCATTACGCACATAAGGCAGATTCTCCGTCTCGCAGAAGGTGCGCAACTGACCGTCCAACTCTGTCCAGTACGTGCGGTCTCTTTTTGAGTATATCTGGCGATACAAAGCATCCAATTCCGGGTGGTGTTCGTGCACCCAGTTGAGGATGCGTCCGCGGTAATCGCCGCGCAGGTTGAGGTTCTCCAGCCAGACGAGGTTACAGAAATCCCTGGTACGGCGGATTATTGCCTCCACATCCGTGATACCCGGGAAAATGGGGGAAATGAAACAAGTGGTCTGCACGCCTGCCTCGTAGAACCGGCGCATCGCTTCAATACGGCGGTCAATACTCACGGCCCTGTCCATGGAGCGTTGGAAAGTGTTGTCAAGTGTGTTGATTGACCACGATACACGCGCATTGGGAAAGGTCTTTATTAAATCCAAGTCACGCAGTACAAGGTCGGACTTGGTGGCAATAGAAAGCGACACTCCGCTCCCCTGCAACTGCTCCAAAATAGCACGTGTCCGCTTGTACTTAGCCTCCTGAGGGATATATGGGTCTGTGACAGAGGAGAGAAACATCTCTTTGCCGCAATACCGCTTACTTTCGCTAATCGGTTTCCACATCTTCACATCCACAAACTCCCCCCATGGTTCAGGGTGGTTTGTGAAACGCTTCATGAACGAGGCATAGCAATACTTGCAGGCGTGCGTACAGCCCACATACGGATTGACCGAATAGTCCGATACTGGCAGGTTCGACTTGGTCATTACCGTCTTGACATCAATCTCTTTTACCTGAATCATAGTACGGATAAATCTTTTTTCCACATCTCTTGCAGGCGGGGAAGGCTTTCTAAATCAAAGTCGTTACGCAACGACAGGTGTCCGTGCGTAAGCAACCATCTACCATCAGTCTTGCGGAAGATGAGTGATATATTCCACGACAAAAACAATTTCTCATTCCCCCTCTCATCCGCTTTAAACGTAGTGAAACCAAACACGAGGAGGACTTCGTTTTCATTCATTACCCGTGCCGTTTCATTGTGGTATTCCTGCCTTACAATACCTGTAGGACCTTCTGGCATAATACGCTTGAAGTGTGCGCTTACTGCTTCACGTCCATAGAGGAACTGCTTTGCAAGCGGGTCAACGTAGGTAACATCTTCTGCCAACGCATCAATGTATCCATTGGGGTCTCCGCAGCTCCAACGCCATTGGATTTGCTGCTCAAAATCAATGAGGGTTTCAATCTCTTTCTGTGTCATAATTACTGTATTTTAATTTGTTATCTTATTTATTATCTTATTTATACACCACGTAAAGCCTTTGGCTGTGCGGATGGCTCCATCGGCGAAATGATTGCCGGGGTTCCATTCGAGCGTGCATCTGGCGGTACCGAGTTGCTCTGTCAGACGCGCATGTTCCGCACGGACATTGTTGCCCACCTGCGCGACCGCCCTGTCGCGTGTGAACTCTTCGCGGTCGCCGAGACTGAGGTACACGTACTGCGTGCGGACAGGGTGCGCGGCGGAATACTCCGCCCAATTGGCAATCCATAGTGATGGTGACATAGCGGCTACGGCGGTCAGTACATCCGTCTGCGAGGCTGCCCAGAGCGAGAACAATCCTCCTAAAGAATAACCGCCAAGCACAATAGGCAATGTACCATACTGCTTGCGCAAATACGGAATCAGTTCGTCCGTCAAGTAGAGCAAGGTCTCGCCTGCCAGTTCGCCGACAATCTTGCGTTTCGACACCTCGGGGTCGTGCCATGGTGTGAGTTCCGCTTCCCAGTCGCGAATGGCAAAAGCCGCCATGACAAAGGGCACCGGCACCGCCTTGCGGATGAGTTCCACCTCTGTGTCAATCGAATTATGCTCGTGTCCTCCGAGCGTCTGAATGAGCAACACCTGCGGCTGCTCGTCGGTATAAAGCAGGCATTCCCGCCCGCCTATTGTAGTCTGCTGTTTCATAAAATCATCATATCTTTCATTTCGTGGAAACCGAGTGAACGATAGAGCGGTCTTCCGGCTTCCGAAGTCTCCAAATAAATCTTTGTTGTTTGTTGTCCGAGTGCCACGCCGATGAGCCAGCGGACGATACGTTTGGCAAATCCCTTGCCGCGGTATGCCGGACGCACATAGATATTCATCAAGTAGCCACAGCGTCCGTTGGGATTGTCAGGCGAAGGCATCTCGTTATGCAGGCAAACACCTCCGCAACCGATGATTTCGCCATTACAATACGCCAGACATGCTATGTGCGTGCCGTCAGCCAAGGCGCGGTTGTAATAATCGCGGTTGGCTTGCCACAGCGCCGTCATGTCACTATCTTCCGGCAGTGCAAAGACGCAATGCAGCACTTCCATGCGCCACGCCATGAGCAGGTCCAAGTCCGCGAGTGTCGCCTGACGAATAGAGAGATCAGTCATACAAGCAGCCCTCCTTTCTGACCTGCGGCAAGGCTTTGCGATCCACTTTGCCGTTCGGTGTCATCGGCATGCACTCCATCACCTTCCAAAACTCAGGCATCATGAAGTTTGCCAACTGTTCCGCCGCGGCATGTTTGACGGTATCAAGGTTGAACCTCTCCGAACGGGGCACTATATATGCCACGAGGAATGTCATGCCGTCGCTGTCGGTCTGCGGAGTGACAACCGCGGTCTCCACCTGTGGCTGTTCGCAAAGGACATTCTCTACCTCCTCGCACTCCACGCGCTTGCCGTAGATCATCACTTGCGTGTCCTTGCGATGCAGAAAAGCGATGTTGCCGTCCGGCAGCACATACCCGAGGTCGCCGCTTCGATAGACCCGCCTTCCGTCCGGCATCGTAGTAAAATGCACCTGTTCCGGCACAGGAGGCGTGTAGCCCAATGATATTCCGTTACCGAAAATACATATCTCGCCTGTCTCGCCGTCCGCTACGGGTTGCAAGTCCTCGTTTAGAATCTCTATTTGCACGCCTTTGACTGCCTTTCCGACAGGGAAAGTGCCATCCGCTAAAGGTTCTGCATCGTCACAGCGGTAATAGGATGCGCAGACGGTTGTCTCGCTTGGTCCGTACGTATTATATATCAGCACTCCTTGCGTGCGCAGGCGGTCAATATATCTCGCGCGGAGTACATCACCGCCACTGATAAGCAACCGCAGCGAACGGGGAATGCGGCCCAGTTTGTTCATCTCTAACAGCAGATACGGAAAACCACTCAGCATCGTCACGCCGTTGCGTTCGATGAAAGCCATCAGCCGTCCCATGTCATTTTTCGTCTCTTCGGAAGGGATGCAGAGTGTAGCGCCGCTAAGCAGTGTCGTGAATACTTCTTCCACGAAAATGTCAAACGAACAAACCGAATGTTGCAACATCCGGTCACCCGGCACAGGATGAAACTCGTTTTGGAACGCCGCCACATAATGTAGCACATTGGCGTTAGTGACCATCACCCCTTTCGGTTTGCCCGTTGTGCCGCTGGTATATAAGATGTATGCCAGATCGTCCACGCGTGCGGCGGGATTAGACTGAATCTGTATTCCGTCATCGGTAATCACAAAATCGCAATCCGCCATCATAAAGCGTTTCCGTTCAGTCGGAAAGGTCGGCTCTGCCGGCACATAGGCTGCACCCTGCCTCAATACGGCTAAAATGGATGCTATCATCCTCACCGAATGATTCATCACTATCCCCACCCGGGCAGGTCCGGGGTATTCTCCTTCGTCAGTACGTTTAGGGAAACCTGCTGCAATCTCTGCCGCCAAAATGTCCAACTCGCGGTAGGTCAACGCCTGCTCTTCGTCCATCACAGCCAATGCTTCCGGCTGTTTCGCCACTTGCTCTGCAAATGCACTAAAAATTGTCTTCATATTTACACTCGTTTGAAATCGAGTGCAAAGGTACTGCTTTTTTTGCAAACGGATGCAACACAAACCGCGCCGGAAATGTCACTTTTCGGGACTTTGCATGTTTTTAGACCGGTACTCAAGCGGCGTTTGGAAGATGTACTTATGGAAAAGGCGGACAAAATAAGTGGTTGATTCAAAATGCAGTTGGTCGGCTATCTCGTTGACAGAGAGCGTTGTATAACGTAGCAGACGGCACGCTTCCGCCATCAGTTGTTCCAGAATATAGACCTTAGCGGATTTCCCGAGCGAACGCTGGACAATCTTATTCAGGTAGTTTGGGGTGATACACAGCCTACCGGCATAATATGCTGTACTGTGTTCCTCCCGGAAATGGTCACGTACCAACGCCGTGAACTCATCCATATAGCGGCTTACCGGAATATCCTGCATACTGCGCTGGAGAACCGCTCGCTCAGCAGGTTCAACCGTCGGCACGCGCGAGAGCAGCATCAGCGTCTCATAGAGCATCGCCCGAAGGATATGATGGTCTTTCTGCTCATAGTCGGTTATCTCTGCCCGCATCTCACGATAGAGCGTCAGCAAGCGTTGCAAGGTGGCCTCGTCTGCCTGCAAGAACGGCGAAGAACGGTCTGATTGCAGGTAGCCGAACTGGTCCAGGAAATGCGGATCGATGAAGAATGACAGAAGAAACTCTTTCTCAAAAATCAGATTGAGAGCATCCATCTTGGGCTCCTCTCCGAACGTCCACACCTCGCCGGGAATAGAGCAGATGACCGTTCCGCGACGGACACGGAGCGACTGCCCGTTGACCGAAACCTCGTCATCGCCTTCTAACACTAACGTGACGGAATAGAACGACTCGCTGAAGACAGGCGTCACACGCACACCGTCGCGTATCCGGTCATAGTCGATGACATCAATCAGCAGTTCCGCTCCGTACTTGAACCGCGAGAATTTATATACCGGTATGGATTTCATTTACCGTATTTCGCTTTTTCTAACTTGCACGAATTAAAATTAACTTACAAAAGTACTTCTTTTTTCTGACATATGCAAGTTTTTGAGGGTCTTGTTGACCAAAAGTGATGTTTTTTCTGAGATTTGGGGATTTTGCGCTGCTTTTTCTCTTAATCTTTTTTGCTTTTCCCCCGAAAGTTACTATTTGATGTGTTTTTCCAGCCAGCGGCAGAAGAAGTGCCCTGTATTATTGTTTCTTGTAATACTTGCTGTGCTGGTATTGCCCGTGGGATTGCGTCTTGTTGTTGTAGTTGATGGCGAATTTCGGGCAGCGGTGGAGGCAGCCGAGGCACAGGGCGCAACGCTCTGCCGTCCATACAGGGGTTTTGCCGAGTTTGTTGGTCTCGGTCTTTTCCGTTTCCTGCATCTCGATAGCCTGTACAGGACATTTCTTGGCGCATAGCCCGCAACCGATACACTTGCTTTTATCCACCCCGAAGAACTTGGTCTGGCGTTCGTATGTCAAGAGAGGGTCGGTCACCACGCGGAAGAAATACGGCATCCGGTCATGGCTCTTGTTGCCTTGCGCATGC
Organism: uncultured Bacteroidales bacterium; assembly: GCA_946414805.1. Taxonomy (GTDB): domain Bacteria; phylum Bacteroidota; class Bacteroidia; order Bacteroidales; family Paludibacteraceae; genus Colicola. The sequence goes on from CAMKPZ010000003.1 coordinate 177,179, forward strand.
TGCCGTATCATCGCAATCACTTCGTCTATCTGCGGCTCGGCGGCATCGACCTGCTGCTGCACTTTCGCGGGATCGGAGAGGTCGAACATCGGAGTCCAGTTGTCCGGCATCTTGACGGAGTAACCGGCGTTCATCTTAATACCTTTGCGCTTCAGTTCATGGCGTGCATCCTCGCATACAAAGCCCTGCAGGAAACCGTAGGTGGCAACGGTGAAAACGTAGTTATTCAGAGCCAAACGGATGTTGGCTTTGCGGATGAATTCGCGCACCAGAACCGGCAGTTCGTTCCAGTTGGTAGGCGTGACGAAACCCAACGGCTCGCCGTCTGCGAGACGGATTTCAGTACCGGCGGTCTCGATGGACTGCGCTTGCGTGCCGAGAGCTCCGGCGATACGGGTTGCCACATGCTGACTGTTGCCCGTGGCAGAGAAATAATATATCATGGTTGTTTATTTATATTTATTTGATTTCCTCCAATGCGCCGGTGACGGAGTCGATGATGAACCCGCGGACGGTGACATCTTTCGGGATGAGCGGGTGCGTCTGAATGGTCTTGACGGTCTTGCGGACGGAGGTCTCCGTGTCGCGGAATCCTTCGAGCCAATGGTTGAGGTCGATGCCGCATTCGCGGATGACATTGAGCGTCTCATCCTTGATACCGCGCGCTTTCATCACGTGGTGGAAATGGCTGTAGCTCATGTGACACGCGCCGCACTGGGAATGTGCCACCACCATAATCTCCTCTACGCCCAATTCATAAATTGCCACTATGAGGCTGCGCATAGCCGAGTCAAAGGGCGTGATGATCAGTCCGCCTGCGTTCTTAATAATCTTGGCGTCGCCGTTCTTCAAACCCAATGCCGCCGGAAGCAACTCCGTCAGACGTGTGTCCATACATGTCAGCACCGCCAGTTTCTTGTCGGGGTACTTGTCGGTCAGATACCGTTCGTAGTCTTTCCGCTCCACAAACGAGCGGTTGTAATCCATAATCTGGTCTATCATAGTTTGTATTTTATTTTGATAAGTCATGCTTATTGAGGGCTGCAAGACAATCTCGGCGACTCCTTCCAAAGCGAGTGCAAAGGTACTACTTTTTTGCGAGATATGCAAGGGGAAAGGCTATTTTCTTAAATTTGCCGGTTACCCCTGGAGAAAGAAAAAAGAAAAAGAAAAGAACCTGCGTGGAGACGCCGCTAAAGCGGCATGGCGGTCGGTCGGACTAATTTTTTTAAGAAGATTTTTAGGATGTCCTTCGGACTTTGTTAGGTCGTTCTCGGGACATGGTCCCGTGATGGTCATGTGCTTCCCCCGTCATGGTTGTTGAAATAATTAAACAAAAACGCGAATACCTGAATGCTATCTGTTAATCGAGGCCGTAGGAAATGCCCAAAACAGTCAGATAAGCAATGCAGCTACTCGCGCCATGTATAATATACCCCAACATGCCCAATGGACTTGCAACAAGCGTCAGTAAACGCTTTTAATCAATATGTTATCGCGCGTCGCTACGCGCGTTTCTCCGGTTTAGCGTCTTGGAGAGGACGATGTATTTTATTTTACTTGTTTTAATTACGCTCAGAGGCGTTACGCTGCGAAGCGTAATTGTAGATGTATTGTTTATAGAACGGGTCACAGAAAGCGTATGTGGCTTCGTTTCTATCAATAATTCCTTCGTCCAGAAGAACGGCTACTGCCTTTTGTAGCGACGAGGCACCGACAAGCCTATAGCGCCGGATGTAGTCTCCTGAATAGATATTATCTCCCGACTGCGTCAGAGCTATCAACAAGCGTTTTTGTAATACCGACAAGCGGTCAGTACGTTCAAAATAGTAGTCGCTTTTCAGCTCCACCACCCGCAAGAAGCAGTTGTCGATAATATCTTTGGTGACATCGTGTAACTCTCCAACCATATATTGCCATATTTCGGCGGATAAGAGCTGGATATAGTAAGGTATGTTTTCCACCCGTGCAATCAGGTAGCGGCATAAATCCTCAGAGATCCGGATGCCGGATGTGGCCAAACGAGAGGTGATAAAATCAATGGTCTCACGTTCCGGAAGAGTGGAGATCTGCAACGTAATTGCCGAATTATAGAAAGGCCTGTTCTTGTCCATAAACATATCTTGAATGATATGTGTCTTACTACCCAAGAAAAGATAGTTTGCGTGGTGTTGGAGTTGAATTTTGCTGCGCATGAGGGCTTCCAACCCGAATTTAGACAACTTGCGGATCTCCTGAAATTCATCCATTACAACTACTATCCGCCGCCCGTCTTGTGCCATTTTTTCGGGCAAGTTCAGGATGTCCGCAATCGTAGCAGGGCTGACTTTCGTTTCTGCAAACTCTATGCCGAACTCGGGCTTCCCGAATTCATCAAATGTCATCTTGGGGCGGATGTTTTTGAGCGCAGATACCATTTGGATAAACCGCTCAAAACTTGTTTGTTTGCGGTATAAGGCTTGTAAATATAATTCGGCGAACGATTCCAACGAATACACCGGCATCAAATCCAGATAGACACAACTGATACCGGATTGCTCCAATTGTTGCATTGCGCGGAAGACGAGTGAGGTCTTTCCATACCTCCTCGGAGCGAACAACACCATATTATTTCCTCCTTGCAAGGTATCTACGATGCGTTTGGTCTCCTCTTTCCGGTCGTAGAAATTATCCCCTTCGGCTATGGAAATATAGTTAAATGGATTCATATAATACGCTTTATTCGTTACACTTTTTCAATTACGCCTGCAAAGGTACTGCTTTTTTTTGACATGTGCAAGGGTTTGGGGCTATTTAGGCGATTTTTTGTTGTCAGATTTAATGTCCGCGAACAAACTGCCCTTCGGGCTGATACTCCAGGAAGCAACTGTCATCCCGCTGCTCCTCATCCATCGCTTGCTGCTCTTGGGCTATGTATTCGTCGTAGGTCATATGAGTTCCGGATGATCTTATTTTTACTTTTCGCTGAGGATCATGAACAGGACGGCGGCAATGCAGATGACGATGCCGGCGAGGATGTTGACCGTCAGCGGTTCGCCAAAGACCAGCGTGCCGACCAAGATTGCCGTTACGGGTTCGAAAGCGCCCAAGACGGATGTTTTCGTAGGTCCGATAAGGCGTGTGGAAAGGGCTACCGTCAGCATGGCTATCATAGTCGGGAAGATTGCCAAGCCGATGAGATTCAGCACGTCCGAAGTGGTGTCAATGCCTTGCAGCACCGGCGTTCCGTCAACAAGCAGGTACGCCAGAAAAGCGATGGCACCTACCACCAGACCATAGAACGTGAGCATGTGTTCGGAGATATGTTTGATACGCTGCGAACGGTTGACAATCACCAGATAAACGGCGTAACTCAAAGCGGACATTGCCGCGAGAACAATACCGAGCCAGTGAATCTCTGTTCCGGCGGCGGGCCAGCTGAGCAAGACCACTCCCGCAACCGTGGCGGCTATAGACAGCCATACCTGCCATTTGGGATAGACATGCAGCCCGACCATGATAAGCGCCACAAAGACCGGATACAGATAAACGAAAGTCGTTGCCAGCCCCGAAGGAATGAACCGGTACGACTCGAAGAGAAAGACACTGCTGGCGGCGAACAGACAGCCGAGGACGACCAGCAGGAGCATTTCCCTTCCGTTGACGCGGAAAGACTCATGCCGGAACGCCATCCAGAGACCTAAGATCACCGCCGAGATGGCATAACGGAAGAACAGGAGCGACAACACCGGCACGCCGCCGTCCAAGAGCGGTTTGCCGAACAGCGGATTCAGTCCGTACGAGACACCCGCCGCCACTCCGGCTGCAAAGCCGAGAACTGTTTTCTGTTTTTGAGTCATATCAACGGTTGCGCGATATTGTCAAATTCATCAATGGGAATGGGTCGGAATTCCATTTTGATAAGTCGTGCTTATGGAGGGCTGCAAGACAATCTCGGCGACTCCTTCCAAAGCGAGTGCAAAGGTACTACTTTCTTGCGAGATATGCAAATTTTTCGGACAAAAAAAGCGACTCACGGGGATGTGAGTCGCTTTGCAGGAAATAGATCTTGATTTTGCCATGAAATATACGTAGAATAATGCATTTAAATATTTATAGAGTTGTAAAATAATGCATTTTATGCGCTTGTTTTTCGTGAAATAATGCATTTAAAGAATAAAAAAGTGCTGTCAACTATTGCATAATTGCCAAAAAAGCAGTACCTTTGCAGCAGTTTTTAATATAAAATAAGTTTTACAAAACAAAAATATGATAGATGCCAGAACATTGGAGGCAATTCTCTCTGACCAGAAAACAGAGTTGGAAGCACGCCAGCAAGAGACATTGTGCCATCGTCCGGAAGAATCGCTTGTGGAAATCAACAGCCCGCAAGCGCAAGTAGTGATCGGTGTGCGGCGTAGCGGAAAATCGACCATGTGCTATCAAGCGTTAATGCAAAGAGGCGTACATTTCGCTTACGTGGATTTTGACGATGAACGCCTGAATGGCATGAAAGCCGAGCAGTTAAACGATGTTCTGGAAGTGCTCTATAAGATATATGGAGACTTTCAATATCTGTTCATGGACGAGATACAAGATATAGATGGATGGCATCTGTTTGTCAACCGATTGCTGCGTCAGCATATGCATGTCATCATAACCGGTTCCAATGCCAAACTGTTGAGCGGTGAACTGGCAACGCATCTAACCGGACGTAACAAAGAGATTGCCCTTTATCCTTTCTCGTTCCAAGAGTTCTGTGAAATGAAAGGCGTTGATACTAAAAGTGTCGCTACGAAAGCAACGGCTTTCCGTAGAGCTGCTTTTGATGAATACATGCAACAAGGCGGTTTTCCTGAGTTGCTGGTCATTGAAGACAGGCGGCACTATATCAACACACTGGTTGATAACATCCTCAAACGCGATATTGAGCAACGCTATAAAATAGTTTATAAGGCGGCTTTTGAACAAATGGCACACCATCTGCTCAATATTTCTCCGTCTATAGTCGCGACACAGGAGTTGACCGACTTGTTTCATTTCAAATCATTGCATACCACTAAAAACTATATTGACTACCTCAAACAAGCCTATTTGTTAATCGGTGTATCGAAATATGCCGCTAAGAGCAAGTTGCGGATCGTGCAAGAAAAACTATACGCAGTCGATGTGGCAATGATGAATATGCGGGAAAATGCCTTTTCCGCCGAAAACTTAGGTTGGCGGTTGGAGACCATCGTGCTCATCCAACTACTCCGCAAATGCAAACTGAACGGTTGGGATATATGCTATTACAAAGACCGCGGAAGCGAGTGTGATTTTCTGATTTGCAAAGGAAATCAAGTGCAGCAATGCATACAAGTGTCTTATGACATCTCCGCAGAGAAAACGCGCAAGCGGGAACTGAAAGGACTGAAAACTGCGGCACAGATAACAGGCTGCAAGAACCTGCTTTTACTTACCGACCACGAATATGAGGATACCACATTTGAAGGTTTCGATATCCAAATCCGCCCTGTTCACGAGTGGCAGTAATAAAGCGACTCACATTGCTGTGAGTCGCTTTGCAGAAAGGAAGTTCGGAGTCTATAGTTTGAAGACCCGGGCGGCTTGTTGCGCCGCTTCGCCTTGGAGGAAATAGGTCTTGCTTACCGGGCGGTAGTCAATCTGCTCATAGAGATACAGACGCAGAGAGACAAACTGCTTGTCGGCAGAGACATGACCTTTGACCAGTACGTTGCCGTTGACCGCCTCTTCATATGCCGGGAGTTTAGCCAAACGCTGCTCAAATTTGCTGTCCTCCAGCGAGAACAGTTCTCTCATTTCGTCGCGTACGATGTGGCTGTAATAACGGCTGTAGTCGGAAATCCGGCTGTTGGTCGGAGTATATACCAAGTGGTGAAAGAGACCGAAGAACGAGCTTTTGCGAGTTATGTATGATTGCTCAATCAATGTTTTATTTTCAGTTTCCATAAAGATATTTTCTTATTTACTCATTTATTCATTTTCTTATTTACTCATTTACAGATTCATTAGTCTATATGTCAAGTATGCCGCATAGACGGTTAATAACAGGGCACCATGCCAACGTTTGAGTTGGTGTTGGCGGTTGGAGATGACTCCCAACCAGACTAACACCGCTCCCAGCGTAGCCATAATGCCGTCCAAGATGATTCCTTCGTAGGCAGGAAGCGGCCGCAGCAGCGCGGATGTGCCCAAGATAAAGAACACATTGAATGACACACTGCCTACGATATTTCCCAATGCCAGGTCGCAGTTGTGTTTGGTGGCGGCGACAACCGAAGTAGCCAGTTCGGGCAGGGATGTTCCGAGTGCTACGATGGTCAGACCGATAATCGCGTCCGGAACTCCTAATTCGGTAGCCACGCGGACAGAACCGCGGACGATCATCTCGCCGCCGAGTATCAAGCCTGCAAGTCCCAAGACGATGTAAACAAGGGCTTTGGCAAGCGGCATGGGCTTAATATCTTCGGCGGTATCCGGTTCGGCTTTCGCCGTCTTGACACTATGCGCCATGAAGAGGCAGAAGATCAGCAGCAGGATGACTCCGCTCACGCGGGACATTCCCGGCATGGTCTCGAAAGGCAGCGTAACGAGTACGGCGACGAGTACCACAATGCCTGCAAGGATATTCATCGGGATGTCGAAAACACGCGCGGAGCGGGCAGAGGCGATCGGGTACACCAGCGCAGTCAGACCGAGGATGACGAAGATATTGATGATATTACTACCTACAATATTGGTCAGGGCGAGGTCTGTCTGCCCCTCTGCCACCGAGAGCATGTTGACCACAAACTCCGGCATGGATGTGCCGAAAGCCACGACGGTCATGCCGATGACGAGGTTGCTGATGCCGAAGCGTTTCGCCAAACCCGAGGCGCCGTCCACCAGCCCTTCTGCTCCCAGCAAAAGGAATATAAATCCCAATACGATAACCAAGGCTGTCATTTCTCCTCGTCGTGTTTGTTGCCTTTACCGTATTTATTGAGGATCAGAATAGGAACGATGCCGAGGGCTAATAGCACAACGGCAACAATAATAGTTGTTGCATTCATAAAGTCATTTACAATTTGGTTATTTTCTTATTTACTTATTTACTCATTTACAATGATGAGTTTCCGCCTTGCTCTTACAGCGAAGCGGTCATACAGCAAACGCGGTCAAACAGGCATAGCCGGTCTAACAGCGAAGCGGTCTTTACAAAAGTAAATTACCAAAAAGCGGAGAAGGGGAAGCCGATGTCGTAAGTCTCAAGGCTTCGGAGGAGTGTGCGCGAACGGCAGATGGTTCGTGCGATAGAATAGGTAGTGGCTATATTAGCCGGCAGCCCGAAGACAGACTGCGAGAGGCGTTTGAGTTGCTGCCGCGCAGAGAGATGAATGACCATCTGCTGGATCTTCGCAATCTGTACCGGAATAGCGCAATCCGAAGTGGAGGTCACATAACTGATCTGCTGCGGGGCAGGAATAGTTGCGCGGCTCTCCACCTTATCCTGCGGACGGGAAGAGACACTACTGCATATCACCGCCAGCAATGCGGTCAGCAAAAATACTATGACAGATACGCGCCGTTTCATTTTCGAGTGCAAAGGTACTGCTTTTTTTTGATATATGCAAGAAAAGAGGAAAAAAACGCAAAAGAGACCCTGCTTCGTCTTGTGCAGGGTCTCGATTGGTCTACCTGAAACGGCTTTGCGCCGTGTTTCGTCAGAACGGTGCTTCACGCTTTGCGGGAGCCGTGAATGGATCGCTCGGCATGCTGGCGGAATGAAACGCCTCCATTAAGATATCCGAACCCAAGTGTGTTACCTCGCTAAGAGGCGAAATATATTGTTTCTTTTTCATAACTATAAGCCTACCTCATCTTTGTTCTACGACCGTCCACTGGACGCTCGATCGGGCAAAGCCCTTCACCCATAAAGGGAAGAGTGATGAGGATTTATTTAATTGTTAATCAATATTCTACCACCCCATATCCCCCTCCTTTCAGGGAGGGGTTAGGGGTAGGCTTTCTCACTTCACTAACTGACCATCGATCGAGTAAACCTGATCGCCACGGATGATGAATACTTGGTTGTTGATCAGCACTTTACGCGTCTCGCCCTTGGCATCTACGACAGCCTCGTCCACACCGGTTGCTACAGACGGACTCTTGCGGGCACTCAGACGCAAACCATAGGACTTATTCGTACCGGTTGCTAACTCAACGGCATACTCGCTGCTACTCAAGTTCCAGATAGCTTCGCCGTTCAGCGTGAGATAAACGATATAATCATCATTCGGCTGCGCAGCAAGACTGAGGGTATATTCTCCTGCAGCAGGCACATAGAGGTTAACCGGGAACTCGGCTACATCATTGATCGGAGCGGTAGTGTTCAGACCCAAGTTCACACCATAACGTTTTACCCAGATCTGCGGCTTCTTTGTGCTCATACCGAACTTCGACAAGTCATGACCGATAATGTATTGGTCCTCTTTGTCCTCTTCTGGCAGGACATAGAGTTTCTTCTCCTCGCCGTTGGTACTGGTCAGCGCAATGGTGTAATAGTCCTCCAAAACCATGTATTGTTTATCGGTTGCTTTCGCTGCACGGCGTACCGGAGCCGCAGCCGGAGAGATACCACTGGTCGGAGTTATCGTTTGATCGCTCTCTACCTGCACATATACCGTCTTTCCTACGATATAGTTCATATTAGCGATTGTAACCGGAGTGTAGTCATCTTCACCAATCAGTCCTCCGTCATGTACTTGACCCACACCAGCTATGTTCATATTAGCGTGGTAAGCCATCGGGTTGGCAATCGCATTGATACCCTGATCGACTCCAGAGCCTGCTCCGGATACATTCACCGTGCCAGTAAAGAGAACCGGTGTTCCTGTCGCTTTTGCAAAACGAATGGTATTCACATGGCTGGTGAAGGCAATCATATAACCTTGACCGGGTTGCAGAATATGCGCATTATGCTCCACATACTCCCAACAATGCGCACCGGCACCTTGCGATGCACGTTTGGCAGTATTGTACCAAATGATATCATAGTCACGACCGAGCACTAACGTACGACCGGACTCTACTTCCGTCAGCGGAGTAGCATCCAGACTGACTACCCAAGGCACACCAAACGCTCTCCAGTGACGGGCATCCGTATTGAGATACAGGTCATAGTAAGCATTAGCGGCATTGATCTTTGCTTTATTAGCAGTAGCGATCAACTGACCGGAGTTATCAGCACTACCCTTCAGGATCAGTTGGTCGGTAGTCACGGTGGTGTTTGCTGCAATCGTCAACGCGCCACCGGTTGTAATGGTGATGGCGTTAAAATCCGCATCATCATCTATTTCTTTATCACTTGTAGTAACATTCAATCCCTTCACGAACTGTGCCGTATAGGTTGCGTCACCTGTTACTGCTGCTATAGCAGGAGACCAACCGGAGAAGGTGTATGTGTATTCATCCGGTGCCTTGGTCGGTGTTGCGCCGGCATAAGCAGGTGTCTCACCATAAGCCAGTTCATCCGTATCCAAGGTGGTATCCCCATTCTTCCAAGTCACGGTATAAGTCTTCGAACCGGAAGTATAAGTGGCTGTATAAGTGGCGTCAGCAGTAGCTGCTGCCAGAGCCGGATTCCATGCTTTGAACGTATAGCTATGCAGATCATCCGAAGCCTTGGTTGGGTTAGCCGGAGCAGACGGCATCTGTCCTGCCGTTACACTACCCGATTGCAGTTCCGTGCCATTCCAGTTGACAAAGCGGATGGTATAGTTGGCTTTAGTCTCCTTTGCATAGAGTTTATAGGTTGTATTGCCTGCTACGGCGCCGATTGCCTCTCCGCCAACCGTCTTCCATACTTTGTTGTTTGCCGCTGCATCGTATTTCGTACACTCTGGGATCTCGCCCAACTTGCAATATACCAATTGGATCAGCTCGTCGCCCTCATCATTGAAAGTAATCGCGTACATGCGGTCATTTTCTGTATATTGCGCTACGTATGTCACATCCTCGGTCACAGGAGCCGGAGTCGGCAGCCAGCCGCTGAACGAATAGGTATGCGAAGCGTCGTCCACATGCGTCGGGTTGTCGCTCAGCCATTGCGGCACGGTACCATAGGTAACATAGTAATAGTTAACCTCTTCATCCTCGGCGTTTGTATACTTCACGGGAGTACCATCCCAGTTCACCCACGACACTTTGAACTTCTTCTCCAGCCAGTTATATGCTTCTTCGTCATAATAGTAGAAGGTATGGTTGTTCGGATGCTTGCATTTGAACAGTTCCGGATGTCCTGCCACGCGTTCTACTTCCCACCATTGGCAGTTGCCATCAGCCGCCAAGATATAAATCTTGCCCGTACCGTCACGATAGGTGTGATCGGCTTCTTCCACCGGAGCATCGCCCTGACTGATTGGCACATATGCGCCCGGCTTGATGTACCATACATTGTTCTCGTCATAGGTAAAGCAATCGCTGGTAGTCAATGATTTCCATTCGCCATTTCCGTCTTCGTCAAAATCAATGAAGCAGAAGGATACAGGAGCGTCTTTTGTAGCGGTTGTACCAACGGTCGGAGTGAATGTACTATTCTCATTTTTCAATTGGGCGGAGGTACTCGAAGCTGCTATATAAATATCGCCTGTTTCTTTGCGCTGATAAACATTCGTTGGCGCTGCTGCATTAGCAATAAACTTAACCGTTCCAGCATCTGCTATGCTTGAATAGAGATTTGCTCCTCCTTCAGTCGTATAAAGAGCACCTCTCACTTCTAATGTACCATGCACATTGATAGAAGCATCCGTAATTTTTGTCACATCTCCTTTATGATTTTTGTCATAACCAGCATAAGCACGTTTTTTCGGTTGACCTCCATATGTCGGTGTATAGAGTACCTGATGCGCCACATAACCATCAAATGCAAAGTTATCCCATTGGGCGGCATCGTACAAATACAATGAGTCTCCTTCCGAAACTGTAAACGTACATTGCTTGTCTATTTCCAATTCCGCTCCTGCTAACAAAACGGTATTCTGCGTAATATCCATATTTCCGTTGAGAAGATGGATTTTCATATTGTTGGTAATAGGAAGCACATAAAGTTTAGACATCATGGTATATTTAGTACTACCCGCAGCCAAGGCAATAGTAATGCTTCCTAAATGCGCAGAGTTATTAACCTCATAAACCTGCATATCATTCTTCACATCATAGCTCTTGCGCACCCATGTATCTTCGCTATCATCAGTCTGCTCCATAAGGAACATCGCTACGTCATTACGCGGGTCATTGTTTCCATAATATACACCTATTATCTGTACATTATTTGCAAGTACATCAGATCCTCCAGCATACACACCCGTGGCGGTTATCAAACGTGAGCCAGGGCGGTAGGTAGCAGGAACTTCCACATTCTGGATAAAGTACTGGTTGATTGGGAATACCTTTGCTGGGTTTTGAATTCCAAAAAGGGGATTATCCGGATCATTTATCATACTACCTGTAATTGAGCCACCTTTCCAATCCATCATCTGGAATTGTTCATGTACTTCCGCGTTACGGCGTACATCAATATCACCAGACAGATAATTACCCTCATCATCTGTGGAACCATCTCCTGTCACAAATCCCCATGCGTAGAGTTTAGATCCGTTGTTGAGGATAATATGGCTACCGGGTTCCATTACCAGTCTACCGTATCCCCCATGAGGGTGACCTACTCCTGCTACTCCTTGTCCCTTTATGTTTTGAGAGCCACCTACTTCAATCGTTCCGTTCACATTAAGTATTGCACCATCTTCTAAAGTAAGAGTCCTATAAACACTAGGAGTCACATTATCAGTATGAGTTCTTGAAAGTATATTACCTTCCGGTACTAACTGTTCTGCGCTTTTTGGGATCAACAAAGTAACTCCGGTTGGAATAGTATAATTGCCCGCAGGAACCTCGTAATTCTTGCAAAGGAGAATAGTCTTTGACGAATTAGAAGCTTGTATTGCGTCTTCCAAGGTATTACAAGAGATGGTGCCGACTTTGAATACAGGATCATCTACTTCCGGAGTATTAAAGTACGCCAAATAGGTAGCATCGGTATCTAATCCCGATAGATTTAACTCGGTCTCAGCAGAAACAAGTGTGTTTTTCCCCTCTTCTACGACATACCATCCTTGGAAAGTATATCCGTCAGCAGCAGAAGCTGTCAACACAAGCGCATCCGAACTATAGATGCTATAGTTTTGCTCTTTGTCAGCTAATGCCAGCCCTTCAAATCCTTCCACATCCCCCATTTCCAATCCGTCATGGCTGCTATTTTCTATATAGTTCTGACAAGAGATGGTGACAGTACCTCTATTCTTTGCTTTCTGCAATGTGAGCGTATGCGCTGTTAATGCCTCAAGATTTGCTCTTACGGACGCACCTGCATAATCAGGATCCGTATTAGTGGTTGTAATATTAAAATACGTTGGATTGTGGTCTTTTGTGTATATAGTAGTTTCGACCCAACCTTCTACCGTGGCGAAAGTCATTTGATCATTTACGCCGGGCAACAAACTCCAATCTACAAACCGATAGCCTCGTTTTACGAAAAGCTTTACATAATTTTCTGCTTTCGTAAAATTCGGCTCAGTATATGTATCATAATTTTCCCTAATACTTTGTATATATGCATTATCATTCGACCAACTATCTAAGCTAAAAGCACCTGCTTCTTCGATATTGGTAGTAAAGTTCACTTTGGCATAGTAGGTAGTAGGCGGAGTAGAGATGAATTTTGCATACAATGTTGTTATCGGCGCATCTTCATCATTTTCTGAGGAAGAAAAACCATCATAAGAAGAAGACCATTCGCTTTTGTACGCCCAAAACGGGTTGTCCGCACTTACAAACTCGGTACATGCAGCATCACTATACCATCCCTCAAAATACGCTCCTTCGCTACTTGTGGCATGTACATAATAGTTATAGTATATAGAGCCCCAATAATCATCATTCAATGCCTCCGTTGTAGAAATTGTGGATGATATATTGGAATCCTCCAACCATTGTCCCTCAACAGAATAATACGTTTGTGTTGCTAATACTTTTACTGTGGCTTTCTTTTCCTCAGACAAACCATCCACATTGGCTACGGCACGGCCTTTATAATAGCCAGCCCACGCGTTCCCGACTCCCACAAAGAACAGCAACATAAAAACAGCAGCAATATGCGGAACGAGTCGTGTTCGCCTCGTGATCCCATCGGATGCTGATCGGGTGCTCATCGGATGCTCATCGGATGCTCTATAGGACGACGCCCTACCCACGATATGCCGAAAAGCCGAGCGGATTCCTTTTCCCATTACATTCTCGGCACTGAATGTGAGGGTGCAAAAGTGTGCAAAGCGCTTTGCACATGAATGAATTAAGTTTTTGTTTTCTTTCATACCTTTATGTATTTTGTTGTTTTTAAGTTATTTTTTTCACATTGTTTTCCCATTGTCGGGCGGATCGCATTATGTTTGACCTCGAATCACCCTCGGATCACCCTCGGATCACTTTCGGGATTCACCCGACTTGCATTGTAGCGCTTCACGTGGCGGCATAGGTGTGGATTTTGTAGGTACAAAATCAGATAATACCACACCTATGCACGCTGCCACAATACTATTTATATATATATACGCATGTATACAACAAAAGCGTGAAGTCCGTTCATTCTTCACGCTAACTGAGGGCTTCGCAATCCCTGTACCAAGTAGAAAAACAACCGAAGTCCACGCCCGATATGCTACACCCACCCCGCCAATAGCAGGGCGTGGTATATATAACATACCCACGAGGACATTCATTATTGCTGTCTGGACTTGGTACGAAATGTTGCGAAGATTTCAGTTAGTCGCAAACAACGTCAATAAACGCCTTTTTGCGTTCGCCAAATACGAACGCTTTTATGTCCTTGCTGTTTTACGTCGGCAAGCGACGGCAGAGGCAGTTAAACCTTTGCGGCGGCAAAAGTACTGCTTTTTTTTGACATATGCAAGAAAAAAATCATTTTTTTGAATTTGTCGTTTGAAAAACCCGCTTTTTCTTATTCAAAAGAGAGGTAGGGAGCGATCTTCCGGAGGATGGAATCCGGCAGTTCGGGCAGGGCGCGGAGGTCATCGACAGCAGAGAGGCGGATCTTCTTGCGGCGGAGGGTGTAGATGGCTTTCGCCTGCGCATAACGCAGGTAGGGATGGCGGTTAAGCGTCTCTATATCAGCGGTGTTGACACGGATCATCTGCACATCGGCAGGGTCTGCCGTAAAATGGAGCAGCAGGGAGTCGATCGTTGCGAAATAATCGTGCCCATTGGGGGCTAAGAATTGAGAACCGGGAGTTGAAAGGAGTGCTTCGTCCTTTAGTTGCTCAGGGCTGTAGTAACCGCCGAGCGCTTCGCGGTATTGGACGATGCGGCGCGCCGTGAATGGTCCTATTCCGCGGATGAGTTGCAGTTCGGCGGTGTCGCAACGGTTGAGATCCAGCACCGTGTCCCGTTTGGGATGCGCCGCGAAAGACCATCCTACGGAGTCCCGCCAGAGTGAGTCGGCGAGGCGGAACGAGTCGTATTGCTGCTGCCGGAGCCGTTTCCATTCGCTTCTTCGCAGAGAATCGGCGAGACGGAACGAGTCGTACCGCTGTTCCCGTTCCGCCGCCCAGAGGGCATAACGCAGAGAGTCGGCATGACGCATCGAGTCGCGGCGCTCCTCCCAAGTACGATGCCGCTTGGGCGGTCCGGGCGCAGGGAGCGAGGAGAGATCCGGGGACGGGACAGGCCACAGCGCGTAACCGATCCATACCACCAGGGCAAGGACCAAAAAGACGGATGCGCCTATGCGTTGTTCCCGGGTCATGGTTGAGAATCAGGGATTGAGCGTTGTGATCCGGGCGTTGACGGAGCCGTCGGCGAGATGGGCGGTGACGGTGTCGCCGGGCCGGAGATCCGCGACAGAGCGGACGATCTTGCCGTTACGGGTAAGGAGGGAGTAGCCTCTGCGATAGAAATGCCCGGGGTTACAAGCCGCCAGGCGCTGCTCCAGCAGTTCGATCCGGTGGGTACGGATGAGGAGCTGGCGTTCCCGGGTCCGCTGAAGCCGCAAGAGCAGATCGGCAATGCGGCTGAGTTGGTTCTCCATGCGATGGATGAGCCATTCGGCTACGGCGGTAGGGGTCTTGAGCGCCTCATGCGCAACGAGATCGAGCACGGAGATGTCGCGGGTGTGCCCGATGCCGGAGAGAACCGGCAGGTGGTACTGCGCACAGACGGCGCAGAGCTCGTAATCATCGAAGCACGAGAGATCGGTGGCAGCGCCGCCGCCTCTTATGATCACGACCGCATCGTAATCGTCCGGCGCTTCGCTGCCGGCTATCTCTTCAAGGGCGGCGAGGATGGAAGCGGGCGCGGACGGCCCTTGCATGGTGGCGGCAAAGAGGGTTGTCCGGAAAGCAAAACCGCTGTTTGAGAGCTGGTGGCTGAAATCCTCATAGCCGGCAGCGGAAGGGGACGAGATGACGGCTATGCGCCGGATGAGGGTAGGGAGCGGCAGGAGCTGCTGCGCATCGAGCAGTCCGTCCGCCTGAAGTTGGGCGATCGTCCGCTGACGCTGACGGGCCACCTCACCGAGGGTGTAAGAAGGATCAATACCGACGACCGAGAGACTGAGCCCATAGACAGAATGCCATTGGATCTCCACCTCCACGAGCACCGCCATGCCGGGTTGAAGGGTCTGACCTGTCTCGGAGGCGAAATACGCCATGAGCATTTCTTTGTTCCCCGACCAGCATGTGGCACGCATCTTGGCGGACTTACCCTCTACCAGATCCAGATAAAGATGTCCGCCTTTCTCGCTGAGCGAACTGATCTCGGCTTTCACCCAATACGAGGGCGCAAGCGAGTTATCCAGCGCTTCGCCGATGAGGGCACATAGTTCGGAGAGGGTTAATGACGCCATGGATCGCAGAGAATACAACGTTCTTCGGGTTGGAAGCCGATAAGGAAAGTGACGCGTATGCCGACCGACAGGTTACGCAGCCAGGAGGTAGCGGCATCGGCGGAAGCGTACACATGAGACATCTGATAGGTCGGGTAATCCAATATCGTAGCCTCGGGCAGTTCATAGAGGGCCTCTCGGGTCTTCGGGCATATATCGAGCACACTGAAATCGATGAAGGCAGCCAGACGCAGGCGTCCGTCAAGCCGATCGGAAGGCCGGACGCGATAGTCTTTCATTCCCTGACGGGTGTTGTACTCATAGCCGATCTCCAGATGCGCCCCGAGGTCGAACTTCAGTTTGAGCGGGTCACCCGTACGGGTAAGGGGCACCTCTTTGCGGAAACCATGGTTAGGCATCTCTTCCCAGATACCCACATAATGCTGGTACTTGCCGGAGGTGGTTCCGGTCACGGTTGTTTGCGTAGAACCCCAGAAAGCATAGTCGGCATGAATACCGGCGAGGAAATAACCGATGCCGCTTGAGCCGAAGAAATAATGACCGAAATAGAGCGGAAGGCGTGCATAGAGCTGCTGCGCCATGTCCAGACGGTTCTCAAACCGGTGCTTGAGGGTATATTCCGCCGGAACGCCGTTCCATGTACTGGTCATATGCTCGTGATAGATCGATGTGTCGGCTACGGCGGTGAAGACCCGCTGGTAACGGACACCGAGTCCGGTCTGGAGGAGGAAACCGCTATACTGGTATTCGTACAGCAGATTGAGTCCGGCGATACCTCCACCGGGGGTGAGAGCCGCTGCAGGCAAGGAAGAGACGAAAGCGGACCATCCGCCTTCCGCCGCCAACCCGATCAAATGGTGCGAACCCGAATACTGGGAGGCATGGAGACCAAAGAGCGCATCGGTCTTGTTCTCCACATCCTTGGTGGAGAACCCGCTCGATGAACCTAACTTATACTCCCTGTGATCGGAGGTAGAGTAGCGTTTCTGCGCCCCCGCAAGGGAAGGCAGCAGCACGAGCGTCAGAACGATGATGAACTGCAGTTTTCGCATTTGTCACTGACTATCACTTTGATTGCCCGATAAGGTTCTTCGGGCGTATCGGTTGACCATAACTGAACGATATAAAGTCCGCTGACGGCAGGTATCTGCACCGGTGTGACATCGGCACGGAAGACACCTTCGTCCACAAAACGGCCATCGGAGGAGTTGATCCGGTAGGTACCATCCTTGCGGGAGAGGATATAGATATAGGGGTGTCCGATGTGGACGCATGTAGGCGTGACATCAAGATAACCCATTGTAGGCGCGTGATCATCCGGAATGATGTCTGCTCCGGCGGTGATGGCGCATGTGGGGAACGGTGTTTCTTCGCCGCGCCGTGTGAGCGCCACATGGTACTGTGCCCCTACGGTCAGACCGTCCGGTATATAGAGGTACGGCTTGGTCTGACCCACCAGGATCTGACCGTCCTCGTACCACTGGTAAGCATCCCACAGGTAGCCGCCGTTATACGCCGAGTCGAGCAGGGCGATCAGGTCGCCGTGGCGCTGCTCAATGAGCCAGCGAGGATAACTCATAGCGAAGGAGGTGTCGTTGACGCAATCGGTCTCGCTGTGCATACAGATACCGTTATCCAGCACCATCGTGACGCCATAGGTATCGGGCTTGGGGTATTGGGTCTTGTCTCCGTCGCGGTAGGGGATCGGGATGGAGACCACCATCGTGTCAGAGAGGGTGGTGATCGCTATGTCCTCCATATCCTCAAAGCCCATCTCCAGAGCAATGCTGTCGAAATAAAGCGTGAAGCCGATCGGGGCTCTGCCCGAGTAGGTGTAATAGAGATCGATGGCATTCTCACTCTGACACATAGCGTCCTCTACCCAAAGGGTAGGAACAGTAGGTTCGATGAGCTCGATCTCGGTATAAATGAAATGACGGCAGCCGGCTTCATTGACCGTGGTATCCTTGTACCATCCGGCCTGCGTGTACTGGTGATCCCCGACGAAGAGGGTGTCGCCGATACAGAGGACCTGGTGGTTGGTCTCAAAGGTGGTATCCACCACCGTGAGATAGAGATGATAGATACTGTCGCATCCGGAGACGGTAGAGGACAGACTGTCGTAGATGAAATACTCACCCGGCGCCATGTGCTCGAAGAAATGGCTGCGCCATTGATAGGTCTCGTCGGCGCAGAGGGTATATGAACTCTCATCGAAATAAGCGGTGTTGACGCAGAGCCGGAGTTCGTAGATCGAGTCGCATTGATCGACGGTATAGAAACTGTCGCATAGCTGGTAGATTCCCGGCTTCAGATCCGAGAGGACACTATCTCCGGCAAGGAGGCTATGCCACGTGTAGGACTCGTTGGAACAGATGGTGTCATAGGTGACATGGCGATAGGACGGCAGCACATGCGCCTTCAGGCTATAGACGGAGTCGCAACCCGTCAGCGTGAAGAGCGAATCGACGAAAAGGGTGTCGTACGGCACGACAAAGGTATCCGTGTCGAACTCATACGCCCATTTCGTCCATGTATGCCCCAGTTCCCCGGAGGTGTAGGGTTCGCCGGAACAGATCGGCGCCTCCGCCTCTTCCTCAAAGAAATAGGCATGGTGGAAGGTGAGGTAGTAGCGATAGACGATACTGTCACAGCCGTCTTCTCCATAGAAACGCACATCGGCGTACTCCTCCGGTTTCGGTCTTCCGGGGCTCCATACCTCTGTCTCCTGATACGAGATCGAACCGTCGAAGCGATAGAGCGTATCGTAATGGAAGAAAGAGCGGTTGTCGCACACATCCTCATGAAGCGGAATGGTGATAAACGGTTTGACGAAGAAATCCAGCGTGAAGACCGAGTCACAACCGTCCTTGGTGGTCAGCCGGTCGTAGTATTTATTCGAAGCCGTGATCTCCCTGCCGCGCCAGTTGATAGCATAACCGAAGCAACCCTTGCCTTTGTTCTCAAAGAGATAGGTAGGTTTGATATAGAGATGGAAGCGCACTACGGAGTCGCATCCCTCGACGGTCTTGAGGGTGTGGGTGACGGTCTCGTGGAGGATGTCATAATGGGTGATTGCGGTATCTTTCTCGGGTACGGCAGCGTGCGGTGCATACGGGATAGAGTCGCGGAAATAATTGCCGTGTGAATCGCTGAACTCGAAGATATGGCGGTTCTCATTATCGCAGACAGAATCGACGACGGTGGTGTCATACGACGGCGCCACGCGGAGCGTCAGATAATAGACCGAGTCGCAACCATGGATAGTGGTCCACCGGGTGGTGTCGCAATAGGTGGTGTCGGATTTGAGGATGCGGTAACCGGCTTTGGGGTTCGCCAGTTTGATACCGGCGTAATGGTGTCCCTGCCACGATACGGAGTCGTAATCGCATAGCAGGATCGACTCATCGAAGCGGTAAACGGAATCCACGCGCAGGCGGAGAATATGTATGGAGTCGCATCCGCACTCTCCTGTGAGCGGATCGCAGACGGGGCAATGCTCAGTCTTGAGCGAGTCGTAGAAGGTATAGATACTGTCGCTCTTCATGAACTTGGAATCGATGGTAAGTCCATGCCACGAGTAGGCGGTACCCTGGCATACGCTGTCGGTCTCCTCCTTCACATAGGTGCGATACATGGTGATCCGGTGGACGATGGCGCTGTCGCAACCGGTGGAGGAAGGCATGATACAAGCGGTGTCGAAGGTGAAGAAGGGTTTGTCTCCCGGGATCGCCACGCTGCTGCTGCCATCCGGTACGGACGGATAGAGGGCGCCGTAGATCGTCCGGTCATAGAAAGAGAGGGTCTGGTTATCACACATCACCCGCTCGGTGGTATCCACAGGCGTACGATAGACGGTGTCCACATGGAGCTTGAGATACAGGATCGAGTCGCAGCCATGAACCGTATGGAAACGCAGGGAGTAGAGGAAATCGCCTGCATGAGCGGTAGGTATTTCCGGTATCCGTTGGCCCTCCATCGTCATGATCGAGTCCGGCGCAACGAAAGACGGATCCTGTTCCTCCCAGACAAAATCGCTGAACTGGCAGGCAGGATAGGAGACGGTATCGCTATAGAACGGATGTACGCGCAGGAGCAGTGTCCAGACGCTGTCGCAGCCGAAGGAATCGGTCTTATGGATATCCGGGAAGACGAAGTTTCCGGCTACATCAATCGGGATAGGGTCAATATCGGGATGATCCTCCCAAACGAAGGGCGATACGGTGTCCTGGCAGACATCGATCGCAGTATCCTTATGGAAAGACGGCGCGCGATAGAGCCGCAGATAGAAGATCGAGTCGAAGCCGAGCGTAGTCTCAAAGGCTTGGAGATAGATACTGTCCTTACGGGGGGCAGGCAGATCGGTGATCGTCAGTCGCTCGAACGGAGCCCCGTCGGGGCAGTACTCCGGACGGTCTTCCACCCATGTGAAGAAAGGATCTTCCTCGCAGACGAAGTGTGATACGGTGTCGCGGAAGACGCTACCGATACGCAGGAAGAGCACCCGCACACTATCGCAGGAGACGCCATTGACCGGAGTGGTGAGGAAATCCCGGCGTATGATCGTGGTGTCGGTGGTGATAAGCGAGTCATATTTGAGGGTGGTCTTGGTACCTCCATAGATCTTTCCCGTAACCGCCCAAATGCAGGTGTCCTCCTGGGTCATGAGTACGGAATCGATGATAAAATAGGTAGGAAGAACCCGGAGGCTGAGGGCATAGACGGTGTCGCATCGCGAGTCGTCATACCGCTCGATCGTACCCACTTTATCAAGCGTGAAGGTCTGCAGCAGTTCCCCGTTATGATCAAGCCACTTGAAGACGGCTGTGGAATCGAAGCAGAGGGTGGTGTCCGTCCGTTCGTACAGTTCGGCACTCGCGCGGTAATCGAGACGGAGATGATAGATCGAGTCGCAACCGTAACGGGTGGTCAGGCAACTGTCATAGTAATCTCCGCTCTCGCGCAGGACGCGTACTTTGCCGTTCCCGTCCAAGTGGTCTGTCCACTCGAAATAACGATGCACGGTGTCCTTCTTGACCGGATCATATTTGAGTTGGCACCAGGAAGCCTCTTCCTCGAAATGATACGAATCCGGGAAGATTGTCGTTTTGACGATAAAGGAGTCGCATCCCTGTACGCCCTGGTTACATTCCGGACAGGAGTGGGTGTATAACGAATCCACAAACGTGTGGGCTTTTGCTCCCAACGCATCGTTGGGCACCGCATCGTCCTGCGTCACAACACGGGTATCTGTGCCGTTCTGTATAGGCCATGTGTATGATCCCTCTCCGTTCTTATCCAGACAGACGGTGTCATACTCCTGTATCCGATAGGAGGGGTGTAACACCAGATGCAGGTAATAGACGGAGTCGCATCCCCTGAACTGTCTGCCGTTCTTGTCGCGGAACTTGCTGCTGAACTCGCTCTGCTGGCATTCGCAATCCTGCGTATAGAAAGAGACGCGAGTGTCAATCGTGTCCGATTTAAGAGGGACGGACAGGTCATCGCGCGGTTCCCAGTAATCCGCAGCCCGGAATTTCCTCTCATGATAGACCGTGTCCTGATTGGAGCAGAGATGGATGGTATCGAAGAACTGGAAGGTGTCGCACACGAAGAGCACCAGGGTCATGACAGAGTCACAACCTGCCTGCGAGAGGTAACGGCGTGTAAGCGTGTCGTATTTGCCTGCTTCCACCTGATAGACCCACGGCTCGATATAAGCGTCTCCTTCGCCTTTCTTGACACCGGCAAACTTAGTCGCCGCAGAGTCAGCGGGGGTGTTATACAGAGTGAGATCCGACTGGTTATACAAACTGTCGTAGAAGAAAGAGAGAGTGTCCCCCACACACAGCACACGATAGAGGGTGTCGTTGTACATTCTCGTGACGCGTACGGTGGTCTTGAGGGTGTCGGTCTCTTCTGTTGCGCACATCTTCAGCGTACGGAAAAGCACAGCCTGTATCTCGTATTCGAAGAACTGATGCCGCTCCTCCATCTCTTCTTCCGGCAGGATAAACTTATACTCGAAGAGATGCTTGTCCGGTGTGAGGGCACCGTCTTGCGGGAAGCCTTCCAACAGTGTGCTGCTGCCTGCCTTTCCTCCGTCCGTGACATCGTATATCGACCATTCGATCCGTTCGACCGGCTTTTCGGCGGGTGTCTCCAACGCCCAATAAACGACCGTACTGTCGCAGACGATCGCGGTATCCAGTCGTTCGGCGCCGTCCATCCATTCGTTCCACTGGCGCTGGTACCATCCGCGTCCGTCCAGACTGTCCATGTCGTAAGAAGCCCGGGACATGATTTCCTCGGTGTTGGTGACATAGAGCGAGTCGCCGTAATAAGCAGGCCGGAAACCGAGGGTGTAGAAATATCCCTGCGCCTCGGTGAGGCCGTACACCATACCCACAAATCCGTCGCCGGTAGTCTCCAAGAGATTATAGATTGCGGCATCGGCGTGCGGCAGTTCGATATGGGCATACGCCATCTCGTTCTCGGCGTTGAAAGCGTGGAAAGCGGAGGACGGAACGGCTGTGCCGTTGAGCGTGAAAGACGCAATGTCAGCGGTTCGGGTGACCACGTACGCATAGAAATGCTGGGGCGTCTCATCGCCTCCCTGCGGGTCCATCTTCTCGGAGAAGAGGTTCATGCTCTTCACGCGGTGCGACCAGTCGGGCATGTTGGCGTTAGCCGGATCGCCGTAGATATAGCATTCGTCCGAGAGCCCGGTGTCGTCGCAGATCTTGTTCTCCGCCGCGGTGGTGATATAAGTAATGCAGCTGACCGGCTTGTCGGTATTGATAATCACCTCGTTACGGGTGCCGTCATTGAGGCCGATCAGTTGGTTGAGCGTCTTCTGCAGCGTCTCGCCGCGGTTGAGGGACGGGGTCAATGTGGTAACGGCGCCGGTGTTCTTGTTATAGATACGGATATTCACGGATGTCCCGTCCTCGAGCGCAATGATGTCTGCGTAGTTGACTTTGGTGTTGGTGAGGCAGGAGAGGTAGAACTCCGTTCCCCATTGGGTGACCGGCAGGGTCTGCTCGACCATGAAGTCCTGGGAGTAACCTTCCTTGTTCGGGATACCGGTCTGCTGGTTACCCTGGAAGACCGCTACGGGTTTGTCCGCGCAGATGATACTACCGCTGAGGTCTGCTTTGAAATCCGTACTGCCTTCCTCATGCCGTTTGGAGGCCACCAGATACGCATCGCCTTTGGCGAGGGAGATAGTGAAGGGCTCGTTGACGGCATGACCGTTTCCGGTCTCGAAAGAAGGCGTAATCGTGACTTCGGTATTATCCTCGGTGGCAACAATCGCGAACTCCGACGAATAGACATCCTGCGGATAGGTCTGGACGATATATTCCTTTCCCAAGAACCGGGTAGGGATCACGAGCGATGCGTCACGTGATGTGAGTGGGGTGTCGCAGGCACGGCCGTAAAGGAAACAGGAGAACACTTTTTTCTTGTTCTCGGCCGAGGAGGGATCGGCGTAGACATGTACGCCCTGTTTACCCGTCGTTTCGCTCTCCAGGAGATATATCTGTCCTGCCAATCCGCGCGGGAGTTCATACACTTGGGTCTCTCCGGCTCCCACATGGAGGGTGGTCAGCGGCGAGTTGCCTATCGCTATTACGACATCCATCTCTTCGCGTGCCGAGACGGCGATCTTCATCTCAAATTTCGTGGTGGCATTGTCGGGCTTCTCCGGGTCGAACGTGTTATTGTTCATAAAGGTTAGCCAGAAGTCGTTGCCCTCGGTGGAGCTGAAGCGTTCGGTACCGCCTAACCAGTCGGGATCGCTGCTCACCAACGAAGCGGCGGCTCCTATCCATTGGGACAGCAGCAACGCGCAGACGAATACTATGGAGCGAAGCGTCTTCAAAACGGATTATAATTGTGTACCTAAAGCGTTGTATTCTTTGCCGGAGCGGAGGATGACCAATCGGCCGTTCCGCAGGAGTTTGCCGGTTTTCTCTTCTTCCGGGATTTCCGTGAGTCCTTCCTCGTCATCCTCTCCGATAGCGGCAGGGTTCTCTTGGAAATAGACGCGGAGTTGATAGCAGCGGAACTGCTTCGGGCAGGAGAGCGTGACGGTCCGGGAGTCGATATCGCGGATCACTACCGCCGGTCTTCCCTCTATATCGAAGTCTTCGTCCGTGAGGAAGGATATTTCTCCGGGATCGCAGGAAGCAGAGAAACCCTTGCGGACAAAGCCGTCGATGGCGATACCTTTGATTGCTTGGGAAGCCGTGAAAGAGATGGAATAACCGGCGTTGCAGTTGAAATACGCCTCGGTGGAGTCGGTGGCTTTGATGATCGAGCCTTGACCGCAATACACATAGATATTATCGCTGATAAAGGCGTATTCTTTCTTGAAGAACTGGGTGTCCGGCACGTTGACGATGGTCGGTTCGGCATAGTCGTATTCCGCCTCCAAATCGTCCTCGGTAGGCAGTTCGGGTTCGGGCTCAATGACCACCTCGCCGCCGTCAACTACGATCTTCTGTATCCGGCGTTGACCTGTGCCGGTCAGTGTGAAGACGACGCTTGTCGCATTTCCAGTCCAGTGGTCGATTTTCCAGTCGTTCTTATCTGCCGCTTCGCCTCCGGAAACCAGTTCGCCTGTGTTCGCACTCAAACCGGTGTATTTATTGTTGCTTGCGCTGCTCTTGGCGCACACCAGTTGGATATCCGTCAGCGCTTGTACGCACGAGAGCGAGACCGTGTTGCCGGTGTACAGCCGCATCTCCGGCTGTTGGGTCTCATAATCGGTTGTCAGAACAGGGGCCTTCTGACCGTTCCCTATGGCGATCGTGAGCGTAATGCCGTCTTTCGTCTGGTTGAGATCCGCCGCAGAAGCAAAAGTGAACTCCGTTCCGGCGGAGGCGTTGAGCACCAGCGAAAGGGCTGCAAAAACCGCAAGTATCTTCTTCATAAATAGTTCTTGTTTCAAAATCGGACGCAAATTTACTGCTTTTTTTTGACATATGCAAGAGTTGAGGCTATTTTTCCGGAAAATCCGGCCATTCCGGCGTGCTATGAGAATCGGGTCCGACTCGGGTGGAAGACGAGGGCGAGGGCGATCAGGAGGAGGTAGTAGATGACGATCAGGGGACCGTTGGTGTGGGCTGGAAGAACGCTGCCGGGGAGGCTTTCGATCCAACCCACGGAGTGGTTCATGAGCCATGCCAACGCGAAGGTGATTTTGGAGAACCACACGCCGGCAACGGTGCCTCCGAGCGCTATGCTGACCAGTCCGCAAGGCACAAGGACGGAAGCCAGAGGCAGCACGATGAGGTTTGCCAACAGAAAATAAGGGGACACCTGTCCGAAGCAAGCAATCGTTATAGGCAGTGTGCCTGTCTGGGCGGCAAGCGAAATAACGACGGTTCCGACCAGCCAAGCTGTAATGCGTCCGAAGAAGGTCTGTCTCCAGCGGAGTCTATGGAGAAAGTGTTCTGTTTCGGACACTACTATGACGATAGCCGCCGTGGCAGCAAAGGAGAGTTGGAAACTGACGCTCCAGAGGTCCAGCGGACGGAAGATCAGGATGAGAACGGCTGCGGCGGCAATCGTGTTGAGGGTGGGGCTATACCGGTAGAGCATTTTCCCGATCTCCACGAGCGTGACCATCACCACGCACCGCACGACGGAAGGGGTCATGCCGGTGAGGGCTGCGTACGCCCACATGACGGCGATCACGACGGCTCCGACGAGACACCTTCCCGGACGGTCTTCATGGTGCGGACGGACGCGTCCTCCGAGGGTGAACAGACCGATGACAAGGGCGTAGATGATTCCGGTGTGCAGTCCGCTGACCGCCAATACATGGGCGGCGCCGGATGCCTGAAAACGATGCTTTAGTTCAGTAGAGAGATCCTCTTTGTAGCCCAGAGTAAGGGCTCCGACCGTTGCCAGTTCATCCCCCTTCAATCCGCCTGCCGCAAGACGGGAGAAGAGGAAAGATTGGGGGGCGGAGATACAGACCGCCTTGCTGACAGAGTACAGACCGTCCTTAATTAGTGAATGTGAGAGGGAGGTGAAGGCGGTGCCGATGAAGCCTTGCCTGCGGAGGTAAAGACCATAGTCGAACGAGCCTGCGGGTGCGGGTCTCCGGATACGGGTTCGGGTGATGAGTGTGTCGCCGGTAAGAAGAAGGGAACGGGCGGAGTCAGGAGCGACAAAGAGGTATATCTTTCCGTTGAGAGGAGTCCAGCGGGTGCTGTCCCAACGCCCGATGAGACGGGACTCGAAACGGGTTGTCTTGGAGTCCGTGCCCGTAGGGGCAGGTTGCCCGACCACCATTGCATACGTGCAGAGGCTGTCCAGGGTGTCGAACTCCGTAGAACGGAGCAAGAGAGAGGGTGAGTATGCATTCAAAAACAGCAGCGCGGCAACGATCGCTGCCAGCACTGCTATCATGGGATATGATCTCATTTCATTGAATGAATAGCGGCTATGGGGTCGGGTGCTCCGAAGACGGCGCTACCGGCTACCAACGCATCTGCGCCCGCTTCGAAGAGCGCATGGGCGTTCTCCGTATTCACACCGCCGTCAATCTCAATGAGCGTAGGCAGTCCGCGACGGGTGATCTCCGATTTGACAAAGCGGATCTTGTCCATGGTCTCCGGGATGAATTTCTGGCCTCCAAAGCCTGCAAAGACCGACATCAGAAGGACCATGTCCACTTGGTCCAGATAGGGCAGAAGACGCTTGGGATCGATATCGGGATTGATGGTCAGACAGGTCCGTACGCCCTTGTTCTTGATCAGTTGCAGGACCGGTAGCGGGTCGTCCACCGCCTCCAGATGGAAGCCCACCGACCATGCTCCGGCATCGCAGAACCGATCTGCGTATTTCTCCGGATGAACGATCATCAGATGCACGTCAAGCGGCTTGGTGCAATACTGTTTGAAAGGTTTCATGAGCGGAAAACCGAACGATATATTCGGCACAAACGTACCGTCCATGACATCGATGTGCAGCCAGTCCGCCTCGCTGCGGTTGATCATCTCCAGATCGTCTGCCAGATGTCCGAAATCAGCAGACAACACACTTGGCGCAATTATTCTCATGCGTGATTCGTAATTCGTGATTCGTAATTTATATGTGCTCGTTTCTAACGAGTTTGTATCCCTTGTAGCGCACGGCGAAGATCGTGTATCCGGCAGGAGAGAGGAACCCTCTCAGATGGTTAATATACACGCCTAACGACCTCGCTGTGAAGGCGTTATCTTCCTTCCACAGGGCGCTCAGAATGCGGTGCTTGTCCACCACCTCTCCTTCATGGCGGCAGAGCATGAGCAGCAGATCGCTCTCCCTCGAAGACATGTGCTTTCCGGCGAAGGTCTGGTGGGTGGAGTCGAAAATATGGCCGTTGAGGTCAAAGACCCTCTGTTTGCTCTCCTCATGCGCCCGTATGCGTCTGAGTATCGCCTCCATGCGGCAGATCAGGATGTCCATCGAGAAAGGCTTGGTCTGGTAATCATCGCAGCCCAGTTGGAAAGCGCGCATCTGGTCCTCCCGTTCAGTACGGGTGGTGAGGACGATCAGGGGTATCAGAGGCAGGCGGTGACGGATGTCACGCAGGAGTTCGTAACCGTTCATGCCGATACCCTGAAGCTCCATGAGCACCAGATCCCAATGGCTGTCCGAGAGAGCCGCCAGACCCTCTTTGCCGGAACCTGCCGCTTGTGCTTTGTACCCCCTGCTCGTGAGGTAGTCGCTCAGCACGGTGGAGAGGCTGATATCGCCGTCTATGATCAGTATTTGCGAAGCCATCGTTTCAAAAATCGCTGCAAAGTTAGTGTTTTTTTTGCATATATCAAAATATTTTTGTAATTTTGCGGCGCATAAAAATCAGAATACAATGAATAAGGTACTTTTGATTTCTACGGGAGGAACCATTACGATGGTGCGCGACAAGTCGTCCGGAGCGCTTGTTCCGGCGGATATGGAGACCTTCAAAGCGTATATGCCGGAGCTTTTTGCCGGCGAAGTAGGCGTGGATATAGAGGCGTTCAATCCGCTCTTCGATTCCTCGGATATAGGTCCCGACAAATGGGCTCAGATGGCGCGGATGGTCTATGACCGTTACGACGCGTATGACGGGTTCGTGATCCTCCACGGCACGGACACCATGAGTTATTCGGCTTCCGCCCTGAGTTTTATGCTGGAGGGTTTGAACAAACCGGTGGTGTTCACGGGGTCGCAGTTGCCGGTAGGTGTGCTCCGTTCGGACGCCAAGGAGAATCTGCTGACGGCGATCGAGATAGCGGCCGCGAAAGATGAAGAGGGCAATGCGATCGTGCCGGAGGTGACGGTCTTCTTCGAGGACCGGCTTTTCCGCGCGAACCGGACGACGAAACGCAACGCGGAGCATTTCTCGGCGTTCAACTCCTATAATTATCCCGCGCTCGCGAAGGCGGGCGTGCACATAACGTACCAGCCGCACCTGGTTCATTACAATGATCCGGAGGCGGAGTTGAAGCTCCACACAGTGTATGATCCCAATGTGGCGGTGCTCAAACTCTTCCCCGGCATCCAGCAGCCGATCGTTCGGGCAGTACTTCGTACGAAGGGTCTGCGGGCGGTGGTGTTGGAGACTTTCGGAGCCGGCAACGCGCCGTCTGACAAATGGCTGTACCGTGAGCTGAAGGCCGCTGTGGACAGGGGTATCATCATTGTCAACAAGACCCAGTGCAACACGGGTTCGGTGGAGATGGGTCTCTATGCCGTATCGCTCAACCTCATGAAAGCCGGTGTGCTCTCCGGGTTCGATATCACGACGGAGGCGCTGCTGACGAAGATGATGTATCTGTTAGGCGAACACGGCGACGAACCGGAAGAGGTGAAACGGCTGCTGCAGACCGACCTCTGCGGCGAAGTGACGATAGACAATTAAAAATTAAATACTTATATTATGAGAAATTTGGAACCCAAAGGCCTGTGGGAGAATTTCTACAGCCTGACACAGATCCCGCGTCCCAGCGGCAAACGCAAGGAGATTGCGGAGTTTTTAGTGAATTACGGTAAGTCTTTAGGTCTGGAGACCTTGCAGGACGAGATCGGTAATGTGCTGATCCGCAAACCGGCATCGGCAGGCATGGAGGACCACCCGGGTGTGATCCTGCAGGGACACATGGATATGGTGCCGCAGAAGAACGGCGACAAGGTGTTCGACTTCGAGAAAGACGCCATTCAGGCGTATGTGGAGGACAACGGCGAGTGGGTGACTGCGGACGGAACCACGCTGGGTGCGGACAACGGTATCGGTGTAGCAACGGCGATGGCTATCTTGGCGGACAAGAACGCCGTTCATCCGCCTCTGGAGGCTTTCTTCACAATCGACGAAGAGACGGGTATGTACGGTGCGAACGACCTCAAACCGGGTTGGCTGAAAGGCAAATATCTGCTGAACCTCGATTCGGAGAGCGAAGGCGAACTGTATGTAGGTTGCGCCGGAGGCGTGGACACGACGGCCAAGTTTGAATATCAGGAGGTTGAGACCGAGAAAGGCGATATCGCGCTGCGCGTGGAGGTAAAAGGCTGCAAGGGCGGTCACTCGGGATGCGACATCCATCTGCAGCGTGCGAATGCGATCAAGCTGCTCTTCCGTTTCCTCAAAGAAGCGGTGGCTGACTACGAGGCACGGCTGGCGTGTGTGGAAGGCGGTTCGCTGAGGAATGCCATTCCTCGTGAGGCATCGGCGGTCATCACCATTCCGGCAGACAGTTATCAGGATGTGCAGGATCTGGTGGATCGCTATGAGGATCTCTTCCTGCGCGAGTACGACGGCGTGGACGGAGGTATCCGCTTTACAGCCAAAGAAGTAGAGTGCCCGGCAAAAGAAATGCCGGAGGATGTGCAGGATTTCCTGATCCATGCAGTGACCCTCTGTCCGCACGGTGTGTACCGCGTTATTCCCGAGGCACCGGACATCGTGGAGACCAGCAATAACCTGGCGATGATCAGTACGGAGGAAGGCAAAGTGATTGTATGCTGCCTCACCCGCTCGAGCGTAGAGAGCCGCAAGGAAGAGTTGCAGTCGATCATCCAGTCGGCGTTCTCGTTAGCTGGCGCAGAGGTGGAGTTCAGCGGCGCGTACCCCGGATGGAAACCGAACCTGAAGAGCCGACTTCTGGCAACGCTCAAGGAGACCTACGAGAAAGAGTTCAAGGCCGAGCCGCGGATCGTGATTATCCATGCCGGACTGGAGTGCGGTATCATCGGCGCCAAGTACGAGGGAATGGAGATGATCTCGTTCGGTCCGACGATCGAGCACCCGCACAGTCCCGACGAGCGCGTGAATATCGCTACGGTACAGAAGTTCTACCGCTTCGTGCAAGCAGCATTGAAAGCGTTGTAAAAATAAATCAGGCAGCCCGAACGGCTGCCTGATTTGTTTATTTGGAGAGCACTTCCACGGCACGTTTGGTGATCTCGTCATCGCGTTCGAAGAGCGGGAAGAAACCGTCATCGCCGAGTAGATCACGGACGATGTAAGCATTGAGGAGACGAACCATCAGCGGCTTGGATTTAGCGATCTCCGCTTCGTTCGGCTCAACGCCTTTCGACTGAGCGAAAGCGACGAACTCACGCAGCACATCCCGGCTCAACAGATGTTTCTCCAGCGACTGCCAGTCTTTATAACGGGTGAGCTCTTTTCTGTGCTCATCCGTAAATTTATACGCGAACTGGTAGGTGTAAGCGAGGTTGACACAGCGGTTATACCACGGCGTATTGAGGGTGGTGTCCCTGCCTACGAAAATATCCGGCATGATACCTCCGCCGCCATGTACAATGCGCCCTTCCTTCGTGCGGTAGGTCGTGGTGTCGGCGAAATGAACGGAGTCAGCGGAATAGAACTCGCCATGATCGAAGCGGTCAAGGAGTTCTTTCTGGTAATCCTCCTGTTCGCCCAAGGTGTAAGGCTTCTGGATGCAGCGTCCGGACGGGGTGTAATAGCGTGCGACAGTGAGGCGCACGGCAGAGCCGTCATCGAAGGGGATCTGCTGCTGAACGAGGCCTTTTCCGAACGAGCGGCGGCCGATGATCTGTGCGCGGTCGTTATCCTGCATGGCTCCGGCGAAGATCTCACTTGCCGAAGCGGAGAAATCATCGATCAGAACGACGAGCGGCACATCTTTGAATCGTCCGGACCCGTCGGCCTTCGCTTCATAACGGGGGTACGCCCGTCCTTCGGCATAGACGATGAGGTCGCCACGGCGCAGGAACTCATTCGCCATGCGGATGGCTTGCTCCATATAGCCGCCGGAGTTCTCGCGGAGATCGATGATAAAGCGGGTAGCGCCCTGGGCACGGAGTTCGGCAAGGGCGGTAATGAACTCGCGATAGGTGGTCTCGCCGAACTTGTTGACACGGACGAAGCCGATGGATTTATTGATGATAAATTTGGCATCGACGGAGTTGACGGGGATGTCGCCTCGTGTGACGGTGAAAGAGAGCGGTTCGGGCGAACCGGCGCGGAGGACGGTGAGAGCAACGGTAGTGCCTTTCTCGCCGCGGAGGGTGCGCATTACTTTCTCGTTATTGATCTTGCGTCCTACGAAAGAGGAGTCGTTGACGGCAATGAGTTTGTCGCCGGCGAGGATACCCACCCCTTCGGAAGGACCGCCGGAGATGACGGCAACGATCCGGACGGTATCCTGCTGGATGGTGAACTGGACTCCGATGCCGGAGAAAGAGCCGGCGAGTTCGGAGGAGACCATCTCCAGGTCTTTCGCAGGGATGTAAGCCGAGTGCGGATCGAGTTTCTGAACGATGTCGGTCATGGCCTCATCGGTGATAGAATCGAGGTTGAGGGGATCGACATAGGCGTTCTCCATGAGGGAGAGGAGCCGGTCAATCTTCGACTGCTCGATGGACCAAGTGCCGTTCTGATAAACGATACGTTGGGCGTTCGCTTTCTGGGAGAGGGTAGTGCCGATGAGGATACCCAGCGTAAGCCCGAGGACGGTGAGGGTGGGGAGAATGTATTTTTTCATACGGGAGGTTAGGAGTTAGGGGTGTCGGGAAGGAAGTCAACTTGT
Organism: uncultured Bacteroidales bacterium; assembly: GCA_946414805.1. Classification (GTDB taxonomy): domain Bacteria; phylum Bacteroidota; class Bacteroidia; order Bacteroidales; family Paludibacteraceae; genus Colicola. Next base: position 209,192 of record CAMKPZ010000003.1, read on the forward strand.
ATTCCGGCGCGCTTGAGGAGCTCAACGCCATCCATGAGGCGGTACTCTTCGCCGTAAACGACGCGTTTGATGCCGGATTGGATGATCAGTTTGGAGCACTCGAGGCAAGGGCTGGCGGTGACATAGAGGGTTGCGCCGTCGGAGGAGTTGTTGGACCGCGCTACCTTGGTGAGGGCGTTCGCTTCGGCATGGAGGACATAGGGCTTGGAGACATTGTTCTCATCCTCGCAGATGTTTTCGAAACCGGAGGGGGTGCCGTTGTAGCCGTCGGAGATGATCATTTTGTCCTTTACGAGGAGTGCGCCGACTTTGCGGCGGACACAATAACTGTTTTCCGACCATGTGCGCGCCATGCGCATATAGAGGTAGTCGCGTTTTTGCTGCTTATCCATGATTTGTTCGGTATTACGTTATGACGGTATTACGATAACAACTCTTGGGCGAACTCTTTGACATTGATTCCGTCGAAGGTGCCTGACGACATCATCAGAAGGGCCACCCCTCCCGGTCTCCGTGCAAGCGTAGGAACGGTTTCTTTCAGCTGCGCCTGCAGGGCTTCGCTCTCTGTGAACACCGCTACATTTTTCGTGCCAAAAGCGGCACGTACATCGTCTGCGCTGATCGGCGTCAGGCGTTTATGCTCGATCACCTTGGGGTTGAAATAGACATAAGCTACATCCGCCTCCGCCATGCAGTCTTTGTATTGGGGTAGGAAATCCGCCATGAGCGAGGAGAACGTATGGAGCTCCATGCAGGCGATAAGGGTCTTTTCGGGATAGCGCTCACGCACGGCGTTGATAGTCGCTTTGAGTTTGGATGGCGAGTGGGCAAAATCCTTGTAAGCGACGGAGGTATCCGTCTCGCAGATCTTCTCCAACCGGTTCGACGCTCCGGTGAAAGAGGCGATCTCGCGGTAGAAGTCGTCGGGTGCTACGCCGATGCAATGGCAGGCAAGCATAGCCGCCTGAAGGTTCTGCATGTTATGCCGTCCGAACACCTGCATCGCCACCTTGCCCTCATAGGCGTCGTAAGGGATAATTGATAATTTTGAATTTTGAATTTTTAATTCCTCCGCCAGGAGCCTCAGGTTCTCGTCGCCCTGATAGTAGATGAACGAGCCCTTGGGTTCGATCGTGTGAACGAACTTACGGAAGGTCTCTACATATTCAGGGAAAGTCGGGAAGACATTGATATGATCCCATGCTATACCGGTGAGGATCGCTACGTGGGGGTGGTACCACAGGAATTTGGACCGCAGATCGAGCGGGGAGGTCAGGTATTCGTCGCCCTCGAAGACGGCATACTTGGCGGTGTCGGAGAGACGCACCATGCGTTCGAATCCTTCGATCTGTGCGCCCACCATGTAATCGGCTTCGATCCCGAGGCGCTGCAGCACATACAGGATCATGGAGGTGGTGGTGGTCTTGCCGTGCGAACCGCCTACAACGATGCGGATCTTGTCCCGTGTCTGCTCATAGAGGTACTCGGGGAAGGAATAGATCTTGAGGCCGAGTTCGCGTGCCCGGATCAGTTCGGGGTTGTCTTCGCGGGCATGCATACCGAGGATAACGGCATCGATATCAGGGGTAATGCGCTCGGGATCCCACCCGAGATGGTCGGGAAGGAGTCCGGCTTGGCGGAGATGGGTCAGGGCGGGATCGAAGATCTCGTCGTCGGATCCGGAAACGATGTAGCCGGGTTTGGCGGCAACGGCTAATGCCAGATTGTGCATCGCCGCGCCGCCAATAGCTATAAAATGAATTCTTGTCATCAGAACAGTTTGCCGAAATCGGCGTGGGAGATAGACTTGGTTTCGATCTTGACTACACCCTTGAGTGCGTCGTAGATCTTGTTCTCCGCCACGCGCTCAACGATGCCGCGGAGTTGGTTCTCCTGCTTGAGCATCTCGTTGGCGTAGTTGGTCAGATACTGGTCGTCCACGTGCATCAGACCGTACTGCATGAACTGCATACGGGCTACCTCTTTGGCGTATGCCTCGACATCCTCTTTCTGCACATCGATGTTGAACTCTTTCATGAGTTGGTCTTTCGCGAGGTGCCATTTGAGTTCGTCCAGCATCTTGTCAAAGTCCTTGTCCAGCTCTTCCTGGGTCATCTTCTCGTTGGTAGCGAGTACCCAGCGTTTGAGGAAATCAACCGGGAACTCCAGTTTCTCCATCTTCTTCATGATCGCCTCTTTGGCGTCGAGACCGAACTTGTACTTGCTGTCCTCTGCCATGTTCGCCTCGATCTCGGCTTTGATACGTGCGCGGAACTCAGCCTCGTCCTTCGGAGCGTTCTCGCCATACACTTTGGTGAAGAGCTCACTGTCGATCTTGGCTGTGGTGTGACGCGTGATCTCCTGGATCTCGAAGGTGAAATCCGATTTCAGTTCAGCCGCCTGCTCCTTGGTGATGCCCAGCAGCGAAGAAACCTCTACATCGCTGTCGAAAGCTTTTGCGGGATTGAAGGTCACGGTCTCGCCTTTCTTGGCGCCGATGAACTTCTTCTGCTGGGTCTTCTGCTTCATGTAGGCCGGATTGAGAACAGCGTTCTCTTTTACGATCTCGCCGTCCACCTGTTTTGCCAGACCCTTTACGATGTCGCCTTCGGCTACCTCGTCTGCGGATACATACTCTCCGAAACGCTCAGCGTAGGAGTTGAGTTGGTTGGAAACCATCTCGTCGGTCACTTCGATCTGGTACTCGGTGAGTTTGTTCTTGCCGTTGAGGCGTGCGTCGAACTCGGGAGCCACTGCGATATCGAAGGAGAAGGTGAAAGTGGTGTCGTTGTCGAGATCGATCTTCGGTGCGTTCTCCGAGGGCAGGGGATCGCCCAGGATCTGCAGTTTGTTGTCCTCGATGTGCTTCTGCAGGCTCTCGCCTACTTTGTTGTTGAGTACATCGGCGAGGATACCTTTGCCGTACATCTTCTTAACGAGTCCGGCGGGCACCATACCCGGACGGAAACCCGGCATCTGTGCTTTGTGGCGTACCTCTTTGAGTTGTTTTGCTACTTCGTCCTGATAGTCCGCGGGATCCAGTGTCAAGGTGATCACGCCTGTCAGGTTTTTCAATTCTGATTGTTCGATTTTCATAATATATTGTTTTTAATTTTTAATTCTTAATTTTTAATTTCTTACGCTCTCCCTGCGCGTTTGCGCTCCAGCTCGTCGAGGATGATCTTGCGGATACGCATCGCGTGCGGCGTTACCTCCACGTACTCGTCCTCTTTGATATATTCGAGCGCTTCCTCCAGACTCATGCGCACGGGCGGCGGCAGAACGGCTTTGTCGTCCGCCGATTTGGAACGCATGTTGGTCAGTTTCTTGGATTTGGTCACGTTGATGACGATATCGCCTTCCTTGGCGTTCTCGCCTACCACCTGTCCGGCGTACACCTCTTCCTGCGGATCGATGAAGAACTTGCCGCGGTCCTGCAGTTTGTCGAGGGCGTAGGCGTAAGCCGTTCCGGCTTCCATCGCGATGAGCGAACCGTTGTTACGCTTCACGATCTCGCCTTTCCACGGCTGGTACTCCAGGAACCGGTGCGCCATGATAGCCTCTCCGGCGGAGACGTTCATGACATACGTACGCATACCCATGATTCCGCGGGAAGGGATGGTGAACTCGAGGTGTACGCGGTCGTTGACCATCTCCATCTTGGTCATCTCACCCTTGTGGGTGGAGACGAACTCGATGATCTTGCCGCTGCACTCCTCCGGCGTGTTGACTGTCAGGGCCTCAACCGGTTCGCATTTCACGCCGTCGATCTCTTTGATGATCACCTGCGGCTGGCCTACCTGCAGTTCGTAACCCTCGCGACGCATGGTCTCGATCAGCACACTCAGATGCAGCACACCGCGGCCGAACACGCGCCAGCTGCTCTCCTCTGCGCCTTTCTCTACGCGCAGCGCCAGGTTCTTCTCCAGCTCTTTGTTCAGACGGTCCTGGATATGGCGGCTCGTCACGAACTTGCCGTCCTGACCGAAGAAAGGACTGTCGTTGATGCAGAAGGTCATACTCATCGTCGGCTCGTCAATCGCGATCGGCTTCAGAGCCTCGGGGTTCTCGAAATCGCAGACCGTGTCGCCGATCTCGAAGCCGTCGATACCGATCATGGCGCAGATGTCGCCGTTCTTGACTACATCGGTCTTCACGTGACCCATGCCCGAGAACGTATGCAGTTCCTTGATCTTGGTTTTCACCATGGTGCCGTCTTTCTTGGCAAGGGTGACATTTTGTCCGTCCTTGAACTCGCCGCGGTGTACGCGTCCGATAGCGATACGGCCTACATAACTGTTGTAATCCAGCGAGGTGACGAGCATCTGCGGCGTTCCGGGGTTCTCCTTCGGAGCAGGGATATACTCGAGAATGGCGTCCATGAGGTCGGTCAGGTCCGTCGTCGGTTTCTTCCAGTCCTTCGACATCCAGCCGTTCTTGGCAGAGCCGTAAAGCGTCTGGAAATCCAACTGGTCGTCGGTGGCGTTCAGGTTGCACATCAGATCGAAAACCTCCTCCTGCACCTCGTCCGGACGGCAGTTCAGCTTGTCCACTTTGTTGATCACTACGATGGGTTTCAGACCCAGCTCAAGCGCTTTCTGGAGTACGAAACGGGTCTGTGGCATCGGGCCCTCAAAGGCGTCCACAAGCAGCAGAACGCCGTCCGCCATGTTCAGCACACGCTCTACCTCGCCGCCGAAATCCGCGTGCCCCGGAGTGTCGATCACATTGATTTTCACGCCCTTGTACTCGATGGCTACGTTCTTGGCGAGAATGGTGATACCACGTTCGCGCTCAAGGTCGTTGTTGTCCAAAATCAGCTCCTGGGGCTGATTGCTGAATTCTGATTTCTGACTGCTGACCACTTTGGCTGTGTACAGCATTTTGTCCACGAGGGTGGTTTTTCCGTGGTCCACGTGGGCAATGATTGCGATATTTCTAATATTCTTCATAATTCTTCACTCTTTCCGCCCGCGTGCATGAGAGCAGCGCGCGATAAATAGCCTGCAAAATTACTGCTTTTTTTTGATATACGCAAGAAAAAAGATGTTTTTTTACGAAATTAAGCAAAAAACGATATAAAAAACACGCAAAGCGGCTAAGGGGCGAGTCGAGGTCAAGTCGAGGTTAAGTCGAGGTTAAGTCGAGGTAATGTCGTGTTCAGAAATAAAAATGTCTACAAAATGAGAAGTGTCAAACGGATTTGACAAAATGTCAGAAAGATGTATTTCGTATTGGAAAATTGTCAAGTTGATTAGCCATTTTTTAGAAAAAAGTCACTTTTTTGCCAAAATATTTGGAGATCTCCCGAAAAGGCAGTAATTTTGCACCGGATTTCAAAAAAAGGTATTAGGTTTATTTGGAAATCCACAAAAAATGATCTTTAAAAGAAAGGACAAAGTATGAAAAAGGTATTAGTTAGTGTTGTAACTGTTCTTACGTTAATGTCTGGAGTATTGTTTGCGGAAGCCGCAAAAAACAATGATAATTTCACTGTTCGCTTCCGCGAGAACACACTCGTAGTTGCGTCAACCCAAATGGAAGAAGCCCGCATCTATTCGATGCAAGGGAAATTGCTTCAGAAGGAAAAGGGCAAATTCGCAGAGTTTGAGTTGGAGCGCGGTTCCTACCGCCTCTTCGCAAAAGTGAACGGCGAGACAGTCACACGGAGAATAGAACTCCGTTAAAAAACTTGTTTAAGGTACAAAAAGATTATGGGAAGAGGGTGTGTCAAAACGATGGACACATCCTCTTTTTTTGTGCATAAAATCAGAGGAATAAGCACTCAGCGGCTTGCGCGGATGTAGAGGGGAATGGAGATCGCCAGAAACACGAAGTTCGGTAGCCACGCTGCCATAAAAGGAGACATCACATTATTGACCGAGAAAGTGGTGCTGACGGTGGAGAAGAGGATATATCCGGCGGTGAGGACGATTCCGATTCCGAGGTTCTTACCCATTCCGCCGCGTACTTTCCGGCTCGACATCGTCACGCCGAGAAGGGTCATGATAAACGCACCGAGCGCGGATGCCCGGCGTTTGTGCTGCTCTACCTCGAACGCCTTGATATTTCCGGATCCGCGTTCGCGCTGACGGGTGATATAATGCCGCAGTTCGGGAGTGGTCATCTGTTGCGCCTGCTGCGCGGTGATAAAAAGCTCGTCCGGAATGATCGGCAGACTGATATCCAGCCGGTTACCGCGTGCGAGTTTCTCATGCATGCCGGTGAAAGTGCGTTTGGTGAAATTGTCGAGATGCCAGTATTCGAGCGAGTCGTAATAGATGCGGTCGGCGGTCGTTCGCATCACAAGCGTCTTGCCGTCAAATTGCTCGATGGAGCACCGGTAACCGATACCCGAACGCCGTTGGAAAGACTCGATATAAAGGATCGTTCCGGGCTCGACTTCGAGCTGGATATTCCGTGCGTTCTCGGAGGTGAAATGCTCCACATACTGGTCGGTGAAATGAAGCATACGTGCGGAGCTCTTGGGGATCACCCAGCCTCCGAGGGCTACCGAAAGAAGGCAGAGAACCGTCGCGGAGATGCCATACGGTACCATCAGACGGTGATAACTCATGCCGGCGGCGTGCATCGCAATGAACTCGGAGTTGCCCGCCATCTTGGAGGTGAAATAGATCACGGAGATGAAGATGAACAGCGAACTGAACATATTCATATAGTAAGGAATGAACGGCAGGTAGTAATCGAGAATAATCTCTCGGAGAGGCACCTGGTGCTCGAAGAAATCATCCATCTTCTCGGTGAGGTCGAAGACGATCGCAATGGAGAGAATGAGCACGATCGAGAAGAAGAACGTGCCCAGAAACTTCCGAATTATGTACCAATCCAGTTTCTTCATTCGGTATCTCGATATTTCGATATATCGGTATATCGGTATTCCGGATTACATCCGGTTCGTTATTCCCGGCATCACGGATGCCTTCCATGCGGAGAAATCGCCGGCGAGGATATGTTTCCGCGCCTGCGTAACCAGATCAAGATAGAACGCTAAATTATGGATCGAGAGGATCTCTAATCCCAGCATCTCTTGCGCGTGAATAAGGTGTCGCGCATAAGCGCGTGTGTAGGCGTGGTCGACATAGGAGGTGCCGCACGGATCCAGTTCGGTGAAGTCGTCTTCCCATTTCTTGTTGCGCAGGTTCATCACGCCCTGCCAGGTGAAGATCATGCCGTTCCGCCCGTTCCGGGTCGGCATCACGCAGTCGAACATATCTACGCCCCTTTCGATCGCCTCAAGGATGTTCCACGGCGTGCCTACACCCATCAGATACCGCGGTTTGTGCTCCGGCAGGATCGCATTGCACACCTCGATCATGTCATACATCACTTCCGTCGGTTCGCCTACCGCCAGACCGCCGATGGCGTAACCGTCACGGTCGAGGTCGCGCAGCCGTTTGGACGCCTCTTGCCGCAGATCGGTGTAGGTGCAGCCCTGTACGATCGGGAAGAGGTGCTGCTTGTAGCCGTAGAGATCGTCCGTGCCGTCAAAACGCTCGATACAGCGGTCAAGCCACCGGTGCGTCCGATCCATCGAGTCTTTCGCGTATTTCTTGTCCGCCGTACCCGGGCAGCATTCGTCGAAAGCCATCATGATGTCGGCGCCTATCTCGCGCTCTATGTCCATCACGCTCTCCGGAGTGAACAGCAGTTTGCGGCCGTCTATATGGGACGAGAAACGCACGCCTTCTTCCGTCATCTTGCGGATGTCGGTCAGGCTGAACACCTGAAAACCGCCGCTGTCGGTGAGGATAGGGCGGTTCCAGCCTTCGAAACGGTGGAGGCCGCCGGCTTTGTGCAGGATCTCCGTCCCGGGGCGGAGGAAGAGATGATAGGTGTTGCCGAGGATGATCTGAGCGTTGATATCTTCCTCCAGCTCCTTCCGCTGAACACCTTTGACGGTGCCCACGGTGCCTACGGGCATGAAGATAGGAGTGTGTATATCGCCGTGGTCGGTATGGATCACACCTGCCCGCGGACCTACCGCCTGCGCTTCGCTATGTAGTTCAAAAAATGCCATAATTTTCTGCTGGGTCTCCTATGCCTCCTAGGTCCCCTAGGATTCCTAGGATACCTAGGTCTCCTAGTTTATTCTATTTCCCGCTCCGGGAAACACTATTGCGGGCTTGAAGGCTTTCGCCTCCTCCGGCTCCATCAGGGCATAAGACATGATAATAACCGTGTCGCCCACATGAACGAGGTGCGCGGCGGCGCCGTTGATACAGATGCAGCCGGAGCCGCGGCGGCCGGGGATGACATAGGTCTCCAGACGGGCGCCATTGCTGTTGTCAACGACCTGTACGCGTTCGCCGGCATAGATATTGGCGGCTTCCATGAGTGCCTCGTCGATCGTGATCGAACCGATATACTCGAGGTTAGCCTCTGTCACCTGTACGCGGTGAATCTTGGATTTCAGTATGTTTAGATACACAATTTAACAGTTTAACGGTTTAACAGTTTAACGACTTGATAATTTTGCGGCTGCAAAGGTACTGCTTTTTTTCGAGATACGCAAATAAAAATGCTTTTTGTTTCCGAAAAGCAGTCTAAGCCGTGCTTTTCTCGGGTCATTTCCGCGACCACTTCGTGACCATTACGGACATCACAGTCCCGTTTCTTCGCCGGAGAGAAAACCAAAAAGAGCCCCGAAGGGCTCTCTTGGATGGGGGGATTAGGATGTCTAGGGGGCCTAGGGAGCCTAGGAAACCTAGTTTTTACTCCAGTGTCAGCGCACCAATGTGCCGCGGGCGTCAAACATCTTGCCGTCCTTGACGATATAGAGGATTCCGTCAATCATCACTTTGCGGACCTTTGTACCTTCATTGTCCCCTTGTACATTCCCGAGGTCTGCCGGCGTGTTCTGAACCGGCGAGATCTCGAGGAGGAAGCGGCTGTCATAGGTGCCCGGCTCCAGATAAACGGTATAATCCAGTGCGCTGAGGCTCGTGCGTACGCCGGTCTCGTTGTCAATGAGCGTCACGCCTACGCCGTTGGTGCCTTCCGGAATAGCGAAGGTATAATCGCCTGCGGACTTGATATAAGCACCTACAGGAACGATGGTCGTCTGCTCACTCATCGGCATCGTGTTTCCAGCAACGGTCATTCCCTCTACATAAGTGCAGATATTCGCCTTGCGGGCATTGAACTCCTTGGTCATATCTTCGCCGAATTGGAAGTTCTCACTGACTTCTTCGTCGTTGCTGAGAACCACATAGGTTCGGTCGATCATCTTTTCGTTCTGCCGGATCTCCAGACAGAGGTTCAATTTCTCCGGTTGGTCTGCATAAGTGCGGCGGGCAACGATAGACGAGTAGGGCGAACCGCTGGAAGCTGACCATGTTACATCTCCATGATACTGAACCATGTATGCGTGCATAGCGTGGTAGTGATAACCTGCGCCCGCTGTCGGGGTCAGCGTATTATCATCCGGATTCCACGTATAGAGGAAGTTAGGACCATGTTTCCCCTTACCTGCTGTGATCCAGTCCGTATTAGCAAATGCGATGTTGGAAGTGTTGACATATGTCGGTACGCTCATCACGTTCCAATGGCTGTCAAATACGGTACGGTTGTAGGAAGTGCTTGCATTACCTGTATCAAGCAGATCGGTAGGGTCTCCGTTCTTATCTTTGCTCCAGTCAATCTTACATTCGTGAGACGGGAGGGTATGTTCTACATTTGCGCTGGTAATGGACGGCATAGTGCCATAGGATGGGAAGTAGAGTTCTACATTCTCCACGTTATTATTCCAAACAGAAGCGTCTGAACCCAACCGATCGAGATCAATCGCCAAAAGATAACCTTGGTCCGGATCCAGATATTCGGTGTTGCGGTCCATCCACTCCCAGAAGCCCCTGCTTTCTGCCCAGAAACCTTCTGCTGCACGACGGGCTCCGTTGTATTTCTGGATCGCCCAATCGACACCGTACGTGCCAAATCCGAATACCTCGCTCAATTTGACTTTGAACGGGAAGCTAATCCAGAACAACGAACGCTCATAAACCGATTTCGGATCACTCAAAACGGCGTGGCCTCCCTCTTTGCTCTTGTTGTTCAGCGTCCATTTATTGAAACGCATTACGCCGTAAGCAGTCTTGATATTTGTAATTTCTCCTGACTCGGTGAAGGTCAGTTGCAAAATATCACCTTGTCCCTCACGTACGAACATCACATCGGCATTGATGGCTTTAGTATTATTAATCTCACCTTCCGGCATCCATGCAGCCAACAGACGGTCGGTCTTGAAATCATATACAACACGTACTTTCACGGCGTCACCTTCTCCAGTAATCAACTGGATTGCATTGGGGGCATCAAAGGTATTATTGTCTTTTCCTCTGTAATAGAAGTCTTTGTCATGGAAATGTGCATAGAGTTTGACATACGCACCAGGTCTTACCTTGACATTTGCCTCGTAGATCCAGTTTTGGTTATCAGTGAACTGCATGCAGTTGAGACCACCACCATGGTTATTGCCTGGAGTTCCTTCGCTAACACCGGTTAGCGCATTTCCATTCTCATCCATCAAGTCAGTGCTACTGTTAGCACGAAGCACAAGGAACTTACTTCCATTGCTCTGTGCCTTAGCCAGATAAGCACGGTAGACTGCATTATTGCTTCTGTTCCACATGAAGCGCACATTTGCATCCGCCTTAATATTACCGGATCCATCAACATGATATGAGTCACCATCGCGGAAAGTAGATTGAACCAGAGTATCCGAGATACACGGGCTGTAGTCGTTCGCTACAACGAACTTGACATTTTTGCCATTAGCAACATATGCCATGAAATAGTGGGTATAGTCGCTATAGGTCTCCGAATACTCTGAATAGGTCATCAGGTGATCCGCTGCGCGGTAGTTATCCCATTTGTTGTTCGCTGCATCCGTTCGGATATAGAAATTACCGGTGTACGCCTCAACATTCTCTACAGAGATAGCACCGCTTTCGTTCATTGTCAAACAGATATTATAAACGCCTGTTGCTGCAAGACCGGAAACCGATGAAGAAATATCGCTGTAATCACCCCAACTCAATACTCCGGCACTTTCAGAGGCTTGTTGGATCTTCAGCAAAGGAGTGCTGCCGGGACGAACAAAGAACGAAACGGTGTCTTTTCCGCCGTTCACTTGCGGTACGACATCGGAAACTAAGGGTTTGGTCTGAACTCCATCGCTATAAACCAAACGGTAGTCGCCTGCTGCGGCAGGATATTTGACGGTAACGTTCAGTTTGCCGTCAGAACCGCAAGTCAGCGTGAAGGTATATTCACCGGTGACATTCGTAGTAATACCTGTTTGTTTATTGGAGGAGGTGTTATCATAAGTCAGAGACTTTGCCGTTGAAGCATTGCTCATCGTAACATCCGTCGAACTATAATAGTACAGACCGCTGGAGCGATGAATCTTAAAGCCCAAAATGGTTCCTCCACTCAAGTAAGCGGTAGCAGTAAACGGCATACCCGCTGTTTCGCCTTCTTCAAAGTTGATGGACTTGTCATGCGAACCGCCTTTGGAGAAGAATATATCTATGGAATAGCCTGTTCCTCCGGCGTATTTCGTCCAATAACCCTTGTTGTAATAGTCGGCTTGTTTTCCGGAATAGTTATTATACCCCACAGGGGTTTGACTAATCGGAACAAACATCGGAGTTCCCGTACTGAAACCTTCGTTGTTACCCTTAGTCGGATAAACAACCTCGCAGTCCCAGAAGTGATCTTGACTCATCTCATTCTTGTTTGTAAAGGCGACATGTTTGGTTGCAGAGGCTGTTCCTCCGGTAATTCCACTATAATCCCAATAGTAAATGTCGGTCTCGCCAGGAACAATGTCCATCTTGCCTTTACCGATACATGCGTCTCCCGTAGCTCCGGCACCATTAGATGTATCCCAATATCCGGAAGATTTGTAGAAATATACATGGATATCATCGCCGCTCCATCCCAAAGTGTTCTTGAAATAGATGATGTTGTTTTGCGTATAAACAGCGGTCAGTTTGCCATCGTAAATAGCTTTGATGTAGATAGGCGAAACAACACTCGAATCCGCACGCACTCCAGTCTTGGCATTTTCACCGTCTTCGCTTAGCGTGATTCCATCGCCTGCAAGCCAGTGATGGAAGGTGTAACCGAAGATATCCGGCGCTGCAATAGCGCTTGACCAAACTAACGGACGACCGGTTGTTGTGGTCGAGGCGGCAATCGTTGTATTTCCGCACTTGTATTGAACGGTTACGTTATGGTCACCTGCTACTTGGAAAGAGGAGGTGACAGAGTCAAGTTTAGTGCCGTTGCAATCATCACCCGTGCGCAGAACAGCCGCAATGAGGTAAGTTCCGCTGGTAGAAGGAGCATTAAAGGTAACTTTGTTGCTAATGGCTGTAGGGCTGAAGGTAGGCTGCGGAGAATATAAGTTACCGTTGCTGTATAGCAGTTTCCAGCAGATAGAGTTCGTTCCTGTCGGTGTCGGCGCAACCGTCGGCGTTACACCTACCGAACCGCCCGGAGCCACTACCGCTGCATCAAAGGTGAGTGCTGTTATCTCTGCTTTCTTGTAGTACGCAAAGAGGGTTATTCCTTCCGGTTTAACCCAGTGGCCGCCGCTGATAGTGTCGCCTGCTTCAGTTACCCAAGCACCCGAAGAATTAATGAAACATCTGCCGTTTCCGCCTTCTTCGCTATAGAATCCCATGAAAGCATAACCGTCTGCCGCCGTCGGCATGCTGCCGGAAACAGCAGAAAGCGTTGCATCAAATGTCACTGTCTGGTTCGTCACCGTTCCTGCATTTCCGCCATAACCCGTTACACCGGTCTGCTTATCCAGCATTACGGTGTAGTTGTTCGGCGTCCATTTGGCGTAGAGATGGAAAGTAGCACCATTTTCGGAAGTGAGGTTAGAAACCTCTTCACCGTTCGCATACTTTACTGCGCCATCTGTAGATAATGCCCAACCTGCGAAAGTATAACCCGTACGAGTATAGGAGTTTGCCGTCAGGTTTTGAGCTGCATCGTATGTGAAGTCCTGATAAACTGTCGCTTCCGGAGCGCCGTTGCGATGGAATTGTACACGATATGTGTTCGGGGTAAAGGTGGCAGTTACAGTTCCCGTTCCGCCTGCCGTACCATTACCTTTAGCAGTATTGCTTTGGGTTGCAGCGGCAGAAACCAAATCAGCATTTCCGCTTACGGTCCACGTGTTCCAATGGTAACCGGTGTTCGGCGAAGCGTTGATGGCTTGTGTCGTTGCTACGCCTAAATTGTAAGGACTCTCATTGGGATTCGGAGTTGTAATCGTTCCGTGTCCGTCGGTCGTGATTGTAACTGCTGTCAAATTCTCATGATAGCAAGCATAGTAGGTCTCTTCCGAACTAACAGTTATAGTGCAGTTAGCGTTAGTGGTAATAGCTTCGCCTGTACCGCTGTTGTTGTTGAACCAACCGTCAAAAGTGTAACCCGTCTTGGCGGCAGGGGCTGTCAGTTTAACTTTGTGTCCGCTCTTAACCCATGTGCTGTTGCTGGTAACTGTAGCATTGCTATTATCAAGGTCAACTGCACTGCAACTGCCGGTACTGCCATTGACAGTACCTTTGCTGAATGTGACTTTGTATGCGGTCGGATAAGTGACACTTAGAGCTTTGGTGGACTGGTTGAAATTGAATGTATAGTCTCCTGCATAATCGGTCTTCAGCGTCATGTCGCCGCCGTCTGTACTTACCGTTCTCAAGTTGGATGATGTGCTGCTGTTACGAGTGAATGTACCGCTGTTGTAGCCGTACCAGTCGGAGTTATACACAACCTTGAAGGTATAAGTGGTGTTGGCAGCTAACGAGCGGGTAACTGTACGTACGTTGCTAACCGCGGCACTCATATCAAAATTGCCCACGTTTGCAGCATTGGCAGGAGTCGCCGCCGAGATACGCACTTGGTTATAGACAGGCGGTGTCGCTGTAAGAACAGGATAAGTTCCGGAAACATCTATTGTAAAACGCCATGTTCCCGTTAAACCGGTAATATCAATAGGACAATCATTATTGTTATTGTCCCAAAGTGTGGTAGAAAGACGAACTCCTTTTTCTATTCCATATTCACTTCCATACCATTTATCACTTTGAGCATTGTATAATTTGAAATCGGTATTAGTACTTAAATCTACATCTACATAACCCGAGGTTGCGCTGGTAAATACAAACGGGGTAGTTGTTCCCCATGAATTAAATGTTCCTTTGAAATACCAAATCGGAGAGAAAGTAGCTGTCAATGTAGAACTTGTGCCTGCTGTACCACCGCCTGTTACAGTAGTGGGATTGGTTGTAGTGGATGACAAAGTGATATAAGAGTTATTCTTTGACCAAACCGTTGAACCCGTATTGACATAATACCCATTCCCGGGAACAGCAGTAATAGATCGTGTGGTTGTTTTTCCGGCAGTTGTTTTTGTTGCAGCAGCTCCGCCTATGGTGAAGGTACCTGCACCGGCAGGACTCGCAGCAAGAGTTACCGTAGTCATGTTTTCTGTAGAAGTAGCGGTTACTGCTGCATTGTTGTCGGATTTGAAGCGAACACTTGCAGTTGATGCACTCTTTGGATTGGTAATTGTAATAATGGAGCCGTCATTGGTAGTCCAGCCGTCAAAAGAATAACCTGTTTTTACAGTTGCCGTAATAGGGTAATCTGTACTGGTGTTAATTCCCACAACACCGCCGGTGACGGAAGTGATACCAGCATCTTTATTAACGGTCAGCGCATGAACATCTGCTACGGTAATTGTAACTGTCGGACTAACTGTTTTGGTAATACCCGTAAAGCCGATAACGTTATAAGTGATTGTTGCCGTTACTGTATAAGTACCTGCTGCCGTAGCAGAGAATACACCCCCCGAAGTAACCGACCCTGCACTACCGGGGTTTGCTGTAACGGAATAGGCAGTGGATTTAATAGTGTTGTAAGCTGTGTTAGAGGTCAAGGACGGTGTCAAAGTAACCTCTGCCCCGACTGCCGTACTGGTGGTGCTTGCACTCAAACTACCAGTGGAGGTATATTGTTTTGCACTCCACGAACCAGAACATCCCGGGTCTCCCCAGACAGCACTAGAACTCGTTATTGTGTACAAATTTTTATCGGTAGATATAGTTAGGTCACCTGTTTTTGCTCCCCAATCTTTGATATCTCCACTACCATTGACTCTGACAAAAATAACGTTATTATTATCGTCTGGAATGTCAATGTACCATACATCCGTTTCACCTGCTAATGCAGTCATTCGTGTGCCAGGCCATGAAGTGGCATTTGTTCCTCCCCAGTAATGTGCTGCAACTGCTGCACCGTCATTTTTCCACCAACTTTGAGCGCATTTACAATATATTCGTTTATTCGCACCCCACGCCTGACCCACTCCGAGGGTGAGGAAGAAAAGAAGGAGTGTGAGCACGGCTTGCCCTCGGCTTGACCACGGCTTGACCACGGTCCGATTCTGTCTCGATTGTGTCTCGCCGGTCTGATTTGGACTACTATCATACAGTCCATTAAGATTAAGTAAATTTTTCATGATGTATTATGTGTTTTTTTAGTTAGTTATGTTTTCTATTTCAAACACGTGTACGCGGATTTATTTATTAAGGTGTTGTGAGTATAAGTCAAGCCAATGACTTATACCCTATGTTTACTCTTTGCATATAGGACATTTATAGTCCGTTCCATCCGGGACATCTGGATGATAAATGTTGTCTAATTTCTTTTTTTAATCCTGAATCGCTTCTCCCTATATACTTAGGAACAAACTCCTCGTCTTTTATAACGCCAAATTGGTAATTACCATAGACAATTTCATCTGAAACGGCTTTTATCTCAGACGCATTTAAAGGTGTTACTTTTCCATAACGCGGTACAAAATCAAATGCCATAAATTTCTACCCTAATTCGTTTCGGGCACAACTTTTTGTGAGTTTTAATATTATCATCAAATTCGTCTCTCATAATGCTCATTATCTATCTCTATTTTGTTAATAATTTCTATTAAAACGCATATCTACAATCTTAGAGAACATGCCTTGGAAATTATGGAATTGGAATAGCAGGTCTTCTAATTTTTCTGCACGCTGTATTCCTCCGCAGTAGAAGGTTGCTTGGCTTGCATCCTTCACTTCCGGATTAATCTCAAAAGAGTAGTAGGTTTTTACATCCTCACCCTCATTCTTGTAAATACGGAAATCCACCAGCTGTCCTGCTAGTGTAACCTTTCCTTCAAAAATGATCGTTTTTTTCATGGTTGTGTGTTTTATGTTATTATTCGTTTTTGCTTCTTTACAACAAATAGTGTCATAAAAAAACAAATTCTCAATCTTTGTGATCAAGAATTTGTAGAGTAATCAAAATGGGAATACCTATTATCGCATCAAATCCGCTAAAGTGATTACGTTCTGTACGATGCTGCTATGAGTGTTACGTTTCAGTCCGTAACTGGTGACCAACGTTAGGCGAATGGACTTGCGGGATTCTGCATGGTTTTGAAACTGAAGAATGCGATTTTCAATCTTATTTCTCTCTGCATCATCCATCTCATATTCCGAACGGCTGAACTTCATCTCGCATATATTCACACACCTGTCCGCACGGTCAATAACCAAATCGATTTGAGCACCCGGCGTAACATCCGCAGGAGTTCGCCATGAATAGACATCTGCCTGTATGCCTGATATTCCAAGTGCTTGCTTGATCTGCGGCACATGGTTTAGACACAACATCTCGAAAGCCAAACCTGACCATGCATTGAACAGCGGACTATTCTGCGAATGACTCCAGAATTGTTCATCGCCATGTTTGTTTTGATCAACAACATTACACCAAAAGTGGCTCAGCGGATCAACCAACTGATAAAGCGTGTTACGCTGACGTTTGGAGTAGTCCTCATAATGGCGAATGAAACTGCATTTTTCCAATTCCTCCAAACGTTTAGAGAACAATGCATTGTTATCCAACTTAGTTTCTTCCAGTATTTCTGCACGAGTCAGACCTTTTCGCTTATCAGAGATGGCATCTAAGATAGCCACATAATCTTCAGAGTGACGGAAGAGCGAACGAAAGAGGTTTTCCTTCTCATTACGCAACTCTCCTTTGAGACTAAAAATCAGTCTATCAACGTTTTGAGCGACACTCTGTTCTCTATCCATGAGCGACATATAATACGGCACTCCTCCGAAAATCATGTAGAACTCAGCCAACTCTCTGTCCGAATAACCAAAATGGTACGCATCAAAATACTGCTTACAGAGCCCTAACGAGAAAGGCTCCAAGAACATCTCATGCGTTACGCGATTATGTAATCCGCCATGATTATTGATGATATTATCCAACATCCACGAGGTTGCACTTCCGCAGACAAACAGTTTGATGTCCGAACATCCCGATGCCCATGCGTTCCAGAAATGCTCAAAAGCGGGCATGAAATTCGACTTTGGAGTATCTAACCAAGGTAGCTCGTCAATGAAAATCACCTTCTGCCCTTGATTGCAATTCTCCACATAATCGCGGAGTTGCTCAAACGCTTCTAACCAATTAGCGCTTGATTTAGCTTCCGGATAATACCGACGCAGCGTAATGTTAAAATTCAGCAGTTGTTCCGAATTCTTCACATTCGCCATTCCGGTAAAACTGAAACACAACGAGTCACCCAGCGTCTGTCTCAAAAGAAAAGTTTTTCCAACACGCCTACGGCCATATACCGCCACAAACTCTGAACGATTACTGTTCAAATACTTTCTGATTAAACGGCACTCTTCATTGCGCCCAAACATCGGTTCTGTCATATTTCACTCTTATTATCAAAGTTCAAACCCTTATTAAAAATCGCTGCAAAGATACAATAAATATTCGGTTTGAGCAAATAATTTGAAGATAAATTGCTGAAATTGGTAAATTTTTATTGTTTTCAGCAATCCATTGTGCATTTTTGCTCACGGCGAACCTATTACTCTACAAATATCTCAATATGTCAAAGATCATTATTGGCAATCCGAAACGGATTGGAGCACCGAATGTCTTCGGTTCAGGCAGGAGCGTTATGCTTTTTTTCTCCTCTTCAGAGCAATGCCCCCTGCAAACAGCGCAGCGAAGAGAACCATGATCCATGGTTCGCCGACAGGCGAAGGACCTTGACCTGATTCAGGTCCGCCAGGAAGATCTCTTCGAATAGTTCCCGGATGACTCGGAGCACGGTTAGGCTCCTGCTGAGCCTGCTCAGAAGGAGTAGCGGTGGTAAACGGCTCATAGACGGTGCCGCTATAGGCACTGCCGGAGGTCATGGTTTCGCTATTCACAGAGGAAACTGTTTGATCCTGGCGTGAAGAAAAAGTCTGCGCGTGCGCGCTCACTACAGCAAAACTGAAAATAAATACAAACAATGTTTTAGTAGCCATGGTACAATCCTTAATAAATTTCACACTCCAAATGCAACCGATAGTCTTGCAGGTATGACCTGACATACTTGTCGGCTGCTGTTTGGAAAGGTTACTACTAAAACGTTGCGAAGGTTTTGGGAACTCCAAACGGCGCATTTACCCGCGGGCGTCAAGACACCTATTCAGGTAAATGCGGCGCAAAGGTACACAAAAAATCCCACATGCGCAAATAAATGTGAGATTTTTTTGTATTTTTTATTGAAAAATGCTTTTTGGGGTGAAAAAGCGCTTGCTTAATGGCCTGAAAAACGCCGGCGGAGAATAACCAAAAGAGCCCCCCGAAGGAGAATAACCAAAAGAGCCCCGAAGGGCTCTCTTGGATGGGGGACTAGGATGTCTAGGAGTCCTAGGGAACCTAGGAAACCTAGTTTTTACTCCAGCGTCAGCGCACCAGTGTGCCGCGGGCGTCAAACATCTTGCCGTCCTTGACGATGTACAGAATGCCGTCGATCAGCACTTTGCGGACCTTTGTACCTTCATTGTCCCCTTGTACATTCCCGAGGTCTGTCGGCGTATTCTGAACCGGCGAGATCTCGAGGAGGAAGCGGCTGTCATAGGTGCCCGGCTCCAGATTAACGGTGTAGTCCAGTGCGCTGAGGCTTGTGCGTACGCCTGTCTCGTTGTCAATGAGCGTCACGCCTACGCCGTTGGTGCCTTCCGGCATAGCGAAGGTGTAATCGCCTGCGGACTTGATCTGCACGCCTACCGGCACCACGGTTGTCCGGCTCGTTGAGAGCGGGAGGGTGTTACCGGCTACTACTGCATCGTTTCCGATGATGGAGTATATCTTGGCGTTATTACCGGAGAAATCTTTCACGAGATCTTCACCGAAAGCGAAACCTGCCGAAGTGTTCTCCTTGTCCGAGAGACCTACATAGGTGCGGTCCACCATTTGCCCGTTTTGCTGCAACTGAATACAGAACTGATATTCGCCCCTGTGGCTCTTGTTGCGTTGCGGAGCGGCAGTCGGGGAAACACTGGTTGCCCATGTAACGGCTCCGTAATGTTGCACGGTGTAGGCATGCATGGCGTGATATACGAAGCCGGTAGCCGTTGTAGCGGACAGGGAGTTATTGGTGGAATTCCATGTGTAGAGGAATCGCGGACCGTCAATCTCGTCATCATCCGCCCAAGTGGTTTTTGCGAATGTGGCATTGGCGTTATAGTACGTAGGTACGCTCATGATATTCCAGTGGCTGTCCACTATACGACGGTCGTATGTCGTACGGGGATCATTGCCGCCGGGCAGACCGGTTGTGTTTCCGGACTGATCTACGGTCCAGTTAATCGTACATGTGTGCTCCGGCAGATTGTAGGAAAACTCTGTGTTAGTGATAGTCAGATTATTTCCTTTGGAGGGGAAATAGAGCTCGGCGCGTTCGTTGTTATGCGCCCAAACGGAGGACTCTTCTCCTAATTTATCCAGATCCAGAGTCAGGATATATCCCTCTTTCGGATCCAGAGTTACGCCGTTTCTATCCCAAATAAACTCCCAGAAGCCTTTGCTTTCTGCCCAGTAGCCCTGAGCCGCGCGGAGGTCACCGCGGTAGCGTTGGATGATCCAGTGTACGCCATACGTACCGAATCCGAATACCTCATTGAGGTTGACCTCAAACGGGAAGGAAACATAGTACAGCGAACGCTCGTAGATAGATGCCGGCGAAGCTAATACGGCGTGGCCTTCTTCTTTACTCTTGTTGTTCAGCGTCCATTTGTTGAAACGCATCACGGCATAAGCGGTATTGATGTCTGTGATAGCACCCATTTCCGCATCTTCCGAAGGCTTGCTGAATGTCAGCTGGTCGATATCTCCCTGATGCTCACGGATGAACATGACATCGGCGTTGATATCCATCTGCTCGTCTATGTTTCCGCTCGGCAGGTAGGCTGCCACCAGACGGTCGGTCTTGAAATCATATACCACACGTACTTTTACGAGGTCGCCGCTGCCTGAAATGAGGTGGATGGCATTATCTTCATCCCATGTATCATTGTTTTTCCCTTTGAAATAGAAATAGGAGTTATTGAATTTGGCATAGAGCTTGAGCCATGCGCCCGGATTCACCATAACAGTAGTCTCATAGATCCAGTTTTCGTCATCGACGAATTGCATGCAGTTATTGGGGGCTTTATGGTTATAACCGGCTTGGTTACTATTACTTGCCTGCAGCAGGTTATTGCCGTTCTCATCTTTGAGGTCGTCGCTGCTGTTAGCGCGGAGAACAAGGAATTCAGAACCGTCCGACTGAGCGGGTGCCAGATAGGCGCGATAAGCCTCATTGGTGCTCTTCTCCCACATGAAGCGTACGTTAGCCTCCACTTTTATATTGCCGCCATCGGTTACATGGCTTGCATCGCCGTCTTTATGATTGTGTCGGATTACGGTATCTGAGATACAGGGGCTGTAGTCGTTGGCGATTACAAACTTCACATTGGTGTTCGCATCCACGTGCGCCATGAAATAATGGGTATAGTCGCTATAGGTATCCGAATACTCGGAATAAGTCATAAGGTGGTCTGCCGCGCGGTAGTTGTCCCATTTGTTGTTCGCTGCGTCCGTACGGATGTAGAAATTACCGGTGTACGCTTCTACGTTCTCCACGGAGATAGCACCGCTTTCATTCATCTGCAGGCAGATGTTATAAACGCCTGTCCCGCCTGCCAAACTTGTGAGACCGGCAGTGGTTGTAATATTCGTTCCTGGACTCCAAGAGATGGCTCCCGTCGACGCATTTACGGTTGCCTGCTGGATCTTCATTACAGGAGCTGAACCCGGGCGGATGAAGAACGAAACGGTGTCTTTGCCTCCCGGATTATTCGTTACAATCTTCGAGACAAGGGCTTTGGTCTGTACTCCATCGCTATAAACAACGCGGTAGTCCCCATCCGCAATCGGGTACTCGGCAGCAATACGGAGACGCCAAATGCCATCTCCATTGTCGTCGCCATGAGTCAAATGGAAGACATAATCGCCTGCTGCCGTGGTCGTGAAGCCGGTTTTTGTATATGTGCTTGGACGGTATAGTTCCCAAGGTGTGCCCTGACCGTATCGATCGTCATAATTCATGGTTCCGCCATTGGAATAATACTGTTGGTCTTCACGGCTGACTTCGAACTTATAGGTCTTATTGGCTTCCAAATCAGCAGTAGCAGTCATAGGGATAAGGTCGTCCTCCGAAGTAAAGGCAATCTTCTTGATGAGTTTGGACGCATCATTCGGATCATAGATGCGGAGATAATAACCTGTTCCCGAAGTGTATTTGGTCCAATAGCCGGAGTTACAGTATCGTGCCTTACTCTTATTCCATAAATCGCCTTCGGAAGTGGCATCATAGTATGCTTTGGATGGCACAAACATCGGGGTCTTGGAGTAGAATCCAAAATATGCCATTTCGGATTGAGCATTATTCGGGTTCGGTATTGTCGGGTAGCATACGTGAACCGGGTCGGCCTCAGTGCCTTCAAATCCGTGATAGTTTTCCAAACTTCTATCCATAAACGAAACAAACTCAGAGGTGGAGGTGGCTCCGTACTCGTAGTAATAAACATCTGTTTCGCCGGGTACCGGACTCATTCGATTATTGCGGGAATAATAGCAGTCGTCGTTACCGGTTCCTTGTGTGTTATCCCATTTCTGCCCTGATAACAGGTTTACATATACTTCGCTCCAACCCAATGTGTTCTTGAAATAGATAATATTCTTCTGGGTGTAGATAGCAGTCAGTTTGCCGCCGTCGTAATTGGCTTTGAAATTGATCGTGCGGGAAGCATTCTCTCCATTGCTATCTGCGTCTTTGATCGTAATACCGTCTCCGGCTTTCCATTTGGAGAAAGTGTAGCCGAACGGATCTTCCGGTGCTTCGATTTCAGTCCAGTCAAGCGGTTTGCCGACTGCCGGAGAGGAAGGCATAATCTGCTCGTCTCCGCATTTGTATTGAACGGTAATAGTGTGATCACCGGCTACTTGGAACGGAGCGGTAACAGAGTCAATGCTGGCTCCTGTGCAGGAACCTGAGGTGCGCAGCACGGCGCATACGAGGTATGTTCCCGATTCTGCCGGCGCAGTAAAGGTGACGCTGTTCTCTCCGGTGCTTGGTTCCGGGGAGAAGTTTATCTCCGGTGTATAGAGATTGCCGTTGTTCTGTAATACCTTCCAGCAGATATAAGCTGTTCCGTTCGGAGTGGGATCAATGCTCGGAGTGACACTTACGCCCTCCTCACCGGGTCTTACGATTGAAGCAGCGAAAGCCAATGCGGTGATCTGAGCTTTCTGGTAGTAGGCATAGAGGGTGGTGGGACTCTCGGTATCTTCTGTCCATGCGGCAGCCGAAGAGCCGTTGGCATTGTAGTATTTCGTACCCGAACCGTTCATGCCGGTGTAGAAGCCCATGAAAGCATAGCCGTCTTTGGCAACAGGCATCGTGCCCGTAAGGCCAGTCATGGCTGCGTCATACGTGGCGGTCAGACCTACGGTATTACTGATACTTCCGCTGGACTGGTAACCCTCCGCCGAAGTCTGATAATCCAAAGTGATATTGCATCTCTTTGGTTCAAACTTAACATACACGTCTGTTGCGGCTGTAAGTGAGGCAACCGTATAGGTGGTATTCGTTCCGTTATCCAAAGAAATCGTACACGCTTCATCACTATACCATCCTTCAATATTGTAACCGGAAGCGGGGGAAGCAGTAAAGGTAATACGACTGTCATAATTTTGTTTACTTCCGCTTGAAATCGAAGATGCACTAATCGCCGCAGTTACTGTACTCGTTCCATATGTTCCCTTTGGAGCAAATGTTACCGTAAACTGCTTACGCTTGAAGAAGGCATAAATAGTCTTTGCGCTCCATGGGATAGAGTACGTTTTGGAAGTTACTCCATCTGTGGGATTTCCAGTACTACTTTCTGACCATCCAGCAAAATCATATACTGAATTAGGATATGCAGTAAATGTAATGTCTGAGGTATAAATAGCGTATTGAGAATTGTTTGTCATGTTTGCGGCAGCATGTGTAGTCGTTTCATATTCACTGCCACTATTTAATTCAGTGTACGCAACTTTAATCGTGCCTGGCCATGATGAAAAGTCTGCATCTGAATATGTGCTTCCTCCATTTTCTGAGACGCGCGCCTGCACGGTTTGTGTTTTATTTAATACAGTATTTAAGCTTCCAACTGATGCATCCCATCTGGAAACAGATATGGATGCGCGATCTCCTTTTGTACCAGTTTTATTAGGTGTAATGCAATAGAAATTGTTCTTTTTAAATTCATAATTATGATACGTATTCGTCACATTACCGGCGTTTCCGTCCATATTGTCCCAGTTCTTGCCATCGCTACCCCAATCTCCGTTAGCCCCCATTAAGCAAAAGTAATCGGCATTGTTCCAATCGCCAGAACCCTCTCTATAATAACGATAAAGCTTAGTGTTCGAAAGTCTGGTCATGCCAAACAAAGTGACATATGATGCATTTTCGTTGTGCATGCAAAAATAAGTGTAAGAAAAATCCCAATTGGATGCAGAGTTGTCAAAATATATACGCGTGTAATCTTTTAGATGTACGTCGGTATAAGCCCATATCTGTCCCACTCCGAGGGTGAGGAAGAAAAGAAGGAGTGTAAGCACGACTTGCCCTCGGTTTGACCTCGGTTTGATCTCTGTCCGATTCTGTCTCGACTGTGTCTCGCCGGTCTGATTTGGACTACTATCGTACAGTCCATTAAGATTAAGTAAATTTTTCATAATGTATTATTTTTTTGGTTATTATTTATATCTGCGGTATTTATCCTGTATCTGCGAGTATATAGCATGCTTATCTGCTACGTTCTGATTGTACTGTTCTCGGGTCGTCGTCGGTAGATGGTCCCGTGATGGTCTTGTTCTAATCCGCATGTTTATGCGGAAATCTCGCTTAGTTGTCGGATTAAATCCGACGGCAATGGACAAAGTGGTGTTTTTAGTTGTCGGATAAGATCCGACGCTATGGATATAGTTTTTTATTCTTTGCTTTGCACTTTTGCATAGTTTTCTGGACTTACTGAAAAATGAGAAAATGTACATATATCGCAAAACTTCCAAGTAAAACACCACAATTCTTCAAAGTAAAATGCCGCCAAACACCGCAACGACTATTCGCCAAACGCCTTAAAAAATTTACGCCAAATTACTCAAAATATGTAAAATTAAATGCGCTTATGCGCAAAATCGACACAAATAAAGTGGGCGAACCTGCTTTCCGGATGGTGCTTACCGCTGTCGGCAGCTATGCCGTTACATTGCAAGATGGCACGTTGCTTGTTCCCATCGGATGTCTAAAAGATTAGTTTCTCTCTCATTTCTCAGTATGTCAATGATCACTCCGGCTCGTTGTTAAGCAGCGAGCCGCTGCTTTGTTATTTTTCTTTTATCATGCATAGCACCAACCTTCGATCAATTAGCTATTTCGGTTGCCCATTGGTCGTTGAGACACAACAAACAAAACAGATCCGGTTTTTCCCGTATCTCCCTCTCCATAATTAGCTATGATCGTTTTTTCATGGTTGTGTGTTTTTTATGTTATTATTCTTTTTTGCTTTGCACTTTTTGCACTTTTTGCACTTTTAATCATACTGATATACAGAAAAAAGCAAGACACGAGATCTCTCTCATGTCCGGCAAAAAGAAATAATTGTTCGGTATTTATTTCGCGAAACGTGCTATTAACTCTTCAGGATTCTTGCGCGTATCCCACACATCTGCTATCTCAATACGCTCTTCTGCTATGCGGTAGATAATTTTAGTCAGATTACCTATTACCAATCGGCGAAACTCATATCGGCTACCTTCTAATAAGGGTTCTATCTGACCCATCTTGGGGTTCTCCGGCAACTTGCCAACGGTCTCATAAACCTCCTTCATATATCGTTTAGCACGAGTAGCTCCAAATTCATCAGCCACATAGTCAATTATCTGACCATATGCTCTCTCAGCTCTATCCGACCAAGCTATCTCCTCACTCATACAGCAACTGCGTATTTATGCTCCAAACGTTGGTTCATTCTCTCAAGCACCTCGTCATTCGTATAGTACTCGCCACGTTGAATCTCAGCGATGCCTTCTTCTGCATTTGCAATCAGTTGCTGACGGATAGACTCATCTACATGGTTTATCTGCCGCACATTAGCTTGCAGCTCTGCAATCACTTGTTCTTGCTCTTGCACCGAAAGCGTCATCATGACTGCGATGAGGCTTTTTAATGTCTCCTGTGCCATAGTTTTGTTGTTTTGCGTTTTGCGACGCAAAAGTACTACTTTTTTTCTGAATACACAAGGATTTTGGCGAAAATCTTTCTTTTTTGCCTGTTTTTTTATATATATCAATATGTCAAAGGTCGTTATTGGCACTCCGGAAAAAAGGGCGGAGCACCGTATTCCTTGAGCGTCAAGCTCTTTTTCTTCTCTTCAGAGCGATAGTTCCGGCGAAAAGAACAGCGAAAAGAACCATGATCCATGGTTCGCCGATGGGAGACGGTCCCGGCTCACCATCTGATCCGCCGATAAAATCTCTTTTGATGGTACCCGGATGTCCCGGCGCACGGTTAGGACCTTGCGAAGCGCCGACGGCGGATTGCTCCGAGGGAGCGGCGGTCGCAAAAGGCTCATAGACGGTGCCGGAATAGGCACCGCCCGAATTCATGAGTTGACTGTTTTGCACAGACGGCTGAGCCGGGGTTGGAGAAAAAGTCTGTGCTTTTGCGCTCATTGCTGCAACAACAGAAATAAGTAGAATGTAAAAAAATCGATATGTTTTCATGTATATAATTGTTTTTTACGTATGATTACACAAAAAAGGCGTGAAGTTCACTTGTTCTTCACGCTCCCGAGGGCCTTCGCAATGCCCGTAACCAGAAGAAAAACAAACGAAGTCCACGCTGAATATGTAATGCACGCACAGGGCAGAATGCAACCTGTACACGAAAATACATACCCGAGGACATTCATTGGTGTTAGTTCGCTCTGATTTCAAAAATTGCGAAGTTTTTGGGAGTCGCAAACAACGTCAACAAACGTCTTGTTACAATATGTCTCATGTCCCACCCAAGCGAGATGCTTCCTCCTCAGCGCGGACATCGCCATGCGCGCTCAAGCATGCGTATGCACGCACGGCCTATTCACACATAGCGACTGCAAAGTTACTACAAAAAAACCGAACGCACAAATATTTTCCGAAAAAAATGAAAAAAATCTTCGTTTTTCAATAAAAAAAGAGACTTTCACGAAGAAAGTCCCTCTTTCTTACCGGAAATGTCAACTGTTCCGGTGTTTCCGTAAAAAGCCTCCGTTAGATCCAGCGGACATAGCAGAAGTCCATGCGGTGGGGCAGCAGCTCGTTCTGCGGATACATACGCAGGCCGAATTTCATTCCGCCGGCATAGTCGAGCTGGTAGGTGTTCTCGAAGAAGAGATGGCTGCCCTCCGACTTCACGAGCTTGAGCGGCTCTACCTCATAGAGTTTGTCGTTGTTATGGGTAGAGGTGCGGATCGCTACGAGCTCCACGCCGATACCCTTGTCGTTCAGACCGTGGGTGTCCAGTTCTACCTGTATCTGAACCTTGTCGCCTACATTGAGGTTTCGCAGGTTTTCTGATTTGTAAACCACCTCGATCTCGTCCCAGTGAGCCACGATGTTCTCTTTCCATGCCGCAATCTCTTTGGCAACCTTGTAGTTGTCCGCCAGAAGGAGGGCGTGACGCTTCGCCAGTTTGTTGTAGAACTTGGTGAAATAGTCGTCGATCATGCGCTTCATGGTGAATCGCGGAGTGATCTTGGTTACCGAGTTCTTGATATACTGGATCCACTCGGGGCTGTAGCCCTTGCTGTTCTTGGCGTAATAGAGAGGGATAATCTCGCTCTCTAACATCTGGTAGATCGTAGCGGCATCGAGCTGGTCCTGGTGAGCCTGGTTCTCGTAGGTGCGTTTCTCGGTCAACGCCCATCCGGCGCCCTCTACGTAACCCTCGTACCACCAACCGTCCTTGACGGAGAAGTTGAGCACGCCGTTCATCTGCGCTTTCTCGCCCGAAGTACCGGATGCCTCCAACGGACGGGTTGGCGTGTTGAGCCATATATCCACACCGGAAACGAGACGTTTGGCAAGGCGCATATCGTAGTTCTCAAGGAAGATAATCTTACCGAGGAACTGAGGCATACGGCTGATCTCGATGATGCGTTTGATGAGACCCTGTCCGCCGCCGTCTGCGGGGTGCGCCTTACCGGTGAAGAGGAACTGAACCGGATAATTGGGGTTGTTCACCAGTTTGTCCAGACGCTCCAGATCCGTGAAGAGCAGGTGGGCGCGTTTATAGGTGGCGAAACGGCGGCCGAAACCGATGATCAGGTTGTTGGCGTTCATCTCATTGAGCGCGCGGACGATACGGGCAGGATCACCCTGGCTCTTCATCCAGTCCTCGCGGAATTTCTCCTTGATATAGTCGATCAGCTTGCGTTTCAGACTCATACGGGTCTTCCAGATCACCTCATCGGGGATGTCGGCATACGGCTTCCACATCTCGAGGTTGGACTGGTCGCCCATCCACTCCTTCGGCAGATATTTGGCGTAAACCTCTTTCCACTCGTGTGCTGCCCAGGTAGGCATATGTACGCCGTTGGTGACATAATCCACATGCAGCTCCTCGGGGAAATAACCCGGCCATACGGGGCTGAACATCTTCTTCGACACCTCGCCGTGGAGCCACGATACACCGTTAGCCTCCTGGCAGGTGTTGAGCGCGAAGACGGACATCGAGAACTTCTCGGTGTTGTCGTCCGGATTGACGCGGCCCATACCGATCAGGTCGTGCCACTCGATACCGAGTTTCGGCGCGTACTCGCTCATGTATTTGTAGAACAAGCCTTCCTCGAAATAATCGTGGCCGGCAGGCACCGGAGTGTGGCAGGTGTACAGACCCGAAGCGCGGACAACCTCTTTCGCCTGGTTGAAGGTCAGGCCCTCTTCCTGTACGAGATCGACGAGACGCTGCAAGCCCATAAGCGCTGCGTGACCCTCGTTGCAATGGTATACATCTTTCTTGATACCGAGTTTCTTGAGAGCCAGCATACCGCCGATACCCAACAGGATCTCCTGTTTGATACGGTTTTCCCAGTCGCCGCCGTAGAGCTGGTGGGTGATCTGGCGGTCCCACTCGCTGTTGAGATCATTGTCGGTGTCGAGCAGGTAGAGGTTCATACGGCCTACGGCTACTTTCCACAGATAAGCTTTCACGGTGCGACCCGGGTACGGCACCTCGACAATCAGGTTCGATCCGTCTTTCTCTTTCACCTGGGTGATAGGCAGGTTCGCGAAGTTCTGCGCCTCATAGTTGGCGATCTGCTGGCCTTCCGGAGACAGGGTCTGGGTGAAATAACCATAGCGGTAGAGGAAACCGATAGCGGTCATGTCCACATTGCAGTCGGATGCCTCTTTGATATAGTCGCCGGCGAGAATACCGAGACCGCCCGAATAGATCTTCAGCACGTGGGTCAGACCGTACTCCATCGAGAAATAGGCGATGGTCGGTTTCTTCTTGTCCTTCGGTGCGTCCATGTAAGCGCGGAACTCCTTGTAAACCTCGTCCAACTGTTTCATGAATTTCGCATCCTTGGTGAGCTCTACCATGCGGTCGTAGCTAAGGATGTTCAGCAGTACAACGGGGTTCGAGTCTGCGCGGTGCCATGCCTCGTTGTCGATATAGCGGAAGAGATCCTTTGCACCGGCATTCCAGCTCCACCATACATTGTACGCCAGTTCTTGCAGTTTGCTCAGCTCCGCAGGGAGGGTGGCATGGATGTTGCACTCCTTCCAAACAGGCTGATTTACATTGCTTACTTTAACTTTCATAAGGTAAATATATTTTTGTAATTAGATGTCAAACACGAAAAAGCGTGCAAAATTACGCTTTTTTTTTGAGATGTGCAAGAATTTTTGTAATTTTGCACACGATTTTATGATTTTGTGTACCCTAATTAGCAATCTATGATAGATGAAAAAGAGATATTGAGGCGCCGCGACATGCGGGAAATCTTCACTTTTACGATCGATCCCGCGGATGCAAAAGACTTCGATGACGCCCTGTCTTTCGAACCGGTTTCTGACAGCGGGCAGTCTTACAGCGAAGCGGTTTTTTATCAGGTCGGAGTCCATATCGCCGATGTGTCCTACTATGTGCGTCCGGGTACAACCGTGGACGACGAGGCGTATAAACGCGGCACTTCCGTCTATCTCGTGGACCGCGTGCTGCCGATGTTGCCCGAGGAACTGTGCAACGACAAGTGTTCGCTCCGCCCGGGTGAGGACAAACTCTGTATGTCCGTCATCTTTACCTTTGAAGTCCCCGTGGATGCGGACGGAACACCTCTTTATAATAACGCGCGCGTGGCCAAATACAAGGTGTGCCGGACCGTCATCCGCTCCGACGTGCGCCTGGATTACGACGAGGCGCAAAGCATATTGGAAACCGCAAATTCCCTTCATGACTCCTGTCAAACACGTAAACGACACGTAAACGAGACGGAAACGACACGTAAACGAGACGGAAACGGATCGGGGGAATGTCGGGAGGAAACCGGGGGCATTACGGAGGCGTTAGTGACTCTGAACGCTCTTGCTGCCAAGCTCCGTGCTGAACGCATCGCCGCCGGAGCACTCACGATCGAGCAGGACGAGATGCGGTTCCGCCTCGACGAGCACCACCACCCCGTGGAGATCTATTTCGAGCACCCCAACGAAGCGCACCACCTCATCGAGGAGTTTATGCTCCTTGCCAACCGCACGATCGCCAAAGCCGTGGGGTCAGGACGGCCTTTCGTCTATCGTGTGCACGACCTGCCCGACGGCGACAAACTGGAGGCAGTGCAGGCCTTCCGCCGCAAAATGGGCAACCGCGTTACGGCGCAGACAATCGATCTGCTGACTATCCGGGCGCAGGCAAAAGCGGTCTATTCGACCTATAACATAGGCCATTACGGATTGGCGTTCTCCCATTACACCCATTTCACTTCCCCCATCCGCCGATACCCGGATCTGATGGTTCACCGCCTCGTGGAGAAATATATTCTCACCGGCAAGAAGATCAGCATGACCCGCGAAGAACTGGAGGACAAATGCGAACATTGTTCCGCCTGCGAACAGGAGGCGGCGCAAGCCGAACGCGACTCCATCAAACTCTTCCAGACGATCTGGATGAGCGATCATTTGGGAGAAGTCATGGACGGACATATATCCGGCGTGACCGATTTCGGACTCTTTGTCCAGCTCGACGGGAACCGGTGCGAAGGACTGATCCATATCTCCGCTATCGGAGAAGAAGGCGAATACTGGCAGCACGACGAGAAAAACTACCGCCTTGTCTGCGAGAACGGAAAAGGAAAACAGAAGAGTTTTACGTTAGGTGACCCCCTGAAGGTCAGAGTCATCCGGTGCGACATCAATAAAAGCCAGATTGATTTCGAATTGGTATAAATCATCGGTCATAAATAATAAATCATTGATAAAATTTGCATATATGCGAATTTTTACGTAACTTTGCAGCCGAAATGAAGAAAACACTGTCCATACTGATCCTTTTATGCGCAAGCGTCCTATACGCGCACGCGGAAACTGTATTATTACGTACAGGTGCGCGCGTAAAAGGTACGATCGTCTTTCAGAACGAAGAGGTGGTGGTCATCCGGGATGCGGAAGGTGCGCGCTTCCAGTACCCGAGAACGGATGTGCAGGAGATACTGGCTGACGATGCGGACCAATCAGACCGGTCGGATCAGCCGGACTCTTCGGAGGAAGCGATAACGACGCCGAAGAAAGCATCCATCCTCCTGGAACTCTCGGGCGGCGCTGCGGTGCAGCCCGCAGAAACGGCTGGCGGAGCAGTGGGCGCGGATCTGCTGGTCGGATCCCATCATATCGGCAGCCGCCATATCTTCATCGGTGGAGGTATAGGCTACCACGGCCTGTTCATGGGGACAGGGAGATATAATTTCCTTCCGGTCCAGGCTGCCGTCCGTATGCCGCTGACGGAGGAGAAGCATGCGCCGGTGTTCGGCGTGGCGCTCGGATACGGAATAGCCCTGAGCAAGGACTATCTGGGAGGCGTGTACGCAGGAATCGATTTCGGTTACCGCTGCCAGCTCAACCCACGCTCGGCGATAGCACTCGTAGGCTTCGCGCAGTTCCAGCAGGCGAACCTCTCCATAGAGACCGTCCTCGATGGTGTGTCCTATACCGGAAGAGCCGGACGGAATCTCGTTACCGCCGGTGTGAAACTTGCATTCTATTTCTAAATCAACGATACAGGGGCTCATGGAGAAGAAGCAACCTCGCGAATTTCGGATCTCGATCATGCTCAACGAGAGCGAACAGCGGATCCTCGATCGGTTCTGCCAGCAATATAGCGTGGCGAACCGAAGCCGGCTCATTCGCGAAACACTCATGCGCGCCATTCTCAAGAAAATGGATAACGACCAGCCAACCCTCTTTGATTAACCAACCTCCAAACCCTCAAACCTTCAAACCCTCAAATAAAAAAAGCCTCCTTCTCGGAGGCTTTCATTCTCTTAACCAAGGTAAGTCTGCAGAATATGACTGCGTTGGCCGGTGTTGAGTTTGCGGATCGCTTTCTCTTTGATCTGACGCACACGTTCGCGGGTGAGGTGCAGCTCGTCGCCGATCTCCTCCAGCGTTTTCTCGGGCGTACCGATACCGAAGAACTTGCGCAAGATGTCTGCCTCACGTGGAGTGAGGGTGGCTAATGCACGACCGATCTCCGTAGAGAGCGACTCGTTGATCAGTCCGCGGTCGGCGTTCGGCGAATCTTCGTTCACCATCACATCGATCAGACTATTGTCCTCGCCTTCCACAAACGGAGCATCGACGCTCACATGGCGGCCGGACATCTTGAGTGTCTCCGCAATCTTATCTACCGGAATGTCCAGCATCTCAGATAGTTCCTCCGCACTCGGCTTGCGCTCGTGCTCTTGCTCGAAACGCTGGAATGCCTTGTTGATCTTGTTCATGGAACCTACCTGATTGAGCGGAAGGCGCACGATACGACTCTGCTCGGCCAGGGCTTGAAGGATAGACTGGCGGATCCACCACACGGCGTAGGAGATAAACTTGAAACCACGAGTCTCATCGAATTTCTCTGCAGCTTTGATCAGACCTAAATTACCCTCATTGATGAGGTCCGGCAAACTAAGGCCTTGGTTCTGATACTGCTTGGCTACAGAAACTACAAAACGTAGATTGCTTTTGGTCAGTTTCTCCAGCGCGGCGCGGTCTCCGTTACGGATACGGCCGGCCAACTCTACCTCTTCTTCCACCGAAATCAGATCCTCCCGACCGATCTCCTGAAGATACTTGTCGAGACTCGCTGACTCACGATTGGTGATAGATTTTGTAATTTTTAATTGACGCATATAATATGTACTATTATTATGCTCGCCTGACGGCGAGGTGATCCGGTCGGGATTCGAACCCGAGACCCACAGCTTAGAAGGCTGTTGCTCTATCCAGCTGAGCTACCGGACCCGCTGGTGTCCCCGTTAATCGGGGAAACCGGCCTATCAAGGCAAATTAGGGCGCAAAGGTACTGCTTTTTTTTGATATATGCAAGAAAAATCGTACTTTTGTGCCTTTTAACCCCTCTTTTTTAGAGCAATGTGTCAAAAAGTTGGGCCAAATCCTGCTTGCGGCATGCGCCTACGTGGCGGTTGACCAACTCGCCGTTCTGGAAGAAGAGCATTGTAGGGATATTCATGATCCCGTACTCCTCGCAGGTGTCGGGGTTCTCATCCACATTCAGTTTGCCTACTACCACGCGGCCTTCGTACTCATTGGAGAGCTCCTCCAGGATCGGAAGCATCATTTTGCACGGTCCGCACCAAGCGGCCCAAAAATCTACTACTACCGGTTTGCCTGACGCGATCACATCCTTGATGTTAGCGTCTGTAATTTCTACTGTCATACTTGTTGTATTTGTTTAATGGTTATTTTTTTCTGGTTTGGTTTGCGCAGGAGGATATCCGTAAGCGGATCCTCGAGATAGGTCTGCACGGCGCGTTTGACGGGGCGTGCGCCGTTCTTGCGGTCGAAACTCTTCTCTACAAGCTGTTCGCTTGCTTCGGTGGACACGCTCAGTTGGTGACCCTGTGCCTTGAGGCGTTGCTGGAGAAGCGATACCTCGATCCGGACGATCTGCGCGATGGTCTCGCGGCTGAGCGGCTCGAAGGTCACTACGTTATCAATGCGGTTCACAAACTCCGGCGGGAACTGTTTCTGCAACGCCTTGAGAAGCGTAGCGTTTACCGTCTTCTGGTCCATCTCCGAGGCGCTGAAACCGACGCCCGAACCGAACTCCTGGAGCTGGCGGGTGCCGACATTGCTTGTCAGGACGATGATCGTGTTCCGGAAATCAACGATGTGCCCCTGACGGTCGGTCAGACGCCCTTCGTCCATCACCTGGAGCAGCACATTGAAGATATCGGGATGCGCCTTCTCGATCTCGTCGAAGAGGACGATCGAGTAGGGTTTGCGCCGCACGGCCTCCGTCAGTTTGCCTCCCTCCTCATGGGCTACATAACCCGGAGGGGCACCTACAAGCAGGCTCACCGTGTGCTTCTCCATGAATTCCGACATATCGAAGCGGATCATCGCATCCTTGCTGCCGAAGAGTTCTTCGGCGAGACACTGCGCCAGATAAGTCTTGCCTACGCCGGTCTGACCGAGGAAGAAGAACGTGCCGATAGGCCGTTTCGGATCGCGCAGACCCAAACGGCTGCGCTGGATCGCGCGCACAACGGTATCTACCGCTTTGTCCTGACCGATAATGCGGCGTTTGAGGTTTTCACCCATCGTACGCAGGCGTTCGCTCTCGGCGGTGGCTACGCGTTGAACCGGCACGCCGCTCATCATACTCACTACGCCGGCTATGTCGTCCGTTGTGATGATATAGGGTACGGACTCTGCCTCTCCCGTAGCCTGTTGGCGTGCATGACTGCGTGCACCGGCCTCGTCCATCACATCGATCGCCTTGTCGGGGAAAGCGCGGTCGGTGATATAGCGTTCGCTCATGTTGACGCAGGCGCGGAGCACCTCTTCGGTATAGACCACATGGTGGTATTGGGCGTAATAACTGCTCAGACGGGAGAGGATATCGAGGGTCTCTTCCGTCGTCGTCGGTCGTACGATGACTTTCTGGAATCTCCGCTCGAGGGCTCCGTCTTTCTCGATCGTCTTGGCGTACTCGGCCGTGGTGGTGGCGCCGATGCACTGCACCTCGCCTCTCGCCAGAGCCGGTTTGAGAATATTTGCGGCATCTAACGAACCTGACGAGTTACCGGCACCGATGAGGGTGTGGATCTCATCCACGAAAAGGATCACTTCCGGATGGTTCTGCAGTTCCGTGATGACCTGTTTCATCCGTTCTTCAAACTGTCCGCGGTAGGTGGTTCCGGCTACGAGGGAGGCCATCTCGAGAGTAACGATCCGTTTGCCGCGGAGCGCACCGGCTTCGTTATGCGCAATGCGCAGAGCCAGACCTTCGACGATAGCTGATTTGCCGACACCGGGTTCGCCGATCAGGATCGGATTGTTCTTCTTGCGACGGCTCAGGATCTGCACTACGCGCTCGATCTCCACCTCGCGTCCTACCATGGGGTCTAACTTGCCTTCCTCCGCCTGCTTGGTCAGGTCCCTTCCGTATTTGTCGAGGGCAGAGGTCTTGCTTTTCTTCGAGGCTTTTTGCTGTCCCCTGTTGGGCTGCCAGTTGGCCTCATTGATATTCCCTCCTTGCTCACCGTTGTTCTCCGGCGCATCGCCGGGTGCAAACCGGGGCTGACCGTAGAGATCAATGAGTCCGGCAAGAGATATGTTCCATTCCCGTTCCAGATAGGCCGCCGTTGGGTTGATCCGTTCGCGCAGGATAGCCAAAAGAAGGTGGATCGTACCGGTCGCTTCGGCTCCGTACTCATGACTGATCCCCTCCGCGATGCGTAGAATACGGTCCGTCTGTGCGCTGCGGGTCACGGGTTCAATCATTTGTTCGCTGCCTTGCTGGGCTTGCTCCAGATGGGCCTTCGCCGCCTCCATGTCGATTGGGGTCTTTTGCAGCACCTCATAGGCCGTACCCTTCGCATGGCGGATGACCGCCAGCAACAGATGATCCGGCTCGACATGTTTGCTCAGCAGACGCTCTGCCTCACCCTGGGCATATACAATCACTGCATTTAAATTCTGGGTTACTATCATAAATTCTCAATTTTCAATTCTCAATTTTCAATTCTCAATTCTCAATTATAAAAGTGCCATGCTACACCGGCGCGGAATACATCCCTGTTGGTGGGATAACCCGGCATGGTGAGATAGGCGGTGTTGTTGCGCATAAACAGGTGGTTCAGGTGTTGGTATTGCGCGAAGAACCGCAAGCGGATCGATCGCACATAGAAATTGGCATATATGTTCATCCACGGATAATTGCCTACCTCGGTGGTCTGCTGGGTGGCAAAGAGTCCTGTGGCCGGACATAAAACAGGCGCGTGGTAACGCGTGAAATAGCGCAGATCGACTCCTACCTGGGCGTCGAGGGCGCGGAACCATGTGCCGTGATAATAGAGGCGGTGCTGTAGGATCACAAGGGGAACCGGCAGCACCGAGTCGTTGGTGCTGTATTGGATCACGGCGCGGTTCTCAAGATTGATCCACGGGGTGGTGATATCGACTCCTACATCCCCCGTGAAGATCTGTACATTACCCCGGTACTGACGGGGTTTCCAGTCGGCGGATGACACATAGATCGGATTGGTGCGGTTCTCAAAACTGAAAT
This sequence comes from uncultured Bacteroidales bacterium, assembly GCA_946414805.1. GTDB lineage: Bacteria > Bacteroidota > Bacteroidia > Bacteroidales > Paludibacteraceae > Colicola. The sequence goes on from CAMKPZ010000003.1 coordinate 245,517, forward strand.
CAATCCGCGGCTTCACCCATTGGGTGGGATAAGCGATCGAGGCGCCGCCCAAGAAGCGATAGGTGAAACCGAACGTGTTCTCCCATCGCAGATGGTTGGATTTGAAATGCTGGAGATACCAGTTCGGTGTCTCGCTCTTGGCGAATGCACGCGCGGAGAGAATCAGCGGATATTTGCCGGCTTGGAAACGGGTGTCCAGCCGTCCGTTCACATCGAACTCACCGATCTTGTAACCCACTACGCACACCTGGCCTTCTACATGATAGCGGACAGTCGATCCGCTGTGCTTATGGATCGCACCGCCGACAAAGGTGTTGTTGGTCCATTGATAGTCATAGATGCTGTCGTAGGGAACGCTGTCCCGCATGAACCGCTGGCATTCGTTCATCGCAAAGGCGGTGATACCGAATTTGAGTTTGGTGTTATACGCTTCGCAGAACGTGACAGCGAGGGTGTTCCGGATCGTCAGGACATCGGTCGTGTCGTTGGTCTTGCTCGTGTCGTAATAGGTTGTGTCGTAGAACCCCTGTTCCGCCGTCTTCTCGACATAACGCCGGTTGGAGTTGTTGGTCTCGAAGATATGGGAGAAAGTCATGAGAGGAAGATACTCCACTTTAATGGTGTCGATCATCTCCCTTCGTCCGTCCACCACTACCTCAATCGAATCGTGGTACTCGCGATCCTTGGTGATGGCGTACTGGTTATGCAAATACCCGCTCAGGTAGCGGTAACCCGTCATCGCGTTCATCCGAACCGGCAGGTCCTCGGAGCTGAGGCTGCTGCTCATCTGCGACACATCTTTCAGTCCGCCGTTGTCGAACGAACTGAGCCGGCTCCAGCCGAAAGCGGCGTGCATGCTGTAATGGGCGCCTGTGTAACTGCCCCAGACTGAGCCCCGGAAGAGCTTGCCGGCGGTATTGGCGTAGTGGCCCATCGAACTCAGATAATCCATCTCCAGACCTAAGTTCAGACGGCGCCCGATATTTCCGGTGAAGAGAAAATCAATATCGTTCTCCTCATGTCCGCTCACAAATCCTTTCTTGTACGCTACGGTGGAATATGGAGTGGTGGTGTTGAAGAAACGCTGTTCCTGCGGCGTGACCACATACGGCGTGAGGCTCCACGCAAAGGGATCATCGATCGTCTTGCGCCGGTCGTTGATCACACGCGACTCGATCGGCGACACCAGTACGTTTCCGTTGGTGGCGCTGCTGATCGAGTAGAGTTGCTGCACATCGATGTCGTGGTAATTGAGCATGGCCGTGTCGCGGAAGAGAATAGTATCCGCCACGGCGGTATAACCCGGCATCTGCCAGGTGCGTACTACGGTCCGTGTACGGGGCTGCTTGGCAGCGGCCGCAAGGGTCGCTGCCAACAGCACTAATACTATAAAACTCCTTTGAATATTCAAATCCTGAGTTATTTCTTCTTCTTCAGTTTCTTCTGCAGCTCTTGAATCTCCTCTTCCTGGTTGCGGATCGTCTTGAGCAGTTCGTTCAGCTCCTCATTCTCGATCGTTGTCGGGTATTGTTCCTCTACCGTCTGCAGGAAATCGGAGAGCACATTCATATAATTGATGAATGCGTCGTAAGCCGACTCATACTGGGTCTCACCCTGGTCGATATGATTCATGTAATGCAGATAGTTGACATCCTGCAGACGCAGCCAGTTGGTCTTCAGGCTCTTGTCCTGGCACAGGTGGACACGCTCTGCCACGGCGAAGAGTTTGTTGATCGCCTCTTGCTGGAGGTCATTGCCGGTATAGACGCTCAGGTCTTTGGCTTCGCCGCTCCAGGTCAAGGGGTACGGGCTGGAGATGACGTCAACGGCTACCATCTTCTTCGCTGCCTCGGCGGGAGTGAGGAAGCCCATCTCGCGCTCAAGCACGTAGTACGGCAGCGCTTTGAGGAAATCGAAGATACCGCTTCCGGCGTTCTGACGCACGCCGAAGGTCTCTGCGCCTACCCAGATGTTGATGATGTCCTCGCCTTCCGGCAGCGCCTGGAGTTGGTTGGCGTATTTCTCTGCGTCAATCGGGAAATTGCCCCAACCCGGATCCGAGAAATGGAAACTCAACTCGTCGCTGAGGTTGGTGTTGCGGAGCAGCACTTTCATCTTCGGAGCACCTGCGGACTGATACATCCGGTTCGGACTCTTCCAACTGATCACCTGCTTGGCACCCTCGGTGAGGATCGTCTTATAACCTAACTTGTTGAGCTGGTAAGCCGTCTCGTCGGTATAGAGCAGCTCGGTGTTCCATACCGTCTGCGCTTTTACGCCGAAGATCGAATCAAGCAGTTCACCTTGTTTCTTGAATTGCTCTTTCATCTCGCTCTCGTTGTACTCCGACGCCAGCGAATAGCTGTACGGAGTGGCAAGGAATTCAACCGCCTTGGAGGCCGCTAACTCCTTCAGGATATCGATCATCTCGGGGTTGAACTGTTCGAACATCTCGATCATTGTTCCGCTCACGCTGATAGCGCAATGGAATTTGCCTTTGCTGAGGTTGATCATCTCTTTGATCGTGTTGCACAGCGGTAGATAAGAGGTCTGGACAAGCCAGTTTACATGCTCTTCGGTGGACATGTCGTCGTAGTAGTAATGATCATGACCGATCTCGAAGAAGCGATAACGTTTCAGACGATAGGGAGCGTGCATCTGAAAGCATAAACATATATTTTTCATAATACGAATTTTTTATTCTTAATAATTTCTTTTGTCTTTGAGCAGCCCTCGGCTGCGGTCTTTCGACATGGAGCGGTCTATAATGTGTGGTTGATCACGCCGTCGTAGATCCTGCGTACTTTGAGTCCTGCGTCGGACCACTTGATGTTATTGACCTCAGCCATTCCTAATTCATGCAGGCTCTTGTACATCGCCGGATATTTGACAATCGCATAAATAGCGTCCGCCATGGCATCGATGTCCCAGTAGTCGGTCTTGATCGCGTGTTGTAGGATCTCGGCACAACCGGACTGGTGACTGATGATAGACGGACAGCCTACCTGCATCGCCTCCAACGGGCTGATACCGAACGGCTCACTCACACTCGGCATGATATAGACATCGCTCATCGCGAGCATCTCCTGTACCTGCTTGCCGCGCATGAAACCCGGGAAGTGGAACTTGTCGGCGATGCCGCGTTTGGCTACCAGATCGATCATCTCCGCCATCTTGTCGCCGCTTCCGGCCATCACGAATCGTACGCCGTCGGTCTTGCTCAGCACGCGTGCTGCGGCTTCCACAAAGTACTCCGGACCCTTCTGCATCGTGATACGGCCGAGGAAAGTAACGAGCTTGTCCTTGCGCTCGGGCTTCGTGAACTCCTCCGGATGAGCTAACGGCTCAACGGCGTTATGCACGGTGCTTACCTTGCGCGGATCAATGCCGTATTTCTCGATCACCGTCCGGCGGGTCAGGTTACTTACGCAGATGATATGATCCGCCTCGTCCATGCCGCGTTTCTCGATCGCATAAACGGTCGGGTTCACATTGCCGCGGCTGCGGTCGAAATCGGTAGCGTGTACGTGGATCACCAGAGGCTTGCCGCTGATCTGTTTGGCGAACACACCGGCAGGGTAGGTCAGCCAGTCGTGGCTGTGGATGATATCGAAATCCAGACTGTGTGCCAGCACGCTTGCTACCGCCTCGTAGTTGCCGATCTCCTCGATCAGGTTGTCCGGGTAACGACCCGAGAAACCGACGCAGCCTAAATCATCCGTACCGATCCGGCGGTAGTCATAGCGGATGCCGTCGCGGAGATGGTAATATTCCTCCGGACTCATCTTTCCCTCCATACGCTGTTTCACGTAGTCATAATTGACATCTTTCCATACTACCGGCACGCTGTTTGCGCCGATAATACGCAGGAAGGACTGATCCTCGTCGCCCCAGGGCTTGGGGATGACGAAAGTGATCTCCATATCTTTCTGCTCGCTCATTCCGCGGGTCAGACCGTAACTGGCGGTTCCTAAACCTCCTAAGATATGAGGGGGAAACTCCCATCCGAACATTAACGCTTTCATTTGGCTGCCTCCTTTCCTTCGCTTTCGACTTTCGACTTTTCGCTTTCTACTAATTGATATCGCTTCAACGTGTCCATCACGCTGATCACGGCTGCCACGCTCGGGGCGTAACTCATGCCGCCGTGGCCTTTGTAGGGCGGGTTGCCGTCGTACAGTTCGTTCAGTGTACCGATCGTCAGCTCGTCCATCTCGGCCTCAAAGCCTACGAGCAGACGCTCCATGAAACTTACGCCGCTATATTTATATACGTTCATATACGCGCGGGCGTAGGCTGCGATCGTGAACGGCCATACCGGACCGTTATGGAAATTACGGTCGCGTTCCTGCTGACCGCCTCGGTAGATCGGACGGTAATCGCCGCTCTTCGGACTCAGCGTACGAAGACCCTTCGGTGTCAGTAACTCTTTGGTACATATATCCACCACCGCTTTCTGCTGTTTCTTGTCCAGCGGACTGTACGGCAGGCCGGCTGCCCAGATCTGGTTGGGGCGCACCTCGCGGTTCTCATAGTTGTCGATCACGAAATCATTCAGATAAACGCCGTTCCAGAAGGTCTTCACGAACGCATCTTTGGTGATCTCTGCCTGGTATTCCATCAGGTCGGCACTCGTCTCTTTGCCCATCTCGCGCAGTAGCTCGGCGGTGAATCGCATTGCGTTGTACCATAGAGCGTTCACCTCCACAACATAACCCGTGCGCGGGGTGATCGGCCAGCCGTTCTCCGTCGCGTTCATCCATGTTGCGGGTTTCTGCGTCCCGTCAACCCAGAGCAGACCGTTCTGGTGCAGCTTGGCACGCGGATGGTTCTGCTTGCGGTACCATGTTACGATATCCAGACAGAGCTGGCCATAGAGATCCGCTGCCTCGCGTACCGTATATTTGTGTGCGTATTTCTGGAGCGCGCGAACGAACCACAACAGGGCGTCCGGCTCGTCCATGCCGGTCATCTTGATGTCATGGATGCGGCCGTTCATGAAGAGCTGAACCTCCTCGATAGCCGTCTTGTTGATGATCGCGTCCCAGTATTCGGGACGGTCGATATCCAGCGTACAGCTCGGGGTCGCGAAGAACGCGTTGCGTGCATCCGCGTGGAACCACGGGAAACCGGCTAACAGATAGCATTTGTCGCCTTCGCGTTTGTAGAACTGGCTTGCGCTGTTCTTCAGCGTCGAGAACATGTCCTCACGACGGTTGCGGCGCTCCAGTTCTTTCTTCCACGTTGCTTTCAGAGTACTGGTCTTGCATTCCGTCACGCCGGCTGCGAAGATGATGCTCTCGCCTTTCTTCATCGGTAGCTCGAAATAACCCGGCACCAGCAGATCTTCCTTGAACGCATAGCCGCGCTCTTTCTCCTTGCGGTACTCGATGTCCTTGTACCACTGAGGATCATGATGGTACTCTACTGCCTTGCTGAACTGCATGAACAGGTTCGGGAAACCCGGATACATCCGGTTGAATCGGCCGTTTTCGCACTCGTCCATGTTCGGGTTGGCTAACGGATTCTCGTGCGTCAGCTCGTTCACACTGCGGAATGCCAGGAACGGACGGAACCGTAAGGTGGTCGGACTGCCGCTCTCCAATAACGTGTAACGGATCAGTACGCGGGGTTCGAAGCTAACCAGCATGCGCTCTTTCTCCAAAACCATCGCGCCTACGCGGTAAACCGTCTTGGAGATCAACTCGCAGTCAAACTCACGGATGTACTTGTGCCCGTTCGGACTAAAATGGTTCTCGCTGTACTCATGCAGACCTAAGTTAAACTCTGCACCGTGTTGGATCACCGTCTCGTCCAGCGAACTGAGCAACACATAATTGTCGTCGCCCAGATGGGGGAGAGGCAGCACCAACTGGCCGTGGTACTTACGCGTGTTGCAATCGACGAGAGTCGTCGAGTTGTACACACCTGCACGGTTCGTTCGAATCATCTCTTTCTGAAGCGAACGCTCCAGATTGACAAGCACCTTCTTGTCAAAATTTAGATAACTCATGATGTGTGATTTAGTAGTATTAAGTAATTAAGTAATGTTAGTTATATTTGCCTTCGTATTTGTCTTGCGCTTGGGCTACAAACTGCTTGATGCGCTGCTCTTCCGCTTTTTTGCAGATAAGAAGCACACCTTTCTGCTCCGCAATGATCATGTCGTCCACTCCCTGCACTACAGCTAATTTGCCCGATTCCAACGTAACAATATTTCCTTTCGCTTCATAGAAAAGTGCCTCGCAGTGCAGATTTACATTGCCCTCTTCGTCTTTCTCGTTCAGTTCGTATAACGACCCCCATGTCCCTAAGTCGCTCCAACCGAAACTCGACGGCAGCACGAATACGTTGTCCGCCTTTTCCATGATTCCGTAGTCGATCGATATGTTCGGACATTTCGGGAAGATCTGCTCGATGAAATTTTCCTCTTTCTCCGTTCCCATCAGCAATTCGCCTTCGCGGAAACGGTCTGCCACTTCCGGCAGCAGGTAGCGGAAAGCCTCGCTGATCGTCTGCAGGTTCCAAATGAAGATTCCGCTGTTCCAGAGGAAGTCACCGCTCTCCAAGAACACTTTCGCCATCTCCAGATTCGGCTTCTCTGTAAAGGTCTTCACCGGATAAATCCCTTCTGACGGCTGATGGCTGATGTCTGACGGCTTCAAAAACTGAATATACCCGTACCCTGTCTCCGGCCGTGTGGGCTGCATGCCTAACGTACAGATCGCGTTGTTCTGATCTACGAAATCGAAGGCCCGTTGGATCGTCTCGCGGAATTTCTCTTCTTCCAGGATCAAGTGGTCGCTTGCCGCCACTACGATATTTGCTTTCATCTCCGGCCGGCTCCAGTCCTGATTGGCTGCGGTCAGACCGGCATTGCGCAGACATAAAGCGCGTATATGCGCAGTCGCATACGCAATACAAGGTGCCGTATTCCTGCGCGCAGGTTCGCATAGGATCTGCTTCTCGTCCAGATCCGGAATCTGCTCCATGATCAGCGACTTGTACGCAATATTGGTCACGATGAACATGTTCTGGATCGGTACCAACGGACGGAAACGGTCTACCGTCATTTGCAGCAGGCTTCTTCCTGTACCGAAGAAATCCAGAAACTGCTTCGGCTTGTCCGTGCGGCTGAATGGCCAGAAGCGGCTTCCTATGCCGCCCGCCATGATTACGCAATAATTGTTCTCTTTCTTTGTCATATTCTGTGCTTGTATCTTTATGGTTTGATAAGGTATTCTTCCATTGAGCGTGCAAAGATACAAAAACTTTTTTACATGCGCAAGCGCACGCGATTTTTTTTACTGAAAAAACGCTTTTTGGCTCTGAAACATGTAATTTTGAATTTTGAATTTTGAATTTTGAATTTGTTATTGTACCTTTGCACCGTAAATTGGTATAGAATGGACTTTGAACTAAAAAATAGTATCCGTAATCCTAAATCCGTGATTCGTAGTTTTGAATTTGCAATTCTTGGTGTCCTGTTGTTTGCGTGTGTGGCATGCGGTAATGTCTCCGTGCCCAAGCCCCGTGGTTACTTCCGCATCGCCGTGCCGGACACTTCGTACGTGGATTTCCAATCCTCAATCCTCAATCACCAGTCACCAATCACCAATTATCCCTATACATTCGATCTCTCGCGCAATGCCGTTGTGCATCCGCGCTCGGAGGAACCCTATTGGATTGATATCTATTATCCCGCTTTTGATGCTACGATCCATTGCTCCTACAAGCCGGTTCGCCATAACCTGCGCGAACTGACCAACGATGCCCTGGATTTTGTCTATCGCAATGCCTCTTTTGCGAACGCGATCCCGGAGAGCGGATACGAGCATCCCGAAGCGGATGTGTATGGTGTGCTCTTTGATCTGGAGGGCAACACCGCCTCGTCCTGTCAGTTTTTTGTCACGGATTCAACGCAACATTTCTTCCGTGCATCGGTATATTGCAACTGTCTGCCTAACGCAGATTCCCTTGCTCCGGTCTATGACTACCTCCGCACGGATGTCATCCGGATGGTAGAATCCTTTGAATGGACCAGATGACCAAATAAATGACCAGATGGTAAACGACAAAATGGTAAATAAGAAAGCGCTTGCGCTTTTGCTTGATCCCGAGAAAGCGGATCTCTCGCGCTTGACATTTTCGCCGGAGGCCTGTCCGGATTATATCTTTGTCGGCGGTTCTACCGGAGGTGACACCACCGCTTTTGTCCGCGCCTTGAAAGACCGTCTGTCAGCCCAAGCTGGTCTTGGGCGTCCGCCCGTCATCCTCTTCCCCGGTAATGCGGCGCAGTTCACGCCCGAGGCGGACGGAATACTCTTTCTCTCCCTGCTTTCCGGTACCAATCCCGAATACTTGGTGGGGCAGCAGATCCGCTCCGCGAGAGCCATCCGCGATTCGCAGATTCGCTCGATTTCAACGGCATATATATTGATTGACGGAGGGGTGGAGACATCCACAATGCGCGTCACAGGCACCCTGCCGTTAAACCCCGGCAGCGCCGAAGGCATTCAAACAATCATTGACACCTGTATTGCTGCCGAACTGATGGGAAAAGAAGCAATCTATCTGGAGGCGGGTTCTGGTGCAAAAACCCCGATTTCATCGGATATAATCGCCGCCGTCCGGTCACATACTTCTGCCACTTTGATAGTGGGAGGAGGCATCCGTACACCCGAAGCGATGAACGCCGCCTATGCCGCCGGAGCAGACATTGTCGTTATCGGCAATCATTTTGAGTCTCACCCCGAAGAACTGAAGGATTTCATTAAAGACCTTAAGGACTCTAAAGACCCTAAGGCTTCTGCCACTGACGAGCGCTTCATGCGTCTCGCACTCGCCGAAGCGCAGAAGGCTCTCCAAAAAGACGAGATCCCCATCGGCTGCGTGATCGTCTCGCAGGGACAAATTATCGGACGGGGGCATAACCTTACCGAGACCCTCGCTGATGTAACAGCCCATGCGGAGATGCAGGCGATCACGGCGGCATCGCAGACCGTCGGAGGCAAATATCTGCCGGATTCAACGCTATATGTCACGGTCGAACCCTGTCCTATGTGTGCCGGTGCCATCGGGTGGGCGCAGATAAACCGGATCGTCTACGGCGCACCCGATCCCAAACGCGGCTACACCACCTACGCCCCGCGTGTCTTTCATCCGAAATCCTCCGTTTCCAACGGCGTTCTTGAGGACGAATGCCGCGCTTTGATGCAGCGTTTTTTTATCAGCAAACGCAAATCCGGACTGTCCCCCCAAAACGGGATATTCCGCTAATAACCGATAATTATGAGCAACAAAATGACAAATGACAAATTGACCGGTCAGATCTTCCGTGTGGGAGCTTTTGTAGCCCTCGCGGCTGTTATCGTGCTCTTGTTTCCGAGGTACAGCAATTCCTTCCGTTATCATTACGAGGTCGGCAAACCCTGGGGCTATGCTACGCTTACGGCGGATTTTGATTTTCCGATCTATAAGACCGATGAGCAGGTGGCGAAAGAGCAGCAACAGGTCCTCTCTTCCTTCAAACCTGCCTATCGCTATATCCGCGATGCGCAGCGCCAGATGCCTGTGATCTCGCTCGAAGAGATGGAGTGGCTCACGCGCAATGAGTTTGGAGGAATCCGTGTCTATAACGCCGAGATAGCGAAGAAAAACGACTTCCTCATGAGCGAGATTTATACGATGAAATCGGCGTATAAGCGGTTTGGATACGAGTGTGCGCAGAACCTCGTCCGCGATACGGCACTGACCGAAAAAGCGATGGCGCGCGAACTCTCGTTGATCTCGCCTACAAACGATCTTGTCCAGAAAGGCGAACGTATTGTTGAGGAGGGAGAGATCATCACGGAGAAAACTTACCAGAAACTCCAGTCTCTCGCCCGCGCTTATGAGGAAGACTCTATCGGTAACCGCCAGCGCACCCTCTCTGTGCTCGGCGAATCGGTTCTGGTGATACTCTTTCTCTGCCTCTTTGTGATCTATCTTTATGTCTTCCGCCCTGCCTATGTGCGGACCACCTCGATCGTGCTCTTCTTCTGCCTCCAGATCTTTATCGTCATTGCTTTGGAGAGTCTGGTGCTGAGTTTTGGGATGTCGGTCTATCTCATCCCCTTTGCGTGGGTGGCGATCCTGACACGCGTCTTCCTTGATTCGCGAACCGCCCTCTATCTCCATTATACAACTGTCCTCATTGCCTCCATCGTAGTACCTGCGCCCGTGGAGTTCTTCTTCGTCCAGGTGGTTGTGGGAATGGTGGCTGTCTCTTCGCTGAGCGACATGACGCGCCGTGCACAACTGGTTCAGACTGCCGCGTGGATACTCTTGGCGCAGACAGTCGCTTATACGGCGATCACGTTTGCACAGACAGGGGTCTTCTCTTCGATCGTTCCGCTGAACTATCTCTATTTCCTGATCAGCGCAATCCTTACGGTCGGTTGTTACGGATTGATCTATCTCTTTGAGAAGATTTTCCATTTCATCTCGTCTATCACCTTGGTGGAACTCACGGATATCAACTCCGATCTGCTGCATACCTTGGCGGAGCGTGCTCCGGGTACGTTCCAGCACTCGATGCAGGTCTCTAATCTGGCTACGGAGGCGGCCAAGGCGATCGGTGCTAATGCGCTGCTCGTCCGTACGGGAGCGCTCTACCATGATATCGGAAAGATCACCGATCCGCTCTACTATGTTGAGAACCAGGCTGGAGACAACCCTCTGCTGGCGATGGATCCGAGGGATGCCGCCCAGGTGGTGATTGCCCATGTCTCGGAGGGTGAGAAGATCGCACGGCGCAATCATCTGCCCGAAGCGATCGTCAATTTTGTCACCACCCATCACGGCACTTCGCTTGTGCGCTATTTCTATAACACCTATTGCAATGCCCACCCGGACGAGAAAGTGGATGAGAAGCTCTTCCGCTATCCGGGTGCCAAACCAACCACGAAGGAAGGGGCGATCCTTATGATGGCGGATGCAGTCGAAGCGCGTTCGCGCAGTCTGGACGATTTCTCCGAGGCATCCATCGCAAAAGCGGTCAATCAGATGATCGATTCCCAGATCGCCGATGGCCAGTTTGCCGAAACTCCCTTGAGTTTCAAGGATGTAGAGGACATCCGCGCCGTCTTCGTCTCCCGTCTCACGGCAATGAACCATCATCGTATCTCATACCCCACTTTGAATAAATGATGCAATCTAATCTTACAGCGAACGATAGTGAGCGGTCTTACAGCGTCAGCGGTCTTTCAGGCGAAGCCGGTCTTACAGCGCAGCGGTCAGAGCGCCACGCGCTCTATTTAGCTCCTATGGAGGATGTCACCGATCCGGCATTCCGGATGTTGTGCAAGCGCTATGGTGCCGATCGTGTCTATACCGAGTTCGTCAATGCCGATGCACTTGTTCGCGATATTGCCTCCACTACACGCAAACTGACCATCCATGACGAGGAGCGTCCGGTAGCGATCCAGATCTATGGTCGGGATCCGGAGTCCATGGCGGAGGCGGCACGCATCGTAGAGACAGCAAACCCCGATTTCATCGACATAAATTTCGGTTGTCCGGTCAAAAAAGTAGCCGGTAAAGGAGCCGGTGCAGGACTGCTCCGCGATGTGCCCAAAATGCTGGAAATCACCCGCGCGGTAGTTAACGCTGTCCATACGCCCGTCACCGCCAAAACCCGCCTCGGATGGGATGAGTCCTCTCTTTATCTGGAGAGTGGCACACCGTTTATCGTGGATTTAGCGGAGAGGTTGCAGGACTGCGGCATCACCGAACTGGCGATCCACGGTCGCACGCGTTCGCAGATGTATCGGGGCGAAGCGGATTGGACCCTGATCGGCGAGGTCAGGAACAACCCGCGCATGCGCATTCCTATTATAGGTAACGGGGATGTCACTACGCCCGCTCGGGCGAAAGAATGTTTCGATCGCTACGGAGTAGATGCGATCATGGTCGGGCGTGCTACGTTCGGCAACCCCTGGCTCTTCGCCGAAATGAAAGAATATCTGTTCGGTAATTCGGTCTATACGTGCAACGGTCTGTCAGCGGCTCTGCCGCGGTCTATGGCGGACAAAGTCGCCGTCTTGAAGGAACATGTCCTTTCCGCCATTCAATGGTGCGGCAACGATGAACGCAAAGGCATCGTCCATTCGCGACGCCATTTTGCCGCCTCGCCGGTCTTCAAAGGACTCGCAGACTTCAAGCAAACCCGCATAGCCCTTCTCCGCGCCGAAACCGTCGAAGAAGTCTTCACCATTATGGACTCCATCGTCAACCGCTACGCTCCTTCGGTTGACGATGACGTCATGTAAAATGCTATCGTCAACCGCTACGCTTCTTCGGTTGACGATGACGTCATGTAAAATGCTATCGTCGCCCAATGGGGAAATGACTAAATGATCAAATAAATGACTAAATGAGTAAATGACCAAATGAGAAAATTCTTTGATTCCAACGCCCTCTGGCTCTCGATGCTCATAGGAGCGGTCGGCTATAAACTCTTCCTGCCGTTGGCACCCACCTTGCCGTGGCTGATTTTTTTTATGCTCTTCTTTACGTTCTGTAAAGTGAACCCATTAGACCTCCGTCTCCATAAATGGCATTGGGCGGTGCTCTTTGCACAGATCTTTCTGAGCTTCGCTACGTATGCCGGAGTGCTCTGTCTGACCCATAACAAGATCCTCGCGCAAGGTCTGCTGATGTGTTTTATCATGCCTACCGCCACGGCGGCTCCGATCATCGCAGGCAAACTCGGCGGTTCGATCCAAAACCTGACGACCTTCACCCTCCTCTCTAATTTCGCTACAGCCATCATCGTCCCCGCTACGTTCCCGCTGATCAATCCGGCTGCAGACATGACGTTCTTACCTGCCTTTCTTTTGATTCTTTCGCGCGTAGCGCCGCTTCTCCTCGGACCGTTCTTTGCTGCCTGGCTACTCCGCCTCATCTATAAATGGCGGACGAAGAAAGACTTCGTTCTGTCCAAGCAGGCTGCACAAGTCCCCTTTTACCTCTGGGTCGCCTCTATCGTCGTCCTTATGGCAGTTGTGACCAACACCACAATCTCAAATTTCCAATTTCAAATCTCAAATATACTAATTTTATTAGTATCGTCTTTCTTCGTCTGCCTCATCCAGTTCGGCTTGGGCAAACTCATCGGTTATTGCCTGCCGGCGGAGAGTAAGGGTACGGACTACCAGGATGTGCTCATCAACCCTGCTGCGGCGCCTAAAACGATGGAAGGTGTCTCGTCGATTACAGCCGGACAGGCATTCGGACAGAAGAACACCTCCCTCGGTGTCTGGATGGCAAATACATACCTCGATCCCATGGCGTCGCTCGGAGCTGCGGCGTATATCATCTGGCAGAATATCTTCAATTCCGCCCAGCTCACCATTGCCGCGCATAAAAAATAAGCTTTCGACTTTCGACTTTTGACTAAAAAATAACTTTTTTATTTGCATATTCGAAAAAAAAGCAGTACCTTTGTACCCGAAATTGAAAAATGTCGATATATCGGTATCTCGATACTCCGGTATATCGAAAAAAATATCAACTAATTAACAATATTGTTTAACTTAAAATCATTAAAACATGAGAAAAATCTTTTCTTTGTTGGCTGCCGTGCTTTTCGCAGGCAGCATGATGGCTGCTGAAGCAATTATGCAGTACACAGGTGGCGTTACTACCAACATGGTTGGCGATGGTGCCAACAATGCTGCTACTGTTGGCTTGGATGCAGATCTCTTTACTGTTTTGGCAGACAAAGGAGCTAATCAAAATCTCCCGGGCCTGAACAAAAACAATGACATCCGTCTTTATGCCGACAAAAACAACGGTAATGGAAACATTATCACTGTGAGTATCGCAAGTGGTACGATTACCTCTATCGTATTGGACATTAAGCAGACTGCAACTTTCGTTGTGAAAGCAGGTGAAACCGCTGTAACAGAAGAAAATGGTGCGTATGCTATTAACGCAACATCTTTCTCTATTCAAAACACCACTACCGGTGCAACAACTCAGCTGCAATTGAACAAGATTACTATTACGTACACTGCTGAAGGAGGCGACGAGCCCGTTGAGCCGGGTGACGAACCTTCTGTACTTCAGGCTGTAAGTGACTCTACTACTTGGGATTTCTCCAAGATTACTGCCAATACCGAAAATGCACTCTATAAGAAAGAAGGTATTCAACTGACTGACGAATCAACGCCGAGCAAGAATGACGAAGTGATCTATGCTGACTATTCAGATGATTTCATGACTATTGGCGAAGACTTCAATAAAGCTGCTATCGCTTTCAAAGGTGAGTATCCTATCCGCAAAAACCAATACTGCCAGGCTGGTACGCTCCATTTCAAGGCGGATGTTGCCGGAACAATCGTAGTTAAGTTCTCCGATACCGGTACGTCCGCAAGCGAATCGGCTGTAAAACGTTACCTCGTTGTAAACGGTGCGCAGACCGAGTATTGGACCTCTCGCGAGAATAATGGTACAGAGGCTTACGACGCTCAACTCAATGTGGTTTCGGGCAAAATCGCAGTTCCTGCAGGCGATGTTACCATTACCGGTTCTTCCGCTATCGTGGTTTATTATGTAACCTTCGTTCCTGAGAAACAAGACGAACCCGTTCTGGCTGACCCCACCAACTGCGCTGAGGCGGCTGAGGCTGCGCTCTCTGTTGCCGCTGACAACGAACTATACAACGGTGGCAAGGAATATTCCATCACCGGCTATGTAACCGCTATCCAAACTGCTTATAACAGCCAGTTTAATAACATCACCTTCTGGATGGCTGATGCGGCTGACGGTGGCAAAGTACTCGAGGCTTATCGCGCTGTTTGCGAGTCGGCTGAGGCTGCTCCGACGGTTGGCGACAAAGTAACCGTTACAGGTAAACTGACCAAATATGGTTCTACTCCGGAGTTCGCACAGGGATGTACGTATGTTATCGTAGAAAAGAGTGCGCCGGCTACCAACCTGGGTGCAAAGACTATCGCTGAGTTCCTCGCGCTCAAGAATACCAAAGATACTTGTATCCTCACCGGCGTTGTTGCGAATATCACCAGCACTACCTATGGAAACTTCGACCTCTGCGACGAGGCTGACACCGTTTATATTTACGGTCTGCTCACTCCTGACGGTCAAAGCAAGCAGTTCGAGTCTCTCAACGTAGCCGAGAAAGACACCCTGACCGTACTCGCTATCTATGGTGAGCACAACGGCAAACCGCAAGTTTCTAACGCTATCTTCGTTGAGGTAAAGAAAGCAGCTGTTGAGCCGGGCGAGACGATTGAAATCTCTTTGACCTCTGAAACGGCAAATGTTGATTGGAAAGATGCTACTGCTACATCAGGTTGGTGGCAGATGCGTGCTTGGAATGATGACTACTTTATCACCCTCTCCAATGCAGGTTCTTTGACCCAAGCTGCCGGAACGTACACGGTTGCTGATCTGGATCCGGACTACTCTTACATCCTTGCTTATAATGAGACGGATACTGTCCGGGTTGATTTCACCGAGGGTTCTGTTGAAGTAACTGATAACGGCGAAGGCACGGTTTCTGTTGCCGGCACTCTGACTGGCAGTGATGGCAATGCATATGTGATCTCTATCATCAGCCTGCCGGATCCGTACAAGTACGATGAGGCAGAAGCAGACTTCGAATACACCTTCGAGTCCTATAAATCGCAAGTTGGTCAGGGCTATGCAATTGTTCAGGCGCAGACCAATGATGCAATGATTGCTCTTGCTATCTTCCTGCCGCAAGGTCAGACCGAACTGGTAGCCGGTGAGTACGCGGTTTCTGCTACTCCGGCTTACGGCACGGTATATGCAGGTTCATATGATAACGGATTCAATCCTTCCTTCGCTGCTACGCTTGTTGAGGAAGAAGGCAGTTTGTACTACAACCAGATTTGGTATCTCGTTTCCGGTAAGGTTACCCTTGACGAGAACCTCAACATCACGGTTGACGCACTCAACTCGAACGAGAAGACTGTCAAGGCTACCTTGAAGGCTCAATCTCAGGGCATCGAGGATGTGAACGCTGCTGCTAAGGCTGTCAAGTCTATCGTGAACGGCCAACTCATCATCGAGAAGAACGGTGTTCAGTACAATGCACAAGGTGCTGTAATCCGCTAATATAGCTCTGGCTACGTATAGCCATCCGCTAACCTTGGCGGGTCAACTTAGAGGGACGCTTCGGCGTCCCTCTTGTGTGTTTTTTTTCGTCCGTTTTTTCTCTCTTACCGCATCGCACTGTATACCGATACTTTATCGTGTCATGAACGCGATCATCACGGGATCACCTCGGGAGAACGACTTAACCTCGACTTAATCTCGACTCGACCACGGTTCAATCACGACCCGATCTGCGCTTCCGTTTGCCGGTCTGTGGAACAAAAATAAAAAAAAACGATTTTTTTCTTGTGTATTTCATAATTTATTTGTAACTTTGTGCCCGATTTACAAAATGTCTAGTCCATCTAGTCTATCTAGATCATCTAGTATATTAAACAACTAACATTATTAACCAAAAATCAAAGTATCATGAAGAAATTCTTTTCTTTTTTGACTGCAATTCTATTTGCAGGTTCCATGATGGCTGCTGATCCTGCTGCTGCAGGAACTACGTTGTTCAGCGAAGATTTCAGTGGCTACGCTAAAGATGCTGTTCCTTCGGGAACCGTGACTACGGCTACTGGACGAGTCGTTTATGGTGATGCTTCCGTTACTTACACAAGTCAAGATAACGGAACTAACAAAACTAAAATTTACACCGAAAACCTTGCGGGAGGTGAAAGCCCCGAATTATTGGTTGGAAAAAGCGGCGGTGTATTTACAATCGCTGATATTCCTTCAGGAGGAGCCAAAGAAATAACTGTTTCATTCAAGCAGAATGCACAAAAGTTAACAGTATCCCTCACAGGAACAGGTTATTCTACAGATTATGACTCTCCCAAACCGAAAGCCGCAGGAGAAGTTTCATTCGATGTAACTGTAGCTGATGATGCAGACGCCACTTTTGGCATAGTTATGACCTCTGGCTCATCTAACGTACGTGTAGATGACATTTTAGTTTCTGTTAAAACCGCAGGTACAGCTTCCCAAGGAGGCGGTGAGACCACTTCTACCGTTAAGACCATCTATTGCAAGAACGCACAATCTTGGTGGTTTGCAGACGGTGCTACGGTAGGTATCTACGCATTCAAGGGCGAAACTGTAAAGAATGCTGCATGGCCCGGCGTACGTATGACGGCTGTAGAAGGTGAGACCAACCTCTGGAAAGCAGACATCGACACTGCTAAGTATGAGAAAATCATCTTCGTTCGCGTTAGCGGTACAGGTGACATTGCTGACTATGGAGCACAAACAGAGGATCTGGCTGTTCCCGCAGACAAAGATCTCTACACCATTACTTCTACTTCTGCTCAATGGAGCGGCGAGGGTAACAAAGTTACCGGCACTTGGTCCGTTTATACCTCACAAGGTGGTGACGATCCTGTTGTAGAGGAACCCGCTGTAATCAAGCTTCACGGTAACTTCAGCGATGGCACCAACTGGGCTAATACCGATGCCTTCACCCTCTCCGAGGATAAGAAGACCGCTACTCTCAAACTGACCCTTAATAAGGGCAACTATGAGTTCGGTATGCGTATCGGCGCTGACGACAACTGGACTTCCAACGGCGTGGCGTTCACCCGTGAGAACAAATCGGCTGTTGTGGCTGCCGGCACAGGCAACCTCACGTTAGCTGCTGACACCAAGGGTGACTATACTTTCACTTGGACCTATGCTACCAACACCCTCGCAATCGACTTCCCCGAGTACGTTGAGACCCTGCCGGAAATGCAGATTGCCGGTGCTTGGGATGTAAAAGACAACGCTTGGGTTAAGAACGCAATGACCCCTGCCGAGGATAAGAAAACTGCTTCTTACGAAGTAGAACTGAAGGCCGGCGACTATGAGTTCAAAGTCATCAAAGACGGTGCTTGGCTTGCCAAGGCGAATGAAGGAAACGCTTACGGTCTCCACCGCGAGTGGACCGGTGTTGCCGGTGTTGTTGACCAAAATACCCTCGAGAACCTCAAACTCACGGCTGATGTAGATGGCAAATATACCTTCGTTTGGACCTTCGCAAACGACTCCCTCGGTGTTGTATTCCCTGCTAAACCGGCAGAACTGCAAGCAGTAAGCGCAGCTACCACTTGGGATTTCTCGAAGATCACTGCCAATACCGGAAATGCACTCTATAACAAAGAAGGTATTCAACTGACGGATGCATCAACGCCGAACAAGAATGACGAAATGGTCTATGCGAATTACTCAGCAGACTTCATGACTTTCGCTGAGGGCTTTGATGCGGCTACTATGGCATTCAAAGGTGAGTATCCAATCCGCAAGAATCAGTACTGCCAGGCTGGTACACTCCATTTCAAGACCACTGTTGCCGGTACGATTACCGTTAAGTTCTCCGATACCGGTTCGTCCGCAAGCACTACTGCTGTTAAACGCTACCTCGTTGTAAACGGCGAGCAGACTGAGTACTGGACCTCTCGTGGAAACAATAGTACTGATGAGGATAAAGCTCATGCTGCTCAACTGAATGTGACCTCGGGTGAGATCGCAGTTCCTGCTGGCGATGTAACGATTACTGGTTCTTCTGCAATCGTTGTTTATACTGTTACCTTCACTCCGGAGGCTCCTGCTAAGTTCTATATTACCGGTAACGAAGCTCTCCTTGGTGAGAAGGCTTGGAATCCTGCTGC
The DNA here is from genome assembly GCA_946414805.1 of uncultured Bacteroidales bacterium. Lineage (GTDB taxonomy): Bacteria > Bacteroidota > Bacteroidia > Bacteroidales > Paludibacteraceae > Colicola. Next base: position 264,290 of record CAMKPZ010000003.1, read on the forward strand.
GATCAAGGTAACCGAGGATTCCTATACCTTCGAGAACCTCGCTGCCGGCGACTACAAACTGAAAGTAACTCTTGACGGCACTTGGAACGACGGAATGGTTAAGGGCTTCGACGCTCTGACCCAAGAGGATAAGGCAGGTCTGACCGCTGATAAAGACAACAATATCTGCTTCACCCTTGCCGAGGCAGGTAATGTAACGGTTACTTATACCCCTGAGACCTTCACCGTAACCGGTAACTTCTATGTAGCACCGGTAGAGCCGACCGCTAAGTTCTATATCACCGGTAGCGCTAACCTCGTAGGTGAAGAGAATGAGTGGCAGCCGAATGCAATCCCCGTAATGGAGGACAGCAAGGTGCTGGCTCTGGAAGCAGGTGACTATATGCTGAAGCTCACCATGAACGGAACATGGGAAGGTGAGAACAACGTGAAGGGTTATGACGCTCTGACAGGTGAGATTCCTGCCGGTGTTACCCGCGGTACAGGCAACAATGATGACAATATCTGCTTCACCCTTGCCGAGGCTGGCAACGTGACGGTTACTTACAGCGCAGAGGCATTCACCATCGAAGGTGACTTCTATGTTGCTCCGGTTGAAGAGGGTTGCGACTGGGAGAACATTGAGTTCCTCGGCGACGGCAGCCCCGAGCAGACCTTCGGAAACCAATTCAAGGTTTGCAAAGAGGGTAACGTTCCGAACGTAGTGAATATCCAGAAGCCGGACTTCGCTGCTGAGACAGGTATCTATGTAACCTTCCCGAGTGCTGCCTTTGGCGAAATCTCGCTGGCAGAAGGTCAGTATGTAATCAACGGCGCAGGCATGGTTCTCTATCTCTCTGCATTCACTGCACGAGAGACAGAGGTATCGGTTGTTTGCGAGGGTAATACTTACGTATTCACCGTTTACAATGCGAAAGCAAGTGAGCCGGTAGTTGAGCATACTTATACCGTAGCAGGCAGTTCAGAGATAGCATTCGGTACCACTTGGGATCCGGAAAATGCCGCTAACGACATGGCTAAGCAAGAGGATGGTACCTACAAGTGGGAGAAAGCAGAGCTTACTTTGGCAGCTGGTCCCGTTCAATTCAAGGTTTGTGAGGACCACGCATGGGATGTTGCATACCCGGCAGAGAACTATCAGTTGCCTATTGCCGAGGCAGGTATCTATACCATAACCATTACCTTCGATCCTGCAACTCAAACTGTTGCTGCTAACGCAGTAAAGACCGGCAGCGCTGAGGTAGATCCGACCGTTTCTGTCAAAGGTTCTTGGGATGAGTGGGCAAACGAACTCGTATTTGTTCTTGCTGAGGACAAACAGTCTGCAACTTTGACTGTAAATAATATAGCAACCGGACTCTATGAGTTCAAGGTTATCCTCAATGGCGGTGACTGGCGTTCGAATTCGCATGTCTTCACACGTGAGGCTGCTTCTTCAGAGGGTATTACCGGTAACGATGAAGCCAACATGAAACTTCTAGCAGACGTTGAGGGCGAATATACGTTCACATGGACGTTCGCTACCAATAGTCTTGCAATTGAGTTCCCGGAAGGCGGTATCATTCCTGAGCCGGTTCTCGCAGATGGATACTATCTTGTAGGCGACTTTAACGACTGGGAGCCGGCTGCTGAATACCTGTTCGCAGCTAACGAAGGCGCAGAGGGTGAGTTCATCCTCACTACTACGCTGGCAGGCGCAACGGAACTGAAGGTGGTTTATGTAGTTGCTGATCAGAAAGTAACATGGTTTGGTGCAAACAACTACCAGATTCCGGAAGAACTCCGTCGCGAAGTAAATATCTACTTCCGTCCGGAAGCCAATGCAGCATGGACTGCACTGGATGGTCACCTCTACATTGAGAAAGATATCCAAACCGGAATTGACCCTGTAGAAGTAGATCCTAATGCACCGGCATTGAAGGTTCTGCACAATGGTCAGCTCTTGATTATCAAGGGCGACAGGACCTACAACGTAATGGGTACACTCGTTCGCTGATAGCGCAAAATGTATCAGCCGGGCAAGGCTGATATATCAGAGGGGCATCCTTTCGGGTGCCCCTCTCTGCTTTCGACTTTTGACTTTCGACTTTCTACTATTTAGTCGCTTTCATGATCAGCGGAGCGATCTCTGTATTGTCATGCCATCCGCTGAATTTCTCTGCGCCTGCGCCGATAGCGAAGATCGGTACTGCATGGGCGGAGTGGGCGCGCGTCGTCCAACCGATATGCGCTTTCTTGTTCAGCAGCGCGATACCTTCGTCTCCTAACGCATTGATGGTCTTATACATCGTCTTGGTGTCTTTCGCTTTATGCTTGCATGCCGCCTTGTAGAGCGCCTTCAGCTCTTTCTCCTCGTCGGCGCTGATCTCTACGCTCTCCCAGAAGCCTAACTGCTCATGGTAGATCTTCTTCACTTCCTCCCAACTCGGTTTCTTGTTCTCCTTGAAGAGCTGCGAGAAGAGATCGGATAGGATCCATGCCGAGCATTTCTGGTGCTGCAACTCGTCCAGATGCAGGGTGTAATCGCTGTTGCCGAGTGCCAGACCGCCTGTCTCATGGTCGGCGGTAACGATGATCAGGGTCTCTTCGGGGTGCTCCTTGTAGAAAGCATAGGCTACGCGCATCGCCTCGTCCATGTCCCATGTCTCGCCGAAAGCCGTAGCCGCGTCGTCGCCGTGGCAGGCATAGTCGATCATTCCGCCTTCTACCATCATGAAGAACCGCTCGTAACGGTTGTCCAGAAACGGGATCGCCGTGCTGACGATCTGGGTAAGCGTCAGGTCGCCTTCCTTGCGGTCGATGGCGTAGGGCAGGTTGTCGCCGTGCTTGGCTCCCTGGTCGTCTGTCTTCTGCACGAGGATCAGTTTCTCGATATGCGGAGTGTCCGGTGTCGTGCTTTGGATATCATCGTTGACCAGCAACGCCTGCGCCTCCTCATACCCGTGCGCGATCGTATAACCGCTCTGCTCTGCTAACCGGTAGAGGTTCACATCCTTGTCGTCATGCTTCCCCTGCGGGTGGTGGAACCCTGCGCCGCCGAAGAAATCGAATTCGCTTGCGCATAACTGTTTGCCTATTTTATAATAGGAGTTGCGCGCAGGCACGTGCGCGTAAAAAGCCGCCGGCGTAGCATGATCGATCGCTACGGTCGTCATGATGCCGATGCCCCAGCCTTTGTCCTTGAGCCGTTCGGCGATCGTCGTAATATGGATGGTGTCTTCGTTCAGACCCAACATTCCGTTGCGGGTCTTCTTGCCTGTGGCGAGGCATGTTCCTGCCGCTGCGGAGTCCGTGATGCCGTTGCTCTTGGAGTACGTGGAGGCATGGCCTGAATAGGGGAAAGTGGTCATCAGTGTCTGTACGCGGTCCAAAGGTTCACCCTGCAAAGCGGACCGGTACATCTCTGCGCCCAACACCTGGTTGCTGCCCATGCCGTCGCCGATGAAATAGAATACATACTTGGCTCCGGCGAAGGAGTGCATAGTACAAACTACTATGCTCAAAATAAGGATTAGACGTTTCATAAAATCTGTATTGTTGATTAGTTTTTGTCTTTCTACTTTCGACTATTGTCTTTCGACTTTCTGCTTTCGGCTCTCTTCGCTGCGCTCTGGCGATGCCGTTTGCGTTTGCGCGCCTCGCGGCGTTTCTCCGCTTGGTGTGCCTCGCGCTCCTCTAAAGTCATATGAGGCGGAGGCTCTATCCCCTGTTCGCGCAGACGCTGGTCCTGGATCTCCTGCTGGTGCTCGATCATCCGCTCTTTCTCCTTGCGTTTGAGTGCCTCCACTTCTTGGCTCTCCAACTGCTCATGCGCCATCAGATCCTCGTAGATCAGCAATGTTGCCCATGCGTCGGTGGATGCGTAACGGGCTTGCTCCGGCGTCAGATGGCTGTTCTCCCAGTTCGTCAACTGCTGGGCCTTCGAGATCTTTTGGCTGAAGCAGATGGCGAAGATCTTCTGCAACCCTAAATCCAGAATCCCGTATTTGGCTACCAGCGATTGCACATCTATGCAGTTGGCCGGCGTGAAATTGCGCCTGCGCCTTAGGCCGTTGATATCGTCCTTGAAAGCCAGACCGACCTTGCATATCTTCGGATCGGCGAAGATGTCCGCGAGTGCCTGCGGCATCCCTATGTGCGTCAGCCGGAAGAGATAGCAGCGCTCGTGACTCGCTATCTGCACCAGTGCCGTCGGGTAGTGTATTCCGCGTTGGAAACTCGGACGCGCCTCGGTGTCCACGCCGAGGATCCGCTGCGTCCGCAGGTACGCGATAGCATCGGCGATCATCTCTTCCTGGTCAACAATGATCACTTCACCTTCAAAAGCGGCAAGAGGCATCCATTGCAGCAGATCCTTGCTTATATGGTGCGAATAGGTGTTCTCTTTCATCAATCCGTCAGTTCTTCGTTCTGAATGGCATGTAGGGCGCGCATCACGGCTAACAGCTTCTGCCCCCAGTGTTGCTCAAACGCTTCGCGGCAGACGATCACCGCATCGTGCATGATCGCCTCCTGAGCCGTCTGGAAGGCTGCGGCGAGGTCTTTCAGCTCCTGGTAGATATCAGCCAGCCCCTCGGATATATAAGCCGTCTGCACCTCGTCGGTGTATATCCCGCGATCTACGAACACATCTATATACGCGTCGTCCGAACCTAACAGGTTGCGGATCCCTACCAGCGCATAGTTATAGTCCTCTTCCGTCACAAACCGCTGCGGGTCTTCATCCATCATCCGCTCTTCCGGCTCCAACAGCCGCGCACGCAGATACAGGATCGGCAGCAGACGAAGCATCTGCTCACGCCATTCGCTCCGCTCGTATTCACTGCATTTCTCGATCAGAAGACAGGTCTGTACCGCTGCTGTCACAAAAGCAATCGTGCTATTCTCCATACTTTATTTAATAAAAAACATGCAAAGGTAAAGAAAAATTTTGAGATATGCAAAAAAAAGTGTAACTTTGCACCGATTTTTAATTCTTATATAGTATGAAAAAAGGATTTATAGTAGCATTCTTGGCCTTTAGTATGGCCGCTATGGCGCAGACTGTCACGCCGCTCTCTGTCGAATTGTCGTCGTTTAATCTGGATTCGTTACGCACCTTGTATATTACAGAGCCGGCGATGTACCGCGCTTCTCTGGAGGTGCTGGAGCAGAGCGTGAATCGTGATATGGCTGCCGTGACGAAGGCGAAGAAGGAGCTGAAGGATGAGCAGGCGCACGCCAAGGAGTTGGCCAACGCCCTCAAGGCGGCTGAGAAAATGGTCGCTAAGTTGAAGAGTCTCTATGGCCAGGAGGAGAAGGAACTCAAATCCATGCAGAAGACGGTGGAGAAGCAGCAGAAAGCTGTCGGTAAGTATAAGGAGCTGAACCAGGAGACCCGCGAGGGCTATCAGGATTTTCTCCGTGCGCAGGATAAAGGCCTGAGCTATTCGCTGCGTGATATAGCTGACCGCCAGCGCGCGATCGCTGATCTGGAGGCGTCTGTGCAGAAAGGCCAGACCAGACTCCAGACTTTCCAGCAGGAGATCGCTCAGAAAGCTGCTGATCTTAATGTCTTTGACACCCGGCTCAAGACCCGCATGACGACGCTCAAGAATGAGCAGAAAGCAGCGAAGAAAATGCAATAATCAAAATTTTGTAGATATGAAGGTAATCAACTTATCCGAGCAAAACAGCGTGCTCAATCATTTCCTTCGTGAGATCCGCGATGTGAATATCCAGACGGACAGCCTGCGTTTCCGAACCAATATTGAGCGTATCGGCGAGGTGATGGCGATCGAGATGAGCAAGACGCTTTCTTACGAGCGTACGGATGTGCAGACCCCCCTCGGCGTTGCGCCGGTGAATACCATCAGCGAACCTCTCGTGCTGGCTACTATCCTCCGCGCCGGACTCCCTCTCTATCAGGGTTTCCTGCGCATCTTCGATCACGCGGAGAATGCGTTCCTCAGCGCTTTCCGCCGGGTGAATGAGCAAGGCGGACTGGAGATCGTAGCCGAGTATATGGCTGCGCCTTCGATCGAAGGCAAGACGCTGGTGATCGCGGATCCGATGTTGGCTACCGGAATGTCGATGGAGAGCAGTTATCTGGCACTCCTCAAGCATGGCAAACCGCGTCATACGCATCTCTGCTGCACGATCGGTACGCCTCAGGCGGTGGACTATCTGCGTAAGGCGCTGAATGACAGTCCGGATGTCACCCTCTGGTGCGCTGCGGTTGATCCGGTGTTGAATGAGAAGAAATATATCGTTCCCGGTCTCGGCGATGCCGGAGATCTCTGTTTCGGAACGAAACTCTAAAATCACCAATTATCAATTATCAATCACCGCTCTCCAATACTATCATGGTACATACCGGCCGTTCTTCTGACGGTCGGTATTGCCATAGTGAGCCTTTGGGAGAATCCTCAGGTGCCCTCCGCCTTTACGCTCAGCGATAAGGTGATCCACGCGGTCATGTATGCCTTTCTGGCAGCGGCATGGATGGTGCCTGTCATGAGACGCAGGAGAGGTTGGATGGCCTGTGTCGGTGTCTGCGCCGCTGTCACCGCTTACGGCGGTCTCATCGAGGCATTGCAGCGTTTCTGTACCCTCACCCGTTCCGGCGAAATGGCGGATCTGGTAGCCGACTTCGTCGGTGCCATCATCGGCGTAGCCATAGTGGTGCTGGTCGCTGAATATAAAATGACCAAACGGTAAATGATCAAATGGTAAATAACTACGATCTAGCCCTCTCCTTTCTCTACCGCACCCGTCTGCGGTCGCATCTGGCGTTGTTGGACCGCTACGGTTCCGCCGAAGAAGCATGGCGGCATCTGGATGAACCCTCGATGCGCGAAGCATGGACGCGCGCACAGCAGGAGGCGGAATGGATAGAGAAACATAATATCCGCGTCTGGACGACTGCTGATGACGATTATCCGTATCGTTTGCGCCAGTGTCCGGATAGACCGGCTGTCCTTTACTCGAAAGGCAATGTGCATCCTTCGGAAGGTCATGTAGTCTCGATCGTGGGTACGCGCCGGCCTACGCCTCGCGGAGAAGAACTGACCGATGCACTGGTGCGCGGTCTGCATGAACGGCTGGAGTCACTTACGATCGTCAGCGGAGGTGCCTACGGCATTGATATAGCCGCCCACCGGGCTGCAATCAGATACGGTGTGCCTACGATCATCATACCTGCGCACGGATTGGATCGTATCTATCCTTACGCCCATCGCAAGGATGCAGTGGCGGCATTGGCTAACGGAGGTCTCCTTACGGAGTTCCCGTCCGGCACGGAGCCGATGGCGCCTTATTTCGTGCAGAGGAACCGTATTGTCGCAGGTCTGGCGGATGCCGTTGTGGTGGTGGAGTCGCGGGAGAAAGGCGGCAGCCTTATTACGGCGCGGATGGCGGGCGACTACAGCCGTGATCTCTTCGCTTTTCCGGGACGCCCCTCTGACCTGTCCTCCATGGGGTGCAATCGCCTGATCGCTTCCCAGAAAGCCCAACTCATTGATACCGCCGATGATCTCATTGCTGCGATGGGGTGGAAGACGCGTACCTCTGCCGCTACTCCTGTCCAGACGAAAATCATCGGACTCATGGATGACCTCTCCGACCGCCAGCAGGCAATCCTTGCCAAACTGCAGGAAGCCGAAGACGGAATGCATATTAATCTCCTGGTGATGGAGCTGGAGATTCCCTATAGTGATGTCTCCTCGGATCTGGTAATGCTCGAGATACAAGGCCTCGTTCGCGCTCTTCCCGGAGGAATTTATCGCTTCGTGCAATAAAAAATGCGAAAAAGTTTGCATAAGTGCAAATTTTTTTGTACCTTTGCAGCCGCAAATAAAATAACGCGTTAGATATGAAAACTTTAATGAAGTATTTGGGAGTTATTCTCCTTCTTTTGGGTGTGGTGTTCCTCGTGCTGTATAAATATGCAGTGCCGGAGAATGGTATGCTGGTTACCGGTATGGTATTCGAGGTTGCAGGTATCCTTGCCTATATCTGTATCAACAAAGCGCTTCGTTAACCGATGGCTGCCCAAGGGGGATTCAACGACGGAGTGAAGTATCATCTGACAGGCATGTACCAGGATTGGTTCCTGGACTATGCTTCGTATGTGATACTCGAGCGCGCTGTGCCGGCTATTGAGGATGGTCTCAAGCCTGTGCAACGCCGTATTCTGCATGCCATGAAGACCGTCGATGACGGTAAGTATAACAAGGTGGCGAATATCGTCGGCCAGACGATGCAGTACCACCCTCATGGCGATGCCTCCATCGGAGACGCCCTCGTCCAACTGGGCCAGAAAGATCTGCTCATCGATTGTCAGGGAAACTGGGGAAACATCCTCACGGGCGACGGAGCGGCTGCACCCCGTTATATCGAGGCGCGGCTCTCTAAGTTTGCCCTGGAGACGGTCTTTAACCCGAAGACCACCGAGTGGATGAAGTCGTATGACGGACGCAAGAACGAACCGATCCATCTGCCGGTGAAGTTCCCGTTGCTCCTCGCCCAAGGCGTAGAGGGTATTGCGGTGGGTCTGAACTCCAAGATCCTTCCCCATAATTTCAACGAACTGTGCGATGCCTCGTTGGCGTATCTGCGTAACCAGGAGTTCCAGCTCTATCCGGATTTTCCTACGGGAGGCGTCATCGATGTTACGAAGTACAACGATGGCGAACGCGGCGGCTCTGTGAAAATCCGTGCGCGCATCCAGAAGGCGGACGACAACAAGACTCTCATCATCACCGAGATCCCCTATGGCACCACGACCTCTAAGGTCATCGAGACCATCCTGAAGGCGAACCAGAAAGGGAAGATCAAGATCCGTAAGATCGATGATTTCACGGCGGATACAGCCCGTATCGTGGTGCAGCTTGCGCCCGGTTCGTCGTCCGATAAAGCGATCGACGCCCTCTATGCCTTCACGGATTGTGAGGTGAATATCAGCCCGAACTGCTGCGTCATCGAGGATCGTAAACCGATCTTCACTTCTGTCAGCAATCTGCTCAGACTGTCGGCGGAGAACACCAAGTCGTTGCTCAAATGGGAACTGGAGATTGAGAAGAGCGAACTCGAAGAGAAATATTTCTATACCTCTCTCGAGAAGATCTTCATCGAGAACCGCATCTATAAGCAGGAGGGATACGAGAATGCGCCTAACAAGGAGAAACTGATCGCTTTTGTGGATGAGGCGCTCACGCCGTTCAAACCCCGACTCATCCGCGAGGTGCGCGCCGAGGATATCGAGCGCCTCTTTGAGATCCGGATGATCCGGATCACGAAGTTCGACTCCAAGAAGGCGGACGAACTCATGAAGGATCTGGAGAAGAAGATCAAGGCCTGCGTGAAGAATCTCAACCACCTCACGGATTACACGATCGCATGGTTCGAGATGCTCAAATCCAAGTACGGCGAAGCGTATCCGCGGCGTACGGAGGTGCGTAATTTTGGCGCTATCAACGTGAAAGCCGTAGTCGAGAATAACGAGAAACTCTATATCAACTGGGAGGATGGATTCGTAGGCACGGGTCTCAAGAAAGATGAGTTCCTCTTCAATTGCTCTGATATAGATGATATCATCGTCTTCCATAAGGACGGTAAATACAAGGTTATGAAGGTGGCGGAGAAACTCTTCGTCGGTACCGATATTCTCCATATCGCGGTCTTCCGCCGCGGCGATGAACGCACTGTCTATAATGTCGTTTATCGCGATGGTAAGAAGGGTATCTATTACATGAAGCGCTTTAATGTCACCGGTGTTGCGAAGGACAAGGAATATGATCTCACCCAGGGCAAACCCGGCTCCAAGGTCGTCTATTTCACGGCGAACCCCAATGGAGAGGCGGAGGTGATCCGCGTGGCGCTCAAGCCTGCGCTCCATCTCAAGAAACTTGAGGTGTGCAAGGATCTCTCCGAACTCGCAGTCAAGTCGCGTACCGCGAGAGGAAACGTGCTGACCAAATATGAGGTGAAATCCATTACCCTCAAGCAGAAAGGCCATTCTACCCTCGGTGGACGCAAGGTGTGGTTCGACGCCGATGTGCTGCGCGTCAATTATGACGAGCACGGCATCTATCTGGGCGAGTTCTGGGATGAGGATCGTATCCTTGTTATCAATAATGACGGTACCTATTACACCACTTCTTTTGATCTCACTGCCCATTTTGAGGACAACATCCTCCGGATTGAGAAACTCGATCCGGAAAAGGTCTGGTCGCTCATCCAATGGAATGGTGAACTCAAGTATTATTATGGTAAGCGCTTCCGTCTGGATGACGCAAACGCAAAGGTCCAGTCGATCCTCGGGGAAGATAAGGACTCCTCGATCGCCGTTCTCTCCGATCGGGCGGAGGCTACCTTCCGCATCTCTTTTGCGGACGACAAACATGAACCGCTCGAAATCCTCATGGAGGACTTTATCGACGAGAAATCGCCGAAGGCGAAAGGTAAACGCGTGACCACGCTGGAGGTCGCTAAGATAGAAGATATCACGCCCGAACCGGTCATCGAAGAAACCGAGGAACCCGAAGAACCCGAAGAAGACATTCCGGCCTCTCCGGAACTTCCGGATTCTCCGGCCTCTATCGACGTAGAGGGCGTACCGATGACCTTCGAAAAACCCGCCGACACCCAGTTGGACCTCTTCTAATAATTCTCAATTATCAACTCTCAATTCTCAATTATATTAGGTTCTCAGTCTCCGCGCCGCCGCGAGTTAATGGCGGGCTTGGGATTTTCGTTCACTTCGGTTTCCATTGATGCGGATGAGTCGTATCCCTCGGATCTGCAAGCCGGCGATATTCCTCATTATATATCGCGTGCGAAAGCGCGCGCGTATGCGCCTCTCTTGCAGGAGAACCAGCTCCTTGTCACTGCCGACACCATCGTCTGGGCGGATGGTAAGATGCTCGGTAAGCCTCATAACGTAGAAGAGGCCTTTGCCATGCTTCGTTCGCTCAGCGGCAAAACCCATCAGGTCTATACGGCGGTTACTTTCGCTCAAATCGCCAATCACCAATTAGACTTATCAACCCTCGTCGATAAAACCGATGTCACCTTTGCCGAACTGTCAGATGAGGAGATCCGGTATTACATTGATCACTACCGTCCGTTTGACAAAGCCGGTGCGTATGGGATCCAGGAGTGGATCGGATACGTGGCATGCACAAAGATAGAGGGCTCCTATTTTAATGTCATGGGCTTTCCCGTCCACCGAGTATATGAATACTTGAAAGCCTTGGGATAAATACATAATTTATCCTCTCAACCTCCCGAAAATTGGACATTTGCCGCTAAAAAAACGGCAAATGTTGTTTTTTTATAGAAAATATTTGCGCAAATGAAAATAAAATGCTAACTTTGTCGCCGTGATTAACAAACAATCTTTATTAACCTTTTAAAAAAATTACAATTATGGACGCTAAACTTTTGAAACAAGAAGCTAAAGCTTTGAAGACTGCTGCTTTGTTTGCAGGTATCTCCGGTGCTGTATTTGCATTTTTCAGCATCATCTCTTTCTCTCTCTTTGGTGGACTGAGCTGGTATCAGACGATCGCTGCTATGTTCCTGATCGTAGGTTACGCTTATGCTATGCAGACCTTCGCTCGTCTGGGTGAGGACAAACCGGCTAAGCAACTGAAACTCGCTGCTCTTCTCGGTTTCTGCGCTATGGTTTGCGCTAACATTCCGGTTGCAGGCAAATACATTGCCGGTATCGTAGCTATTGTAGCAGCTGTATTCTTCTTGCTTGCTGCTAAGGAGCTGAAGGCTGATGAGGCTCTCTCTGAGGAGGTTCGCGCTGCTTTCAAACTCATCTTTATCGGTGCTATCATCGAGATCGTGGCTGCTGTATTGGTTATGCTGCCCTTGATCAGCATCGCTGGCCGTCTCTGCGAGATCGCTTTCTGGGTTCTCGTGATCGTTGCCGGTGTTAAGATTGCCAAGGCTGAGTAATCATAGCGAATGAGCAATAAAAAATAAAGAGCCTTTCCGGGCTCTTTATTTTTGTATATCAATCACCAATTACCAATCCCCGGTTCTCACATTCCTCTCACTACGCAGAGGCTGTAGAGCATTCCGATGAACATTGTGAATTTGATCACCTGCTGGCAGGTTCTGTAGTCGCTCGGGATCTTTGCAGACCACAGCAGCCATAGCGCGCCGAGCAGCGGAGTGACGATCCCTAAGGCAATATACCGCGTGCTGAGACTCGTCCAGCCGGTAGGGAAGGGGAGCACGTGATACCATAGATGGCCGATGATTGCGAGTGTGAGAACGATCAGACCGGTCACAAAGACTTTGGTCCATTTCTCGCCCCATACCACGGGCATCGAGTGGCATTCCAACTCGCGGTCGCCCATCTGGTCCTGCAAATCTTTGATGATCTCGCGGATCCACGTGAGCAGAAAGGCGAAGAGCGCAAAACCGCCAAGCCATACATACAGATCGTGCTCCAGCGTGGTGTAGGGCAATATCTTGCCGAACCGTAACTGTAGGATCGCGGTATTGGCCATCGCTATCATCATCGGTACCAGACCCGAGAGAAGGGCGATCGTCAGATTGCCGATCAGGAAGAGGCGTTTGTAACTGCTGGAGTAGAACCACAACAGACCCGGTACCATCAGGAAAAGGATGCCGAGTGTCACGCTTCGCAGGAGTACCGCCGTCACGATGCCGCAAGCGATTCCTGCTCCGCTTAGACCTAAGCTCATCCGCATCGCTGCCGGTTTGCTCACAGTTCGCGTCACGACCACCTCGTCAGGACGGTTGATACGGTCGATCTTGACATCAAAATAGTCGTTGATCACATAGCCGCCGGCGGCAATCAGTATGATCGCAGCCCCGAGCAGAACTAACATCCCTCCGCTCAGTTGTTCGCCGAATGCAACGCGGTCCAGGATCGGTACGGCTACCCATTTCTCCATAAGCCATACTAACATGCCTAAAAACAGCAGATTGCTCCACCGTACCAGTTTTGCTATGTCTCTAATCTGTTCCAATTTTCAAACCTTCAAACTTTCAAACCTTCAATATCACACCTTTCCATGCCGGCAGTGTGATGTCCATCGCTCCGTCCGGCACAAAATCAATACGGTATTTGTTGCCTGCTAACAGATCAACGGCGTTCGCCGAGGCCTTGCCTTCCAGACCTAAATATACAAATGCATCGTTCGGGAAACGGACATGTATCTGCTCTTCACGGTCGTGGAAATTGACTACCACCAGTAGCGTTTCGCCTTTTGCATGGCGCAGGAATGCGAAATGCTGCACCTTGTTGAATCCTTCGCCTTGCGCGTAGGTAATGTCGTACATCTGTCCTTTCTGGATCGCTTTGTCCTCGCGTGCCAGAGTCAGCAGACGGCTGTAGAATCCGCGTAACTCGCGTTGCGCATCGTTCAGCTTCCCGCCGTCGAACTTACCCTTGTTCGCCCATGCCTGAATGCTCTTCACGCCCCAGTAATCGAAGATCGTTGTGCGTCCGTCGATGCCGCTGAAGCCTTCCATATCCATCCCGCGTTCGCCTAACTCCTGACCGGAATAGATCATCACAGGGCACTGGTTGAGCGTGGCGGCTATGATCGTCGCCGGTTCCGCGCAACGGCCGCTGCCGCAGAAAAAGCCGCTGGCGATGCGTTGCTCGTCGTGGTTCTCCAGAAAATAGAGCATATGCTTCAGTCGCTCGTCGCCGTGTTGCATCCACTGGTGAGTAATCCCTTCTGCCGGCCAGCCCTTGCTCGTCACGCCGCGAAGATAGTCGTACATGCCTACTTTGTCATACAGGTAGTCAAATCCGGCTCTTAAATACGCGTCATACTGACCGGGGTTGTAGCATTCGCCGATGAAGAGGAATTTCTTATGTTCCTTTCTCACCGACGCAATCGCCCATGCGAAGAACTCCACCGGCACCATCTCCGCCATATCTACGCGCACGCCGTCAATGCCTTTGTCTGCCCAGAACAGCAGGATATCGCGCATCTTCACCCAGGTCGAAGGAATGGGATCGAACTGCTTCTCGCATCCGCCTTGGTAGAACACGCCGTAGTTCAACTTGACCGTCTCATACCAGTCGTTCTCGCCCGGATGGCTCGTGAAGCAGTCGTTGCCGGTCACTTTCGCCGGATACTCCTCGTAGCCCTGCAGGTCTTTGTCCATCGTGAAGCGTTCGCCTGGGAGGTAATAGAAATTATTGAGTGGAGAGAACGCCCACTCGGGGTGGTCTCCTTCGCCCAGGTCTTCTACGCCTTGGGGCTTGCAAACGCTCTTGTATTCGCGGCTCACATGGTTGGGCACGAAATCAATCAGTACCCCCAACCCTGCTTCATGCGTACGCTTCACCAGATCCTCGAACTCCTGCATCCGCTTCGCCTCGTTCTTCGCCAGATCGGGATCGACATCATAGTAATCGGTGATGGCGTAGGGCGAACCGGCCTTGCCTTTGGTGATCGCCGGATGGTTGTATTGGGCGGTGGCGTGACGGATCACACCGGTGTACCACACATGCGTAACGCCCAAGTCGCGAATCGACTCAAGCGCACGCACGTTGATATCTACAAACCTGCCGCAACCGTTCTCTTCCTTTGTGCCGTTGTGCTTCCGAGTCTCGTTGTAGTTCGCAAACCAGCGGGGGAAGAGTTGGTAAATAATCAGTTTACTCATTATGTGTGTGTTTTTCTCAATAGTAGAATTCTCAATTCTCAACTCTCAATTCTCAATTCTCAATTCTCAATTCTCAACTCTCAATTCTCAATTAAACAAGTGCTGCGGTGTCGCTTGCGATCATCAGTTCCTCGTCGGTCGGGATCAGGCAAACGGTCACCTTCGAACCCTTCTTGGAGATGATGCGCTCTTCGCCGCGTACTTTGTTGGCTTCTTCGTCCAACTCGATGCCGAGGAAACTCAGGCCTTTCATGATCTCTGCGCGGATGTACGGATCGTTCTCTCCGATGCCGGCGGTGAAGACGAGTATGTCAATACCGTTCATGGCTGCGGCGTATGCACCGATGTATTTCTTCACGCGGTAGATGAACATCTTACGTGCCAGGTCGGCACGTTTGTTGCCCTCGTTGATGGCTGCTTCTATATCACGGCAGTCGCTGGACACGCCGCTCACGCCGAGCAGACCGGATTTCTTGTTCACCAGGTTGTTGAACTCTGCCGTGCTCAGGTGCTCTTTGTCCATGATGAAAGTCGCTGCGCCGAGATCCAGATCGCCGGCACGCGTACCCATCATTAGACCCTCTACCGGAGTCAGACCCATACTCGTGTCTACGCTCTTGCCGTCCATCACTGCCGTGCAGCTGCCGCCGCCGCCGATGTGAGCCGTCACGATCTTCTTGCCCTTCGGATCAACGCCGAGGAACTCGCACACACGGGCGCTGACATAGCGGTGACTCGTGCCGTGGAAGCCGTAGCGGCGGATCGCGTATTTCTCGTAAAGTTCATAAGGAAGCGCGTACATGTACGCATAGTCCGGCATCGTCTGGTGGAAAGCGGTGTCGAATACTGCTACCTGCGGCACGTCCGGCAGAATTTTCTCGATCGCGTCTATACCCTTCAGGTTGGCGGGGTTGTGCAGCGGTGCCAGATCGATGCACTCGATAATCTGTTTCTTCACCTCCGGGGTGATCAGAACCGACTTGTTGAATTTCTCGCCGCCATGCACTACGCGGTGACCGACGGCGTTGATCTCCTTGAGATCCTTGATGCAGCCGATCTGCGGATCCGTTAACTTCTCCAGAATGAGTTCGATACCCACGGTGTGTTCCGGCATCGGCTTCTCGAATTTCACTTTCTCGCCGTTCGGCAGTTTCACCTGCAGGAACGAATCCGGTAGACCGATCTTCTCGATTCCGCCTTGTGCCATCACTTCCTTGCTCTCCATCTCAAAGAGCTTGTATTTGATACTACTGCTTCCGCAGTTCAATACTAATATCTTCATAATTTTAAATGATTAATAAATTCTCAATTCTCAATTCTCAATTCTCAATCCTCAATTCTCAATCCCCTTCTTGCTGGTTCTAATGATAGAGGTTAATAGTTTTATGATTTCGTCGCAGTCGTTGTATATGGATTCATAACTGCTCTCTTCAATAAAACTTCCTTCTTTCAATAAATCCAACCAATAGGCAGTTTCATCAGCTTCTTTTAATGCAATATTAAGTTTGCTGATAAAATCCAAGCGACTTTGAGCATTGCGAGACTCACGGCAATTAGCTCCTATGGATGTTCCTGAGCGAAGGATCTGTTTGGAAAGAACATATTCGTTTTTGTCAATTAGATATTTGTATAGATTTATTATGCGTATTGCAAATTTCATTGACTTTATCGCGATGATATTTTCCTCTCCTTTTGCCATAATTCTCAATTCTCAATTCTCAATTAATTCTCAATTCTCAATTCTCAATTCTCAATTACCTTATCGCCTGATTAGCCGTGATGACGACCATCTGCACGATATCCTGTACCTTGCATCCGCGGCTCAGGTCGTTCACCGGAGCGGCTATTCCTTGCAGGATCGGACCTACGGCGTCTGCGCCGCTGAAACGCTCTACCAGCTTGTAACCGATGTTACCTGCCTGCAGATCCGGGAACACGAGCACATTAGCCTTGCCGGCAACGGGACTGCCCGGCGCTTTGGTCTTCGCTACGCTCTCTACCAGCGCTGCATCGGCCTGCAACTCGCCGTCGAGCTGCAACTCGGGTGCCATCTCTTTCGCCAGTTTGGTTGCCTCGGCTACTTTGTCCACAAGCTCGTGTTTGGCACTGCCTTTGGTTGAGAACGAGAGCATAGCTACTCTCGGTTCGATGCCGGCGATAGCGCGTGCCGTCTCGGCGGTCGAGATAGCGATCTCTGCCAACTGCTTGGCGTCCGGATTCGGGTTCACGGCGCAGTCTGCGAACAGCAGGAACCCGTTCTCACCCAACTGCTTGGCAGGGGTGAACATCAGGAACGCACCGCTCACAATCGAGCAACCCGGTTTGGTCTTCAGTATCTGGAAAGCGGGACGGATCGTGTCTGCCGTCGTGCCGCGTGCACCGGCTAACTCACCGTCGGCGTCGCCTGCTTTGATCATCAGACAGCCCAGATACAGCGGATCTTGCGCTTTCTTCTTCGCCTCTTCTTCCGTCATACCTTTCGCTTTGCGGAGCTCGAAAAGGAGGTTCGCATACTCCGGCATCTTCGGATCGCGGAGCGGATCTACGATCTTGGCGTCTTTGATGTACTCGTACCCTTTCTCGGCTGCCATACCCTGGATCTTCTCGGGGTCGCCAATCAAAATAAGCTGCGCAATCTTGTCTCTGAGCAAGATATTGGCAGCTTCCAGTGTACGGGGTTCGTCGCCTTCCGGCAACACAATGCGCTGCGGGTTCGCCTTCGCACGCGCAATCATCTGATTCAAAATGTCCATAATACTATATTGTTTTAAAAATTCTCAATTCCCAATTCCCAATTCTCAATTCTCAATTCTCAATTCTCAATTCTCAATTCTCAATTCCCCCCTCCCTCTTCTCTGTCTTTCTCGTTCATTAAGGGGGTGATAAGGGGGTGATTAGCGGGTGATTAGGGGGTGATTAGTGGGTCGTTAGTAGGACGACACCCTGCCGAAAAGCACCCGGAAGTTTCCGCAAACAACCCCTCTGCAAAATCTGCTGCAAATTTACAAAAAATATTCGATATGTGCAATACCTGCTATAAAAAAAAGATTTTTTTGCTAAAATATTTGCGTATGTGAAAAAAATGTTGTACCTTTGCGCCCTGAATTGTGAATTTTGATAACCAATAATCTCTTTTTCTCATGAAAAAAGGTTTGCTTATAGGAATGCTTTTCTGCTTCTCTGCCGCGATGATGGCGCAGAGCGAGGGGGCTGTGCAGTCCCAGGATCCTGATTCTGTCAAGGGTGTTCACCCCTTCAAACTCGAGCAGAACGAGAAGGGTATCAAGCCCGAGATCGCGCATTGGTCTATCATCCCGCATTTCGGCTTCAGCGCTTTCGACGGTGACTTCACCTCGGAGATGAAGCATTGCGTGGCGGTTCCGTCGGTCGGACTGGGAGTGGAGTACAACTTCACGCCGGTCTGGAGCATCGGAGTAGAGTATATGTATGATATGTACACCGTGACGGGCGCGCAGAACAACGCGGACACCCTTCTCACCGGACATATGCACAAGGCGGGAGCATACCTCTCTATGGATCTTATCAACCTTCTCTTCCCGCGTGCTACCAAGAAGGTCTTCTCGCTCATCCCCTATGTCGGCGGTGGTGCGGCGTTCTATAAGCGCGCCAAATACTATCAGGATGACCGTTGGTTCGATGCGGAGCATGGTGTCTGGGTGAACCCCACTCACGGGAAAGGGCATACCGATACCTATATCAACGCCGATGGCGTGGTCGGACCCGAGCACGACAAGAGTTACCGCGGAATCGGTTATGTGCAGGCTGGCGTTGCTTTGGATTTCAACCTCAACCGTACCCTCGCTTTAGGCTTGCGCGCGAACTATAGTTATTTCACGCGCGACTATGTCGATGGCCGTGGTTATCACAAACAGAGTGCTTCCTCCTATGCTTCCAAGAATAACGATGGTATCTTCGATGTCACCGCATATCTGCGCTTCAAGTTGGAGGCTGTCTCCAAGTCCCACCCGCGTAACTTGCCGTCTTACGATGCTTTCGACAAAATGCTTGCGGCTGCCAATCCGCAGCAGGTGCTGCCGCATGACACCGTTATTATCCGTCATGACTCGGTCATCGTTCGCGAGGTTATTCGTGAGAAAGAGAAGAAACAACCGCGTATCTATAATGTTTACTTCGATAATGACAAGGATGTCCTCCGTCAGGACGCTATGACTACTATCCAGGAAGCCGCTATGGCGATGGAGGAGGATCCGACGCTCTATGCAGTCGTTGTCGGCTATTGCGACAACACCGGCTCGAAGGCGCATAACTATGACCTCGGCGACCGCCGCTCGAAGAACGTGAATAACGAACTCCTTGAGGAATACGGCATCCCGGCTGATCATATCTACAACGCTGGTGTCGGTAAGATCGCTGCGCGCAAGGCTGCACGCTCTTTCGGCCCGAACAGACGCGTATCCATCCACCTCGTGGACAAGGAGACTTTCGAACTCATGAAACTCCAGTTGCAGGATAAGAACGAAGATCGTAACATGGACGAGTCTCAACCGGTTCTGTACGACAAGGCAAACACCATCCGCGTTCCGAAACTGGTAACTCCTGAGCTGGAAGAGCAACAGGTGGAGACCGTTCCCCTCTCTGAGTCCTCGCGCAAAGAAGAGAACCTCTTGGAGCAGTACAAAAAACGTACAGGCGATACGGTTATGGTAGAGAAAGGAATGACGCTCTCCAAACTCGCTCGTAAATACTACAACAACTCGCAATGCTGGGTGTTCGTCTATATGGCTAATGCCGATAAGATGGCGAATCCGAACGACTTAAAGGAGGGAATGAAACTCATTGTTCCCGAACTGACAGCAGAAGAGTTGAAGATAACTCCCCCGGAGTGCTTGCGCCTCTATAGCATCACCGAGCACCGTAAACTGTCGGAGAACAAGAAATAAGGCACCCATGCCTTAAAATGGGGTCCCCGATGAACGCTAACGAAGTGCGTTCAGTGGGGAGAGCGGAGGCACAAGTTGCCCGTCCATTTAGCGAAGCGGTATGGACAATGCAATCTTGCTGCCGAACGCGAGGGTCCTATAGCTCAGTTGGTTAGTAGCACCTGACTCATAATCAGGGGGTCCTTGGTTCAAGCCCAAGTGGGACCACAAGAGGAGAATAGCTCATCGCTGTTCTCCTCTTGCAATATATCTGTATACTGTAAGGGAAATCCCGCTTACCGGCTGCCGATCTGCTGAACGCGTTGCTCGAACGTATCACGGTTGCCCAGAGCGCCGTTCTTGATCTTCACGCGGTAGTTACTGATGGTGTTCGGACTGTAGCACAGCAGCTCGGCTATCTTGGCGGAACTGGTGATTCCGAGCAGAATGAGGGCGAAGATACGCATCTCGATCGTCAGACGCTCACCGGGCTTGGGCGTGATACGCGCTTCCGGTTTCAGCAACGCGTTGAACTCACTCACGAAATTGCCGTAGAGCGAAAGGAACGTGTCGTCGAACGAACGGTAGAAATTCTCCATCTCCCTGTCCATGAAGGCGGAGGCGTCTTTCTCGCCTGCCTTCCGGGCCATTGTCGTTAACCGGCGGATATAATCGCTATAGACCTCTAAATAGCGGCATATATATTGCTCTTTCGCTTTGTTGGCTGCCTTCAGCTGCGCATTGGTCGTCGATAACTCGCTGTTCAGCCGCGACAGCTTGCGGTTCTGATGAATCGTGAGCACGGAGGCGAAAAAAAGCACGATGAGCGCTACCGCAAGGGCGGAGAGTGCGATAATCAGATGAACCGTCGAGCGGTGCAGCATGCGGTCGTATTCATTGTTGATCCTGTGTCCGAGGGCGTAGGTCTGCACGTAACGCGTAGGAGCATTGAAGAATGAAGCGTTCGTCAGCGTGTAGTCGCTGATCAGGTGGGCATGGCTGATATCCCCTTCTTCATAGCAGGTCCGCGCTACCAGCCATGACGAACCGTTGTCCGTGATCCCGCAACGCACATCGGTGATCGCCGAGCGAAGCAGCCATTCCAGCCGTTTCTCCGGGTCTCCGGCGGACTCATATAGCATCGCGTGGCCGTAAGCTAAGATAGCATACGGGTGTTCGTCCGGCTGCGTGCGGTTGATCAGATGCATGTTATATGCTATAGCGCTGTTCCAGTCGCCGCGGTCTTGTGCCCGGTAGAGATGCAGCCATAGATGGCTCTCTTCGCGGTCAACGGTGTCTTGCTCCAGCGCTACTAATAGAGAGTCGTAATAGTTCTTTGCCAGCGCTTCCCACTCCTGTGTCCCGTAGGTCGGCAGAAGAGAGGTGGTCGCCGCTTCGTTATAGAGCAGCCAGGCGGTCTTGTAACCCTCCACGCTATGGATCGAAGGTGCATCCGGATGCTCTAACAGTGAGAAGGCGTTCGAGAAATGACCCGATGCGGAGAGCAACTGGATCATCCCTAAATAGGATTGCGTGCGTACCGGTTCCGCGGCATCGCGGAGAGGCGCGTAATAGACTTGCGCCGAATCGCTCTGGAAATGCTGGTATTCGCGCGCGATGGTTAGTCTCAACTCGTCTGTCTGAGGATGGATCCGGCATAACGAATCGATCCTCGCCTGACGGCGGGCGATATATTTCCCGGACTGCGCGATCTCGCTCTCATAGACCGCCATCAGCGAATCAACCGTAGAGGAATGGGCGCTGAGCAGAGTGCAAGCGAGGAGCAGCGGCAGAAAGATGCTTAGTATCCGTTTCATAGCACAGCGTGTAAGTTCGATTCTAATTGTGCTACGCTGCTGGCGCCTGCGAGTACGGAGGTGACGCCTGCTTGCGCTAATATCCATGCCAACGCCTCTTGCGCGATCGTGCGCCCGTGAGTCTCTCCCTCCGCCTGCAACTCATGCAGGTACTGCAGCAGTTTGTCCGTTCGTGCCCACGGATGCAGGAAATGGTCTTTCGCCATCCGGCTGTCGGCGGGAATGCCCTCTAAATAACGGTCGGAAAGCAAACCCTGCGCCAGCGGCGAATAGGCGATAAACCCGATCCCCTGTTCGCGGCAGAAATCGAGGATCCCTTCCTCAATCGGTTTGCGGTGCAGCATGTTCAGCCGTCCTTGATAGATAAGGAGAGGCGCGTCATGCGCGCGCAGGTATTCCACCGCTTGCTTGAGCGGCTCTAACGGCCAGTTGGAGATTCCTAAATAGAGCGCCTTGCCGCTCCGCACGATATCTACCATCGCCTGCAGTGTCTCCTCAACCGGAGTGTCGGGATCGAAACGGTGCGAATAGAATAGATCCACGTAGTCCAGACGCATCCGCTTCAGCGATTGGTCAAGGGATGAGATCAGATATTTGCGGCTGCCGTGGTCGCCGTATGGACCCGGCCACATGTCGTATCCCGCTTTCGTGGAGATGAAGAGCTCGTCGCGGTAACTCCGGAAATCATCATCCATCAGCCGGCCGAAAGTCTCTTCCGCGCTGCCGTAGGGAGGACCGTAGTTGTTTGCTAAATCAAAATGGGTGATGCCGTGGTCGAAAGCATAATGGGTGATGGCGCGGCTGCGTTCGTACGGATCGACGCCGCCGAAATTATGCCAGAAACCCAGACTCACTTTGGGTAACATCACGCCGCTGCGTCCGCAACGTGCGTAGAGTTGCTCCGATTGATCATACCGCGTCTCGGAGGCGGTATAGAGACCTTTGATATCCATACGCTGTGTTTTTTTTCGGTTAGCTGTACTTACTAACCGGCTGTATTTGCTAATCGGCTACAAAGGTACAACAAAAATTGCACATGCGCAAATTTTTATACGTAAAAATGCAATATTGACATAGCAAAACAGGTATATTTATCGTACTTTTTTAGAGTCTTCGAAATACACAAATATCTGATAATCAGCAAATGCGATGATACATTTTGGTACTTTTTATGTATACGCACTTGCGTATGTAAGAAAAATGCACTATCTTTGCACCGCATTTCAATCAAAAATATCTAATATCCATAAAACACCATGAAGAAAATTTTCTCTTTTATTGCAATCATCTCTTTCAGTTTGATGAGTTATGCTACGGATTGGAGTAGCATCGAGTGGTTGGCGGATGGAGCCGGCGATGGTGCGTATGCCAATAAGTACAAGGTGGAGAAGGCTTTCGGTCAGAATGTGATCAACATCCAGAAGCCCGGCTTTGCTGCCGCACCAGGTATCTACACCAATTTCCCGGCAGGCATCAGTTCCTGTTCGCTGGATGCCGCAGGCTATGTGATTGACGGAGCGGGAATGATCCTCTATCTCTCCGCCTTCACGGCGAAGGAGACGGCAGTCTCGGTGGAAGCCGGAGGCGTGACCTACGACTTCAAAGTCTTCTATGCCGATGGCACAGGAGACATCTCTGATGATCCGGGAGACGAACCCGGGGATGAACCGCAGCACGGCGACCTCACACCCGCTACATTCTACGGCCGCGATGTAAAACCGGTTGCCGGATCAGATGTTACTTTCGACTGGTCTATCACCCGCAATGCCGATGCCACGCTCACCTTCGAGATCAGCTGGACGGGCGACATCCCGGGCGTAGTGCCCCAGGTCAGCATCGACGGCGTTTATACCACGCTCCCGATGCAGGGCACTCTGGCGCGCTTCACTACCAAAGAAACCTATACCGACGGTTCCAAACCGGCGATCTTCTTCCTCATCGCTTATACCGGCAATGCAGCACGTATCGATGTGGATTATACGGTGGGCGCAAGCAACACCAAACCCGGCGGTTCCGCCATTGACAACATCAATGCCCCTGCCAAAACCCGCAAGGTGATTGAGAACGGACAGATCCTTATCCTCAAGAACGGCATCCGTTACAACGCCCTCGGCACCGAGATACGGTAATAATGAAATAACTTTTAAATACTAATATTATGAAAAAACTATCTTTATTATTCACGCTCCTGTGCGCAAGTGTGATGGGTTTTTCCCAAGAGTGGACAGGGCAAGTCACCGGTTCTGCCGCCAATGTGTGGTTAGACGGAATCGGTAGTGCAGATAACCGCACAACGGTTAATTACACGATCAATTATCTATTGGAGTATGCCGATGGCACATTTACAATTACTATAGGCTATACCGAAGACAATTTCAACAAAACTGTTGGTTTAGTACCTCAAGTTTTTATTGATGATGCTTATAAGGGTAATTTTGGGGGAAGCCAATGGAGTTCATCTGAGTACTCTGAAGGAAATGAACTGAATGTTAAGTTCTTTTTTGCTTACAATGGCGGTTCAAGTTATTCGTCTGACTTCAATTACACAATTCCCGCTGGTGGCGGAGGAGGCGGAGGTGCCTTTGATCCTAGCGCTGTAAATTGGGCAAGTTCAGAGAATACCGCTACATATCATAAAATAAATGACCAATTCCAAATTGCAGCAGAAAATGCCAGTAATATGCCGTCAGGTCCTCTCAATATACAGAAACCAGCATGGGCGGCTTTTGAAGGTTTATATGTGGAGGTTCCAGCAGGCGTTTCGGCATGTGCATTTGATGATGTAGCAGTTACTGATGGAACTGAATATGATGGAAATACAGGAGCTGGTATTGTGTTGAATCCATCTGCTCTAACAAATGAGATTACTAAAGTGACTGTTACTCATGGAAATGGAAATACTATATTCTACGTACATAATGCAAATGCTGGAGCTGCTGCTTTTGATCCGGAGAATATAGAATGGGCAGATGTAGAGCCTGTTACTAATTCCGATGGACACTATAAAATAACTGCAGAGAATGATGCTAACATGCCATCCAATATAGAAAAACAGCAAAATGTGGGATGGGCAGAGAATCATACAGGTATATATTTAACAGTACCAGCAGGAATCAGTAAGGTTGAAATCAACGGCATAGGAACAGTAGGTGTTGATCATACATACTGCTGGATCAACGGTGCCGGAGTTCTGCTTTATCAAGAAGCATTTACAAGTGCCGTATCTGAAGTCGTTGTTACTTATGCAGGAGGCTCCAAAACATTCTATGTCTGGACCGACACGCCTAATGATACACCGATTAATCCTTATCCGTCAGGAGGCAATTCATATTGCGGATATACAGACAACGACATGAAGGCCAAAAATGCTAATGTGTGTCTGACATGGGGAACGGCTGATAACGGAGATGTCGTAATCAACATAACAGATGGTTTAAATGCATCCAATTCTTCATTCCGTGAAGGCGGATTTGAGAATGAGATTTCTTTTGATGACTCATGGAAAGTATATAGTGGCACTAACTATGGAACGATAGAGCCTGCATCTACGTACTTTGAAACGGGTACATTAAGTAACGGGGATAAAACCTTTACTTTAGCACTTAAGGCAGGAAAAGTTGTGCCAAATAATGCAATTGTGGCATTTAAGGGACATGCCTTTTCTTGGAAAAATGATCAAGAAGCCGTTGCATATCATTTCAATAAGTATTTCGCATATAACTATGGCACTAATTGCTCATATCTGGATGCTCCGGCTAATGTGGCTATTGATGAAACGAACCATATAACGTTTGATGCAGTAACAAATGCTCAAACATATACCGCGTATGTTTACATTAATAATATTCTCAAACATCGTCAGACGGTAACAAGCGGAGCAGAACTTAATTTTACCCCTTACGTTACAGGAGTATACCAGGTAAAAGTGGTTGCTGATGCGGAAGGCTATCCGACATCTGATCCTTCCGACCCGGCAAATTGGAATATAACTGTAGATCCAATAGTGGTAGGTAACTCTTCTTATTGTGAACAGGAAATGAGTAGCGGAAATACCCGTGCTAGATTTTCATGGGAAACCGATAATAGTGGTAATGTCATTATTACAATTGCAGACGCATTAGGTGAAGATCCTTCTGCTACGAAATTTCGTATCAATGCCGTAAATATTAACAATATACATGTCGGTGCTGTTTCGATGGCTTCTGATTATTTTACTAGTTCATGGAGCGGTGTTGTACAAACATTAACACTCAAAAACACAAATATCAAGCCTGGTATAGGTGAACCGATTACGTATAATGCTATCGTTGAGTACGAAACATCAGCAGATAATAACGCCTATCCTACTTTGGAATTCAACTATGTCTATGGTTCGAAATGTACCGGTCAGAAGCATGTTACCGTTTCTGTAAATAATAACGAAATGGGTTCTGCTACCGTAGATGGTGTCGCTGCGAAAGATGTCGATGAAGGAACACCAGTTACTTGTGTAGCTGTACCAGCCTCCGGTTACGAATTCGTCAATTGGACAAAGGGTGGTGTAGAGGTTTCTACAGAATTAACCTATACTCCGACTATCAATACTGCAACTGATCTGGTTGCTAACTTTGATTATGCTCGTACAACTTATTGTCATCAAGCAGTTACTACCAATGGTGGCAAGAAATTATATCTAACTGTTGGTAAGGGAGCAACAGAAGGAACCTATCAAATTAAGATTTATGGTTCGGATGAATTGACAATTACCGGAATCAATAATGCAAATACGGCTGTTAACTGCGTTAAATATCTAACCTATGATGGTAATGATGTTCCAATGACTATCGCTAATAAGGGGTGGAAATTTGAAGCTATAGGTTATGGCGTAATAACAAGTGCAGAGATTCAGCCGCAAACCAATCATACATGGCGTGATATTTGGATGTGGCGTCCGGATTTATATATCGGAACATCTGCTGGAGAGCAAAATATCAATGATGTCCTTAAACAGCAAAATCATTTCAATTGGAACTCTACTTGCTCCGATGCTGAGGCTCCGGTATTTGGCAAGGCTGAGGCTGAGGTGCTGAGTGAGTCGTCTGTTCGTCTGAAGATTCAGGCTACTGACAACTGGAAAGGACTCCTTACTTATACTATCGCGCGTGAGGCGGCAGAGCCGATTATCTCGAATCACGCAAGCGGTGAAGAATTCACACAGGATGTAGATGGCTTGACTGCCGGCACGCAATATACCTTCACGGTAACCGTTAGCGATGGTGTCAACAACGCGATCCAAAACATCGTAGTTACTCCTATCGCAGACAACGTAAAACCGGAAATGGGTGAAGCTTCGCTGGCAAGCAAGACTTGGAACAGCGCAATCATCAATGTCGCCGCTACGGATAACAAGGGCGTAACCGCTTATTATGTAGTAGAGAAGGAAGCAGAATATGTAGCTGCTGAAGGCAAGATCACTATTGAGGGTCTGACCGCTAATACGAACTACACACTGCATATCAAGGCAAAAGATGCAGCCGGAAATATCTCAGACAACCAAGCAGAGGTATCTTTCAAGACCGACGCACACTCGTTGGTACCGACTACTGCCGCTCCTGTTCCGGAATGGCCCGAAAATCAAGTGAAGAGCATCTATAGTGATTCCTATACGTTCGCTCCGGCAAGTCTTAACAGCTACAATGAATATTGGTGGGATGCTCCGACTATGACAGAAGAGGCAATTAGTGAGAATCATTATTTGCACTACGACCTCTATCGCAATGGTATGATCGGTGCGCAATTCGCAGAAACATCCATGTCTCTGATGGAGAAGATTCACATTGATATTTGGGCTTCTGCTGCAGGAAGTATTAAGTTCCGTCCTATTACAAACGGCGGACCAAATACTCCTAAAACATTGAATCTCGCTGCGCAGCAATGGAATTCGTTTGATATTGATTTGTCCGAGTATGCAGGACATGATTGGTCTAAGGTATTCCAATTTGCAATCGAGGGCTATCAAGATGGTGGTCTCGTAGGCGAGCACATCAGTGTAGATAATATATTCTTCTATCGCACCACTCCTCCGCCAGCAGATGAAACTGCTCCGACGGATGTAATAGCCAATAAGACTGAAGAGAATTTCGCATCTGTGAAGTTAAGCGCACAAGCAAATGACGATAGCGGTGTGGTTCATTTCAGAGTACAGAATGGCTCAGATGTATTGGTAGCGGATGTTGAGGCAGTGTCCGGTGCTGAAGTAGCAATTACTATTAACAATCTGACTCCAAATACGGACTACACGTTCAGTGTAGTGGCGTTTGATGAGGCTGGACATGAGGCAGAGCCGGTTAATGTGGCAGTCAAGACGAAAGCCCTTCCGTCTGCTGCTCCGCAACCTACTCATGTCGCAGAGGCTGTTCTGTCTGTCTATAGCAATGCTTACGATCCCGCTGTAGCAGCAACCTTTAATAGAGCCAACTGGGGTAGTGCTCCTGTTGAGTTGGAGTCGGATTATATCCTTTACTCAATGAGCTCCAATGTGATTGTATGGGGAAATAACGATGGAAATGCAGGTCATGGCAATATCGACGGTCTGAGTGGCTATACGCACGATGCGACTCCGGGTCTGGATGTGTCCGGTATGACCTACATCCACTTCGATGTATGGTGTGATGTAGCAGACCAACTGAACACGGTTAATATCAACGATGTTGCTGTGGCTATCCCGACAACCCGTACTATTGCCGGTGAATGGGTGTCGTTTGATGTAGATATTACCGGCGTAGCATTGGCAGACCGGCAAAATGTCCGCTGGTTGAAGTTCCATCCGTTCACTAACTGCTTCGCAGCTATCGACAATGTCTATTTCTGGAAAGAGCCGGAGATCACTCGTAATGACTCTTGGATGGCACCGGGAGAGTTAGGTACTATCTGTATCCCGCAAGGTGCTGTCGCTACAGGTGGTGATATCTATGAGTTAGTAGGAAAGAATGAAGAGGGCAAGATTGTTTTTGCTACTGTTGCAAACAATACAATGACCCCGGGTAAGCCTTACTTGTTTGAAGCAAAAAGTAACGCGATGTACTTCTACTACACGAGTGAAGATCCTGCGACGGAGCCGGATAATAACGGCCCTATGAAGGGTACATTCAACGGCGATATCTTGACGGATCTTAGCAATGTATATTATTTCAATGGTCATGCACTATGGGGGTGCGGAAATTTGACTACACTTACTGTTCCTGCAAACCGTGCATGGGTTGTTATAGATAACAATATGCCGGTAGTACCTACTTCTAATCCCGCGCCGGGCAGACGCTACATGACTATGAATGTAAACAGACAAGACGCACCCACGGATATTGATCAACTCAATTCTCCGGATACATTACGCAAGGTTATAGTCGATGGTACGATGTATATTCTCCGCGGAGAAAAATACTATGACGCAACCGGTAGATTGGTAAAATAAAGTGTTTAATGATTTAATGTTTGAGATTATGAAAAAGAAAGTATATAGCCAACCGAAGACCGATGTCGCAGAGATGTATGGCACTAACTTGATGTTGAACGTATCTATTAATCAGAATGGTACAGGTGAGGTTCATGCCCCGGAAAGGCGTGGGACATCTATTCCCTACTGATCTGATCCTTCCGTAAATTCACCAGAAGCCTTTCCCCCGGGAGAGGCTTCTGGGTGTACATGGAGAGGCGTTCCCTTCTGTTCCCGTTCCATTCCCGATTATGTATCGTTCCAAGTAGCAGACCTTGCCCAGACCTTGCGCCGAGGTTATACTGAGGAATTTAGCACGATTTTTAAGATTTGTTCTGACCACGGCTTAACCACGACTTGCCCTCGACTTGCCCTCGACTTAACCACGACTCGCACCATGCACTGAAATGACAGATACTTAATACGTACTTTTTTGAGTATCGGAAAAAGCTTAATATGCTGAGAATCAGAACAGGCACGCGTACTAAAACGTACTTTTATGTTGCTAAACATAGGGAAACTCTTGCGCATGTGCTGAAAAAGCAGTAACTTTGCACTCGGTTTAACAAAGTTAACCCGAAAATCAAATACACCACATATTATTAACTAATTAACCATAAAAACTATTATCATGAGAAAACTTTTCTTCTTAGTCGCTTTATTAAGCGCAAGTATCATGAGTTTTGCAGCCAATGAGGTGAACTTCGCCTTGGCAACTGAAGGTTCTTCCGCTACTGCCAGCAGCGGCGATGCATCTTTAGCTATCGACGGCAACAACGGCAGCCGTTGGGAGAGTGAGAAAACCGATAACGAGTGGTTCCTGCTCGATTTGGGTCAGAGCCGCACCTTCAATTACATCAAGATCCTTTGGGAAGGCGCTTTCGCAAAGCAGTTCCAGTTGCTGGCTTCCGCTGACGGCGAGACTTTCACCGATTTCTATACCGAGAGCAATCTGGAGGCAGCCGGATGGCAGAGCCTGTATTTCGAGACAGCCGTAACCGCCCGGTATATCAAATACCAGGGCATCGAGCGTGCTACCCAATGGGGTCAGAGTTTCTTTGAGTTCCAGGTGTTCTATCTGGCAGAGGCTCCGAAGACCTACACGCAGATCACGGGTCTGACGATTGTCGCCAGTTCGGGAGGAGAGAACGATGTAAACCGCGTGCTGGATGGCAATGCCGGCACCGAATGGCAAGGTCGTCCGGCCGGAATCACCGGTGGCGACGAGACCGCACGTACCTTCGACGCATGGTTCGTAGCGGATCTCGGCGGATTGTACAGCATTGACAAAGTAGATGTTCATTTCGAGGGCGCTTGCGCGCAGGATTACCATATTGATTTCTCTACGGACAACACGACTTGGGCGACGGCCTACAACTATGTGGGTACCGCAGGCACGAACGGCCGTACGGACGAGATCACGGAGCTGGACAACAACGCCAAAGTGCGTTACGTACGCTTCTGGAGCACCAAAGCCGCAACCGAATGGGGTATGAAGATCTTCGAGTTCCGCGTCTATGGCGAGGAGTATGTGGCTTCCGGCGATACGGAGAAACCGGTGATGACAAGCGCATCGCTGGTAAGCAAGACCCATAACAGTGCAGTGATCGCTGTGGCCGCTACCGACAATGACGAAGTGGTCAAATACCGCGTGGCGGATGCTGCGCAGAGCTTCGATGCCAAGTTCGCTCCGGCAGAGGGTAAGATCACGGTAACCGGCCTGACTCCGAGCACCGCTTATACCTTCTCGGTTTATGCCGTGGATGCAGCAGGTAACGAATCCGAGTCAGCTCTGTCCGTATCCGTTACGACGGACGCGTATGCTTCCGCTCCTGCCGCAGCCGCTCCGGCTCCTACATGGCCTGCAGCACAGGTGAAAGCAATCTACAGCCCGACCTACGAGGCGGATTGCAATTTCCAAGACTGGGGTTCGGGTACCGCATACACGCAAGAAGAGTACGGTAAGAAATACAGCGTTCCGGCTTCGGGCTATTTCGGAACGGACGGGTTCTCTATCAACGCAATGACAATGGAGGTTCTGCACTATGATATATGGGTAGCCGACAATGCGACTCTCCGTATCGTGCCCATCTGCCGCAACGCAGCCGATGACGGCAATGAGCCGGAGTACGGCGTAACTGTCAATCTGACCGGCCAGCAATGGAACAGCATAGACCTGGCTCTCAACGCAGGCGAGTTTGCGAAGGTGACCAACTGGAGTAATGTATATCAGGTGAAGATCGACAATGCCGCTAACCTGACCTTCTGGGTAGGCAACGCTTATTTCTACCGTGAAACCGCTCTGGAGGACAACGAGGCTCCGACGAATGTACAAGGCAGAGTAGCAAGCGCAGGCTATTTCAGCGTGACGCTGGCGCTGAGCGCCGATGACAACATGGGCGTAGTGAACTTCTCCGTGAAGAACGGCGAAGTGGAAGTTGCGAAGGGTGCAGGCGCAGCCGGTGCAACCGTCAATGTGGTAGTAGCGGACTTGCTGCCGAACACCGAGTATAACTTCACCGTCATTGCCGGTGACGAGAAAGGCAATGCCGCAGAGGCTATCACCGTAGCCGCCAAGACAGCTGTTGCTCCGGCTGCCGCTCCCGTTCCTGATTTTACCAACAAAGAGACGGTAACCGTCTTCTGCGACGCACTGGAGAATAATCCCGGCATCGGTATCGGCGGTTGGGGACAGAGCACCGTGGTAACAAACGGCCAGTTGGCGGAAGGCGACAATGTACAATACTTCACCAATATGAACTACCTCGGTTGGGAACTCACTCCGGCAGTGGATGCAACCGGCATGGAGTACCTGCATGTTGATCTCTATACCACTACGCTGAGCTCCGTCAAGATCACTCCGATCAGTCCGGGACACGAGGGCGCCTATGCGGTCGAACTGACCTCCGGCGAATGGAACTCGGTAGAGATACCTCTGAGCGCTTATGAAACGAATGGCATCGAGTGGAACAATATCTTCCAGATGAAGTTCTTCGACGCGGCTCCGGCAGGCGGTGACCTCTTTGTGGACAATGTCTATTTCTACAAGGCAACCGGTAGCAGCGGCGAAGGCGTGGAGAATGTACAAGGCGACAAGGTACAATGTACCAAGGTCATGGAGAACGGAGTTCTCTATTTGAAGTACGAAGGACGGATGTACAATGTGCAAGGCGTGCGCGTAAAATAAAGTAAACCAACACCTATCATGAAACAAAGAATCTTTACAATCGCTATGCTGGCATGGATGTCTCTTGCGGCTTTTGCGCAGGCGCTCACCGTAACCGGCGTAGTGGTGGCTCAGGACGAGCCGGATCCGGTCATTGGCGCTAATGTGATGGTGAAGGGTTCGACGAACGGTACTATCACCGATTTCGACGGCAATTTCTCCATCCAAGCCAAAGCGGGGGATATTCTCCAAGTGTCTTTCATGGGTTATAAGACCCAGGAAGTGAAGGTGTCCGGCGCAGGACCGCTGCGTGTCACACTCGTGCCCGACAACGTACAGCTCCAGGAGGTAGTCGCTATCGGTTACGGAACGATGAAGAAATCCGACCTCACGGGTTCGGTGGCGTCCGTGAGCGCTGACCAGTTGCTGAAAGCTCCGGTGTCTGGCCTGGACCAGGCGCTGCAAGGCCGCGCTGCCGGCGTGACGGTCACTTCCGGTTCCGGTCAGCCGGGAGAAGGCGCCACGATCCGTATCCGCGGTATCGGTTCCGCACTCGGAGGCAATGACCCCTTGTATGTGGTGGACGGAGTGATCACCGGCGATATCAAATGGCTCTCGCCTACCGACATCAAATCAATGGAGATCCTCAAGGACGCATCTGCCGCCGCTATCTACGGTAGCCGCGGCGCCAACGGCGTCATCCTGATCACTACCAAGTCCGGCGGCAAGGGAAAAGCCAATGTGACTTTCGATGCCTATTGGGGATTTCAGAACCGTTGGAAGAAACTGGATCTGATGGGAGCCAAAGAGATGGCGGAAACCAAACTGCGTATCGGCACGATGCGTGACGGCGCAGCAGAGATCGGCTTCTACAAGCAGAACGGCTTCAACGAATGGATGAGCGTTTACAATTTAGGAACCTCCAAATATTTCCCGGTTCCCATGACGGTGGCTAATCCTGACGGACTGGATTATTCGGCTATCAATACGGATTGGCAGGACGAAGTGTTCCGTCCCAATGCATTTATGCATAACTATAACCTGTCAGTGGATGGCGGAGGCGAAAAAGGCCATTATGCTTTCTCTGCCTCGTATTTCGGCCAGGAAGGAACAATCATCGGCAGTGATTACCAGCGTTTCACCCTTCGTCTGAATTCTGATGTGCAGCTGTTCAAATGGCTGACGGTCGGCGAACACTTGTCTTTTGTGCATAGTAGCGGACGCAACGCTATGAACAATAGTTCCAGTCCGGGTGCTTCCGTTATCTCGGCGGCACTGGCGATGGCTCCATGGGATCCGACGCATTATCCCGAGGGCTCTGTGAATGCACAGGGGGAAGACATAAGCGGCCGTACGGCAGCGTCGTCCAACTTCAAGAACGTGACCAATCCTTTCTCGATGGTGAACGAGAGTTATCCTTTGGATAAAACCAACCGTTGGGTAGGCGATATCTATATGGAGATCAAGCCGGTGGAGGGCTTGACCATCCGTCCCTCTATCTCCATGGATACCTATCTCACGAATCATCGTCTCTTCAAAAACCAATATGAGTATTCCACGTTCGACAAGATGAACAAGAACTTTCTGGAGCGCTCCATGACGAACTATACCTCCTTGCTGGAAGAGGTGACGGTCACCTATGCCCGTGAGATCGGAAAGCATAATTTCTCGGTGATGTTAGGTCAGACTTGGCAGGAGATCAACTCGAACGGATTGAGCGGATCGGGTGCTTCTATCCTGAATCCGATACCGGAAAACTGGTATCTGGGGAACACGACGGAGGATAATACGAATCCTACCGGCGAGAGCGTATGGCGCCGGCGCCGTCTGTCTTTCCTCGGGCGTGCGTTCTATAACTACGACAACCGCTATATGGCAACGGTTAACTTCCGTGCGGATGCTTCTTCGTCCTTCACCCGCCAGCCATGGGGCTTCTTCCCTTCGTTCTCGCTGGCATGGCGTTTGAGCGAAGAGCCGTTCATGCGTGATCTGGATCTGGATTGGCTGGATAATATCAAGATCCGCGCCGGCTATGGTCGTGTAGGTAGTGAGGGCGGTATGTCCAGCGGCGGATTCGTACAGAGCATTTTCTCTTCTCCGAATGTGTTCGTCGGCTATCCTTTCGGCCTTTATCCGCAAACGGTTCAGCAAGGTGCTGCTGTCCTGACCTTTGTCAATCCTGTAGGTGGATGGGAGACCAACGAACAATGGGATGCCGGAATCGACTTCGGTTTCTGGAACGGCAAGTTGACCGGAACGATCGACTATTTCCGCCGTACCACGCTGGATGCCTTGCTCTATGTGACCACTCCGGCACACGTAGGAAACCTCTATTCGCCGGTGAACAATGTAGGTAACATCCTCAATGAGGGTGTCGAGGTGACGCTGGGGCATGACAACCGCGTTAACCGGAATTTCACCTACAATATCAGTTTGAACTTCAGTTATATTCATAACGAGTTAACGGCTCTTAACGGAGGTTCCCCTCTTTGGGGCGACCGGACGAAGACGGATCTTGGACTTCCTCTTAATTCCTATTGGGGGTACACCTATGAGGGCGTATACCAGAGCGACGAAGAGGTGCTGGAGCAGTTCTATATGTATGCAGACAATGACGAAGCCAACCTCCATGCAGGCGATGCCCGTTATACCGATTGGGACAAGGACGGCAAGTTGACGGAGAAAGATATGCATTATATCGGCAATAATTTCCCGAAACTGACCGCCGGACTGAGCTTCGGCGCCGAGTTCTACGGCGTAGATGTGCAGTTGTTCTTCCAGGGAGTTTTCGGCAACAAGATCTATAATGCGCTTCGCCTCCGCACGGAAGGGGCGGGTACCGAATGTGCGCTGTCCACATCAATGCGTGACGCGTGGGTGGGATATACCCCTGCTGTCCGCAACCAGTTGCTTGCGAAAGGTATTGACTACGCAGATCTGGAGAACCGCGAGGGAACGATCCCGAATCCGGTAGGATCAACGCTTAACAGGGAGAACTCCACGCGATTCCTGGAGGACGGAACATATGTCCGTCTCAAGAACCTCCAGATCGGTTATACCTTCCCCCTCAAGTGGACTCAGACCTTCCGTTGCAACCGCTTGCGTTTGTATTTTACCGCCAGCAACCTCTTTACCATCACCGGATATTCGGGGTACGATCCTGAAGTGGGTAGCGGAGTGGATTACGGTAACTATCCGCAGAGCCGGACCTTTACATTCGGTTTGAATGCCACATTCTAATAGAAAGGAGAACGAATTATGAAAAATATAGTTAAAAAAATAGCCCTTTGTACTTTGTACATTGTCCCTTTGTTCCTTTTCGTGGGTTGCAAGGATTGGTTGACGGCTCCGGAGCCCGGGCAGGTGAAACTGGAAGATTTCTTCACCTCAAAGGCTGCAGCCCGGCAATGCGTGAACGGATGCTATACACCGCTGATGTGGGAGTTCAAACGCACTTACTCCTGCGAGTGGTTTATTGGCGATGTGGTGAGCGATGATGCGCTTAAAGGCGGTCAGAACACTACTGATATGGGGGCTGCATATGATATGGAAAACTGGAAAACGACACCGCGTAATGAACTGCTCCACGATTTCTATCAATCGAACTATATAGGCATCAGCCGCTGCAATCTGGCGTTGACCTATATCCCTGCAATGAAACCCGATACGGCTTTCTCCGTCAAAGAGCGCGAAGAGATGTTAGGCGAGGCGCATTTCCTGCGCGCATACTATTATTTCCGTCTGCTGCGTGTGTTCGACGGCACTCCCCTTGTGACAACCGTATTGGACAGCAATGACAAGTGGTTGCAACCACGTGCCACCACTTCGGCTGTTTTTGACCGGATCATCAGCGATCTGAAGGAAGCACAACGTTTGTTGCCTACCGCCAGCCAGTGGGATGCCGACAATAAAGGACGAGCTACCAAAGGTGCTGCTGAGGCTATGTTACTCAAGACTTATCTCTATATGGCGTCGCCATATTGGAATGCCAAGATCTCGGGAGACGCAGCCGGATATGCCAAAGAGGCGAAGGCATGGGGCGATTCGATCATCGCATCCGGCGAATACAGCCTCTGCCCGAACTATGCGGATAACTTCACTGTGGAGGGAGAGAACGGACAGGAGTCTGTCTTTGAAATCCAGTATAAAGAAGTGGCATGGGGAGATTATGGCGAAGGCTTTGGCTATACAGCCGGCAACTTTACGCAGCGTCTGGTTCGCTCCCGTTCGGCTACGATGACTGACGGTGATGCAGGATGGGGATTCAACCACCCGACGCAGAATCTCTATGATGAGTTTGAGGCGGGCGATCCGCGCCGTGATGTGGCGATCCTCAATCCCGATCCGGCGAAAATGGACAACCCTACCGAAGAGATATATCTGGGTAGCCCGTACCTGAATAACAAATACGGATGGTACGGCAACAAGATCGCTCATGACAGCCGCGGTCCGCTTAATAACAAGCAGATCCGTTATGCCGATGTGCTGCTGATGTATGCGGAGGCTTGTCTGCTAACCGGTGATGCGGGAACGGCTAAGACTTATATTGATCAAGTGCGCTCCCGTGTAGGGTTACCGGGCGTGCCGGCTGCCGATGAGACTGCTCTTCGTCATGAGCGCCGGTGCGAATTGGCTATGGAGGGGCACCGTTGGTTCGATCTCGTCCGCTGGGGCGGTACCAAAGCACATATGGATGCTTATGCCGCTACCGAGACCGAAGAAGCACGCTCCCATATGGGTACTTTCCGCGAAGGAGTGCATGAGATATTCCCCATTCCGGTTGAGGAGATCGAACTCAATCCCATGGAGCAGAACCCCGGATATAATTGATAACAAAACTAGTTCAACTAGGATAAATAATCTTTTTAATTAACTTTTAAACAACAAACATTATGAAGACAAACAAAATTTTTGCCGTAGCGCTGGCAGCGCTGACTTTGGTTGGTTTCAATGCATGCAAACCGGGTCAATCGGAGGTTGAGGTTGAGAGCGTAACTCTGGACCAGAAGACTCTCCAGATCGAAGTAGGTGCTTCTGCTACCTTAGTAGCAACCGTAGCACCGGAAGGCGCAGCTACCGTTGCATGGAGCAGCGAGGATGCCGCTGTCGCTTCCGTGAACGACAAAGGTGTAGTGACCGGTGTGGCGGAAGGTCAGACCATCATTACCGCTACAGCTGGTAAGAAGAGCGCACGTTGCATCGTGAAGGTAGGCAAGGCTGCAGAGGACAATCCGTTTGCAGATCTGCTGACCGGCAAGAACTACTATGTTCTGAACCTCGGTGAGACCGCTTATGAGGCTATCAAAGCGAATGTAAAAGAGGATCTGCGTATCAATGGTGAGTATGTAGGCGAGTCTATTCCGGATGAGACTACTTGTGTCCTTGAGATCTGGGGAAATACGTTTGGCGGAGGTGCCGGTGGCGGTCTGAACTGCTTCGGCCATTCGGGCGAAGGCAACGGTTACATCAGTCTTGTTTCCCAGACTGGTGAAGGTTGGGGACTCGGTTGCGGCGGTCTGCGTATTACCCATCGTACATTGGATCTGAGCGCAATCACCGGAGACTATGTACTGGCTATCGTTTACAAGACGCCGGCAAACAACGCAACTACCACTGCTAAGTTCACTCTCTATAGCACCAGTGCAGCAGGTCCGGAGGTTGCAAAAGAGGTATCCGGCAACACCAACGGTGAGTGGAAACTGCTGGAGTACAAGATGTCTGATCTCTTCGCAGCAGGCTTGGATTGGAGCACTCCTTGGGATGCAAGCGTAAAAGAGGCTATGTACACGATCGGTCTGTTGATCAACGGTATCGGCAACGGACTGGATGTAGATGCTATCCTTATCTACGAGAAATAATCCGCATCTGTCTTATTCTGCAGGCAGGGGTTTGATCGCCCCTGCTTCGCTCAAAACAAATCATGAAAACAATGAAGAATTTAATGGTATGGGTGATTGCCGCATTGGCATTGACTGCGTGCAACACCTCGGAGGTGAACCGCATCTCGCTCTCCTCTAACTCGCTGCAGATGAAGGTCGGGGACATGGAAATCATCGATGTCAATCCGAGTGATGTGAGCATAACATGGACCTCGTCTGATCCCAATGTGGCAACCGTAAAAGACGGAGTGGTTACCGCTGTCGGAGTG
The DNA here is from genome assembly GCA_946414805.1 of uncultured Bacteroidales bacterium. GTDB lineage: Bacteria > Bacteroidota > Bacteroidia > Bacteroidales > Paludibacteraceae > Colicola. Next base: position 302,445 of record CAMKPZ010000003.1, read on the forward strand.
GGATATTCGTCTATCCGCGCCACAGCGGGAAAAGACTACGCCGAGTGTCAGGTGTATGTGATCGGTGCGAAAGGCGAGACACTGTCTATTACGCCCTCCATCGTGTCGCTCAAGAAAGGTGAGACCCACCAATATGTATTCACCTCCACATATGATGTGCCGCTGACGTGGACCTCTTCTAATCCGGATGTGGCTACTGTCTCTGAGACAGGTCTGGTAACAGCCCTTGGCGCCGGTAACACGTTCATCACACTCAGCAACGGATTGGAGGAAGTGACCTCGCGCGTGGCGGTAGAGCATACATGGGGCGAATACCAACTGGTATGGTCTGACGAGTTTGACGGCACAAGCCTGAATACCGATGTGTGGAATATAGAGGTGAACGGCAATGGAGGTGGTAATCAGGAGAAACAGTACTATACCGACCGTCCTGAGAACCTGCGTGTAGAGGACGGCAATCTGGTGATCGAGGCGCGTAAGGAGGAGTATAACAATAGAGAATACACCTCTGCCCGTATTAATTCCCGTAACAAAAAATACTTCAAGTACGGCAAGATAGAAGCGCGTATCATGTTTCCTAAAGGAGGCGGTACATGGCCTGCATTCTGGATGATGGGGAATGATTATCCGAGAAGTAACTGGCCCAAATGCGGCGAGATTGATATCATCGAACATGTGGGCAATCAGCCGCGCATGGCGTCGTTTGCCGTTCATACGCCCAATAAGAACGGATCGCGTGGCAATAATTGGTCTGTTCGCTCCTATATGGACGGATTGGAGGAGAACTATCATGTGTATGGCATTGAGTGGCTCGAAGATGATTTCAATGGCATGGACCGTATCTATTTCACGATCGACGGTGAGCAGTTGGCGATGACTCAGGAGGAAGCCGAGCACGTGGATGATAATTACTACTGGCCGTTCAACAAGGATCACTTTATCATTCTCAATCTCGCTATCGGAGGCTCGATGGGGGGTAATGTGGATGATGCGATATTCGCTGCACCGGTGCTGATGAAAGTGGATTGGGTACGTGTTTATCAAAGAGAGGAACTGTAACTATGCTGGATAAGGGGCAACTCGTGGTTCTTTTAGTTATCGTGTCTTTTTTCTGCGCTTGCACGCCTTCCAACACGCCGGATCAAGGCAATGTCGCAAGCACGATGGCTAAGTCCGCCAAACGCGGTGTGGCGTTCAATTTTGCAGTGGCGGATGATCTGCCTTTGCTCAGCGACGCTATCTCTTGGAATTACAACTGGGGAAACGACCAGAACCCCACTGCCGCTTCATGGATGGATATGGAGGGCATTGATTTCTGTCCGATGTGCTGGAGCGGCAATTATAATGCCGACCGTATCCGTGCTTATGTGGCGGCTCATCCGAAAACAAAATACCTGCTGGCGTTCAACGAACCGAATCTGAAAGATCAGGCACGTATGACTCCGGCGGAAGCTGCGGCGCTCTGGCCGCCCGTTGTGGCTTTGGCTAAGGAACTGCATCTCAAACTCGTTTCTCCGGCGATGAACTACGGCACCTTGGCTGGCTACAGCGACCCCGTCAAATGGTTGGATGAGTTCTTCGCCCAACCCGGTGTGTCGGTTGACGACATCGATGCTATCTCCATCCATTGCTATATGGCGAACCCGCAAGCCTTGCGCAACTATGTGGCGATGTTCTACAAATACGGCAAACCTATTTGGCTTACTGAGTTCTGCGCATGGGAGGAATATGCCATCCATTCGGAGGAGGATCAGATGACCTATATGTGTAGCGCACTCAATTATCTGGAACAGGATGATAAGGTGGAGCGTTACGCGTGGTTTATTCCGCGTTATAAACCGGGATTCCCCTATATGCCGCTTCTTACCTATTATGCCCCCTATGAACTGACCCCTGCGGGAAAAGTATATTGCGGATTCTCTTCTTTTGACCGGTCTGTATGGTTCAGAGCCGGGAAACCGGTACAAGCTTCCAACTATATAAAGGTCTCTGACTATGCGGTTCAGGTGCGCCCTTCTTCTGACGGGGACGGACTGATGTTATCCCGCTTGGCAGCGGAGCAGTCTGCGGATTATCAGGTGTACGTATCTGCGGATGTGCAGACGCTTGAACTTCGCTACGCCGCTTTGGGAGATGCCGGTGTGGCAATATGGATCGATGATGAACCGTTAACGATCGCCTCCCTTGCTGCAACAGGGGCGATGGACAAATGGACTACCGCAACGATACCGGTTGCCGTCAAAGCCGGCTACCATACCCTGCGGATAGAACTGCAGGAAGGCGTAACCAATATCAACTGGTTTAAACTCAGATGAATATGAATAAATTCTCCATTCTCACTTCTCCATTCTCCATTCTCTTCGTCTGCTTGTTGCTCATGTCCTGCTCCAAGCCGGAGTGGCAGCTCGTCTGGTCCGATGAGTTTGACGGCGGGACGCTGAATACCGCTTATTGGAATGTGGAGGACAACGCCCGCGGAGGCGGTAATGCGGAGCTCCAGTACTATGCTCCGAAGAATATCACGATAGAGAAGCACCCCGTTTCCGGCGAGAACTGTCTGGTGCTCAATGCTATCCGCGAGGACTACGGCAACAGACCTTGCACTTCGGCACGCCTTAACACCCAGGACAAAGTGACGGTGCAGTACGGAAAGGTGGAAGCGCGTATCGCTTTTCCGCATACCGCCGACGGACTCTGGCCCGCCTTCTGGATGCTGGGCAACAACCTTGCGCACGATCTGGGGAATAACGACGATGTGGACACGCGTGCTGCGCAGTTGGCGGAGCAGGGACTGGTCGTCTGGCCCAAATGCGGCGAGATAGATATCTGCGAGATGGGCCACCATACGGGGATTGAGAACGGCACCCAGGACCGCTTCTTCAACGGTGCTTGCCATTGGGGCGAGAGTTTCAACAACGGTGCGTACCCCAATGTGGGCGGCTTCTGTACTGCCGAATATCCGGTGCAGGGTGATTTCCACCTCTTCACTCTGGAATGGACTGAGGACTCGATAGCAATGTATCTGGATAAGGACCGCTATCCCGGGGCGGCGCCTTATTTCCAACTCTCCCTGCGTGGCAAGGAACTTAACCAACCGGGGCATTATTTCAACCATCCCTTCTATCTGGTGCTCAATCTCTCGGTGGGCGGTTTCTTCCCCGGTATGCCTGCCTCGGAGAAATATCCGGAGCTCATCACGGCGGACGACCCTTCCTTCCTCCGCGTGACCGCTCTTCCGGAGGATGGCACGCCGGTCAAGATGTATGTGGATTATATTCGTGTTTATAAGAAGAAATTATGATGAAACTGTCTGTTAAAGAAAAATTAGGCTACAGCTTGGGTGACACCGCCTCCCATTTCGTATGGGACATGGTGAATTTCTGGTTGATCTTCTATTACACCGATGTGTTGGGGATCAGTCCGGCGTGGTCCACTACGATCGCTATCCTCGGTACGGTGATGGATGCCGTCATGGATCCGATAGTGGGCGTATGGGCGGACCGTACCAATACGCGGTGGGGGAAGTTCCGGCCCTTCCTGCTCTTCGGATGTGTGCCGTTTGCGCTCTTCGCCTTCCTGGCTTTCTATGGCCCGGCGCTGCAGGGCAATGCGCTGATCACCTATATCCTGCCGATGTTCATCGGACTGCGGATCATCTATGCGATCGTCAATATCCCCTATTCGTCGCTGGGGGCCGTCATGACGGATGACTCGATCGAACGTGCCGGACTCAACTCCTACCGGTTTGTGGCGGCGAATATAGGCCAGCTGATCGTTTCGGGTCTGGCACTGTATATCGTTTATTATCTGGGCGCGCAGGCTACGGGGATGGATTATTCGGTCATGTCGGATGACGCTTTGCGTAAGGAGTTCATGGAGCAGACGCTTGCCAACGCCTCCGTCGTGAAATCGTCTTATATCATCGGCTTCCGCTATCTGGTGGCGATCTTCGGATGCATCGGCGTGGTGCTCTTCCTGATCACGTTCTTCACGACGAAGGAACGCGTCGCTCCGCCTAAACGCCAGGATATGCATCTCGGACGCGATATCAAGTATCTCTTCATGAATCGTCCGTGGGTAGTGCTGACCCTCGTGGGAATCGTCTCCTTCATCATGTTCGCCATCCAGAATATCTCGGCTACCTATTATTTCAAGTATTTTCTGGACGCAGAGTCCAAGAGCCAGATCTTCAATATCCTCGGTACGGCGGCGCTGATCGTCGCGATACCGCTGACCAAACCGCTGGTGAAGCGGTTCGGAGCGAAGCAGCTCTATATAGCCTGCTCGTTGCTGTCGGGACTCTTCTTCTGCCTCCTCTTCTTCGCGGGGCGGAACTTCGTGCTCATCAATATCTTCAACTGCCTGGGTAAGATCTCCTATGCGCCGGCGATCTCGCTGCTGTGGACGATGCTGGCGGATGCTGCCGATTACGGCGAGTGGAAATTCCGCCGCCGCACTACCGGACTGTGCCTCTCCGCCGCGGTCTTCGCCCAGAAGATCGGATGGTCTGTCGGAGCCGCTCTCTTCGGAGCGGTCATGTCCGCGGTGGGATACAATGTGGAGACGATGACGATGACGCAGATCCAGAATAATCCCGCGATCATGGATAGCATCCATTGGCTCTTCGGGATCGTGCCGGGACTGCTGTATGCCTCCTGCGCAATCTTCCTCGCTTTCTATAATCTGGACAAGGCCGCGATGGCGCAGATGAAAGCCGGACTGGAACAGAGCCGGAAAGAATAAATGTGCAAATGAATAAATGCGAAAATGAATTTATGGTAACGGGTCAATTTATTACGATCAATGGGGAGCGGTTCTATGAGATCGCTAACTACGATGAGATGCAGCCTTTCTTCATCTCGCTTGCGTCGGACACCGATCTGTGGATGTATCTCGCTTCCACAGGCGGCCTGACTGCCGGAAGACGCAGCCCGGATGAGGCGCTCTTCCCGTATTACACGGATGATAAGATCACGGAGAACTATGAGACGACGGGACCTAAAACGGTCTTCCGGATCAAGGGCGAACCCTTTCAGGTGAACGGAGATCTCCTTTGGATTCCTTTCTCCGACCGCCGGCAGGATGTCTTCGTCATCTCGCGCAAGATCGCCAAATCGACGGTCGGCAACAGGATCGTCTTCTGCGAGGAGAACCATACCCTCAAACTGCGCTTCTCTTACCTCTGGGCGCCGGCGGGTGAGCATGGCTGGGTGCGCCGCGCTACGATCGAGAATCTCGGTAATCGGGATACCGGACTGGAGATGGTGGACGGTCTGCTGAATGTGCTGCCGGCTGGAGTGGAGCGGAAGACCCAGAATGAGTTCTCCACCCTCGTGGACGGCTATAAGAAGACCGAACTGGTGGGTAACCTGGCGCTCTTCCGCATGGAGGCGATTCTCGTGGACCGTGCGGAACCGAGCGAGAGCCTGCGCTGCAATACCGTCTATGCCCTCGGACTGCCCTCCGGCACGGAGTACTCCGTCTCAGAACAGACCCTCCGGGATTTTCGGGCTAACCGTATACCCTTGCAATACCCTTGCTATACCCTTGGCGAGTCGAAAGGGGTACGGGGTGCCTTTCTGGCGCATACCCGTTTCACATTGCCTGCACGCGCTTCGCACACATGGTATAACGTGGCAGATGTGTCGGCGGATGCGGTGCAGGTGCGTCATCTGATGCGTTTTATCGCGCGTCCCGATGCCATCGGTACGGTCGAGCAGGCGATGCAGCATTCGACCGACACCCTGCGCGCGATAGTGGCGAAGAACGACGGCGTCCAGCATACCGCGGACGAGCATAATGATGCGCGTCATTTCGCCAATGTACTCTTCAATACCATGCGCGGAGGCTATTATCTGGAGTATCCGCCTAAGAAGATGCAAAGGGACGATGTACCATGTACCAATGATACTGAGCGGCATGAGATGGAGTACCTGCCGCTCACTTTCGGACGCAGACACGGAGACCCCTCGCGCCCGTGGAACCTCTTCGATATCCGCGTGCAGGATGAGCACGGCAATCCCGTAGTGGCGTATCAGGGCAACTGGCGGGATATATTCCAGAACTGGGAAGCCCTCTCCGTCTCCTATCCGCTCTATATCAACCATATCATTGCGAAGTTCCTCAATGCTACCACGGTGGATGGCTATAACCCCTATCGTATCACCGACAAGGGAATCGACTGGGAGGTGATCGAGCCTGAGAACCCATGGTCGAACATCGGCTATTGGGGGGATCACCAGATCATCTATCTGCTCAAACTGCTGGAGCTGAGTCATGCGCACGACCCGCGGGCGTTGCACGCCTTGCTCAACAGACGTATCTTCGCCTTCGCCAATGTGCCATACCGCCTGAAATCCTATCGCGAGATAGTGGCGGATCCGAAGAACTCGATATGGTTCGACGATGCGCTGCATCAGCGGATCATGGCGAAGGTGGCGGACGAAGGTGCGGACGCCAAGCTGGTCCACGATGCCGCAGGTCAGGTGATGCATACCACCATGGCGGACAAACTGCTGATCACGCTCTTGGCGAAATTAAGCAATTTCATACCGGAGGCGGGTATATGGATGAATACGCTGAGGCCCGAATGGAATGATGCCAATAATGCCCTTGTGGGCTATGGCACATCGATGGTGACCCTCTGTTACATGCGCCGCTATGTGGCTTTCCTGCTCCGGTTCATAGACACGGATATCACCCTCGCTACGGAGACGCTGGATTGGCTGCGCGCTATCCGGCCCGCTTATATAAACGGTAACCGCAGGCAGTTTACGGACATCGTCGGCTTGGCGGCTGAACACTATCGTACACGGGCGTACGCAGGCTTGAGCGGAGAGACGGAACTGCTGCCGCTCGGTGAACTGCAGGATTTCCTGTCCGCTACGCTGCGTAAGATAGACGAATCGATCCGTGCGAACCGCCGTGAGGACGGCTTGTACGAAGCCTATAACCTCATCCGTTTCACGGAGAGCGATATCGAGATATCGCATCTCTATGAGATGCTGGAGGGGCAGGTGGCGGTGCTGTCGTCCGGACTGCTGGACGCGGACGAAGCGGCGGACCTGCTGGATGCAATGCGCGCATCGGCGCTCTATCGCGAGGACCAGCGCTCTTATATGCTCTATCCGAACCGGCGCAGGGCTTCCTTCCTCGAACTGAACAATATTCCCGACAGCCCGTGGCTGCGCGCCAACGGGGAGAAATATCTGCAGGCTGGCTATCTCACCCGGGACGAGGACGGAGGATATCATTTCAACGCGGCGTACCGCAATGCCGCCGGACTGCCTGCCGAACTGGCGGATGTATACGAGTCCGTCTTCCATCATCATGCCTTCACCGGTCGCTCCGGCACGTTCTATAAATACGAAGGGCTGGGGTGTATCTATTGGCATATGGTGTCCAAACTGCTGCTTGCGGTAGGCGAGACAATACAGTCTTACAGCGAAGCGCTCCTGCAGCATGGCGGTCTTGCAGCAACGCGGTCCTGTAGCGACGCGGTCCTGAAGCGCCTGATGCACCATTACGCCGCGATCCGCGAGGGACTGGGCAGTCATAAGCAACCGGCGGAATACGGTTCCTTCCCCTTCGATCCCTATTCGCATACCCCTTCGATGGCTGGCGTGCAGCAACCCGGCATGACCGGGCAGGTCAAAGAGGATATCCTCAATCGCTTCTTCGAACTCGGAGTCTCCGTGCAGGACGGCAGGATCACATTCGCCCCGCTGATGCTCACGGACAGCGACTTCAAAGACGGCGAACTTCGCTTCACCTATTGCGGTACGGAGATCATCTATCGTAAGGCAGACTCAGTCTGCCGGTCCGAAGGACAGTCTGTACTCTGTCAGGCGAAGCCGGTCTGTGTCCTCTCCAAAGAACAATCTTCCCATATCTTCGCCCGCGACGGCGAAATAAAACAACTGATTATAGAGTTATGAGAAAGATATTCATTATTCATTGTTCATTATTCATTATGATTCTATTGGCGTCCTGTACGCCGCAAATACAATCATCCCATGTATGGCTGACTAGCGAATCTGGCGACAAATGCGCCGAGGCGCCTGCCGTAGTGTTCCGCAAAGGCCGCGCTGCTGATGCGGTGGTGGTTGATCCTGCTGCTACCCGCCAGACCATAGACGGCTTCGGAGGTTCGCTTACGGAGAGCTCGGCGTTCGTGCTGGCATGCCTTTCGCCCGAAAAGCGGCAGGCGGTGATCGCGGAACTGTACGGCGAGGAGGGGGCGAACTTCTCCATGTCACGTACCCAGATCGGCGCATCCGATTTCTCGGTGGAAGGCAGATACTCGCTGGCTGAACTGGACGGAGATACGGCGTTGCTCTCCTTCTCGCTGGATCGGGATAAGGAGGGCTTTGCGAAGACGCAGTATCCTCAGATCCGCGATGAACACTATGATCTCTATCATCTCATGAAAGAGGTATGGGCGCTCAAGCAGGCTCAGGCGGATAAGACCTATCGCATTGTGGCGAACACATGGACGGCACCGGCGTGGATGAAGGAGAATAAGAAATACTACGAGCGTGAGAATGGCTTCCATCGAGGAGGCGCCTTGCTGCCGGAGTATTATGCTGCCTATGCTGACTATCTGGTGAAATACGTAGAAGCGTGGAAAGCCGAAGGAGTGGATATATGGGCGGTCACGCCGGTCAATGAACCGATGGGAAACGACGGCGGATGGGAGAGTATGGATTTCCCGCCGCAGGTCGAAGCGGAGTTTATTGGAAAATACCTTGGCCCGCGACTAAATGAGAAAATAGGTAAATGCGAAAATGCGAAAATAGTAAATATCCTTGGTTTTGACCAGAATATCTTTGAGATGGGACCTTATACGGCGGCTGTCTATGGTGACTCGCTTGCTGACGCATACACCACCGGTATGGCGGTGCATTGGTACGGCTCTACGGTGGATTGCTTCCCTGAGGTGCTGGATTCCATCCATGCTCTCTATCCCGATAAGACGATCCTCCATACCGAGGGATGTATTGACAATCTGGGATGCGAACCCTGGGACGGGGTGACCGATCCGGTGGGGTTCAAAGAGTCCGGATGGTTTGATAACGATGCTTTCTGGTGGACTTCGTCCGCTACCGACTGGGCGTATTCCACGCGCTGGGCAGGCGATACCCATCCCGCCTACGCACCCGTGCATCGCTACGCGCGGTATATTATAGAAGGTATGAACCATTGGCTGACCGGTTTCATCGATTGGAATATCGTTCTGGACTCCATCGGAGGACCGAACCATGTCAATAACTTCGCCGGAGCACCGGTGATGGTCGATTATCAGAACGATAAGATCTATTATACCCCCTATTACTATGTCCTCAAGCAGTTCAGCCGCTCCATGCGGCCGGGCGATAAGGTGCTTGCGGTTACCGGTTCTCCATTCCCGGCTCTCCATTCCCGGCTCTTCCTCTGTGCTACGCAAAACAAGGAAGGACAAATCGCCGTCAATATTCTCAATACCGGCGAGGCTGTCACTTTCCCCTTGCAAGTCGGAGAATACGTGGCGCAGGTAGCCATGCCTGCGAATAGTGTAGAAACGATTATAGTAAAATTATGAAAAAGATATTTGGTCTTTCTCCTTTGAGCGCAGCGGTCTTTCTGCTTTCTACTTTTACCCTCGCTGTCTCCACCCTGTCTGCGCAGACTCCGGTGCCGATGGGCGCAGGTTCGTATGCTTCGTTCACCCCCCTGGCGGAGAGCCGGTCCTCTCTGCATGACGGCTGTCAGGCGTACCAGACCGAGCATCGCCCTGTCTATCTGCCGGACTCGCTCCTGGCGCGTCTGGCGCCCGCGGACGGATCGCAGGAAGGGACTCTGACGTTGCCTTCGAATGACTGGTGGACCTATGCCTTGGTCAATACTTGGACCGGCAAACTGTGGTTCTATCCCGGCTGGGCGGAAGCCAAAGACGGCGAACTGCAGATAGGTTTTCCTTCTTATTGGGAACCTACGGGATGTGAGGTCAAATGGGATACACCCCTCTCCGTCTCTTTCACCCGTACCGAAACCGGCAGGAAAGCGGTCTTTACAGAAGCGTTGGTGGATAACTGGTCGGATTTCATGATGTCTTTCATCATGCAGGATGGTGATCTGTGGGTGCGTGTCACCTGTATGCAGGGCTCACCGCTCGTTTGGATAGAGACCTCCGGCATCACGGCGCACGTGACGAACCCCGATAATGCCCGTTATGCCGTCTTCTCCGATCCGCAGGTGACGACCGTGGCGTTGCTCACCGACGGACTGGATGCTGCGCGGGCAGAGGCTTACGCACGGCGTATCCCGCGCCGTACAAGACTGGACTATCAGGTCGATATGACCCGGTCGGTACTCACCACCACCTTCCGCATCTATACCAATGATCAGATGGCAAATGACCAAATTGTAAATGACCAAATTGTAAATGTATTGATGGCTTTCCTGCCGCATCATTATTACAGCAGCGAGGGCATGAATGACCCGACGGCAAATGCACAAATGCTGAATGCCGTTTATCTCTCGCCCCGCGGTCAGATGCGGCTGGCGGAGGGCAATGATTTCGCCTTCGTCTATCCGGTCAGTGGTTTCTTGCCTTTTTTCCCGGCTCCGCGGGAGTGGAAAGAGGGCTTCTCGCGCGATCGTATGTTGGCTCTGGAGTCCGATTATGCGGCGCGTGGCACGTTCGGCGCGGATACTTACTGGGGCGGAAAAGGACTGACCCAGATGATGCATTATATGACTTTCGCGCTCCAGATGGGCGATACCGCTACCTTCCTCACGGCGAAAAAACGGCTCCGTGCTACGCTGGAGGACTGGTACACTTATACCCCGGGGGAGCAGAACAGGTATTTCGCCCGCTTCCCGAGATGGGGAGCGATGATCGGTTTCGATACTTCCTATGATTCCGATACCTTCAATGATCATCATTTCCATTACGGCTATTTCATCTACGCCTCGGCGGTACTCTGTATGCTGGATCCGGATTTCAAAACCAAGTACGGACCGATGGCGCGGGAGGTGGCGCTCGACTATGCCTGCTGGTTGAGGGATAGCAACCGCTACCCGCTTTTCCGTACCTTCAATCCCTATTGCGGCCATTCGTTCGCCGGAGGTATGGGTAACGGCGGTAACGGCAACGGTCAGGAGTCGTCCTCCGAGGCGATGCAGTCCTGGGGCGGAATATGGCTCTTGGGCGAAGCGCTGGGAGATCAGGAGATGCGCGATGCCGGTATCTTCGGCTATACCGTGGAGGCGAAAGCAACCGCGGAGTATTGGTTCGACCGCAATAGACGCAATATCGATTATACCAAATATACCCATCCCTATTGCTGTAATCTCACGATGCAGGGAGTAGGGTGGTGGACTTGGTTCAGCGGCGACCCCGTCTGGATGCACTCTATCCAGTGGTTGCCCACCTCGCCGGTACTCACTAATTATTTCTCGCAGGATCTGGCTTTCACGCGGTGGGATTATACGGAGATGTATTCGCATAAGGAGGTCGGCAACTACGAGGCTTCTGCCGGAGGCTTGGGCGACGAGTCGGGGCTGGGCAATGTCTGTCTGTCCTATCTGGCGCTCTTCGATGCCGATTCGGCGGCGAGAGTATGGGACAGGATGGATGCTATGGGGAAAGCACTGGCGAAGAACCCCGATACGGGAGGTATCACCTATTGGCTGGCGCATTCCCATCGCTCGTTGGGCGAGAAGCGCTTTGACATCCATGCCGCTCATCCGATGGCATGCGCCTATACGGATACGCTGACCGGTGTCACCACCTATGCCGCCTATAATGCTTCGTCCGCACCGGTAGCGGTGCATTTCTTCGGGGCGAAGGATACTACGGTCTCTGTGCCGGCGAATAGTCTCTTGGTGACTACCGACGACGGTTTTCCCGCTTCGGTCTGTACCGCGATAGCGGAGGAGGAAGAGACCGTCGAACCCGATCCGCTGGCGTGGGATCTGCCGTACCCGAACCTGGCGCTGCATAAACCTGTCACCGTCTCCTCCGAGGAGAACGCCGGATGTCTGGCGAAGTATCTCACGGACGGTAAGACAGACACCCGTTGGGGATCGGCTCATCGCGATAATGAATGGGCAATGGTGGATCTGGGCGAGACCTGTTATATCGATCATCTCGTCCTCCGCTGGGAAGCGGCGTATGCCTCTGCCTACGAACTCGCCTTCAGTGACGATGCCCTTACTTGGCATACCGCCCTCCTCTCCTCTTCCGGCGGGGTGGAAACGCTGTCTCCCTCTCTTGTGGGGAGGGCAGGGGAGAGGTGGACCTCCCGGGCCCGCTATATCCGTATCACGGGAGTGGAACGCGCCACTGCGTACGGCACCTCGCTCTACGAACTCGAGGCGTACGGCCGTCCTCTCGCCGGAGATCCTTCCGCACTCTTCGTGATAGCTCTTTCGGCTACCGATACCGTCCTTTGTCAGGGGCAGACGACCACGCTTACGACAACCGCATATAACTATTCCGGCGAAGTGATCTCCTCCCGTAGCGAGACGCTCACCTATCCCGATTATGGTATCTATACCGTCACCCGCACCGTGGAGGACTGTTCCGCCTCGCTGACGATCGTTGTGCTGGAGACGGAGCAGGCTGCCTCTCTCGAGGTCTCGCCTCAAGAAGTAACTCTGCCGCTGGGCGAGACACAACTCTTCGATATCCGTATCGTGAACCAGTTCGGCGGGAAGGTGGACGGCTGTTCGGCTTCCTTCCGCGCTACCCGGGTGGGGGACACGACGGTTGTCTTCGATTGTTATGAGGCGCAGGCTTCTGCGCTCGTGCATGTGAAGGATTACGGAGAAGTGAACCTGGCGCTCGGCAAACCCGCTACGGCGTCCGGAGCCGAAGGGGACGGCACCTCTGCCGGCAAAGCCGTGGACGGCAATATGGAGACCCGCTGGTCCAGCCGCTTCATGGATAATGAATGGCTGGCGGTCGATCTGGAGGACTGCTATCGCCTGACTACGGTCAAGCTCTATTGGGAGAACGCCTATGCCACCTCTTTTGATATCGAGGCAAGCGATGATGGCGAGGACTATCATCTGATCAAGTCCGTCACGAATGCCAAGGGAGGCGTGCAGACAATCGATATCAGGGTGAATGACGAACCGGTGGCGGCGCGTTTTGTCCGTATTCTCTGCAAGACCCGTAACACCGGCTACGGTTCTTCCCTCTGGGAGATGGAGGTCTTCGGCGAATCGCGATGCACAGGACCCGGGACGGCAATCACCAATAACCAATCACCGGTAACCAATCACAAATATATCAAGGATGGGCAATTATTTATCTCGCACGGCGGTGTTGTGTACACTGTTGGCGGTCTTGTTTTCATGCACGACAACCGATAAGACGGAAGAAGACCGGTTTATTGACGATCTGCTCTCCCGCATGACGCTGGAGGAGAAGATCGGCCAGATGAACCAACTCGATCCTTCGTGGAACGGAGAGGAGAAAGAGGCGCTGATCCGTGAGGGGAAAGTGGGTTCGGTCTTCAATATCGTTTCTGCCAAGGAGATCAACCGCCTGCAGCGCATGGCGGTGGAGGAGACCCGTCTGGGTATTCCTCTGGTGGCGGCGCGCGATGTGATCCATGGATACAGGACGATCTATCCCATCCCGCTGGGGCAATCCGCTACCTGGAACCCCGGCCTCGTGGAGCAGGCGGCGCAACTGACAGCGCAGGAAGCTGCCTCGGACGGCATCCGCTGGGCGTTCTCGCCGATGGTGGATGTGGCGCATGACCCGCGATGGGGACGGGTCGCGGAGGGATACGGAGAAGACACCTATCTCGCCTCCGTCATGGCTGCCGCCACTGTCCGTGGCTACCAACACGAAATATCTGTCAGTCCGAAGGACGGTCTATCAGCGAAGCGGTCTGTCAGCGAAGCGGTCTGTCAGTCCGCAGGACGGTCTGCCGGTCTGACGAGACCGGCTATGGCTGCCTGCGTCAAGCATTTCGCCGGCTATTCGGCTTCCGAAGGAGGACGCGATTATAACACCACTTGGATCCCCGAGACCCAGCTCCGTGATATCTACCTGCCGCCCTTCAAAGCGGCGCTGGACGCCGGAGCGATGAGCGTGATGTGCTCTTTCAATGACCTCAACGGCTTGCCTTCCTCGGCGAACCGTCATCTGAATGTGGATATCCTCCGCCATGAGTGGGGTTCCGATGCCTTGCTTGTCAGCGACTGGGGATCCGGCTCGGATCTCGTGCCGCATGGACTCTGTGCCGATAAGAAAGAAGCGGCGCTCCGTTGCATCAACGCCCGCATGGAGATGGACATGCAGGGCAATATCTACCATGACTATCTGGCGCAGCTCGTAAATGAACAAATGGTAGATGAACGGATGATAGATGCCTGTGTCCGCTCGGTCCTCCGTCTCAAATACCGGCTGGGACTCTTTGAGAACCCCTATGTGCCGGAGGACGAAAGGAAAGTCTATACCCCGCAGGAGTTGGAAGTGGTGACCCGCATGGCGGAAGAGTCCGCTATCCTCCTCAAGAACAACGGCATCCTGCCCCTGTCTGTCAGTCCGCAGGACGGTCTGTCGGCGAAACGGTCTGTCTTAATCACCGGCCCCATGGCGCATCAGCCTAAGGAACAGCTCGGTACGTGGATCTTCGACGGTGACACCTCCCTCTCCGTCACACCCCTGGAGGCTTTTGAGCAATTCTCAACGCTCAATTCTCAATGCTCGGTTACCTTCGTTCCCGGTCTTGCATACAGCCGTGACCGGAACAAAGCCGGTATAGCGCAAGCGGTGGCGGCGGCGAAGAAAGCGGATGTGATCCTGTATTTCTGCGGCGAGGAAGCGATCCTCTCGGGTGAAGCACGGTGCCGTGCCAGTCTCGATCTGCCGGGGGCGCAGGCGGAACTGATGGATGCGCTGGCGGCTACAGGCAAACCCGTTGTCATGATCGTCATGGCGGGGCGTCCGCTTACGATCGGCAGACAGGTGGAGCAGGCTGCCGCCGTGCTCTATGCTTTCCACGGCGGAACGATGGCGGGCGAAGCGCTGCGGCGGCTGGTCATGGGCGAAGCTGTCCCGTCCGGCAAGACGACAATGACCTTCCCCAAGATGGTAGGCCAGATCCCGCTCTATTATAATCGCCATAACACAGGCCGGCCCTCTTACGACCCGCCTATGCTCATCGACTCGATCCCTATCGGCTGTCCCCAGTTCTCGATCGGTCAGTCCTCCTATTGGCTGGAGACGCCTACCGAGCCCCTCTTCCCCTTCGGCTATGGACTCAGTTATACTACCTTCGGGTACGGCGCACCGGATATCCGGATGGTGAATGACCAAAAGGGAAATGAAATCACCGTTTCCTGTACCATCACGAACACCGGCTCCTATGATGCCTATGAGACGGCGCAACTCTATACCCGTCAGCTCTCGGGCGAACTGGTGCGGCCTATAAAGGAACTGAAGGGCTTTGAGAAAGTCTTCATCCCTGCGGGCGGAAGCCGGACGGTGACCTTCACGATCACTCCCGACCAACTCGGTTACTGGCATGAGCAGAAGAACGATCGCGAGAGCCGTGTCTGGTTTGCTACGGACAAGGTTGATTTCGAGGCATGGATAGCCCCCGACTCGCGATGCGGCACCCCTCCCGTCCGCTTCTCCCTCCGCTAAACACCCCAATCACCAATTACCAATTACCAATCATCAATTACCAATTTTTCATATGCAAAAAATGATGGTATTCTTGCGTATGTCAAAAAAAAGCAGTACCTTTGCACCCGGAAATCGAATAATATCATATCTGTTATGCGGATAATTCGATATTAACGAATAGTATAATATCTGTAATGTATGTATGAATTTGGTCAACCTACAGCCGACGAAATGATGGCTCAGTTGGCGCAACGGCTCAAAAGCCGGCGTCTGGAGAAAGGGCTTTCCAGGGAGGCGTTGGCGGAAATGTCCGGTGTGCCGGCTCCTACCATCACGCGGTTTGAGCAGCATCATGCCATATCCATGCGTCAGTACCTCGATCTGTCGATCGCTTTGGGTTATTCCGCGCAGGTGCAGGAACTGATGCGGGAGCCGGTCTATAAGACGATGGATGAACTGGAGTCTATTCATCGTAATCAGCATCGTAAACGCGGAAGGAGATGAGTATAGAGCAAATAGATAAACTATGGGTGAAATACCATGGAGAGGTGGTAGGATCTCTCATGATGACGCCGGATAACGAGACGGCGGTGTTTCAGTATGACGAGCAATGGATAGCGAACGGGTTCTCTGTCTCACCGTTGGAACTCCCTCTGCGGCGTGATATGTTTATCGCTCCTCGGGCTCCTTTCTATGGGAATTTCGGTATCTTCGAAGATAGCCTGCCGGACGGCTACGGCAGGTATCTGCTCAACCGGCTTCTGCGCAATGAGGGAATAGATGATTTCGCGTTTTCTCCTTTGCAGCGTCTGGCGATTGTAGGCTCTTCCGGCATGGGGGCGTTATGTTACGAACCGGCGCAGAAAATCACGGAAGGCGGAGTGTTGCCGGAACTGGACGAACTCCAGCAGTTAGCGCTGGATGTACTCTCTGAGAAGCAGACGGATGGTGCCGGTGTGCTGTATTTCAACAGCGGTAACTCCGGCGGTTGCCGCCCGAAATGTCTGCTGCGGAAGGATGGCAAGGAGTGGCTGGTTAAATTCCGCCACACATACGATCCAAAAGATATAGGCGAACAGGAATACCGCTATATGAGCCTTGCCGCGCAATGCGGCATCACGGTCCCTGAATGTCGGTTGATAGAAGGCAAATACTTTGCTTCCCGGCGGTTCGACCGTACAGAAGAAGGAGTGCGGTTGCATGTGGCTACGGCTGCGGCGCTTCTGTCCGAATCGATCACACCGCCGCGTATGGATTATAAGACACTGTTGAGTCTTACCGGTTGGCTGACACAATCGCCTGCGGAAGTGGAACAGATGTTCAGACGAATGGTTTTTAATGTGCTGATTCAGAACAAAGACGATCATGCTAAAAATTTCTCTTTTATCTTTCAGAACGGGAATTGGCATGTGGCTCCGGCATATGATCTGCTGCCTTTTGAGGAGGGCTATCACGGTCAGCATGCTACATCGGTAATGGGTAAAGGTAATCCGACGGAAGGAGACCTTTTGGCAGCCGGACAATCTATCCGTATCTCCGCCCTCCGCGGTCAAAAGATAATAGACGAGATCAAGGAGCAGTTAAAAGCACTGACCCTGTAGCCCTTATATCCTAAAATGCTATATTTAATTAGCAAAAAGTAAGTTTTTGTTGATTTTTATTCGAAAATTCTTGTATATATCAGAATTTTGTTGTAATTTTGCGCCGCTTTTGTATGCGGTGCTTTGTTTGCATAGGCATATAAAAGCGCGTTGATGCGAATGGTACACGCGAATACACCTCGATTAAAGAGGTGATCTTTTAATGTTGTATGAAATACGTGATAAAGAAGATATATGCCATATTATTTTGTCTGTGTTTGTCTGTTGCGGTTTCCGCTCAGACGGACTCTTTATCCGTAGCCGAACGCAATGCCCTGCAAGGCTTCAATGACACTATAGACCGCCTCGCAGATGATTTTGTGGAAGCGTATCTCGTAGTGGCTGATCCGGGAAAGCAATTATACTCTGTTTTGGGGCATTGCGCCCTACATCTTAAATGTGATGCTTTTGGACTGGATTATATTTTTAGTTACGAAGGGGAGGATGCTTCGCAAAAAGTATTGTCTTTCTTGGCTGGACATCTTAAAATGGGATTATATTCCATTCCCGTTGAGACCTATTGTCAGTTCAATAAGGAAGATGGTAGAGGTGTCTATCAGTACAAACTAAATCTTTCTCCAGAAACAAAACAAGAATTGTGGCGTGTTTTAGACGAAGAGCAGGCACGTGGAGTAGAATTGGATTATGACTACTACCATAGAGGTTGTGCAAATAGTTGCGTCAAGTTTGTTAATAAAGCTCTGCGGGGGAAAAAAATAGAGTATGCTCCATGGGAACGTGAGCGGGTAACAGGAAGAGAATTGGTGCGAGAACATACCAAAGATGCTTTGTGGGTGCGATTTGTTACCTGCTTTATTTCAGGTAATGAAGTGGACGAACCCTTGTACGGAGAAAAGCAACTGTTAATACCGATGGATTTGGTAAAGGCATGGCAAAAAGCAAAGGTTGATGGTCACCCACTTCTGAGTTCGGAACAAGAGGTGTTGGTGGAAGGTAAACCGCAAACAAGCAATGGTTGGTTTACTCCGCTCGTGTTCGCGCTCTTGGTTTTACTGATATCTATTGCTAATCTATGGTGGAACAAACCGTATTGGGATTGGATAATGGTGGGAACACAAACGGCTGTCGGTCTGGCGATGACTTATCTTTTGTTTGTCTCCGATTTGTGCTGCACGGATTGGAACTGGCTGTATATCGCCTTTAATCCGTTACCGGCGATTGGCTGGAGATGGAGACGCTATTGGACTATGCCATATATCGGAATCTTGCTGATATGGTGTGTGGCGATGATATATATGCTCCTTACAGATCAAGTTTTAGTTGATTGGCCGCATATTATTTTAGCATTATCATTCAGCATTGTTTTGCTGAAACAATATATTTTGTTAACGAGAAAACATTAAAAACAAAAAGATATGAGTAATTTAATTAAAATGAAAAAGTATTTTTATGCTTTGAGCTTATTAGTCTGTATGCTCGGAGTGAGTCAGTTCACGTGGGCGGGAGATAATTATTATGCTACGCTTAGCGCAAGAACAGGAAACTCTATGGCAGTAGGAAAAGTGTATGTTACAGGAGACGACGCCGGTGCATCACGTGTCTCTACGGACACTGGAAGTTCTAGTGATGAAAACGGCTCAGTAGAAATGACAGCAACAGCTACTGTTCAAGATGAGAGATATGCGTTTTATAAATGGGAGTTTTTATCTGCTTCCGCTACATCTAAAACCAGTTCTTCTGCATACACAAAGGCTGATATAGAGAACAATGAAAATGTTTCAAATAGCACCATTACTTTGTCACTATGTACACCTGCTGACAGTAAAAATAATGCTGACAAGGCTAGTAAATTAACTATTCGCGCTATATTTTATCGCCCTAATGGAACAAATGTGGATAAACTTACATTTTTAGAGACAGAGCATGGTAAATACTCTGTTTCTTCTGTGGTAAAAAATGGAATAACGCAAACAGAATATAGTTACGCTGATATTCGTGACACTAAAAAAGAGGTGGAAAATATAGTTGCCGGTATGCCGATAGATTGTAAGGCTGTACCGGATGACGGCTACATTTTTTATAGTTACTATACACTGGATGCATACGGGAACAAAGCTTATGTAGGAGATCTTTTAGTTCCAGATCAAGTCATTCTTATAGAAGATGATGTCGTAAAACTTGGAGCAGAATTCACCGATAATGCATTCCGTATCGGGGATACATTTGTAAAAACTTTAGCAGATGCTTTGCAAGTAGTTCGGACATCTGCAGATAAGACCATCCAAGTGGTTCGCAGCCATACTGTAGAAGCTGGTTATTATACAATCCCGAACGATGTTACCCTCCTTTTGCCAATGGATGTAGATCAGACAGAACCTGTCGGAATGGAAGTTGAACGTTTGTCAGTAGGTACGAATCCTACCGGTGAGTATAAAAAACTTACATTAGGCAATGGCGTAAAACTAGATGTATTTGGCACCATTGAGTGCAGTGCCAAACAAATAGCGGCGAACCCGAATAATACAGGAAAAGGAGGAAACCCGGGAGGAGGGGAATATGGACACCTCAGTTTGAGTCAAGGAAGTTCTATTATCCTCAACAGCGGAGCAGAAATGCGCGCATGGGGATACGTGACAGGCGAAGGAGAAATTGATGTTCGCCGTGGCGCTGTTGTGCGCGAGATGTTCCAAATGTACGATTGGAAAGGAGGCACATGCACTAGCACTATGACGGGATCCACATACAAAGCCAATTATAAGATATTCCCTATTAGCGCCTATTTTATTCAAAACGTGGAGGTTAAAACTACTTATCGACCGGGCTCCAAACTATTAGGATTAACAAGCATTTTTGTCCCGAGTGCCGAAATGCTAGCGAACGCGGATAACATCGGTATTATTGGTGTAGAATATAGCGATGGAACAAAAGATGATGCACTATTCTTGATGAATGACACAGAAGATAGTGAAGATACTTATGTTTGTAAGTACTATGATGTAGAATCGGATAGACAAGTATATGAAATTAATAACTCTGCGAGGATTGGCAATTTGCATTTTGATGTCTATGGCTATCAGTTATTTTCTGAAGATTATGTGTTGCCTCTAACTAGCAATATGAAGATACGCCTTAAAAGTGGCAAAATGAATATAACCCAAGATACTGAGCTTTTACCAGGAATGATTCTTGAGGTATATAAAAAGTCCACAGCAGTAATTGATGCAGGTAAAACCTTGTACTTATATGATGCTGACGATTGGGGAAAATATATCACATCCAAGAAATATGCCCATCGGATAGCTTACCGTCCTGGTGTAATACCTACTGAGGCTACTCGTAGTATCAGTACCGCAGCTGCACTTGGAGATGCTCAAATTAATGTACGTGGTACATTTGAGGTGCAAGGCAGTGTTTACACGACTTCTGGAGGAGCAAATATATTTTCCTCAAACGAAGATGCCGGTACCTTTATAATCAAAACCGATGTTCCTTCCAATGAAACAACAAAGACACTACATCAACTTGTTGGAACAGAAACAAGTGCATATGTGGCTAAAAACGACAAGGGACGGCAATCACAAACTTGTTATCCTGCCATATTGCGTAATACAGATGCATTGCATCCAACCACTACTACAGCGGGTACTCTTGCAGGCAAGTCATATTGCTATATGAACGACAAATGGACAATGCTAACAGTAGATCCGGATAGTAGTGCATTTGTTTATGACAATTACGATACCTATTACGCTAAGCCGGGAGAGTACGTAGCCATCAACTGCACTTTGGCTGACAAAGAGTTTGTTAAAGAAGAAAATGGCCGAAAAATCTATAATTATAAAGGCAATGATGACCATACATATAGCGATGCAGCTGGTACTGGACGGTTCTTTATTCTCGTAGAAAACCAATGGTGGGAAGTAGAAAACGTTGAGAACCTTTACCATTGTATTCATCCGCAGAATGACACTTATTATTTTTGGGAAGAAGGTAACGAATGTTGGGAAGAGAAGCGCTTTATGATTAAGTGGCTCGATTGGGATGGCTCTGCCATCAAAGATGAGAATGACGAAGATGTATTCTATATGCTACCTTATGGAGCAACGCCTAAGTTCCTCGGCACAAACCCGACACGTTCGGCCGATGTTGACTTTACATACAACTTTACAGGATGGTCTCCTGCATTTTCTTCAGTCAAGGGAGACCAAACCTACACAGCTATCTACCGTAAAGATACTGTCAAGTATGAGATAACATTTAAATATCAAGAAGGCATTAAACAAGGCTCCATTATCTCACGCCAGTTCTTGCCGAGAGATTCGATGCCTATTGTTCCAACGCTTTATCCGATAGCAGGATATGAATCCTATTCTTGGAGTCCATCGGTAGGTGTTGTAACCGGCAATCAAATTTATGAAGCCCAATGGGTGGAAACAGCGCCTACAACGTTCAGTGTCAAATTTAATAATTATGACGGTAATGTATTAAAGAAATCAGATGGAGTCTCTGATGCAGTATATATCGTAGATGCAGATGCGTCGCCAGTTTATGACGGTGAAACGCCGGTTAAGACGGGTACGAATGAATATACCTATACGTTTACAGGTTGGAAAGGTCCCAAAGGATTCACTCCGAAAGAAAATGCATTACCTAGTGCAGATGCTGATGCAACCTATACGGCACAATTCAATGCAGTAGAAAAGACGTTTGCTATTCGATTCTTTAATGAAGGAACTACGAATACAACCAAGAGCGATGAGAATGCGCGAAGCATACAGAATCTGACCTATGGCGCAACGCCTACACCTCCTGCAGTGTCGAAGTCTGCTACAGGACATACCTATATTCCAGAATGGGTGGATATGAGTTCGTTGACATTTGATGGGGACGGCAATATCACTACATACGAAGAAGATTGGGTGAAGTCGGTTAGTACGGTAACAAAAGCAGCAGATTATGTGGTAGTATATCGTGACGAAATTAACCGATATACTGTCTCGGCTTCTTCAAGTATTGCTGCCGGTTGTGTCATCTCCGGTGCCGGTACGTATGATTATGGCACAGAAGTGGAATTGACCGTAACACCGAATCCGGGTTATCGTTTCCTCCGTTGGAATGATAATAACACAGATAATCCGCGTCGCTTCACTTTGGAGAGTAATGTAAGTCTTACTGCCGTTGTTGAGCAATACATTTCGGATGTGGTAATGAACGAGAACGACCAAGTTACATACAGCAAGCCGAATACGCCGATCCATAACCTGTATATCAGTTCGGATGGAACTAACTCCAGTTATTTAAATGGTGCGGAAAACTTGGTGCTTTCCGATGTAGATGCAGTCCAAGGTCAAGCATACTTCGATTTGACGCTTAATACTTGGTCGCGTCACTGGAATGCCTTTACAGTACCGTTTGAGGTGGATTTGAAGAACACTTCTATCGTGGAGGTAAAAACAAAGAGCGGAGTAGCGACAAATCGCACTTTGAAATACGGACGCGATTACGATATAGTGTATTATAAGGAAAGCGTGCGCGCGACAAGCGGCCCAAGTTATAATTGTTGGGATTACGTAGATTCGAAGAATAAAGTGCTGACTCCTGGTGAGGCTTACCTGATTGCATTCACTTCTCATATAGGTACGATCCGTTTCACCGGAGAGCAAGACGGAGAGCACCATATTAAATTAGGTACAGGTGTGGAGGTTAGCTATACTACCCCTGCTGATTCCAAAGATGGCGGTTGGAATGGTATTGGTAACCCGAGAACGTATCATGCATTGTTGGATGCCGGAGTGACGGAATGTCAGATACATAATGGCGATACCATCGGTTCGGATAGTTACATGCCTTACGTTATGAGTGATAAGAAGTTCGTGGTTGGTAAAGCGGCATTTGTAAAAGTAGAAGCACCTCAATCTGTTGTCGTCGAGCGCGCAACTAATCAGAGTGCAATCACTCCGAAAGCGGCCCCGAGACATGCAAAAACTATCACTACAGGCGGTGACCGCTACACGGTAGAGATTATGCCGGAAAACGGAAAAATTGCTGACCGCCTGTTCCTCTTGGTTGATGAGGATAAGCCCGATGAGTACACGGATGGCAAGGATCTGCCTAAAGCAGGTGTCGGTTCGGCACGTGCACAAATGTGGGTAAATCGTTACAATGCAAAGCTGTGTAAAAATACTCTCGCTCCGATTGATAATCAGGCGGATTATCCGCTCGGCATATATGCTCCCAAAGCAGGAGAATATACAATCTATATTGCAGCCCAACCGGAAGGAGAGCAAGCCATGTACTTAACATTAGATGGCTCTGCAATCTGGAATTTGAGTGAAGGTGCCTATACTATCAGTTTAGAGCGAGGGACAACCTATCATTATGGTCTACGCATTAGTGCTAAATCCCCGCAAGTGGCAACAGGAGTAGATGAGGCTGTTGTTGACGCTCATGGTAAAATAAAAAAGGTATTGATTAATGATCGAGTATATATCATCCGTGAAAACACTGTATATAGCGTAGACGGACAACTTGTTAAATAAGGAGAATGAATTATGAAAAAGAAAATATATATTGCTCCTCAGTCGGAGGAAATGTTATTAAGTGCCCAACTATTAGATGGTGAACATGCCTTTAGTTTGGTTGCTAGTGGTCCCGGTAATCCTGCTCCCGCCAAGCGTGAAGAACCGTTCTGACGAAACACGGCGCAAAGCCGTTCTAAATCAGCCTTGATTGAGACCCTGCATGAAACGATGCAGGGTCTCGATTGTCTCTTGTGCAGGCACAGATGATTTTTTTCGGTTAAAATCTTGCAGGATTCAAAAATTTGTAGTACTTTTGCAGCGGATTTCCTGAAGAGAAGGAAACTTTTGCAAAAATTCTTCCTTTCTTTTAGGAAAGATATGATACATAATAAGCCCCAGATGGTATGAAAAAGGAATTATTCAAGTCTTTGATTGCATTGACGCAAGGAGAACTTCCCTTTGAGCGCATGGAACGAGAAATCGTATTGCCGGAACAACCGGATAGTATAATAACCGTCCCGGGCGTGCGCAGGGCAGGAAAGTCTTCGTTACTCATGCTGGCAGTTAACAGGCTGCTGGATGCGGGAGTGAAAAAAGAACAGATACTATGGATTAATTTTGATGATGAACGCTTGGCGGACATAAAGACAGAGGAACTGGATGAAGTGTTAGCTGCCTACAGGGAGATGTTTCCTGATATACCTCTGAAAAATGTATATATGTTTTTCGATGAGATACAAAATGTCTCAGGATGGGATTTGTTTGTTCTTCGCGTGTTCAAATCATACTGTCCTCATGTGTATGTGACAGGAAGCAATGCCAAACTGCTATCTGCCGAGATTTCCACCGCCTTACGCGGATGGACTCTTGATTATGAAATGCTTCCATTGAGTTTCAGAGAGTATTGCCGCTTCCGAAAAGTGAATATCTACAGCCCTTTGGAGACAGACGAGGCTAAGCGCAACATCGCAATAGACGAATATATACATAACGGTGGTTTCCCGAATGTTGTGCTGACAGAGGATCGTTCCGTACGCTTGAAACGGCTGCAAGGATATTTCAATACGATGCTGTTCCGGGACTTGGTGGAAAGGCACAAGATAAAAAGCACCGAGGCACTGCGTTATTTCCTCAAACGTATCATGACCAACCTTACCAAACCGACCTCGGTCAATACGATATACAATGACATGCGTTCCATGGGACTGAGTATCAGCAAGGACGACTTATACGACTGGGCGGATTGGGCTGTAGAAGCATATATGTTTGTGCGGTTCCCGAAGTATACGGCTTCGTTGGTAAAAGAGAACCAGTCTTTGCGCAAATACTATGTCATCGACAATGGGCTGAGGCAGGCTGTGTTGATGCCTCATTCTTCCGATGACGGCAAATTGTTGGAAAATACTGTCGCATTGGAGCTGTTCCGCCGTCGCGGGGCAAGTAAAAAACTTTTTTACTGGCAGGGAAAACACGAGTGTGATTTTGTGGTTCAAAACGAAGAGACCGTTGAGCAACTTGTTCAAGTATCTTGGGCTTTGGATGATGAAACGACGCGTCGGCGTGAGCTGGACGGATTGAAAGAAGCCGCCCAGGCTACCCATTGTTCCCGTCTGACAATTGTCACAAGAGAACATAACGAAATCATACAAGACGGGGCATATACCATCAAGGCAATCAGTATTAAAGATTGGCTTTCCCATAATGCAGAATTTCATGCAAATAAGGAAGAAAATCTTGCAGGATTCAAAAAATTGTAGTACTTTTGCAGCGGATTACGATTGAAATATCAATCAATATCTGCTTAAAACCGGTTTAATGTAGTAAAAAGCATTCGTTATGATAGATTATTTTATGACCAATGAGGCACTATTGCAGTGATCCAAAAACAAATGGAGATAGTAAGGACTGAATTATAAAATCTCAAATCTCGTTCGTGGAGCGTAAATAGGCGATTCTTCGCGAATGTTTGCAATTAAGTCGGATATTATAGATTATATTTGCGTATATCCCTAAAAAGCAGTACTTTTGTGCCCGTTTAACCACTAAAGGTACAAAATCCACATGCAAATTATGACAAATCTTACTCAATGTAAGAGCCGGGAGCGGCTCTCTTTTCTGCGTGTGGTATAGAATACATGATAAAGAAGATATATGTCATACTCTTCAGTTTGTGTTTGTCTGTTGCGGTTTCCGCTCAGACGGACTCTTTGTCCGTAGCCGAACGCAATGCCCTGCAAGGCTTCAACGACACTATCGACCGCCTCGCAGATGATTTTGTGACGGTGGGGCTGATAATTTCTGAACCTGGAGAAATTCTATATAGTGTTCTCGGCCATGCCTGTCTTCATATGCAATGTCCGACATTCGGATTGGATTATATATTCACTTACGAAAGTGAGGGAGTGAGGGGGAAAGTTCTCCGTTTCTTGATGAATAATCTGAATATGGGAATGATGAGTTTGTCCACGAACGACTATCTGCAACCATTTTATGAGGTAGGAAGGGGTGTGAAGGAATATCGCCTCAACTTACCTCCCGAGGTGAAATCGGAATTGTGGAGGATGTGCGATGAGCGGGTAGGACAGGGAATGTATTTGGAGTATGATCCGGTAAAACGCGGCTGTGCTATTTCGGTTGTACATAGTGTAGAAGATGCTATCCGGTCTGCGAACGAAATGACAGGAAATAATTATCAAATTGTTTATCCCGAATGGGGAAATAAAAGCAATAGAACCATCCGAGAAATCTTCTATGATAATGCAACTAAAGGATGGGGATTGTTTTGGTGTATGACAATGGTTAGCGGACGTTATGTTGATAATCCAGATATTCCGGAGGAGGAGAAATTGATAGCACCATTCGAATTGGTAGAGCGTTGGCAGGTTGCTACGATAAACGGACTACCGATTATTTCAGAAGAACCCATCGAGTTAGCTCCATCGCAGAAACAATATAAGGGTGAGTGGTTCTCTCCGCTTGTGTTTGCGCTACTACTATTTGTGTTATCAATTATCGGAATGTTTATAAAGAATAGTTATTTGGATTATGCGTTTTTAAGTTTATATACGATATTCTCGTTGCTTATTACGTACATGCTCGTTTTTCCGTCGATGCCAAATACAGATTGGAACTGGTTGATTATTCCGTTCAATATCTTGCCGGCAATTTGTTGGAAATGGAGAAAGACATGGGCATTGCCTTATGTGATAGTGATTGCTTTATGGTGTATATGTATGCTTTGTGCTCCTCATCGATTGGTAGAGAACGCACATATTATTTTAGCAATCTCTTTCGGCATCATTTTGCTGAAACAAAAATACATGAATCGATAATTTTAAAGTACAAAAAGATATGAGAAATTTATTTAAAATGAAAAAACTTCTTTATTCTCTGAGCATTTTAGTGTGTTTGCTCGGAGGAAGTGTTAATGCTTGGGCGGATTTGGATGTAAATTTGAATACATCCGGTACGGGTACACACTACATAAGCGCAACAACTGCAGATCCGGCAGCAGGCTTAGTCTATATGAGTAGGACTAATGAGGTTAATGTTCCAGATAGCAAGTTTAAAAATTACCAACCTGGTGGTAGCCTTAGTGGTAAAGATAATACAAATTGCTATATTAGTAATGGTAGCAATGGATGTACCCCTACCAATATGTTTTTCTGGGCAAGACCATCTCGAGGGTATGAATTCAACGGCTCATGGGGAACGCGAGGCACTGATTATGCAGCTAAACCTTCCAGTAAGGGTATTGTGCTGAGCCAAGGTAAACCTACTGCTTGTGATGATACTCAATCTATTAATGAGGGCCCATTTGATGGTACAGATATTATTCAGACAACTGCTGGAGGACAAACAGATACTCATATGCGCCCTAAAGCAGGATTTAAAAAGATTGATCCATTTTGGATAACCTATGCGATTCCAGCGGGAGGTACTTATCAAGTGCATTATTCTTACACAAAGTCTTATGATACGGGGGAACCGGAACCTGGTGATATTACTGTTTGGAAGTTCCATGAGGAAACTGAGGATTATGAGATTTCTCCATCATCGGAAGAAAATCAAATAGTAGAATCTTATGCCGCAGACGAGATTACTCTGACGGTTCCGTCAACAGCTACCAATTTCATCGGTTGGTATGAAGGAGAGACGCGTTTGTCTACTGATAAAACATACACCAATTTTAAAGCAGACCACAATGCTACTATCCGTGCAGAGTTCAAGATTGCGGAATTAGGTGAACCAACAGGCGACTTGACTCCTCGTGTTACTTCCATCCCTGCGGCTCAAACCAATTATAGTATCACTATCCCTGTGACAGCAGTAGGAGATTGGGCGGCAAGTGATTTTACCATTACTTTTACGGAAAAGACGATACCTGTGCAGAATAATATTGTAAAAGGAACGGCAACCTATTCTTCTAATATGCTAATCATACCTTTTACATACAATCCTACAGAATATACAAATACAGAGGTGGAAGTGACGGTAGCTCCTCTATATAGTGAATCCATTACTTTCTCTATTTTGGCTGAAGCAGAAGAAGAGGTAGATTATGAAGCTTGTATAGAAGAAGATGGCAACCGCACCTATACGGGTACATTGGCTGCTATGATGGAACAGGCAAATAGTATGTCTAATGCCCCCACAGTCAAACTGATGAATCCGATTACTATCACTACACCTCTTTCCTTTACCAAATCCATGACTTTTGATGTAAATGGTAAAGAGCTAACAGCGAATAGTGCTTCCGCCTTTTCTATTGATGTCGCGGATATTAATGTGCGGATTATTGATGGCAGTTTCAGACAAGTCGGCAAAATCTATACATCCTATTCTTCAACCACCCCTGTTAGTGTGGTTAACTTTACGCAGGCTGCCAAACTTACGATGCAGGGCGGTACGCTATCTTCGGCTAATACCGGTGCAGGTGCTGCTTACGGCGTGGATGTACAACAGGGTAGTGTCCTATACATGACAGGAGGAAACATAACGGTTACTGCCAACTCGGGCAATGCGCAAGGCGTACACGTGGCAACCGCAAGCGATTATGCCACACTTAACGGTGGTTATATTACCGTTTCTGCACCGACTAATGCCTACGGTTTATGGTCGGCTGGTCAGAGCAATGTGGAGAACGCAACTTTAGATGTTAAGACTACCTCAGGAACGAGTGGTTACGGATTCTATGTTAATGGCGGGGTAACTACGTTGACAGAGGTAACTACTTCTGTATCTGTTAAAACGGCAGGCGCAGGCGGTGGTTTCGTAAAGGCTGGTCGCCTGAATGTCAACGGCGGTAGTATTGCAGTTACGGCAGAGAACTCGGATGTATATGGTGTGTATATAGCAAGTGGGGCATCAGCTGTATTACAGCAGAATGCAGTTATTACAACACAAGCTACCGGTGTAAGTGGCACGAAGGTATTTGGTATCAATAACCTCGGTACGGTGAGTCTGTCGAATATCACGGTTACGGCTACTTCGCCTACTACGGCAGCAACCGCAGTTAATTCTGCTACAAGCGCACTTACAACGACCATTAATGGCGGTACGTATCGCGCCACCGCAGAAGGCGGAACGGCATATAGTCTGCATCATCAGTACGGTTCGCTGAATGTAGATGGCGGTACGTTCCGTGCCATCGGTAGTGGAAACAATGTCTATGGTGCATGCGCCGTAGCAGATGCCACCATTGCGAATGCCACCATAACCGGTGAGACTCGCGGAACGGGAAACACAGCATATGGTTTTTTCGGTGGGGTGGCAAACAAAAACATCACGCTGACCGATTGCTCCATTACCGGTCAGTCGAATACCAGCAAAGCATACGCTATCTATAGCCGTTCCAATGTAACGGCTACGGGCTGTACGCTGAATGCAACAACGTTAGGCGAAAACTATGCGTGCGGATTCTATGCGGAAAACGGCACGAACAACAGTGTGAATACCAATGCCACCGTGTCGTCTTATACTACCCATGCATACGGAGTTTATCATGCCGCAGGCAGTATGTCGGTTAACGGCGGTACATATAATGTAGAAGCCAAGCAGACAACAGCTTCTACCGCACAGAATTCAGAACTATGTGGTCTTTATAATGCTGCCGCTCAAACAACGAATGTGAATGGTGCATCATTTATTGTTACTGCGACAAACGCAGCGTATTCGCAAAATGTATATGGTGCGCAAATCAATGGTGCACTCAATACTACAGATGCTACATATAGTGCAGAAGCTAAACTCAGTGTGTATGGCATATGGGGAAATACGGCATCTACGTTGAATTTGGCTAATAATATGATTAGTTCTACAACTACGAATGGGAAGAATAGTTACGGAGTTTATGCTAAAAAGAATTTTACAATCAACGGAGATATAATTAATGCTGTAGGTACTACTACAGATGTATATGCAATGTTCTTTGATGCTTCAACATCTATCGGTGATGTGTTAGCGGGTAAATTCTCTGCGCAAACGAATGTAAGTAATGGCTATGGTGCTTTGAATGCTGCCGGTACTGTTGGAAAGGTGCGATTAAAAGGCGGCATCTATAAAACAACCATCAATTTGCCGAAATATATTCATACGGGATATCAGGTATTCCATTTGGAAGAAACACATTCGGATTATGCAGACGGCTATCGCTATGTGATTGCTACTCAAAATCCGAGTCCGTATGTATGCCGTATTGTTGGCGGAGCGTATTATGCTACTTTAGAGGAAGCCCTTCAATATACACAAGATCATAGTGGTACTTTTACAATTGTAATGACGCAGAACTACACATTGCCTGCGGGGGACTATGTGTTGCCGGCAAACGCCACATTAATAGTTCCTCGTAAATTCGGACAAACGACTATTACGGACAATGGGAATCCTGCTGTCGCAGACAAGATTACCACTGTCGGTTTGAATGAGAATTTCTTGTGCTTGACAATGGCATCTGATGCGCATCTCAATGTGGATGGAAAAATAGGAGTAAGTGGCGAAATGTTTTGTACTGAGAGTGGAGGCGTTTCCAATCAGAGTCCTTATGGATGTATCCATATGGAGTCTGGGAGTCATATTCAGCTCAATAGCGGAGCGTATCTCTATGCATGGGGAATGATTACCGGATCAGGCAGTATTACGGTGAAAAGCAATGCTGAAGTACGCGAGATGTTCCAGATAAAGAATATGCCCTCTGCGAGCAACTTGCGGTATTATATCAAGCAGACTAACTCCAGCAATACCACTCGATTCATGCCTTTTAATCAGTATAGCATTCAAAATATAGAGGTGCCGACCACCTATTACTATAATTCGAGACTGATGGCGGATATGCGTTGTTATTACGCGGGGGCTAAAGCCTGGTATGGTGATGATAATATCAAACTAGTTGGAACTTCGGGCGCATTATTTGAAGTTACATCAGAGGATGAATCTTCGTGGGTTCGCAAATCCTATAATACAACTACAAAGCAACAAGTTTGGGAAGTCAATAGTTCCGCTCAGTTAGGTTCGCTATCCATTACTATGAAACTCCCTATTGTAAACCAAACAATAACAGTTAATTCTGCTGACTATATTCTGCCTATTACTAACACTATGAAGATTCATGTGTTGGATGGAGACTTCGCAATTACGAATGATACGGAGTTAATGCCCGGCTCGTCGGTAGAGATAAACAAAACAGCTTCTTTGACTGTGAATGCAGGAAAGAAACTATATGTATTCGACCAGCATCAATGGAGTTCAAATACTTCTTACGCAGATGCAGCCATCAATGTACATGGTAACATCAATGTGCAGGGTGCATTATACACCACCCAGTCTATTGAGGATGGACCCACTAATGCGAATAAAACATACGGCGCAAATATATATTCCAACAATGCAGATGCGGGTACTATCTTCTTTGCGAATGATGCACCTTCTACTACCGAAATAGACCTCATTACTGGTATTGAAAACAGCGCAATAAAGACAAAAACCGTAACCATGGATCCGGCACAGTTGAAGAATGGAAACGGAAGTTATACCGCTACAAGTGGTACGGATGCCGATCACTCTTTTGCATAC
Source organism: uncultured Bacteroidales bacterium (assembly GCA_946414805.1). Classification (GTDB taxonomy): domain Bacteria; phylum Bacteroidota; class Bacteroidia; order Bacteroidales; family Paludibacteraceae; genus Colicola. The sequence goes on from CAMKPZ010000003.1 coordinate 334,271, forward strand.
ATGGATAATACTTGGACACCAACTTATTCGGACGAGTGCTTTGAGCATATTGGTGATGATGCATATGCAAAACCATCGGATTATGTTAAACTAAAGAAACAACGTGATGCGATGGGCGAATACGATGATCTATATATCAAGGAAGATCATACATATGAGTCTGCAGACGGATCACGCATATTTATCCATCTGCCGGGCACGGAGGGTGAATGCCAATGGTGGGAAGTAGAGGCCACAGATAATCCTACAGTTTTTGAATGTAAAAAAGAGGGATACGAAGGTTTCTATTATTACGATGAAATATGGACTCTCAAAACTGTAACAGTGACTTTCTATTCCAAAGAAGAGGGAGAAGGGGATGACATACTTCATACCATCGTTACGGACTTCAACGGAAGACCGGATCCGTCTGTTATTGCGAACAACCCCTCAAAAACAACTACTGCCGAATATACCTATCAGTTCTATGGATGGAAGAGCAGTGAATCGGGTACTACCTACAAGTGGACAGATCTATTAGAGGTGGCTACTGCCGATATGAACTATCGTCCAGTCTTTACGAAAACGAAGCGGCATTATACCGTTACCTTCAAGGATGCCAAGAATGGTGCCAACGTACCGGTGGAAGTGGAATACGGAGCTTCGCCGGAGTACGCTGCTGTCAAGGCTTCGACGGCGCAGTATGACTATGAGTTCACGGGATGGAAAGCAACGGATGGTACAGTCTATGCTCCGGGTGAGTCATTGCCGATAGTAGAAGGTGCAGGGGTGTCCTACACCGCCCAATGGAGTAATATAGACCGTTATTATGACATCACTTGGAAGGATGGCGACCGCGTGATTGAGGTAGACGAACATCAGAAATACGGCACACCGACAAGTTACGATGACATCCTGCCGACCCGCGCAACCGATGCCTCGAATGAATATACGTTCAGCGGTTGGCTCAGCAGCCTTGACGGCAACACCTATGCGAACGGTTCCACCCCTTCCGTAGGCGGCGAGACAACATACACGGCGCAGTTTGATGCTACGGCGCGGTACGTAGTGAAGTTTATTAACTATGACGGATCAGAACTCTCTTCCGCTCCTGTTACGGAAGGTAAGAAGCCGGTATGCGCCGTCGTTCCGCGTCGTGACAGGGATGCTGTGTACTATTATGTCTGGACGGGTTGGAAGAGCAGTGCTGGTACATTCTATAGCAAAGATACCGATCTCCCCGCTGTCACCGGCAAAGAGACCTACACGGCGCAATTTATCGCAGAGGACAGAATGTACACCGTCACTTTCACCAATATTGACAATAACGGAGGTACAGCGGAAGAGGTATTCGGACACAGTGCCGTGCCGACCTACAATGTTTCCGACCGGGAGGATGACGACTATAAGTATTTCTTTGCCGGGTGGAAAGGTGAAGATGAAACCATTTATGCGTTGGGCGTTGCTCTACCAGAAGTTACAGCAGATGCCACTTATACGGCGTTGTTTAATCAAATAGCCAAGAGGATGGAGGTGAATGCTCTGAACGATATGCCGGACAACACCACCTACACGGTAGAAGAAGTACATGTGCATGCAAACGGAACACTGACTATTCCCGAATCGTCCTCTATCAGCGCTACCGACTTGATTCTGGATGCCACGGTATATAAGCCGGGTATTGACGGAGCAGCGGAGCCTGCCTCCGGCGAAATCATCGGAGCGGAGAACCTGAATATCTCCGGCAATGTATATTTCGACCTCACTCTTAATACCGAGGCTCGAATATGGCACGCGTTCGGTGTTCCGTTCGAGGTGGCTGATCTGGATGCAGTCAAGCTGATAGGAGACGGTCGTGAGATGAGTTTGGGAAGAGACTATGAGATAATCTACTATAATGGGGCTACACGTGCTTCGCAGGGTGCAGGATCGCATTGCTGGGAGTATCTAAAACACTATGACGAGCCGGGACAACCTGTAGAGAATCTGATCCCCGGTAAGGGCTATATGATTGCATTTGCAAGCCATGTAGGCACGGTTCGTTTCACCAAAGCCGCCGGTGCTCCTATCGTTTATTCTGCTTCAGTACGCACCAATCTGTACAATAGTTCTATTGATGGAAGCAATGATTGGAACGCGATTGCCACTCCCGCACTCTTCCATGCCGCACTCAATGTAGGAGTCGAATACTGTCAGGTACACGTGCCCTATGAAATAGGAAGCGATACCTATCAGTCCAAGCCGATGGCAGAGGTGAATTTCAGAACAGGAATGGCGGTGTATGTGCAGGCTGTTGCAAACAGAGCTGTGGTAGTAACACCCTTTGGATCCGGAGCTACTCCGGCACCGAGACGCAATGCTGCCAGCAGGGAGTTCGTTCCTGCCAAATACGAAGTAACTATCTCTACCGAGGGACGCACCGTACCGATGGACAACCTCTTTATCGGCACAACGGAGGAGAAGGAGGACGGTTATGTCACTAACAGCGATCTTGTCAAGGCCGGCACAACGACCAAGGTTGCACAGATGTGGGTCAATCGCTATGGCATGAAACTATGCGTCAATACAATGCCTATGGAGGAAGAGGCGGTCGCTTATCCGCTTACCGTCTATGCGCCGCAGACTGGCGAATATATCATTGCCGCAAGAGCACGTACTGATGCAGGCATGGCGCTTTATCTGACGAAGGACGGAGCGGCGATCTGGAACCTGAGCGAGAGCGCGTACACGCTTACGTTAGACAAAGGAACGCATGCGCAGTACGGTGTGCGGTTGAGCGCCAAGGCTCCGCAGATCACCACGGGCATTGACGAAGCGGTCGTAGATGCGCAGGGTGAGACCCGCAAAGTGCTGATCAATGACAAGGTATATATCATCCGTGGCGAGAAGGTTTACAGCGTGGATGGTCAGTTGGTAAAATAAAACACAATACGATTATGAAGAAGCAATATATAATACCCTCCACGGAGGCGATGGATCTCCGAGCAATGAAGGCAACGATGGAAAGTCCGCTTTTCGGTCCTGCGAGTATGCCGAGTGATACTTTTAAAGGTACTGCTCCCACACCGAGAGAGGCGTTCTGACGGAGTACGGGAGGCACGTACTAAAGTAAGCTTGATTGAGACCCTGCATGTGACAGTTGGGAAAAGGTATCCGATCGGCTTTTCGGCATATCGTGGGTAGGGCGTCGTCCTATTGAGCACCCGATGAGCATCCGATGAGCACCCGATCAGCATCCGATGGGAGCACGAGGCGGACACGAGGCGAACACGACTCGAACACGACTCGTTCCGCATACTTTGATTGAGACCCTGCATGAAACGATGCAGGGTTTCTTTTCCGTGTCAACAGGGTCTCTTTGATGCTATCGAAAAAGTAGACACTTAGGTGGAAAAAATATCGTATACTTGTA